>NZ_JBXAPT010000004.1:0-233369 GCF_058806515.1 Leifsonia sp. GW821-FHT13C05 | reverse complement strand
CGAGAGGAGAGTTACCGTCTCGGGGGCTCGGAGGGGTGTATAAGAGACAGGGCCGGTCCTGGTTGCCCAGGGTCATCTCACTCAGCCCTTCGAGGCGGCGTTGATCTCGGCGGTGGTGACGGCGCCGTCGGCGACGCCCCACTTGTCGAGGATCTTGCCGTACGTACCGTCGTCGATCAGGGCCTGGACCGTCTTCTGCAGCACCGGCGTCAGCTTGGAGTCCTTCTTGACCGGCAGACCGTACGGTGCGACCTCGAACGCCTTGCCTGCTGCCTGCAGCTTGCCGCTCGACTTGGAGATGGCGTACAGGGTCACCGGCGAGTCGGCGCTGAGCGCGTCGGCCTGGCCGAGGACGACGGCGTTGGTGGCCGCATCCTGGGTGTCGAACCGGAGGCCCTGGATGGCGGGCTTGCCGGCGTCGGTGCACGCCTTGGACTTGGCGGGGACCTCGTCGGTGTCCTCGTAGGTGGTGGCCTGGACGGCGACCTTGAGACCGCAGGCGTTGTCGGGGTCGACCGTCTTGCCCTTGGCCGATGCCCACATGATGCCGGCGGTGTAGTAGTTGACGAAGTCGACCTGCTTCTCGCGCTCGGTCGTGTCGGTGAACGAGGACATCCCGAAGTCGTCCTTGCCACCGGTGATGCTCGGGATGATGTTGTCGAACTTCGCGATGGCGAAGTCGACCTTCAGGCCGAGCTTGGCCGCGATGGCGTTGGTCAGCTCCACCTCCCAGCCGGCGGGCTGGCCGCTGTCGTCCTTGTACTCGTTCGGCGGGTAGGTGTTGTCCATGCCGACGGTGAGCTTTCCGGCCTTCTTGATGTCGGCCGGCAGCTGTCCGGCGAGGGTGTCGTCCTTCTTCACGCCCGACGCGCTCGACGGTGAGCTGCTGTCGGCGGGCGTGGAGTTGTCGACACAGCCGCTGAGCGCGAGCGCTCCAACGGCGGCGATGGCGGCCACGGTGGCCACGGATCGGATGCGCATGATGTTGTTCGTCCTTCTTCCTGTGCAGGGATGCAGGTGCGGGTGATGGGAGCATACCTCAGCCGCGGGGCGGTTCATTCACACTAATTCACGCGTGCAACGCAGTTTTTCGCGGAGATTTCGTACAGGTTTCCGGATTTATTGCACTGATTCCGCAGTCACGCGCACTTAAACACGACGAACTGTGACGACGCGGTGGATGGGATGCGCGGCGCGGGTTATCGTCGATCAGTGACCGAACAGACTGCCGACTTCGCCGCATCAGCCGTCGTGCTGGTGACCTCCCCCGACGACGCCATCGCCGCGCCGCTCGTCGCCGAGCTGTCGCGCGAGTACGACGAGCGCTACGGGCTGAACGACGGCATCCCGTCGTCGGTGGAGCTGTCCCGCTACCCGGCCGAACGGTTCAGCGCCGCGCACGGCGGCACGTTCCTGCTGCTGCTGGTGGACGGCGAGCCCGTCGCGGGCGGCGCGTTCATGCGCGAGGACGACGACACGGTCGAGGTGAAGCGCGTGTGGACGCACTCCTCGTACCGCCGCAGGGGCCTCGCGCGCCGCGTGATGGCCGAGCTCGAGGCCGAGGCGGCGCGGCGCGGGATCGCGAACATCGTGCTCACCACCGGGGCCCGGCAGCCGGAGGCCGTCGGGCTGTACCTCTCCCTCGGCTACCAGCCGCTGTTCGACCTCGACGACGACTGGGAGCGCGTCTCCTACCTGGGGTTCCGCAAGACGCTCTGAGCCCGCTCGGCGAGCTCTGCGGCCGTCAGCTCCTCGGCCACCAGCGCCGAGAGCCGCGCGTGCAGCGGCCCCGTGCCCGCTCCGCGCGCCGTCGCCCGGCTGACGCCGAGCAGGTCCGTGGCGTGCAGGGCCTCGACCGCCAGCACCTCGGCGGTGAGCGCCAGCGACCGCTGCGCCAGTTGCAGAGCCACGGGCGCGAGCGTCGCGTGATCCTCCACGCCGGAGAGCGTCGTGATCCCGAGCGTCACCGGCGCGGCCAGCTGGCGCAGTTCGGCCACCGCTGCCGCCGCCGAGTAGAGCAGCAGGCCAGGGATGCGCGTCTCCCCCGCCGCGCGCGCGGCGGCGAGCGCCACCGAGTGCGCAGCGGTGCGCCGCTCCGACGCGCTGGCGACGTGCGCGAGCACCAGCCGCAGGTTCTCGAATGCGAGCGCCAGCGGGAGCGCCTGGAAGTTGCCGCCGGACACCATCCGGCCGCTCTCCACATCCACCAGCGGGTTCTCGCTGCGGGCCGCGAGTTCGATGTCCAGTTCGGTGCGTAGCCGGTCGACCGCCTCGCGCAGCGCTCCGTGCAGCTGCGGCGCCGTGCGGAACGCGAGCGGGTCCTGCACGCTCACCGCACGATCCGGTCGTTCGAGGTCTCCCCCGGCCACCGCATCCCGGATGCGCGCCGCGGACGCCCGCTGCCCGTCTCCGCCGCGGGCGTCCGCGATGGTCGCGGTGTACGGGCTGAGGTTGCCGGCCGCCGACGACGCTCCCACTGCTTCGAGCGAGAGGGCGACGGCGAGGTCTGCGGTCTCCGCCAGCGCGGCGGCGTCCGCGGCGGCGAGCGAGCCGACGCCGATGCTGTACGCGTTCGCACTCAGCACGGCGAGCCCCTCGTGGGGCGCGAGGGCGAGCGGCGCCAGGCCGGCGGCGGCGAGTGCGTCCGCGGCGGGAAGCAGCGCGCCGTCCTCCCCCAGCACGAGCCCGTCGCCCGTGACGACGGCGGCCACCTCGGCGAGCACCGTGAGGTCTGCCGCCCCCACCGACCCGCGCCGCGGGACGACCGGATGCACGCCGGCGTTGAGCAGGGCGGCGTACGCCTCCGCCAGCTCCGGCCGCACCCCGGCGCCTCCCCGGCTGAACCCGGCGAGCCGCGCCGCGATCACCGCGCGCACCTCCCGCGCGTCCAACGGTTCGCCTGTGCCGCCGCGGTGGTTGGCGATGGTGCGGCGCTGGAACGCGGCGAACTCCGCGGGGTCGACCACCGCATCCCGGCCGGCGCCGAGCCTGCGGTTCAGGCCGTAGACGGGCTCCCCCGCCTGGATCGCCCGCTCGACGACCGCTCTGGACGCCGCCAGCGCATCCCGTGTCTCGGCGGACAGGTGCACCGGGGCTCCGTCGGCGATGGCGACGATGTCGCCCGTCGTCGGCGCTCCCGTCGTGAGCGTGACCATCAGAAGTCGAGCAGGTTCTGCCGCAGGCCGCGCCCGCCGAACTCCGTGCGGATCAGCCCGCGGCGGCGCAGGGCGGGCACGAGGGCGTCGAGCGTGCGGTGAACGTTCGCCGGATGCACCTGCCCGGTGAAGAGGAACCCGTCGCCGCCGACCGCCGCCCCGAGCTCGCCGAGGTGGTCGGCGATCTCGTCGGCGGTCCCGACGATGGCGAGGCCGTCCTTCCTGGCCCGCACCTGCAGGATCTCCCGCAGCGTCGACCCCGCCGGGGCGGACTTCACGAAGTTGTCGAGGGTGCCCTGGTTGCTGTTCGTGCTCAGCTCCGGCAGCGGTGCGTCGAGGTCGAACGCTTTGAAATCGACGCCGCTCAGGTAGGAGATGGACTGCAACGCCTCGTCGATCGCTGCCTGCGTCAGCTCGGCCCTGGCCGCCCTCACGCTCGCCGTCTCCTCCGCGTTGGCCGTGACGATCGGGTTGACCACGAACAGCACCTTGATGCTGTCCGGGTCGCGGCCGGTGGATGCTGCGACCTCCCGGATGCTGTCGCGGTACTCGCGCATCCTCTCCGGGGTCGAGGCGAGCGCGAGCACCACGTCCGAGTTCTTGCCCGCGAAGTCGCGGCCACGCCCCGAGGCGCCTGCCTGCACCATCACCGGCTCGTCGGCGGCCGGCGCGGTGTTCAGCGGCCCGCGCACCCGGAAGAACCGGCCGTCGTGGTCGATGGTGTGCACCTTGCGGAAGTCGGCGAAGACACCGCGCTCGGTGTCCTCGACGATGGCGTCCGGCTCCCAGCTGCGCCAGAGCTTGCGGACCACCTCCACCCACTCGTCCGCCCTGTCGTAGCGGAGGTCGTGGTCGACCTGCTTGTCGAGGCCGTAGTTCTGCGCGGCCAGGTCGGAGCCGCTCGTGACCACGTTGAACCCCAGCCGTCCCCCGGCGAAGTGCTGCAGCGTGGACAGCAGGCGCGCGGCGGTGAACGGCTCGTAGAAGCTGGCGCTCAGGGTCGGCACGATGCCGAGGTCGCGCGTCGCGCCCAGCAGGTAGGGAACGAGCGGCAGCGGGTCGTGCTTGGGCACGAACCGTGCGGCGGACAGGTTGACCTCCGCGGTGCCCCCGTAGGTGTCCGGGACGGCGACGCCGTCTTCGATGATGAACAGGTCGAACCCGCTCGCCTCGAACACGCGGGCGGCGTCCTGGTAGACCTGCGGCTGCTTCCAGTCGTAGCCGATGCCGTAGCTGGGGTCGCCCCAGCCCTGCACCCCGAACCCGGCGCCGAGGAACCAACCGAAGTGGAGAAGAGTCATGAGTCCGTTTCTATCCGTCTACGATCCGTCGCCGTCGAGACCGGAGGCGGAGAGCCAGTCCGGGTCGAACGCCTTGGTCAGGTAGTTGATGCCGCCGTCCGGCGCGATGGCCACGACGGTCGAGCCCGGTCGCGCATCCCGTGCCGTGCGCAACGCCACCGCGACGGCGAGACCGGACGACGGCCCGAGCAGCAGCGCCTCCTCGGCGGCGAGCCTGCGCACGGTCGCGTAGACCTCGCGGTCGTCGACGGTGTGCACCTCGTCGAGCACGTCGGAGTCGAAGGTGTGCGGCCACCACTCGCGCGGCCACGCCGAGCCGACGCCGTCGACCAGGATGCGGCCGGGAGCCCCGCCCGCGTATGTCGAGCCGACGGGGTTGGCGCCGATCACGCGCACCGTGCCGTCGCTCACGTCTTTGAGGTAGCGGCCGGTGCCGCTGACCGTGCCGCCGGTGCCGATGGCCGCGACGAAGTGCGTCACGGCCCCCGCCGTCTGACGCCAGACCTCCGGGCCAGTGCCCCGGTAGTGGGCGGCCGGGTTCGCGGCGTTCGCGAACTGCGCCGGGCGCCACGAGCCAGGGGTCTCCGCCGCGATCCGGTCGGCCACGGCGCGCGGGTTGGCCGGATCGTCCGGCCCGGCCTCCCAGTCGGCGACCACCAGGCGGGCGCCGTATGCGGCGAGCACCTTGCGCTTCTCGTCCGAGATGTCGCCCGCGTGCACGATGACGACCGGATGCCCGGTCAGCCGGCCGATCAGGGCCAGGCCGATGCCGGTGTTGCCGCTCGTCGCCTCGATGATCGTGCCGCCGGGGGCGAGCGACCCGTCCGCCTCGGCCGTGCGGATCATGTTCAGGGCGATGCGGTCCTTCGACGACCCTCCCGGGTTGCGCCCTTCCAGCTTGACGAGCACGCGGGAGGAGAGGCCGCGCGTCAGCGAACGCAGCTCCACGACGGGAGTGTTTCCGATCAGTGCGGCAACGGAGTCGAGCACCTCGCCGGGCGCGGCGACGGCGCCTGCTGCCTCTGCGGGGCGGACATCGACGGTGGTCATGAAGAGACAGTAGGCGCGCATCCCCGACCGGCGTGCGGCTGTTGCCGACTGTTACGTCACACGCCGTAGCATCGCGGCCCGGCTGCTGCGATCAGGCGCCCGTCGCGACCGGCCGGTCGTCGTCGTTCGACCACGCGGAGAACGATCCGGGGTAGAGCGCGGCGGCGAAGCCCGCCTCCTCCAGAGCGAGGATCTCGTGCGCAGCCGTCACGCCGGAGCCGCAGTACACCGCGACCGGTGCATCCGGAGTGACGCCGAGCGCCGCGAACCGGTCGGCGAGCGCGTCGGCGGGCAGCAGGGTGCCGTCGTCCGTGAGGTTGCCGGTGGTGGGCGCGCTCACCGCTCCGGGGATGTGCCCGGCGCGCGGGTCGACGGGCTCGACCTCGCCGCGGAACCGCTCGCCGGCCCTGGCGTCGAGCAGCACGCCGCTCTCCGGGAAGGCCGCTGCCGCATCCGCGTCGATCGTGGGCATGGCTCCCCACTCGACGGTCGCCGTTCCCGGCTCCGGGATGGTCGGCTCCGTCTCGATGGCGCCCCCGGCTGTGCGCCACGCGGCCAGGCCGCCGTCGAGCAGCCGCACGTTCTCGAACCCGGCGTGGCGGAGCAGCCACCACGCGCTCGCGGCGGACGTGCCGGAAGCGTCGTCGTAGACCACGACATCGTCGCCGTCGTCGAGGCCCCAGCGGCGCACCGCGTCTCGGAAATCGTCGACCGCAGGCAGTGGATGCCGCCCGTCCGTCGGCAGACCGTGCCCGGCCAGCTCCGTGTCGAGGTCGACGTATACCGCTCCGGGAATGTGGCCGGCCGCGTACTCGTCGCGGCCGGGAGGGCCGCCCAGCTTCCACCGCACGTCGAGAACGCGGAGCGGGATGCGGGCGGTCGGCTGTTCGGCGAGTGCGGCGGCGAGCGAGGGAGCGTCGATGAGCTGCGTCATATCTCCCATCCTGGCGCATCGTCCTTCGGAGTAGAGTTCTCGCAGCAAGGCGGAGGTACCACCAGTGACGGAAACACGTATCCACTCATTCGTCACGAACGATGTGGACGAGTCGATCGAGATCGGCTCGCGTCTCTTCAACGATCACCATGTCCGGCCGCTCCACGCGCGCGCAGCCTTCTCGTACAGCCTCACCGCCGCCCGCGTCGGCACCGTCGCGTTCGGGCGGCTCCGCTACGGCTGCGAAGTGTCCGTGGACGTCACCGGCGCCGAGGACTCCTACGCCGTGAGCATCCCGAGCACCGGGACGATCCGCTTCCGCGGCGGAGGCGTGGACGCCGAGTCCACCCCGGAGCTCGCCATGGTTGGCAGTCCGGTCGACAGGGTGACCGTGAGCGGCTGGGCGGCCGAGGACGAGTCTCTGGCGATGGTCTGGTTCAACCGGCGCGCCCTCGAAGCCGACCTGGGCCGCCTCCTCGGCATCGACGCGCCCGTCGTCATCGCCTTCCCACGTCTCCTCGACCTCCGCGACGGCAGAGGGGCGGAGTGGTACGCGTACGCCAAGACCATCTTCGATGCCGTCGGGCGTCCCGGCGCGCTCGCCCTCAATCCGCTGGTCGCCGCCCAGGTCTCCAGCATCCTGTCGACCGGGCTGCTCCTGGCCGCCGACCACCAGTACCGCACAGCACTGGATGCGCCTCCCGCCCCGCAGACGCCCGCCACCGTCCGCCGCGCCATGCACTTCATCGAGGACAACGTGCGGGAGCCGATCACCGTGCCGGACATCGCCGCGTCCGTCGGGTCGAGCGTCCGCGCCCTCAACCGCGGCTTCAAGGAGCACCTCGGCACCAGCCCGCTCGCCTATCTCACCCGGGTCAGGATGGAGGGCGCGCACCGCGAACTCCTCAGCGGCGCCCCGGAGGACACGTCGGTGTCGCAAATCGCGGCGGCGTGGGGCTTCTACCACTTCGGCCGGTTCGCGGCGCGCTACCGGGAGCAGCACGGGATGAGCCCGTCGGAGACGCTCCGCAGCACCGGCATCACTCGCTGAGACGGGACGCGCGCAGAAACGCGGAACGGCGCCGGGGATCACTCCCCGGCGCCGTTCGCGCTGTCGCGCTGTTCGCGCTGTCCTGCCGGACTCAGTGGCCGGTCGACGCCTTCGCGTTCGACTCGTACGACGTGTTGGTGGACTCGAAGAAGTTCACCAGCTCGAGCGTGTCGTTCGCCGTCGCCATCCACTTGGCCGGGTTGGCGACCTTGTACTCCGCCTCGAAGCCGAGCTCTTCGAGCCGGCGGTCGGCCAGGTACTTGACGTACTGGTTGATGTAGTTGGCGTTCAGGCCCAGGATGCCGCCGGGGAGGAGGTCGCGGTTGTACTCCTCTTCCATCTCCACCGCATCCAGGATCATCTGGCGGATCTCGTTGGCGAACTCCGGCGTCTGCAGGTCGGGGTTCTCCTCGAGCACCGTGAGGATGAGGTTGATGCCGAACTTGAGGTGCAGCGACTCGTCGCGCACCACCCAGTCGATCAGCGAACCGAAGTTGCGCAGCAGGTTCCTCTGGCGGAACGACAGCGCCACCATGAAGCCGGAGTAGAACCAGATGCCCTCGAGGATCACGTTGTACGCGACGAGGTTGCGGATGAAGTCCTGCTTGCCCTCCGTCGTCGTGATGTCGAGCGTCTGCTCCGTCATCCGCTTGATGAAGCTGACCTCGAACTCCTCCTTGCGGGCCATCGACGGGATGTCCACGTGGGAGTTGTACGCCTGCTCGCGGTCGATCGGGAACGTCTCGAGGACGTACTCGAACGACATGCAGTGGTTCGCTTCCTCCCACATCTGCTTGGCGAGGTAGAGGTGCGCCTCCGCCGCATTGATGTACGGGTACACGCCGAACGCGAGGGCCTTGTTCACCAGGAGCTCGTTCGGGTTGAAGTAGCTCATCAGGAAGGTGACCGCGTGACGTTCCTCGTCGGTCATCTTCTTGAAGTCGGCGATGTCCTCACCGAGCTGGATCTCGTTGGGGAACCACGTGTTCGCGACCGCCTGGTCGTACAGGTCCATCGCCCACTTGTACTTCACCGGCTTAAGCAGCAGGCCCTCTTCGATTCCCGTTCCCAGAATCGGCATCGTGTCTCTTCTCTCTCTTTCGGGTCAGCTGGCTACTGGCAGGATTCGCACTGCAGGTCGTCCATCGGGTCGACGGGGACGTAGTATTCCTCGATCTTGGTGTTCATTACTTCTCACCACCCGTCGAGAGTCCTCCGAAGCCGAAACCGCGGCGAGCCGGTGCCGCCGGCGCTTCCGCCTTCTCGGTGGATGCGGCGGGAGCTCCTGCCCCGACCGTCGCGAAGCCCTTGCGGCCGCCCGAGATCTTCTCGGCCTTGTTGACCTTGACCGTGGACTGCTCGGCCTGGTGACGCGGCTTCATGTGCAGGTAGTACGTGGTCTTGACGCCACGCTCCCACGCTGCGTAGTAGATGTCCATCATGTCGCCGATGTCCCTGGTCTCCAGGTACATGTTGCGGCTGATGGCCTGGTCGATCCACTTCTGGGCGCGGGCCGCGACCTCGAGGAACGCGTACGGGGAGAGCTGGAAGCTCGTCTTGAACGCGGCCTTCAGGTCGTCCGGGATCTCGGCTACGTTCTGGATGTCGCCCTGCGAGCGCAGGATCGACTCACGGGTGGACTCCCACAGGCCGCGGGCCTGCAGGGCCTCGACCAGGTTGCGGTTGACCTCGAGGAACTTGCCGGACGAGGTCGAGCGGCTGAAGATCTGCGAGAACTGCGGGTCGAAGCCGGGCGTGGTGCCCGCGACCAGGCCGATGGATGCGGTCGGTGCGATGGCCATGAGGGTCGCGTTGCGCATCCCGCCCTTGACCTTCTCGCGCAGGCGGTCCCAGTCGAGGCGGGTGGTGCGGTTGACCTTGATCGGCACGCCGCGGTCGGCCTCCGTGAGGGCGATCGAGTCGAACGGGACGAGGCCCTGCGACCAGCGCGAGCCGTCGAAGTTCGGGTATGCACCGCGCTCCTTCGCCAGGTCGGCGCTCTCGTCGATGGCCGCGTACGACACGTGCTCCATGATCTCGTCGATCAGGTCGTACGCCTCTTCGCTCTCGTAGCTGAACCCGAGACGCTCGACGATGTCGGTGAAGCCCATGACGCCCAGGCCGATGGCACGGTTCTGCTGGTTGGAGAAGTCGGCCTCGTCGACGCTGGAGATCGTGATGTCGATCAGGTTGTCGAGCTGGCGGACGGCGCTGCGTGCGCTCTCCTCGATGCGGGCCCAGTCCATCTTGCCGTCGACCAGGTGGCGCGACAGGTTGATCGACGCCAGGTTGCAGACGGAGACGTTGTCGCGGTCCTGCGGGAGGGTGATCTCCGTGCAGAGGTTGGACAGGTGGATGGTGCCGGTGTTGTTGTTGAGGGCACGGTTGTTGATGGTGTCCTTCCAGGTCAGCCACGGGTGGCTGGTGGTCTGGAGGCTCATCAGGATGTCCTTGAACTGCGAGCGAGCGCTGATCTTCTTGAACATGTGCAGGCGGCCGGCCTCTGCCTCGCCGACGTAGAACGCGTAGCGCTCCGAGAACTCCTTGCCGTAGAGCTCGTTGAGGTCGGCGACCTCCAGCGGGTCGAAGAGGTACCAGTCACCGTCGTTCTGAACGCGCTTCATGAACTCGTCGCTGATCCACACGGCCGTGTTGGCGGTGCGGGTGCGGCGGTACGGGTCGCCGGAGTTCTGGCGGAGGTCGAGGAACTCCGGGAAGTCCATGTGCCAGTTCTCCATGTAGAAGCAGAGGGCGCCGAACTTCTTTCCACCGCGGCTGACCGCGCGCAGCACCGAGTCGATCGTGTGCATGAACGGGATGGGGCCGGTGGAGGTGGTGTTGTTGGAGCGGATGGGCGAGCCCTGGGCGCGCAGCTTGGTGACGGAGAGGCCGATGCCGCCCGTGCCCTTGGTGAGCCACATCACGTCGCGCACGCTCTTGGCGATGTGCTCGATGTCGTCCTGCATCTCCATGACGAAGCAGTTGGAGAGCTGCGGGTATGCGGTGCCCGCGTTGACGAGGGTGGAGCCGGCCGCGAGGTATTCGAGCTTCGACATCTTGTTGTAGAACTCGAGCGCGTGGGTGGTGGGGTCTGCCTCGTTGAGGGACAGGCCCATCGCGATGCGCATCCAGAAGTACTGCGGCACCTCGAGGGTCTCGCCGTTGCGGGCCTTGATGCCGTAGCGGTTGTTGAGGGTGACGACGCCGATGTACTTGAGCAGGCCGTCCCGCGACGGGTCGAGGTAGCCGGCGAGGCGGTCGAGGTCGAAGAGGTCGATGAAGCGCGGGTCGAGCAGCTGCTCGGAGACGCCGCGCTCGATGTATGCACGGAAGTGGCTGGCGTGCAGGGCGACGAGCTCGTCGTGGCCCTCGTAGTCGCCGAGGACGCGCTTGTAGATCGTCTTGAGCAGGAGGCGGGCGGCCACGGTGTCGAACGCCGGGTCGTCCTTCACGTTCTGCAGGGCGACCTGGATCACGGCCTCGTCGAGCTGCTGGGTCGTGATGCCGTCGAACAGCGTCAGTTCGAGCTCGCTGGCGATCTGGGTGACCCAGGTGATGTTCTCGTCGAGCCCCTGCGCGGCGGTCTCGATGGCCAGGTTGATCTTGTTCGCGTCGTACGGCTCCCGTTCGCCGTTGCGCTTCACGACAGTGATTGCCACTTTCTCTCCCTCTCAATGTGCCGCTCTGCCTGAGCGGCGAAGTCTGTGCATCCCCGCGGGCGCGCAGAACGCACCCGCAAAACCCCTTGTCACGGCCGAAATCCGCTGGGCGAGAACCGCAGTGCGTTTCGGCGTGTGACCACTATATAGCGGGGTACCGACATTTATCGAACCCCATATCTAGTGGGCGTGTCATCCACAGATGTGCATAAGTTATGCACTTATCCACAGGCCGCCCCGCCCCTTGGCGAACCGCATCCCACCGATAGACTTGACCTCTTGTGAGCACGTATTCCAGCCTTCTCAAGACGCCGGGCGTCACGCGGATCATCGCTGCCCAGCTCCTGGCCAGGTTCCCGTTCGGGATGCTCTCCCTCGCCTTCCTCCTGCACATCGAGCACGTGCACCACTCCTATGGGGCGGCCGGACTGGTACTCGGGGCGATGAGCATCGGGCAGGCGATCGCCGGCCCGATGACGAGCCGCCTGATGGGCATCCTCGGGATGCGCCTCGTGCTGTGGACGACGCTCGTCCTGTGCGCCGTCGCCGTCGCCGCGATCGGCCTGTTCGTCATGCCCATCCCGCTGACGATGGGCATCGCGTTCTTCGCCGGGCTCAGCATGCCGCCCATCCAGCCGGCGGTGCGCACCATCTACCCGAAGATGGTCAACTCGCGCCAGCTCACTCCCCTGTTCTCGCTGGACGCCTCCGCGCAGGAGATCATCTGGATCGCAGGTCCGGTGGCGATCACGTTCGTGGCCACTCAGATCGGCACGGTCGAGGGCATCCTGATGTCGGTGGCGATCATGCTGCTGGGCGGCCTGTGGTTCATCTCGTCTCCCGAGGTGGGGCGGGTGCGCATCCCGCGCAGCAAGCGGAGGTTCGGCGTGGTGCTGGCGCGTCCTCCCGTGCTGCTGGCGACGGTGGTCGGCTTCCTGCTGATCGGCTCGTGCGCGGCGATCGAGGCCGGTGTCGTCGCCAACTTCGGCGAGGGCTCGCCGTTCGCGGGCATCGTGCTGGCGATCTGGTCGCTCGGCTCGCTGGTCGGCGGTCTCGCGTTCGGGCATGTGCCGATCGGGCCGTGGGCGACGGCGCGGCGCATGCTGATCGTGTTCGTCGGCGTCGTCATCTCCACGTTCATGCTCGGCTCTTGGTGGGGCCTGTCACTCACGCTGATCATCGCCGGCCTCGGCATCGCCCCGGCCCTCGCGGTCCTCTTCGCGATCGTCTCGGCGAGCGTCAAATTCTCCGACACGGCGGAGGCGTACGGCTGGGTGGGTACCGGCCAGCTGATCGGCGCCGCCCTCGGCTCCGCGCTGGCAGGCTTCCTCATCGACGGCACCGGCCCGGTCGGCGCCTTCTACGTGGCAGGGATCTTCGCCCTCATCGGCTTCATCGTGCCGGCACTCGCGCACCGCATCCACCCCGACCTCCGCGGCCGCGACGCCTCCCCCATCCCCGACACGGAGCCGGTGCCGGTTCAGCCGTCCTGACCCCTGGAGCGCGACGTGCTTGAAGGCGGCGCGCGGCAGGCGACGTGACGCAGGCGACGACGCCCCGGCACGCCACCGGGTGCCGCGCCCGCAGACATTCCGTCCCAACGGAGAACGCGCGCGCCACGCCGCTGCCACCTCCGCTCAGACGGAAAACGCGCGTCCAAATCGCCACATCTTCCGGTTCTACGAAACCCTGGCACGACGTAGCAGCCCCTCCGGGAGCGTCTCCGCTCGAACGGAGAAACCGCGCGCCACGCAGCGCAGAAGTCCGCTCAGACGGAGAACGTACGCTCGCGCTGCCGAGTTCTCCGCAACAGCGGAGCGCACGCAGGACGCGCGCCGGGTGCGGGCGCGGGCGGGACGCGGGCGGAACGCGCCCCCAGTGCCCCCTACCAGCGCGGGTGGACGGCGGCGCGGAAGCGGCGGTCGTAGATGTCGCGGACGGCCGCCTCGAAGGGCGCGCCGAGCGGCGCCGCGGAGCCCGCGACCGCGTTGGCCCTGGCCTGCTCCGGCGAGCGGGCGCCGGGGATCACCGAGGAGACGCCGTCCTGCTGCGCCACCCAGGCGAGCGCCGCCTGCGCGGGGGTGAGCCCGGACGGCACCAGCGCCGCGAACTCGCGGGCGGCCGCCACTCCCTCGGCGAAGTCGACGCCCGAGAACGTCTCTCCCACGTCGAACGCCTCGCCGTGCCTGTTGTACGTGCGGTGGTCGTCGGCGGCGAACGTCGTGTCCGCCGTGTACTTGCCGCTCAGCAGCCCGGAGGCGAGCGGCACCCTGGCGATGATCCCCACCCCGGCCTCGCGGGCCGCGGGCAGCACCTCGTCGAGCGGCTTCAGGCGGAACGCGTTCAGGATGATCTGCACCGTCGCCGTGCCGGGTCGCGCGATCGCGGTGAGCGCTTCGTCGCAGGTCTCCACGCTGACGCCGTAGTTCGCGATCGCGCCGTCGGCGACCAGCGTGTCGAGCGCGTCGTAGACCGCGTCGCTCGAGAACACCGGCGTCGGCGGGCAGTGCAGCTGCACCAGGTCGAGGGTGTCGACGCCGAGGTTGGCGCGGGAGCGGTCCGTCCACTCGCGGAACTTCGCGAGCGTGAAGTTCGCCGGGTCCTGCTCCTCGCGCCTGCCCATCTTGGTGGCCACCGTGAGCGACAGCTCGGGATGCGCAGCACGGTACGCGCCGATCAGCTGCTCGCTGCGCCCGTCGCCGTAGACGTCCGCCGTGTCGAAGAAGGTCACGCCGGAGTCGACGGCCGCGTCGAGCACGGCCAGCGCATCCGCTTCGCTGACGTCGCCCCAGTCCGCGCCGAGCTGCCAGGTTCCGAGTCCGATGACGGAGACCGTGCGGCCCGTCCTTCCGAGTGTGCGCTGCTGCATACCGCCAGGCTACGCGAACATCCGCGCGAACGTCCCGGCGCTCACGCCGGCTGCAGCACGCGCGACTCCTCGTGCTCGGGAACGGCTGCGGCGACCACCTCCTGGTCGCGGAAATGCCCGGCCACCATCGCGATCACCCCGACGAGGCTCCACCCGATCAGCACCAGCCAGGGGAACAGCGTGTCGGCATCCGGGAAGTAGGAGAGGTCGCGCACCAGCGTCGCCGACGCGCCCGGCATGAACCACTGCCCGATCTCGCCCCACGGAGACAGCATGAACTGGATGGGCTGCGCCGCCGACGACAGCGGGTTGCCGACCAGCATGGTGAGCACACCGCCGACCGCGATGCCCGCCCGGCCGATCAGGGCGTTCATCCCGACGATGAACGACGCTGTCGCGAACATCGCGAGGCCGACGGCGAGCGCGTTCATCCCGTAGTCGCCCTGCAGCACGCCGAAGCCGGCCTGCATGATGCCCGCGATGCCGAGTCCTCCGACGATCCCGTATGCGGTGACGGCCACGAGCCTGCGCCAGCTGCCCGCGACCAGGAAGGAGATCAGGATGCCGCCGACGAGGCCGCCGAGGACGAGCGGGAAGGAGGCAGCCGTGAGCCCGAGCCCGCGGGCGTCCGTCGAGGCGAGCGGCACCACGTCGGTGACCGTCACCGTGATGGTCGGCGCGACGGTCCCCGCCGGTGCTGCACCGGATGCGACGGCCTGTTGCACCGCGGCGGCCGCCTGCGCGTTGGCCTGCGTCTGCAGCTGCCCGGCGAGCTGGCCGAGGATCTGGCTGACCGCCGCGCCGTTCGCGGATGCGGTCAGCACCTCCGGCTTCTGGCCGAGCACGATGGCGCCGTACACGTCCCTGGTCCGGATGCGGTCGACGGCCTCGGCGCGGGAGCTCACCTCCGTCACGGCGAAGACGCCGTCCGTCTTCTGTTCGAGGGTTTTCTGCACGGTGGCGACCTGTGCGCTGTCGCCCGCGATGGCGATCGGCACGTCCTTCACCGAGGAGGTCATGGTGGGCCAGACGAAGGCCAGGAGCACGACCGCGACGATCACGGCCGCCGCGACGGCGATGGCGACGGCGCGACCCCAGGGAGTGTGCGGGATGCGAGTGGGTGGTGGCGTGGTCATGGCGACTCCAAATAAAAAGAATGTTCGTTCTTTATTGTGAGGACGCCATCGGCTACTGTCAAGAACGAACATTCTTTTTCCCGAGGAAGCGAGGCGGACGATGCCGAAAGTCACCGAGGCCCACCGCGCGGCCCGGCGCCACGAGATCAGCCAGGCCGCACTGCGCTGCTTCGCCAGGAACGGCTTCCAGGGCACGTCGATGGCCGACATCATCGCCGAATCCGGGCTGTCCGCCGGCGCGATCTACGGCCACTACAGCAGCAAGAACGAGATCATCCAGCTGGTGATCACCGACGTGCTCGACGCCCGCTTCCTGGAGGTCGCCGAGGCCAGGACGCACTCCCCGCTCCCGGCGCCCGGCGAGATCGTCGGCCTCATCATCGGCGGGATGACGGCCCAGGTGGGCGACCTCGGGATGCTCGTGCAGGTCTGGGGAGAGGTCGCACACGAACCGGAGCTGCGGTCGATCACCGACTCCATCGGCCATCGGGTGCGCGGGATGCTCACCGACTACCTCACCGCCTGGTACGCCGAATCGCTCGGTGTGGGGGACGACGAGGCACACCGCATGGCCCAGCGGTACGCACCGCTCTACGTCGGCATCGTGCAGGGCTACGTCACGCAGACCACCCTGTTCGACGATTTCGACAGCGCGGCGTACCTCGCCGCCGCGTCGAGCATCCGGCCGGCCTAGGGCGCCTCACACAGGGCGCGTCACACGCAGGCGGCGGCCACCACCCGGGCGAGCCGCTTCCGGATGATGTGGTCGTTCCCGTCCACCTTGTACATCGTGACGTGCCGCATCGCCTCGATCACCGCGAGACTGCCGGGCGCGATGAACGCGTCCAGCGTCCCGAAGACCACCTCCACCGGCACGCGCACCCGCGCCAGGTCGCTGACGACGGTCTGCGACTCGATGCAGTTCTTCAGCGACAGCACGAACGGGGTCCAGTTCTTCTCCGTGATCTCGAACACGCCCTTGATCGGCAGGAGCTTCGCGAGGATCGCCGCGTTGCGGATCGTGAAGTCTTTGTTCGTGCGGAGGAACTCCCACGCGCGCAGGTATGCACTGACCCTGCTGCGCACCCGCCGGTCGCCGATCTCCGCCGGGGTGCCGTAGATCGGCGGGCCGACGAGCACCAGCCGGGACAGCGCGTCCGGATACTGGGCGGCATACCTGGCGACGATCAGGGCGCCGAGCGAGTGCCCCACCAGGACGAAGGGATGCGTGAGCTTCAGCGACCGCAGCGTCGCATGCAGGGCGGCGACGTGCTCTTCCAGCGTGTACGTCGCATCCGGCGGCGTCGGGGAGCGCCCGAAGCCGAGGATGTCGATCGAGATGACGCGGTGCGTCGGTTCGAGCAGCGGCACCAGGTTCTGGAAGGTGACCGACGACGACGCGATGCCGTGCACCAGGACCACGACGGGCCCGGTCCCCTCGTCGCCGGCGACGTGGAGCAGAGGAGCGCGCCGGAACAGCCGTCCGACCGCGTCCTTCACTCGCCCCATGCGCCCCACCCTCTCACACGCGGTGCGGCCACCACGCGGGCAGCACCCTGTCGAGCACGGCGATCGGCGCATCCACCTGGCGGGGCCGGTCGCCGTCGAGCCAGACGTCGATGGCGCCGATGATGCCGTCGGCGAGGTAGCGGGTGATCATCCGGCGCTCCTCCGGCGTCTCGGCCGGCACCGTGATGCTGTGCTGATCGAGCAAGAGCTCCAGCGACCCCTGGAAGTGCGCGCTGAGCATGGCGTGCAGGCTGGCGGATCCGCTGTCGGCTCCGAGCCCGCGCCGGTAGATCGCGTCGTGCTCGTCGACGTGCACCAGCACGGCACGCGTGACGCCCGCCACGGCGGAGACCGCATCGTCCGGGCCGACGTCGACCAGGTAGCCGGCGCGGAGGACGTCGAGTTCCGCGGTGAGCACGCGCTGCAGGAGTTCGGTGGGCGACGGCGCGTAGGTGTAGACGGTCGAACGGTGCACGCCGGCCGTGCGCGCGAGCTCGGAGACCGTGACCTCGGCGACCGGATGCTCGGTGGCGAGGGCGAGGATGGCCGCGCTGAGTCTGGCGGTGGTCTTCTCTTGGCGCGCATCCATGTTTCGATCGTACAATCGAGTTATCCGACATGTGTTGGATAACTGAAAGGAGATTCACTCATGGCTCAGTACGACGTCGCCAACCGTTCCGCGATCGTGACGGGAGGCGGCTCCGGCATCGGCCGCGCTGTCGCCCTGCTCCTCGCGCAGAGCGGAGCATCCGTGCTCGTCACCGACCTGAACGAGGCGAACGCCACCGCGGTGGTCGGCGAGATCCAGGCAGCGGGAGGCACGGCAGCCGCTCTCATCGGAGACGTGACGGACCCCGAGTTCGCCGTCGCGAGCGTCGCAGCGGCGAACGAGCTCGCTCCCCTGCGCATCGCCGTGAACAACGCCGGCATCGGCGGCGAGGCCAACCCCGTCGGTGACTACTCGCTCGACGGCTGGCGCAAAGTCATCGAGATCAACCTGAACGCCGTCTTCTACTCGATGCGCCCGCAGCTCGACGCCATCGGCGCCAACGGCGGCGGCTCCATCGTCAACATGGCTTCCATCCTCGGCAGCGTCGGCTTCGCCGGCTCCTCCGCGTACGTCACCGCCAAGCACGCGCTGGTGGGCCTCACCCAGAACGCGGCCCTCGAGTACGCGGACAAGAAGGTGCGCGTCACCGCCGTCGGTCCCGGGTTCATCCGGACCCCGCTGGTCGAGTCCGCGATGGATGCGGACGCCCTGCACTTCCTCGAGTCCAAGCACGCCCTCGGCCGCCTCGGCGAGCCGGAAGAGGTCGCGGCACTGGTCGCCTTCCTCGCCTCGGACGCCGCGAGCTTCATCACCGGCAGCTACCACCTTGTCGACGGCGGATACACCGCCCAGTAACCGGGCGGATTCCGGCCGAGCGCGCTCGGTCACGCTCACCTAGGCTGAAGGCGTGACCGAGCACATCCCCCTGCTGAGCGACGAGCTGCTGGAGCGCATCCGCTCCCGCGCCGCCGGCTACGACGCCGAGAACGCGTTCTTCGCCGACGACTTCGCCGAACTGGTCGAGGCCCGATACCTGAAAGCGCTGGTCCCCGCCGAGTTCGGCGGCCTCGGCCTCGGCCTCGAACGCGTGGCGAGGGAACAGGTGCGCCTCGCGGGCGCTGCCCCGGCCACGGCGCTCGCGGTCAACATGCACCTCGTCTGGACCGGCGTCGCCAAGGTTTTGCACGACCGGGGAGACTCCTCCCTCGACTTCCTGCTGCGCGAGGCGGGCGCCGGTGAGGTGTTCGCGTTCGGCCTGAGCGAGGCGGGCAACGACCTCGTGCTGTTCGGCTCGACCACCGACGCCCGGCCGCAACAGGACGGCTCGTACCGCTTCCACGGCACCAAGATCTTCACCTCGCTCTCCCCCGCCTGGACGCGGCTCGGCACGATGGGCCTCGACACGACGAGCGCGGACGCACCGAAGATCGTCTACGGCTTCATCAACCGCGACGGCGGCGGTTTCAGCATCCGGGAGGACTGGAACACGCTCGGGATGCGCGCCAGCCAGTCCAACACGACCGTGCTCGACGGCGCGGCCTCCCCCGCCGACCGGATCGTCCGCCGCCTCGATCCCGGCCCCAACCCCGACCCGCTCGTCTTCGCGATCTTCGCCAACTTCGAGATCCTGCTCGCGGCCGTGTACACCGGCATCGGCGCCCGCGCGCTCGACCTCGCCGTCGCCGCCGCGCACCGCAGGACGAGCCTCAAGAACGACGGGCGCAGCTACGCGTCAGACCCGGACATCCGGTGGAGGGTGGCGGACGCCGCTATCGCCCAGGATGCTCTGCTGCCGCAGCTCGACGCGATCGCCCGGGATGTGGACCGGCAGGCCGACCACGGAGCGCAGTGGTTCCCCAAGCTCGTCGGCCTGAAGGTCCGCGCCACCGAGACCGCGAGGCAGGTGGTCGACCAGGCCATCCGGGTGTCCGGAGGGTCCACCTACTTCGCCGGGAACGAGCTCGGCCGGTTGTACCGCGACGTGCTCGCCGGCATCTTCCACCCGTCGGACGACGAGTCCGCGCACTCCACCGTCGCGAACGCCTGGCTCGGGCCGGCCGACGAGACCACGAAAGGGACAGCATGACGCAGAACACCGCCGAGGACTACGCCGAGCGGCTGAAGCGAGGGGCACGGAGCGCCGCCGCCGCCGGATTCGACGGTCTGCTCATCGCGCCCGGCCCCGATCTCGCGTACTTCGCCGACTACCTCCCGATCGCCACCACCGAGCGCATCACGATGCTGGTGGTCCCCGCTGACGGCGAGCCCACCATGATCGTCCCGATCCTCGAGCACGACAGCGCCGCCGCCACCCGCGCAGCCCCCGCCGTGCGCTTCGTCGACTGGTCGGACGGCACGGACGAATACGTGCCGACCGCCGCCCTCCTGAAGCCGGACGGACGATACGCGATCTCCGACGCCGCCTGGGCGATGCACCTGCTCGCGCTGCAGCAGAAGCTCCCGGATGCGCGGTTCGAGTCGATCTCGCACGCGCTCCCCATGCTCCGCGCCGTCAAGGGCGCCGACGAGGTCGAGCGGCTCGCCGCGGCGGGAGCTGCAGCGGACGCGACCTTCGAGCAGATCGTGTCCGTGCGCTTCGAGGGACGCACGGAGAACGAGGTGGCGGCCGACCTCGCCAGGCTGCTGCGCGAACACGGCCACTCGCAGGTCGACTTCACCGTGGTCGGCAGCGGCCCGAACGGCGCCAACCCGCACCATGAGGCGGGCGACCGCACCATCGAGCACGGCGACATGGTCGTCCTGGACTTCGGCGGCATCATGGACGGCTACGGCTCGGACACCACCCGCACGGTCCACGTCGGGGAGCCGACGGACGAGGAGCGCACGGTGTTCGAGACCGTCAAGCGCGCCCAGCAGGCCGCGTTCGAGGCGGTCGAGGTGGGCGTCGCCTGCCAGGAGATCGACCGTGCGGCGCGCGCGGTGATCCGGGATGCCGGATACGGCGAGTACTTCATCCACCGCGTCGGCCACGGCATCGGCATGACCACGCACGAGCCGCCGTACATGGTGGAGGGCGAGGAGCGGCCGATCGAGGCCGGGATGTGCTTCTCCATCGAGCCGGGCATCTACCTGCCTGGGCGGTTCGGGGTGCGCATCGAGGACATCGTCGTGGCCACCGAGACCGGCGCGCGGAGGCTCAACAACACCAGCCGCGAGCTGCACATCGTCCAGTGACAGCGGCCACGCGCATCCTGAGCCCGTCCGACGCCGAGCGGCTGAGGGCGCTGCGCAGGATGAAGCTGATCGCCACCGGCCTGTTCGTGCTGATGGCGGTGATCTTCGTCGTGGCGTTCACGCTGCAGAGCAGGTTCGCCTGGCTCGGCTACGTGCGCGCGGCGGCGGAGGGCGGCATGGTCGGCGCGCTCGCCGACTGGTTCGCGGTGACGGCGCTGTTCCGGCACCCGCTCGGGCTGCGCATCCCGCACACGGCGATCATCCCGAACCGCAAGGACGAGATCGGCGCGAGCCTCGGTGAGTTCGTGGAGACCAACTTCCTCTCCGACGAGGTGGTCGCCGGCAAGCTCGGCTCGATCGACATCGCCGGGGCGCTCGGCGCCTGGGTGGCGAAGCCGGAGAACGCGCGCCGGGTGGTCGGCGAGGCGTCGACCGCGGTGCGCGGGCTGGCGACGATGCTCGACGACGAGACCATGCGGGACGCCATCGAGGCGGTCGTCCGCACGCACCTGATCGAGCCGGAGTGGGCGCCGCCGATCGGCAGGCTGGGCGCGCGCATCCTGGACTCCGGTGGTCATCACGAAGCCGTCGATCTGGTGATCGACCGGCTGGACGACTGGATCGCCGCCAACCCGGATGCGTTCGGCGCGGTGGTCTCGGCCCGCCTGCCGTCCTGGCTGCCGTCGTTCGTCGACCGGCTGGTGGACGACCGCGTGTACACGGAGGTGCGTCGGTTCATCGCGGAGGTGCGTTCGGACCGGCAGCACAAGCTCCGCGCCGCCATCGATGGCTACCTCGCCGAGCTGGTCGACCGCCTGCAGCACGACCCGGCGACCATCGCCAAGCTCGAGGCCGCCAAGCAGCACGCGTTCGACGACCCCCGGGTGCGCGAGCTGGCCGGCTCGGCCTGGCAGGCGGCCAAGGCGGCGGCCGTGGATGCGCTGGCCGACCCGGAGAGCGAACTGCGGCTGCGTGCCCAGGCGGCCCTGGCCGACGCAGGAGCCCGACTCGCCGCCGACCGGGAGCTCGGCGCGAAGGTCAACACCTGGCTCACCGACGCCGCCGTGCACCTGGTCGCGACGTACCGGCACGACATCGCGAGCGTCATCAGCGACACGGTCACGGCGTGGGATCCGAGCGAGACCACCGAGAAGATCGAGCTGCAGGTGGGCAAGGACCTGCAGTTCATCCGCATCAACGGCACGGTGGTCGGCTCGCTCGCCGGGCTCGCCATCTTCACCATCGCAACGGCCCTGCTCCCCGCCTAGCCGCGGCGAGATGCCCCCATCTGTCGCGAAACGCCCGGGATGCGGCGCAGTTACTGGAGTCTCGTTACGCGCTAGCGCGCGAGCGCGCGGCGGCGGCGCCGGACCAACGGCAGCGCGAGCAGGCGCCAGCCGACGAGGAACACCCCGAGCACGATGGTCGCCACCACGATGAAGCTCGGCTCGATGCCCTGCCCGACCGAGGTGCGGATGAGCATCCCGAGTGCGACGGTCATCAGCCAGACCGGGATGCCCGGCCAGAGGATCGCGAGCGGACGTCGCCAGGCGATGGTCACCAGCCAGCCGCCGAGCAGCCCGACGAGGAACGGCCAGTATGTGTCGACGATCCCGGTGAAGCTCGCCGCCTCCGCGTGACTGCGGCGACCGATGAGCACGAAGACCAGCACGAGCGCGGCGTCGACGACGAACGCCAGCAGCGGAGTCTTCCAGGATTTCACGGGGTTGATGCTACGCGCGGACACCCGTGCATTGCCTGGATGCTGGCCCGCCGTCACTAGACTGTCGTCACCCTGACGCCGAGCCCTGGAGTCCCCCGTGCCCAACTTCGACTTCCTCGCCCAGCCGTCCCTCCCCCGGCCGCACGTGACCGCAGACGACGCGGTCGCCATCGCGGCGGATCACTTCGGTGTGCAGGGGTCGGCGACCGAGCTCGGCAGCCAGCAGGACCGCAACTTCCTCATCGACTCCGGAACCGCCCGCTACGTGCTGAAGCTCGCCAATCCGGTGTTCTCGGCCGATGAGCTGCACGCCCAGAACGCGGCGATGGCGACGCTCGCCGGGTCGGGGCTGCGCATCCCGGAGGTGGTGCCCGCACGGGACGGCGGCGACCTGGTGGCGGTGGAGCTGCACGGCGAGACGCTGCTCGTCCGGATGCTCGGCTACCTCGACGGCGAACCGCTCACCGGCGTGGCCGAACCGTCCAGGGAACAGCTGCGCACTCTCGGCACACTCGCAGGAGCGGTGGCCGCCGGGCTGGCGCCGCTCCGGCATCCCGGGCTCGCCCGCACGACGCAATGGGATGCGCGGATCGGCGGCGAGGTGGTCGACCTCCTCATCGAGCATGTCGCCGACCCGGCGAAGCGCGCCACGGTGCGGGCGGCGACCGACGCGGCGCTCGCCCGGCTGGCACCGCTGCGCTCGCGGCTGCGCGTGCAGGCGGTGCACGGGGATGTGACGGACGACAACATCGTGCTGGCGGGCGGTGCGGACGGCGCCGGCGTGATCGACTTCGGCGACGTCGCGGACGGCTGGCTGGTCGGCGAACTGGCCGCCACCGTCACGAGCGCGCTGCACCACGTCCCCGCCGACCCGCTCGCCGTTCTGGATGTCGCAGAGGCGTTCGCGGCGGAGTCCCCGCTCGACGACGCCGACCTGGCCGCGCTCTGGCCGCTCGTGCTGCTGCGCGGGGCCGTCCTCGTGGTCAGCGGTGAGCAGCAGGTCGCGCTCGACGGCGACAACCGGTACGCCGACGAGAACCGCGCGCACGAGTGGCTGGCGTTCGACCTCGCCCGGCGGATCGATCCGGACGAGTTCGAGGCGGCGCTGCGCTGGCGGCTGGAGCGCGCATCCACCGGCGTCGTGGGCGTCGAAGCTCCCCTCGTCCCCCTGTCGACCGACCAGCGGCACCTCGCCGACCTCTCCGTCACGTCGCGCGCGCTCGACGCCGGCCGCTGGCTCGACCACGACGCTGAGACTGAGGTGCTCTCCGCCGTCTGCCGCGCGCACGGCCACGCCGTCACCCGCTACGCCGAGCATCGGATCACCCGGGCGACCATCGACCGCAGCGCCGCGTCGGCGACCCGCGCGCTGGCCGTGACACTGGATGCGCCGGGCGGGGTCGAGATCGCCGCCCCGTTCCCCGGAGAACTCGCCCTCGTGGACGGCTCGTGGCGGCTGCGCGGCGGCGACGCCGACCTCTGGCTCGACGGGCTGAGCCGTCCGCTCACCACCGCACGGGTGGCGGCCGGCGAGAGCATCGGCGCGGCCGTCACCCTCACGGTGCAGCTGAGCCGCCTGCGCGGGCGCCGCCCACCCGCGTTCGTCACCCCGGCCATCCCGCGCCGGCTGTGGGAGGAGATCGCGCCGGACCCGTCCGCCCTGTTCGGCGCCGACCTGGCAGCGCCGGAGAGCGATGAGCAGCTCGCCCTCGCCCGCCGCGACGACACCTTCGCCGCCGTGCAGGAGCACTACTTCGCCGAGCCGCCGCTGATCGAGCGCGGCTGGCGGCACCACCTGATCGACACGCGCGGGCAGAGCTATATCGACATGGTGAACAACGTCACCGCCGTCGGCCACGCGCATCCCCGGCTCGTCGAAGCGGTGCGCGACCAATGGGCGCTGCTCAACACGAACTCGCGGTTCCACTACGAGGAGCTCGCCCGGTTCACGTCGCGCCTCGCCGAACTCGCGCCCGCACCGCTCGACACCGTGTTCCTGGTGAACAGCGGCAGCGAGGCCGTCGACCTGGCGCTGCGGCTGGCGCAGACGCACACCGGACGGCGGACCATCCTCGCGGTCACCGAGGCGTACCACGGCTGGACGGTCGGGGCGGATGCGGTGTCGTCGTCCATCGGGGACAACCCCCGCGCGCTCGAGACCCGGCCCGACTGGGTGAAGCTGGTCGCGTCGCCGCACACCTTCCGCGGGCGCCACCGGGGCGCGGACTCCACCCCGGCATACCTGGCCGACCTGGATGCGGACCTCGCCGCCCTGGACGCCTCCGGCCAGTCCGTCGCCGGGTTCATCGCGGAGCCGGTGTTCGGCAACGCCGGCGGGGTGATGCTGCCGGACGGCTACCTGCGCGGCGTGTACCAGCGCATCCGGGATCGCGGGGGCGTGTGCATCGCGGACGAGGTGCAGGTCGGCTACGGGAGGCTCGGGCACTACTTCTGGGGTTCGGAGCAGCAGGACGTCGTGCCGGACATCATCACGGTGGCTAAGGCGATGGGCAACGGGCACCCGCTCGGCGCCGTGATCACCACGAAGGCCATCGCGGACTCGTTCGCCGCGGAGGGCAGCTTCTTCTCGTCGGCGGGCGGCAGCCCGGTCAGCGCGACCGTCGGGCTGACCGTGCTCGACATCATGCGCGACGAGGAGCTGCAACGGAACGCCGCGGAGGTCGGCGACCACCTCGCTGCGCGGCTGCGCGCGCTCGGCGACCGGCACGCCCTGATCGGCGCTGTGCACGGGCTGGGGCTCTACCTCGGCGTCGAACTGGTGCGCGACCGCGAGACGCTCGAACCGGCCACGGAGGAGGCGGCGACGATCTGCGACAGGATGCTGGCGGAGGGATGCGTGGTGCAGCCGACGGGCGACCACAAGAACGTCCTCAAGATCAAGCCGCCGCTCTGCATCACGCGTGAGAGCGCCGACCGGTTCGTGGATGCACTGGATCTGGTGCTCGCGACGCTCTGAGGCGGGGCGGTAGCGGCGGCTGTGGCGGCGTCGGTGGCGGCGTCGGTGGCGGCCGCGGCGGTGTCGGTGGCCGGGAATACGCTGGGCGGATGGTCGCCTCGTCAGCCGTCTCCTTCACCCCCGCAGAGCCGTTCCGCATCGCCGTGCCGGACGACGACATCGCCGACCTGCGCTCGCGACTCTCCCGCACCCGCTACCCCGTGCAGACGCCGGCGGCGCCGTGGGCGGCGGGCGTCGACCTGCCGACCCTCCGCACGCTCCTGGACACGTGGCGCGACGACTACGACTGGCGCGCGGCGGAAGCGCGCCTGAACGCGATCCCGCAGTTCACCTCCGTGATCGGCGGTGACGTCGTGCACTTCGCGCACCTGCGCGGGCAGCGTCGATCCGGAGCGGAAGACCCCATCCCGATCGTGCTGAGCCACGGCTGGCCGTACTCGTTCATCGAGATGCTGCCGCTCGCCGAGCTGCTGAGCCGCGACGACGGTTCGGGGCAGACCTTCGACGTGGTCGTGCCGTCGCTGCCGGGGTTCGGGTTCTCCGAGCCGCTGGCCGAGCCGTTCGTCTCGACCGCCGTCGCAGAGCGCTGGCACACGCTGATGACCGACGTGCTCGGCTACCAGCGCTACGCCACATACGGAGAAGACGTCGGCACCTGGACCAGCGACCGCCTCGCCGCCCTGCATCCGGAGTCGGTGCTCGGCCTGTTCGCCACGCACGCCGCGTTCCCGCCGAAGGAGCGCGCAGCAGACCTCACCGACGACGAGCAGGCCTTCGTCACCTGGCTGGGCGACAAGTGGGCGAGGGCCAGCGCGTACTCGGCCCAGCAGTCGACCAGGCCGGACACCCTCGCGGTCGGCCTGACGGACTCCCCCGCCGGGCTCGCGGCCTGGCTGCTGGAGAAGTTCCGCGAGTGGAGCGGGTCGGACGACCTGCACACCTGGTGGACCACCGACGAGCTGCTCACCACGATCGCGCTCTACTGGTTCACCGGAACGATCGGCACCTCGTTCCGCGCATACTTCGACGACGCGCAGGAAACCCCGATGCCGCGCATCCACGTTCCGGTCGGGGTGTCCATCCAGTACGGGGAGCGCGGCTTCCCGCGCAGCTACGCCGAGCGCACGTACACCGACATCCGGTTCTGGAACGACCTGCCCACCGGTGGGCACTTCACGGCGAAGCAGACCCCCGAGCTGGTGGCCGCCGACATGCGCACGTTCTTTCAGGTCGTGCGCGCGACGGCGTAGGGTGACCTGCCTCTGGCCGACTCGCGCTTCCGGTCGGCGTCAGCGCAGCGCCGTCTGCGCCGCGGCCGCGAGCGTCGAGGCGACGGCGGCGAGCGTGGTCGACTGCAGCGACCACTGGTGCCAGTACAGCGGAACGTCGAGCGGCGCGGCGTCGAGCACCACGAGGCGCCCGTCGGCCAGCTGCTCCGCCGTCTGCAGGTCGGGGAGCATCCCCCAGCCGAGCCCCAGCTCCGCCGCCCGGACGAACTCGGCCGAGGCGGGGACGTAGTGCCGGGATGGATGCGCGTCCGGCGCCCGGGCGGCCAGGTATCTGTCCTGCAGCGCATCCTTCCTGTCGAACACCAGCATCGGCGCTACCGCCATCGCGGAGGGCGTCCAGCCGTCCGGCAGCCACCGCGCGACGAACGCCGGGCTCGCCGCCGCCCGGTAGCGCATCGCGCCGAGTCGCGTGACGGTGCAGCCCTGCACCGGCTCGCTGTCGGAGCTGATCGCGGCCATCGCCGTGCCGTCGCGCAGCCGGTCGAGGGTGTGCTCCTGGTCGTCCAGCACGATGTCGAACGCGACACCGTGCACCTCGGCCAGCGCAGGCAGCACCCAGGTGGCCAGCGAGTCGGCGTTCACCACCAGCGGGATGCGCGGGGCGACTCCGGCGCCGCCCGAGCCCGCGCCCGTCTCGCCCGTGCCCGCCTCGTCGGCGCCGAGCGCATCCACCGCCTCGCTCTCGAGCAGCGCGACCTGCCTGGCCAGCGTGAGCAGGATGCGCCCGGCGGCGGTCGGCTCGATCGGCTTGCTGCGCCGCACGAGCACGCGGCCGGTCTGCGATTCGAGGGCGCGCATCCGCTGGCTGACGGCGGACGGGGTGATGTGCAGCGCGGCGGCGGCGCGGTCGAAGGTGCCGTGGTCGATGACCGCGGCCAGCGTGCGGAGCTGATCGGTGCTGGCATCCATCATCAGCCATGCTAATGGTTCGTAAGAATCATTAGCTTCCCTGAAGCTACTCCGCTGCCTAGTCTCGAACCTGTGACCCCCGCCTCCTCCCTCGCCATCTTCGTCACCGGCCTCGGCGCGGGCGCCTCCCTCATCATCGCGATCGGCGCGCAGAACGCATACGTGCTGCGCCAGGGACTGCGGCGCGAGCACGTGCTGCCGATCGTGCTGATCTGCATCGCCAGCGACGCCGTCCTGATCGCCGCCGGCGTCGCAGGGATCGGCGCGATCATCCGCTCGGCACCCGTCGCGCTTGAGATCATCCGCTGGGCAGGCTTCGCCTTCCTACTGCTCTACGCCGTCTTCGCCGCCCGCCGCGCGCTGCGCCCCGAGCGCCTCGACCCGAACGGCGCCCCCGCGACCTCCACCACCCTGCTCGCGGCGGTCGGAACCTGTCTCGCCCTCACCTGGCTGAACCCGCACGTCTACCTCGACACGGTCCTGCTCCTCGGCTCACTCAGCGCCTCCCACGGCGACCCGGGCCGCTGGGTGTTCGGCGCGGGCGCCGTCACCGCCAGCATCCTCTGGTTCGGGATGCTCGGCTTCGGAGCCCGCTACCTCGCCCCGGTCTTCGCGCGGCCGCTGGCGTGGCGCATCCTGGACGGTGCGATCGCGGTGCTGATGGTGGTGCTGGCGGTGCTGCTGGTGGTGTGAGCGGCGGGGAGAAGGCGCGCGACACGGTGCAGGAAAAGCAGAAGGGCCGCACTTCGATGAAGTGCGGCCCTCGCTGTTCCGGTGGAGCTAAGGAGATTCGAACTCCTGACCTCTTCGATGCGAACGAAGCGCGCTACCAACTGCGCCATAGCCCCGTGAACTGCTCTGAAACGATAGCACCCCGCGGGGTCGAAATCGAATCGGGCTAGCTCGCGGCGCGTCGCCTGCGGAGGACGGCGTCGAGGTCGATCGCGTTGGTGTCGAGGTCGTCGAGGAGGCCCATGCTGGCGTAGCGGCTCGGCTCCTGCACGGGCGCGATGGCGACAGGCGCAGCGGCCACGGCAGGCGCAGCAGCGGGTGCGACAGCCACCGGGCGCAGCGGCGTCGGCGCAGGCACGCGCTCCCCCGCCTTGCGCTCCACCTCGGCCCGCGCGGCGGACCGGCGGAGTTCGGTGGCCGCGTCGATCGACGCCATCGCGGTGGCCGCGATGGTGCCGCGGGACAGGTGCAGCGGCTTCGGCAGCGGGCGGGGCGTCCAGCTCTCCTGGCGGGGAGCCCTGACCTCCTGCACGTCGTGCTGGGCGTCGTCGTAGAGCGCGGGCGCGATCGGGGCGGCCAGCGGGACCGCGGCCGAGGCGGTCGCGGAGTTCTCTGCGCCGGCGAGACGGACGAGCATCCCGATGGCCAGGAGGCCGACCACGGCGGACACCGCGAGGGTGAGCCAGGCGCCGGTGGAGACCAGCGTGGCGGTTCCGACGATGCCGCCGATCACGGACGCGACGAGCACCAGCGTGCTCAGCCCGCGGGAGCGGCGCAGACGACGGCGGCGCTGCGGGGACAGTTTCGGCACGGCGGTGGCCACTGCGAGCACGCGGGCGCGCTGGGCGGCGGCGGCGCGGGCCGCACGTTCGAGGGCGATGGCTTGCGAGGCTGCAGCCTCCGCCTCTTCGGCGATGCGGCGCTCCTCCTCGGCGATGGCCTGCTCGCGGCGAGCGTGCGCAGCGGCGGCGGCGCGCGCCTCGGCGAGCTTCTTCTGCTCTGCACGCTTCAGGATGCGCTGCTGCTCGGCGACGGTGCGGGCCGTCGCCTCCATGCGCACCTGCTCCGGCACCTCGCTCGTCTCCGCGAGGATGCGCAGCGTCTGCTGCAGCCTCACCGCGTTGCGTTCCGTCGCCAGGTACTCTCGCCTGCGCAGCCACACCGGGATGAGATAGGCCAGCCACAGCGCAGCGGCGATGGCTACGACCACCCCACCGCCCATCACGTCCCCAGTCATGCCTCTACGGTAGGGGGCCGCGCGTCCGGCGCCCCGGCAGCGCGCCGGGTGTGTTCGCGATGGAGAGTTCTTTCAGGCCCGATGCAGCGTTCGGTCAGCGCTGGCAGGGTTCGGTCAGCGCTGGCGGGCGATCGGCAGCGGGATCGCCGCGGCCGCCCTGTCCTCGGCCGGGATGCTCGCCGCATCCAGTGGGGCGTTGCCGTCGAGCCAGCGGCGCAGCACGCCCTGGGTCAGCTCCTCGGTGACCAGGCCGAAGCAGAAGTGGTCGCGCCAGTCGCCGTTGATGTGGATGTATCGGCGGCGCAGCCCCTCGTAGCGAAAGCCGAGCTTCTCGACCACGCGCAGGCTCGGGCCGTTCTCCGGGCGGATGCAGATCTCCATCCTGTGCAGGCCCAGCTGGTAGAAGCAGTAGTCCGTGGCGAGCGCGACCGCCGTCGGCGTGATGTTGCGACCGGCGAACTCCTCGGACACCCAGTAGCCGATCGTCGCACTCGACAGCGAACCGTAGGTGATCGACGACACGTTGAGCTGACCGGCGAGCTGCCCGTCGTACTCGACGATGAACGGCAGCCCGTGCCCTGCGCGCGCGTTCGCGAGCAACGACCGGATGCTCGACCGCGTGTCGAACGACATCGGCGCATACGGGCTGGTCGCTTCCCACTGGCGCAGCCAGCTGCGGTTGTCGAGCAGGGAACGCTCCAGACCGCGGGCGTCGCGGAGCCGGATGGGCCGGAGGCCGACCTTACCCTCGCTGAGTGACGGTACGACGATCGCCACGGACCTCTCCTTCTCGGTGTGGCTAGCGGGCCGCGTCGGCGACGGACTCCGCCGGCTCTGCGGACTCCAGCGGCTCAGCGGGCTCGGCGGGCATCTCGGGCAGGACCTCGTCCGGCTCGTCGTCGAGGCCTGCCGCGAACTCGCGCAGCCACGGGCGCAGGTCCGGTCCGAGGTCTTCACGGTCGGACGCGAGCTGCACGATCGCCTTGATGTAGTCGAGACGGTCGCCGGTGTCGTAGCGGCGGCCGCGGAAGACGACGCCGTAGACGCCGCCCGTCCAGTCCGGCGCCTGTGCCATCGACTGCAGCGCATCCGTCAGCTGGATCTCGCCACCCTTGCCCGGCTCCGTCTTCTCCAGCACGTCGAAGACCTCCGGGCGCAGCACGTAGCGTCCGATGATCGCGTAGTTCGACGGCGCGTGCTCGCGGTCCGGCTTCTCGACGAGGCCGGTGATCCGCACCACGTCGTCGTCCTCTGTCTCCTCCACGGCGGCGGCGCCGTACAGGTGGATCTGGCTCGGGTCGACCTCGAGCAGCGCGACGACGGTGGTGTTCCGTTCCTGCTGCACCTCGAGCATCCTGGACAGCAGTTCGTCGCGCGAGTCGATGATGTCGTCGCCGAGGAGCACGGCGAACGGTTCGCGGCCCACGTGCATCTTCGCGCGCAGCACGGCGTGGCCGAGGCCCTTGGGGTCACCCTGACGGACGTAGTGCATGTCGGCGAGAGCCGTGGAGTAGTTGACCTTCTCGAGGCGGTCGGTGTCGCCCTTCCTGGTGAGGGTCTCCTCCAGCTCCGCGTTGCGGTCGAAGTGGTTCTCGAGCGCGTTCTTGTTGCGCCCGGTGATCATCAGGACATCGTGGAGCCCCGCATCCACCGCCTCCTCGACCACGTACTGGATGGCGGGCTTGTCGACGACGGGGAGCATCTCCTTCGGCATGGCCTTGGTGGCCGGAAGGAAGCGGGTGCCGAGGCCCGCAGCTGGAATGACTGCTTTAGTGACGTGCGTTGCCATCTGCTCAGGGTATCGGCAATTCGCGGCACCCCCGGATGCAATCTCTTAGGATTGCCCTTATGGATTCGGATACTGCCGCCCATCGCAAGCGCGCACTGCGCGCCGAACTGCGTGAACGACGACAGAACCTCACCAGCACCGAGCGTGCTGCAGCGACCGCGGGGATCACCCGCAACCTCACCGACCTCGCGACCGACCTCTCCGCACGCTCCGTCGCCTGCTACCTGTCCACGCCGATCGAGCCGGACACCCGCCCGTTCCTCAACTGGATGCACGCCCAGGGCATCCGGGTGCTGCTCCCCATCTCGCGGGAGGACGGTCTGCTCGACTGGACGACCGGCGACGGCGAGACGGAGACGGAAGGCCTGTTCGGGATGCCGGAGGCCGTCGGAGAGCTGCTCGGCCCGATCGCCATCAACGACGTGGACCTGATCGTGATCCCCGCCGCCGCCGTCGACGCATCCGGGATGCGGATGGGCTGGGGCAGAGGCTATTTCGACAAGACCCTCGGCAGCATGGAAAAATGTCCCCCGGTGTACGCTGTGCTGTTCGACGCCGAGCTGGTCGACGAGGTGCCCCGCGAACGACACGACCAACCGGTCGATGGCGCGGTCACCCCGACCAGGATCGTCCAGTTCTCGTGACAGCAGCACCGGGCGAACCCGCCCGACACCCCGACCATCCCGGAGCCTGACACAATGCCCACCTATTCGTACTCGTGCCGCGACTGCGGGACCGCCTTCGACATCCAGCAGGCGTTCACCGACGATGCGCTCACCGTCTGCCCCACCTGCGGCGGCAGCCTGCGCAAGGTGTTCGGCACGGTCGGCGTGACGTTCAACGGGTCCGGGTTCTACCGCACGGACTCGCGCGGGACGAAGAGCTCCAGCACGGGGCCGGGGTCGTCGTCGGCGGGATCCGGTTCGTCGTCGTCCGGTTCCTCTTCTTCCGGGTCGTCCTCGTCCGGTTCCGGCTCGTCCTCCGGGTCCGGCTCGTCCAGCGCTCCGGCCGCCTCCACGTCGTCCAGCTAGTCCCCCTCGATCCCTGCACCACCAGCCTTTCGAAAGGAACCGGCCATGCTCAAAGGATTCAAGGAGTTCATCCTCCGCGGGAACGTGATCGACCTGGCCGTCGCGGTCGTCATCGGCGCTGCGTTCACGGCCGTGGTGAACTCGATCGTCACGAACATCTTCAACCCGATCATCGGGGCGTTCGCGAAGACGAGCGATCTGACCAATGCGCTGGTCCTCACCATCGGCGACGCGCAGATCAAGTTCGGTGCGGTGCTTGGCGCGATCATCCAGTTCCTGATCATCGCGGTCGTCGTCTACTTCGTCTTCGTCTACCCGATCAACCTCGCGAAGAACCGCGCGCAGAAGCTCCGCAACCAGGGCGTCGTCGAACCGGATGCCCCAATCACCGAGCTCGACCTGCTCACCGAGATCCGCGACCTGCTGCAGACCCAGGCCGCCCCGCCGTCCGCATCGGGAAAGCACGCCGAGTAGCGCGCGTCACCAGTGCGGCGGAACGTCCTGCCGCAGCCGCTCGTCGTTGCTGTCCCCCCGGTCGTTCCACGCCCGGTCGGTGTCCTCCGACGCGCGCTGCGGCCCGCCGGCCTGCCCGCTCTGCGGCTCAGGATCGGTCCCGGGCGCGGCACCCACCTGCACCCGCCGATGCTTCCGCCTGCCCGTCTCGCTCACCCTCCCAGGGTAGCCGCGATCGAACACCGCCCTCGCCACGTCTAGACCGCGAAAAGCGGCAACCAACTCGCGCTAATCCGGGACCTCCTGTGGCTAGCGCAGGCAATCGGCGTGAGTGTGCTCCCACACCGCTTTGTCTTCCGACGCGTCCCACTCCTCGAACATTCGCTCATAGTCAGCCTGCTCGATATCTGGCATATGAACTATGGTACCCGAGAATGATGCTAGGCCTGACGGGATGAACGTTCCGCTGCGGTCGCAGCGACCTTACCCGGACGAAACCTAGCCCTGCTGCACCGGGATCGAGATCGGGGCCGTCTGCGTGTCCGGCTCGGTGATGCCGATCAGCCGGGCGATCCGGGACGCGACCGCGTCCGGGTCGGCGAACAGTTCGAAGCTGTGCACGCGGAGGTAGTGCCAGCCGAGGCGGCGGAGCACGTCGGGGCGCAGGCGCAGGGATTCGCGGAGGCTGCCCTTGTTGACGTCGTCGTCGGTCTCGACCGCGACCGCGCGTCCGGCGTGGGAGGCGACGAGCGCGAGCTTGCCGCGGTAGCCGAGCTGCACATCCAGCCCCCGCCTGGTGAGGCGTTTGGCGAGGTCGAGCACCATCGGGTCCGCGTCGTGGCTGAGGTACTGGGCGGTCGCCGCCTGGATCTGGTCGGCCTCGCCGAGCACCTGGGCGAGCGCGGCCATGCCGTGGCGCATCCTGGTCTCGTCGATGTCTTCCGGCTTGAAGCAGGAGACGATGTCCATGCCGCGGCGGGCGCGGGTCATGCCGACGGCGAGCAGACGCTCCCCTCCCGGCTCCGCGAGGGCCCCGAAGTTGGAGAGCAGGCGCCCGTGCGGGGTGCGGCCGTATCCGATGGAGAAGATGACGCGGTCGCGGCTCTGCGCCACCGACTGCTCCAGCGTGACCACCGTGAACGGCTCCGCCCTGTCTTTCAGGATGAAGTCGGCCAGTTCCGTGCGCTTGGCGAACGCGGCCAGCACGGCCTGGTTGACGCGCACGGCGTGCCGCTCGCTCGCCGTGATCACCATCAGGGATTCGCGGGGACGCTCCGTGGCGTGCTCGAGCACCAGCTCGACCACCTTCGACACTTCGGCGTCCGTGCTCTCCACGGCTCCGGTGTCGCTGTCCGGCATCCCCTGGCCGCCGGTGACGTAGTTGAGGGTGAGGCTACCGTGGCCGAGGTAGGTTCCCGCCCAGGGCAGCGAGTCGATCATCCCGCCGTAGAAGCGGCGGTTGACGAGGTCGGCGAGGTCTTCCCCGCCCGCGCGGTAGCTGCGGGTGAGTGTGTAGACCGGGAGCAGTTCGGACAGCTGGGCCAGCGCCGAGCCCGCGTGCGCGGCATCCACGTCCACCTGGTCGACCGTCGTGCCGTATTCGTGCGCGCCGATGTCGAACGGAGACGGCGTCTGCGTCACCGGGTCGCCGAACGCCACGATCTGGCGGGCACGGCGGATGACCGGCACGTTCTCCGACAGCATGGATGCACCGGCGTCGACGAGCAGGACGGCGTCGAACGCGACATCCTGGCTGATCGAGGTCACCTCGTACGGCGACACCAGCCACACCGGCGCGAGCGGGCGTGCCAGGTGCGGCGCGACCTCGTTGAGGGTCGCCGCCGTGGTCTTGTCGCTCTTCAGCAGTTTCTTGAGCGCCGCAGCTTCCTCCGGCCAGTCGACGATGCCGATCTTCCAGGTCTCTGCGAGCATCCACGCGAGCTGCTGCCCGGTGGCGGAGGCGTGCGCCTCGTCGACCAGGCGGAAGTCGGCTTCGAGGCGGTCGAGCACACCGGTGTTGCCGTTGAGCAGGGCGCGGTCGGAGGCGAGCAGCGTCTCCAGCACCGACTGCCACCAGGCCAGTTCGAGCTCAGCGGACACCTGAGTCTCCGGCACGTGCCGCAGCGACAGGTCGGAGAGCAGCGGGTCGAGCTTCCGCTCGCGCAGCTCGGTGAGGAGCGCCGTGCGCTCCTGCAGGTTGGCGAGCACCTCCGACTCCGCGGCGAGCCCGGCGATCTGCCTGGTCAGCTCGTCGACGGGGAGCACGGACAGAGAGAACGGCGTCCCCGTGCGGCGCAGCGGGATGTCGAGCCGTGCGAGGTCTTCCGCGACGCGCTGGTACGCGACCTGCACGTCGGCGATGCCCACCGGCACCTCCGGCACCACGCCGGCGGCGGCGAACCGCTGCCACAGGATGCGCTGCTGCTGGATGCGCCGCAGGCTCTCGTTGAGGTCGGTGACGTGCACGCCGGGGCGCACGTATTCGAGCGCCAGCTTGCGCAGGCGGCGGCGGTTGGCGCCGGACATGGTCGGCGACTCGCGGCGCGTCGCCGTCGCGGCGATGAGTTCGGCGATCGAGCGGTCGTAGACGGCCGGCTGGAACTTGTCGAGCGTCTCGCGCACATCCATCAGGAGGCGCAGGTAGACGCCGAGCTCCGCGATGGACTCGAACGGCCGCATCCTGGTCTGGCCGATCAGCGACTTCGCGCGTTCGAGCAGGCGGGGCAGTTCGGAGCGGTTGAGTTTCTTCGCCAGCTCGTGCGCCGCGTTGCCCTCGGCCGTCGTGCCGAAGGATGCGCCGTACCAGGGCGAGTCGTTCGGGCCGTAGCGGAACTCGCCGAGCCTGGCCGCGCGGATGAGCGCGTCGGCGGCGGCCGGCCTGTCGTTCGCCAGCAACTCGATGGATGCGCGGTCCAGCCGCGCCGTCGTGGACGGCGGGGTGGGCAGCAGCGAGAGGCGGGACAGCTCGCCGAGCGCATCCAGCACGGACACCTTCAGCACGGGATCGCGGCGGGTGAGCGCAGAGCGGTAGTCGAGCAGCACCTTGCGGAGGCGCACGAGCGCCTCGTCGACGTCGGTGACCTTCGGCTGCGTGGCCTTTTCGTTGCGGCCGATCGACTGGATCACGTCGCGGCGGAGGGTGCGCGGCGTCACGGCGAGGCCGGGCAGCCCCACCTGGGTGAGCCGGTGCGTGATGTCCTCGATGCTCGACCGGCGCGGGGTCACGACGAGCACGCGCTTGTGCTGGGCGACGAGCGCTCCGACGGCGTTGACGATGGTCTGCGTTCCGCCGGTGCCCGGCAGCGTCTTGACGACGATGGAGTTGCCCGCCGCGATCTGGGCGACGACGTTCTCCTGCTCCTCGTCCGCATCCAGCAGCAGCGTGTCCGTGGCGGGAGGGCGCTCATCCTGACGAACGGGCTGCACCGGGTTGAAGGCACTCTCGACCGTGCGGCGGGCGGACGGGTTGCCGGCCAGCGCATCCAGGACCACGTTGTCGAGGTCTTCCGCCTCGGCCCGCATGGCGGTCGCCACATCGGCGAACGACGACACGACGAGGCGCGGCTGCACGTTGAACCAGGGCAGGTGCGATGTCAGTCCGCGCAGGCGGTCGATCACGGGCTGCGGCTTGAACACGCCGTTGGTGAGCGCGAGCGCGACGAACGCGTCGGCGTCGAGGGTGATCTGGAACTGCTCGGCGAGAGCACGCGCCAGCTCGGGGTTGAGGTACGGCTGGCCCTTGAGCTTGAGTTCGAAGTCGCGGCCATAGCGGCGGATCGCGAGCGGGCGCAGCAGGATCGGAGCGGTGTACTCCTCCCCGCCGTGGCGCCACTGGGCGAGACCGATCGCCAGGTGGACGGACTCGATGCCGCGCACCGAGCGCAGCTCGATGCCCTTGGCCGTGATCGCGTTGGCGGCGGCGCGCGCGGTGCGCAGAGCGAGTTCGTCGCGGATCAGGCTCGACAGCAGCGTCGACTGACCGGTGATGAACTGCGGAAGGCCGCCGGGATGCGTCGAGCTCAGCTCGATGCGCGTCCGCGGGCTGTCCTCGAAGTGCAGCAGAGGGGATGCGCCGCCGAGGGTCGCGATCTCCTCACGCCACCTGTGCCACACGGGTTCGGCGATGTTGCCGGCCACGAGAGCAGGGTCACCGAGGCTGATCGCGTGCGGTGACGTGGTGTTCTGCGGGTTGAGGGCGTCATCGTCCGGAATGTCCGACATCATGTCGTCATCCTCGTTCTTCCTGTCCAGTCGCCACACACGGCCACCCTACGGGCTGATTCCAGTATTCCCCTTGCAATCCGGGCGAGTTTCGCGCTAAAGGGCACTGTCCAGGCTACCGCTCGCTGCGACGCACCCTCTCCCCGAGCAGCGCGAGGCCGAGCAATCCGCAGGCGATGTACACGAGCGCCTGGCCGTTCAGGATGGCGACGACGTCGAAATGCTCGGCGAGGAAACCGGCCACCAGCAGCCCGGCGCCCTGAGCGGCGCCGCCGAAGGTGGTGACCGACGCGAATACGCGGCCGAGCGCCTCCGGCGGCGTGACGCGCTGCACGATCGTGATCAGGCCGGTGGTGGTGGCGACGGCCGGGATGCCGACGGCGATGAACAGGCCGACGTACACGCCGACGGCAGTGGTCACCGGATACAGATTCCAGGTGAGCAGCGAGATCGCCCCGAAGACGAGGTAGCCGGCGCCGACCAGGATGCGCGGGGCGAACCGGCGCAGCAGCACCCCGCTGAGCAGCCCGCCGATCACGCCGCCGATGGCCTGCACGCCGCGCAGCAGACCGACCTCGGTGCCGTTCGCCCCGAGCCGGTCGGTGACGTACACGATGAAGAGGACCAGGAAGATGCCCTGCGCGAACTGGCCGAGCGTGGTGATCGCCGTCACAGCGCCGAGCGGACGCACCCTGCGGATGGTGGAGAGGCCATCGAGCCACTGCCGCAGGAAGTGCACGCGCGGCAGCGGCGGGTGGTCGGCGTCCGGCGCAGTGGATGCACGGGGCCGGCTGAGCGCGACCAGTCCGGCGCTGAGCAAGTAGCTCGCCGCATCCACCACCACCACGCCGGGCAGCCCGACCAGCACGAACGCCAGGCCGCCGAGCGGGGACCCGATCAGCCTGGCCAGGTTGTCGCTCACCGCCATCAGCGCGTTGCCCTGGCCGAGCTGCTTGTCGTCGACGAGGCGCGGCACCAGTGCCTGCTTGGCCGGGTTGACGATCGCGCCGAGGCACGCCTCGAGCGCTGCGACGACGTAGACGATCCACATCCGGTCGGCGGACGCCGCCAGCAGCGGGAGCAGCAGAGCGCCCTGGAGCAGGTTGGCGACGATCATCGTCCTGCGGTGGTCCCAGCGGTCGACGAGCACGCCGAGGAAGCTGCCGAGCACGAGCATCGGCACGAGCTCGGCCAGGAAAACGGTGGATGCGCCGAGCGCGCTGCCCGTGACGGCGAACGCGAACAGCGGCAGCGCGATCATCAGCAGCCAGTCGCCGGTGTCGGAGATGAAGCTGCTGGCCCAGACCAGGGCGAAGTCGCGCCGGAACAGCGGCGAGCGCTTCCGCTCCCCCGCCTGCGGTGGCCGGGTCTCCGTCACGATGTCCTCGCATCCGGGTGGCGGTACGCGTTGAGGTGGAGGGCGACGACGTCGCTGCCCTCCGGGGCGTCGTCGCGGGTGAGGCCGATGTACGGGCGGATGAGCGCATCCAGTCGTTCGCCGAGATCGCGGAGCTCCTGCGGCGTCATGCGCAGGGCGTAGCCGGAGAGCGTCATCGCGTCCTTCCACTCCTCCGGCTGCGCGTCGCGGCCGGCGACGGCGCGGCGGGTGAGCGCCGCCTCGTCGTCGATCTGCTTCTCGACCAGGGCGCGTTCGACGGTGTCGGAGCCGAGGGCGGTGGCCGGGTCATCGCTGCTGCCGAACTGCAGCCCCGTGGCGGTGGAGCGCCAGGGCCGCTCACGTCCATCCACCGGGTCGACGGACTCGACCAGGCCGTAGCGCGCGAGCGAGCGCAGGTGGTAGCTGCAGTTGGAGGCGGTGGAGCCGACGACCTCCGCGCACTGGCTGGCCGTCTGGGTGCCGAACGCCATCAGGTGATTGAGCAGGGCGAGCCGCAGTGGATGCGCGAGGGCACGGAGCGCGCGGGCGTCGGTGACCTGCCGCCGGTCCTCGGGCCTGCTCGATGTGAAAGACATGTTTCACATTGTCGGCTGTCCGTTCTTTCACGTCAAGCGGGGAATGGTTGACCGGGCAACGCGTTGTTGTAGAACGTTAACGAACGCAACAGAGCGGGAGAGCGATGTCGAGCACCACCACGGCCAATATCGGATTCCGGTCCGAGCGAGGGCCCATCCTGATCGCGCTGATGCTGACCACCGGACTGGTCGCCATCGACTCGACCATCCTGGCCACGGCCGTCCCGTCGATCGTCGCCGACCTCGGCGGGTTCTCGCAGTTCCCCTGGCTGTTCTCGGTGTACCTGCTCGCGCAGGCCGTCTCCGTCCCCCTCTACGCCAAGCTGTCCGACACCATCGGGCGCAAGCCGATCGTCCTCATCGGCATCGGACTGTTCCTCGTCGGCTCCGTGCTGTGCGGGTTCGCCTGGAGCATGCCGGCCCTCATCGCGTTCCGCGCCGTGCAGGGCCTCGGCGCCGGAGCCATCCAGCCGATGGCCGTCACCATCGCCGGAGACATCTACACCGTCGCAGAACGCGCGAAGGCGCAGGGCTACCTGGCGAGCGTCTGGGCGATCTCCTCGGTGGTCGGGCCGACGCTCGGCGGCCTGTTCTCCGAGTTCACCTCGTGGAGGTGGATCTTCTTCGTCAACGTGCCCCTGTGCATCCTGGCCGGGTGGATGCTGATGCGCACCTTCCACGAGAAGATCGAACGCCGCAAGCACCGGATCGACTACGCGGGCTCGATCCTGCTCACCTCCGGCATGACGCTGCTCATCCTGGCGGTGCTCGAAGGCGGGACCGGCTGGGCCTGGAACTCGGTGTGGAGCATCGGCTCGTTCGTGCTGGGCGGCCTCATCCTGGTGGTGTTCGTGCTGGTCGAGCGGCGCGCGGCGGAACCCGTGCTCCCGCTCTGGGTGTTCTCCCGGCGGCTGCTGGTGACGACCACGCTGGTATCGCTCGGCGTCGGCGCGATCCTGATCGGGCTGACCTCCTACGTGCCCACCTACCTCGAGGGGACGGTGCACGTCACGCCGCTGATCTCCGGCCTGGCGGTCGCGGCGCTCACCATCGGCTGGCCGATCGCCGCCTCCCAGTCCGGACGCTTCTACCTGCGCATCGGCTTCCGCAACACCGCACTGCTCGGCTCGGCCATCGCGCTCGTCGGGGCGATCACGCTCGCGGCGACCAGCGTGCACCCGAGCGTCGCATTCGTCGCGATCAGCTGCTTCATCGTCGGCCTCGGGATGGGCCTGATCGCCACCCCGACCCTGATCGCCGCCCAGTCGAGCGTCGACTGGAACGAACGAGGCGTCGTGACGGGCACCAACATGTTCGCCCGCTCAATCGGCAGCGCGGTCGGCGTCGCGGTCTTCGGCGCGATCGCCAACTCGATCATCGCCGGCTCGGCCGGAGGCGAGCACGACCCCGCGACGGTTCAGGCCGCGGCGACCGCGGTGTTCGTGTCGGTCGCGGTGGTCTCGGCGCTGACCATCGCCGCCGGGGCGTCGATGCCGCGCTCGCGGGTGGAAGACGTGGCGTTCACGCCGGCGAGCTGAGGACCGCTTCGTCTCGCTACGGCTTGCGCGCCAGCATCACGAACTCGTTGTACGGGAACGCCTTGCCCGCGGCCCGAGGGAACGGGAACGAGTACTGCCGGATCGGCGTCAGCCCGAGCTTCACACTCAGTTCGCGCAGGCCATCGAAGTCGACGAACGTCACGTGCGTCGCGTCGCTGCGATATCCGCGCTCCTGCGGCGTGATGAACGCCACCTGCCCGCCCGAACGCACGTACGGCAGGTAGCTCTGGATGAGCTCCACGGCGAAGTCGGGATCCAGGTGCTCGACCACGTGCGCGACGAGGGCGGCGTCGAAGCTGCCGGGCACCGCATACGGAGAGGACGGGAACTCGTCGCTCGTGAACGCAGTGAGGCCGCGGGCGCGTGCGGTCGCGATCGACTCGGGGTTGTGGTCGACGCCGACGCCGTTGTTGCCGAGGTGGGCGAGGTTGCGGCCGAGACCGCAGCCGATGTCGAGGACCCTGCCGAGGTGCATGTGCCGGATGTTGTACCGGTACGGCGCCTGGACGTTGAGCGTCCTCCTCCACCAGGAGTTGTCGAGCCTGCGGAGTCGCTCGGCGTAATCGAGGCCGGCCGTTCCGCTGCCGGAGCCTCCCGGCTCTTCAGCTTTCGCTGCCGTCACAGTCGCTCACCTTCGTCTCGCATCTCTGCAACGCTACGGCACCGGCACAGCCCCTTCAAAGCATTCAGCCAATAACATCGTCACGGAACTGTTCACCGTTGATGGGATTGAGCCGAATGGCAACAGGCAGGGGCGCTTCGGGGCCGAATAAACGCGACCGCCGGGAAGAGGCGAGGGAGCACGCCCGCCTCATGCGCGAGGAAGCCGCCAAGAAGGCCAAGCGCCGCAAGATCATCGTGCAGGGTTCGGTGATCGTCGGGATCGTCGCCGTGCTCGCGATCGTCGGCGGGTTCATCTTCGCCGGGGTCAACGCGGCCAACAACGTCGCCAACCCGAAGAACATGCAGAGCGGCGGCATCCTGCTCACCGCGTCGGACAAGGCGGTGACCACGCCCGCCATCGCGAAGGGCGCCGAGCCGACGCCGACCAAGCAGACACTCGACGGCAAGACGGCGCACATCCAGATCTGGCTCGACTACCAGTGCCCTTACTGCAACCAGTTCGAGACCACGAACTCCGACCAGATGAAGCAGTGGATGGCGGACGGCCAGGCGACCCTGGAGATCCACCCTGTCGCGATCCTCGACTCGTCCACGAACAAGAAGTACTCGACCAGGGCTGCGGCAGCCGCATCCTGTGTCGCCAACTACCAGCCGGACAAGTTCTTCGACATCAACAGCGCCCTGTTCGCCAACCAGCCGGATGAGCAGACAGGCTCCGGCTTGACCAACGCGGAGATGCTGAAGCTGTTCAAGGACAAGGGGGTCTCGTCGCAGAAGGTCACCGACTGCGTCAACGACCAGCGGTTCGCCAAGTTCGTCACGAACCGGACCGCCTCCGCGGTGAGCGACCCGCAGCTGCGGGGAGCGAACGGGTTCGGAACGCCGACCGTGTTCGTGAACGGCCAGCGCTACTCGGGCGGCTTCACCGACGCCACCACGTTCGCGTCGTTCGTCGGAACGGCCGTCAAGGACGCCGGTGCCAGCGGAAGCGTGACCTTCCCCACCCCGACGCCGAAGAAGTAGCACGCGCAGCAGCGCAGCACGGGAGCGCCCGGTCTTCTGACCGGGCGCTTCTGTCGTTCGCCGGCGCGGTGTAGCGTTCGCTGCACCAGCACGGACACCAGCACGGACACTCAGCACGGACGGCGAAGGGAAACACCATGGACCGCATCCCGGACGACGGCATCGACGGCCTCGACGACGACCTGCTCGGCGACGCGGACGCCGGAGACACGGCAGGCTGGGTGGACCCGGCCGACGGCGACGTCGACTACGCGGCGGACGACCCGATCGCCGCCGCCGACTTCGCGGACGACCTGGTCACCACGGACGCGGTCGCCGGAGAGACGGTCTGGCCCGGTGCCGGAGACGGCAACGACGGCCCGACGGGCGGCTCCCCGGGCGAGGCCTCCCCGCTCTACGACGAGCACGCGGACCCCGCCGACATCGACGCCGACCCGGACACGGCCATCGACGCCGCCCGCGACCCCGACGCCTGACCCCACCCCCAAGCCATCGAGCCGGGAGTTATGTACGCGACACGCCGAGCGGCGCGTACATAACTCCCGGCTCGATTTTTTGGGTCAGCGGGAGGCGCGGAAGGCCTCCAGCTGGGCGATGGTGGGGTACGACGACTGGGCGCCGGGGCCGGTGGCCGCGTACGCGCCGACGACGGCTGCGAACGCCGCGGAGGCCGCGAGCGTCTCCCCGGCGGCGAGGCGCAGCGCGAGCGCTCCCATGAACGCGTCGCCGCATCCCGTGGTGTCGACCGCGGAGACCGGCACCGCCGGCACCGTGGTGTGGTCGCCGTCGTCGAACACGAACGCGCCCTCCGACCCGCGGGTGATGACCGCGCGCCGGATGCCCTGACCGGCGAGCCGGGATGCGACCTCCGCCGCGTCCACGGATTCCACGTCGACGCCGAGCAGCGTCGATGCCTCGTGCTCGTTGACGAGCAGCACGTCCGTCGCCGCGAGCAGCGCGTCCGGAACCTCCGCGTACGGGGAGAGGTTGAGCAGCACGGTCGCACCGTCGGCCGCCGCACGCTGGGCGGCGGCGACCACGACGGCCGTGTCGATCTCGAGGCACAGCCCGAGCACGCCGCGACCCGTGAACGCGTCGCTGTCGCGCACGTCCTCGGCGGTCAGGCGGTCGTTGGCGCCCGGGCTGACCACGATGGTGTTCTCGCCGTCGGCGTTCACCGTGATCATCGCCGTGCCGGTCGCGGTGCCGTCGATCTTGCGCACCCCGTCCACGTCGGCCCCCGCGCGGCGCAGCGAGCCGGTCAGTAGCTCGCCGTGGGCGTCGGCGCCGACGGCTCCGAGCATCCGGACGTCGCCGCCCAGCAGCGCGGCCGCCGCGGCCTGGTTCGCGCCCTTGCCTCCCGGCAGCGTGACGAGTTCGGAGCCGCGCACGGTCTCCCCCGGCCCGGGGAAGCGCTCGGCGCGCACGACCAGGTCGGCGTTCAGCGACCCGACGATCAGGATGCCGGAGCCGGTCGTGCCACCGCCGCTCATGCCTCCGCCGTCACGGGCTTCGGGATGAGGAACGACACCGCGAGGGCGACGACCGTGATCGCCGCTCCCACGAGCATCCCGGCGCTGTAGCCGACCGTCGAGGTGCTTCCGGCGGGGCTGAGGACGACCTGCAGCACCGGAAGCAGCGCGAAGCTGAGGCCGGCGCCGAGGTTGAACGCTCCGGCGTTGAGGCCGGGCAGGAAGCCGGGGTTGTCGGCCGGGGAAAGCACGATCCCGAGTCCGTTGAGCATGATGTTCGCGATGCCGGCGTAGCAGATGCCGATCAGCACGGTCGCGACGATCAGCACCGGCATCGAGTGCACGCCGACGAACGCCATGATCAGGGTCGCCACGATGCTGCCGACGAGTCCGACGCGCAGCACGGTGCGGTAGCCGAGCGTCGGCGCGAGGCGTCCGGCGAACGGGCCGACGATCCAGCCGACGATCGCATACGGGGTGAGGAAGGCGAGCGACGCGAGGTCGGCCTGCATCCCGAACCCGGCGTCGCCGTTCTGGGCGATCGAGGTCACGAGTCCGTTGACGACGGCGAACACGCCGGTCATGGTCAGCAGCGTGGTGACCAGCAGTGCCCAGGTGCTGCGCTGGCGCAGGTACTTCGGCGGCACCAGCGGCTCCCGGATGCGCTTCTCCACGAACCAGAACACCACGAACGCGACCAGCGACAGCACGATGCCGCCGATGACGAGCGCCCAGTTGGCCGCGGCGAGCTTGCCCGCCTCGTTGAGCGCCATCAGCAGTGCGCCGATGGAGACGACGAGCGGGATGACGCCCCACCAGTCCATTCGGGTTCCGGCGGACGGCTTCGACTCGACGCCCCAGATCATGACGAGCGCCACGGCGATAACCGAGACCACCGCGATGACCCAGAACACGGAACGGAAGCCGAGCGTGGTCGCGAGCCAGCCGCCCGCGATGGCGTCGATGCCTGCGATGCCGCCATTGACAGCGGTGAGCAGGCCCATCGCCGCTCCGTACTTCTTCGGGTCGGAGATCTCGGCGCGCAGCATCAGCAGGCAGACGGGGACGACCGGCCCGGAGACGCCCTGGATCGCGCGGCCGACGTACAGCATCGGCAGGTTGACGGCCAGGGCGGCGACGATGCTTCCGAGCATCATCACCACGAGCATCCCGATCAGGATGCGCTTGCGTCCGACGATGTCGCTGAGCCGCGGGAGGAACAACGAGAACAGGGCGGCGAGCGTGAAGAACATGGTCTGCGACAGCCCGACGGAGGCGTCGTCGGTCTTCAGCTCGTGCGCGATGGTGACGAGCACCGGGCTCAGCATGCTCGCGTTCAGCTGGAACGCGACGCAGGCGGCGAGCAGCGCGGCGGTGAGAGCGGCGAGGCTCTTGCCGCCGCTCGTCAGGCCGGAGCCGGTGCGGGTGGCGCCGGTGGATGCGGTCAGGCCGCTCATGCGCCGACCTCCCCGATGCGCTCGAGTGCGTCGACGACGAGCGCCCAGAAGCGCTCGTGGTCGAGGTCGGTCGCCGCCCAGGTGGTGCAGTCGTCCGGTGCGGGCGCACGGAAGTCCGCCACGGTCATCCCAAGGGTGAGCGTGCCGGTGAGCTCGATGTCGATGGGCACCTTGACGGTGCGGACGATGCTCGGGTCGATCACGTACGCGACGGCGCACGGGTCGTGGACGGGCGGGGCGTCGAAGCCCTGCGCCTCCTTGTACGTCTGGCCGAAGAACTCGAGCAGCTCGACGACGAACCGCGCCGGCTTCGTGCCGACCGCGCCGATCGCCGCGACGACGTCGGGCGTCGCGAGCGCCTGGTGGGTGAGGTCGAGACCGACCATCACCACCGGCCAGCTCTCGTTGAAGACGATGTGCGCCGCCTCCGGGTCGATCTTGATGTTGAACTCCGCGACCGCGCTCCAGTTGCCGACGTGGTAGCCGCCGCCCATGAGCACGACCTCCTTCACGCGCTCGGCGATGCGCGGCTCCTTGCGCACGGCCAGCGCGATGTTGGTGAGGCCGCCGGTCGGCACGAGGGTGACGGTGCCCGGCTCGTTGGCCATGACCGTGTCGATGATCAGGTCGACCGCGTGACGCGCATCCACCTGGGTGGTCGGCTCGGGGAGGACGGGGCCGTCCATGCCGGAGTCTCCGTGGATGTCCGGAGCGTTCTCGATGGTGCGCACGAGCGGGCGGGTCGCTCCGGCGGCGATCGGGACGCCGATCATTCCGGCGATCTCGGCGACCGCGAGCGCGTTGCGCGTGACCTTCGGCAGCGTCTGGTTGCCGACCACGGTGGTGACGGCGAGCAGCTCGATGTCTGGGTTGCCGTGCGCCAGCAGCATCGCGATGGCGTCGTCGTGCCCTGGGTCGCAGTCGAGGATGATTTTCTTGCCCGGATTGGCCACGGGGGCTCCACTTCGTCGGGGGATGAGTTAAGCGCTTAATGCTTATCACGTTAAGCGCTTGACGTGAAATCGCCCGCCGATAGCATCGACGTATGCCCCGCCCATCCCGAGCGTCCCGCGCATCAGGCGCATCCAGCGCACCCCGCGCATCCCGGGCGACGACCAGGGTGACGGCCGCGCAGGTGGCCGCGCACGCCGGGCTCTCGGTGGCGACGGTGTCGCTCGTGCTCAACGGCAAGACGGACGGGCGGGTCTCCCTCGCCAACATCGAGCGGGTGCGCGCCTCGGTCGCGGAGCTCGGCTACGTGGTCGACCAGGGGGCGAGCGCGCTCGCCCGCGGACGCTCCGACCTCGTCGTGCTGGTCGCCCCCGACCTGTCGAACCCCTTCTTCGGCTCGGTGATCCAGGGCATCGAGCAGGAACTCGGCCCACGCTTCCAGCTCGTGCTGTCCGTGACGGAGAGCGGGGTGCAGCCGTCCGCCTCCGACGTGCGCAGGTTCGCCGGGCTGCGGCCGGCCGGCTACCTGGTGGATGCGCCCTCCGACGCGTTCCTCGACGAGCTCGGGGACGACGCGCCGCTGGTGGTCCTGGATGCGCCGGAGCTGCGCACCGACGTCGCCGCCGTCAACTACGACATGCGCGACGCGATCGACGCGCTCGCCGCGCACCTCGCCTCCCGCGGCCACTGCACACTCGGCTACCTCGACAGCATCACGGACACCCGCACCTTCCAGTTGCGCCGCGAGCAGCTCACCGCCGCGGCCGAACGCAACGGGATGACCGTGAGCGCCCCGGATGCGGCCCGCAGCATCATCGAGCTCGGCGCGGCGGCGGCGGCCTTCGGTGCGGCGTGGCCGGAGTGGCGGGCCGACGGGGTGACGGCGGTGGTGTGTGCGACGGACACGCACGCGTACGGCGTGCTCGAAGCGGCGCGCGCATCCGGACTGTCGGTGCCGGACGACGTGGCGGTGACGGGCTTCGACGACCTCCCATACTCGCGCGTGACGGCGCCGCCGCTGACGACGGTGCGGCTCCCCGGCGAGCCGCTCGGCCGCGCCGCGGCGCGCCGCCTGGTCGCGCAGATCGACGGCGCCGACGCCGCCGGCGGCCCGGCCGCCGGCCCGGCCGCCGGCCCGCCACCCGACCTCATCGCGACCCTCATCGCCCGCGGCTCCACCGCCTGACCCGGCCCCGGCCGCCCGCCCCATCCCGCGAGATGCCAGTAACTGTCGCGAAACGCCCGGGATGCGCGACAGTTACTGGCATCTCGGCGCAGGAGGCGCGCGCGCGATGCCAGCGGGCGCTTCAGAGGGCGGCGACGACGGCGCGCGCGCTGCGCTCGAGGAACGCGACCACCTCGTCCGAGGCCAGGTCGGTGCCGAGGGCGCTGCGCACCAGCGCCTCCTCCGCGAATGCGACCCACGACCGCAGCGCGATGCGCAGCAGCTCGGTGTCGGGGACGCCGAGCTCGACGAACACCGCGATCACCCGCTCCGCCTGCTCCGTGCGCGCCTCCTCGACCACCTCGCGCACCTCGGTGTCCCCGCTGGCCACGCCGCGCACCAGCGAGTAGAAGGTGCCGCGGTGGTCGCGCACGAACTGGACGATCCTGCTGAGGGTGTCGTGCAGCCGGTCGAGCGGCGGCAGGTCCTCCTGCGGCTGCGTCGCGCGCAGCATGCTGTCGCGTGCCGTGCGCACCACCTCGCGGTGCAGCCCCTGCTTCGTTCCGAAATAGTGGAACAGCAGCGCCCGCGACACGCCGGCCTGGGCGGACAGGCCTTCGATGGTGAGCGCATCCAGCGGGTTGTCGACCAGGAACGCGACGCCGAGCGCGACCAGCTGGGCCCGGCGTTCATCCGGGGTCAGGCGGGTGCGCCGGTCGATCTCCATGCGACGAGCCTAGCCACCCGCATCCCGCGCTCTATTGACAAGTCGTCAATAGTGAATATGCTCGCTCGTGGGGTTCCGACCTGACCAGCACCGCCGCTGTCAATACCCCAAAACGAGGAGGATCGATGAAGTTCCGCTCACTCACCCGCTCCCACACCGGACGTGTCGTGCTCGCTGCCGCCCCCGTGGCCGTGGTGTCGTCGCTGCTGATGGCGGGTGTCGCCAACGGCGCCGTCCCCGTGTCGTTCGCGGTGTCCGGCAGCCAGTTCCAGATCAGCGCATCGCAGCTCGACGGGACCGGTTTCAGCCAGTACGCGGGCGTCGCCCCCGACACGGCGGGCACAGACCACCAGGTCGCCATCGCCAACATCAAATCGGCGACACTCGCCGACCTCTGCCAGTCGGTCGTCACGGACACGCCGATGGGCAAGGTCGGCCTCCTCATCACGGCGGGCGGCGGCGGATCCCCGGCCAGCGCCTCCGACCTGCAGATCGGGATGACAGACCTCAAAGGCGACTCGACCTTCGGCAACATCCGGATCGGCGTCGACGCCTCTACGGTCAACACGGCCGCGAAGGGCGGGGTGGGCGACTTCGCCCAGGATGCCGACACGGTGAAGATCGCCAACCTGCAGCAGACCGCGTGGAGCACCCAGGCGTCGGTGTTCACGCTGACCGGGATGCACGTGCAGCTGACGGACGGATCCAAAGGATGCTTCTGAACGCGACCGGGGATGCGGGAGTGGGTGGTAGGCGCCGGGCGCGGGCCGGGCGCGCCGAGCACGCCTCCACCTCCGACAGCGACTCCACCACCCCCACCGCCTGGTCCCGCTTCTCCCACTGGCGCAGGCAGCGTCCGTTCCTCGGCGGCCTGCTGATCGCGCTCGGCGGCGTCGAGCTGTTCTTCTCCGGCCAGCTGGACATCGGCAAGATCCACGTGCAGCTCGGCATCGAGGGGCTGCAGGCGACGATCATCCCGATCGTGCTGGTGCTCCTCGGCGTGCTCATCGTCACGATGCCAGCCCACCGCATCTTCTACGGCGTGATCGCACTGGTGGTCGCGGTGTATTCGCTGGTCGGGGTGAACCTCGGCGGCTTCTTCATCGGGATGCTGCTGAGCACCGTCGGCGGTGTGCTCGCGGTCGCGTGGATGCCTCGCACGAACGACGAGGCAGGTGGCGTCCCCGCGGGCGACCCCGCACTCCGCCGCGCCGACGAAGGGGCCGACGAAGGGGCAGCATCCTGAGCCGCCGCGATCACCCCAGCCGCGACCGGATGCGAGGAACGCTCGCCGTGTTCCTCGCCGTCGCGGTCGTCGGGTTCGGGTTCGCCCGCGCGCCGATGATCGTGCCGGAGGGCTCGTGGTGCATCCCGTTGCTGATGGACTGCAGCTCACCCACACCCACCCCGACCCCCACGCCGACGCCGACGGGCGGCTCGGGCGTGCCCGGCGTTCCAGGAATCCCTGGGGCCCCGGCCATCCCCGGCACCACTCCGACACCGACCCCGAAGCCGACCCCGGGCGCCCCAGCGGCCCCCGCGACCCCCGCGCCGCCCGCCGGCCCGGACACCGCCGCCCCGGTCTTCACCCAGCCGCCCGCGCAGCTCGGCAGCTCCTCCCTCTCCTTCTCCGGTCTGCGCTCGCTCAGCGTCGTGACCGTCCCGCTCGCCGACGGCACCCGCATCCCCGTTTTGAAGCTCGCCGCCGACGAGATCACCATCGACGGCTTCAGCCTCACCGTCCGCAAGGCGACAGGACCGATCCTGGCGACCACCGCCGACCGGATGCGCCTCCGCGGAAACGTGCAGGTCTACCTCGACTCCGTCACCGCGACCGGGAAAGACGGAAATTCGCTCACCCTCGGCGCCAGCACGCCTCCCCCGGCCGACGGCCTCCCCCCGCAACTCCTGAAGGTGACCCTCGGACTCGTCGGCGTCACCGCCGACCAGATCACGTTCACCAACCCGCACCAGCACCTGACCGAGTAGGGCGGGCGCCCGGTTGCAGGCGCCGGTTTCCGAGACGCGGAGTGTCCGAGACGCGTGGTGCCCGAGACGCATGGTGTCCGAGACGCCCTACTCTCCGTCGCGTCCCGCCCGCCGCCGCTCCGCGAGCCGCCGTGCCCGGCGCTCGCGCCAGGTCAGCGCCTCGGTCTCCGCCTCCTGCCGCTCCCGCTCCTGCTGCGCGGCCCGGAGGCGCGCGGCGCGTCGGTCCCGCCAGCGCGCGACCTCCGCATCCACGTCCCTGGTCGGCGTGACGACCGGTGGGCCGCCCTGCAGTTGCCTCCGCGCCTCGACGACGCGCTTGTTGAAGTCGCCGAGGATCTCGCGCACGCGCGCCTCCGACCCCGTCGCATCCAGTTTCGCGTCCAGCTGCTCGTTCTCGGTGCGCAGGGTGAGTGCTGGCGGGCCGAGGCCGGTGAGGCGTTCGCGTTCGATCTTGCGCCGGATCCACCAGTCGGGATCGTGCGTGCCGGTGAGGTTCTCGAGCGGCTTGCCGGCGCCGGGGAGGTTGTCGAACTCGCCGCGCCGGATGGCCTGCTGGATGGCGTTCTCCACGACGTGCGCACGCTGATCCATCGTCGGCGCCCCGGTGTTGCTCGGCTCCTTCTCCTCCCGCGGCTCCTCCCCCGCCTGCCGCCGCTCCTCGTCGACCAGACGGTCGACCAGGTAGCGTGCGGCCTCGACCCGGGAGTCCCCGTGCTCCTGACCTTTCGCCATGCTTCCAGCGTACGACGGCGCGCGCACCCGGGCGATGGATGCGCGGGGCCGGGCCCGTCAGTCCGCCCTCGGCACCGCCACCCAGCGCTCCGCTTCCCCCGTCACCACGCGAACGAACGTGTAGCGCCCGCCGTCCACCCGCTCGGCCACCGCGCCACCCATCTCCCCCACATACATCTCCTCGAACAACCGCACGATCTCCGCGCTCGTGATCTCCACCCCGCTGGCGTCCACCCGCCGCTGCACCACGCCCGCGAACTCCACCTGCACAGCACGCGGCAGCTCGATCCCGTGGTCGGCGCTCAGCACATACGCGATCCCGCCCTTGCCCGACTGCGAGTTCACCCGCACCACCGCTTCGTAGTCGCGGCCGACATCCACCGGGTCGATGTGCAGGTATGGCACGTTCCACCGGTGCTCGGACGCATCCTGCACCGCCTCCAGCTCCACCGCGCGGGCCGCGAAGCCCTTTTTGATCGCATCCTGGTGGGTGCCGGAGAACGCCGTGTACGCGTACTCGCCGACGTACGGATGACGGGGATGCACCGGGATGCGCGTGCACTCCTCGACCACGGCCTTCACCGCATCGATGTCCGAGAAGTCGATGCCCGGGTCGACCCCCTGCGAGTACAGGTTGAGCGCCAGCGTCGCGATGTCCACGTTGCCGGTTCGCTCGCCGTTGCCGAACACGCACCCTTCGACGCGTTGCGCCCCGGCGAGCATGGCCAGTTCGGCGGCCGCCACGCCCGTTCCCCTGTCGTTGTGCGGGTGAATGGACAGGATGACGCCCGAGCGCCGCTCCAGGTTGCGGTCGGCGTACTCGATCTGGTCGGCGTAGAGGTTGGGCGTCCCGATCTCCATCGTGGCCGGCAGGTTGAGCGTGACGGGACGTTCCGGCGATGCGTCCCAGAACGCGGTGAGACTGTTGCACAGGTCGAGGACGAAGTCGGACTCGGTGAGGTTGAAGACCTCCGGCGAGAACTGGAACCGGGTGGACGTTCCGCGCAGGGTGTCTGCACCGCGCTGCATCTCCTCCGCCGCGGCCAGCACGGTCCGGGTGAGCTCCTGTCTCCCGCGGCCGATCACGACCTCCCGCCAGAGCGGCGCCGTCGCGATGTACACGTGCACGACGACCTTCCGCAGTCCGCGCACCGACTCGATGGTGCGCCGGATGAGGTCGCTCCGTGCCGCGGTGAACACCACCACGGTGACGTCGTCCGGCACGGCGTCACCGGTGGCGAGTTCGCGGACGAAACCGTAGTCGGTGGCGCTGGCCGACGGATAGCCCACCTCGATCTCCTTGTAGCCCATGCGCACGTACAGGTCGAACATGCGGCGCTTCCGTGCCGCATCCATCGGGTCGGCGAGCGCTTGGTTGCCGTCGCGCAGGTCGACCGGCACCCAGAGCGGCGCCTCGGTGAGCCGCGCCTCCGGCCAACGGCGGTCGGCGAGTTCCGGCAACGCCACGCGGTCGTGCGGCGAACGGTATTTGCGGTACGGCATCCCGCTGGGGGTCTGCGGGTTCCAGGTCGGATTGATCGTGCTGGTGATTCTGGCGCTCATGTTCTGCTGTCCTTCGAGAAGTGTCCTGCGACCGTCGCGATACCCCCACGACGGCGCTCGGTCTCGGCTAACGCGCGTCGTGGCGACGAAGGAGGAGGAGGAGCGTGAGACGGAACATGATCTGGCCAGCATAGAATTAATCAGGTCATCAGACAAGTGGAGGCAGTCATGGCTGATCGAACGCTCGACCGCGCATCCCTTCCCCTCCGGGTCGCGGACGATCTGACAGCACGACTCGCGGACGGCGAGTGGGCTGTGGATACGCGCCTGCCGTCGGAGAAGTCGCTGGCCGAGTCGTACGGCGTCGGCCGCTCGACGGTCCGCGAGGCGATCCGCACGCTCGCCGCGCGCGGCCTGGTGGCGTCGCGGCAGGGTGACGGCGTCTACGTCCTCGCGCTCGTCGCCGAATCCGAGGTGCAGCGCCTCCTCAGCCGCGCCGAGCTGGCCGACGTCTTCGAGGCGAGGGTCGCGCTCGAGGCGGAGGCCGCGCGCCTGGCTGCCCTCCGCATCGGGCCGGCCGCCGTGGATGCGCTGCGCACCGCCGAACGGCGTCGCACGGCAGCCCACTCCGCCGGCCCTGACGCGTTCGCCGCGGCCGACGTCGAGCTGCACCGGGCGATCGTGGACGCCTCGGGCAACCCGGTCATCGTGGCGCTGTTCGAACAGTTCGCGCCGGCGCTCGACCGGGCCGCCCGCGAACTCGCGACCTTCGAGACGGGCGACGACAGCCCGATCGGCGCCGACCTCGACGAGCACGCGGCCATCGTGGATGCGATCTGCCGGGGCGACGCGGACGCCGCCGCGGCGGCGAGCAGGCGGCTCGGCGACCACCTGGTGCGCGCGCTGCGCTGACGCCGCGGGGTGCGAGGTCGGCGCGTCGCGCTCAGGAGATACGGCGCACGAGTGCGACGCGTCGCGCGCAGGCGAAACCGGGACCATCGGAGCGCAGACGCGCGCCCCCGCTCACCGCACCAGCGTCAGACCCCGGCGCCGATCGCGTCCAGCTGCTCCAGCGCATCCACCGGCAGCTGCAGTCCAGCACCCGAGACGTTCTCCCGCAGGTGCGCCACCGATGAGGTGCCGGGGATCAGCAGGATGTTCGGCGAGCGCTGCAGCAGCCACGCCAGCGCCACGGACATCGGCGTCGCGTCGAGCCGTGCTGCGACGTCGGCGAGCGCGTCGGACTGCAGCGGCGTGAAGCCGCCGAGCGGGAAGAACGGCACGTACGCGATGCCCTGCCTGGCCGTCTCCTCAATGAGCGCGTCGTCGTCGCGCCTGGCGATGTTGTAGAAGTTCTGGATCTCCACCACCCGCACCATCGTCTGCGCTTCCGCGAGCTGCTCGGAGCTGACCGTGCTGAGTCCGATGTGCCGGATGAGTCCCTGCTGCTGCAGTTCTGCCAGCGCTTCGACCTGGGGTGCGATGCTGCCGGGCTCCGGGGATTCGAGGCCGCCCATCCGCAGGTTGACCACATCCAGTGCATCCAGCCCAAGGGTGCGGAGGTTGTCGTGCACCTGCGTGCGCAGCTCGTCGGGGGTGCGGGCGGGCGGCCAGCCGCCCTGTGCGTCGCGCCGGGCGCCGACCTTCGTGACGATGTGCAGGTCGTCGCGGTACGGCGCGAGCGCCTCCCTGATGATCTCGTTGGTGACGTGCGGTCCGTAGTACTCGGAGGTGTCGATGTGCCGGATGCCGAGCTCGACCGCCTCGCGGAGCACCGCGATCGCCTCTGCACGGTCGGCGGGCGGGCCGAAGACGCCGGGTCCTGCGAGCTGCATCGCGCCGTAGCCGACGCGGGTGACCTCGAGGTCGCCGACGGTGTAGAGGCCGCCGGGGAGGGTCGAAGAGGACATGGTTCCTTTCTGCCGCGGGGCGCGCTGCCGGGCGACAGTCCTACGATTCTCCTCCTGTGCGCGCTGAGGCAGTATCCCCGTCATCCTGGGTCCAGCGGGACCAGGATGCGGTGGCGCGCATCCATCGTCGGTGCTATATTCACCCACATGGGTGAATATCAAGCAGCAACGCTCGACCGGGTGTTCGGGGCGATCTCCGACCCCACCCGGCGCGCGATCCTGAACAGGCTCGCCTCCGGAGACGAACGCGTCACGGAGGTCGCGAGCAACTTCCCGATCTCCCTCAATTCGGTCTCCAAGCACGTGCGCGTGCTGGAACAGGCGGGTCTCGTGACCCGCACCATCCAGGGCCGCAACCACGTCCTCTCCCTCAACGCCGACCCGATGGCCGAAGCCGCCGAGTGGATCGACCACTACCGCGCCTTCTGGACTGACCGCCTGGCCGCGCTCGACCGGTTCGTGACCGGCGCAGGCGGGGCCACCGGGGCCGCCGCCGCTGGCGCCACCGACGTCGCCCCGACCCCGACCCCCGAGGAGCACTCATGACCGACCAGCTTGTCGTCTCCCGCCTGATCGCCGCAGCCGCGGAACCGCTCTTCGACGCCTGGCTCGACCCCGAGGCCCTGGCGGTCTGGATGCGCCCGGGCACCGCCACCCACACCGACGTCACCGCAGACCCCCGCGTCGGCGGCGAGTTCCGCATCGTCATGCACAACCTGGATGCGCCCATCGTCCACCGCGGAACGTACCGAACCATCGACCGCCCCCGCCGCCTCGCCTTCACCTGGCGTTCGCCGGTCACGGAGGACGAGGAGACGCTGGTCACCGTCGATTTCGAGCCCCGCGCATCCGGAACGGAAGTCATCGTCACCCACGAACGCCTCCCCCACCAGGCAGCAGTGGATGCGCACACCGACGGCTGGACAGACTGCCTCACCGGCCTCGACGCATACGCGACACACCAATCACCGCACGAATCACCGACGCACCACTCACCGAAAGGAAACTGACATGGTCGACATCCTGCACCAGGTCGGCGTCGAGAACGCCACCCCCGACGACGCGTACCGCGCCCTCACCACCATCGACGGACTCTCCGGATGGTGGACAGAGAACACCTCCGGCGACCCGTCCGTCGACGGCGTCATCCACTTCCGCTTCGAGCCCGGCGACATCGACATGAAGGTGGTCGAGCTCTCCCCCGCCTCGCGCGTGCGCTGGGAGGTCGTCGACGGACCGGCCGAATGGATCGGCACCCACGTCGACTTCTCCCTCGAACGCGACGGCGAATACACGCTGGTCCGCTTCATCCACGAGGGCTGGGCAGAGCCGGTGCCGTTCATGCACCACTGTTCAACGAAGTGGGGCGTGTTCATGCTGAGCCTGAAGTCGCTGCTCGAAACCGGGAAGGGGGCGCCGGCGCCGCGCGATCAGAAGATCGACGCGTGGAACTGAGGGGGGCGCTCATCGCCCTGCGCGCCTCTCCTTCGGGACGAAAACGTCAAATGCCTCGTCAGATCGCACAACAAGCGTTATTCTGAGCTCGCCCATCAGCTCGACGAGGTCGGCAACAGGCTTTCCTGGAAGAAGAATGACGGGTGTCGCGGTCATGCCGGCTTTCCGAGCGACGTAGACGTAGTCCAGCACCTGGCCAATCGCAGCGCGCACATATCCGCGAGCTGACGACTTCTTCGCTTCGACAACCCACCCCCGGTCCGGAACATGAAAATCCGGTTCGATGATGACGTTTTCTGTCCGAAGTGGCAGGCGCTGGGGCGGCGTCCCCGACTCGATGAGCCAGGACCCGAACGCCGCTTGCAACTCGAATTCAACACGGGAAACGACGCGTTCTCCGGCGTCCATCTGCGCGCTGCTGCCCGGGAGTATGACGTCGGAGTAGTCGGGTGGCGACCATACTCGCGGAAACGCCGCGTAGTCCATGAGGGCGCCCTCGGCTTTCTCCAGCGGTCCGCCATAGGAGGGCAGGAGTTTAACGTCGGCATCCAGAGGAGCGAGGTTGAAGATGATCCCTTCCCTGGGTACGCCGTCGACATCCGGAATTGTTTGGAGCGCGAATGGCGGATCGGCGAGTGCGAATGAGCCCACGTACGTGGCATAGACGCCCGCGGTTGTGAACAGCCGAATCGTCTTTCCGTCTTCCGCGGAGTCTCGAAGCGCACGATTGCCACGCACGAAGGTTTGCTGGCCATGCTGCCCCTCCCCCGTGTATGCGTATGTGCCGTCTCCTCGCAGCCCTTCGAATGCGTCGTATCCGTATCGGGCACCCGACTTCGGGTCGGTAAACACAAGCACGTCCGGCAGGCTGCGGGGCGTTGAGATCCCACCTTGTTGCTGACCGCCATACGCCTCGTGAATTGCTCGACGTCGAACGGTATCTCCCGGTTCGAGCGTCCACGATCGTTCTGTACGTGTCGCGCGCCCGCCTAACCGCGCACGCACCGCATCCGATTGCTCCTCCGTGAGCTCCCAGCGCGTCGTGCCCTCGGGGAGGGTGCCATAGAGTTCCCGCGCGATGGCGCGCACGCGCTTCTGCGAGACCGCTAACTCGAGCGAAAGGCTCGCGGGCGACGTTGTTGGCATATCGCGAGGCTATTGCATCACGGATGTTTGCGTTTGCTCGCTCGCTCCACTCCCTTCCGCCCACCCCCGCGCAGCGCTACCATCGCTCTCGTAACCCCGACACCACCAGACAAGGGGATGCGATGACCGACGCCGCTCCCACCCCGCACGACACCCCCGGCGACACCTCCGGCGACACGTCCGCCGACACCCCGGACGACCCCGCGGCCGGCGCCTTTGCCGACCCCCTACCGCCCGTCCCGTCCGACGCACATCGCCGCATCGACGACTCCGGCAACCTCCTCGCTCCCCTCGACGCCGACCGCACGCCTGCGCCTCCCGCGATCAGCTCCAGCTTCGGAGAGGAGGTGCCCGAGGATGCCTGATCTGCTCCCCCGCACCGTCGAGGACATGCTCGCCGCGATGGGCGCGCCCGGCGTCTGGGGCGTCACCTGGCCGAACCCGTGGTGGCCGAGCGGGAACAGCGCATACGACGACTGCGCCGCGTGCGTCAGCTTCTATCTGTTCGGGCTGACCCCGTCCGGTGGCCCCTACTTCACGTACGTGTCGCAGATCCAGAACTGGGGTCGCCAGGCCGGCGTCTACCACGACGGTTCCTCCGGGGTGCAGCGCGGCGACGTGATCGGCTTCGACTGGAACGGCGACGGCGACTACGACCACACCGAGATCGTGGTCGACGTGTCTCCCGGCGGCTCCGTCGTCACGTCGCGGGGCACGAATTCGAACCCCGGCGACGACCTGCGCGACCGCACCCGCTCGGCGCGGTACATCCTGAGCTACATCCGGCCGCCGTACACGGGTTCGCCGGGGCAAGGAGACGAGTTCGACATGGCTTCCCTCGACGACCTCCGGCAGATCGTGGATGCTGCGGTCAGCAACGCCATCGGCGCGATCGGCCAGTCCAGGCAGAACGAGAAGACCGCCATCCGGAGGGAGGGCCGCGGACGGCTGTACTACTGCCCGAACCCGCCGCCCGGCCTCCCTCATTTCGTCGTGATCTTCTGGGACCGCACCACCAACAACATCCTGTACGCCAACGCGGATGCGGACGGCGGTGTCGCCCAGGCCCGGAACTGGAACCAGCTGTACTACCAGACGGCGGACACGGTCGAGCAGGCGATGAGCGCCGGGATCGAACCGGACCGCTTCCGCAAGCTCATCGACTTCGCGCTCGGCAAGGATTCGGCGTTCACGAACCAGCTGGCGGCGAACCCCTAGTCGTCGCCGGCTGACCGACGGACCGCGCCGCCGCCGCTACCCGCGGCCGGTGTCCGCGGTCCGTGCGACCATGCTCTCGACGCACGAGCGAGCGGAGGACCGGGATGCGGGGCGAGGCGACCGTGCTGCACGCCGACCTCGACGCCTTCTACGCCTCCGTCGAGCAACGGGATGCGCCCGAGCTGCGCGGCCGTCCGGTGATCGTCGGCGGCGGGGTCGTGCTCGCCGCCAGCTACGAGGCGAAGGCGCGCGGCGTGCGCACCGCGATGGGTGGCAGGCAGGCGCGCGAGCTGTGCCCGGATGCGGTGGTCGTCCCGCCCAGGATGGAGGCGTACTCCGCCGCCAGCCGCGACGTCTTCGCCATCTTCCGCGACACCACCCCGCTCGTCGAGGGCCTGTCGATCGACGAGGCGTTCCTGGAGGTCGGTGGCCTGCGGCGCATCGCGGGCACGCCGGAGCAGATCGCGACGCGTCTGCGGGAGCGAGTCCGCGCGGAGGCCGGGCTCGCCATCTCGGTCGGCATCGCCCGCACCAAGTTCCTCGCCAAGGTCGCCAGTGCCGTCAGCAAACCAGACGGACTCCTCCTCGTCGAGCCCGACCGCGAGCAGGCCTTCCTTCTCCCCCTCCCCGTCGAACGTCTCTGGGGTGTCGGCGCCGTCACCGCCGAGAAGCTGCACCGCCTCGGCATCCGCACCGTCGGCCAGCTCGCCGAGCTCGAGGAGGCGACAGCCGAACGCCTCCTCGGCCGCGCAGCGGGCACCCACCTGCACGCGCTCGCCCGCCTCCGCGACCCGCGCCCCGTCGACGCGACCCGGCGCCGCGGATCCATCGGCTCCCAGCGCGCCCTGGGCAGCCGCCCGCGCTCGCCCGAGGAGCTCGACACCATCCTGACCCAGATCGTCGACCGTCTCGCCCGCCGCCTGCGAGACGGCGACCGCACCTGCCGCACGGTCGTCCTCCGCCTCCGCTTCGGCGACTTCGCCAAGGCCACCCGCTCCCGCACGCTCGGCTTCCCCACCGACCGGACCTCCGTGCTGCTCGGGATCGCCCGCACCCTCCTGGCGGCGGCTCAGCCCGAGATCACGCAGCGCGGCATCACCCTCATCGGCCTCTCGCTGTCCCAGCTGGGACGGTCGGACACCTTCCAGCCCGAACTCCCGATCGACTGGGACGACGGCGCCCGCCTCGACACCGTCCTCGACGCGGTCCGCGACCGCTTCGGTGCAGCGTCCGTCTCCCGAGCAGCCCAGCTTGGCCGCGATCCCGGATGGTCGACCCCGCTGCTGCCGGAGCACGAGTGAGGCGGAGGGTTAACGCCCCTGGCGCTTCTTGAACGGCTTCGGCTGCCCCTTGACCGCGGGCGCGCGTCCCTTGCCCTTCGAGGCTTTCGCCTTCCCGCCCGCCGGCGCCACCGGCTTCCCGGCCGCTGGCGGGGCCGCCGCAATCTCCTCCCGAGCCGTCGCGAGGAAGAGGACCCCGGCGCCGGTCAGCTTCGTCGGCGTCGCCCCGCGGACGAACAGCGGGGACCCGACCTCGTCTTCCAGCTTCGCGATCGACGAGTAGAGCGACGGCAGCGGAATATCGAGCTTCCGTGCCGCGCGCGGAAAATGCAGCTCCTCGGCCACGGCGACGAACCGAACGAGCAGTGTGATGTTCATGGCTGGCCCTTCATCGGTCCCGGGTGCGCGTGGCCCGCGATCCCGCGCCGCGGTTGCATTGTCATACCGGACTGAGCGGGCTGTGCTCGCCCGACGGGAGCTCGACCCGGATGGTGTCGCCCCGGCGAACGGTCCCTCCCGCAACCACGACCCCCATCACGCCGCCCTTCCGCTCGACCGAACCGTCCTCGGCCCGCCCGAGCACCTCGCGCAGCAGCCCCGGCTCGAAGCCGTTGATCTGCTGGCACGGGTTCCGCAGCCCGGTCACTCGCACGCACGCGTCGGCGCCGAGGTGCAGCAGCGTATCCGTCGGCAGGCCGAGCAGGTCGATTCCGCGCGTCGTCACGTTCTCCCCCAGCTGCCCGGGCGCGACCTCGAACCCGGCGTCGGCGACCTCGTCGAACAGTTCGGCGTGCATCAGGTGCACCTGCCGCAGGTTCGGCTGCGACGGATCCCGGGCGACACGGGAGCGGTGCTGCACCGTGGTCCCGGCGTGGGCGTCGCCCTCCACGCCCCACCCTTCGATGAGGACGATCCGGTCGACCACCCGCTTGCTGAAGCGGTGCTCGCTGTCCGTGCTCACCGCGACGACCTGCGCCCGAGCATCCTGTGCCTCCGTCACGAGCTGACGCGGACCCTGCGTCCTTCGAACCCGACGATGTCGCCCACATGCAGCTGCCGTCCGCGGCGCCGGTCGACCTCACCGTTCACGGTCACGAACCCGTCGATGATGGCCTCCTTGACGTCCCCGCCGGAGTCGAGCAGTCCGGCGAGCTTCAAGAACTGCCCCAGCCGAACGACGTCGCCGTCGATCGGAACGTCGTCGATCGGTGCCGGTTTCGTCATTCGAAAATGCTAACCCACCGCATCCCGGAGCGGGCACCGGCGGTAGTTTGGGTGCGGACCGGTGTCCGGTATCCGGCGTCCGGTGTGCATCAAGGGAGAGCACAGGATGAGACCACTTCGCTACGCCATCAACGTCACCCTCGACGGCTGTTGCCACCACGAGGCGGGCCTCCCGCCCGACGAGGAGTCGATGCGTTTCTGGACCGCCGAGCTGCAGCGAGCAGACGCCCTCCTCTTCGGCCGCACCACCTACGAGATGATGGAGTCAGCCTGGCGCAAGCCCGCCTCTGGCACCTGGCCCGACTGGATGGACGACTGGCAGCGCCCCTTCGCGTCAACCATCGACGGCGCGCCAAAATACGTCGTGTCGAGCACGCTCACCGACGTCGACTGGAACGCCGAGCTCCTCCCCGGCGACCTCCGGGATGCGGTCACGCGGCTCAAGCAGCAGCCCGGCAACGGCCTCTTCGTCGGCGGCGTCACGCTCCCCCTGGCGCTGGCGAACCTGGGCCTGATCGACGAGTACGTCTTCGTCGTGCAGCCCCTCCTCGCCGGCCACGGCCCGACCTTGCTCTCCGGCCTGCGCGAGCACATCTCCCTGGACCTAGTGGAGCGGCAGGACTTCCGCTCCGGCGTCTCCGCGCTGCGCTACCGCCCCATCCCGTAGCGGCACGGCGCCGCCGGACAAGAGGATGATGGACCCATGCCCGCCGCCCACCGCCCCGGCCTCCGGGTCACCTCCGGCCTCACCATCCCGGACTCCGAGCTGTCCTGGCGCTTCTCCCGCTCCTCCGGCCCCGGCGGCCAAGGCGTGAACACCGCCGACTCCCGCGCAGAACTCGTCTGGGACGTCGCCCACTCCGCCGCCCTCACCCCCGTCCAGCGAGAGCGTCTCCTCGACCGGCTCAGCACCCGCCTCGTCGACGGAACCCTGACAATCGCGGCCTCCGAACACCGAGCCCAACTCCGCAACCGCGAAGCCGCCACCACCCGCCTCGCCACCCTCGTCGCCGACGCCCTCCGCCCGCCGGCCGCCGCCCGTCGGCCGACGCGCCCCAGCCACGGCGTCAAGCAGCGACGCTTGGATGCGAAGAAGCACCGCACCGAGGTGAAGCGCCTGCGGCGGCCGCCGCAGGACTGAGTGGGTCGGGCGGTGCGCTCGGAATTTGTCCTTCTAATGAGTTCAGGCCGGAGATGGGTGTTCTCAGACTGGTTCCTCTGGAGGGACTCGAAAACTGCGATCACCCTTCAAGAGCCGTTCGCGTGATGCCAAAAATCGCGGAATTCCGCGCTTTTCGACCCCGTAGAGATGACTACGATCACATGCGAACTCACTCGGTTGTGGGCATATTGTGGGCAAAACCAGCCTGAACACGACCGGGCCTCAAATTTGATGCGGACAATGGCGTTTGCGAAATGCGAGGCAGTCACATACCTGCGGGGAAACCCCTCGCAACGCTGGCGATCGTTGTCGCGGGAGGCCGCCATTGCTCGTTCGGATGCCGCTCGCGCCACCATAGGAACCACGCAGCGAGCTCAGTTAACCACTCGTCAAATACGAGCGGCAAAGACCTCGGCAAATTTCTCAGCCATATCGACAAGCCAAGAAGCGAGCGAAGGTGCCTCGACTTCGTTGCGCCAATCGCCCTCTTTGCTCAAGCTGATGGTGGTCGACTTCTGACCATCGTCTGAGTTCCACTCGAGCGGCACAGCAAGGGCCGACTCGATCTCGTCACGTTGCGCGCGCAGCCGTGTGAACAGGGCTTTGTCGTCACCGATGTAAAAGCTGCAGTGGACGGCCGGCTCACGGATCGTAGCGGAAAGAACCACGTGCGCGCCCGCAATACCGATGCGGACATCAACATAGTTGTTCACCGTGCCGTTGCCCCAGGATTTGGCCCTGGTCGACTTCGCTGATCCGAGGTCGTGGACTCGCTCGAAGAATGCCTTCCTCTGCTCGAGAAGAGGGCGCGACGTGGGCGTCTTACGTCGATTCGGATCTATCTCCAACCCCGTCAGTGCAGCGAGCTCCTCGCCGCTGAGGAACTGCTCCGCGGCAGCGCGCCCGTCGCCGTCGAATATCAGGCCCTCGGCTTCCAGGTACTCGCGCGGATCCTCGGTGCGGTCCGGGTCGAGCCATCTGAATCCCGGCGAGATAGTTCCGCTCGTCTGTAGCACTCGCCACGCGCCCTGCATGAGATTGCTGGTGAGGACTGCCGCGACGGGTTGAGGGTAGGAGCCAGCCACCAGGGCGACCTCTCCATACGATGTCCAGCGTCCGGCAGGAATCTCAGCAACGATCGATGCCACCAACCGACGTGTCGCGGAGGGCTCATCGACGCCTGCCGTCGCCAGTGTCTCATCTGGGCCGGGCCACAGCGCGATAATCTTCTCGGCCAGGTCGGCACCGCGCTTCTGGATCTGTGCCCCGCCCCAAACCTCGTGGGCGGCAATCTCCTGGTTCAATCGGAGGCCGCTTTCAGCGAGCATGCTCCGCTTCTCATCGAAAGGCCGGTTGCTCAGTTCGCTGTTGTACCCGGTGAGGGTCAGATTGCCGATCGTATGCACAAGTCGCTCGTGCTCATATGTAGCGTCTGAGCCGTCGGGCAGACCCAGCGCAAACGTCTCACGTGTCGAGTCCGTCAGCGTCTGGGGCAAGACGTGCTCAATTGTGAGGTTCTTTGGGTCTACGACTTCCTTGGCCCCATAGGACTCTTCGAGCCACTGCAGAATGAGCTTCTTCTGCGAGCCTCGACCTTGCCAGTAGAACGGCACTGTCACTACCGCCTCGCGCACTTGACTGTCTGTCCCGTAGTACTTGCGACCGCGGGAGAGGAAGTCGCGGAGGGAGATGTCGACTTCGTCGCCGGTGGTGATTTCCCCCACCGCCTGAAGGAGAGTCCGGTTGAGATTGGCGGTCGCGCGCCCGATGACGATGCGGCGAACAAAGTACGACTCCAGGTACGTCAGGGCCCGCAGTACCTGGTCATCGGTAGCGGTCCCCACAGCTCGCCGATCTAGGATCCGCATGGCGACGGGGTAAGCAGTGGTCGATCCCCACGCGCGGATGCGGGCGAGGCGCCGCCGGATACCAGGATGGGTCTCGAGCGATGGTGCGAGAATCGTCGCGAGGACGTCTCCGAGTTTGGCTATTCGCAGAATCTCGGCCTCGATCTCGGACGGTCCGCGCAGCTTCTCGAGGCGCTTTTGCTGTCCCACATAGGTGTCGGACTGCTTCGCACGCTCGTCGGTCTGGACTAAATCCAGCCAGAACAGCAGCTCGAGATTTTCGGCACTGAGCTTTTTCTCTAGAGGGAGCCAGATGCTCGCGTAGACGTCCTCGCCGCGATCGCCGAGGCGCATAAAGAGGTAGTTCTTGAGCAAGTCCGACTGGGTAAGCTGCAAACCGGTGTTGTTGAGCGACTCAAAGATTCGGTGGGCGTTGTCCCGAGGCTCTGCCGTCACGACGACAAGCGCGAGGCCATTGACCACTGCGTTCTCAATCTCCTCAAGATCGTGCGGGTCATCTGGGTCGTCGGCGGCAGCGATCTTGGCTCGGAAGTGGTTGTACGCCTCGCCGACTCTGTCACCGCGTCCCGCGTCGGGCGCCGATCGCACCACCGAGAGGTAGGAAACCCGATCCGCCTGCGTCGGAAGCACCTTCGCGGGCTTGTCCTTGTCGTAAACGTTGACCAGGTACTGCGCCTGGATCCCGTTCGCGCGCTCGGAGTCGCCGGTCTCGATGAGGTGGTCGCGAAGCGCGGCGAGGAGGAGCGTGAGAGTCGTCAGCCGTTGCTGCCCGTCGACGACGAGCAGTTTAGAGACGCCGACGACGGAATAGTCCGGGCTTTGAGAGAGTACCAACGAGCCGATGAAGTGGGTGGCAGTGGGCTCGTTTCTGCGGACGGCCGCAAGCTCCACGACATCGCTCCAGAGTTGGTCGAGCTGCTTCGTTCCCCACGAGTAAACCCTCTGGTAAAGCGGAACTTGATACTGCTTCTTGCCCTCGAGAACACCAGCCAGGTTCGTCTCTGCCGCCTTGACCATCAATCCTCCGCGTTGCGCTCACTGCAGGAACACTCGGCCTCTACCGTAGTGCCGACCGGCAACGACTCCGATCTTGCCGGGACCCCAGCTTGGAGCGGCGGCAGTTTCTATCGGGTCGTATCCCTCGAACTGGCTGAAGGGAATTCGATAACAGCCAACGCGTTCGCGAGTGCCAGTCCATACGCTCACAACGCCCGAAACCGATGTGTCTTCTTGCGAAGGTCACGCGCCTATGTGAGAGCCCATCCGCTCGTCGCCATTTCGGACGATGGCACTTCTAGCCATGGGCGCTTCGGGATGCTCAAGTTCGTCAGCCCGCGTTTCGGCGGAAGCGGAGACGTACATGACCCCGATCACGATCAGCCGGTACCAGATGATGGCTACGAGCGAGATCCTGAACCGCCTGTAGATCGGCGCAGCTGGGCGCCGGGAAACTCCAGTCGGCTTGCCGGGCTGTCAGTGGTCCTGAACCTACTTTCCGAGCTTTGACCGGTGATTGGCACAACGATGTTCTGGGTCTGAGCGGAACGCAGTCGCTACGCCGATACTTGCGTCAAGTGGAAGGACTTCGGTTACTATGATTCATAATGAATCACGGAGGAGGGCGGCATGGTGGTTGTCACGGGCGAATCGCACTACCTCGCGTTGCGCGCACTCGAATTGCTAGACGCGGGGGCAATGGAGGAGCTGCGTACTCTTTTGGAGGACGCTGCGGGCATCGAGGGCGATGAGATGGATCGAGCCGGCAGCCAGCTAACGTTCGCGGCGGCGGCATGCACTCTAGGGCTGTCTGTGGCGCGCCGGACTGATTATTGGAATTCAGTACTTTCACCCGAGGCTCTACAAGTCCCGCTCGCTAACCGGAAACTTTTGAGTGGCGCCGGCATCACTTTTGATCATGAGCTGAGCGGCGAACCCCTCTCGGAAGTGCGTGCGTGGCTCGTTGAGAACGTCCAGAGTCTCAGGCTGGCGCAGCGTTGCATGAGTTACACATCACCGTATGCGGGCCTGTCGTCGCCGTTCGACCTGAAACCGGTTCTTTTCTCGCTCACTGACGTCGAAGATGTCGGTTATACGGAACGCCCACGACTCCCAAACAAAGTGGTCATCGCCGACTTGCTGTCAACGTTCTCGGCCGCGCGCGGAACCAGTGAACGTGCCATCCTGCGAGTGATCTATTGGGCAAGAGAGGCTGGTCTAACGCAGCGGCAAGTTGCCGAGTCCCTCCGCAGGCCGCAAACTTACGTGTTTCGTCAGCTTCAACAGATCGACGCCGATCCGAGGGCAATCGCCATGACTCCGCGCGAGATTTACGATCACTACCTCGCAGGCCATGTCGATCGCGCGCAGCTGCTCGGCTTGCTAGCCGCATACCGTTACGAAGCTGGCTCATTTCCGGACGATGCGCCAGATTGGGGATACGTTCCCGGCAGCTACGACCAGCTCATTCAACTCGCTGCAGAGGGTTCTATAACCGCTGAGGAGTTGGATGCCGTTCTAGCCGGCATCGACGCGTTGGCGGCCCAAAATGGGTAGACCCCCGATAGCTGCCGAAGTCGCGGACGAGCTGGAGCTACTTAGCCAAGCCGGAGGACCGCATAACGCGGCTGGCCCAAACGCTACGATCCACACGATGACTCCCACAGAGAGGGTGAGAAGAGGCGCGAAGATCGGTCGGGAGTACCTCGAACTTCAAAAGGATGTCGATCGCGATGGAAAAGCAGCAGTTGTAACCGCAGGGCCTCCAGGCGCCGGGAAGACAACAGCAATACGCGGCCTGCCCATCGGCTTCGATCTGTACCGCAACATCGATGCCGACGTCATAAAAGACATGCTGATTCAGGATTCGCTCATCAACGGGACGTTCGATGCGTTCCTCGAGCGGCAACTCCCGGATGGTAAGACGGTTCATCCCCGGGAGCTTGCGACGCTCGTGCATCGAGAATCGACCGCGATCGCAGCCGATCTTACAGAAATCTGCCTTCGTCGAGGGGAGAACGTGATCGTACAAGGCACCCTGGCGTGGGACGAACAGCCTCGCGTGCTGCTCACCTCATTTAACGCATCGGAGTATCAGGAACTAATCATCGTGGACGTCGAGGTCGATCTTTCGACGGCGCTCGATCGGTCGATTGAACGCTGGTGGGTTGGACGAAACGACCCGTTTGACGCCCTCGGCGGAAGATTTGTCCCTAGCAGCGTAATCAAGGACCTTTACCTTCCCGACGGTTCCACGAGATGTCGCGCGAACGCTGAAGTAATGTTCGCTCTTTCCGAGCAGATGAAGACCGAGCTGAGGACGTTCCAAAACGGCGACGGTGTTGCGACGCAGACAATCCGTACCCGCGGACCCGGCACGGACGAGGGCTCGCTCGCTGGAATCGAGGGGTCCAAATAGCCGGACTGCAGTACCGCTCGGCCAGTTATGACAACCCTGCACTAACTGCCGAGGGGTTCATGCTCGGATCCTGGTTGGAGGCCGCTGTCGTTTCTGCTCTGTGCGTCGGACGAGCGGCCCCAATACTCGTGGGTTGTCCGGTTCAGCTCTCGCCCATTTTCCCGCGGTTTCGGCCAGAATCGAACCATGACGAGTGGCACAACATCGAACTTCGACGACTTGAAGCGCGCGGTGCTGGCCAGGTCACATCACACGCACTGGAGCAGCGCGGTTAACGAGTGGCAGATCGTCGATCTGGAGGAAGATCCGAGCGGCGCGGGTATCTGCGTCTGCGGGCAGCTCAATCTTGTGAGGCTCTTCACCATCAAGAACTCCATCACCGGCCAGTCTCTGTTCCCGATCGGGAGCTCCTGCATCAATCACTTCGGCCGCACCGACCTCAATCAAGAAGTTAACCTCCTGGAGGCTCTTGCCAAAATTCGCAGCGCACTCCAGTCAGGCAGGCCCGTGTCCTTCGACACGCAGTACTTCTCTCGTGCCCTGCTGGAGTGGCTCTACGACGAGAACGTGTTCACACCAGACCAATGGAACGAAGGCGACGGCTGGAACGACTACGATTTTCTGCTGACGATGTTCAACAAGCGGAAGAAGGACACCATCACGTCCCGCCAGCGGTACAAGCTCGCGGCGATCGTGCGCAACAAGGTCTTTCCCTTTGTACAGAGCTACGCACGCATCAAGTAGTTCAATCGCGGCACTCAATAGCGAAACCTCCGCCGCTAATGTTTGGTGCGCCGTCCCGTGGTCGGTTGCGCAACGTGGAGTCCCGCGCGAGCAACATGCGGAAAGCGCCGACCCTCGCTAGTACCAGGACCGCCCTTGGTAGAACGCCACGCGCTCACCGCGTCGAAGCCCACCAGGACCTGGAGTGGGCCTGACCTCACCTCGGTTAAGGCACTTCATCACTTCAGCACTTCGGCCCGGGACTTGCCGGCAAATACGATTCGCAGTGCGCGAGCCCATTTCGACCTCCCCGAGATCATTCAAGCGGTGGCAAGTTCTGTGCCGCCGGCCACTCAGCCTAAATAGGCATCACAGATTTCGCCGAATGCATCAAGCGCGTCTTGGAATTCCTCAATCCGTTCCCAAGTTAGGGCGCATTGCGGCGATCAATGTCTGTCACCGGGACCTGAGCCACGTTTCAAACCTCAGCCCGGCGGTCCACCTTTATCATGATGCTCTCTACCTCGGCGCGCGCCTCGTCCGACAACTGGGTGCTCTTCAGCACCTTTTCATAGTCAAAGTCCACCAGTTCGCCATTCGTCGAGAATCGCAGTGCATCAATGTGATCACTCAAGAGTTCGTTCGCCACAGCTCGTCCAAAACCGACTTCCTGAAGCTGGATCGCCCGGTGGTCAGTGGTGCCGTACTCGACGAGTGTTGCCACATTGATTCCGGATGCCTGGTGCCCCAGAGCGATGACGCTGATGTCGAAAAAGTTCTGTAGGTAACTGATGATGCGGAACCTCAATCCGCCCTCGATATCCCGAAGTGTCCACTCGATGATGAGGTTGATATGTCTCGCGGATTTTCGATCGAAGGGCTCGGTCACCAAGCTTTCCTCGCGGGAGTAGTCGCGGTAGCTGATCCAACCCCGCTGACTGTAATACGCAATTGAACTTGAAATCACCCGACTGATTGGGTCACCCCGAACCCAGCCACGCATTAGGAGCGCCCAGTAGTAAAGGCGCCTCTCCCATCCGTCGGCGTCGGCGTTTCTTGGCATAAGAGGGTCCGTACCTGAGACCTCCGTGGAGCGCCATCCATACAGACTGCTGAGCCGCCTCAGCGCGTTCAGGTACGTTTGGACATCGGTGAGATCGGCGCCGTCGGCCACAAGTGGCTCGGCTGATCCGTCTTTGAGGTCTTCCCAAACGCGGTCTTGATACTGTGGTCGGATATTCGGTGAGCGTCGTAGCACGTCGGTCGGAACAACAACAGATGCAGCCGCCTTCCTCAGCAGGTCGCGGCCATCGGCTACCTTGTCGAGAAAATAGCTGCGCAGCGGCGTCTGCTGTTTGTCGAGTTGATGCACAGTTAAGATCGAGGCGTACTGCTCGACGCTTCTCTGCTGGTCCGCCGACGGTGTTCCTGGGAGAGCCTCACCTCGCAAGATGCGGGCGATGTCGGTGTACTCCTTCTTCCGATTGTTCGCCGGATTGACCAGAAAGCTCTCCGCTCGCGCGGGCTCCCCCCGAGGAATTAGCGCTTGTGTCGCATCTGCCCAGCGATTAGTTTCCTCGCGCACGCAGATCACATTGCCCGAGAAATCGTACGTAAGACGGCCGGCACGACCCGCGAGGTTTTCGAAATCGATTTTCGTGAATGAGCTGTTCCCATGTTTGTCGCTCAGGATAAAGATGTTCTTGGCGGGAAGATTAACCCCTTCGAGAAGAGTCGACGTGCACACGACGAACTGGATAGCTGACTCTGGATCCGCGAAGGCTTGCTCGACTCGCTCCCGGACTTCCTGCGGCATCTTGCCATGGTGAAAGGCGACTCCCCTACTCAACGTGCTTCCGAGGAAGTAGTCCTTGTGGACGTACTCACGAACGTGCTTGATGAGTTCGTCCACCTTTTCGTCCGAGAGGACGTCGCGACGCTCCGCGAGCCGAAGCGCGAACTCGGAGGACTTGAGCGATCCATTAACGTAAATGATCGCTTTGCGGTCCCCGCTTCGGGAAAGGATTAGATCGACCGCGCTGGCGTCGCCAGGCTCCGTTTCCAGTTCTTGAGGCTCCGCCTCCAACGCAGAGAAGTAGTACTGCTTCTTGGCAACGAGGTCGACGAAGTAACGCTGCTGTGCAACGGTCCGCTCTCGAACGGCAAACGCTCCATTGGTCGCTTTCCCAAATAGCTCGAGGAACAGCTCTGGGTTTTCGATGCTTGGAGAGGCAAAAACCAGCTTCGTCGCAAATCGACGAGTGGCTTCGACGATCGCGTGGTAATAGAGCGAGCTCCGCGCATCATTCTTAGCAATGACTTTCTGGGCTTCATCTACTACGAGGTAGTCGATCTCGCGCACGGGATTGCCGAGGTACCGAAGTAATCGCTCCGGCGTCAGGACAAATATGGTGCGTCGATATTTCTGGCGGAGAAGCTTAGGCAGAGACGGATAAGTGGCGACATTCACCTCCGGCACCCCAGCGAGGAGATTTCGCAAATCCGCCGCAGTCTGTCCGATCAAGGCCTTGGTCGGGACGAGGATCACGACGCAATGGTCATTGAGCTCGTCACGGCGAACGATGTCGTACAAGGCGTCCTTGATGATGAAAGACTTTCCGAGTGAGGTAGGGCCGGAGAAGCTAAAGTAATCCTCTCCCCGCATCCTCTCGACGATGGAATACTGCGTGTCTGTCAAAGTGGCGTCCCCCTGGCTGGTCCTCTGGAGAACTTCCTTCGCGATGCGTAGCGTGCCGCGCGACAGCGGCATAGCGAAGCGGCTACCAACGCCCTTCTGCAGGGTGCGTATGCCCGGAAAGTTTCCCAGCTGCACCAGAACCGCCTCAGCGACAGCCAACACCCGATCGCTCAGTTCCTTATCCAGCGGGGCGGCCTCGTCATACTCCCGAAGCAAAGCGATCGTCGTGTAGGCCAGCTCGCGGTGGCGCGGATCACTCGAGTGAGACAACACATCCGCGTAGCGCAATAAGTGCTTTGTCGTCGCCGGATCTATCGCTTGGCCAACCCGACTAGATAGGAACGATTCCGCCACCGCGCGCTCAAGGTTGCCGTAGGCAGACCGGAAGTCGGCGCGACCAACGATGATTTCGCTAAGCAGGTCAGCTGCAGTGCGGGATGTCACTTCTTGGGGTTCTCCTCTCGCAAGCGAAGGTCCTTGCCGCTCAGCTCAGAAGCGAGATCAATACGGATGTCCTCGATCCCGCGCACGTTGCCGTTAACGTTCCGTTTGAGGAACGGGACAGCGTAGATGTGAAACTGGTAGCCGCCGAGACCGCGGTTCTGGATCTCCGCCTTGATGGTGTCCACCTCCGAAGTAATCGCCGAAAGTGCGAGTTCTCGCAACTCACTCTCGATCTGGCGAGCCGTCCGGTCCGTGAATGGATAGCTCGTCACGTCAAGCTCGAAGCCGATAAACACGCCGAATGCGTTTCATTTTGTGATCGTTCGGCCACCGGAAGCGGGCGGTAGAAGGATCGACGCTAATAGCTCGACCTTGTCTTCGTCGAGGCTCTCCTTCAGTAACTCTGATTCCACGAGCCAAGTGTCGAAGTCGAAGTCGTCCTCTTGAACTTTGCCCATGGACGCGAACGCCGCCTTGACCCCGCGTCGGGCGCTCGACCCAACCCTGCCGGTCGCATCACCGTACATTTTGGACTCGCCGAAAATTAGCTGATAATCGCCCTCCGAGACTTCCAGAAGATGTACGCCATCGGTGCCATGCACATAGTGTTCCGAGGACGTCTTGAGCTCCATCTTCGAGAGGATCTTTGGTGCTCCAAGGTGGCTCTCGAGGAATGAATAGAGGAGAAGCTCACCGCCCTCGCCGGCATTGGGGTCGGGCGCCTTGAACTGTGCCTGAGTCTTTCGGAAGAACTCGCCCATGCGGCTAGGATCGCCGAGCAACTTTTCGAGATTCTGCCGCGAGAGCACGTAGCTGATGCTGTTGTTAACTAGCTCCTTGAATAGGGGCATCGTCGCGAAATCCCCGCCGTCCACACGAAGCACATGAAGGTGCATGACGGTTTTCGCGTGGATGTCGAATCGCTCCGGGTCGTAGAAAAGCGCCAGGAATCGATCGCGATTCATGAGCGATAGAGGCAGCACAGTGTCCGTCATCTTGCCGTCATCTGTCCCGGGCGCTCCGCGACGCCAGCTGCGCGGACAGCGTGGGCGTCGCAATTTGTCAGGTCGAGGAGTGCGAGAGCTCGTCCTTCGCGCACATGTTCAATGTCCAACCTGGAGTTCATCGCCACGCCACCAGTTTGGCAGGGAACGCTGGCACCTACCGCAACCCCAAACAAGGGTCAGCAGTAGCAAGCGCAGCACGGCGAGCGCGCCCTTCGCCAGTCATTGATGGCTCACTGGGCCACGGAGCGACTGTTGATGTCAGAGGACCTCTAAATGGAAGACCCACCGTGAACAACCGAGGTGAGTCATGGTAACCATCGCGAAGTTCGGCTCCGGCCCGTCAGAATCCGCAACGACACGGTCAGTAATTTTCTCGCACGTATATATAGATCTTGTCGAAGAGCGCGCCCTTGATTGGGAGGCTGAAGCTCTTCAGCACACCGCGCAGCTCGCGCCGAACGTCCTTGTCGCCCTTATCACTTTCGGTCCATCCCGAGTATGCAACGTCCGCGACGATCGCGTCGATGCGGCTAACTATGTCGGGAATGATTTTGTGCAAGCCTTCCGGCGTATTCTGCTCGACGATTTGGGTGAGGGCGCCGATCTTTGGGTCGACGATACGGTCGAGCTGAGCCTGGTTGCCGACTTCTGCTGCCCTATCGGCCGCGACGACATCCTGCGCAATCTGCAGCGCTTGCTCGAGGAAGGCCAACGAGTCGGCGACACTCTCAATGACGCGCGCGCGCAACTTCTCGATGCGCTCCGCCAGCGACCTGTAGACGCGCTCGTCTGCCTCAGCTAACCTGCGGTCGAGGCGCGCCTTTATGGAATCGAGAACACTCTGGTATACGTCGCTCGGCGTCGTGTCAGCCGTCGGTTTGTCAGGCAATCGCAGCTTCTCAGCAATCTGCTTAAGAAGCTCGAGACCGGCCGCATCGAGGGTGACGTTTCTCGATGGTAGGGCGCGCACGTGCACATCGCTCATGTGCGCGTGGACGAGCGATGTGGTCTTGGCACCGAGTCGCTGCCACAGGAAGGCCTTCGATGCGTCCTTTGGTCGCACCGATTCGTATACCTTGGCAAGCCACAAGTACTGGCGCTTGAAGCCTTCGAGCACCGGATGCGGGTCCAGAAACTCCCACACAGTTTGTAGCGCTATAAAGGTTTCGACAAAGCTCGTGCGCTCGGCGGCCCCTTCCGGAATTCGCTCGTGAGCGAGCGCGAGGGACTCGAAGGATGGGTCAGTCATGTCTATGCCGGCGAATAGCGACAGAAGCCGAGTGAGGTCGCTAGCGAACTTCGCCGCGAGCTGCGAGGCGTCGGTGACATTGAGTTCCGCGTCTCCTTCGTCGTTCCCCTCAGGGCTTACGATGGCCCTTGCGATAGCGCCGGCCAGGCCAATGTAATCGACGACGCGCCCGTAATCCTTAAGTTGCCCAGTGACCGGGTTCTTCCATGGCCGGTTAGGCCGCGTAATTGCCTGGAAGAGATTCGCGCCCTTCGCCGGTTTATCAAGGTAGAGCACACCCTCGATCGGAGCGTTGAAACCGGTCATCCACTTCGCGGTGACCACGATGAAAGACATCGGATCATCCACTCTCTTGAACCGACGCTTAAGAGCTTCCTCCTGCTCAGGCTTCAGCAAGTGCCTGCGCAGCTCCTTCGGGGTGTCCTTTGCGTCCAGCACGTGCATGACAACACCAACCTCGCGCGGCTGCCCGTCCGGCATCGTGGCACTGCGCGCCGCTAGCTCGGCCCGGATTGCATCGGCGTACATCACCACCAGGCGCTGGTTCAACGCGACCACCTGCGCCTTCTGGCCGAGGGGTGCTACATAGGTGAGGAAGTGGTCCACGATGTTCGCACAGACTGTCGCTACCCGCTCGGGGTTCGACAAGATGGTCTCGATATGCGAGGCCTTGCCAGAGAGAAACGCCTTCTCTTCCCCGCCCAGGCCCTCCTGCTCCGCGAGGTCGTCGAACGCGGCATCCAAGGCCTCCTTTGAGAGGTCAAACCCGACTGATCGCCCTTCGACGATGACGGGCTTGGTGAACCCGTCGGCGATCGACTGCTCGGGCGTGTAACGGCTCATGATGAAGCCCGGATCGCCGGGGTCGCCGAAAAGCTTGAACGTCGACCGATCTTTGTCCTGCACCGCTGTGCCTGTCGCGCCGAAGAACTTCGAGTAGGGCAAGGCTCGGCGCATGTGTTTGCCGAGGTCGCCCTCCTGCGTGCGGTGAGCCTCGTCGACGAGCACCACGACGTTCGATCGGTCCGAGAGCAGGCCGGCGTCTTTGAACTTGTGGACTGTGGTGATGAGCACGCCGGGCTCTTTCCGACGCAGCGCGCTCCAGAGGTCCCGCTTCGTCGCCGGCACCGTGAGCCTCGGCATGCCGACGGTGTCGAACGTGTCGGCCGTCTGACGCTCGAGGTCCGTGCGGTCCACAACCACAACCACGGTGGGCGCCCCGCCGAACTTTTCGACGACTTTCGGGTCACGCAGTAGCACGGCCGCCGTGAACGCCATGAGCTCCGTCTTGCCGGAACCCTGGTGGTGCCAGATGAGGCCGCCAGGTCGGCCGGCGAGCACCTTGTCATGAATCGCCACCGACGCCTCAAACTGGGGATAACGAGGCAGCAGCTTGAAGTCGACTTCGCCCGCGTCGCGTGCATGCCTATACATCGCCATGTCCTTGAGCATCGGCAACACGGTCTCCGGGCGTAGCAGCAGCCGTGCCGCGCGCTCAACACGAGCGGGGCCGGTGACGATCTTCGGGTTGTCCTCGGTCGAGCCCCACGGAGCCCAGATCTCCGAATCCGGGTCAGGCACTGCGCGCACGGGAGCCATGCGGAACTCGAGGCCGTCCGTGGCAATACTAAAGAGGTTCGGTGTGAAGAAGTTTGGATACTCCTCCTCATAGACGTCGTGGATGTCTTTGGCGGCGTTGACCCACGACACCTGCTGGTTGACCGGCGTCTTCGTTTCGGCAACCACCAGGGGGAAACCGTTGACATAGTAAACCAGATCAAAGCGACGAGCATGCCCGCTTCCTTTGATCGTCACCTCCTCTGCCACCACGTACTTGTTAGCTTCGAGGTTCTCAAAGTCAATCAGGCGGCGGGGCACCTTTTGGCCGTCGACCGTGGTGAAGGCGTGGTCACCACGGAGCATGACGGTGAGCGCCTCGTTGGCGGCAACCAAGCCGTCACGCGCCGAAAGGATTGCGTGGTCGATTTCGTGCAGCACGAGATCGAAACTCTCGTGATCGTCCCCGAGTTCCGGGTTAAGAACCAGCAGCGCCTCGCGCACCCATAGCTCGATTGCGACATCGTGCTCGTCTCGGGGGAGTTCAACACCGGGCACGTGCTCCCAGCCGGCGTCCTCAGCCCAATCGATCATCGACTTTTGGATCGTGCTCGCTTCGGTGAAGACCATTTTAGGCGGCCCCTCCAAGGAATCCGTCGTATGAATCTGGGATCTCGATGTTCTGATTTAAAAGGCTCAGGAGGAAGGCATTGCGGAAGGCGCGCAGGTCCGCGAGCTCAGACACGGTGGCGTCGATCTCTTCGGAGAACGCCTTCACCGCACTACCGATCAGCTCCTGATCCTTCCTTTCAATTGGCACCGAGACTTCGATTTTGCCGAGGTTGGCACTCGAAATCCGTGTGACCTTAGTGCCCGCTGCGTACTGGACTTTCTGTTGGTGGAACTCCGGCGAGAAGAACAGACACCCCGCAAATACCGGATCGAGGCCATGCTTGAAGATGTTTGCATCGTCGTGCACCGCCGCGTCGTCCTCCCCCAGCCAGACCGTGGCGTTCCCTAGGTCCTCGACGTTCTCGCTTGTTGCAGCGATGACTACGTCACCGGGGCTTGCAAGACGCATCCGATCGCGAAAGTTCTCAGGTAGATAGGTCAGCGCTTCGGTCGTGATTAGACCCAGGTCGGTATGGATCTGCCCGTAATGGACCGCGCTCAACCCTGATTCCACGTAATCAGCCTTGGTGAACCGTCGACCGCGAATGAACTTGCCAACCTCATCCAGCCGCTTCACCGGCCAGTTCGACCCGCCCTGTCCAAGCAGTCGGCTAATGAGGGGCCCTTGAGCGGCGCGAGCGCTTTTCACTTCCGCTTCCATGGCCTTGATCTGCTCGTCCAACGCCGTCACAATGTCGCTGAGACGCTCCTGCTCAGGGAGAGACGGAATCAGGACACGCGCAGCTTGAAACACTGGCAACGTTGTTCGGCGGCGGCGCTCGATCGATCCCACGGCGGTCCTGTTGAAGTAGGGGAGAAGCAGACCGCTAGTCAATACCAGCCCCCAGTAACGAGCATCCTGCTCCGCGCGTGCACGAAACACCGGGTACACGGGTGAGGTGACCCCAGGCGTCTCGCCTTGCCACTGGCCGATTGCCCCGTTCCACAGCAGGTATGGGTTCCATACGATGTCTTGAGGCTGAACGACCTTGTACTTCGTCGTATCCTCGGTGGCGATCCGCTTCTTGAAGATCTCAGTCTGCGGCACAACTCCCCGACCTTCTGAGACTGAAAGCACGAGATCGATGTCGCCGCAGGCATTTCGCGCGCCAGCTTCGACGAGCACGTCGGCGAGAGTTCCTTCACTCCATTCACTCATCAGCGCTCAGCCCAAATCCACTCACATCGATGCCGGTAGCTGCAAGCTTGCCAATGAGGAGCTGCTCTGCCGACCTGCGGCGTTCACGTGCCGCAGCGTAGTCGGCGAGGGCGGTTTCGAATTCGACGACTGCCTGAGCCGCACCCTTGACATACCGACCCATGTTGAGGTCGAACCCGTTTTCACGGATCTCGTCAAGACCGACGAGTCGTACGGTGCCCTCGCCATCGGGGTCCTCCGCGGTGCGGTACGCGTGAACAATTGCATCGACATCGTCGGCGCTCATGACGTTCCGATTTTTACTCGGCTGAACTCGCGCGGAGCCGTCGATGAATAGCACGTGCTTCTCGCGGTTGGGTGACTTCACGGCGCGGAAAACAAGAATGCATGCCGGAATGGGGGTTGAGTAGAACAAGTTCGGCGGCAGCGTGATGACCGCCTCAAGCAGATCCTTCTCAACTAGGCACCGGCGGATCTGCCCCTCCGCGTTGCCGCGGAAAAGCACGCCGTTCGGCATGACGACACCCACTCGACCCTTACGCGGATCCATCGACGAGATCATGTGCTGAACGAAGGCGTAATCGCCGCTTTGTGCTGGCGGCACTCCGCAGATCGCACGTGGATCCGAGGCCCAGCGGTCGGCTCCCCAGTTCTTGAGCGAGAACGGCGGATTGGCGATGACCGCGTCGAACGTCCGCACCGCGCCAGCGGTGTCCTTAAAAGCCGGAGCCCGGAGCGTGTCGCCCCGTTTGATGTCGAAGTCCTCGATCTCGTGAAGGAAGAGGTTCATTCGGGCGATCGAGGCCGTCGTCAGGTTGATTTCCTGGCCATACGCCCTGAGAGTTCGATGATCCTTGCCTTGCTCGCGCAGCTGATTGATGGTCGCCACGAGCATGCCACCCGAGCCGCAAGTCGGGTCGTAGACGCTCTCACCGGGCTCTGGCTCTAGGATTCCGACCAGCAAATTCACGACCTCGCGCGGAGTGAAGAACTCACCGGCCTTCTTACCGGATTCGTCGGCGAAGTTCTTCAGTAGATACTCGTACCCCGCGCCGAGCAGGTCATGCGACACCGTCACCGGGTTCAGGTCGACTTCGTTGAAGGCGCTGATCAGACTCAGCAACGCAGCCTCCGGAATGCGGTCCTTGTCGGCCCACGGGGCGTCGCCAAACACACGCGCGAGCGAGCGGGGGTTGGCCTTTTCAATCCGGCGGAATGTCTTCCCGATTTCGGCACCAAGGTTCGTCACCGCGACGGTGACTTCACTCCACAGGGTGCCCGACGGCATCTCGAACCGATGGAAGTCCGCCTCGATCTCATCGTCGAGGTCGTCGCCATACTCCTCGACGGCCTCGTCGTGCTCGAACACCCAGGTGTCGCTGATCCACTTCCAAAACAGCATCGGGAACACGTAGTTCTTAAAGTCTGCGGGATCGACTGGGCCTCGCAGTGCATTCGCCGCTTTATCAAGTTTGGACTCGAGGGTGGACTGGGCGATCAGGCTCATGGTGCTCCTTGGGGCGGGTTCGACAAAAACGCGCGCCGAGTCGGCTGCCGGGCGGCACAGCATTTTTGCTCGTCACAACGCTATCGACTGCAGGACTCGTTACATGTGCGACTGGCGGTGAAGATCGGGTCGCTCGTCTCCCCCGTTCGGTGGACAGCGATAGTGAGTTCGCTCACCGCGTCGCGTGATGAGCCGGCATTCTTTAGACCACGCGCCAGACTGCGGGCAGGCATTGGCGTAGTCGTGTCAGGTCCTAGAAACAAGACAGGCGGCTCGAGAAGAGCGAAATGGCCTAACGGAAAGGGAGGAAGGAGCGACGAGAAAGCGAGGGGAACGGGAGCGGAATAGAGAAGTGAGGAATACAGACGGAACACTCCCCGCTGTCGCGCACCGCGCAGGGCACGTTCGTTGAAGTGGACCTGAAGATCGCGAACACGGGAAACAGTGCCGCGACCTTCATCGTGATCTACGTGAAGCTCGTCGCCACCGGCAAGACCTACGACGCCGACCCGACCGTGACCCTGTACGTCAGTCCGGACCAGAATGCGTGGGTCGCTGGGATCAACCGGGGCAACGCCATCCAAGGCCCCATCCTCTTCGACGTCCCCGCCGGCCCGAAGGCGGCGAGCATCCAGGTCAGCGACAACGCGTTCTCCAAGGGACAGACGATCACGCTGGTTTGACAGACCGGCGGCGGGCGGAACCCGAACGGCCCGCCACCTTCGTCCCGGGCCGCATCGGGGTGGTGCCGTGAACACCGACGGTGATCTGAAAGACTGGCCCACGTGTGGGACACGTTCGTACCCGACCTGATCGTCACGGTAATCGGCGCATCGCTGACTGTCACCATCGCTGCCTTGACGTTCGTTGTGAGTAGGCGATATCGAGAAACGCAAGCGCTGAACCTTCTTGTGCAGGAACTGCACCATCGACGCGCGCTCATTCAGATCGACACCCTCATGGAAGTGCACAACGCCGAACAGAGCGATGACTTTGCGCGAGTGAATGCCAGCGTTCTGAGTATGAGGGACTCGGTCAGAGATGCTCGAGGCCTCTCGCGCCAGATTGCGAGCGTCCAGCTGCCGCTTTCGGGCATGACCAGCGCGTGCAATCGCTACCTCGAGCTAGCCAGCCGACACCCCAGCCGCTACTGGTTCTTCCTGATGGACTTGCGTGCCGATATCAAAGGCCAAGTCTCCGAGCTAGCGAAGAACAACCGCCGCGTGGCCGAACTCGAGCCGGGTGCAGGTTCCCTATGAGCGGCGAGTCCTGCAATGCCCTTAGAGCTTCTTAGAGTTTTTTGGCGTGTGTGTGGGCAAATTGTGGGCAAATCCTGAATAGCGATCGTTATCTAGTTCCGGAATTGCGCCTCTGACCAGCATTTTCTCCGCACCCAGAAAGTGCCCCTGGAGGGACTCGAACCCCCAACCTTCTCCTTAGGACGGAGCAGCTCTTCCATTGAGCTACAGAGGCTGACCGGACCACTCTACCGGGGGCCGCGATCCAGCGCGAAACGGGCGGGCGGCGCGTCAGGCTGCTGGGGCGAGGTAGTCGCTCCAGTCGGGCTGGGCCACCTCGGTGCCGCGCACCACCCAGGAGGCGTCGTGGGGCACGCGCGGCGTGAACGCGAGGGTCCAGTTCATCTCGGCGGGGGTGTGGTTGCCTTTGACGTTGTTGCAGCGGAGGCAGCAGGCGACGAGGTTTTCCCAGCTGTCGGCACCGCCGCGGGAGCGTGGGAGGACGTGGTCGATCGTGGTGGCCGACTTTCCGCAGTATGCGCAGCGGTGCGCATCCCGGCGGAGGACGCCGCGGCGGCTCACGGGGACGGCGCGGCCGCGCGGGATGCGGACGTAGCGGGTGAGGAGGATGACCGACGGGCGCTCGTAGCTGGCGGAGATGCCCCAGACCGGGTGGGCCTGGTCGATCGACAAGACCGTCGCTTTCTGGTTCATCACGAGCACGATGGCGCGTTTGAAGGAGACGACCGCCAGGGGTTCGTAGCCGGCATTGAGGACCAGTGTCTTCATCGTGGACCTTCCTGGAAAACAAAAAGGGCACTGTCCGTGCGGACAGCGCCCAGTGAAACGGCGGCATGGTGGCGGCAGGCCACGAAGGGGCGGCGGCAGGCCACGGTGTGGTGACGACAGGCGAGGAAGTCGTGGTGGCGGGCTATCAGCTCGTCGACGGCGAGAGTGGATGCGGCCACAGCGGATGCGGCGACAGGAGATGCGGCGCCCGCTCCCGCGAAACGGCCGCGCTCTAGCCAGGAAGTCACCCTGCGCGGCTCGGCCATCGCACTCCCGGATCTCTCGCGGTGCGAACATCCAACGCGTGGACATTCACGGTTTCAGGGGATCAGAGTAACGCAGAAACGGCGCACCACATATTCGTGGCGCGCCGCTCGCGGTCCGCGTTACGCGGAGTTCACGTTCCGTTCGGGTCCTGGAAGCCTCAGGAACCGGTCGAAACGAGGTGTCAGATGCCCAGACGGACGATGTAGTAGTCGCTCGTCCAGATGGGGCGGATGGAGATGCTGCGGCCGGTGTCCGGCGCGTCCATGATGTTGCCGTTTCCGGCGTAGAAGCCGTCGTGGCCGGGCATGATGACCAGGTCGCCCGGCTGGGCGTCCGCGATCGAGATGCGCTTGCCCATCGCCGCCTGGCCGGAGACCGAGTGCGGCAGGGAGATCCCGAACTGGGCGTAGACGTACATGACGTAGCCCGAGCAGTCGAAGCCGGCGGGCGTCGAGCCGCCGAAGACGTACGGGGTGCCGATGTACTGCTGCGCGACCGAGAACACCTGCGGGAGGCTGAAGCTGGGGTACGGAGGGTTGGCCAGGAAGTCGGTGACCGACGGGCCGGAATAGCTGGCGTAGCTCGCGAACGAGACGGCGGCCTGCTGGCGGGCCAGCTCTGCGGCCTTGGCCGCCTTGGCTGCCGACAGCTCCTGCTCGCTGGTGGCGGTGGCCGCGTCGCGGGCGACGGCTGCCGCTGCGACGGCCTGCGGGACCTCGACACTCTGCGGCTGAGCCTTCTTCATGCTGTCCACGGCGCTGCTCTTGAACTGCGCGGTGTCTGCACCCTGCGGGTTGAACGCATAGGCGGGGATCGCCATCGTGGCGATGAGACCGGCGGCGAGGGTCATGACGGCGACGTTGATCACGCCGCCCTTGACCTTCTTGCTCGTCTTCTTGTCCGCGGGCTTCCGGAACGCGGTTCCGGAGGTGGGCTCGACGGCCGTCTGGCGCACCGGCGCGCGGCGCACGGAGCGGCGGGACGCGAGGTCGGAGGGTGCAGGGGTCGAGCTATTCGGGTTTGCGGGGCGCTCTTCAGAGCCGGGTGTACCTAATAGTGCCAAGGTTTGAACCTCCTGCGCTCCAACAGCACTAGGTAGCTGCCCCGTCCCGGATGCTTATAGCTTGGCTTCGCGAACCAGGAGACAGGAGTGGGGGGTGGAGCGTCCCGGTTCGGGTCCTGTGGCCGGCTTCTGGCCCGTCGGACTCGTTAGAGACTACGGGACGACCCCCGCTTTGTCACATCCTTTTGCCGATATTTTAACAAGTCGGTAACGGAAATCAGGCCTCGACGAAGATGTGCGCTGCGAGTTCGTTGGGGAGTTCCAGCCCGTTCTCGTAGCCGTCGATCTGCACGGCGACGTACGAGCCTGCCGGAGTGAATGTCCCGGTCGAGCCCGGAAAAACGCCGGCCTGCTTGAGCTGCAGCAGCAGCTCGGGGTCGACCTGGGCGGGCTCGCCGAGGCGCTTGATCCTGGCAGAAACCCCCGAACTGTTGCCCACGACGACATCCACGAGGTTGGTGAGGCCCTCGGTGGTGGGCGACTCGATGTCGCCCAGCTCGTCCAGGCCAGGGATGGGGTTGCCGTACGGCGACTCGGTCGGGTGCCCGAGCATGGTGAGCAGCTTGCGCTCGACCTGCTCGCTCATCACGTGCTCCCAGCGGCAGGCCTCTTCGTGCACGTACTCCCACTCGAGCTCGATCACATCGCTGAGCAGGCGCTCGGCCAGGCGGTGCTTGCGCATCACGTGGACGGCCTTGCGGCGCCCGTCGTCGGTGAGTTCGAGGTGGCGGTCGCCGGAGACGACGACGAGGCCGTCCCGTTCCATGCGGCCGACAGTCTGGGAGACGGTCGGGCCTGAGTGGCCGAGACGCTCCGAGATGCGCGCACGCAGCGGGACGATGTTGTCCTCTTCCAATTCCAGGATGGTGCGAAGGTACATCTCGGTCGTATCGATCAGGTCGGTCATCAACCCTCCAGCTGTTGTCACGCGTATGTCCAGTAGAGCCTACTTGGTGCCGGTGACAGCGGGCTGTAGCCACGGCAGGAGTCGACCGACAGGGGTTCCAACAGCCAATAGACTCTGGATATGCCGGATGTGACGATTCCCACTGATCTGCTGCCCGCCGACGGACGATTCGGATGCGGCCCATCCAAGGTCCGCCAGGAGCAGGTGTCCTACCTCGCCGGTGCCGGAGCGCAGCTTCTCGGCACCTCGCACCGCCAGGCTCCGATCAAGAACCTCGTCGGCCGCGTGCGCGACGGGCTCGGCGAGCTGTTCCACATCCCGGACGGCTACGAAGTCGTCCTCGGCAACGGCGGCTCGACCGCGTTTTGGGACGCCGCGGCGTTCTCCCTGATCGAGAAGCGCAGCCAGAACCTCGTCTTCGGCGAGTTCGGCGGCAAGTTCGCCGCCGCCGCGAAGACCCCGTGGCTGGATGCGCCCCAGATCATCGACGCCCCTGCGGGTTCGCGCAGCGAGGCGCAGGCGGCTGCGGGCATCGACGTGTACGCCTGGCCGCACAACGAGACCTCCACCGGCGTCATGGCGCCCGTGAAGCGCGTGCACGGCGACGACGGCGCCCTCACGGTGATCGACGCGACCAGCGCGGCGGGCGGCGTCGACATCGACGCAGCGGAGTCGGACATCTACTACTTCGCCCCGCAGAAGAACTTCGCGTCGGACGGCGGCCTCTGGCTCGCCCTCTTCTCCCCCGCCGCCATCGAGCGGGTCGAGCGGATCGCGGCGAGCGACAGGTACATCCCGGAGTTCCTCAGCATCAAGAACGCGATCGACAACTCGCGCCTCAACCAGACGCTGAACACCCCGGCCGTCTCCACGCTGGTGCTGCTCGAGAACCAGATCCAGTGGATGAACGACAACGGCGGTCTCGCCTGGGCAGACGCCCGCACGGCGGAGTCCTCGAATGCGCTCTACAGCTGGGCGGAGGGCGTGGAGTACGCGACGCCGTTCGTCGCCGATCCTTCGCACCGCTCGCAGGTCGTCGTCACGATCGACTTCGACGACGCGGTCGACGCATCTGCCGTCGCCAAGATCCTGCGCGCCAACGGCGTGGTCGACACGGAGCCGTACCGCAAGCTCGGCCGCAACCAGCTGCGCGTCGCGACGTTCACGGCCATCGAGCCGGACGATGTCCGCGCCCTGATCGGCTGCATCGAGTACGTCGTCGGCCAGCTGGGCTGAGCGGCAGACACCGTGCGCCTCTGGCTCCGCGACGACGAGCGACGGCCTGATCCTGTCCCCGTGAAGACGGACGACAGGAAGGCCGTGCTCGTCGGGCTAGGCCTGTGGCTGGTCGCCCTCGTCGTGACGCTGGTCTTCTTCCGTCAGCTGAGCGCCTCCGGAGACGGCTGGTGGCTCTGGACCGTCATCGTCGGTCTCGGACTCGGCCTCGTCGGCCTCGGATACCTCACCGTCAAACGCCGCTGAGTCGTCGTCGATGTCTGAGTCGTCGGAGTCGTCCGCGTCGTCGTACGACTCGTCCGCGCTCTCGATGTCGACGCCGTCGAGGTCGTCCGGGTGCAGGTCGTGCACGTCGTGCTCGCCGTCCTCGTCCTCGTCCTCGAAGTCGTCGTCCGTCTCGTCGTCGTCGTCGACGTCGAGCTCGTCGTCCGCCTCGTCATCGTCGTCGCCCGCGTCGGCCTCCGCCGCCGCGATGGCCTCCTGGGAGGCCTGGTACTCCGCGAGCCGCTCCGACCACGGCACCCAATCCGGGGCGAGCAGGGCGCGCTCGCCCGGCATCAGCTCCGCCTCGAGCACGCTCGGTGCGGACTCGTCGTCGATGCGCGACAGCGTGACCGTCCAGTGCCAGCCCGGATACCCGGACATGGTGCACTCGAACAGCAGGGAGAGCACGTGCTCCCCCTCCACGATGTGGCCGGCGGGCGCGCCGATGGTGGCCGCCGGCGTGATCTCCTTCAGCGCATCCAGCGCCTGGGCGACGGATGCGAGGAGCACGTCGTCCGGGACGGTCCAGACGGGAGCGTCCTCGACCGGCGCCGACGCGGCCTCCGAAGACTCGGTGGTCGCGTCGACGTCCGTCTCGTTCTCGGTGTCAGGCATCCAGGTCGTCCGCAACCCGGCGCAGCACGGCGGCGATCTTCGCGCCGTGCGCCTTGTCCGGGTACTTGCCCCGCTTGAGGTTCGCGCCGATGCCGTCGAGCAGCTTCACGAGGTCTTCGACGATGATCGCCATGTCGTCCGCGGACTTGCGGCTCATCTTCACGAGGCTGGGCGGGGCGTCGAGGACGCGCACCGACAGTGCCTGGGCGCCGCGCTTGCCGTCGGCGATGCCGAACTCGAGGCGGGTTCCCGCTTTCACGACGGCACCTGCCGGCAGGGCGGAGGCGTGCAGGAAGACTTCTTGGCCGTCATCGGAGCTGATGAAGCCGAAGCCTTTCTCGTCGTCGTAGAACTTGACCTTGCCGGTTGGCATGGGAACCTCATTTCACATGGGGGATCGTATGACCAACCTCAATTATCCTTGATTTCGTGACCCAGCAGACCCCACAGGCGGCAAGCCGCCTCCAGCGCATCCTGTCGTACATCATTGCGGCACTCGTGATCATCTCTTTGGTCTGCATCGCAGCCGTCCTGATCGGCTCCGCTCTCGGCGGAATGCCGGAGCAGGGTTCCGGCCAGGGCATCTGGCCCGTGGTGTTCGTCCTGCCGATGATCGGCCTGTCCGTTTCCTTCGTCCTGGTGATCGTGCTCATCGTCATCACCGGGCGTCAGCGCAGCAAAGCGGCGAAGGCTGCGACCCGCACGGACAAGCGGTAGGCCGGCGGACGGCAGGGCTGGTCCAGCGCCCATGACGAACACGCTCGCCCTGGCAGCACGCCTGCGGGCGATGCCGGACGAGTCCATCGTCCACGTCCTGCGCGAGCGGACCATCCGCCGCGCGGGCGTCTCCGACTTCTTCGACCTCGCAGACGCCCTCCTCGACCGGGACTCCGTGCAGCGCGCGCTGTCCGGGCTCGACCGCACGAGGCTGGCCGTCCTGGTGACGCTCGGTCGCGCATCCACCCCGTTGGATGCGTCCCAGGTCGCTGCAGCGCTCTCCGGCGCCGCCGCCACCCCCGGCATCGACGCCGCTGCCGCTCAGGAGGCGCTGGACGCCGTCTCCGGCCTCATCCTCGCCCATCCGGACTCCGGCGCGTTCTCGGCGTACGAGGCCGTCACGGCGCAGCTGGCCGCCTGGCCAGGCCTCGGCCTGCCGTCTCCGGATGCGCTCCTCGCCGAGCCGGCGCCGCCCGCGCTGGCCGCCGTCCCGGACACCGAGCGCCGGTTCACGGACCGGCTGGCCGCCGAGCGCGCCTTCGACGCCGTCACCGCCGTCTCCGAGCTGATCGCCGAACTCTTCCGCGAGGGCGCGCGCGAGCTGCAGAAGGGCGGCCTCGCCCTGCCGGCGAGCAAGCGCATCGCCGGGGCCCTGGCCGTGGACGTGTCCGTGGTCCCCACCGTGTTCTCCGTCGCATCCCGTGCCGGCCTCGTCGCGCTGGAGGACGCCGTCTGGCTGCCGACGGAGGCCGCGACCGACTGGCAGCACTCCCCCACCGCCGACCGCTGGCGCGCCCTCGCCGCCGCCTGGCAGGACGCCCTCCCGGACGACCTGCGCCGCATCCTCTCCGGACGCAGTAGGGCGGCCTGGGGCGAGAGCCTGCGCGAGTACGTCGCCTGGCTGTACCCCGCCGGCCGCGAGCTGGCCGAGGAGCGGGTCGCGGCGTACACGCGCGACGCGGAGTGGCTCGGCGTGACGGCGCACCAGGCGCCGAGCAGCGCCGGTTGCGCCCTGGTCGAGGACGGTCCGGACGCCGCGGCCGACACCGTGCGCGAGCTGTTCCCCGCCGAGGTGGACAAGGTCTACCTGCAGCACGACCTCACCATCGTCGCCCCCGGCCCGCTCGAACCGGCCATCGACGGACGACTGCGCGGCATGGCCGACGTCGAGAGCAGGGCGCTCGCATCCACGTTCCGGGTGTCGGCCGCCACCATAGACCGTGCGATCACCGCGGGTGAGACGGCGGAGAGCATCCACGCGTTCCTCGCGGAGATCTCGCTGACCGGGGTGCCCCAGCCGCTCGACTACCTGGTGCGGGATGCGGCCGAACGGTACGGCCGCGTGCGCGTGCGCTCCCTCGGCGACGACGGGCGGATGCGGTCGGCGGTGGTCTCGTCCGACGCGACGCTGCTGACCACCATCCAGGTCGACCAGTCGCTCAGCGCGCTCGGGCTCGTCCGCGCGGCGGAGGACAGGCTGGAGAGCCGGTTTGCCCGGGATGTGGTGTTCTGGGCGATCAGCGACGCCCGGTATCCGGTGGCCGCGGAGGACGCGGACGGGAACGTGGAGGCGCTGCGCCGGCAGAGGGTCGCGCATCCCCGGGCCGTCCAGCGCGCCGACCAGGAGGCGGCGCTCGTCGCCCGCCTGCGCGAGGCGGACGACACCGCCGACGAGAGCACGGGAGAGCAGTGGCTGACCCGGCAGCTCGACCTGGCCATCCGGGGCAGGCAACTGGTGGTGGTCGAGGTGACGATGCCCGACGGCCGCGTGGTCGACTACCTGCTGGAGCCGACCGGCGTCGGCGGCGGGCGCCTCCGCGGCCGCGACCGCGCCGCGGACATCGAGCGCACCCTCCCGCTCTCCAGCGTCACCGGCCTCCGCCCCGCCGACTGACCCGGCTGGGAAGGGCGCAAGGAAAGCGGGCGTAGACTCAGCGGTTATGTCAGATGGCCCCCTGATCGTCCAGAGCGACCGCACCGTCCTGCTGGAGGTCGCGCATCCATCGGCCGAAGACGCACGGCACGACCTCGCCGTGTTCGCTGAGCTGGAACGCGCACCCGAGCACATCCACACGTACCGGATCACCCGCCTCGGGCTGTGGAACGCCCGCGCGGCCGGGCACACCGCGGAGGACATGCTCGGCACGCTGGAGCGGTACTCGAAGTTCCCCATCCCGCAGACCGTGTCCGTCGACATGGCGGAGACCGTCGCGCGCTACGGCAGGCTCGTGATCGAGCGCGACGACGACGGCGTGCTGCTGCTGCGCTCCACCGACCTGCCGGTGCTCACCGAGGTGGCCGGGGCGAAGCGGATCGCGCCGCTGCTGCTCGAACGACGGGATGCAGACACCTTCGTGGTCGAGGCGTGGGCGCGCGGCCAGCTCAAGCAGGAGCTGGTGAAGCTCGGCTGGCCGGCAGAGGACCTCGCGGGATACACGCCGGGCACCCCGCATCCGATCGACCTGCTGGAGGACGGCTGGAAGCTGCGCGACTACCAGCACAAGGCGGTCGACAACTTCTTCGACGGCGGCTCCGGCGTGGTCGTGCTGCCGTGTGGCGCGGGCAAGACCCTGGTCGGCGCCGGCGCGATGGCGACCGCGAAGACCACGACGCTCATCCTGGTCACCAACACCGTCTCGGCCCGTCAGTGGCGCGACGAACTGCTCAAGCGCACCACGCTGACCGCCGAGGAGATCGGCGAATACTCGGGCCAGGTGAAGGAGGTCAAGCCGGTCACCATCGCCACCTACCAGATCCTCACCGCCAAGCGGAAAGGCGAGTACGCGCACCTCGCGCTGCTCGACGCGATGGACTGGGGCCTCGTGGTCTACGACGAGGTGCACCTGCTGCCCGCCCCGGTGTTCAAGCTGACCGCCGAACTGCAGGCCCGCCGCCGCCTCGGCCTCACCGCCACGCTGGTGCGCGAGGACGGCAGGGAGGGCGACGTGTTCAGCCTCATCGGCCCCAAGCGCTTCGACGCCCCGTGGAAGGAGATCGAGGCCCAGGGCTTCATCTCCCCCGCCGCCTGCTACGAGGTGCGCATCGACCTGCCCGCCTCCGACCGCCTCAGCTACGCCGCTGCCGCCGACGACGAGCGCTACCGCCTCGCGGCCACGGCCCCCGCCAAACTGGATGTGGTGCGCCAGCTGGTCGAGCGCCACAAGGGAGAGCGCATCCTGGTCATCGGCCAGTACCTCGACCAGATCGACGAGCTGGCGGAGGCCCTGGATGCGCCGTCGCTCACGGGCGCGACCCCGGTGGACGAGCGCGAACGGCTCTACCAGGAGTTTCGCGAGGGCACGACGGAGGTGCTGGTGGTGAGCAAGGTCGCCAACTTCTCGGTCGACCTGCCCGAGGCGACGGTCGCCATCCAGGTGTCAGGCTCCTACGGCTCCCGCCAGGAGGAGGCGCAGCGCCTCGGACGGCTGCTGCGGCCGAAGGAGTCCGGCCTGTCCGCCAACTTCTACACGCTGGTGTCGCGCGACACGGTCGACCAGGACTTCGCACAGAACCGGCAGCGGTTCCTGGCGGAGCAGGGGTACTCGTACACGATCCTGGATGCGCACGCGCTGGCGGCGTAGGCGGGGGTAGCCGGGTGCAGGGGCGGTAGGGCGGCTCACGCCAGCACCCGCCCCACGGTCCCCCGCGCCCCCGCATCCCGAGGGTCGTCGCGCAGCGTGATCAGCGCCTTCCACAGCGCCCAGCCTTTCCCGCGCGCCCACATCGCGTCGTCGACGCCCAGCACCCGCCGGTACGCATCCCTCGCCTCGCCATCCAGCGTCGTCCAGGCCAGCGCCAGGTCGCACGCCGGGTCGCCGACGCCCGAAGTGCCGAAGTCGATCACCGCCGCCAGGGCGCCGTCGCGCATCAGCAGGTTGCCGACCGCGATGTCGCCATGGAACCACACCGGGTCGCCGTGCCAGGTGGCGTCTTCGGCCTCCGCCCAGACGCGGGCGGCCGCCGCAGCGTCGATCGGGTCGCCGGCGGCGGCGAGCGCGGCGATGGCGGCGCGGGTCTCGTCGCCGTAGACCGCTGGCGGGTCTCCGCGGAAGAAGTTGTGGCGGCCCGGGCGCGGTGCCCCGTCGGACGGGCACGACCGCAGCGCCACCAGGAACGATCCGACCGCCTCCGCGAACGCCACCGGGTCGCCGATGCCGTCGAGCGCCGCCGGGCGTCCGTCGAGCCAGCGGTAGACCGACCACCGGTACGGGTAGCCGAACTCCGGCTCGCCCGCAGCGACCGGCACCGGGATGGGCAGCGGCAGCAGCGGCGCGAGGCGCGGGAGCCACTGCTGCTCCTTGGCCACCTGCTCCGCGTACCACGGGCCGCTCGGCATCCGGATGCTCAGCGCGTCCCCCAGCCGGAAGGTGCGGTTGTCCCAGCCGTCCAGCTCCACCGGCCGGATGGGCAGGGCGGCCCACGCGGGGAACTGGCTGTCGATCAGCCGCCGCGCGAGGGCGGCGTCCACGGCGGGCGGCTCAGCGCCTGACATAGCGCAGCAGGAGCGTGTCGCCGGAGACGAGCGTGTGGGCGAGCTTCAGGCCGACCGGCACGATCGGCGACGCCCCGGAGGCGATGCGGGTCGCCACCCCCGCCTCCAGCCGTGGGCTGATCGTGAGGCACAACTCGTCCAGCTCCCCGGATGCGATCAGGTCGCCGAATAGGTGCGGACCGCCCTCGCAGTGGATGCGGCCGAGGCCGCGCTCCGCGAGCACCCGCACCAGCGCATCCACCTCGACGCGCTGGCGGCCGCAGACCACCACGTCCGCCACCTCCGACAGCGCTTCGCGGGTGTCGTGTCTGGCGATCTCGGTGGTGAGCACGATCGGGCGCACCGGCGCATCCTGGAAGATCGGGCTCGCCGGGTCGAGGTCGAGGCTCGCCGAGACGATGGCGAAGACCGGATGCGCGCTCAGCCCGTGCGCCACCCGCCAGCGCTCGGAGACCGCGCCCACCCGCATCGCCGCGTATCCCTCCGCGCGCACGGTGCCCGCTCCGACGACCACCACGTCGCAGAGGCGGCGCAGGATGCCGAACACGCGCTTGTCCGCCTCGTCGGAGAGCCCGCCGGACAGGCCCTGGTGCGTCGCGGCGCCGTCCACGCTGCTGACGAAGTTGACGCGCAGCCACGGCTCGTCGCCGACACCATCGCTGTAGAGGGCGGCGAGATCGTCGTCTCCGAGTCCTTCCGCCGCGGGCAGCGGATAGACCTTGGCGATGGCTGCGTCACTCATTCACGTCTCCCATGTTGTGCGTCAGGTATGCGGGCTCGCGCAGCCCGAGGATGGCCTCCGTCATGCGCGCAGCGGCGACGGAGGCGCCCACGTCGTGCATCCGGATGATCCTGGCCCCGTTGACGATGGAGACGACCGCAGCGGCGAGGGAGCCCTCCAGGCGGGCATCGCGCGGCGCATCCAGGGTCTCCCCGATGAAGTCCTTGTTGGAGACGGCGGCGAGGGTCGGATATCCGAGATCGGCGATCTCGCTGAGCCTCCTGGTGAGCTCCAGCGAGTGCAGCGTGTTCTTGTTGAGGTCGTGCCCCGGGTCGACGATGATCCGATCCTCCGGGATGCCCGCGGCGAGCGCGACCTCCACCCTGCCGAGCAGGAAGGCGGCGACCTCGGCGGCGATGTCGTCGTAGTGCGGCCGGGGGTAGAACGTGCGCGGTGCGGCGAGACTGTGGGTGATGACCAGCGTGGCGTCGCTGTCGGCGACCACGGACACCAGGCGCGGGTCGCTGAGGCCGGTCGTGTCGTTCACGACGGTCGCGCCCGCTGCGATGGCGCGGCGGGCCACCTCGGCGTGGAAGGTGTCCACGGAGATGACCACGTCCGACCCCGCCCGCAGCTCGGCCACCACCGGCACCACCCTGTCGGCCTCCGCCTCCACCGGGATGGGGTCGCCCGGGGCGAACGGGACGCCGCCGATGTCCACCCAGTCCGCGCCCAGCTCGACAGCGCGGAAGCTGGCCTGCACGGCCTTGTCGAGGGCGAAGGTCCTCCCCCGGTCGAAGAACGAGTCCGGTGTGCGGTTGACGACGGCCATCACCGCGACGCGGCGGGAGAAATCGAAGGTGCGGGCGCCGATGGTGCGGACGGGGATGCGGAGCGGGGGCAGATACATCTCAGAGCGTGGCAAGGTCCACGCTCTCGTCGGTGAGGCGTGCGGCGTCGACGCGCTCGCCGGAGCGGATCAGACGCTGCACCTGGTCGTTCACATCCCAGACGTTGACGTTCATCCCGGCCACCACACGTTCGTTGCGCAGCCAGAACGCGACGAACTCGCGCCGGTCGACGTCTCCGCGGTAGACGACCCTGGCGTCGGCGGCCAGTGGGCCGTATCCCGAATACTCCATCCCCAGATCGTATTGGTCGGAGTAGAAGTACGGGATGTCGTCGTAGCTCGCCGCCTCGCCGAGCACGCTGCGCGCCGCGACGGTGCCGCCGGCGATGGCGTTCGCCCAGTGCTCGTTCCGGAGGTGCCGGCCGATGACGGGGAGGAACGGGTTGGCCACGTCACCGGCCGCGAAGACGTCCTCCGCCGCCGTGCGCATCCCCTGGTCGACCGGGATGCCGTTGTCGACGGTGAGGCCGGACCGCTCGGCGATGGCGGTGTTGGGCACCGCGCCGACACCGACGACCACCAGGTCGGCCGGGATGCGCTCCCCGGTGCCGGTGACCACCTCGCGGGGTCCGTCGTCCGCTCCGTCGATCGCGACCACCGATGCCGCATTGCGGAACGAGACGCCGTTGTCGGTGTGCAGCCGCTCGAACACGCGGCCGAGCTCGGGGCCGATCGCGGAACTGAGCGGCACGGCGGAGCTGCCGACCACGGTCACGTCGTTCCCGTACCCGCGCGCCGCCGCGGCGACCTCGAGGCCGATCCAGCCGGAGCCGACGATGACCACGCGGCGGCCTCCCACCTCGAGCGCGGAGCGCAGCCACTCGCTGTCCTCGACCGTCCGCAGCGTGAACACCGCCCCGTGCCCTGCACCGGGCACGCTCAGTCTCCGCGGGCTCGCGCCGGTCGCGATCACCAGGCTGTCGAACGTGATCCTCGCCCCTCCGTCGAGGAACAGCTCGTGCGCAGCCGCATCGAACGAGTTCGCGGTGGTCTCCGGCAGGAACTCGACGTCGTTCTCCGCGTACCACCCCTCCGGATGCACGTCCCCCTCCGAGCGTTCCGCGTCGCCCTTCAGGTACTCCTTCGACAGCGGCGGCCGGATGTACGGGTGGTGCGCCTCCGCGCCGAACAGCAGGATGCGGCCGTCGAATCCGCGCTCGCGCAACTCGGTGGCGACGGTGGCTCCGGCCAGTCCTGCTCCGGCGATGACGACGGTGGGCTTCGACATGGGGATCCTCCTCGCGACGGCTGTTCCCAGCATCCACTGTTCCCTCGGCACCCGCCAGACCCTCACACCAATCCCACACCGAGCGCTCACAGGCAGGATTCAGCCAACGCGCAGATACTAGGAGCCATGAACGCCGGACCTCGCATCCTGATCGTCGACGACGAGCCCAACATCCGCGACCTGCTCACCACCAGCCTCCGCTTCGCAGGGTTCGCCGTGCGCGCGGTCGGCAACGGCGCGCAGGCCATCTCCGCGGTCCTCGAAGAGGAACCAGACCTCATCATCCTCGACGTGATGCTCCCCGACATGAACGGCTTCGGCGTCACCAAGCGCCTCCGCGGCGCCGGGTACACCGCGCCCATCCTGTTCCTGACGGCCAAGGACGACACGGAAGACAAGATCACCGGCCTCACCGTCGGCGGCGACGACTACGTCACCAAGCCGTTCAGCCTCGACGAGATCGTCGCCCGCATCAAGGCCATCCTGCGCCGCACGATGCAGGCGGATGAAGACGCGGTCATCCGCGCCGGCGAGCTGACGATGGACCAAGACACCCACGAGGTCTTCGTCGGCGACACCGCCATCGAGCTCAGCCCCACCGAGTTCAAGCTGCTGCGCTACCTCATGCTCAACCCCAACCGCGTGCTGTCGAAGGCGCAGATCCTCGACCACGTCTGGGAGTACGACTTCAACGGCGACGCCGGCATCGTCGAGTCCTACATCTCCTACCTGCGCCGCAAGGTGGATGCGCACTCCAGCGAGCCGCTCATCCAGACCAAGCGCGGGTTCGGCTACATGCTGAAGGCCGCGAAGGTCTGACCAGGCTCCTCCACATGCCTGGCACAGCTTCGGCTGCGTAAACTGGCGGCCTCATGCACACACGCTTACTCGATCGATGGAACGCGATCTCCCTGCGCACCAAGATCACCGGCGTGACCGTGCTGATGCTGACCCTCGGCCTGCTCGTGACGGGCATCGGCACCATGTCGATGCTGAAGCCCGTGCTGCTCGACCAGCTGGATGCTCAGCTGTCCGCCGCGTCCGGCGGCAGCTACCTCAACACCTACCTCTACGGCACCTCGGCCGACAGCGAGAAGATCGCGACGGACGCCAGCCCGTCCGACTACTTCGCCGCGCTCTACGACGCGGACGGCAACCTGGTGAGGACCAACTGGTCCAACATCCCGGAGGCCCACCGGCCCGCCGTCCCCAAGTCGCTGACGGTGCCGGAGAGCAAGCTCCTCCCCTCCGGCGGCTATCCGCTGCTCAGCAATGACGGCCACACCGCATACCGCGCGCTGGCCACGACGGTCACGCTGACCAACCCGCCCGGCGCGCTCGGCACGGCCATCGTCGCGACGACCACCTCGCAGATCGACACCGTGATGGCGAGCTTCCTCGCGATCTTCCTCGGCTTCGGCGTGATCGTCATCATCGTCGGCGCCGGCCTCACCAGGATGCTCGTGACCACGACGTTCTCCCCGCTGCGGGAGGTGGAGCAGACGGCGGCGGCCATCGCGGACGGCGACTTCAGCCAGCGCCTCGGCGGCGCCACCCCGAACACCGAGGTCGGCCGCCTCAACCGGTCCCTCAACACGATGCTGAACCGCATCGACCGCGCGTTCAACGACCGCGCGAGAACCATCGAGCAGATGCGCCGCTTCGTCGGGGACGCCAGCCACGAGCTGCGCACCCCGCTCGTCTCCGTGCGCGGCTACGCAGAGCTGTACCGGATGGGCGCCCTGCAGACCCCCGAGGACGTCGCGCAGGCGATGGACAGGATCGAGAAGGAGGCCATCCGGATGGGCGGCCTGGTGGAGGACCTGCTCGAACTCGCCCGACTCGACGAGACCAAGCCGCTCGACCTGCATCCCGTCGACCTGGTGCGCATCGCCCAGGACGCGGCAATGGATGCGATGGCCGGCGCCCCCGGCCGTGTCGTCACCGTCATCACCCCCGACCCGATCGCCGCCCCCGAGTTCGGTCCGGAAGAACCGGGCGTCGACACGGTCCCGATGCCCATCCAGGACCAGGCGGCGCGCGTCAGCAACGCCACGGGACCGATCGCGTTCGCGGGCGCGACGCTCGCGCGGCTGCGCCGCGGCCGCTCCCGCCGGCCGGGCAGCACAGAGCCGATGCCCGTCACCACCGCGGAGAAGGTGGTGCTGCACCAGCCCGTTCCGGCTGAGCCCGCCATCGTGCTGGCGGAGGAGAACAAGCTGCGCCAGGTGGTCACCAACTTGATGGGCAACGCGCTGCGATACACCGCGGAGGGCACCCCGATCGAGATCATGGTGCAGGTGAACCACCTCACCGGTCGCGCGATCCTGGAGGTGCGCGACCACGGCGACGGCATCCCGCCGCAGATCCGCGAGAAGATCTTCCAGCGCTTCTGGCGCGCAGACACGTCCCGCGCCCGCGAGACCGGCGGCAGCGGCCTCGGCCTCGCCATCGTCTCCTCGATCGTCGCCGCCCACCGCGGCACCGTCGAGGTCGTCGAGACGGACGGCGGCGGCGCCACCTTCCGCGTCTCCCTCCCGCTCGCGGAGACCGCGGCCTGATCCGCGATATACCAGTAACTGCACCGCATCCCGGGCGTTTCGCGACAGTTCGTGGTATCTCGCCGATGGATGCGCCGGGCACGACGGATATGACGGACACGACGGATACGACGAAAGAGGGCGCCTCCCGTGCGGGAGACGCCCTCTTCGTGGTGCTGGGTAGGACTTAGAAGTCCATGCCGCCGGTGGGGTCGCCGGCCGGGGCCGGGTTCTTCTCCGGCTTGTCGGCGACGACGGCCTCGGTGGTGAGGAACAGGCCGGCGATCGACGCTGCGTTCTGCAGGGCCGAGCGGGTGACCTTCACCGGGTCGTTGATGCCGGTGGCCAGCATGTCGACGTACTCGCCGGTCGCGGCGTTGAGGCCGTGTCCGACCGGGAGGTTGCGGACCTTCTCGACCACGACGCCGGCCTCGAGGCCTGCGTTGATGGCGATCTGCTTGAGCGGAGCCTCGATGGCGACCTTGACGATGTTCGCGCCGGTGGCCTCGTCACCCGTGAGCTCGAGCTTCTCGAAAGCGGTCTTGCCCGCCTGGATGAGGGCGACGCCACCACCGGCGACGATGCCCTCTTCGACGGCTGCCTTCGCGTTGCGGACGGCGTCCTCGATGCGGTGCTTGCGCTCCTTGAGCTCGACCTCGGTCGCGGCTCCGGCCTTGATGACCGCGACACCGCCGGCGAGCTTCGCCAGGCGCTCCTGCAGCTTCTCACGGTCGTAGTCGCTGTCGGTGTTGTCGATCTCGTTGCGGATCTGAGCGACGCGTCCCGCGATGGCCTCGGGGTCGCCCGCGCCCTCGACGATGGTGGTCTCATCCTTGGTGATGACGACCTTGCGTGCCTGACCGAGCAGGTCGAGGGTGACGTTCTCGAGCTTGAGGCCGACCTCCTCGGAGATGACCTGGCCACCGGTGAGGATGGCGATGTCCTGCAGCTGCGCCTTGCGGCGGTCGCCGAAGCCGGGAGCCTTGACGGCGACCGACTTGAAGATGCCGCGGATCTTGTTGACGATCAGCGTGGCCAGGGCCTCGCCGTCGACGTCCTCCGCGATGATCAGGAGCTGCTTGTTGGCCTGGATCACCTTGTCGACGATCGGCAGCAGATCCTTGATGTTGGAGATCTTCTGGTTGGCGATGAGGATGTACGGGTCTTCGAACACCGCCTCCTGGCGGTCCTGGTCGGTGACGAAGTACTGCGACAGGTAGCCCTTGTCGAAGCGCATGCCCTCGGTCAGCTCGAGCTCGGTGCCGAAGGTGTTCGACTCCTCGACGGTGACGACGCCCTCCTTGCCGACCTTGTCGATCGCCTCGGCGATGATGTCGCCGATGGTGGTGTCTCCGGCGGAGATGGATGCGGTTGCAGCGATCTCCTCCTTGGTCTCGACCTCCTTGGCGCTCGCGATGAGCTCCTCGGTGACGGCCTTGACGGCCTTCTCGATGCCACGCTTCAGGGTGATGGGGTCTGCGCCGGCGGCCACGTTGCGGAGGCCTTCCTTGACGAGCGCCTGAGCGAGAACGGTCGCGGTGGTGGTTCCGTCACCGGCGACGTCGTCGGTCTTCTTGGCGACCTCCTTGACGAGCTCCGCGCCGATCTTCTCGAACGGGTCGTCGAGCTCGATCTCCTTCGCGATGGAAACGCCGTCGTTGGTGATCGTGGGGGCGCCCCACTTCTTCTCGAGAACGACGTTGCGGCCACGCGGGCCCAGCGTCACCTTGACGGTGTCGGCCAGGATGTTGAGGCCGCGCTCAAGGCCGCGGCGGGCGTCCTCGTCGAAAGCAATGATCTTTGCCATGGTTGTTTCTCGTCCCTCCCGGACGTCTGCGAAAGATGCGAACGGTTAGCACTCGATCAGATGGAGTGCTAAAGCGATTCTGGCACTCGGGGCAGCCGAGTGCAAGGTGAGTCCGCCGACAGCAGACACGGAGAGAGGAGTTAAACAGGAGAGCGCCGCCCCTTCAGGGACGACGCTCCGCCAGGTTGGTTGCTGCGTGCTACGCCGGACGCACCGACTCAGCCTGCGGGCCCTTCTGTCCGCTGCCGACTTCGAACACGACCTGCTGACCCTCTTCGAGGACCTTGTAGCCGTTCATGTCAATGGCGGAGTAGTGGACGAACACGTCCTGTCCCCCGTCGTCGACGGTGATGAATCCGTAGCCCTTTTCAGCGTTGAACCACTTCACGGTTCCGTTCGCCATGCATAACTCCTATTGCTGTGTTTCGTAGCGACGGCCCATCACCGGCGCGTTGAATCCAGATACTAATGCTTTCAATGCACGTAAACACCAGCTATTTCGGCAAAAAGACGGGAAATGACCGGAAACCGTCAGAAGTTAAACACGCCCGAAACAATACGGGACGGACCGAAATCGTCAGCCGGTGAAGTTGCTTCCCAGCACGACTGTGATATCGGCGCCAGTGTCCGCGTAGTCCTGGGTCTCGGCGGTGGTGGCTCCCGGCAGCGCCTGGGCGACACCGAGCGCCGCCCCCGCGTTCTTCGGGTCGGAGTAGTAGACGACGGTCTGCGTCAGGTCGGTCTTGTCCGCGTTGGCGAGCGCGCCCACCTTGATGCCGGCCGCGGTGAGCTTGGTCCGGGCTGCGGCAGCGAGGTCCGGAGTCGTGGTGCCGTTGAGCACGTTCACCGTGAGTGCAGGATCGATCGTCGGCACGATGGTCGGCGTCGGAGACGGCGTCGGCGTCTTGGAGGCCGAGCTGGTGCCCGGCGTGCCGTGGAAGGAGATGCTGCCGTTGATGAGCGAGAGCCCAAAGACTCCAGCGCCGATCAGCACGATGGTGGCGAGCGCCGCCCAGCCGAAGCCGATCCAGCCGCGCCCTTTTGCGCGGGGCGCGCGGTGCGCGCCGACGCGGTTCAGGTCGTCCGGAATCGCGTCGAAACGGTCTTTGGGGTACTTCTCTGCCATCGTGTCGGTGGTCCTCAGTCGTCGGACGCGAGCGTCCGGGAGCTTCTGGCGGCCATTCTCGCCTCGCGCAGTCTGAGCAGGCGCTTGACGAGCATGGGGTCGTGCTGCAGAGCGGCTGGCTGGTCGATCAGCGCACCGAGCAGCTGATAGTACCGCGCCGCCGACAGGCCGAACTCCTCACGGATGGCCTGCTCCTTGGCGCCGGCATGCCGCCACCACTGCCGCTCGAACGCGAGGATCGCGACGTCCCGCTCGCTCAGGCCGTCTGGGCGCTGAATGGATGCCCGGTCGTCTGCCGCGTTCGCCACCATGATCCCTTCATGCCTGTCGGTCGTGCCGCCGCTCCTGCGTTCGCGGTTCATCCTATTTGCGGGTTTCTGTGTGTTGGCCTTTCGGCGCGCGGCGGTTCTCGGGACGAAACAGGGAACAGCCGCGCCCTCTCCTCCGTTTAGTGTGGAGAAACGACGAAAGGAACACGCATGGAGTACGACGTCGCCAAGAGCGAAGACGAGTGGCGCAAGGAGCTCAGCCCGGAGCAGTACGCCGTGCTGCGTGAGGCGGGAACAGAGCGGCCGTGGACAGGCGAACTGCTCGACGAGAGCCGCGCCGGTCTCTACACCTGTGCCGCCTGCGGAGCCGAGCTGTTCAAGTCGGGCACCAAGTTCGACTCCGGATGCGGCTGGCCCAGCTTCTACGAGTCCGTTCGCCCGGACGCCGTGCAGCTGCTCGAGGACAACAGCCTCGGGATGGTGCGCACCGAGGTCCGCTGCGCCACCTGCGGCTCGCACCTCGGACACGTCTTCGACGACGGCTTCGGCACCCCGACCGGCGACCGGTACTGCATGAACTCGCTGTCCCTCAACTTCACCGAGGGCGAGCAGGCGTGACAGACCTGGTCGACGCCGTCGCCTCCCGTCGCTCGTACTCGCGGGTGACCGAGGCGGCGCCGACCCACGAGGAGCTGCTGCCCCTGGTGGCGGCTGCCGGCCGGGTCGCCGACCACAGCGCCCTGCACCCGTGGCGCGTGATCGAGCTGCGCGGGGAGGCCCGCGACCGCCTCGGCGCCGCGTTCGCGAAGGACGCACGCGTCTCGGGCAAAGACGCGGAGAAGCTCGTCGCGAAGACGCACCGCGCCTCGCTGTTGCTTGCGATCGTCGCCGTGCGCAGCACAAGTGGCAAGGTGCCGGGCTGGGAACAGGACGCCGTGGCATCCGGCGTCGCGCACATCCTGAGCCTGCTGCTGCACGATGCGGGCTGGGGCGTGATCTGGCGCACCGGTCACCACACCAGGTCGAAGGCCGTCCACGCGATGCACGGCCTGAAGAAGAACGAGCGGCTGCTCGGCTGGCTCTACGTCGGCGGAATCCCGGACGGTTCCAAGGAGAGCCACCGCAAGGCGGTCGACCCCGAGCGCTACCTCACGACGCTTTCGTAGCGTCCCCGCGCCCGGCCGGGGTCCCCCACCGGATGCTCGCCACGGCAACCGCGACGAGCGCCAGCACGGTGCCGGCCACCGTCGACAGCGCCACGGGATGCGCGGCGCTCGGCGCCAGCAGGTCGAGCAGGAGCGCGGTCAGCAGCTGGCCGGCAACGGTGGCGAGACCGAGCACCAGCACGCCGAGCACCCGGACGAGCAGCGCGGCCCCCGCGATGAAGATGCAGCCGATCGCGCCGCCGACGTAGAGCCAGGGCTCCGTCGGCAGCGCTGTCGGCCAGCCGACGATGGACGAGTGGACGACCATCAGCACGAGCAGGACCGTCGTGCCGACGACGAAGTTGATGAACGTGGCCGTCAAGGCGCTCTCCGCGACCACGCGGACCTGCCCATTCACGGCCTGCTGCCAGCCGATGCCGAGTCCGGCGATCAGCGGGAGCGCCATCATCCAGACCGGGACGCCGCTGCCGAACTGGGACGAGACGGCCCAGGTGACGGCGACGAGGGCGAGCGCGGCCCCGACGACTCGCGCGGGCGTGAGTGCACGCTTGCCGCCTGCGCCGATCCCGATCCTGTCGAGGACGAGCCCGCTCACCGTCTGCCCGGCGACGATGGAGACGGTGAACAGGGCGACGCCGAGTACGGCGGCGGTGAGCCCCTGCGACAGCACGAGGAAGGCGCCGGCCGCGCCTCCGCAGACGTACCACCAGCGCAGCTCCCGGCCGCGCAGGGCGCGCAGCACCCTGCCGAGGCCCCGTCGACCGGCAGGAGCCACGGCGAGCGCGACGAGCAGGATGAGCAGGCCGGAGCCGAACGAGATGACGGCGGCGGTGAAGCCGTCGCCGATGCGCGCGCCCAGCTCGCCGTTGACGCGCGACTGGAGGGCGACACCCGCTCCGCAGACGACGGCGAAGACAATGGCCAGCCACACGGGGAAGGCCCGTCTCCTGTCAGCGTTCACCGATCAAGCCTAGAGGCAGCGGGCTCGTCGGTGCGCGCCTCCACCTCCCGGGAACCGGGGTCAGGGGGCGGGCGCGTCGCCGTCCGCGGGGGTCGGGTGCGGCAGCCAGGGGATGTTCTCCTCCGGCGCCACCTCCTTCTCGATGGAGAGGTCGTAGTCGTCGTCTTCCGGCTTCTTGTCGGTCATGGCGACAGCGTACGCCCGGTCGGCCGGGGGCCGAAGGGGTGCGGCGGTGGCTCGGGCGGGCGGGTGCTCAGGCGGGCGCCGTCTCAGGCGGGCGGGGCGTCGGCGAGCAGGGCGAGCGGCGACTCCATCGCGTCCGCGATGTCGCGCAGCAGCCCCGCCGCCACTCCCCCGTCGGTCACCCGGTGGTCGAAGACCAGCGAGAGCTGGGCGATGCGGCGGGGCACGACGGCGCCGTCGACCACCCAGGGACGCTCGATCATCCGGCCGATGCCGAGGATCGCGACCTCCGGGTGGTTGATGATCGCCGCGCTGCCGTCGACACCGAGGCTGCCGTAGTTGTTGATGGTGAAGGTCGAGCCTGTCAGCTCAGCGGGGGCGAGGGAGCCTGCACGGGCGTCGCGGGTGAGCCTGTCGAACGCGCCGTCGAGCTCGCGGATGGTCATTCTGTCCGCGCGACGGACCACCGGGACCACCAGCCCGCGCGGCGAGTCGACGGCGAAGCCGAGGTTCACGCCGTCGAAGGTGTCGATCCCTGCGCCGTCGGCGGTGACGCGCCCGGCCAGCTCGGGACGCCGGGCGAGCGCCGCGAGCGTGAACCGGGCGACGAACGACAGGAGGGACGGGGTGCGGTCGCCGAAGCGCAGCCGGCGCCGCGCGTCCCAGAGCTCGGTGGCGTCCACGTCGACCCACACGGTCGCCTCGGGGATCTCGGACCTGCTGCGGGTCATGTTCGCGGCGACGGTGCGGCGGAACAGCGAGAACGGGGTGGATGCGCGGAGCGCGAGGCCCGTGCGCTGGTCGACGGTGGGTGCCGCGGTGGCGGGTGCGACGGTGGCAGGCGCTGCGGTGGCCGGTTGGGTGTCCGCGGGAGAGGTCGCTGCGAACGCCGCCTCCACGTCGCGGCGGGTGATCACGCCGCCCTCGCCCGTCGGGCGCACCGTGGACAGGTCGATCCCGTGCGTGCGCGCGAGCGTGCGAACGACCGGCGAGATGACCGCCACCGGCCCGGACCTGGCGGGTGTCAGCGTGGACGACGGCATGATCGTGCGGCGCACCCTGCGATGGCCGGAGTGGCGCAGCTCGGTGGTGCCGTAGCCGACGAGGACGTTGCCGGATCCTCCGGTGGACCCTCCCGTGGATCCTCCCGTGGCCTCCGGGTCGGGCGCGGGAACCGCATCCGGTTGCTGCTGCGTGACCTCGATCAGCGGGGCTCCGACGGCGAGCGCCTCCCCCTCCTCCCCGTGCAGCGCGGCGACGACACCCCCGAACGGCGACGGCACCTCCACGACCGACTTGGCCGTCTCCACCTCGGCGATCGGCTGGTCGACGGCGACCGCGTCTCCGACGGCGACGAGCCAGCGGACCAGCTCGGCCTCCGTGAGTCCTTCGCCGAGGTCGGGCAGCCGGAAGACCTGGGCGCTCATGCGTCCTCCCACTGCAGGTCGTCGACCGCGTCGAGGATGCGGTCGACGCCCGGCAGGTAGAACTTCTCGAGCTTCGGCGGGGCGAACGGGGTGTCGAAACCGGTCACCCGGCGCACGGGGGCTTCGAGCACATGGAAGCAGCGCTCCGAGACGCGGGCGGCGATCTCGCTGGCCATACTGGCGAAGCCGGGCGCCTCCGCGATCACCACGGCGCGACCCGTGGACCGTACGGCGGCGCACACCGTCTCGTCGTCGAACGGCACCAGGCTGCGCAGGTCGACCACCTGCAGACTGCGGCCCTCCTCCTCCGCCGCCTCGGCTGCGGCGAGCGCGACCGGCACGCTGGGGCCGTATGCGATGAGCGTGGCGTCCGTGCCCTCCCTGGCGATGCGCGCGGAGCCCAGCTGCGGAAGCGGCGCGGTGACGTCGACCTCGCCCGTCGACCAGTACAGCTTCTTCGGTTCGAGGAACACCACCGGGTCCGGCGAGGCGATGGATGCGCGGAGCAGGCCGTACGCATCGTGCGGGTTGGCCGGCGACACCACCGTGAGCCCCGGCGTGTGGGCGTAGTACGACTCGGACGAGTCCGAGTGGTGCTCGACGCCGCCGATGCCGCCCGCGTACGGGATGCGGATCACCATCGGCAGCCGCACGGCCCCCTTGGTGCGGTTGCCCATCTTGGCGACGTGGTCGACGATCTGCTCGAACGCCGGGTACGCGAACGCGTCGAACTGCATCTCGACCACCGGCCGCATCCCGTTCATGGCCATGCCGACGGCGGTGCCGACGATGCCGGCCTCCGCGAGCGGGGTGTCGAAGCAGCGGGTCTCGCCGAAGCGGGCGGCGAGGCCGTCGGTGATGCGGAAGACGCCGCCGAGCACGCCGACGTCCTCGCCGAAGACGAGGACGGCCGGGTCGGCGTCCAGGGCGTCGGCGAGCGCGCGGTTGATGGCCTGGGCCATCGACATCGTGGTCGTGGCCGGAGCCGTGCCGTGGTCGGCCGGGGCGTCGTGCATGAGCGTCATCGGGCTGCCTCCTGGTCTGCGTTTCCTGCCTGCTGCTGGCGAGCGAGCTCGTCGGCCAGCTGCGCTGCCTGTTCCTTCAGTTGCGGGGTCTGCAGGGCGTAGACGTGGGCGAACAGGTCCTCCGGGTGCGGTTCGGCCTCCGCGTTGATCGCCTGGCGCAGGTCGCTGGCGACCCGCTCCGCGTGGGCCTGCAGCTCGACCTCGTCTCCGTCGCTCAGCGCATCCATCGCCCGCAGCCAGGTGCGCACCCGCACCAGCGGATCGCGGGCGAGCCACGGGGTGACCTCGTCGTCGCTGCGGTAGCGGGTGGCGTCGTCGGCGTTGGTGTGCGACTGGATGCGGTAGGTCAGCGCCTCCACGAGCGTCGGGCCCCCGCCGTCGCGGGCCTCGTCCACGGCTTCGCCGAGGACGGCGAGCAGGGCGGCGAGGTCGTTGCCGTCGACCTGGCGGCCGCGCATCCCGTAGCCGACGCCCTTGTGCGCGATGCTCGGTGCAGCGGTCTGCCTGCTGAGCGGCACGGAGATGGCGTAGCCGTTGTTCTGCACGAGGAAGACGACGGGCAGGTGGAAGACGGCGGCGAAGTTCAGAGCCTCGTGGAAGTCGCCCTCGCTGGTCGCGCCGTCCCCGCAGATGGCGAGGACGACGGTGTCCTCCCCGCGCATCCTGGCCGCGTGCGCGAAGCCGACGGCGTGCAGGAGCTGGGTGGCGAGCGGGGTGGCCTGCGGGGCGACATTGTGCTCGCGGGGGTCGTAGCCGGAGTGCCAGTCTCCGCGCAGCAGCAGGAACGCGTCGAACGGGTCGACGCCGCGCGTGATGACCGCAACGGTGTCACGGTAGGTGGGGAACAGCCAGTCCTGGTCGCCGAGCACCATCGCCGCCGCGACCTCGCAGGCCTCCTGGCCGTGCGACGACGGATAGACGGCCAGGCGGCCCTGGCGCACCAGAGCGTTGGCCTGGTCGTTGATCCGGCGTCCGATGACCAGCTTGCGGTAGCCGTCGAGCATCCGCTCGGTGGACGGGGTGGGGTACTGGTCGTCCTCGTGGGACGAGCCATCCTGATCGATCAGCCGCACCGGGGTGGCGCGCGGCAGCAGGTCGTCGGCGTGCATCCGTTCTCCTTTGAAAGACGTCGCTGTCTCTCAGAATGACTCGGCTGGATTCGCTGCGCCAGATGTCCGCCGTTTTCGAGACGAACGGGTGCAGATGGGCGATGTGCGTGTCAAACTGTCTGACAGACATGGACGACATCGACACCCGGATCCTCGACGCACTCCGCGCCGACGGCCGCGCCTCCATCACCGCGGTCGCCGAGGCGGCGCACGTCTCCCGCGCGAACGCGTACACCCGGCTCTCGCGGCTGATCGAAGACGGCGTGATCACCGGGTTCACGGCGAAGGTCGACCCCCGGCTCTCCGGGCGCGCGTCGTCGGCGTACGTGACGATGCGGGTGGAGCAGGCGTCGTGGCACGAACTGCGGGACACCCTGCGCGCCATCCCGGAGGTGGAGCACTTCGCCCTGGTCGGCGGCGACTTCGACGTGATCCTGCTCGTGCGGGCGCGCGACAACGAAGACCTGCGCAGGGTGGTGCTGGAGGAGCTGCCGGCGATCCCGTCGGTGCGGGACACGAAGACGTCGCTGGTGTTCGAGGACCACGACCTGCGCTGAGTGCGCTGATTGTTACTGCGGCTTGTCCAGGATCAGGTTGGTGATCCTCGCGGTGCAGAGGCGGTTGCCGTCCTCGTCGGTGACGACGATCTCGTGCGAGGCGACCGTGCGGCCGAGCCGGATGGCCGTGGCGACGCCGGTGACCAGGCCGCTGCGGGCGGAACGGTGGTGGGTGGCGTTGATGTCGACCCCGACGGCGGTGCGTCCTGGACCCGCGTGGATGACGGCCGCCCAGGAGCCGAGCGCCTCGGCGAAGGCGACGGAGGCCCCGCCGTGCAGCAGCCCGAACGACTGGCGGTTGCCCTCCACCGGCATCGTGGCGACCACGCGCTCCGCCGACTGCTCCAGGATGCGGACGCCCATCTTCTCGTCCAGTTCGCCGAGGTGGATGGTCCAGTCGCCGTCGCTCATGCGCCACAGCATACCGGCGGAGTTGTGGTGAGCGGCCGTGTCTGAAAAGATTACTTCCTGAACGTTCGGTCGGTAATTCTGGCCGACGTCGCTCGATGGCGAACGACAGGAAGACGGGGCAGCACGATGACCGAGGCCTACCTGGTCGGCGGAGTCCGCACGGCGGTCGGACGGTACGGCGGAGCCCTCAGCGGCGTGCGCCCGGACGACCTGGCCGCCCTCGTCGTCGCCGAGGCGGTGCGCCGCGCGGGCGTCGACCCGCAGACCATCGACGAGGTGATCCTCGGGGCGGCCAACCAGGCGGGAGAGGACAACCGCAACGTCGCCCGCATGGCCGCGCTGCTCGGCGGGCTGCCGGATGCGGTGCCGGGCGTCACGGTGAACCGGCTCTGCGCATCCGGGCTCTCGGCGGTCACGATGGCGGCGCAGGCGGTGCGGGCGGGCGACGCGGACATCGTCGTCGCGGGCGGTGTCGAGTCGATGACGAGGGCGCCGTGGGTGCAGGGCAAGCCGGAACGCGCGTTCGCCAAGCCGGGCCCGCAGTTCGATACCTCGATCGGCTGGCGGTTCACCAACCCGCGCTTCCTCGAACGCGACAAGGCGACGTACTCGATGCCGGAGACGGCGGAGGAGGTCGCGCGCATCGACGGCATCAGCAGGGAGGACGCCGACGCGTTCGCGCTGCGCAGCCACCAGCGCGCGGCGGCGGCGACGGACGCCGGACGGTTCGCCGACGAGATCGTTCCGGTGGAGACGCCGCGTGGCTCCGTCACGGCCGACGAGAGCATCCGGCGCGACACGACCCTGGATGCGCTGGCCGGGCTCCGTCCGGTGGTGGCCGGCGGCAGGGTGGTCACCGCCGGCAACGCGTCGCCGCTCAACGACGGGGCGTCCGCGATCGTCGTGGCGAGCGCCGACGCCGTCGCCCGCTACGGGCTCACGCCGCGGGCGCGCGTGATCGTCGGCACGAGCGTCGGCGTCGCTCCGGAGATCATGGGGCTCGGGCCGGTGCCCGCGGTGAACAAGGCGCTCGAACGCTCCGGCCTGGAGCTCGGGCAGCTGGGCAGCATCGAGCTGAACGAGGCGTTCGCGAGCCAGGCGCTCGCGTGCATCCGGCGGCTGGGCCTCGACGAGGACCGCGTCAACGCCGACGGCGGAGCCATCGCGCTCGGCCACGCGCTCGGTTCGAGCGGCTCGCGGCTGCTGGTGACGCTGCTCGGCCGGATGGAACGGGACGGCTCGCAGTACGGGCTCGCCACGATGTGCGTGGGCGTCGGGCAGGGTGCGGCGATGATCGTGGAGGCAGCATGAACGGGATGCGCACCCTCCTGTTCGAGGAGGCGGACGACCGCGTCGTCGTACGTCTGAACCGGCCGGAGACCAGGAACGCGATCGACCAGCGGATGGTCGACGACCTGCACGAGGTGTGCGCCGCCCTGGAGGCGGAGCCGCGCATCCTGATCGTGACCGGCGGAGACGGCGTGTTCGCGTCCGGTGCAGACATCGCCGAGCTGCGCGAGCGCACGGCCGCCGACGCGCGCCTCCTCATCAACGCCACGGTGTTCGGCAGAATCGCCGCGCTGCCGCTGCCGGTGATCGCGGCGCTCGACGGCTATGCGCTCGGCGGAGGGGCGGAGCTGGCGTACGCGGCCGACTTCCGCATCGGAACGCCCCGGCTGCGCATCGGCAACCCGGAGACCGGACTCGGCATCATCGCCGCGGCCGGTGCGCTCTGGCGGCTGGCCGAGCTGGTCGGCGAACCGCTGGCAAAGGAGATCGTGCTGGCGGGACGCATCCTGAACGGCGAAGAGGCGCTGGCCGCACGGCTCGTCACCGAACTGCACGACCCGGATGCGCTGCTCCCTGCCGCGCACGCGCTCGCCGACCGCATCGCCGCCAACGACCGGCTGGCGACGCGCTACACCAAGGCGGTGTTTCACGCGCCGCGCTCCGAGCATCCGGCTGCGGAGGCGGACGCACAGGCGGTGCTGTTCGAGTCACCGGAGAAGCATCGCAGGATGACGGCGTTCCTGGAGCGGAGGCGGCGAGCATGAGCGGGGTGCCCGAGCAGGTGAGGGTTCGTGAGCGGGTCGGCGTGCTCGGCGGAGGACGGATGGGCGCGGGAATCGCGCACGCGTTCCTGCTGGCGGGTGCGACCGTGACGGTGGTCGAGCGCGACGGCGAGGCGGCCGACGCCGCGCGGGCGCGCATCCGGAGTGCCGTCGACGCCTCGGTGCAGCGAGGCACGACCACGCTCGGCGCCGACGACCTGGAGGCGCGGCTCGTGACCGCGACCGACGTGGGCGGGTTCGCCGACTGCGGCCTGGTGATCGAGGCGGTGCCGGAGGACCGGTCACTCAAAGCGGACGCGCTGCTCCGGGCGGAGAGCGCCATCGCCGACGGCGCCGTGCTCGCCAGCAACACGTCGTCCATCTCCATCGACGAGCTGGCCGCCGACCTCCGCTCCCCCGGCCGCTTCCTCGGGATGCACTTCTTCAACCCCGTTCCCGCGTCTGCGCTCGTCGAGGTCGTCACCGGCTCCGCGACGCTGCCCGAGGTGGTCGAGGCGGCCCACGGCTGGGTCTCCGCGATCGGCAAGACGCCGATCACCGTCGCGGACGCCCCTGGCTTCGCCTCGTCGCGCCTCGGCGTCGCGCTCGGGCTGGAGGCGATCCGGATGCTCGAAGACGGCGTCGCGAGCGCCGACGACATCGACGCGGCGATGGTCCTCGGCTACAAGCACCCGGTCGGGCCGCTGCGGCTGACCGACCTGGTCGGTCTGGATGTGCGGCTCGGCATCGCCGAGTACCTGCACGAACACCTCGGCCCGCGCTTCGAGCCGCCGCACCTGCTGCGCACGATGGTCGCGGAAGGGCGGCTCGGGCGGAAGTCCGGGCGCGGCTTCTACGACTGGCCGGATGCGCAGGGCGCGCCCACCAGCGCCACGCCGGCCACCACCGCCACCACCACCACCACAGCCACAACCACCACTCCCACCACAGCCACACCGGAGGTTCACCGATGAGCCAGCACGACATCCTGCCCAGCTACGTGATGGGCGGGTGGTGGACGCCGGCCGAGGCGGACGCCGCCGACGCCGCGGAGGTGCGCGACGCATCCACTGGCAAGCTCGTCGCCCGGGTGAGCACCGCCGGGCTCGACCTGGCCGGAGTGCTCGACTACGCCCGCACCGTCGGGCAGGCATCGCTCGGCGAACTCACCTTCCATCAGCGGGCGGTGCTGCTCAAGCAGTTCGCCCAGGCGTTGACCGTGCGGAAGGACGAGCTGTACGCACTGTCGAGCAGGGCGGGCGCGACGAAGGCAGACTCCTGGATCGACATCGACGGCGGCATCGGCGTGCTGTTCACCTTCTCGTCGAAGGGACGCCGCGAGCTGCCGAACGGTCAGGTCTACCTGGACGGTCCCGTCGAGTCGCTCTCGGCGGACGGGTCGTTCCTCGCCAGGCACATCTACACCCGGCTGCCGGGCGTCGCCGTGCAGATCAACGCGTTCAACTTCCCGGTCTGGGGTGCGCTGGAGAAGTTCGCGCCCGCGTTCCTCGCCGGGGTGCCGACCGTCGTGAAGCCCGCGACGCCGACCGGCTACGTCGCTGAGGCGATGGTGCGCATCCTGGACGAGACCGGGCTGCTGCCCGCCGGTTCGCTGCAGCTGGTGTCGGGCGGCGTCCCCGACCTATTCGAGCACCTGCGACTCGGCGACATCGTCGCGTTCACGGGATCCGCGTCGACCGCGGAGAAGCTGCGGGCGCACGACTCCGTGCAGACCGGTGGGGTGCGGTTCACGAGCGAGACGGACTCGATCAACGCGTCGGTGCTCGGTGCGGACGCCGGGGCGGGCACGCCGGAGTTCGACGCGTACGTGAAGCAGCTGGTGACCGAGCTGACGGCGAAGTCAGGCCAGAAGTGCACCGCGATCCGCCGCGCCATCGTGCCGGCCGCGGTGGTCAGCGACCTGGTGGACGCTGTGCGGGACCGCATCCGGCAGCGGGTGGTGCTCGGCGACCCGCGCGCGGACGGCGTGACGATGGGGCCGCTCGCCTCCCTCGCGCAGCGGGACGAGGTGCTGCGCCAGGTGCGCACGCTGGTCGACGCGGGCGGCGAGATCGTCGTCGGCGACCTCGCGACCCCCGACGTGCTGCGTGCGGACGGCACGACAGGACCGGCGGACGACGGCGCGTTCGTCGCGCCTCTCCTGCTCCGTTTCGCCGACCCCGACGTGGATGCGGTGCACACGGTCGAGGCGTTCGGCCCTGTCGCGAGCATCCTGAGCTACGACAGCACCGAGGAGGCCGTGCGCCTGGTCGCGCGCGGCGGAGGCTCGCTCGTCACCAGCGTCGCGACCCACGATCCGGCCATCGCGCGCGAGCTGGTGGGCGGGATCGCCGCCTCCAACGGCCGCGTGCTGTTGCTCGACCGCGACGATGCGCGCACCTCCACCGGCCACGGCTCCCCAATGCCGCACCTCGTGCACGGCGGACCGGGCCGGGCAGGAGGCGGCGAGGAGCTGGGCGGCATCCGGGCGGTGCTGCACCACATGCAGCGCACCGCGATCCAGGGCACCCCCGAGCTGCTGACCGCGGTGACCGGTGTGTGGCACCAGGGGGCGACGGCGAGCGCAGAGGGGGTGCACCCGTTCCGCAAGGCGTTGTCGACCCTGACCATCGGCGACCAGGTGGAGTCGAAGAGCCGCCGGGTGACGCTCGACGACATCGAGACGTTCGCGACGTTCACGGGCGACACGTTCTACGCGCACATGGACGAGGAGGCGGCGGCCGCCAACCCGTTCTTCCCCGGCAGGGTGGCCCACGGCTACCTGCTCGTGTCCTGGGCGGCCGGTCTGTTCGTCGACCCGGCGCCCGGCCCGGTGCTCGCGAACTACGGACTGGAGAACCTGCGCTTCCTCACGCCGGTGGTGCCGGGCGACAGCATCCGGGTGACCCTGACGGCCAAGCAGATCACCCCGCGCGAGACCGACGAATACGGCGAGGTGCGCTGGGACGCTGTCATCCACAACCAGCACGACGAGACGGTGGCGACGTACGACGTGCTGACGCTGGTGGCGAAGGAGTAGCCGCCGCGACTACGGCACGCGGAGGCCGTCGAGGGCGACGGTCAGCACGTCGGCGGCGAGCTGCTCGGCGTCTTCCGGGCCGCCGGGGCGGTACCACTCGGCAATCGAGTTGATCATGCCGAAGAGCAGGCGGGAGACGATGCCGGGGTCGAGGTCGGCGCGCAGGGAGCCCTCGTCGCGGGCCTCGACCACGAGGGCGGCGACCGCCCTGTCGAAGGCGCGGCGGCGGGACAGTGCCGCCCGCTCCACCTCGGTGTTGCCGCGCACGCGCAGCAGCAGCGTCACGTACGGCAGCTTGTCGACGAGCACGCGCACAGCGCCGCGCAGCACGTGGGCGAGGCGGTCGGCGGCGGGGCCGGTGGTCGCGCCGCTCTCCGCGAGCACGCCCTCCAGGCTGTCGAGGGCCTCGCCGAGGGCCAGCTCCAGCAGTTCGTCCTTGGACGAGACGTGGTGGTAGATGGCCGACTTGGACAGGCCGAGACGTTCGGCGAGCATCCCGATGGAGGTGGCGTCGTAGCCGTGCTCGTTGAACGCCGCGACGGAGACCTCGAGGATGCCGCGCTGGTCGTAGCCGGGGCGGCCCCGTCGGATCTCGGTCTCAGTCATGACTCCCCAGTCTGGCACGCGACGCCCATGCCGGATGCTGGCACGCGACGCTCGCGCCGCGACGCCTACCGCAGGTCGTACAGCCGCTTCTGCTTGCCGGCGCTCGGCTCCAGCGTGCCCGGTTCCTCGCGTGCGACGTTCACGGTCACGCCCACCCTCTCCTTCACCCGCTGCACGAGCAGCGCGCAGGCCCGGTCCGCCGCATCCAGACTCGCGCCAGGACGGGACTCGATGCGCACCGTCAGCACATCCAGGGAGGCCGGCCGGGTGAGTTCGAGGACGAAGTGCGGGGAGAGGTCGTCGATGCCGAGCACCAGCTCCTCGATCTGGGTCGGGAACAGGTTAACCCCGCGCAGGATGATCATGTCGTCGTCGCGGCCCGTCACCTTCTCCATCCGGCGCATCCCGGGCCTCGCGGTGCCGGGGAGCAGCCGGGTGAGGTCGCGGGTGCGGTAGCGCAGCACGGGGAAGGCCTCCTTGGTGAGGCTGGTGAAGACCAGCTCGCCCGGGCTGCCGTCCTGCAGCACCGCGCCGGACTCCTGGTCGACGACCTCGGGCAGGAAATGGTCCTCCCAGATGTGCGGGCCGTCCTTCGTCTCCAGGCACTCGCTGCCGACGCCCGGACCCATCACCTCGCTGAGGCCGTAGATGTCGAGGGCGTCGATGCCGAGCCGTTCCTCCAGTTCGAGGCGCATGGCATTGGTCCACGGCTCCGCACCGAGCACGGCGGCGCGCAGGCTGGTGGAGCGCGGGTCGATCCCGGCCTCCACCATCGCATCTGCAATCGTGAGCAGGTAGCTGGGGGTGCAGAGGATCACGTCCGGCTCGAAGTCCTGGATGAGCTGCACCTGCTTGGCGGTCTGGCCTCCCGACATCGGGATGACCGTCGCGCCCAGCTTCTCGATGCCCGCGTGCGCGCCGAGGCCGCCGGTGAACAGGCCGTACCCGTAGGCGTTGTGCACGCGCATCCCTGGCCGGACGCCCGCGGCCCGCAGCGAGCGCGCGACGAGCGACGCCCAGCGGTCGAGGTCGCCGGCGGTGTAGCCGACGACGGTCGGGCGCCCTGTCGTGCCGGAGGAGCAGTGGATGCGCGCGATCCGCTCCGTGGGCACGGCGAACATCCCGAACGGGTACGTCTGCCGCAGGTCCTCCTTGGTGGTGAACGGGAGCAGCGCCACGTCGTCGAGGCTGCGGATGTCGGCGGGGCGGACGCCGGCCGCATCCAGTTTGGCGGTGTAGAGCGGCACGTTCTCGTAAGCGTGGCGCACCGTCCACTGCAGCCGTTCGAGCTGCAGGGCGCGGAGGGCGTCGCGGTCGAGGCGTTCCTCCTGGTCGAGTTCGTCGGCCGCCGGTGGGCGGAAGGCCGGCGTGGTCGGTGTCGTCGTCGACATCGGGACCTCCGTGGTGCTTCAGGTGGATGGGTGGTGCGTGGTGGTGCTGCGCCCGGCGTCAGGCCGTGCGCGTGGTCGTGTGGCTGCGGCCGCGGAACTCCGCGACGGGTCGGTCGTCGTCGTCGGTCACGGTCACGTCGTAGACGCCGGTGCGTCCGCTGCGTGCCCGCACCCGCGCCGTCGCGGTGAGGGTCTGCCCGGATGTGGTCGGTGCGAGGAAGACGATGTCTGCTCCCGCGGCGAGCGTGATCCGCTCGTCCTCGTTGCAGGCGATGGCGAACGCCGTGTCCGCGAGGGCGAAGACGAAGCCGCCGTGGGTGACGTCGAAGCCGTTCAGCATGTCGTCGCGGACGAGCATCCTGACTCTGGCGCTGCCGGGCTGCGACTCCTCGACGACCATGCCGAGGGCCCGGGATGCGCGGTCGCGCGCCATCATCGCCTCGGCCGCGGACGAACCTTGCGCGGGCGCCTGCGTCATTCCGACCTCCTCGTCGCCGGTCCTGCGGCGTTTGCCGGACCGTGAACCAGACTATATACTAACCGAACGATCAGTTAGTAATTCGGAAGGGTCGACGATGACCATCACGGCAGAGCCGCTCCCCCAGGAGAGCACACCGGAAGAGGCCCGCTTCGCCGAGCTCCTCGACACCGACTCGCGGGTCGAGCCGCGCGACTGGATGCCGGAGGCATACCGCAAGACCCTCATCCGGCAAATGTCGCAGCACGCGCACTCCGAGATCATCGGGATGCAGCCGGAAGCCAACTGGATCAGCCGCGCCCCGAGCCTCAAGCGCAAGGCCATCCTGATGGCCAAGGTGCAGGACGAGGCCGGTCACGGTCTCTACCTCTACTCCGCCACCCAGACGCTCGGCATCACCCGCGACGAGATGACGGAGCAGCTCATCGCCGGCAAGGCCCGATACTCGTCGATCTTCAACTACCCCACGCTCAGCTGGGCGGACATGGGCGCGATCGGCTGGCTCGTCGACGGCGCAGCGATCTGCAACCAGGTACCGCTGTGCCGGGCGTCGTACGCCCCGTACGGCCGGGCGATGGTCCGCATCTGCAAAGAGGAGTCGTTCCACCAGCGGCAGGGCTTCGAGATCCTGCTCACGCTGATGCGCGGAACGGAGGCGCAGCGGCAGATGGCCCAGGATGCGGTGAACCGCTGGTACTGGCCGTCGCTGATGATGTTCGGTCCGCCGGACGACGATTCGCCCAACTCGGCCAGGTCGATGGCGTGGAAGATCAAGCGGTTCTCCAACGACGAGCTGCGCCAGCGGTTCGTCGGGATGCTCGTGCCCCAGGCCGAGGTGCTCGGCGTCACGCTGCCCGACCCCGACCTGCGCTGGAACGAGGAGCGCCAGGCATACGACCTGGGCGAGATCGACTGGACAGAGTTCCAGGAGGTGCTCGCCGGGCGCGGCCCGTGCAACGCCCAGCGGATGCAGCGCAGGCGCGAGGCGCACGAGGACGGACGCTGGGTGCGCGAGGCTGCTGCCGCGTACGCCGCCAAGCAGTCCGGACAGGCGGCATGATGCACACCCAGGGAACCCCGGACGCCGGGCACGCCGAGGTGTGGCCGCTCTGGGAGGTGTTCGTACGGTCGAGCCGCGGCCTCAGCCACGTGCACGTCGGGTCGCTGCACGCCCCGGACGAGACGATGGCCGTGCGCAACGCCCGCGACCTGTACACGCGCCGCAGCGAAGGGGTCTCGATCTGGGTAGTGCCGTCCGACGCGATCACCGCCAGCGACCCGGATGCGAAGGGCGCGTTCTTCGAATCGCCCGCCGGGAAGAACTACCGGCACGCCACCTACTACACCGAGAGCGAGGGGGTGAAGCACCTGTGAGCGAACCCGGCACCGCATCCGGACAGGACACCGAGCTGGAACACGGCCACGTCGAGCTCTCCGCCGTCACCCTCGACAGCGAGTTCATCGCGGGCGACGAGGTCGCGACCCCCGACATCGCCGAGTACGCCCTGCGGCTCGGCGACGACTCCCTCGTGCTCGCCCAGCGGCTCGGCGGCTGGATCTCCCGCGCCCCCGAGCTGGAGGAGGACGTCGCCCTCGGCAACATCGCCCTCGACCTGCTCGGGCACGCCCGGTCGCTCCTGCGCTACGCGGGCACGGCATCCGGTCGGTCGGAGGACGACCTCGCATACTGGCGCGACGAGCACGAGTTCCGCTCCGCGCACCTGATGGAGCAGCCGAACGGCGACTTCGCGCACACCATCGTGCGGCAGTTCGCCGTGGCGCACTATCTGTTCGAGCTGTACGCGCGGCTGCGGGCATCGTCCGACCCCGTGCTCGCCGCCATCGCGGCGAAGGCCGTGAAAGAGGTGGACTACCACCGCGACCACGCCGACCAGTGGATGCTCCGCCTCGCGCTCGGCACCGACGAGTCGCGCCGCCGCACCGTCACCGCCCTGTCCGACCTGTGGCCGAACGTCGACGAGCTCTTCACCGACGACGAGTTGTTCGACCGGCTGGAGGACGTGGCGCCGCGACCGTCGTCGCTGCGGCCGGCGTTCGACGCGAGCATCCGGCCGGTCCTCGACGAGACCGGCCTCGAGCCGCCGGCCGTGTTCTCCGCCTCGGGCGGCGGCAGACACGGACGGCACTCCGAATACCTGGGACCGCTGCTCGCCGAGATGCAGGTGCTCGCCAGGCAGTTCCCCGGGGCCACCTGGTGAGCGGCCACTTCGCCGACGCGCACCAGGCCTGGGCCGTCGCCGCCTCCGTCGTCGATCCCGAGGTTCCCGTGCTCACGATCGACGACCTGGGGGTGCTGCGCGAGGTCACCGTCACGGACGACGGCGTGAACGTGGTCGTCACCCCGACGTACAGCGGCTGCCCGGCGATGGAGACGATCCGTGCGGACGTCGTCCGGGCGCTCAGTGCGGCGGGCTTCGGCCCCGTCACCGTGCGCCTCGCCCTCTCCCCCGCCTGGACCACCGACTGGATCAGCGACAAGGGCAAGGCGGCGCTGGCCGCGTTCGGTATCGCGCCGCCGACCGGGGCCGCACCGGCGGTGGACGGTCCGGTGCGCATCCGGATGGCCGTGAAGTGCCCGAACTGCCAGTCGCTCGACACCCGAGAGGTCTCGCACTTCGGCTCGACATCGTGCAAGGCGCTGTACGAGTGCTCCGCCTGCGGGGAGCCGTTCGACTACTTCAAGGTGCTGTGATGGCGCGCGCCCGTTTCCACACGCTCGCCGTCGCGGACGTGCGGCCCCTCACCGCGGCCAGCGTCGAGGTGACGTTCGCGGTGCCGGACGAGCTCCGCGGCGAATACGACTACCAGCCGGGGCAGCACGTCGCCCTGCGCGCCACCGTCTCCGGCCGCGAACTGCGCCGCAGCTATTCGATCTGCCGCCCTCCGACTGCCGGGAGCATCAGCGTCGCCATCAAGCGCGACCTAGGCGGGGCGTTTTCCACCTGGGCGACCAGCGAGCTGAAGGCGGGAGACCGGATCGACGTGATGAGCCCGCAGGGCACCTTCACCACCGACCTGGCCGCGCTGGACGGGAAGCACATCGTCGGGATTGCTGCCGGTTCGGGCATCACGCCGCTGATGGCGCTCGCGCACAGCATCCTGTCGGCGTCGGAGACCTCGCAGTTCACGCTCGTCTACACGAACAGGACGGCGATCGACGTCATGTTCCTCGAAGAGCTGGCCGATCTGAAAGACCGGTTCCCGTCCCGGCTCGCGCTGCACCACGTGCTCTCCCGCGAGCAGCGCTCCGCTCCTCTTCTCTCCGGCCGCATCGACGACGACCGGTTCCGCAGGATGCTCGACGTGCTCATCCCGCCCGCGACCGTCGACGAGTGGTTCCTGTGCGGTCCGTTCGAGCTGGTGCAGCTGTGCCGGGATGTGCTCGAATCGGTCGGCGTCGACCGCTCGCACATCCGGTTCGAGCTGTTCACCACCGGCGAGCCGACGCAGGTCACCGGAGACGCCGGGCATCCGGTGATCGCGCGCGACGGCGACAAGACGGTGCAGATCGAGTTCACGCTCGACGGCCAGACCTCCACGGTGGACACCCCGGTGGACGCGAACGAGTCCGTGCTCAACGCCGCACTGCGGGTGCGACCGGATGTGCCGTTCGCGTGCGCAGGCGGGGTGTGCGGCACCTGCCGGGCCCGGCTGGTCAGCGGGGACGTGCGGATGACGGAGAACTACGCGCTGGAGCCGGAGGAGCTGGAGCGCGGATACGTGCTCACCTGCCAGTCGCATCCACTCACCGACCGCGTGGTGGTCGACTATGACGGATAGCACCGCGCGGAGGGAGCGCCGATGATCGACCTCACCATCACGGACAGCATCGCCAGGATCACGCTGAACGCCCCGGAGAAGCTGAACGCGCTCGACGAGACGGGCCTGCGCGAGCTCTCCGCCGCCTACGGCGAGGCCGAGGCGGCCGGCGTGCGCGCCCTCGTGCTCACCGGCGCGGGGCGCGCGTTCTGCGCGGGGCGCGACATCGCCGGCGTGGATGCGGCGACCGACGACGTGAGCGGATACCTCGACGGCCTGGTCACCCCGCTGCTGCGCCGGATGAGCGCCTTCCCCGCGCCGACCTTCGCCGCTGCGCAGGGCGCATCCCTCGGCGTCGGGCTCGGCCTGCTGCTGGCGACCGACGTGGTCTACGTGGCGGAGGACGCCAAGATCGGCTCGCCGTTCGCCGCGCTCGGCGCGCTGCTCGACTCGGGAGGGCACTCGCTCTTCGTGACGCGGCTGGGGCCGCACAAGGCCCTCGACCTCATCTACACCGGGCGGCTGATGAGCGGGACGGAGGCGGTGGCGTCCGGCCTGTTCAGCAGGGCACTCCCCGCCGACGAGCTGCAGACCGCCGTGTCCGCTGCTGCCGAGACGGCGGCATCCGGAGCGACGGCGGCGCTGCTGGCCAGCAAGCGGATCGTGGCGGCCATCCGGGACGGTGAGCTGGCGCTGTGGGATGCGGTCGCCGCGGAAAACCGTGCGCAGGCCGAACTGCGCGACACGGCCGACTACCGCGAGGGGTTCGCGGCGTTCCAGCAGAAGCGCCGGCCGCAGTTCCGCGGGGAGTGACGCGCGGGGTGACTCTGACGCATCCCGTCGCGAGTCGTTCGTTACGTCACGTTGCGGCGCACGTGCATCCCGGGCCGTCGTCGCGCATTCTGGCTTCATGACCCGTCAGATCCGATTCAACGCCTTCGACATGAACTGCGTCGCCCACCAGTCCTCCGGCATGTGGCGACACCCGGACGACCAGGCCTGGCGGTACAAGGACCTCACGTATTGGACCGAGCTGGCCAAGCTGCTGGAGCGCGGCGCGTTCGACGGCATCTTCATCGCGGACGTGCTCGGCACCTACGACGTCTACGGCGGCTCCAACGAGGCGGCCATCCGGCACGGCGCACAGGTGCCCGTGAACGACCCCATCCTGCTGGTGTCGGCGATGGCGCTCGTCACCGAGCACCTCGGATTCGGGATCACGGCCGGAACGGCGTACGAACACCCGTACCCGTTCGCCCGCCGCATGTCGACGCTCGACCATCTGACCAACGGACGCGTCGGCTGGAACGTCGTCACCGGCTACCTGCCCTCCGCCGCGCGCAACATGGGCCACGACGACCAGCTGCAGCACGACGACCGCTACGACCAGGCCGACGAGTACCTCGAAGTGCTCTACAAGCTGTGGGAAGGCTCGTGGGAGGACGACGCCGTGATCCGCGACCGCGAATCCGGGGTGTTCACCGACCCGTCGAAGGTGCACGAGATCGGCCACCAGGGCAAGCACTTCACGGTGCCGGGCATCCACCTGTCCGAGCCGAGCACCCAGCGCACGCCGGTGATCTACCAGGCAGGCGCCTCCAAGCGCGGCATCTCGTTCGCGGCGGAGAACGCCGAGGCGATCTTCGTGGCAGCCTCCACCAAGGAGGGGCTGAAGGAGACGGTCGCCAAGCTGCGGGATGCGCTCGAAGCCGCCGGCAGGGACCGGTACGCCGCACGCATCTACACCCTCCTGACGATCATCACCGACGAGACCGACGAGAAGGCGCAGGCGAAGTTCGAGGACTACCTGCAGTACACGAGCGACGAGGGCGCGCTGGTGTTCATGTCCGGCTGGATGGGCGTCGACCTGTCGCAGTACGACCTGGACGAGCCCATCGGCAACGTCAAGAGCAACGCCATCCAGTCCGCCGTCGCCAACTTCCAGCGGCCGAACGCCGACGGCGGGGAGTGGACGGTGCGCGACATCGGCCGCAACGGTGTCATCGGCGGGCTCGGCCCGTTCATCGTCGGCGGGGCCGTGAGCATCGCCGACCAGCTGCAGGAGTGGGTCGACGAGACGGACGTGGACGGGTTCAACCTCGCGTACGCGATCACACCCGGCACGTTCGAGGACATCGTCGAGTTCGTCATCCCGGAACTGCGGAAGCGCGGTGCATACCCGGAGGAGTACGTGGAGGGCAGCCTGCGTCACAAGCTGCACGGCGCGGGCGACCGGCTGCCGGAGAACCACCGCGGCGCCCGCTACCGCATCGGGGCCACGGCGGCCGCGCAGCAGTAGAATCCCCTGTCTGTCTACCGCTCGACGGCAGACGGACGGACAATCACCGCAAGGCGGCACAGGGCTTCAATGCGCCGACCCCACGTGGCGCCGGACGCGCGGGTAACGCTCCGGCGCCGCGGCGTGTGCGGCGGGGCCGGGCGGATGCGCGCCGGCGGCCGCGCGGGCTGCACCAGCCGTCGTGCTTGTCAGGAGCCGATGGCCGGGGTGGGCGCCGTCGGCGGGTGCGGCAGGTGCTTCGTGTACGAGGCGAGCAGCAGCAGGGCGGACAGCGCGGCCAGCACGACGAGGGCGATGAACAAGCCGATCGTGTTGAGCGGCGGGGTGAGCGCCGCCATGATCGTCGGCACCAGGAAGCCGGCGTACGCGACGGCGTAGAACATCCCGGTCAGCCCGGCGAGGTCGCGGGGCGTCGCGATGCGCTGCACCTCCAGCAGCCCGGACACCAGGGCGACGCCCATGCCGGCGCCGAGCACCACGCTCGCCGCGGCGCCCAGCCACAGCGATCCCCACGCGACGGCGCCGGTGAGCACCACCAGTCCCGCCGCGATGATGACGAGCGCCGCCACCAGGCCGCGCGCGCTGGAGACGGAGTGCAGCCGCTTCGCGATCGGCTGCACCAGCGACGCGACGCCGAGCGCCACCACCGTCAGCACCGTCGCGTATCCGAGGCCCCACTCACCGGTCTGCTTCGCCAGCAGCACGGGGAGGTAGCCGTATGCCAGGGCGGCGGCCGCGAAGATCCACGGCGCCGCGACGATCACCACACGCCGGAACCGCTTGTGCCCCGCGCCCGGGATGCGCAGCTGCGCCACGAGCGGACCGCGCTCACCGCCGTTGGTCGCGGTCTCCGGCGCGCGCAGCACCAGCCACGCGAACGGCAACGTCAACAGGATGTGCACGGCGAACGGCAGCTCCTCGCCGAGCGCGGTGAACTGGGCGATCCCTCCGGCGACGAGCGCGCCGGTGGCCGAGCCGAGGGTGAAGGCGAGGGAGGAGCGTCGTGCGCCTGCCGCCGCATCCACCCCCGGCTCGAAGCGCGGAGAGGACACCTCCTTCATCCAGCTGGTGCCCACCGCCATCGCGATGCCGACGGTGATGCCGGAGAGCAAACGGCCGATGTAGATCGGCACGGGTCCGAACGTGCCGAGCGCGAGGCTCGCGCTCGCCAGCACGGCGGTGAGCACGCCCACGAGCATGAGCGGCCGTCTGCCGTGCCGGTCGGAGAGCGGCCCCGCGATGAGCAGGGCGGGCGCGAGACCGAGCACGTACACGCCGAGGAACATGTTGACGGTCAGCTCGGAGTAGTGCTGGACGTCCTTGTACATCAGCAGCAGCGGGCTGAACTGGTTGCCGCACCAGGAGCAGAAGAACATCAGCGCGAACACGATGCGCCACGGCGGCGTCTGTTTCGTGCGGCTCACAGCGCCCCCTGGTTCCTCGCGATGTGGGCGCGCAGCTGCTCGTCGAACGCGGCGGTGCCGCTGTTGCCGTCGCCGTCGTTGCCGCCGTCGTTGCCGTCGCGCAGCGCGGCGAGCAACGCCTCGTGGTCGGCGAGCGAGTCGGCGAGCGTGCCGGGCCGCACCCGGAACAGCTGGTGCCGGATGCGCTGCTGCCTGTCCCTGAGCATCCCGAAGAAGTGCACGGCCAGGTCGTTGCCCGACGCTTCCACGATCGCGGCGTGGAACCACTGGTCGGCCTCCACGAACCGCTCGACGTCGTCCGCGGCGATGGCGGCGCGCTGCTCGGTGAGCGCGTCGTCGAGGGCCGTCAGCAGCGTCTCGTCGGGACCGCCCGCATCCAGGATGCGGCGTGCGGCTCCCACCTCGATGACCTCGCGCAGGTCGAGCACGTTCTGCGCCTCCCTCGGCGGCATCGGCGTCACGACGGCGCCGCGCCGGGTCTCCAGGGTGAGCAGCCCCTCGGCGGCGAGACGCAGGAACGCCTCGTGCACCGGCGTGCGGCTGACGCCGAGCTCCGCGCCGACCTGGGCCTCGCTGAGGAGCGCGCCTCCCGGCGCCGTCCCGCTGAGGATGAGTCGTTTGGTGGTGGCGTACGCAAGCTCTGCCGCGGGGATCATGCCCCCAGCCTACGCGCTTGCATGCAAGCTTGCGTACAAGCCCCAGCTTGCACGAATGCTGTTCAGCTCACACGCGCCGAGAGCAGCCTGCGCACCGCGGCGAGCGGGATCGGCACCCACGACGGCCGGTGCCGTGCCTCGTACGTCACCTCGTACACCGCCTTGTCCAGCTCGAACGCGTCGAGCAGCTGCTGGTGTTCCGCCAAGGCCGGGCCGGCGACCGAGGCGTACCCGTCGAGGTACGCCTGCCGTGCCCTGGCCGCCCATGCGCTCGCGTCGATCGGCGGCTCCCGCCTGGCCAGCGACCCGGCGACGTAGTCGAACGAGCGCAGCATTCCCGCCACATCCCGCATCGTCGCATCCGGGATCGCTCGCTCGGACAGCGGCCGCAGCGGCTCCCCCTCGAAGTCGATGAACTGCCAGCCTCGCTCCGGCGAGTACAGCACCTGCCCGAGGTGCAGGTCGCCGTGGATGCGCTGCAACAGTGGATGCGGCTCCTCGGCGGCCACCTCGTACACCGCCGCGATCCCCGCCCGCAGCTCAGCCACGTCCGGCACTTCGCTGGACGTGATGGTGAGGCGCTGGAACATCCCGTCGAGGGCGAGCGCCACGTCGTCCCGGGTCGCGGTCTTCGTCGGGAGTGCCTGCGCGAGCGAGAGGTGCAGCTCGGCCGTCCCCGCTCCGAGCGCCCACGCCCGCTCGGCGAAGTCCTCTCCCCGCTCCGCCGCGCTCACCGCGAGCTCCCAGCCGTCCTCCGCTCCGGTGAGGAAGTCCTGCACGAGCGCCAGCTCACCGGATGCGCGGCCGGCGCCGGTGGGTGACGGCCAGCTTCCGGTCAGCCAGCCGAGCAGCGCCGGGGTGCGCAGCGAACCGCCGGCCGTCAGCGCGGCCAGGGTCGACACATCCGGGTTCTCGCCGTCCTGCACGACCCGGAAGACCTTGATGAGCGCGAGCCTGCCGCCCTCCAGCTCCCCCACGATCGACGTGTTGGACTGCTCGCCGGTGAGCTTGCGCGACGATCGGACCACGATGGGCGCTCCGAGCGTGTGGCCGAGCGCGGTTGCTTCTCTGCCGTCGACGCCGAGCGCCCCATCCATCAGCGCGACGAGGGCGGCGACGTACGCTTCGTCGTCCGGGCCGTCGTAGAGATAGCGGCCGCCCGCCTCGCCGATGAGCGCGGTGGGGTCGCCGTCCGCCCGCGGCCTGGCGACGACGGGCACCTGGTAGACGCGCGGCGTGCGCGGCGCGTCGTCGGCGAAGAAGTGCGTGACGATGCGCACGTCATCGTCCGCGTGTCCGGTCTCGAAGGACGCCAGCAGCCGCAGGCGCGGTTCGACGCTCTTGGTCGAGTACCAGCGCTGGCGCCGCATCCATGACCCGACGAGCTCGGTGAGTTCGGTCATATTTGCACCGTACGCCCGCGGGACGGAAAACCGCGAGACCACCCTGGCAACACGGAGGAACGCGTTTCAGCGGGTGCCGAGCACCACGCCTCTGGCGGCCATGAACGGCATCGGGTCGATCTGCAGACCGTTCACCCGCACCTCGAAATGCAGGTGGCATCCAGTGGATGCTCCCGTGCTGCCGACGAGCGCGATCGGCTGCCCGGCCTGCACGGTCTCGCCCACGGTGACGCCGATCCCGCCGTCGACGATGTGACCGTACGCGGTGTCGACGCCGCCGCCGTGGTCGATCATCACGAAGTTCCCGTACGAGCCGTTCGGCCCGGCCGCCACGACGGTGCCCGCCGACGCGGCGACGATAGTGGAACCGCATCCGGCGCCGATGTCGTCTCCCGGGTGGAACAGCGCGGTCCCCGCCGGGCGGGACGGGCGTGGGCCGAAGCCGTCGGTGAGCGGGCCGTGCACGGGGAGCACCCAGCCGGTGACGCCGACGGGGACGTTCACCAGGGCCTGCCAGCCGACCCCCGCCGCCTGCAGCGTGGGCATGGATGCGAGTGCGGACTCCGCGGTGTCGACCGCCGCCTGCGCGTCGGCGACCGCCTGCTCGCTGCCGTCGAGGTCGACGCCGTCCGCCGTGTGCTGCGCCTCGTCGGCCCTGTCGCGCAGGGCGGCGGCGCGCTCGGCGTCGCGCTTCGCGGCGGTCATCGCGGCCTCACGGTCGGCGGTGACCGACCGGAACCGGTCGACGGCGCCCAGCTTGTCGAGCAGGTTGCCCGGGCTGGCGAGCGCTGCGGTCAGCGGGTCCATCGTCAGCGACCGCGACCCCTGCGACCGGATGAGGGCGGTCGCGAACCCGGCGGACTGTTCGGCCTGCTGCTTCGCCGCCTTCGCCTGCGCGGCGAGCGCGTCGGCGGCGGCCACGGCCTGGTCCTTCTCGCGCTGCACGCCGCGCGACGCCTCCGTGGCGTCGGAGAGGGTCTGCTGGGCGGAAGCCAGATCGCTGGCCAGCTGGGCGGCCTGCTGAACCTGAGAATCGTCGAGGGTGACGCCGTTGTCGAAGACGGGGGACGGTTCGAGCGGGACCTGGTCGGTGGGGGCGGGAGTGGTCGGAGGCGGGGTGGGGGTCGGGGTGGGAGTCGGTGTCTTGGTGGGCGTGGGGGTTGGTGTCGGTGTTGGCGTGGGGGTGGGTGTCTGGGTGGGCGTGGGAGTCGGGGTCGGCGTGGGTGTTGGTGTTGGTGTCTCGGTCGGCTTCGGGGTGGGGGTGGGCGTCGGCGTGGGGCTCGTCGTCGAGTCGTCCGGGTCACCGTGGCCGGTGGAGGGGGTGGGCGATGGGGTCGGTGCCGGCGTGGAGGTCGAGCATCCGGTGTCGTCGGCGTCGCATCCCGCGGCGAAGGCCGTCTGCTGGGTGCCGAAGATCAGAGAGAGTGCGACGACGGCGACGGCGCCGATCCTGCCCGCGCCCACCTGGCCGCGGCCGCGATCGCCGCGGCGCGGACGTTCGCGTCGTGACCACTGCTCAGCGTGTTTCGGAGCTCTTCGCATCGTCACGCGGGCGGCCGGTGGGACCGGCGCGCCCGTGACTGAATGCTCTCACCGGCGGACACCCAGCACAAGGGTCCCAAAGCGGGGTACCGGGGAGTCGGATGCAGCTCACAGGGTCGGCACGCTACGGTGAAAGATTGTGACCGAAAGCACCACAGCCACCCCGCGCCGAGGCGCTAAGAAGTCGACCTGGAAATCGCTCCTGCGCGATGTCGTGGTCATCTTCCTCGTGGCCGTGCTGGTGTCGTTCCTGGTCAAGACGTTCGTGGTCCGCTCGTTCTACATCCCGTCGGGTTCGATGGAGAACACGCTGCAGATCAACGACAGGATCATCGTCAACGAGTTCCAGCCGAAACTGTTCGGCCTGCAGCGCGGCGACGTCGTGGTGTTCAAGGATCCGGGCGGCTGGCTGCCTGCCCCGGCCCCCAGCACCGCCAACCCCCTGCAGAAGGGAGTCGGCGCCGTCCTCGACTTCGTCGGCCTCGGCGCCTCCGACAGCGACCAGCACCTGGTCAAGCGCGTCATCGGCCTGCCGGGCGACCACATCACCTGCTGCAACGCCCTCGGTCAGCTGAGCGTCAACGGCGTCCCGCTGAAAGAGCCGTACGTGCTCCTCCCGGTCGGCGTCCAGGCGGTCTCCGCCAAGGCCTTCGACGTGACGGTCCCCGCCGGGAAGCTCTGGGTGATGGGCGACAACCGCTACGCCTCCGCAGACTCCCGCTACCACATGGACGACCCCGGCAAGGGCTTCGTCCCCCTCGACGACGTGGTCGGCCGCGCCTTCGTGGTCAGCTGGCCGGTGAGCCACTGGTCGTGGCTCAGCAACTACCCCGAAACGTTCGCGGGCACCGACAAGCAGAGCAGCGGGGGCTGAGGGCGGGCGGCGCCTACTCTGTTTTAGTATGCAAATACTTTATTGAAATTTTCCATCCCTGCTGTGTCACAGTGGCTTCATTCCCACGAACGGAGCCGATTGACATGCAGATGAGATGGCGCATTCTCGCGTCGACGACACTAGCGATGAGCTTGATTGCATCCGGCAGTGTTGCCGCAAATGCCCATGAGGTCAACGCCTCGAGCGGAGACGTTCAACTCTTCGTACGTCACGATGGCAAACCCACCAGAATCGACGCATCCACGATGTCGGCGTACACGTTCGACCTCACAGAACCCGCGGTGGACAGTCCCGCGTCATCGCGGCTCATCGGGTGGGATCAGTGGTTTGGCTGCTTTTCCTTGAACCATCGCGACGATGTCTTTTCGACCTACACGCACTATTGGGACGGCGTCGGGCACGACATCCGCCTTAAGTGCGGCGAAGGCGACGCGTACTCCGGATGGGGGTACAAGCACATTCGCGCGAAGCACGAGGGCGACTGGCAGAGCAAACTCGATGCCGCGCGTCAACGCGGCTGGAATTCTGCCTCCCAGGGGGTTGAGTCCTGGGATGATCTCATGGCGGGTGCCATCGGCGAGGTCACATGGTGGCCGGACGTCAAGCAGGGCAATGCCGCGGCCCAGACTACGTGCGCGATCTCAGAACTGATGTTCGTCAATACGCGTACGGGCGAGATCGTCTACTCCTTCTATGCCCGAGTGGGGTGGGCAAACAATAACGACCGGGTTATCACCGCATTTCCGCAAAGCACACTTCGGTGCTGAAAGACCTTCGCGGCACCTACTCGCCCCAGAATTCCCGGCGAACCTCGGCGAACTCCCACAGCTCATCCTGCAGCAGGTCGGCGAGCATCTGGCCGTCGGCGAACCACCCGGCCGCCTCGTCGGCGCTCAGCCAGCCACTCATCGCCCGACACTCCCAGCGCGCGCTCCACTCAGCCAGACGTTCCGCGAGCCCGGCACTGACTCCCAGCGTCCCCGGCTCGACTGGCCCCTCCTCTGCGATCCAGAGCGGCCAGCGAACCGTATGCTCCGGGAGGATTCGGACCACCGTCAGCTCGCCGTCCCGGAGTTTGGCCGCGCGCGTGATCGCCTCGTCTGCGGTGCGCGACGGCGGCACCAGGATCTCCTCCTGCGTGACAGGATCCACGACCCAGGCGCCCATTTCGCTCATACGTCGATCATGGCGCACGCGCCTACGACTCCGCTTTCCCCAGCCGCCAGTACCCCATGAACGCCACGCGGCTTCGGTCGATGCCGCTGCCGGTCACCAGCATCCTGCGCAGGGTCTTCACGGTGGACGACTCCCCCGCGATCCACGCGTAGAAGCCGCTCGGCGCCTGCTCCGGGCTCTCCCACAAGGTCTCGACGTCGATGTCGACGTCGTCGAGTCGCTGCTCGCGAGTGGCGGATGCGCCCGCGACCGTCTCCGGATGCGCGGCGAGCCAGTCCTGCACCGCTGGGATGAGGCGGCAGCCGTTGTCCCCGCCCGCGCGGTCGAGCCAGGTGACCGTGCATCCGGCCGGGTGGCTGAGCGCGAGGCTGTCGCGCGCATCCGGCACCTCGATGTACGCGTGGGCGCGGCGGCCGGCCGGGAGGGTTTCGAGGATCGCGGAGATCGCGGGGGCGGCGGTCTCGTCTCCGACCAGGAGCAGGTCGCTCGCGTCGCCGGGCCGCCAGTCGATGCCCGTGCCGCAGTGGATGCTGCGGGCGTCCGGCCCGACCACGATCACCTCGGCGCCCGGTGCCGCTTCTGCGAGCCAGCGGGCGGCCGGGCCGCCGTCGCCGTGGGAGACGAAGTCGACGTCGAGGAGGCGCGCATCCTGGTCGATCGCGCGGACCGTGTACGTGCGGAACGGGTTGCGAAGGTGGTCGGGGAGGGAGCGCCAGCGGTCGTACCAGTCGCCGGCGAGCATCGCATCCTCGCTGTCGGCGCCGAGGTCGGAGAAGCTGCCGTCCGGCAGGGGGAAGACGATCTTGATGCGCTGGTCGAGGCAGTCCGTGCCGAACGTGTCGAAGGCGTCGGACGCGAAGGTGACGCGGACGAAGCTCGGGCTGAGCTGCCGCACACCGACGACGGTCGCGCGGTATGGGCGGTAGCCAGGTCGGTCGGTCTTCTCGAGTGCGAGCAACGGCACAGGGCGCCTTCCTGATCGGGTGGTCGAGACTTAGGTAAGGCTACACTAACCACCTTCCGAGCTTCCAGGTCCGGGGTCGCCGCTGCAGGCCATACAGTGTTCACCGTGGAGAGCAACGGCCAGAGCAGAGCGCCCGGCGTGCGCGACGTCGCCCGGGTCGCCGGGGTGTCGCGCCAGACCGTCTCGCGCGTGATGAACGAGCACCCCAGCATCCGGGACGAGACCAGGATGCGCGTGCTCGCCGCGATGGAGGAGCTGCGGTTCCGCCCCAACCGCGCCGCCAGGATGCTCACCACGGCGCGCTCGATGACCATCGGCGTGCTCGCGTCGTCCGCCTCCACCCTGTTCGGACCGGCGAGCAGCATCGACGCCGTCGAGAAGGCCGCCCGCGACGCCGGATACTTCGTGACGGTCGCCCACGTCGCCGACACCACCGCGGAGGAGGTGGACGCCGCCCTCGAACACCTGGCGGCGCAGGCGGTGGACGGGATCGTGGTCGTCGCCCCCGAACGCCCGGTGGTGGATGCGCTCCGCTCGGCGGCGCCCGGCGTCCCGTTCGTCACGCTGCACGGCTCGCAGGAGCCCGGAGAGGACGGCGTCGTGGTCGACCAGTTCGCCGGCGCGCGACTGGCGGTGCGGCACCTGCTCGACCTCGGGCACCGGCGCATCGCCCACCTCGCCGGACCGGCCGAGTGGGAGGAAGCGGCCGCCCGCCAGCGCGGCTTCACCGCGGAGCTGGCGGTGGACGGTCTGGAGGGGATCGTGACGGAGCCGGGCGACTGGACCTCCGCATCCGGAGCACGCATCGGCGCCACGCTGTTCGACGGGTCGGGCGGAGACGGCGTGACGGCGGTGTTCTCGTCGAACGACCAGATGGCACTCGGGCTGCTGCACGTCCTGCGCGAGAGCGGACGCCGCGTGCCGGAGGACGTGAGCGTGATCGGCTTCGACGACATCCCGGAGGCCGCGTACTTCGCGCCGCCGCTCACCACGGTGCGGCAGGACTTCCGTGAGCTGGGCCGCCGCTGCGTCGCCCGCCTCCTCGCCGAGATCGCGGCATCCGCCGCGCCCCCGCTCGCCGCCCCCATCGCCCCCACGCTCGTCCTCCGGGCCTCCACCGGCGCCCCCCGATAATCGAGTCCGCAGTTATGCACGCGACACGCCGCGGGGAGCGTGCATAAGTCCGGACTCGATGGCTTCGCGGGCGACCCCGGATTGACAGAGCGCGAGCGCGCGGGCGATACTGATGCAGCAATGTGACCGGTCACACTGGTGTGAGGGAGACGGATGACGGACCACGAGAACAGCCACGCGCCCGGAGCCGCGACCGGCCCAGCGACCGGCCCAGCCACCGGCCACGACGCCATCGCCGCCGCCCGCACGGCCCTCGGCATCGAGCTCGGCTCGACGCGCATCAAGGCGTGCCTGGTCGACGCGGACGACCCGTCCACCGTGCTCGCCGTGGGCTCGCACGAGTGGGAGAACGAGTTCGTCGACCGCATCTGGACGTACTCCCTCGACGCCGTGCGCACCGGCCTGCAGGCCGCATACGCCGACCTCGTCGCCGACGCGGAGCGCCGCCACGGCATCCGCCCGCAGAGCTTCGGCACCATCGGCGTCTCCGCCATGATGCACGGCTACCTCCCGCTCGACGAGCACGGCGAGGCCATCGCCCCGTTCCGCACCTGGCGCAACACCACCACGGGAGCGGCCGCCGCCGAGCTCACCGAGCTGTTCGGCGTGAACATCCCGCTCCGCTGGTCCATCGCCCACCTGCACCAGGCCGTGCTCGACGCCGAGCAGCACCTTCCGCGGCTGCGCTCGCTGACCACGCTCGCCGGGTACGTGCACCGGCTGCTCACCGGGCGCTCGGTGCTCGGCGTCGGCGACGCATCCGGGATGTTCCCGATCGACTCGTCCACGAAGGGCTACGACGCCGAGCTGATCGCGCGCTACGACGCCCTCGCCGCCGACCGCCTCCCGACCGGAAGCGTCGCCGACCTGCTGCCCGAGGTGCTCGTCGCCGGTGAGCACGCGGGCGAGCTGACCGCGGAGGGCGCCGCCTACCTCGACCCGTCCAGCGAGCTGCGCCCCGGCGCCGTGTTCTGCCCGCCGGAGGGCGACGCGGGCACCGGGATGGTCGCCACGGACTCCGTCGCGCCGCGCACCGGCAACGTCAGCGCCGGCACCAGCATCTTCGCCATGGTCGTGCTCGAACGCCCGCTCGGCGGCCTGCACCACGAACTCGACCTAGTCACGACGCCCGCGGGCGATCAGGTGGCGATGGTGCACTGCAACAACGGGGCGAGCGAGCTCGCGGCGTGGGCCGGCCTGTTCGCGCGGTTCTCCGCCGCATCCGGGGCAGCCCTCGACACCGACGCCGTCTACGACACGCTGTTCCGCGAGGCGCTCGACGGCGACAGCGACGCCGGGGGGATCCTCGCGTACAACACGCTCGCCGGCGAGCCCATCGCCGGTCTCACCGAGGGCCGGCCGCTCGTCGTCCGCACCCCCGAGAGCCGGTTCACCCTCGGCAACGTGGTCCGCGCCCAGCTGTACGGCGTCTTCGGCGTCCTCGCACTCGGGATGCGCGTGCTGGCCGACGAGGGCGTCGCGCTCGACAGGATGTTCGCCCACGGCGGCATGTTCCGCACGGCTGGCGTTGCGCAGCGCTTCCTCGCCGGGGCACTGGATGCGCCGGTCTCCGTCTCCGAGACGGCGTCCGAGGGCGGCGCGTGGGGCATCGCGGTGCTCGCCGCGTTCACCGGTTCCGCGTCCGACTCCCCCGTCGACCTGGACACCTACCTGCGCACCGCCGTCTTCGGCACCTTCGCGTTCGAGACCACCACCCCCGACCCCGACGACGTCGCCGGCTTCGCCTCCTATCTCGACCGCTACCGCTCCGGCCTCGCCATCGAGCAGGCGGCCGTCGACGCGATGCCCCTGGAAGGACCTGCAGCATGACCGGATCCACCGAGTACACCGAAACGCCCGCCGTCCGCGCCGTGCGCGAGCAGGTCTCCGCCCTGCACGCGGAGCTCACCCGCAACGGCCTCGTGGTCTGGACAGGTGGGAACATCTCGGGCCGCGTCCCCGGCAGCGATCTGTTCGTCATCAAACCGAGCGGCGTCGACTACGACGACCTGGCGCCGGAGAACATGATCCTCTGCACGCTCGACGGCGACGTCGTCCCCGGCTCAGCAGGATCCGACCGCTCCCCCTCCAGCGACACCGCAGCGCACGCGTACGTCTACCGCAACATGCCCGAGGTGGGCGGCGTCGTCCACACCCACTCCACGTACGCGACGGCGTGGGCGGCGCGCGCCGAGCCCATCCCATGCGTCATCACGGCGATGGCGGACGAGTTCGGCGGCGACATCCCCGTCGGCCCGTTCGCGATCATCGGCGACGACTCGATCGGCCGCGGCATCGTCGCGACGCTCACCGGGCACCGCTCGCGCGCCGTGCTCATGCAGAACCACGGCGTCTTCACCATCGGCAGGGATGCCCGGGATGCGGTCAAGGCCGCCGTCATGACGGAGGACGTCGCCCGCACCGTGCACATCGCCAAGCAGGGCGGCGAGCTCGTGCCCATCGCCCAGGACGCCATCGACGCCCTGTACCACCGCTACCAGAACGTCTACGGACAGAACCCGGAAGGATCCCTCAGCTGATGCCGAAGCTCTCGACCACGCTCGACCACTACGAGGTCTGGTTCCTCACCGGAAGCCAGCACCTCTACGGCCCGGAGACGCTCGCGCAGGTCGCCGAGCAGTCCCGCGCGATCGCCGACCAGCTCGCCGCCTCCAGCGACGTCCCCGTGCGCATCGTCTGGAAGCCGGTGCTCACCGACGCGGACGCCATCCGCCGCATCGCCCTGGAGGCCAACGCCGACGACGCCGTCATCGGCCTCATCGCGTGGATGCACACGTTCAGCCCCGCGAAGATGTGGATCGCCGGTCTCGACGCACTCCGCAAGCCGCTGCTGCACTTCCACACGCAGGCGAACGTCGAGCTTCCGTGGGGCGAGATCGACTTCGACTTCATGAACCTCAACCAGGCGGCGCACGGCGACCGCGAGTTCGGCTACATCCAGTCGCGGCTCGGCGTTCCGCGCACCACGGTCGTCGGCCACGTCTCGAACCCGGACGTCGCATCCCGGATCGGCACGTGGATGCGCGCCGCAGCGGGCTGGGCGGCCACCCGCTCGCTCAAGCTGGCGCGCTTCGGCGACAACATGCGGTTCGTCGCCGTCACCGAAGGCGACAAGACGGAGGCGGAGCTGCGGTTCGGCGTGCAGGTGAACACCTGGGGCGTCAACGAGCTGGCCGACGCCGTCGCGGCGGCCGCCGAGTCGGACATCGACGCGCTGGTCGCCGAGTACGAGGACCTCTACGACGTCGCGCCCGAGCTGCGCCGCGGCGGAGAGCGCCACTCCTCGCTCCGGGACGGCGCCGCGATCGAGATCGGCCTGCGGTCGTTCCTCGAAGAGGGCGGCTTCGGCGCGTTCACCACGAGTTTCGAAGACCTCGGCGCGCTGAAGCAGCTGCCCGGGCTCGCCGTGCAGCGGCTGATGGCCGAGGGGTACGGCTTCGGCGCGGAGGGCGACTGGAAGACCGCGATCCTCGTGCGCGCGGCGAGCGTGATGGGAGCCGGCCTCCCCGGCGGCGCCTCCCTGATGGAGGACTACACCTACGACCTCACCCCCGGCGACGAGCGCATCCTCGGAGCGCACATGCTCGAGGTGAGCCCGGCGCTCAGCTCGACGAAGGCGACGCTCGAGGTGCATCCCCTCGGCATCGGCGGCAAGGACGACCCTGTGCGCCTCGTGTTCACCGCCGACCCCGGCCCCGCCGTCGTCGTGGCGCTCTCGGACATGCGCGACCGGTTCCGCCTGGTGGCGAACGTGGTCGAGGTAGTCGAGCCGACCGCTCCGCTCCCCCACCTGCCGGTGGGCAGGGCGGTCTGGAAGCCGGCCCCCGACTTCACGACCTCCGCCACGGCCTGGCTGGAGGCGGGGGCAGCGCACCACACGGTGATGTCGACCGCCGTCGGCCTGCAGGCGTTCGAGGACTTCGCCAGGATGGCGGAGACCGAGCTGCTGATCATCGACGAGCAGACCACGCTCCGCGGCTTCACCGAGTCGCTGCGCTGGAACGCGGCGTACTACCGCCTCGCCCGCGGCATCTAGCCGCCCACCGACCCCTGGCCGCCGGCCTGTCATCGGCGACGGCGGCCAGGTCCACCTCTGCACGGGGCCATCGGGCCCGGCGGGCCGTCGGCTAGAGGTCGAGCGGGCCGAGCGACGGGTGCGCGACGAAGCGGACCGCGGGGTCCGTTGCGATCTCGAGTTCGAGCGCGACGATGCTGTTCGTGCCTGCGCGGAGGATCGGCGCCGGGACGTAGAGCGTGTACTGCGGGCCGCGCGACCAGTACCGGCCCAGGCAGAACCCGTTGATCCACACGGCGCCCTTCCCCCAGCCGCTCGTGTCGAGGTAGAGGTCGGCGGGCTCGTCCAGCTCGAACGTCCCCGACGCGAAAACCGGCCCGGACAGCACGTCGACGACCTCGCGGCGCACTGCGGCGAGCGCGCTCTCGATGCCAGCGACCGCCGCAGAAGAGGAGACGTCGATCGGGTCGACGGTCCATCCCGTCACCTCGCGCCCGTCGACGGCGACCGGACCGATCAGCCCCTTCGCTTCCCCGATGCGGGTGCCGTAGTCGACGCGCCCCTGGTTCTCGATCAAGATGTGCAGCTCTCCGCCGCCCGGGAGCACCAGCGCGCGCTCCTTGTTCTCCCGCGCGAGTCGTCCGACGGGGACGCCGTCGAGCGTCAGCCAGGCGCGGTCGCGCACCTCGCCGACCGTGAGCACCGAGCCGGCGTCGGCGTCGATGGATGCGCGGTATGAGGCGAACGGACCGTACTGGCCGAGCGCATCCATCGTCGGAGGCTGCTCGGCGTCCACGGAGCCGGAGAAGACGGCGCGGACCTCGTCGAGCGGCAGCGCCGCGTCGAACGCGCTCGTCACGACGGGCGCAGCGCCGGAGGCGACGGGCACCTCGTCCGGAACGGGCGCGTGACGGGCGATCGTCTCCCGGAACGCCCAGTACTTCGCCGTGGGGTTGCCCGCCTCGTCGAGCGGGGCGTCGTAGTCGTAACTCGTGACGATCGGCGTGTAGTGGCCCTTGTGGTTGGCTCCGTTGGTGAAGCCGAAGTTCGTTCCGCCGTGCACGACGTAGAGGTTCACCGACGCGCCGGCCGCGAGCAGCGCATCCAGTTCGGCCGCCGAGTCCTCCGGCGCGGTGATGTGGTGGTATTCGCCCCACTGGTCGAACCAGCCGTTCCAGAACTCGGAGCACATCAGCGGTCCGGTCGGCTGGTGCTCGCGCAGGGTGGCCAGGCGCTCGACGGCACGCGAGCCGAACGACGCCGTGCGGTGCAGTTCCGGGAGGGAGCCGTTCTCGAGCATCGCGGGCTGCGGCTGGTCGACCGTGGTCAGCGGCACGACGATCCCGGATGCGCGGGTCACGTCGACGAGCGCCCGCAGGTAGTCCTTGTCGTCGCCGTACGCGCCGTACTCGTTCTCGATCTGCACGAGCACGACGGGGCCGCCCTCGTCGATCTGCCGAGGGGCGACGATCGCGTAGACCTCGCGCAGGTAGCGGGTGACCGCCGCGAGGTAGCGCGGCTCGCTGCGGCGGATGCCGACGCCGGGCTCGGCGGTCAACCAGGCCGGCAGGCCGCCGTTGACCCACTCGGCGCAGATGTACGGGCCCGGGCGCACGATGGCGCGCATCCCCTCCGCGGCGACGGCGTCGAGGAACGCGCCGAGGTCGAGGCCGTCCTCGGCGGTCCAGGTGCCTTCGACCGACTCGTGCAGGTTCCACGGCACGTAGGTCTCGATGGTGTTCAGCCCCATCAGCCTGGCCTTGTGGATGCGGTCGGCCCACAACCCCGGGTGCACGCGGAAGTAGTGCAGCGCGCCGGAGATCACCTGGAACGGTTCGCCGTCGAGCAGGAAGTCGCGCTCGCCGATCTCGAACCGGGCAGGCCGCTCCGCCGTGGCGGTCCCGGTCTCCCGGGTGCCCGTGTCCCGGGTGTCGGTGTCTGCTGTGCCCGTAGCCATCGGTGCCGTCGTCTCCATCGTGTCGTCCGCGCCCGCCGGGGCGCCGGTGTTCGTGCTTGTTCCGTGGCTGCGGCCGGCCGCGTCGGGCGACCGGCCGCATCCACTGTCGTGCTGTGTGCTGCTTACTTGCCGGTGACGGTGAAGCCCTGCTGGTTGCCGTAGTCGACCAGCGACTTCTGCCAGGCCTGCAGGCCTGTGTTCAGATCGCTGTTGTTCGAGTACGCCTGGCCGACCGTGTCGCCGTAGATGCTGTTCGCGTAGACCTGGAACGGCAGGTACTGCCAGCCGGTCGAGACGTTCTTCGCACCGTCGACGAGCACCTCGTTGATCTTCTGGCCGCCGAAGTAGTCGGGCGCAGAGGCGAGGAAGTCGCTCGCTTCGAGGTCCTTCGTGGTCGACGGGAAGCCGCCGGACTGCAGGAAGACCTTGATCGACTCCGGGCTGTTGTTCAGCCACTTGAGGAAGCCGGCGGCGAGCGCCGGGTTCTTGCTCTGCTTGAGCACGACCTGGCCGCCGCCGCCGTTCTCGGCGTTGGCCGGGGTGCCGTCGTAGGTCGGGACCGGAGCGACGCGCCACTGGCCGGAGCCGTCCTTCACCGACGACTCGAGCACGCCGGGCATCCAGGCGCCGGTGACGAGGGTGGCGATGGAGCCGTTGCCGAGCGCCTTGAACCAGTCGTCGCTCCAGCCGGGGACGGAGGAGAGCAGCTTGTTCTCGACGAGCTTGTTCCAGGTGCCCGTCCACTTCTTGGTGCCGTCGTCCTGGAGGTTGATCGACACCTTGGTGCCGTCGACCTGGAACGGACGGCCGCCGGCCTGCCAGATCATGCTGGTGGTGAAGCCGGAGTCACCCGAGTCGCTGGTGATGTACTTGGTCGGGTCTGCCGCGTGCAGCTTGGTGGCGGCATCCACGTACTCGTCCCAGGTCTTCGGCACGGCGATGCCGTACTTGTCGAAGACCGTCTTGTTGTAGAACATGGCCATGGGGCCGGAGTCCTGCGGGAGGCCGACGAGCTCGCCGCCGACGTTCACGGAGCCCCACGGGCCGGGCGTGTAGTCGCTCTTCAGCTTGTCGAAGCCGTACTGCTTGAGGTCGACGAGAGCCTTGCCGAGCGCGAACTGCGGGATGGCGTAGTACTCGACCTGGGCGACATCCGGGGCGCCGGAGCCCGCCTTGATGGCGTTCTGCAGCTTGGTGTACTCGGTGGTGTTCGTGCCGGCGTTGACCAGCTTGACCTTCACCTTCGGGTACTGCTTCTCGAACGCGGCGACCTGGGCCTCTGCCGACGGGGTCCACGACCAGTACGTGATCGTGCCGCCCTCCTTCAGTGCCGCCTCGATGTCGGAGGAGCTGCCTCCGGATGCTGCGGTGCCGCCGGAGCAGGCGGCGAGCGACGCGCCGATCACGGCGCTGACGGCGATGGCCGTCGCGACGCGTCGAAGCACCGACGAACGCGAGATGCGCTTCATGGTGTTCCTTTCACTTCATTCACTTCATCGGGATGAGGGTGTGTGCTGGGCAGGACGCCCGTGGGAGGGGTGGTGCGGGTGCAAGCAGCGGTCTCCCGTCACTGCTTGACGCTTCCGGCGCTCAACCCCGACTGCCAGAACCGCTGCAGGAAGAGGAAGGCGATGACGATGGGCACGATGGTGAGCAGCGAGCCCGTGATGACGAGGTTGTAGATCGGCTGCGCGCCGACGCCGATGGCCTGCGCGCTCCACTGGCCGAGGCCGACGGTGAGCGGGTACCACTGCGGGTCGCTCAGCATGATCAGCGGCAGGAAGTAGTTGTTCCAGGTGGCGACGATCGCGAACAGCAGCACCGTGACGATGCCGGGGGCGAGCAGCCGCAGCGAGATGGTGAAGAAGGTGCGGAACTCGCCCGCGCCGTCCATCCTGGCCGCTTCGAGCAGTTCGGTCGGGATGGCCTCCGACGCGTACGTCCAGACCAGGTAGAGGCCGAACGGGCTGACCAGCGACGGCAGGATGACCGCCCACGGCGTGTTCGTCAGGCCCACCTGGCTGAACATCAGGAAGGTCGGGACGGCGAGGGCGGTTCCCGGCACCGCGATGGCACCGAGGACGATGGCGAACACCGCGCGCTTGCCGGGGAAGTTGTACTTCGCGAGCCCGTATCCCGCGACGGTCGCCAGCAGGGTCGCGCCGCCGGCGCCCACCACCACGTAGAGCAGGGTGTTGCCGAACCACTGCAGGAAGATCCCGTTGCGGTAGGTGAGGGTGTCCGCGATATTCTGGAACAGCGAGAACCCGTTGCCGAACCAGAGGCCGAACGAGGAGAACAGCTCCGGCTGGGTCTTGGTGGCGTTCACGATCAGCCAGACCAGCGGGACGATCGAGTAGATCGTGAAGATCACCATGACGATGGTGAGCACGATCGACCGGCGCTGCCGCGGGTTGCGGCGGGCGGCGCCCGACGATCCGGATGCACGGGATGCGCGCCGCGCCGGGGTGCGGCCCTCGCGTTCGGGGGCGATGGCGACCATCAGGCGTTCTCCTTCCTCGAGCCGCGCAACTGCACGACGTAGGCGATGACTGCGGTGAGCACGCCCATGACGATCGCGACGGTGGCCGCGTAGTTGAATTGCTGACCGGCGAACGAGAGGTTGTATGCGTACATGTTCGGGGTGAAGTAGCTGGAGATGGCGTTCGGTGCCAGCGGCTTCAGCAGGTTCGGCTCGTTGAAGAGCTGGAAGCTGCCGATGATCGAGAAGATCGTGGCGATCACGATGGCGCCGCGAACGGCCGGGATCTTGATGCTGAACACTGTGCGGATCGCGCCGGCGCCGTCGATCTCGGCCGCCTCGTACAGCTCGCCCGGGATGACCTTGAGCGCCGCGTAGAAGATGAGCATGTTGTAGCCCATGAACTCCCAGGTGACGATGTTGCCGATGGAGCCGAGGATCCAGGAGCCGCTCAGCGGGGCGAAGCTGGTGCCGAGCAGGTCGTTGAGGCTTGCAGTGAGGCCGAACTGGTCACCGTAGATGAAGCCCCAGATGAGGGCGGCGACGACACCGGGCACCGCGTACGGCAGGAAGATCGCGATCCGGAAGAAGCCGGCGCCGTGGAGGCGGGCGCTGTCCAGGGCGAGTGCCGCCGTGAGGGAGAGCACCAGCATGATCGGCACCTGCACCACCAGGAACACGGTGACGCGACCGAGCGACTCCCAGAACTTCGCGTCGGTGAAGACGGCGATGTAGTTCTCCAGGCCGACGAAGGCGTTGCCTCCGATGAGCTGCTGCCGGAACAGGCTGAGATAGATCGCGTAGATCACGGGCGCGACGATCATGGCCGCGAACACGATCAGGAACGGGGCTACGAACGCCCAGCCGCGCCAGTCGCGACGGTGGCGTCGGCGCGGCGCGCTGAGGGCTGCGCTACGGGGTGCGGACGTCGTTGTCAATGTGGTCTTCCTTGTCGTCACGCCGATGTTTACGTCAACATCAGCGGGGCTACACTAGCATGTTGACGTCAACATGGCGCAAGTCCGAGTTCCGGATCTGCCAGAGTTGGCTCAGCAGACGACACACACCTTCACGGAAAGGGCGGCGCGATGACCGAGCCGAACAGCGCACGCACCCGCGCCAGACGGGGGCCATCGCTCGCCGACGTCGCCGGTCACGCCGGAGTGTCCACGCAGACCGTCTCCCGCGTCGCCAACGGGCTCACGAACGTCGAGCCCGCCACCCGCGACCGCGTCCTCACCTCGATGCAGGCGCTCGGCTACCGCCCGAACCGCGCGGCCAGGGCGCTGCGCTCCGGTCACTTCCGCAGCATCGGCGTTGTGATGTTCACGCTGTCGTCGTACGGCAACATGCGCACTCTCGACGCCATCGCCGTCTCGGCCGCCCGCGCCGGATACTCGATCAACCTCGTGCCGGTCGAGCACCCCACCCAGCAGGATGTGTCCGTCGCCTTCTCCCGGCTGCTCGAACAGGCGGTCGACGGCATCATCATCGTCATCGAGGCGCACATCGTCGACCGCGCGGACGTGGAACTGCCACCCGGCCTCTCCGTGGTGGTCATCGACTCGACGGCCCGCGCGGACTACCCGCAGGTCGACACCGATCAGGCGCAGGGCGCCAGGCTCGCCACCGAGCACCTGCTCTCGCTCGGTCACGAGACGGTCTGGCACGTCTCCGGCCCGGCAGACTCGTACTCCGCCACCCGCCGTGAGCAGTCCTGGCGCTCCGTGCTCGAGGCCGCCGGCCGTCCGGTGCCGGAACCGATGCCGGGAGACTGGTCGACGACCGCCGGATACGAGCACGGCAAGACCATCGCCGCGCATCCGGAGATCACGGCCGTCTTCGCCGCCAACGACCAGATGGCGCTCGGCGTGCTGCGCGCCCTGCACGAGAACGGCCGCCGCGTCCCGGAGGACGTGAGCGTGGTCGGCTTCGACGACATGGCGGAGTCCGACTCGTTCTGGCCGCCGCTGACCACGGTGCACCAGGAGTTCGAGGCGACGGGCCACCGTGCCGTCGAGCTGCTCATCGCCGAGATCGAATCCCGCCCGGAGCCCGCGGCGGCCACCGTCCTTCCGACGCGCCTCGTGGTGCGCGCATCCACCGGTCCGGCACCGCAGCGCTGAGCCAAATCGGGCCCGCGAACTTTTTTCGCTGCAGAATGTCGATCAGCGGGTGTCCTCGTTCGACGTGGGGGTGAAGCGTTCGCGAAGCGAAAGGATGAACGATGAAGTACATGATGTTCGTGGTCACCGACTCCAGCCCAGACACCGAGTCGGACGAATCGGATGTGAACCTCTGGGTCGACGAGCTCGACGCCAGCGGGAAGCGCGTGATCGGCGAGGTGCTCGAGCCTCCGGCGAAGTCCACGGTCGTGCGGGTGCGCGACGGGAAGCGTCACGTCACAGACGGGCCGTTCGCGGAGACCAAGGAGTGGATCTGCGGTTTCGACATCCTCGAGTGCGAGAGCCTCGACGAGGCCATCGAGATCGCCGCGAAGCATCCGATGGCGCGCAACGGCCAGCTGGAGATCCGGCCGTTCATGACCTGGGAGTAGCGGGCAGGAGGTAGCCGCAGGGGGTCACGCGCGGCGGTAGCGGTGCTCCGGACGACCGGTGGTGCCGTAGCGCAGTGCAACCTCGACCAGTCCGCGGGCGGCGAGCGCGGCGAGATAGCGCTGCGCCGTCGCCCGCGACACCCCGGTCGCCGCCGCGACGTCCGCGGCCGTCACCTCTCCGCCGTCGAGCTGCGCCAGCACCAGCTGCTCCGTGGCCGACCGCGACGACGACGCCGCTCCGGTGTCGCCGGAGTGCAGGATGCGCAGCGCCCGCTCGACCGCCTCCTGGTCGGCTCCCCTGTCGTCGCGCAGCACGTTGCGGTAGCGCAGGTACGCATCCAGCCGGTCGGAGAGCAGGCGGGCGTCGAACGGCTTGATCAGGTAGGTCAACGCGCCGGAGCGCAGGGCGCGCCGGATGGTCGCGCCGTCCGTCGCCGCGCTGATGACGAACGCATCCACGTCGAGTTCGGCGAGCAGCGCCAGGCCGTCGCCGTCCGGCAGGTAGACGTCGAGCAGCACGAGGTCCGGCGCGTTGTCGCGCACGACGGCGCGCGCCTCCCTGGCGGTGTGGACGGGATCCAGGGCCGCGAAACCGGGGCGCGAGGCGACGACGTCGCTGTGCAGCCCCGCCACGTGGAAGTCGTCGTCGACGACGAGGACCCGGATGTCGTCGCTCACGGGCGACTCCCTTCTGTTGCGGTGCCGACCGGCTCCGGATGCATCGTGCCCGGCAGCCGCGCGCAGAGCACGGCGCCGCCGGCATCACCGCCCGCGTCGACCAGCCACACGTCGCCTCCGCGGCGCCGCGCGATGTCGCGGCAGAGCGGCAGGCCGAACCCGTGGCCGTGCACCGCGTCCGCTCCCGCGCGCTCCCGGTCGTCCCCGCGCTCGAACAGGGCGGAGGGGTCGGCAACCCCCGCACCGGAGTCCGCGACCGTCAGGAACAGGTCTGCCCCGTCATCGAGCAGCTCCACCTCCACCCAGCGCGGCTCCTCGCCGTCGACGGCGGCGCTGATGGCGTTGTCGATCAGGTTGCCGAGCACGGTCGCCACGTCCTCCGGCTCCGCGACGGCGCCGGTCACGAGAGTCTCGGCGCCCAGCGTCAGCAGCACGCCGCGCTCCGCCGCCTCGATGCCCTTCGCCCCGAGCAGCGCCTGCAGGTACGGCTCCTGGATGCGGTCGGCGTGCTCGACAGGGAACTTCAGCGGACCCCGTGCCACCACGTCGGCGAGGTAGCTGCGCGCATCCGGCACCCGGTCGGCGTCGATCAGCCCGGCGACCACGTGCAGCCGGTTCGCGAACTCGTGCCGCTGCGCGCGCAGCGCGTTGGTCATCGTCGCGACGGCGTCGAGCCGCCTGGCGAGCGCGTCGAGGTCCGTGCGGTCGCGCAGCACGGCCACGGTTCCGAGGTCGTGGCCGTCGCGCTCGACGCGGCGCACATCCACGTAGACGACGCGTCCGTCCGCCACGAAGACATCCTGCGCGGCCTCCCCCGTCGCTCCTCCCGCGTCCGCGAGCAGCCGCGCGAGCGGGGCGGGCAGACCGAGCTCCCGCGCGGGCGACCCGACGGGATGCGTCAGCCCGAGCATCCGGGCGGCGCGCTCGTTGCAGACGCTCACCTCGCCGCCGGGCGTCAGCGCGAGCACGCCCTCACCGACGCCGTCGAGCACGGCGGCCTGGTCCTGCACGAGGACGGCCAGCTCCTCCGGCTGCAATCCGATGGTCAGCCTGGTCAGCCTCCTGCGGATGAGCACGGAGGCGACGACGCCGATCGCGAGCGCGACAACCGCCGTCACCGCGATCCCGCCGAGGAGCCCAGGCAGCTCGGTGAACACGCTCGCCCGCGCGAACCCGACGCTGACCTCGCCCACCGGGGCACCGCTGCCCCCGCCGCCCGACGCGTACACCGGCACCTTCGCCCGCGCCGACTCGCCCAGCGTCCCGGTCTCCCAGGAGACCGTCTCCCGCCCGGCGACCGCGTCCTCGAAGCTCGTGCTCACCCGCTCGCCCAGCCTGCTCTCATCCGGATGCGCGAGCCGGATGCCGTGGTCGTCGGTGATCACGACGAACAGCGCTCCGGTGCGCGTCCGCACAGCCTCGGCGAGCGGCTGCAACGGACCGGCCGCCACCGCAGCGTGCGTCGGCGTTCCCGGGTCCTCGCTGAACTCGGCCACCGACGCGCGCACCTCCACGTCTTCCGCGACGGTCCGCGCGATGGCGAGCGCCGACGACTCGGCCTCCCGCTGCAGCTGCTGCACGCCGAGCACGGTGAACACCCCGGCGCTCACCGCGACGACGGCGGACACCGTGGCCAGCTGGAGGAGCAGCACATGGCTGGCGAACCGCATCCCGAGACTCCTTCGTGTCCCACCCAGGGTAGGCGTCGGTACCGCCCGCCGCCGAATGAGCAGAATGCGCAGAACCCGGAGAATGCGCAGATCGTTCCGGAACGCGCGATACCCGGCCGGGCGCCGTATCCCCTCGTAGCGTGTCACCGTCCCATCCGCTACGACAAAGGAGTCGGCGTGCTCGTCATCCTCGGATTCGCCATGATCCTGACCTTTATGGCGCTCATCATGACCAAACGGCTGACGCCGATGGTCGCCCTCATCCTCGTTCCGACCATCTTCGGGCTGTTCGCCGGGGCGGGCCTCGGGCTCGGCGACATGATCCTCAAGGCCATCGGCGACCTCGCGCCGACCGCCGCGCTGCTGATGTTCGCGATCATGTTCTTCGGCATCATGATCGACGTCGGGCTGTTCGATCCGCTCATCCGGTTCATCGTCCGGTTCCTCGGAAACGACCCGGCCAAGGTGGTCATCGGCACGGCCGTCCTCGCCGGAGCCGTGTCCCTCGACGGCGACGGGTCGACCACGTTCATCATCACCACGTCTGCGATGCTGCCGATCTACCTCAGGCTCGGGATGAGCCCTGTCGTGCTCACCTGTGTCGCCGGCCTGGTCAACGGCACCCTGAACATCGTCCCGTGGGGCGGCCCGACCGCCCGGGCGGCGTCGGCGCTGGGCGTCTCCCCGACGGACATCTTCGTGCCCATGCTCCCTTCGCTCGGCGTCGGCCTGGTCGTGGCGTTCACGCTGATCTGGATGCTCGGCCTCGGCGAGCGCCGCCGGCTCGGCACGCTGGCCCTCGCGACTCCGATGCTGCAGGAGGCGGAGACGGTCGGCGCGGGCAGCGCATCCACCGGCCGGTTCTCGCTGTTCCAGGGCGGGCGGCTGGTCCGTGGAACGCAGGCTGCTCCCGGCGCGCGCGGCTCGGTCGACACCACCGGCATCGTCACGGTATCCGGCGCGAAGCCCGACCGCGGGGACACCGCGATGACCGACACCATGCTCGACCCGAACCGCGCCACCCTCCGTCCACGCCTCATCTGGGTGAACCTCGCCCTCACGCTCATCGTGATGGTGCTGCTCGTGCTCGACGTGCTGCCGCTGGCGTACATCTTCATGGTCGGCACCGCGCTCGCCTTGGTGATCAACTTCCCGAAGCTGCGCAGCCAGGCGGACGAGATCGTCGCGCACGCACCGAGCATCGTCGGCGTCGTGTCGATGGTCCTCGCCGCCGGGGTGCTCGTCGGAGTGCTGAACGGCACGGGCATGGTGACCGCGATGGCCAACTGGGTGGTGGATGTGGTTCCCGCGTCGATGGGGCCGTTCCTCGCCGTGATCACCGGCCTGCTCTCGATCCCGATGACGTTCTTCATGTCGAACGACGCGTTCTACTTCGGCATCCTGCCGATCCTGTCCGAGACGGCGGCGACATACGGCATCAGCCCGGTGGAGATGGCCAGGGCGTCGATCATCGGCCAGCCCGTTCACCTGCAGAGCCCACTGGTGCCCGCGATCCTGCTGCTGGTGTCCCTGGCGAACGTCAACCTCGGCGACCACCACAAGAAGGTCCTCTGGCGTGCACTCGTGGTGTCGCTGGTGATGCTCACGTTCGGCGTCGTGCTCGGCGCCATCCCGTTCGGCTGACCGGCGCGGCGAGCGCGGGCGGCGAGCGCGGGCGGCGAGCGCGGGCAGCATGGCCAGGGGACACAGCGTTCCCATAGGATCGGGCCATGCTGCTCGTTCCGCTGCTCGCGCTCACGCTGTTCGTCTTCGCCCTGGTGGACATCATCCTGCGTCCGTCCGACCAGGTGCGGCACCTGCCGAAGCTGGCCTGGGTGTTCATCGTGATCCTGCTTCCGCTGATCGGCAGCATCCTGTGGTTCGCGCTGGGGCGCGAGTACGCGCAGAGTGCGCCCCGTCCGCGGCGCACGGTCATCGTGCGCGAGGAGCAGCAGGCGCCGCAGCAGCAGAGCAGCCACCGCACGCGCCCGCTCAGCACGGAGGAGCAGCTCGCCGCCGTCGAGGAGGAGATCGCGTACCACCAGCGGCAGGAGCGCATCCGGCAGCTGGAGCAGGAGGTCAGGGCGCGCCGCGACACGTCGGGGGACGCCGCCGTCTGACGTGGATTCCGGGCGGCGCTCGCCCGGATTGTTTCAGTTTTCGACAGCCCGTTGGCGCTCGGAGCCGCAGCCGAGGACAGTTGTCCCATGAGTGGCATTCACGCGCGACCCCTCGCCGACCTGCGCGAACGCAGGACCAGCATCAAGTGGCACCGGTTCCCCGCCGATGTGCTTCCGATGTCGGTGGCCGAGATGGATTTCGAGATCGCGCCCTCCGTCGCTCAGACCGCGATCGACCACCTGCTGCGCTCCGACACCGGCTACCTCGACTCCCCCGGTCCGCTGGCCGCGGCCTTCGCCGGGTTCGCCTCCGCCGCGTGGGGCTGGCAGGTCGACGAGTCCCGCGTGCACCTGGCCACGGACGTGACCGTCGGGGTGCTCGAGACGCTCCGCCTGGCGGTGCCGAGCGTCGGCGGCCGCGTCGTGCTCACCCCTCCCGTCTACGCGCCCTTCTCCGAGATGGTCGGAGAGGCCCGCGCGGAGGCCGTCGACGTGCCGCTGCGCGAAGACGCGGGATGGTCGCTCGACCTTCCGGCCATCGAGCGCGCGTTCGCCACCGGGGTGGATGCGTTCCTCCTCTGCAACCCGCACAACCCCACCGGCCGTTCGCACAGCAGGGAGAGCCTGCGCGAGCTCGCGCGCCTCGCCGCCGAGTACGACGTGCTCGTGGTGAGCGACGAGGTGCACGCTCCGCTCGCGCATCCCGGTTCTCCGTTCACGCCGTTCGCCGTCGCGTGTACCGGGGCGGGGGTCCGTTCCGTCACGGTGACCTCCGCCAGCAAAGGCTGGAACCTCGCAGCCCTCAAGTGCGCCGTCGCCGTCGCGAACGACGCAGACTCCGCCGCGATGCTCACCCGGTTCCCCGAAGAGCTCGCCGCCCGCACCAGCATCATCGGCCTCCACGCCAACATCGCCGCATACGAGGCGCAGACCTGGCTGCACCAGACCGTCGACCGGATCACGGACAACTACCGGCTCCTGGTGGGCGAGCTGAGCATCCACCTGCCGGAGGTCCGGGTGGTCGAACCGGACGCCGGCTACCTGGTCTGGCTCGACCTCCGCGCCCTCGGCCTCGGCGACGACCCCGCCGCCACCCTCCTCGCCGACGCCCGCGTCGCCCTCAACTCGGGCCCGACCTTCGGCACGGGCGGCCACGGCTTCGCCCGGATGAACATCGCCTGCGACCCCGCCACCATCTCCGAGGCGGTCCGCCGCATCGCGGCCACCGTCCGCGCCCGGGCCGCCTCCCGCCCCCACGCCGACGCCGGATCCCCGCCCGTCCCGGCCTGACCGCCCGCTACGCCCCCGCGGCCACCAGTCCGCGCTCCAGGTCGGCGATCACATCCCTGGCACTCTCCAGCCCGATCGACAGTCGCACCAGGCCCGGCGTGATCCCCGCATCCCGTCGCTCCTGCTCGGTCAGCTTGGCGTGGATCGTGCTGCCCAGGTGGATCGCGAGCGTGCGGACGTCGCCGATGTGCGTCATCGGCGTGACCAGTTCGAGCGCGTCGATGAACCGCCGCGCCGCCTCCCTGCCACCCGCCAGGTCGATGCTGACGATCGACCCGGGCCCGAGGGGAAGATACTTCTGCGCCCGCTCGTAGAACGGGTCGCCCGCCAGCCCCGGATAGTGCACCGCCGCCAGCTCGGGACGCCCGGCCAGCCACTCCGCGATCTCCTGCGCGTTCCGGATGTGCTTGTCCATCCGCAGCGACAGCGTCTCGATCCCGTGCAGCAGCAGGAACGTGCTGGTCGGCGGCACCGTCGGCCCGTACTCGAGCACCGTCACCGTGCGCAGGTAGCCGAGGTATGCGCCGGCCCCGAAGCGCTCGACGTACGACGGGACGCCCGGCCGCGGCGCATCCACCAGGTGCGGGAACCGGTCGGCGTTGGCCGCCCAGTCGAACGTCCCCCCGTCGATCACGGCCCCGCCGATCACCGCCCCGTGCCCCGCCAGCCACTTGGAGGTGGAGTGGATCACGATGTCGGCGCCCCACTCGATCGGGCGACAGAGATACGGCGTCGCCACCGTGCTGTCCACCACGAGCGGGACGCCGGCCCGGTGGGCGATCCCGGCCAGCCGCTCCAGGTCGACCACCTGATTCAGCGGGTTCGGGATGGTCTCGGTGTACACCGCCCTCGTGCGGTCGGTGATCCGCGACGCCCACTCCGCCTCGTCGGCGTCGTCGGCGACGTACTCGACGTCCAGCCCCTGGCGCTGCAGAGCGCCGCGGAACATCTCCCGCGTCCCCTCGTACAGCGACGACGTGGCCAGAATGTGGTCTCCGGCACGAGCGAGCGAGAACAGCGCCGCCGCGATGGCCGCCTGCCCGCTGGCCACGACGATCCCGTCGACCCCGCCCTCCAGGTCGGCCAGACGCCGCCCCGCCACCTGATTGGTCGGGTTCTCGTTGCGCGAATACGCCCGCATCGTGCTGCGCCCGGCGAACCGCTCCTCTCCGTCGTCGAAGTCGGAGAACACGTACCCGGCGGTCTGGTAGATCGGGGTCACCCGCGCGCTGGTCTGCGCGTCCATGACGGCACCGGCGTGGATCTGCCTGGTCTCGACGTCAGCCATGCAGCAACTGTACGAATCCCGGCGTGGATGCGCGCACCCTCGCGCAACATTCGGTCGTACGCCGAGGTGCGCTCGCTCAGTGCCGCCCGCTCAGTCCGGGTCGCTCGGGTCCACCGGCGCGTGGTGGTCGAGCGCGGCGACGCCGCGCTTCCAGTACCCGCTCGCTGAGACTTGCTCGGCCGGCAGCCCCAGCTCCCTGCGCAGGTAGCGCCGCAACGGGATGAGCGCCCCGGCCTCCCCCGCCAGGAACACGTACGTGTCACCGCCGATCGGCCCCAGCTCCCGCAGCGCCGCCTCGACAGTGGATGCGCCACCGGCGCCACCAGCGCCGGCGCCACTGCCACTCAGCCACCGCGCATCCACGCGCTCCGCCACCTCCGCGGGCAGATACCCGGACACGCTCTCGTCCGCCACGAAGAACAGCGCCGTCACGGGGACGGCCGGGTCGACAGCGGCCAGCCACCGGCTCGCCGCGGGCAGTGCCGTCTCGTCGGCGACCAGGATCAGCCGCCCGACGCCCTCCGGCGCGAGCTGCGATCCGCGCGGGCCGCCGATGGCGACCACGTCTCCGGGCGTCGCACGCGCCGCCCACGCCGACGCCGGCCCTTCGTCGCCGTGCAGCACGAAGTCGATGTCCAGTTCGGCCGCGTTCCCGTCGGCCGCCGCCCGGAATGCGAGCGGCGTGTAGTCGCGCGCGATCGGCGTCCCGTGCTCCGGCGGCTCGATGCCCTCCGGCGTCACGGTCGGCACCACGAGCATCCCGGACTGCTGGTCGGGGAAGAACACCTTCACGTGGTCGGCCGGCCCTGCGCTCGTGAACCCATCCAGGTCTTTGCCACTGAAGGTGACGCGCACCATCGTCGGCACGATCCTGCTCACACGGCGGACGGTGACGTGACGCACGGCGAATTCGTGCCGCAGGCGCTGACGAGCGAAAGGCATTTCCGGGAACTCCAGTCGACGGGGGGCGAACTGTTGATGAGGCCAACCTAACGTAGCCGATCCGGGTCGCACGGCAGGCCACCCCGGGCAGCGGCGAGCACCCCCGATTCCGCCGAAAATCCCACAAACCGTCTCCGGCGCGCCAGAATATTGGGATGACCCGACTGACCGTCATCGAGCGGTCGCCCGACCCCGACCTGCCGCAGTCCGGCGCCCGCCGGCCCTCCATCGCCGAGCGCATCCGGAACCTGGGGCAGAACAGGATCGGCGCGCTCCTGCTGCTCATCGCGACCGTCGCCGCGATCGTGTGGGCGAACGTCGCCGCCTCGTCGTACGAGGCGTTCTGGGAGACCCACTTCACCGTCGGCGTCCAGGATGTGCACCTCGATTTCACGCTGCACGCCCTCGTCAACGACGCCCTGATGGCGATCTTCTTCTTCACGGTCGGGCTGGAGGTACGCCGCGAGTTCGCCATCGGAGAGCTGACCAGCTGGTCGCGCGCCGTGATCCCGGTCGTGGCCGCCGTCGCCGGCCTGGTGGTGCCTGCACTGTTGTTCGTCCTGATCAGTTCCGGCTCGGGGCAGGAGCACGCCTGGGGCGTCGTGATCTCCACCGACACCGCATTCCTGGTCGGCGCGCTCGCGCTGATCGGGCCGCGCGCGCCGGGGCGTCTCCGGGTGTTCCTGCTGGCCCTGGCGGTCGTCGACGACATCGGAGCGCTCAGTATCATCGCGCTCGTCTACACCGAGAACTTCAACCCCGTGCCGCTGATCGTCGCGGCCGTCTGCCTCGTCGGGGTCTTCTTCACGCGCTACCTGCGGGGCGGCCGGGGGCCGGTGTATGCGACCCTCGCGATCATCGTCTGGTTCTCGTTCCTCGCCTCCGGCGTGCATCCCACCCTCGCCGGCGTCGCCATCGCGCTGCTCGTGCCCGTCTACCGGCCGAACCGGCGGGACGTCGAGCACGCCCTCGACCTCGCGCGCACGTTCCGCCAGTCGCCGAACACCGAGTACGCGCGGGCGGCCGCGAACAGCCTGCGGGAGTCGATCTCGATCAACGAGCGTCTCCAGTCGGCGTATGCGCCCTATGTCGCCTACGTGATCCTCCCCCTCTTCACCCTCGCGAACGCCGGGGTGCAGCTGAGCCCGGACATCCTGGCCGCCGCCGTCACATCCCCGGTGAGTTGGGGCATCCTGGTCGGCCTGGTCGCCGGGAAGTTCCTCGGCGTGTTCGGGTCGAGTGCTCTGATGCGCGTCTTCCGGATCGGCGATTTCGGCGCAGGGCTGTCGCTGGACCGCGTCGCGGGCGGCGCTGCCCTGTGCGGCATCGGGTTCACCATCTCGCTGTTCATCATCGACCTCGCGATCGACGACCCCGCCGTGCAGAACGAGGCGCGCGTCGCCGTACTGACCGCCTCCGTCGTCGCGTTCCTGCTGGCCGCCCTGATCTTCCGGATCTCGGATGCGCGCCACCCCGGCAAGGAGAGCGGCCGCTTTCTCGCGCGCCCCGTCGACCCGCGCCGCGACCACATCTACGGCAGGGAGGACGCCCGGTACACGTTGGTCGAGTACGGCGACTTCCAGTGCGGCTTCTGCCTGAAGGCCACCGGCTCGGTCGAGGAGGTCCGGCGTGAGATCGGCGACGACCTGCGCTACGTCTGGCGCCACGCCCCGCTCAGCCACTACCACCCCAACGCCCAGGCCGCGGCGGAGGCGTCGGAGGCTGCGGCGCTCCAGGGCCGCTTCTTCGACTTCGAGCGCAGCCTGTTCGCCGACCAGGAGCACCAGCTGCCCTCCGACATCGTGCGACGGGCTCAGGAGCTCGGTCTCGACGTCGAACGCTTCGAGGCCGACCTCAACTCCGCCGAGGTCGCCGCCCGCGTCCGCGACGACATGCTCGACGCCGAGGCGATGGACATCACGGCCGTCCCGACCTTCTTCGTCAACGGCCGCCGCCACGTGGGCCCGTTCGACGCCCAGTCCCTGATCCGCGCCCTGGAGGCGACAGCACCGGATGCGCGCGCCCGCTAGCGGCGAACCCGGCCCGCGGGGACGGGATCATGCTGCGCGCCGTAGTCCTACAGTCGTCCGCGCCCCTCTTTGCGCCGCTCGTCCTGCGAGCCGAAGTCATCCACGCCGCCTCCGGATTCGTCGAGGACGTCGTCACGCAGCTCCTGGCGATGCTCCTCCTGCTCCTGGTGCTCCTCGCGCAGTTCGTCGTTCTTGTCGTTGTCGCGGCTCATCGATGACCCTTTCGTTGGCCGCGAGCATACCCGCACCCGCACGCCGGCGACAGGCCCGCCGCGTTCGTCAGCTGTCGCTTCCCGACGATTCGGCGGTCGTTGTCACGTCCTCGATGGGCAACGCCGAATCGTAGACGAAGACGAGCCTGGCGGGCACCTGACCGGCGAGCACCTCCTGGACGGACGCGTTCACGTCCCGCAGATCGCGTGGTGCGGCGATCACTTTCGTTCGCCCTGCCGCGTGCAGGGCGAACACCTCGGCCAGGTCCTGCCGCGTGCCGACGATCGAGCCGATGATCGAGATGCCCTTCAGCACGGTGTCGAAGACCGGAACGGTCAGCGTCCCCTGCGCGGGGAGCGACACGAGCACGAGCCGGCCTCCCCTGTTGAGGGATCGGAACGCCTGGTCGAAGACGCTGGGCGCGACGGCCAGGACGATCGCCACGTCCGCCCCGCCGAGATGCTGGATCGCCAGCACCGGATCGACCTCGGACGCGCTCACGGCGTGATCCGCCCCGAGTTGCACGGCGAGCTCCAGCTTCTCCTCCGTGACGTCGACGGCGATCACCTGCGCGCCGACGAGCCGTGCGTACTGCACGGCCAGATGGCCGAGGCCGCCGATCCCGAAGACCACCACCCGCTCCCCGGGCACGACGCGAGCGGCTTTCACCGCGGCGTAGGTGGTGACACCGGCGCAGGTGAGCGGGGCCGCATCGATGGGCGAGATGTCGTCGGGGACAGGGACGGCGAAACGCGCGTCCGCGAGCGCGTACTCGGCGTAGCCGCCGTCACGGGAATAGCCGGTGTTGTACTGCCGTTCGCACAGATTCTCGCGCCCGTCGACACAGTAGCGGCACTCTCCACACGCATGGCCGAGCCACGGCATGGCCACCCGCTGGCCGATCGTCCTGGTGGTGACCCCGTCGCCGAGTCTCTCGACGATGCCGACGCCCTCGTGACCGGGGACGAACGGCAGGGACGGCTTCACCGGCCAGTCGCCGTTGATGGCGTGGATGTCGGTGTGGCACAGACCGCACGCTTCAAGACGGACCAGCACCTCCCCGGGTCCCGGCGACGGGATGGGCCGCTCCTCGACGATGAGCGGTTCGCTGTACTGGGTGACGGTTGCTGCCTGCATGGCGGCTCTCCTTCCGGTCTGCGGTCAGTCTCCCGGGGTGGCGACAACGACGGCAGGCCGAAAGTCCTCCCGCCGTGACACGTGGCACGGGTCTTTCGGCCCGGTGGGGAACCCGGAAAGACGGGAAAGCTGGGATGGATGAGCATCGGAGGCATCATGAAGCGCTGGAACAGAGTCGTGCTCGCTGTCGTGTCCGCCGCGATCGGCCTGACGGCCATCGCGGGAGGCGGCGCCCTGATCTTCGGGGCGGTCGCATCCTCGACCTCCGGCGGCATCCTGCCGGATCAGTCCTTCCTCGGCGACAGTCCATTCGCGTCGTACCTGGTTCCCGGCATCCTGCTCGCCGTGGTGGTCGGAGGAATCCATCTCCTCGCATCGTTCCTCATCGGGTCCGGCGCGGGAGCCGGGCCGTTCACTGTGGCTGCCGCCTCTTTCGCTCTGCTGATCTGGATCTTCGTTCAGATGATGTACATCCCGTTCAGCCCGCTGCAGGCGGTGTACTTCGCGCTGGGGCTCGCCGAACTCGGGTTCCTGCTTCTGGGCCTCGGGCTCGTCCGGAATCGCAGAATCGCCGTCCGATGAACGCGGCGCTGACGTTCCTCGGAGCGACCGACACGGTCACCGGGTCCCGCTACCTTGTCGAGACCGATGGGCGACGCATCCTGGTCGACTGCGGCCTGTTCCAGGGATACAAGGTCCTCCGCGAACGGAACTGGAAACCGTTTCCTCTCGAACCGGCCAGCATCGACGCCGTGGTCGTCAGCCACGCTCACCTCGACCACACCGGATACCTTCCCGCTCTCGTGCGCGACGGCTTCCGAGGACGCATCCACGCCACCAGAGGAACGTCGGAGCTCAGCCGTCTCGTTCTGAGAGACAGCGGACGCCTGCAGGAGGAGCAGGCATCGTTCGCCGCGCGACACCACACCTCGAAGCACTCTCCGCCACAGCCGCTCTACACCGAGCAGGACGCCGCGATCGCGCTGGAACGCTCCGAGCCGCACCCGTTCGACGAACCGTTCACCGTGGCAGGCGTGCCGGTGCGGTTCGTCCCGGCCGGTCACATCCTCGGCGCGGCACAGGTGCTGGTGGACGCCGACGGCGCCCGCATCCACTTCACGGGAGATCTCGGCCGGGTGGACGACCCTCTCATGCGCCCGCCGCGCGCGCTGGAAGAGACGGACACCCTCGTCTGCGAATCCACGTACGGTGACCGGATACACCCCGGCTCGGATGCGGAGGCACAGCTCGGCGCCATCGTCACCGACGTATGCAGGCGCGGCGGCGTGGTGGTCCTCCCGGCTTTCGCGGTCGGGCGAGCGGAGACGTTGCTGCTCCACCTCAGCCGCCTGATGGCGAGCGGTCGCATCCCGGAGGTCCCGATCTTCCTGAACAGTCCGATGGCCGTCGATGCCTCCGAGATCTACGCGCGCTACCCGGAGGAGCACCGCATCCCGCCGGCGGAGTTCACCGCCATGTATCGCCTCGCGACGCTGGTCAGGACGGTCGACGACTCCAAACTCCTCAACCTCCGCGGCGGTCCGGCCGTGATCATCTCGGCGAGCGGGATGCTCGAAGGAGGCCGGGTGCTGCACCATCTCGTCGCCTACGGCACCGATCCCCGCAACGCCATCGTGCTCACCGGCTTCCAGGCCGGCGGAACCCGCGGCGCAGCCCTGCAACGCGGCGAACGGGTGCTCAGGATCTTCGGCAGGGACATCCACATCGCGGCCCAGGTGCACACGCTGGACATGCTCTCGGCTCACGCCGATGCCCGGCAGATCGTGGAATGGATGAGCACGGCGCCGCGCGCACCGCGCTCGGTCTACCTCACCCACGGTGAGCCGGACGCATCCGACGCCCTGCGCAAGCGGGTGCGTCAGGCGCTGGGCTGGGAGGCCAGAGTGCCCGAGTTCGGCGAGACCGTCAGCGTGACCGCGGGGACAGCGTCGTGAACCGTGCCGCTCGCCTGGCCACCCGGTGAGGGTAGCGGCGGCGGCGCACGGTCGGCGCCGCCGCGCGGCTGAGGGAGGCGTAGTACCAGACTTTGGCCCCCTCGACGAGGAGCAGGTAGGCGACGGTCATGGCGACCAGGGCGAGGAAGAACGGGGCGGGAAGCGGCGCGAAACCGAGCAACCCGGCGAGTGGCGAATATGGCAACCAGGCCCCCACCGCCACGACGGCGAGAACGGAGAGCGTCAACGGGACGGACGCACGGCTGCGAAGGAACGGCACCCGGTGCGTGCGCACGGCGAACACGATGAGCGTCTGCGTTGCGATCGACTCGATGAACCAGCCGGAACGGAACTCCGGAGCCGCCGCACTGAACACGAACAACATGAGCCCGAATGTGGCGAAGTCGAAGACCGAACTGATCGGGCCGAACAGGAGCATGAACCGGCGGATCGCGGCGATGTCCCAATGCGATGGCGCCCTCAGCTGCTCTTCGTCGACATTGTCGGTCGGGATCGCCAGCTGACCGGCGTCGTAGAGCAGGTTGTTCAGCAGGATCTGCCCGGGCAGCATCGGCAGGAACGGCAGCACGACGGAGGCGATGGATGCGCTGAACATGTTGCCGAAGTTGCTCGATGTGCCCATCAGCACGTACTTGATCGTGTTCGCGAAAATACGTCGGCCCTCCGTGACACCATCGGCGAGCACGTCGAGGTCTTTGTCGAGCAGGATCACGTCCGCCGCATCCTTGGCGACGTCGATCGCTGAATCGACGGAGATGCCGATGTCGGCGGCGTGCAGGGCGAGCGCGTCGTTCGCGCCGTCGCCGAGGAATCCGACGGCGCGTCCCCTCTGCCTCAGCGCCCGCACGATCCGCGCCTTCTGCTCAGGCGATACCCGGGCGAAGATCGTCGAGGATCGAGCGCGCTCCTCCAGCTCGACGTCGCTCAGAGCGTCCACGTCGTCGCCGGTGAGCGTGCCGAGCGACGACATACCGAGCTGCTCGCAGACCCGCTCAGCAACCACGGCGCTGTCGCCGGTGGAGATCTTCACATCGACGCCCAGCGCGGAGAGCCTCTGCAGCGAGCGTTGCGCGCCAGGCTTCACCCCGTCCACGAAAGCCAGATAGCCGCGCAGAGTCATGCCGTTCTCGTCGGCCCCGGCGAGCCGCTGCCCGCCCGGTGCCGGTTTCGTCGCCACGGCGACGACGCGGGCCCCCGCCTGATAGAGACTCGTGAGCACCGCTGCCGCGTCCGCATCCGGTTCGGTGCAGCGCGGAAGCACAGACTCGGGTGCTCCCTTCACCACCACGATCGGCTCCGATCCGGCCGCGACGACCAGCGCGCTCGTCATCCGGCGCTCGTGATCGAACGGCCGGACATCGAGCCGGCGGTATGCGGCGACGGGTGACGCGCTCGCCGCCGGCGCCTCCTGGAGCGCGGCATCCAGCGGATTGAGGCCGACCGCCTCCCGCGCTCCAGGATCCGCGTCGGTGGCCAGAAGACCGAGCAGCATCAGCTCGCCATCCGAGACACCATCCAGGGCGACGGGACGGTCGAACACGATGGCACCGGTGGTGAGCGTTCCCGTTTTGTCCGTGACGAGAAGGTCGAGATCGCCGAGATCTTCGATGCAGACCATCCGTTTGACGAGAACTTTGCGTCTGGCGAGCGCCCGCGATCCTGTTGCAAGGCTGGTGCTGACGACGGCGGGCAGAAGCTGCGGCGTGATGCCGACGGCGATGGCGAGAGCGAACAGCAGGCTCTCGATCAGGGGACGGCCGAGAAGAAGCGCCGCAATGAGGATCACGGAGGTGAGCACCAGTGCAACGCCGAGCAGGAAGACCGAGAACCGGCCGAGGCCCCGCTGAAACTCGGTCTGCGGCTCCTGAACGCCGAGACCGACCGCGATCCGCCCGAATTCCGCGCGCGCGCCCGTCGCGACGACGACACCGATCCCGCTTCCCGCGTGCACGATGGTGCCCATCAACGCGCAACAGGAGAGGTCGCCGACGCCCGCGCCGACCGGCACCGGCTCTGTCGTCTTCGGCACAGCGGTCGCCTCCCCCGTCACGATGCTCTCGTCGCACTCCAGTGCGGTGCAGCCGATCAGGCGCAGGTCGGCGGGCACCACCGTGCCGACGGTCAGCACCACGACATCTCCGACCACCAGGTCTGTCACATCGACCGCGTGCCGCGTACCGTCCCTGAGCACCACGGCCGTGTGTCTCAGCCGGTCGTGGAGGAGGTCGGCTGCGCGTTCGGCGCGGAACTCGCCGGCGAAGCCCAGTCCGACGCTGATCAGCAGGATGACGGCGATGATGATCGATTCCACCCCCTGCCCCAGGAAGGCGGACACGACAGCGGTGGCGAACAGCAGCAACAGCAGGGGGCTGCGCACCTGGCGCAGCAACACGCGGCCCGGGCGGGCGCGATGCTCGCGGACGGCGTTCGGACCCGTCGTCGCGAGACGCGATGAGGCGTCGGCAAAGGTCAGCCCGTCCCGTGACCCGCCGACGACGGAGAGGACGACGTCGACGGTCTCCCCTGCTGCCGTGCGGACGGGACTCGTGTCGGGCGAGACGACGGCGCTGCGTCCGCCGGTCACGTGTCCAGGCCGGTCAGCCACCAGCGCGCGCCGCCGCAGCTCGTGACATCGAACACGTGACGGCGGCCGTCCGCCGATGATGCGGCGATCCGCCAACCGGTCACCATGCGGGGATCGGGCGCGCCCGTGAGAGCCGGGGGAACGAGCATCCCACGCGGCTCGGGAGGGGCATCCACGTAGAAGCGCTCTCCGCCCCAATCGATCCGCACCGGGACCGCCTCCTCCAAGACGAGAGTGATCGGCTCCTTGCGCTGTGTATCCGTGGCGATCATCGCGACCGCTCCTCACTCTCGCGGCCCTCCGGCCGGCGCTTGGCGATCACGATCGGGGTCTGCAGGTTCAGCAGGACGTCGTGGCTCACCGAACCGAGCATGAGCCGTCGCACCCCGTGACGGCCGTGGGTTCCGAGCACGAGCATCCTGGCTCCGCGCGCGGCATCCACCAGCCCGCGCGCAGGGGCGGCCTCGATGACCTCCGTCGTCACGTCGACGTCGGAATGCTGATCGCGCGCCCTTCGCGCTGCGGCATCGACGATCCGCTGCCGATGGTCGCCGAGCGACCGTTCGGGGACGAATCCCGCCAGCAAGGGATTGGCGGTGTATCCGACGCACACGATGTGCAGCCGCTCGCGCAGCCTCGCCGCTTCGTCGGCGGCGAAGGCGACGGCGACCTCGGAGGGCAGCTCCCCGTCCACCCCGACCACGACACCGGAGCCCGCGGGGCGCCAATCATGCGGGATGACGGCGACGGGACACGGCGCAGCAGCAGCGACGCGAACGCCGAGCGATCCGGCGAAGGCGCGGCCTCTCTCGACTCCCGTGCGCGAGCCGACGACCAGCAGCTCGGCGTCACCGGATGCGCGGACGAGTTCTTGTGCCACCCCGCCGTGCGCGATTCTGGTCGTGACGGTGTCGGTCGTGCGTTCCGCGTTGACTCGCTCGGCCGCGAGCAGCGCTTCGGCGGCCGAGACGAGTTGGCGCGCAGGATGTTCGCCGTCTCCCCACGGCCGCTCGATCACGGTGACGAGGACCAACTGCGCACCGGACTCGGCTACGCGTGCTGCCGACCAGTCGACGGCGCCTCGGTGTGCGGCTTCTCCATCGACGCCGACCGTGATCGTGTGGGTCATCGTGTCCTCCGGTGAGCTGGGGTGCTTCGAGAATCGCATTCCAGCGCACCCGACGGAGTGCCGAAAGTCCCGCGTTCACCACATGACTTTCGACCCAGCGCCGTCGCGGCCGACCTGTCACGGTGGCGTCATGCACACACCACACACGGACGTCGCTGTGGCGATCGTCTACGAATCCATGTTCGGGAACACCCGCCGGGTGGCAGAGGCCATCGCGGATGGGCTCCGAGAAACCGGCGTCGCCGTGACCGTCGTCCGCGTCAAGGACGCTCCGGAGACGTTCGGAGCGGTCGATCTCCTCCTCGTCGGGGCGCCCACCCACGTCCACGGGTTGAGTAGACCGTCCACGCGCGCAGAAGCCGGGCGCTGGGGCGACGAACAGGAGCGTCACCTCACCCTCGAGCCGGATGCGGAGGGAGTCGGTGTCCGCGAGTGGCTGGACACCTGTGGAGACCTCCCTGACCGGTTCGCCGCGTTCGACACCCGTGCGGACATGACGGAGATCTTCAGCGGCTCGGCCGCGAACGCCATCGAGAAGCGGCTGAGGAAGCTCGGGTCCCGGCGGTTCGCGGCGAAAAACAGCTTCCTCGTCGACAAGCAGTCCGTGCTCGAAGACGGCGAAGTCGACCGCGCCCGCTCCTGGGGGAGGACGCTGGGGGTCGAGTCGAAGGTCCCGTCCGTCCAGCAGTGAGCGCGGTCGACACTTTCAGTGCTTCAGCACGGCTTCTTTTCCGTGGATGACCAGCACGGGGCAGTCCGCGTGCTCGGCGCACGAACGGGAGACGGAGCCCAGAAGGAGCCCGGTGAACCCACCGAGCCCCCTGCTGCCGACAATCAGCATCTCCGCACCCTCCGACTCGGCGATCAACTGTCGCGCCGGGGACCCGCTCCTGACGACGGTCGAGTACCACGACGGCACGGCAGAGCCGAAAACTTCCTCGGCGGCGTTCTCTGCGATGGCCTCGGCATCCGCCTCGGGCGACCAGCCGTCGATCATGTAGCCCGGCCATGCCTGCGGATACTCCCAGACAGTCAGGCCCACCAGGGAACAGCCCAAGCTCTCGGCGATCCGCGCACCGCGCCGCAGCGCGGAGAACGATGCCGCCGATCCGTCGACGCCGACCACGATCCGCCCACCGGGGTGGATGCGGTCCTCGCTCTCGACAGCAGGGTAATCAGTCACTGGGGTGTCGCTCATCTGACCTTCTCCTTCGCTTCATCTTCGTCTTCCGTTCGCGCTCACCAGCGCTCGGGCTCGGGGGACCGCTCGAATCGCCGCCCGGTGATCCGCTCGATATCGATGTGGACGTAGCGGTACTTGAGGGTGGGGATCCACGGCTGCAACGGGGCGCGTTCCGCCTCGTCGATCTCGGTCTGGCTCTCCAGCTGTCGTGCCCGGCCGTGGGCGACGACGCTCCACGCCTCGTCCTCTGTGTAGCCGTCCGTCTCGAACGCGACGGCCGCGTGCACGGTGAGTTCGAGCAGCTTCGTGCCCGGTGCCGTCCTGATCAGGATGCTGGCACCGTCCGAGAAGTAGTTCACGGGGAAGATGTCGACCTCTCCTCCCGCAGCGGTGGCCAGGCGACCCAGTGTTCCTTGCTTGAGCAGTTCTCTGCATTCGTCTCGGTCCAATTCGCGGACCGGTTCATCCGATGACATCGCTCTCTCCTTTCACGTCCGTGTGTCCGCCGTGCGCGACCGGAATCGGCGCGTGCACCACGACGGTCGGCGACGATAAGTTCAGGAGCACGTCGTACGCGACCGCTCCCAGACTTCCGAGTTCCGCCTCGGCCCTCCGTGAATCGCCGATCACCAGCAACTCGGCGCTTCGAGCCAGTTCGGTCAGTGCTGAGCCGGCCGGACGTCGCACCACCCGGCTTCTGATGGTGATGTCCGGCTGCCGTTCCCGCGCCCTGGTCACAGCCGTCACGAGCGCAGCCCGTGCATCGTCGTCTCGGCGCAGCAGCCAATCGCTCATGTCGTCGTCCGTGTCGACGGTGAACCGCACACGGGACTCCGACGACCGGACCAGCATCAGCTCGCACTTCCGGAGCCCGGCCAGGTCGGCGGCGAAATCCACGGCTGAACGGCCAGCGGGTGTGTCGTCGACGCCCACGATCACGCCTCTTCGCATTCTGGACGCGACCTCCGGAATGATCGCCACGGGACCGAGGGCGAGATTTGCGAGCTGCAGGCTGCGCGATCCATAGGCGCGTCCGTAGTGGAACCCGGTCTTGTGCGTTCCGACCACGAGCAAAGTCTCCTCGTCGCTGCACCCGGCGAGTTCGGCCATCGGACTGCCCCGGCGCAACTCGGCGCGGAGAGTGACGCCGTCACCGAGTGTGCGCGCGTATTCGAAGTCGTCCGCCAGCAGCTGCTTCGCGTTCTCATCGACCTCATCGATCAGCTGCGAGCCGACCGCACCCCACTCGTCGTCGGCGATGTGCACCAGCGTCACAGGCGCCGGGAGCCGTCGGGCCATCGCGATGGTCCAGCGGACAGCCGCTCGTGCCGGCACTGAACCGTCGACGCCGACCACGTACCTGCGGATCCTCATTCTGGGCACCTCCGACGACAGTCTCAGCGGATCGGCTCTCGCGCCGTAGGCCGTTGGTCCCGCGGGACCAACGGCCTCCCCCGTCACCCGGTGCCGAGGTTGACTCTGAGCGGAGAGGAGACGGCTCATGGGCGACATGATCGCGTGGCGGACCACGGGACAGCCGGGCGGGCTGGAGATGAGGACGCTACCTGTGCCTGAACCAGGCGACGACGAGGTGCTGGTCAGAGTCGAGACGTGCGGCATCTGCCGAACCGACCTCCATGTCGTCGATCACGAGATCGCGGTCCACTCCCCGACCGTGACGCCCGGCCATCAGGCCGTCGGCACCGTGGAGGCCGTCGGGACCGCGGTCGTTCATCTCCGGCCGGGCGACCTGGTCGGCGTCGCGTGGCTGCGGCGCACCTGCGGCGAGTGCGCATTCTGCCGGGAAGGCGCGGAGAATCTGTGTCCCCGGTCGCAGTACACCGGCTGGGATGCCGACGGGGGCTTCGCCGAGTATCTGGTCGCACCAGCGGCCTACGTGTACCGGCTCCCCGCCGACGCCGACCCCCTTCGGACGGCCCCTCTTCTCTGCGCCGGCATCATCGGCTTCCGGGCGCTGATGCGCGCGAACCTGCCCCAGGGCGGCACGTTGGGCATCTACGGTTTCGGCTCCAGCGCACACGTCACCGCCCAGCTCGCGCTCGCGGCGGGCGCGACGGTCTTCGCGATGACCCGCGGCGAGCAGAACAGAGAGCTGGCCAGGCACCTGGGCGCACGGTTCGTCGGCGACGAGGCGGACGAGCCGCCGGAACCGCTCGACGCAGCGATCGTGTTCGCGCCGGCCGGCCCGCTCGTTCCGGTCGCCCTCCGCGCCGTCACCAGCGGGGGAACCGTCGTCCTCGCGGGAATCGAGATGTCCGATCTGCCGTCGATGTCGTACGGGGACACGCTCTTCCGCGAGCGCGACCTGCGCACGGTCACGGCCAACACCCGCGCCGACGGGATGCGCTTCCTGGCTCTGGCCGCGAACCTCGGTCTGCGACCGCGAGTGACAGAGATACCGTTCGCCGGTCTGGCGGACGCGATCGACGACCTGCGCGACGGGCGGGCGAGTGGGTCGCTCGTCCTGCGGGTCAGAAGGGATGGCGAACACCATGACTGACCGAACGCTCGTCTGCTGGAACGGGACGGATGCGGCCGAGGCTGCGCTCGGCTGGGCACTGCGGCGCTCGCGGGATGCCGGATCGCGGCTGGAACTCGTCGACGTGGTCGACGCCACGCTCTTCGTCGGCGACCACGTGGCGCTGGAGCGCGCGATCGAAGAAGAGCAGGACAGACTCATGGCGCGTGTGGAGCTTCTCGAGCAGACGCATCCGGCAGCTCTCGCCCGCCACGAGCTCATCGTCGGAGACCCGCTGGAGATGCTCAGCCTGCAGACGGTGCCCGACACGCTCGTCGTCGTCGGAACGAGGAGGCGCACCGGACCGTTGATCCGCTACGGCTGGTCGATCGGTGCCCGCTTGGCGACCTCGGCCTCGGGCCCGGTCGCGATAGTGCCGGCCGACACCGCCGCCGAGAACCGCGATGCTGGGACGGGCGTGGTGGCCGGCGTCGACGGGTCCGAGATCAGCAGACTCGCTCTCGCCTTCGCCGCCGACGAGGCAGCCTCGCTCGAGGTGCCGCTGACTATCGTGCACTGCTGGCAGGCGCCGCTCGCCGGCGAACCGCTGGTGGTCCCCGACGACGAATTCGTCGGATCGCAGGAGACGGCGCACCGCGAACTTCTCGACGAACACGTCCGGTTCACGCGCGAGCGCCACCCGAGGCTGGCCATCGCCTCGTCCCTGCTCCGCCGCGACCCGATCGCGGGTCTGACCGGAGCATCCGCTGGTGCATTCATGGTGGTGGTCGGCAGTCGCCGGCTCACCGGCTGGAAGCGCGCCTGGCTCGGGTCCGTGTCGCACGGGCTGGCGCTCGGAATCCCTGCCCCGACTGTCATCGTCGGTCCGGAGACTGCTGCACGCCCGTAACCGGTGGAACTACACTCGACATTGACGATGACAGTCCTTCGAGGGATGTGACATGCAGGGTGATGAGCCGATCACGTTCCCGGATGCGCCGCGAGGGGAACTCGACCGCACGCTGGGCCAGTTGGTCGAGCAGGCGGCAAAGGTCATGGAGACCCAGGGGCGGCTCCGTGCGCTGGTCAGGGCGAACAGGGCGGTCGTCTCGCATCTCGAACTCCCCACGGTGCTGCGCAGTATCGTCGACGCCGCGGTCTCCCTGGTCGGGGCGAAGTACGGGGCCCTGGGAGTCATCGCCGAAGGCGGCGGTCTCGAGCAGTTCATCCACGTCGGGATGGACGAGTCGGATGTCGAACGCATCGGCCATCTCCCGGAGGGCCACGGGCTCCTCGGCGCACTCATCGACGATCCCCGGCCGATCCGGCTGGACGCCATCGCCGCGGACCCCCGCTCCGCCGGCTTCCCCGACGGGCATCCGCCCATGTCTGCGTTCCTCGGGGTCCCGATCGTCGTGCGCGACTCCGTCTACGGGAACCTCTATCTGACCGAGCCGGACTCCGGTAGCTTCTCGGACGACGACGAGCAGCTGGTGCGGGCACTCGCCGACAATGCCGGCTTCGCCATCGACAATGCCCGCCTCTTCGCCGAGACCGCGGCCCGGCAGTCATGGAGCGCGTCAGCGGCCGAGATGACGGCCGCGATCCTCGGTGCCGAGCAGAACTCCGCCTTCGACGAGCTCTGCACACGTGTCGCCCCGCTCGTCCACGCCGACGACGTCTGCGTGGTGCTGATCGATCCCGACGAGCACACCCTCAGCGTGCGTGCGCTGAGCACCGGGGAGGCGCCGGTCGGCTCATTCCCGCTGACGAACGGCCAGTTGCGATCGGCTGCCGAATCCGCCCAGACCACGCGCGCGGAGGACATCGGCCTCCTTCCCCCGCTGAGCGGATGGGAGACCGGTCCCGCGCTGATCGTCCCGTTCGACGGTGCAGCGCAACGTCTGACTCCGGTTCTCCTCGCCCACCGGTCATCGGGCGCCCTGCCCTTCACCGCGTTCGAGCTCGAACGAACCGCTTCGCTCAGCAGCCAGGCGGCCATCGCGATCGAGCTCGCCGCCACCCGCGCCGATCGGCAGCGCGTCCAGCTCCTCGAGGAGCGAGCACGGATCGCGCGCGACCTGCACGATCACGTCATCCAGCAGCTCTTCGGCGCCGGGATGGCGCTGCAGAGCATCGAAGCCATGACCGGACCCGGGATGGTCGCCGAACGCATCGAGGGGACGGTGAAGTCGCTCGACGAGGCGATCGCGCAGATCAGGACCATCATTTTCGCGCTCTCCCACCACCACGAGTCCGGCGCTGGCCTTCGGCACCGGCTCCTCGACATCGTGCACGACGTCGGGTCGGCACTCCCCGAACCGGCGACGCTGTCCTTCACCGGCCCGGTCGATATCGTGGCGGGCCAGGAGCTCACCGACGACATCGCGGCATTCGTGCGTGAAGGCCTGACCAACGTCGTCCGTCACGCGGGAGCGCGCACCGCATCCGTGACCACGACGGCCACGGCCGCCGACATCTCCGTGACGGTCACCGACGACGGGCACGGCATCGGCGACGCGACGCGGCGGAGCGGGATCGCGAACCTCGACGCACGGGCACGGCGTCTCGGCGGCGTGCTGACCATCGACACGGGAGCGGACGGCACGCGCCTGTGTCTCCGACTGCCGATACCGGAGGCGACACGATGACCGTCGGAACGATCCGGGTCTTTCTCACCGACGACCACGAGATCGTCCGGCGCGGCATCGCCGCCATCATCGACGCGCAACCGGACATGGAGGTCGTCGGTGAGGCAGCGACCGCTGCCCAGGCGCGAGGGCGCATCCTCGCCGTTCAGCCGGACGTGGCCATCGTGGACGTGCGACTTCCCGACGGCAGCGGCATCGACGTGTGCAGGAAGGTCAAGCAGGAGGCTCCCGAGATCCGCTGCTTGATGCTCACGGCGTACGACGACGACGACGCGCTCCGTGCTGCGATCATCGCCGGCGCGGACGGTTACGTCATCAAAGACATCCAGGGTAGCTCGCTGCTCGCCGACATCCGCGCGGTGGCGGCAGGGAAACGCTTGATCGACCCCGGTATCGCGTCGCGGATTGCCACGCAGCTGAAGCAGCCGGAGGACGACCCGCGGTTCGGCTCGCTCGTGCTGCGGGAGCGTCAAGTGCTCGCGCTGATCGCGGACGGCTTCACCAACCGCCAGATCGGCGACAGGCTCGGCCTCGCCGAGAAGACCGTGAAGAACTACGTCAGTTCGCTGCTGGCCAAGCTCGGGTTGGAGCGGCGCACCCAAGCCGCGGTCTTTCAGCTCGAGCACCGCGCAGGCACATCCGGGTAGCCACCCGCCGTCGACGGAGCGGTCAGACCGTACTGTCGGGACCGACGACCACCGTCGGTGCAGCGATATCGAGGATCATGGCGTGGCTCACCGAGCCGAGCAGCACACGGTCGACACCGTGCAGCCTCTCGGTGCCGACGACGAGCATGGACGCAGACTCCGCGACCTGCTTCAGCGCGACGTGGGCCTCACTCCTCGTCAGCACCGGCGTGATCGTCAGATCCCTATTGCTGCTGCGGAGGCTCTGAACGACCGCGTCGAGTACGAGCTGGTGCTCCTCTTCGAGCTCGCCGAGGAAGGGACCGTCCAGCCGGATGTCCGGAACGCTGACCACGGGGTCCAGCCACGCGTGCACCACCACGAGCTCCTGGTGCAGCCGTCGCGCCTCGCGCGCGGCGAACCGAGCGGCTTTGAACGAGACCTCCGAACCGTCCACCCCCACCGCGACTACGGAACGGGACGCCTCCGGCAGCCCCGGGATGACGGCGACCGCGCCGTGCGCCGAGGCCGCCAGGCGCGCGCCGAGCGACCAGTGGTAGCGACCGCGCGGTCCTTTCCGCTCACCCGTGCCGACGACGACGAGCGTGTCCGGCCGCGTCCGCCGACGCAGCTCCTCCAATCGTGCGCCCGCCATGATGTGCGTGTTGACCCGGAGGCCGGGATACTCGTCTGCGACACGCTGGGCCATAGCGTCGGCAGCGAGATGACGCCGGGCGACCATCTGCTCCGTCACGACCTGGCCAGGGGTGAGCGCGTCCGTGTCCTCGACATCGACCAGGATGATCCCGTCGCCCTCGTACACGGCTCTTTCTGCCGCCCATTCGAGGGCGAGATCCGCCTCCAGGCTGCCATCCCATCCGACGATCGTCCTGTCGTTCATCCTTCGCCCTCTCTCTCGTCATCAGTCGTCGGGGACCGGCCGATGTCGTACGGCTGCGGGCAGACGAAGACGGGGCATGGCAGCTTCTGCTGCACATCGTGGCTGACCGACCCGAGCATTCCGGCGAGGAGTCGTCCTCGTCCCCTGGTTCCTACGACGAGCGCAGCCGCTCCCGTCGCGCGTTCGATCAGTGCCTTCGCCGGGTTGTCACGGACCACGACCGGTGTGATGGCGGCTCCGCGCGCACCGGTGACCTGCGCCAACGCGTCGGGGATCACTCGCTCGACGCGGGCCAGATACTCAGGATCGACCGGCCGTCCGGCGTCGAGCGCCCGCTGAAACACTTCGGGCACGTCCCAGGCGTGGACGGCGTCGATTCGCGCGTGCAGCCAGCCGGCCTCTTCGACGGCGAACGCCACGGCGGACAGCGACTCGACGGAGCCGTCCAGCCCGACCACGACCACGTTCCGCTCCACCGGTGCCCGGTCGGGGATCACAGCGACCGTGCACTCCGCTCTCGACGCCAGTCTTCCCGGCAGCGAGCCGATGCGGGAGCCGTCGTCCCCTGCCCGTTTGTCCGTCCCGGCGACCAGGAGCCTGGCCCCCGTGGATGCTGCGAGAAGCGCCGCGGACGGCGGACCCTCCAGAGAGCGGAACGCCGCGGGGACGGTCGGGGCGAGGGCGTGGACGTGCCCTCGAGCTTCGGCCAGCTCCTCCTCGGCGGTGGTGATGATGTCGAAGCGCGGTCCGAACACGGCCGCCCCCAATCGTGTGTCGACGGCGTGGACGACATCCAAGGCCGCCCCGCGCTCGACCGCTCGCGCGGCAGCCCAGTCAAGGGCCCGCCACGCGGAGCTCGTACCGTCGAATCCCACGACGATCCTGCCGCCGCTTGGCACGCGCTCCCGTCCACCACCGTCCTGAGCCTCCATCGGGCTCCTCCCATCGTCACCGGTCAGCATCCCGCACCGCGCCGCCCCTCCGTTAGGACTTTCGGCCTTGCTGCACGCGACGTCTGCCGGTTGAGTGATGCCATGAGAAAGCACAACAGCAGCCACGGTTCTTCGCTGCAGTTCCGCGACGTGCAACCGGGAGTCAGGGTGCTCCTCGGCGGAGCAATCGCCTGGACCCTCGCGTGGAAAGGTGTCTCCCTGTGGCGGGCGGCACGAAATGGCAGCAAACCCTGGTTCGCGACCCTGCTCGTCTCCAACACCCTGGGTGTACTGGACGCCGTCTACCTGTTCGGCGTCGACCGCCGCCACCGCTCAGAGCACCGTGAGGAGCTGGCGGTGCTGGCCGCGACGGGAGAGCCCGAGCAGGGTGCCCATCGGCAGGAGACCTAACAGAGCCGGCCACGGGACTCGAACCCGTAACCCCCGCTTTACAAGAGCGGTGCGCTACCAATTGCGCCAGGCCGGCAGTCGACGGTCGCCCGTCGTCGGCACCCATCCTACGGGATGGGGTCCTGCGGTTCGGTCAGCCTGCGCTGGGGCTCGGGGACGGTGTCGCGGTCGACGAATACTGGTCGCCCTGCGCCTGCAGCACGAACGCTTTGAAGTCGGCCGCGCTGGTCAGGGAGCCGGTGTACTGCTTGCCGTTGACCAGCACCAGCAGCGCGTTCGTCATCTTCTTGACCGTCGAGTTCGGGATGGGGCCGCTCAGCGCCCTGTCGCTCGCGGTCGTCACCCAGGTCTTGAACCGGCCGTCGTCGATGCAGGAGGAGATCTCGCTCGTCTTGGTCGCTCCCGCGTCGCTGACACGCGACTTGATCTGCGCGTCGGTGAGGCCGGGGCCGCCCTCCTTGGGCTGCTTGGTGAACATCGTCGCGTTGAACTTCCAGAACGCGTTCGGCGAGTAGTTCGCGACGCACGCCGCGGCGTTGGCCGCACGCAGCGAGTACTTCGTCCCCGCCGAGTGGCTCGTGTAGATGGCGACCGGATGCACTTCCATCGTCACAGCGCCGTCCTTGACGAGCGGTTCGAGCTGCTTGAGGTTGGTGCGCTGGAAGTCGCCGCAGAGCGCGCAGAGGTAGTCCGCGTACACCCGGATGTCGACGACGCTGCCGCTGGGGTCCGGCGTCGAGGGGATGGGCTTGGCGTCCGCCGCGAGGGCGGGCGTCGGCTTGACGGTGAGGCCGGAGCCGATCAGCACACCGTCGCTCGCCATGTTCTTCGGACCGGGGACGGTCGGGCGGATCGCGCTGACGATGATCAGGGCCACGACCGTGACGACGGCGAGCACTCCGATCACGATGCCGCCGGTCAGCAGCGCCTTGTTCCTTCGATCTTTCCGCTGCTGGGACGTGCGCAGCTGGCGGGCCTTCTCCCTGGCTGCCTCACGCCGTTCGTTGGCAGGGCGGCTGTCGTCGGGGCCGTCGGTCATGAATATCACTTTCGGGGGAATCGCTGGGGCACTGCTTCGGGGCAGTGTGGTTCGGATCGCGCGCTCAGCACGCAACCGGTCGATCGTAATTCGGCAGTCTGGGAATCGTCCAGACGCCGGCTGAATGCGCCGTGGACCCCTGGGTGCCCGTGTGGTCACGACGCCGTCGCCGATGTCATACTATGGGGTCGTGGCACCGTCGCCCCAGGACGACAGTTCCACCTACCCATTCACAACGGATCGTCCGGCACGTACCTGCCGGTGAAGGAGTAAGAAAACAATGGCGTCAGTCACCTATGACAAGGCAACCCGTCTGTACCCGGGTTCCAACCGCCCTGCAGTGGATGCACTCGACCTCGAGATCGCCGATGGCGAGTTCCTCGTCCTGGTCGGTCCGTCCGGTTGTGGTAAGTCCACCTCGCTTCGTATGCTCGCCGGCCTCGAAGAGGTCAATGACGGCAACATCTTCATCGGCGAGCGCAACGTCACCGACGTTCCGCCGAAGGACCGCGACATCGCGATGGTCTTCCAGAACTACGCTCTCTACCCGCACATGACCGTCGCAGAGAACATGGGCTTCGCGCTCAAGATCGCCGGCGTCAACAAGGACGAGCGCGCCTCCCGCGTCCTCGAGGCCGCCAAGCTGCTCGACCTGGAGCCCTACCTCGGCCGCAAGCCGAAGGCGCTCTCCGGTGGTCAGCGTCAGCGCGTCGCGATGGGCCGCGCGATCGTCCGCAGCCCCCAGGTGTTCCTCATGGACGAGCCGCTGTCGAACCTCGACGCCAAGCTCCGCGTCCAGACCCGTACGCAGATCGCGTCGCTCACCCGCCGCCTCGGCGTCACCACGGTCTACGTCACGCACGACCAGACCGAGGCTCTGACCATGGGCGACCGCATCGCGGTCCTCAAGGACGGCGTCCTGCAGCAGGTCGGCACCCCGCGCGACCTGTACGCGCAGCCGAACAACGTGTTCGTCGCCGGCTTCATCGGCAGCCCGGCCATGAACCTGTTCTCGGCCGACGTCACCGACGGCGGTGTCAAGTTCGGCACCTCGGTCGTCCCGATCGAGCGCGAGGTCCTCGCGAACGCCGGTTCGGCCGTCACCATCGGTGTCCGCCCGGAGGACGTCGTCGTCTCCACCACCGAGAACACCGGCCTCAAGGTCACGGTCGACCTGGTCGAGGAGCTCGGCGCAGACGGCTACCTCTACGGCCACTCGGAGATCGACGGCAAGCGCACCGACATCGTCGGTCGTGTCGACGGACGCATGCACCCGAACGCGGGCGACACCGTCTACATCACCCCGAAGCCGGGCCACGTCCACGCGTTCCACGCGGAGAGCGGCGAGCGCCTCGGCGGTGCCGTCGTCGACTGAGGTCGCAACGCATCCTGACAGTGCCGCAGTCCTTCCCGGACTGCGGCACTGTCGTTTTCCCCATCCGCTCCCCCGCCCTCAGCGCTCCCACCCGCATCCGATAGGTTTTCATCATGGCTGGCTCCCTCAACATCACCGCGGCGACGGTCGATCCCGCACTCCTCGACCTCCCGTGGAACCTTCCGCTCGACGAGTGGTCGAGCGAGCACATCGCCGTTCTGCCCAAGGGGATCTCCCGCCACCTGGTGCGCTTCGCGAACCTGTCCGGCTACGTCATCGCCATCAAGGAGACGACCGCGGAGATGGCCACGCGCGAGTACGAGATGCTGCGCACCCTGCAGCGGGTGGACGTGCCGTGCGTCGACCCCGTCGCGGTCATCAAGAACCGCACGGACGACGAGGGCGACCCGCTGAAAGCCGTCCTGGTCACGCGCCACCTCAAGTTCTCGCTGCCATACCGGGCGTTGTTCTCGCAGACCCTGCGGCCCGACACCGCAACCCGACTGGTGGATGCGCTGGCCGTGCTGCTCGTGCGCCTGCACATCGTCGGGTTCTTCTGGGGCGACGTGTCCCTCTCCAACACCCTGTTCCGTCGCGACGCAGGCGCGTTCGCCGCGTACCTCGTGGATGCGGAGACCGGCCAGCTCTACGACGGCGGCCTCTCCAACGGCCAGCGTGAGAACGACCTGGAGATCGCCAGGGTCAACATCGCGGGCGAGCTGATGGATCTCGAGGCCGGCGGCCGAGTGGACGAGGAGCTCGACCCGATCAAGGTCTCCAACGGCATCGTGGCCGCATACCGGTCGCTCTGGAAGGAGCTGACCGGCAGCGAGTCGTTCAAGTCGTCGGAGCGCTGGCGCATCAACCAGCGGGTCGACCGCCTCAACGATCTCGGCTTCGACATCGAGGAGCTCGCGATCAAGACCTCCGACGAGGGCACGACGGTGCGCATCCAGCCGAAGGTGGTGGATGCCGGCCACCACCAGCGCAGGCTGCTGCGCCTCACCGGCCTCGACACCGGAGAGAACCAGGCCAGGCGACTGCTCAACGACCTGGACTCCTACGCCGCGACGCTCGGCAAGCAGGGCCTGGACGAGGAGGCGATGGCGCACGAGTGGCTGATGCGCGTCTTCGAGCCTGTCGTGCGCGCGATCCCCGCTGACCTCAAGGGCAAGCTGGAGCCCGCGGAGGTCTTCCACCAGCTGCTGGAGCACCGCTGGTTCATGTCGCAGGCCGAGGGTCGGGATGTTCCGCTCGCCGAGGCCCTGACCTCGTACATCAACGACATCCTCCGCCACCGCCGCGACGAGGCGACCGTGATCGCCCCGCCCACCGAGACCATCAGCATCCCGATCCTGGCGTCGGAGACGGGAACAGGCGACGAGGACGACGACGCCGACGACTGGCGCAGCAAGGTCTGACCCCACCTACAACCGCGAGATGCCAGTAACTGCGCCGATTTCCGTGGAATCCGGCGCAGTTACTGGCATCTCACGAGCCGGGCGGCGACCGCCTGGCTACTTCTTGGCCTCCGCGCGCAGCTTGGCGATCTCGTAGAGCGTGACGCTCGTGGCGATTCCCGCGTTGAGCGACTCGGTGGTGGCGGTGATCGGGATGGACACGATCGCGTCGCAGGTCTCGGTGACCAGACGCGACAGTCCCTTGCCCTCGCTGCCGACCACGATCACGACCGGCCGATCGGCGAAGGACAGTCCGGGAAGCGACACGTCGCCCCCGCCGTCGAGCCCGAGCACGAAGACGCCGGCCTCCTTGAACGCCTTGAGCGTCTGGGTGAGATTGGCCGCCATCGCGACGGGTGTGCGCGCTGCGGCTCCCGCCGAGGTCTTCCACGCCGAGGCGGTCATGCCGACCGAGCGGCGCTGCGGGACGATGACGCCCTGCCCGCCGAACGCGGCCGTCGAGCGGATGATCGCGCCGAGGTTGCGGGGGTCTGTGATGCCGTCGAGGGCGACGAACAGCGGCGTCTCCCCCTTGCGGATGGTCAGGTCGAGCAGGTCGGCCGGGTGCGCGTACTCGTACGGCGGCACCTTCAGCGCGACACCCTGGTGGACGGCGTCTCGGCCGGCCAGGCGGTCGAGCTCCGGACGCATCACCTCGAGGATCGGGAGACCGCGACCGGTGGCGATCGACAGGATCTCCTTCACCCGCTCGTCCATCTCGACGCGCGCGGCGATGTAGAGCGTGCTGGCCGGGATGTGTGCGCGCAGCGCCTCGACCACGGAGTTGCGACCGGTGACGATCTCGCTCTCGTCGCCCGACTTGGCGCGGCGTGCAGCACCGGATGCGCCACGCGGGGCGGTGTCGCCCCTCCCGCGGCCCTGGCCGGAGCCCTGACCACGGCCCTCGCCCGGCTTGCCACGCCCGCCCGCTGCGGCGTAGCGCTCGCGCGCCGCCTTCGCCTTGCCGGCGGGGTGGTACGGCCGGTCCTCGGCCTTCGGCGTCGGCTTCTTGCCTTCGAGTGCCTGCCTGCCCTGTCCGCCCGAGCCCACCTGGGGACCCTTGCGGCTCTTCCTCACGGCCCCGGCGCGGGGCTTTCCACCCGAGTTCTTCATGATTCGATGCTCCAATGCGACCCCGTCTGGGTGTCTTCGATGGTGATTCCCGCGCTCGTCAGTTCGTCGCGGATGCGGTCTGCTGCCGCAAAGTCTTTCGCCTGCCGTGCCGCCTGCCTGTCGGCGAGCAGCCGCTCGACCAGCTGGCCGAGGGCGGCCTCCGCCGCCGGCGATCCTGCGGTGTTCCAGTGCGGGGACAGCGGGTTGATGCCCAGCACCTCCGCCATCGCGAGCGCGTGCCCGCGTGCGGCGGCGGCGGCTTCCAAGTCTTCCGCATCCAGTGCCGCGTTTCCTGAACGCACGGTGTCGTGCAGCACGGCGATGGCCTGCGGAACGGCGAGGTCGTCGTCCATCGCCTCCGCGAAGGCGTCTGGAACGCTCTCGACGCCGCTTCCGGCGAAGCGCGTTCCGGCCAGCCGGCGGTCGACGCGCTCGAAGAACCCGGAGATGCGCTCGAGTGCCGCCTCCGCCTCCTCCAGCGACCCGTCGTGGAAGTCGATGGTCGACCGGTAGTGCGCAGACCCGAGGTAGTACCGCACCACCAGAGGACGCGCGGCGCCCAGCAGGTCGGCCGCGTAGACCGAGTTGCCGAGCGACTTGCTCATCTTCTGTCCGTTGACGTTGACCAGGCCGTTGTGGACCCAGTAATTGGCGAACGCATCCCCCGCCGCCGTCGACTGGGCGATCTCGTTCTCGTGGTGCGGGAAGCGCAGGTCGAGACCGCCGCCGTGGATGTCGAACTGCGGCCCGAGGTACCGCCGCGACATGGCGGAGCACTCGATGTGCCATCCCGGCCGCCCGTCTCCCCACGGTGAGGGGAAGGATGCGGACGCCGGCTCGTCGGCCTTGCGCCCCTTCCAGAGCGCGAAGTCGCGCGGGTCTCGCTTGTCACGGGGGTCTGCGTCGGCCGCGGCCTCCATGTTGTCGATGCTCTGCCTGGTCAGCTCGCCGTACGACGGCCAGCTCTTCACGTCGAAGTACACGTCGCCGGAGCCGTCCGCCGCGGCATACGCGTGCCCGCGCTCGATCAGCCGGGCGATGATCTCCTGCATCTGCGGGATGCTCGCCGTGGCCCGCGGCTCGTAGGTGGGCGCCTGCACACCCAGCGCCGTATACCCCGCGGTGAATTCGAGCTCGAAGCGGTAGGCGAGCGCCCACCACTCCTCCGCGCTGCCGGACTCGCGAGCAGCCTCGGCGTTGACCAGGATCTTGTCGTCGATGTCTGTGACGTTGCGCACCAGGGTGACCCGGTATCCGCGATAGCTCAGCCAGCGCCGCAGCTGGTCGTAGACCAGCGCGGAGCGCAGGTGGCCGATGTGCGGAGACGACTGCACGGTCGGACCGCACACGTAGATGCCCACCTCGCCGTCGCGGAGCGGGATGAAGTCGCGAAGGACACCGGCCTTCGTGTCGTAGAGTCTCACAGTCACGGCATACAGCCTACGGGCCGGGCCGCGCGGGTGCCGCGCGAGCGTTCGAACATGTCAGTAACTCGTCAGACCTGTCGGCTGTGGATAACGAGGGCGGTGGCGAACGCGGCGATGCCCTCGCCGCGGCCGGTGAACCCGAGGCCGTCCGTCGTGGTCGCGGACACCGACACCGGGGCGCCGAGGATGCCGCCGAGCAGCGCCTCGGCCTCCGCACGTCGCGGCGCGAACTTCGGCCGGTTGCCGACCAGCTGCACGGACACGTTCCCGATCCGGAATCCCGCCTGCTCGACCAAACGTCGGGTCTCCGTCAGGAACACGGATCCGTGAGCACCGACGAATCGCGGATCGCTCGTGCCGAACACGCCGCCGATGTCGCCGAGGCCCGCGGCGGCGAGCAGCGCATCCGTGATCGCGTGCGCGACGGCATCCCCGTCGCTATGCCCGGCGAGCCCGGCCTCCCCCGGCCAGTGCAGTCCGGCGAGCCACAGCTCCGCCGACGGGTCGAACGCGTGCGTGTCCGTTCCGAACCCGACGCGCGGCGCAGCATGGGCGGCAGCGGCAGACCCGGCGATCAGTTCCTCCGCCCGGCGCAGGTCCCACGGCGTGGTGATCTTGAACGCGCGCGCGTCGCCCGGGATGACCGAGACCGCCCGACCGGATGCGGCGACCAGCCCGGCGTCGTCCGTCTCCTCCGACGCCGCTGCTGCGTACGCGGCGGCGAGGTCGGCCAGCGGGAAGCCCTGTGGCGTCTGCACGGCGGACAGCACGGACCGGTCGACGGTCTCGTGGATCTCCCCGTCGGCGCCGACGCGCTTGATCGTGTCGCTCACCGGCAGGCCGGGCACGACACCGTGACCCCGCGCATCCACGCCCGAGACGACGTCGTCGAACAGCGACGACGGCGTGAGCGCCCGAGCGGCGTCATGCACCAGCACGACCTCGACGGAGTCCGCGAGCACGGCGATGCCTGCCGCAACGGACTGCTGCCTGGTCACCCCGCCAGCCACGACGGAGACGGGCGCGCCGAAAGCTCGGGATGCGAGGTCCGTCGCGTCCCCGACGAGCTCAGCGGGGGCGACGACCACGACCTGCGCCTCTTCGCTCATTCCCGCGACGGCATGCACCGAACGCTCGAGAAGAGTAGAGCCCCCGAGAGCCACGAAGGCTTTCGGGAGCTCTGCACCCAGACGCGTGCCACTACCGGCGGCGACGATCACCACCGCGAGGCGCGGCGACACTCAGGAGGCCAGGACCTCGTCGAGCAGGCTCGATGCCTTCTCGTCGTCGGTCTTCTCGGCGAGCGCGAGCTCGGAGATCAGGATCTGACGAGCCTTCGCGAGCATCCGCTTCTCACCGGCGGACAGGCCGCGGTCCTGGTCGCGGCGCCACAGGTCGCGAACGACCTCGGAGACCTTGATGACGTCGCCGGAGGCGAGCTTCTCAAGGTTCGCCTTGTAGCGGCGGGACCAGTTGGTGGGCTCCTCGGTGAACGGAGCGCGCAGAACCTCGAAGACGCGGTCGAGACCCTCTTTGCCGATAACGTCCCTGACGCCGACGAGGTCGACATTCTCAGCGGGAACCTCGATGGTGAGGTCGCCCTGGGTCACGTTGAGCTTGAGGTACAGCTTCTCTTCACCCTTGATGATTCTCTTCTTGACTTCGGTGATAGTCGCAGCACCGTGGTGGGGGTAAACGACGGTTTCGCCAACCTCGAAAAGCATAGATTGATGTCCCTTCAGCAACTACTAGGATACCACATGAGGCACATGCTAAGGTTCGCCTTCGCGCGCCCGAGCGTCCGTGGGCATGCGCTAAACTCAAACAGCATTCCGCTTTCTCACACGGCGCATTCGCAGGCCGAGCGGAACGATCTGGAGGGTCATTCAGTGAAAGCTCGTGTCGCAGCGTCCATCGCCCTTGCTCTGGCGGTCGCGTTCGGAACGGCCGGTTGCGGCTTCATCGCCCCGCAGGCCACCACGAAGCACTACGACGCGAGCGACGGGGTGAGCGGCAACGTCGGCCAGATCGACGTGCGCAACGCCATCATCATCACCGACGCGAAAGACGGCACCGTCGGCAACCTCGTCGTGACGCTCGTCAACAACGACTCGAAGAGCATCGAGGTCTCCATCCAGGGCGGAGACCAGAGCGCCTCCACGGCAGAGGTCACCGTCAAGCCCGGCCAGGTCAAGCAGCTCGGCAGCGACCCGCAGTCCAGCTCCAGCAACAACGTCTTCTTCGCCAACTTCGACGGCAAGCCGGGCGCCCTCTACTCCGTCTTCTTCCAGTACGGAGACGAGACCGGCCTGAAGCTGCAGGTCCCTGTCCTCGACGGCGCCCTGCCCGAGTACCGCGACCTCGTGCCGCCCACCATCCTGCCGGCCACCAAGTAGTCGGTCGCACGCGCAAACGAAACGGCTCCGAACTTCTTCGTGAAGTTCGGAGCCGTTCGCGTTGTCGGCGCGTGAAGTCCTCTAGGCGTTGAAGCGGTAGCCGAGCCCGCGCACGGTGACCAGCATCGCCGGCTCCGACGGGCTCTCCTCGATCCGCGACCGGATGCGCTTGATGTGCACATCCAGGGTCTTGGTGTCGCCGAAGTAGTCGCTCCCCCACACCCGGTCGATCAGCTGGCCGCGCGTCAGCACCCTCCCCGCGTTGCGCAGCAGCAGCTCCAGCAGCTCGAATTCCTTCAGCGGCATGGAGATCTCGGTGCCGTTGACCTGCACCGTGTGCCTGTCCACATCCATCCGCACCGAACCGGCTTCGAGGATCGCGTCGTCGATGGCCTCCTCCGCCTCCACCCGGCGCCGCAGCACGGCCCGGATGCGCGCGAGCAGTTCGCGGGACGAGTACGGCTTGGTCACGTAGTCGTCGGCGCCGAGCTCCAGGCCCACCACGATGTCGACCTCGGAGTCCTTGGCGGTCAGCATGATGATCGGAACACTCGACCGGGTGCGGATCTCCCTGCACACCTCCGTGCCGGGGATGCCGGGCAGCATGAGGTCGAGCAGGATGAGGTCTGCGCCGTCCTTGTCGAACTCGGCGAGCGCCGTCGGCCCGTCCTCCGCGACCGTCACGTCGTAGCCTTCGCGCTTCAACAGGTAGGCGAGCGGCTCGCTCAGAGCGGCCTCATCCTCGACGAGCAGGATGGATGTCACGTTGGTTCTCCTATCGGGGGACGAACAGTGGATGCTTCTGGCAGCCGGATGGTGAAGGTCGAGCCGCGACCGGGCTGCGACCAGACGCGCACCTCGCCGCCGTGGTTCTGCACGGCGTGCTTCACGATGGCGAGCCCCAGTCCCGTGCCTCCCGTGTTGCGGGAGCGGGCCTGGTCGACGCGGAAGAAGCGTTCGAAGACGCGGTCGAGGTCGTCTTCCGGGATGCCCTCGCCCTGGTCGGTCACCGCGATCTCGACCACGCCGTCGACCACGCGGACGCCGACGCCGATGCGCGAGTCGTCCGGCGAGTACTGGATCGCGTTGGAGATGAGGTTGTGCACGGCGGTGACGAGCAGGGCCTCGTTGCCGAGGATCTCCGCCGCCTTGTCGCCGCGGACCGCGAGCTCGATGCCCCTGGTCTCCGCGGCGACCCTGTTCTGGTCGAGGGCAGCGGTGACGACGGCGTTCGCCCGCAGACGCTCGGCGCCGCCGATGGCATCCGTCGCCTGCAGCCTGCTCAGCTCGATGATGTCCTGCGTGATGCGGGCGAGCCTGTGCGCCTCCTGTGTGAGCCTGTGCGCGAACCGGCGCACCTGGTCCGGGTCGTCCGACGCGCCGTCCAGTGCTTCGGCCAGCAGGCTGACCGCCCCGATCGGCGTCTTCAGCTCGTGGCTGATGTTGGCGACGAAGTCGCGCCGCACGATCTCCAGCCGGTACGACTCGGTCCTGTCCTCCGCGAGCAGCAGCACGTAGCGGCTGCCGAGCCTGGCGACCCGCACACTCAAGTGGATGTTCGCATCGCCGAACGGGCCGCGCGCGAGTTCGCACTCCTCCGTCACCGGCTCGCCGGTGCGCCGGACGCTGTCCACCAGGTCGACGAGGTGCGGATGCACGAGGGCGCCGTTCCAGACGAGACCGATCGCGTGGGCGCCGGGCGATGCCTTGATGACGTTGTTCGACGGGTCGAGCACGACACCGGCCGATTCGAGCGCATCCAGCACCTGATCGACGCCGTCGGGAACGCTCGGGCTGACCACCTGCACGGCGTGATCGCCCCGTCTCGCGGCGATGTGCAGGATCCACACGAATCCGGCGCCGACCACGAGGCCGAGTGCCAGAGACAGCAGCACCAACCAGGCGGAGTCCATGAGGCAAGCGTATGGGATGCGTAAACAGCCGAATGCACGCATCCCGCAGCCTGGCGCGTGTTTTCGCGGGTACTTTAGACAGTGTTCAGGCGCACGGCACCAACCGTTAACCTGGCGAAGGGAACATGCTCACGGGGTCAGAAGACCCCGCATCCCGCGTGCGTGCGCACGCCAGGAAGGACCACACCCCATGCGCGAAGTATTCCAGCAGGAGCTGGCCGAAGTTCAGGACCGTCTCGTCGAGATCGCGGAACTCGTCGTCCTCTCCATCCAGAATGCGACGCAGGCGTTCAACAACTCCGATGTCAGCCTCGCCGAGGACGTCATCGCCAACGACAACAAGATCGACGAGCTCACCGTGCTCCTCGACGAGCTGTCCATCCAGATCCTCGCCCGCCAGCAGCCGGTCGCCCGCGACCTGCGCATCGTGGTCAGCGCGCTGCGCATCAGCGCGTCGCTGGAACGGATGGGCGACATGTCCGAGCACATCGCGCAGCTGGCGCGCTACCGCTTCCCGGACAAGGTCGTCCCGAAGAGCCTGCGTTCGACCTTCGCGGAGATGGGCCGTCTCGACGTGCTGATCGCGCAGAAGCTCGCGCAGCTGCTCCGCACGCAGGACCTCGATCTGGCCGACGAGATCCGCAACGAGGACGACCAGATCGACGAGCTGCACGTCAGCGTCTTCGACAAGGTGCTCGGCGAGACCTGGAAGGGCCAGGCGGTCGACACCGTCGACGCGACCCTTGCGTCCCGCTACCACGAGCGTTTCGCAGACCACGCGGTCTCCATCGCCAAGAAGGTCCAGTACCTGGCCACCGGCGACTGGGCCCCCGAGCTGGCCTCCTAGCCCCGAGACTCACCCACCCAAAAGATCGAGTCCGGACTTATTCACGCGACGCGCCGAGCGAAGCGTGAATAAGTTCGGACTCGATTCTTTCTACTTCTTGCCCTGGGCGGCCACGGCGGCAGCGCCGGCGGCGGCGGCCTCCGGGTCGAGGTATGCGGCGGGGGCGATCGGACGGAAGTCCTCGTCGAGCTGGTAGACCAGCGGGATGCCGGTCGGGATGTTCAGCTCGGCGATGTCGTCGTCCGAGATGCCGTCGAGGTGCTTGACCAGGGCGCGCAGCGAGTTGCCGTGCGCCGTGACCAGGACCGTCTTTCCCTCGGCGAGGTCATTCGTGATGTCGGACTCCCAGTACGGGAGCATCCTGGCGATGACGTCCTTCAGGCACTCGGTGCGCGGCAGGTCGTCTCCGAGGCCGGCGTAGCGCGGGTCGTGCGCCTGCGACCACTCGCTGTCGTCGTCGAGCGGCGGCGGCGGGACGTCGAAGGAGCGGCGCCACAGCTGGAACTGCTCAGGGCCGTACTTCTCCAGCGTCTCCGCCTTGTCGAGGCCCTGCAGCGCGCCGTAGTGGCGCTCGTTGAGGCGCCACGACCGCTTGACGTCGATCCAGAGCCTGTCCGCGACCTCGAGGGCGAGGTTCGCGGTCTGGATCGCGCGGGTGAGCACGGAGGTGTAGAGCACGTCGGGGTGCAGCCCGGATTCGGAGAGCAGCTCTCCGGCACGCTTGGCTTCTGCGACGCCCTGCTCGCTGAGGCGGACGTCCACCCAGCCGGTGAACAGGTTCTTCTGGTTCCACTCGCTGTTGCCGTGGCGGAGGAGGATCAAAGTGTGAGGCGCGGACATGCCTCCTAATCTATCGCCTCGGGTTTGGCAGACTGGACGCATGGCATCCGGCGCGATCGGCACGGTCACCCGTGGCACGACCAACACGAACAGGTTGCGTCGCGTCGACCGCTGGATCGCGACGCTCCCCGTCCTGCGCAGCACCGCAGACCCGCTCGTGGTCGACCTGGGCTACGGCGCGAGCGGCGTCACGGCCCTCGAACTGCACCAGCGGCTGGCCAAGGTCCGGCCGGATGTGGAGGTGCTCGGACTCGAGATCGAGCCCGGCCGGGTCGCGACCGCACGGGAGCAGTTGGCCGTCGTCCGCTCCGGCGCGACCGGCTTCGCACCGGATGCGCGGATCGGCTTCGCGCTCGGCGGCTTCGAGGTGCCGCTGCCGGACGGCCGTCTGGCCGCGGTGATCCGCGCCTCCAACGTGCTCCGGCAGTACGACGAGTCGGAGGTGGTGCCGGCCTGGCGGCGCCTGGTCGCCCGACTGCAGCGCGGCGGGGCGCTGATCGACGGCACCTGCGACGAGATCGGCCGTATCTCGTCGTGGGTCGACGTCACCGCGGACGGCCCGCAGCATCTCAGCATCTCGCTGCGCCTCGCCGGGCTCGACGCCCCCTCGATCGTCGCCGAGCGACTGCCGAAGATCCTCATCCACCGCAACGTGCCCGGCGAGCCCGTGCACCGGCTGATGCTCGACCTGGACCGGCTGTGGCGCATCCACGCCCCGCTCGCCGCCTACGGGCCCAGGCAGCGCTGGATCGCCGTGGCGCAGGGGATGCGCGACGCCGGCTGGCCGGTGCGCGGCGGGCGCACGCGGTGGCGGCTCGGAGAGCTCACCGTCGACTGGGATGCGGTCGCCCCGCAGGGCTTCGCGTGGTGAGTGCCCCGGCTACGCGCGGGGCTGGCGGGTCACGGCTCCGAGCCTCGGCAGCCGAGGGACGTGCGCTTCTGCGCCCGCCTCCGGCGGGACCACGATCTCCTGAGCCGCCGCGACGGCCGTGCCGTCCGCATCCACCACGAGGGTCGCATCGGCGGGCGTCGACCGCTTCACCACGGCGAGAGCGATCGGCCCGAGCTCGTAGTGCAGGGCCGACGACGTGACGGTCCCGACCTCTTTGCCGTCGTTCGTCACGACGGCACCACGCTCGGGATGCACGCCCTCCGAGCCGTCGAGGTGCAGCATCACGAGTCGCCGGGGAGGATGGCCGAGGTTGTGCACCTTCGCCACCGTCTCCTGGCCGCGGTAGCAGCCCTTGGTGAGGTGCACGGCGGTGCGGAGCCAGTCGAGCTCGTGCGGGATGGTCTTCTCGTCCACCTCGGTGGCGAAGCGCGGGCGCCAGGCGGCGATGCGGAGCGCGTCGGCCGCGAGGGTGCCCGCGACGGGGAACTCACCGGCAGTGACGCGCGCGGCGATGGAGCCGAGCGCATCCCGTGGCACCAGTCGTTCGCTCCACGTCCACGACGCTCCGGGATGCTCGCCCCGCGCGTACTGGTGGCCGCCGGGGGTCACCGCCCGCCACGGGTCGTGCCAGATGAGCGGGACGCCGTTGGGGGCCGCGATGGGGAGGGCCGGGTCGCCGATGGTGCCGATGGTCGCGAGGTCGGCCGTGCGGTCGGCCAGCTCGACGCGGAGCATGAAGCGCATCGAGGTCAGCCAGGCGAGAAGTCCCTCCGCCTCCGCACTGTCCACGAGCATCCAGAGCGTTTCTCCGTCGTCGACGATGCGGACGGCGTGCTCCAGTCGTCCGGTGACGTCGAGCAGCAGGGTCTCCGTGGACTCGCCCGGCGCGAGGCCGAGGAGGCTCTGACTGGTGAGCGAGTTCAGCCAGCTGAGCCTGTCCGGCCCGGTGATCGTGAGCACGGCGCGGTCGGAGAGGTCGACGATCGCGCGGCCCTCGGCGAGCGCGCGCTGCTCGGAGAGCGGGTTGCCGTAGTGCGCTGCGACGCCGACGTCCGCGATGTCGACGGCGCCCGGCAGTGCCAGGAAGGGAGATGCCGCCATCACTCCGCCTTCGCGAGGCGTGCGGAGGCGTGCGTGCGCAGCTCCTGGCCGAGGGCCGCGATGTCCCAGGCCCAGAGCAGGTGGTTGTCGACCAGGCCGTAGAGGCGGGTAGCGGCCGTGTAGTCCTTGGCGCCCGCGGTGCGGACCACCGCATCCGTCGCGAGGTCGATGCGCGGGCCGTTCACCTGGCCGAGGTAGAGCTCGCTCACTCCGTCCGGATGGACGATCGCCACGTCGATGTCGAAGCCGCCGTGCGAGTTGCGGAGCGTCTCGACGGACTGCGCCGTGGAGAACGGGCGAGCACCCTGGCCGGGCAGCATCGCCGGGCCGGCGTCGCCCTCGATGAGCGTTCGGCTGAGGCGCCAGTACCCGGTCTCCGCGGCGAGCGGGGTGTTGCCTTCGTCGAGCACCCACGAGGTGGACGAGTAGTTGAGGTACGGCTGGCCGTCGTGGCTGAAGCTCACGCGCTGGCCGAACTCGAGCTGGGTGTGGTCGTCACCGACCGTGTAGTCGAGCACGCCCGTGCCCTCCCACACACCGATCAACCAGGAGAGAGGGACCAGTTCGGCGGGCAGATCGGTCGGAATCTCGATCATGGCTGTCGTGAAGCGCTTAGCGCTGGCCCCGGAAGAGGTTGTAGACGACGACCACCGAGACTCCGGCGATGGCGAGCGTTGCCAGACCGAGGAGTCCGACGAAGAAGAGTTCGAGGGCAACCAGCATGCAGCCAGTCTAGTCAGTGCCCGGCTGGTATGTCGCGACGGAGCTAGTGCGCAGCCGCTACTGCGCAGCGGCGACGATGCCGAGGATGGCGCCGACCACGCCGAGGATCACGAACGAGCCGGTGACCGTGGCGGCGAGCCTGTTCACGAAGCCGTCCTTCTGCTGGGTCGCGAGCTGGGCGACGAGCCCGAGCAGCACGCATCCGGCGAGGGCGAGGGACAGCCAGGAGGCGTATCGGTCCGGCGGCGAGATGATCGCGATCAGCACCGAGGAGACGAGCGCGAGCGCCCAGACGGCCCCGATACTCCCGTAGCGGGCGCGCTTCGACAGGACGACGTCTCCGTCGAAGGCTGCCGCCGGTCCCATGCTGCTGTCGCTCACTCCACCATTGTGCACCGATCGACGGGGGAAAGGGTTCGCTGGCATTTCCGGTAGCATTGCGGCACAGCACGTTCAGGAGGCTTGAGTGGCGCAGTTGTTGATACTCACCTCTGCGCCAGACGCGGAGGTGCTCCCCTCCCTCGCCCTTCTCAGCCATCGAACCCGTCAGATCCCCGCTGAGCCGGCGTCGCTCGTCAACGCGCCCAGCTGCGACCTCATCTTCGTGGACGCCCGCCGCGACCTCGCGAGCGCCAAGTCGCTGTGCAAGATCCTCACCACCACCGGCATCACGGTTCCGATGCTGCTGGTGCTGACCGAGGGCGGCCTCACGGCGGTCAGCGCCGACTGGGGCGTCAACGACGTCGTTCTCGAATCGGCGGGGCCCGCCGAAGTGGATGCGCGCATCCGGCTGGCCATCGGGCGGCAGACCCAGGAGCACGCGCAGACCAAGATCCAGGCGTCCGGGGTGACCATCGACGAGGCCAGCTATTCGGCCAAGGCGCACGGCCGCCAGCTCGACCTCACGTTCAAGGAGTTCGAGCTGCTGCGGTTCTTCGCGACGCATCCCTCCCGGGTGTTCACCCGCGAACAGCTGCTCAGCGAGGTGTGGGGCTACGACTACTTCGGCGGCACCCGCACCGTGGATGTGCACGTGCGGCGCCTGCGCGCCAAGCTCGGCGACCTCGAGTCGCTGATCGGCACGGTGCGCAACGTCGGCTACCGCTTCAACGTCTACGAAGAGGACAACGACCGGCTGCCGTCGTCCGTCCGCTCCTGACCTGCACAGCCTCCATTTATCCACAGTTAACCTGGCGCGGTGCCACGGCCGGGCGCACGGTGCAATGATGTTGTGATGGACGGCGACAACATCCTTCTGGACAACGGCTTGAGCGGAAGCTTCGGCAGCGACTTCGACGACGACTTCGCGCCGTTCGTCTACGAACCGGACCCCGATCTGCCGGACGACAGGTACCTCGACAGGGAGCTGAGCTGGCTCGCGTTCAACCAGCGCGTGCTCGAACTCGCGGAAGACCCCACGCTGCCTGTGCTCGAACGGGCGAACTTCCTCGCCATCTTCGCGACCAACCTCGACGAGTTCTTCATGGTGCGCGTCGCCGGCCTCAAGCGCCGCATCGCGACCGGCCTCGCCGTCCCCACCAACGTCGGCCGCGCGCCGGTGGATGTGCTCGCCGACATCTCCGAGAAGGCGCACGAACTGCAGTCCAGGCACGCCGCCGTCTACCGCGACCAGGTGCTCCCCGCGCTCGAAGAGGCCGGCATCACGGTCGCGAAGTGGGATGAGCTCGACGAAGCGGACAGGGCGCAGATGCGGGAGATCTTCTCGCAGCAGATCTTCCCCGTGCTCATGCCGCTCGCCGTCGACCCCGCCCACCCCTTCCCGTACATCTCCGGGCTGTCGCTCAACCTCTCGATCCGGGTGCGCAACTCGCGAACGGGCAAGGAGCAGTTCGCGCGCCTCAAGGTGCCCCAGATGCTCCCCCGGTTCGTGCGCATCGACCAGCGCGAGACCGTCGACCAGATGCGCTTCATCGCGCTCGAAGACCTGATCGCCAACCACCTGGGCGATCTGTTCCCCGGCATGGAGATCCTCGACCACCACGTCTTCCGCGTCACACGCAACGAAGACGTCGAGGTCGACGAAGACGAGACGGAGAACCTCATCCAGGCGCTGGAGCGCGAGCTGCTGCGCCGCCGCTTCGGACCGCCGATCCGGCTCGAGGTCACCGAGGACATGGATCCGGTGACCCTCGGCCTGCTGGTGCGCGAGCTCGACGTGACCGAGCAGGAGGTCTACCGCCTCCCGTCGCCGCTCGACCTCGGCGGCCTGTTCGTGCTGGCGAAGATCGACCGGCCAGACCTGCACTACCCCAACCACGTGCCGACCACGGCGGCTCAGCTGATGCCGAGCGAGCCGAACGCCAAACCGGATGTGTTCGCCGCCGTCGGCCGCCAGGACATCCTGCTGCACCACCCGTACGAGTCGTTCGCGACGAGTGTGCAGGCGTTCCTCGAACAGGCGGCGGCCGACCCTCACGTGCTCGCCATCAAGCAGACGCTCTACCGCACGTCGGGAGACAGCCCGATCGTCGAGGCGCTCATCGACGCGGCGGAGTCCGGCAAGCAGGTGCTCGCCCTGGTGGAGATCAAGGCGCGCTTCGACGAGCAGAACAACATCTCCTGGGCACGCAAGCTCGAGAAGGCCGGCGTGCACGTCGTCTACGGTCTCGTCGGGCTCAAGACGCACTGCAAGCTCGCGCTCGTCATCCGTGAGGAGAAGGGCGTGCTCAAGCACTACAGCCACATCGGAACGGGCAACTACAACCCCAAGACATCGCGCATCTACGAAGACCTCGGCCTGCTCACCGCAGACGACCAGGTGGGCAAAGACCTCACCCGCCTGTTCAACGAGCTGTCCGGCTACGCGATCGAGAAGAAATTCAAGCGACTCCTCGTCGCCCCGCTGCACCTGCGCAAGGGGCTGCTGAAGCGCATCCAGATCGAGACGGCGAACGCTGCGGCCGGCAAACCGTCCGGCATCAGGATCAAGCTCAACTCCATCGTCGACGAGGCCATCATCGACGCGCTCTACCGCGCGAGCGAGGCCGGCGTGCCCGTCGACCTGTGGGTGCGCGGCATCTGCGGGCTCCGGCCCGGTCAGAAGGGGCTGTCGTCGAACATCCGGGTGCGGTCGATCCTCGGTCGCTACCTGGAGCACTCGCGCATCTTCTCGTTCGTGAACGACGGAGACCCGCAGGTCTACATCGGAAGCGCCGACATGATGCACCGCAACCTCGACCGCCGCGTCGAAGCGCTCGTGCGCCTCACCGAGCCCGCCCACCTCGCCGAACTGGATGCGCTCTTCGACCGCGCCTTCGACGAGCGCACCTCCGCGTGGGCGCTCGACGAGAACGGCACCTGGACCCGCCACCACCTCGACGACAACGGCCAGCCGCTCGACGACCTGCAGAATAAGCTCATGCAGCAGATCAGCCATCGCCCGCGCTCCACCCGCACGGGTTCGAGGCGGTGAGCGCGGCCATCTACGCCGCGGGCGCCCTCTGCTGGCGCGTCGTGGACGAGAAGATCGTGGTGCTCGTCGTCCACCGCACGAAGTACGGCGATGTCACCATCCCCAAGGGCAAGGTCGACCCGGGCGAGACGCTGCCGCAGACCGCCGTGCGCGAGATCCACGAGGAGACGGGACTGCAGGTCGCGCTCGGCGTCCCCCTCGGCGTCTCGACGTACCCGATCTCGAGCGGGCGCGAGAAGATCGTGCACTTCTGGGCGGCTGAGGTCGGCGACAAGGCCATCGCCCAGTCGACGTTCGTCCCCAACGCGGAGATCGCCGCGATCGAGTGGGTGACGCTGAAGAAGGCGCGCGGCTACCTCACCTACGAGCGCGACGTCGAGATCCTCGACGCGTTCGAGAAGCTGGTGCGGCAGGGCGTGACCTCCACGTTCGCGCTCATCGCGCTCCGCCACGGCAAGGCTGCGCCGCGCGGAGACTGGGACGGCCCGGATGCCTCCCGCCCGCTCACCGACCGCGGGGTCAAGCAGGCCTGCTCCGACGTGCCGACCATCACGGCTTGGCGGCCCAAGCGCATCATCACGAGCGACGCCGTTCGCTGCGTCGGGACGGTCGCTCCGCTGGCGGCGGCGACCGGGGTGAAGCCGCGGCACGAGCCGGGGATCAGCCAGGATGCGTACGAGGAGGGCCGCGGCGAGGTGCGCGGCGTCATCGGCAAGCGCGTGCGCTCCAGGAAGACCGCCGTGCTCTGCAGCCACGGACCCGTGCTGCCCGAGATCATGCGCGAGATCGCCCTCGCCACCGGCACCATGCCGGGTGCCTACCTCAACGACGCCGCAGACCTCGACACCGGCGGGTTCTCGATCGTGCACCTGTCCGCGAGCAATCCGGCGTCCGGGATCATCTCGATCGAGACGTACGCGCCCGTCGCGTGACGGGCGCGTACGTCGACGCCTGACGGCGCCGGCCGGGCAGGCGGCGCGGCGCCGTCGGTGCCCTCAGCGCCCAGCGCTCTCAGCGCTCTCAGTGCCCTGCGACGTACTCGTCGAGGGTGTCGGTGCGGAGCGCATCCCGGATGGCCGGCAGCGCGCCCTCGTCCAGGTAGACGACAGACTGGTCGCCCTCCATCCCCGTGCCCACCGTCGGCAGGGTGAAGAAGTGGATGTTCGCCGGGCGCACGTCACGGAGGCTCACGCCGAGCTCGAACATGGCCTGCGTGGTGAACGACTCGTCCACAGCGAGGTGTTTGGTCACGGCCGTCGTGAACGAGAAGATCCGCTCCGGGTTGGAGAGCGTGTTCGCGCTGATCGCCTGGGTGGCGATGGCGCGGAGGAACTCCTGCTGGTTGCGCGCCCGCTGGTAGTCCCCGTCGGTGAACGAGTATCGCTCGCGCACGAACTCGAGCGCCTGCGCTCCGGTCAGCCTGTTGGCTCCCGCGACGTAGTCGAAGCCGTCCCTGGTGAACGGCACGGCGTTGTCGACGGTGATGCCGCCGAGCGCATTCGTCATGTCGGCGAACCCGTCGAAGCCGATCAGGGCCACGTGGTCGATCCGCACGCCCAGCAGGTTCTCGACGGTCGCGACGGCGAGCGGAGCGCCACCCCACGAATACGCGGCGTTGGCCTTCGCCCTGCCATGACCGGGGATCTCGATCCAGCTGTCCCTCAGCACCGACATCACTTCGACGTTCTTCCGGTCGGCGTCGATGCGCACGACCATCATCACGTCGGAGCGCTGGTTGTCCGGATCCTGATCGGCCACGGCCGACACCGCCCCGCGCGCGTCCGAGCCGAGCAGCAGGATGGTGCGGCTGCCGTTCTCCGACGGCGCCGGCCGCGTCTCCTCCTTCGGGAACGCCTCGGAGGACGACAGCGTGGTGATGTTGGAGCTGATCGCGCTGGACAGGCTCAGCGCGAAGATGAGGACCGCGACGGCGAGCGCGCCGAGCAGGCCGACGAAGCCCCCGCCCATCCAGAGTGCGATCTTGGCGCCGCGCGAAAGCCTGCGCCTTCGCCTCCGCGGCCGCGGTGAAGCCGAGCGTCTGCCCATGAGGTGTTCCTTCCGAGATGGGCGGTCGTTGGCGAAGGGCACCACAGGAGCGAGCGCAACATCTCACAACAAAGACTAAACGTCTAAGGTGTGAAATTCATTACCTGTCCTTCGGGGCCGGCGACGTCCGTCCGGAATCGGCGCCAGACGCCCCCAAGAGCACACCCCTCGTTAACCTCCCGTTTACCGCTGCGGGGGACTCTGGACAGACACCGGGAATAGCGTCGCTGGCGGGTCGCACCGGCCCCGTCCTGTTGTTACTGATTCCCCGGAAGGGACAACTGTGAATCTCAAGCGTGTTGGCGCTCCTCTGGCCATCCTGGCCGCCGTCGCCATCTCACTGACCGCCTGCGCGTCGAACGAGGGCAGCACCCCGGCGACGACGACGGCGAAGCCGTCGAACCTCTCCGGCACCCTCAACGGCATCGGCTCGTCCGCCCAGGGCGCCGCCCAGACCGTGTGGGCTGCCGGCTTCCAGACCGCCAACCCCAAGGTCACCATCAACTACGACCCGCAGGGTTCCGGCGCGGGCCGCACCAGCTTCATCTCCGGTGCTGCAGACTTCGCCGGCTCGGACGCCGCCCTCAAGGACACCGAGCTCGCCGGCACCTTCGCCGGGTGCGCAGCGGGCTCCAAGGGCATCGACCTCCCCGTCTACATCTCCCCGATCGCCATCGCGTACAACGTCGACGGCCTCAAGGACCTGAAGCTGGACGCCGCGACCATCGCCGGCATCTTCTCCGGTGCGATCACCACCTGGGACGACGCCAAGATCAAGGCGCTGAACTCGGGCGCGACGCTCCCGTCGGCACCGATCACCGTCGTGCACCGCTCCGACGACTCGGGCACCACCCAGAACTTCACCGACTACCTCGCGGCGAACGCTCCCGAGGTGTGGACGAAGCCGGCAGCGCAGACCTTCCCGTTCCAGGTGGGCGACGCGGCCAAGGGCACCTCCGGTGTCGCTGACGCCACGAAGAACGCGAAGAACTCGATCACCTACATCGACGAGTCCGGTTCGGCCGGCCTCAGCATCGCGCAGCTCAAAGTGGGCGACAACTTCGAGAAGATCAGCGCGGACGGCGCGGCTGCAGTCGTCGCCGCCTCCCCGATCGCCTCGGGCCGCGAGACCAACGACCTGGCCATCCAGATCGACCGCAAGGACACCACCAAGGGCGCATGGCCGCTGGTGCTCGTCTCCTACGTGATCGCCTGCCAGGAGTACAAGGACTCCGCCAAGGCCGACCTCGTGAAGGGCTACGTCGACTACATCGTCAGCAGCGACGCTCAGAAGGCCGCCGCTGAGCAGGCCGGCTCCGCCCCGCTGTCGTCCGACCTCGCCTCCAAGGTGAGCAAGGCCGTCGCCACCATCAAGTAATGACAGTGCCACTCGGCCTGGGCGTCGCGCCCAGGCCGAGTGGCGCATCCTCACCACCCGAAAGTGAGAGCCAGATGACAAGCTGGGCCGTGACGAAAGAATGGCAGGAATGACCGCCGGAACCGTAGGCGCCATCAGGCCGAAGGCGAAGACCCGCCTCGGCGACCGCGTTTTCTCCACCAGCACCATCGTCGCCGGCTCGCTCATCCTCGCGGTGCTCGCGGCTGTCGCGCTCTTCCTGATCGTGCAGAGCATCCCCGCTCTGTTCGCGAAGACCGGCGAGCTGCCCAACAACGCCACCAACTTCTGGTCGTGGGTGTGGCCGCTCGTGTTCGGCACCATCTGGGCCGCGATCATCGCGCTGCTCATCGCCACGCCGCTCTCCATCGGCATCGCGCTCTTCATCTCGCACTACGCGCCCCGCCGTGTCGCGCAGACGCTCGGATACATCATCGACCTGCTCGCCGCCGTCCCCTCGGTGGTCTTCGGCCTCTGGGGCATCGCGACGCTCGCGCCGTTCGTCCAGCCGTTCTACCTCTGGCTCGGCGACAACCTGGGCTGGTTCCCGCTCTTCGCACCGCCCGTCTCCGGCACCGGCCGCACCATCCTCACCGCGGCGATCGTCCTCGCCGTCATGGTCATCCCGATCATGACCGCGATCTGCCGCGAGATCTTCCTGCAGACCCCCCGCCTGCACGAGGAGGCGGCGCTCGCGCTCGGCGCGACCCGCTGGGAGATGGTCAAGATGGCCGTTCTCCCGTTCGCGCGCTCCGGCATCATCTCGGCGATCATGCTCGGCCTCGGCCGCGCCCTCGGCGAGACGCTCGCCATCGCGATGGTGCTGTCCCCCGCCCTGATCGTGAAGTTCGCAGTGCTGCAGGCGCAGAGTCCGAACACGATCGCCGCCAACATCGCCCTGCAGTTCCCCGAGGCGACCGGGCTCTCGACCAACGCACTGATCGCATCCGGTCTGGTGCTGTTCGTCGTCACCCTCCTGATCAACATGCTCGCCCGCTACATCGTCAGCCGCCGCAAGGCCTTCTCTGGAGCGAACTGATGACCGCCACCACCTCCGCTCCCCTGACCAGGCCGATGGCCAACTCGCTCACCGCCGGGAAGCTGCCGCGCGGCTCGGCGTGGATGATGCTGGTCGGCTCCTGGGTCGTCTTCATCGCGATCTTCGCGATCCTCGCCGCGAGCGGCGCGACCAAGGGCTTCAACATCGTCGGCGCGATCTTCTTCGGAACCGTGCTGTTCGACGTCGTGATCTACACGACGTCGCTGCTGGTCGAGGGCGTCCGCAAGGCGACCGACCGGCTCGTCACGTCGCTCGTCGCCACCGCGTTCATCATCGCGCTGCTCCCCCTCATCTCGCTGATGTGGACCGTGATCAGCTCCGGCCTCGCGCGGTTCGACATCCAGTTCTTCTCCGAGTCGATGCGCAACGTGATCGGCGTGGGCGGCGGTGCGCTGCACGCCATCGTCGGCACGCTGCTCGTCACGCTAATGGCCGCGGTCATCTCGGTGCCGATCGGACTCCTCACCTCCATCTACCTCGTCGAGTACGGCCGCGGGATGCTCGCCCGCGGCATCACCTTCTTCGTCGACGTGATGACGGGCATCCCGTCGATCGTCGCCGGTCTGTTCGCGTACGCGCTGTTCGCCCTGTTCTTCGGGCCGGGCGTGCGCAGCGGCTTCATGGGGTCCATCGCCCTGTCGGTGCTGATGATCCCGGTGGTCGTGCGGTCCAGCGAGGAGATCCTGCGCCTGGTGCCCAACGAGCTGCGGGAGGCGTCGTACGCGCTCGGTGTCCCGAAGTGGCTGACCGTCCTCAAGATCGTGCTGCCGACCTCGCTCGCCGGTCTCTCCACAGGCATCATGCTCGCCATCGCCCGCGTCATCGGCGAGACCGCTCCGCTGCTCATCGTGGCCGGCTTCACCACGAGCATGAACTACGACCTCTTCTCCGACAGGATGATGACGCTCCCTGTCTTCGTGTACACGCAGTACACGCAGGCGGCCGGGCTGCACGCCGACGCCTCCGTCGAGCGGGCGTGGGCCGGAGCCCTCACCCTGATCATCATCGTGATGCTGCTCAACCTGATCGGCCGCATCATCGCCAAAGTCTTCGCCCCCAAGTACGGTCGCTGACCGCGTCCACCCGAACCCAAGGAAACCTGTGTCCAAGCGCATCGAAGTCAACGACCTCAACGTCTTCTACGGCAACTTCAAGGCGGTCGAGGGTGTCTCGCTCACCATCGAGCCCCGCACCGTCACCGCATTCATCGGCCCGTCCGGCTGCGGCAAATCCACGTTCCTCCGCACCCTCAACCGGATGCACGAGGTGATCCCCGGCGCGTACGTCGAGGGCGAGGTGGCCATCGACGGCAACAACCTCTACGGCCCCGGCGTCGACCCCGTGCTGGTGCGCCGCCAGGTAGGCATGGTGTTCCAGCGGCCGAACCCGTTCCCGACCATGTCGATCCGCGAGAACGTGCTGGCCGGCGTGAAGCTCAATAACCGCCGGATGGCGAAGCCGGAGGCCGACGAACTGGTCGAGAGCTCGCTGCGCGGAGCGAACCTCTGGAACGAGGTCAAGGACCGTCTCAACCTGCCGGGCTCCGGCCTTTCCGGCGGCCAGCAGCAGCGTCTCTGCATCGCCCGCGCCATCGCGGTCTCCCCCGACGTGCTGCTGATGGACGAGCCGTGCTCCGCGCTCGACCCGATCTCGACCCTCGCCATCGAGGACCTGATCGAAGAGCTGAAGAACGACTACACGATCGTCATCGTGACCCACAACATGCAACAGGCGTCGCGCGTCTCCGACCGCACCGCGTTCTTCAACATCGCGGGCACCGGCAAGCCGGGCAAGCTGATCGAATACAACGACACCAACATGATCTTCTCGAACCCGAGCGTGCAGGCGACAGAGGACTACGTCTCCGGCCGCTTCGGCTGATCCGGCTGGATCGGCTGCATCGCCCAGGCCGCGACGCATTCGACTCCGACGTTATTCACGGTGCCACCCGGCGTGGCGCGTGAACAGCTTCGGAGTCGATCGCGTTAAGAGCTGATGGCGACGATGGGGCTCGTGGTCGGCTGGTCGGAACCGCCGCGCGGCTCGACCGTGACGCCGACGGTGTCCCCCGCCTGCATCGTGCCGGTGAGCACGCGCCAGGTGGAGCCGGTGTCCGCGGGCTTCATGGTGCCGGCCGGGGTGGCCTCACCGCCGCGGATGTACCAGAGTTCGTACGTCTTGTCGCTGGGAAGGGCTGGAAGGTCGTTCGCGACCAGCGCCGACTTGCCGAGCTTGCCCGACCAGACGAGGGTGGCCGTTCCTCCGCCGGACACGTCCGCCGTGGCCCGCTGCGCATCCGGGGCCGCGTTGATCTGGGCGAGCGCTGACGCCTGCTGCTGCTGGAACGAGTTGTTGCCGGCCAGCGAGCTGCCGAGGAAGGTGCCGCCGAGGAAGAGCACGACGGCGGCCGCCGCGGCCGCCGCGATGGTGATCGGGCGGGTGAACCAGCGGGAGCGGGCCTTGGTCTCTGCGGGGGTCTGCGGGGCGGGGGTGGCTGCAGACGTGGTGGCCGGGGCGGGCTGCACGGCGGCGACAGGAGCGGGCTCGGGCGCCTGCGCATCCACCGGGGGAAGCTGCGGGGTGCTCGCGAGCTTGGCGAAGAGGTCGGCCTTCAGCGAGGCTGGAGGGGTGACGGGGTCGGCGGCGAGGCCGAGCTCGGCCGCCACCTCTTCGAACTGGCGGGCCTCCTCCGGAGTCTCAGCGCCCAGGTCATAGCCGAGGCGCGACGGAGAGCGACGTTCCTCGTCGGTCATCAGGTCACCCCCAGTTCGTTTCGTAGCCGTATCATCGCATCGCGCAGCCGAGTTTTCGCTGTGCCGAGCGGGATGCCGAGCTCGGCCGCGATCTCGCTCTGGCTGAGGCCGCCGTAGTACGCCAACCGCACAGCTTCGCGTTGGGTATCGGACAGCGCAGCCATCGCAACCTCCACCCTCTCGTGCTCCACGCGAACCTCCACGGTCTCGGCCACCTGGTCGTACGCGGTCGGCAGGTCGCGTATGCCCACAGCCACATCCCGGTCCCGCGACGCCTGTGCGGCACGGACCCGGTCGATGGCGCGCCGGTGGGCCATCGTCATGATCCACGTCAACGCTCGACCCTTATTCGGATCGAACCGCGAAGCGGATTGCCAGACCTCGAGGAAAACCTCCTGGGTGACCTCCTCCGACTGGGACGGGTCGACGAGCACGCGCCGCACCAGGCTGAGCACTCGGGATGCGGTGTGGTCGTAGAGCACGGAGAACGCGCTCTGATCACCGGCCGCGGTGCGGGCGAGGAGGTCGTCGAAGGAGACGGGCACCTCATCGTCCACGGCGTCTCCTGTCTCTCGGCGCACTGACAAGCATCGCAGGTCGGACGGCGATCCGGACCGAACGCTCCGCAGGGCGCGAAAAACCGGGCCGCAGAACGCCTCTCGGCGCGAGGCCGCTCGGAGCGGCTAATTTTGGAGCCCGGGGTTACTGCGGCCCGGCTAAACGAGTTTACCCGAGCCGCGGTGCCGATGCTGCGGCGTGGCGTTCGCGGGCCGAGAACGCCGGATGCGCCGCCGCCGGTTGACTAATCGCGGCCGCCGCGCCTGCGGCGCAGGTGGAAGACAATGCTGGCGACGCCGAGGGCGAACCCGATGACCCCGAGGACGATGCCACCCCAGGTCAGCAGAGGGTTCGCATCCGGCAGGTCGGTGCGCAGCAGCCTGGCGAAGGAGAGGGCGAAGGCGGCGGCGAAGAACACCGTGAGCGCGATCGCCGCCGGGAGGACGCGGCCGACGACCCACCACGGCTGCTTGGGGGTGGTGTTGCTCGTGGTGCTCTTGTCGCTGTTCTTGCTGTCGTCCATGCGCTGAGAGTACCGCCGTCTACTCGAGCGACTCGTGCCGCCACAGCTTGGCGCACGAGGTGAGCTCCTCCGCCGTGCGCGAGAACCGCAGCGCACGGGTCGTCAGCTCGCTGGACCGCTCCGGCGCCGTGTTCTCCTGATCGTCGGCGACAGACACGCACCCGGCAGCCGTGACCCGGCAGAACGCGGCGGCCCGATCGAGCGCGACGGCGAAATCCCCCTCGAACAACCCGCGCAGGATGCGGTCGGCCAGCTCGGTGACCTCGGCGGGCCCGGCCGGCGACGACGCACCGGCGACGACAGGATCGATGGACGGGACAACCTCGGTCCCGCGCTGATACAGCAGGGCGGTGCCCGCCGCGTCCTGCCGGATCAGCAACCGAAGAAGATAGATGCGCCACAACGCGCCCGGCAGACTCTTGGCGCTCGACCGCGACCACAACTCGGCGACGGCGTCGATGCCGTGCTCGTCGGTGAACGCGACCAGCCGGTCCACGACCTCGGGATCAGGGTTCGAACGCACCCTGGCGAGCAGGGCGTTGGCGGTCTCGTGCGCGACCCTGCTGATCTGCGCCGGGTCCTCCCCACCCATGAACGCCTCGAACATCCCGCTCGGAAACGTGGTCGGCTTGTGGAAATGGTCGCTCATGCACACCATTCTCCGCCCGGCACGAGCGGTCGGGAAACCACGCTAGATTAGAAGGGTAGGGCCTGTAGCTCAGTTGGCAGAGCATCGGACTTTTAATCCGCGGGTCGTGGGTTCGAGCCCCACCGGGCCCACCGTTACTTTCTCACTGCCGCCGCCCGATTCCCGATGGGTCGGGCGCTTCACTGTGAGGCGGGCGCTGCTGGGCCGATCATCGGCGAACCGCCGTCACCCGACCGACTCCACGTGGTGCCCCACCTGGCGCACCAGGATGCCTCCGGCGAAGAACCAGTTCTCGCCCTGGGCCGTCGGGGTCGTCCAAAGTTCTTCGCCCGTTCGGCGGTCGTATGCGCCCCCGGTGCCCGGAGCGATGACGGTGGCGCTGTTCAGGTACGTGACCTCTGGGCCGTAGAGCGGCCAGTGGGCCGAGTCCTTGTCTGCGACGGGGGTCGGGGATCCCGTGTCGCGGTCGATGGAGCAGGTGTCGTTCGCTCCGCTGATCACGATCAGGGAGTTGCGCTCCTGGTCGGCGACGACGTCGCGGCTTCCGTTGCTCCAGAACCACTGGCTGATGCCGCAGTGAGCGATGTCGGCCGTCAGTTCGACCGCGCCGGTTCTGCTGTCGATGCGGGTGAGGGTCGACGGGGTGGTGAGGACCAGATCGCCAGAAGGGGCTCCTGCGTCGATGCCGTCTAACCAGCCCGGGCGGCTGGCCGTGGTCCTCGCCTCCGAGATCGAGGCGCCCCGCGGGAACGGCATCGTCCAGAGCGTGTCGCCCGTGGTCTGGTCGAGGCCGGCGATGGTCGTCGGGATGCCGTCGACCTGGTCGCGGTATTCGACGATCACGTCGCCCATCGGGAGGTGGGCGGCGCTGGCGGCCTGATGGCCGAGCGCACCCGTGCCGATGTCGAGCAGTGCCGACTGCCAGCCGTTCACCTGCCCGGTGGCCAGGTACTCGAGCGGCACCAGGCCGGAAGCCGCGACGTTCGGGACGTGGAGGGACGCCTTCGTGGCCTGCAGCGGTGTCGACCACCGTGGATGCGTGAGGTCCCGCGGGTCCACGCGCTCGATCGTGTAGCTCGTCGCCTCACCGGACGCATCCGGGGTCGGCTTCGTCCAGATCATGTCGCCGCTGTCGTCCCCGACCGGAGTCAGCTGCCAGTTCGGATACGAGCCGAAATCGGTCGGGAGCGTCGCCACGGTCTCACCGGTCGCCAGATCGATGATGTCGCGGGGACCGCCGCCCCCGCTCTCGTCGGTGAACAGCGCCCTGTTGGAGGTGCCGAGGATGGAGAGGAAGGTCCCAATGCCCTCGTTTCCTTCCCAGTTCCACTCCCTCGTCCAGCGCACGGAACCGTCGACGGTGTCGACCATCGCGAGTGCAGCGTTGCCGTGCTCGAGCTCGCAGCCGGCCTTCGCATCCGTGGCGTGGTTCGCATCCACGACGAAGAGGGCGAGACCGTCGGCGATGTCGTAGACGTAGGTGTACTGGCAGGTGCTGGTGTCACCGGGCAGGTCGATGCTCCACGACGGGCGGGCGGGCGGGGTGCGCACATCCGTCGGCTGGATGGGGGTCGACTGCACGTGGATCGCCCTCGGGCCCTTCGTGGGCGTCGGGGTCGGCGTTGGCGTCGGGGTCGGCGTCCCCGTCACGCTCGGCACGGGCGGAGGTGGCGGCGGGGCGTCGAACCGGATCACGCCGGTCAGAGCCAGCGCGGCCGTGCCTCCTGCGAGGACGACGGCGGCAGACGCGAGGACCGAGGTGACCAGGATCTGGAAGCGGCGGCGGCGACGGGGCTCCGCATCGACCGTGTCGATCAGCAGCCTCCGGATGGCGTCGCTGCGTTCCTGGGTGAACTCTGTGGCGCTCATCGGGCACCTCCTTCGAACAGGGGTCGATCGTCGGCGAGAGGGGATGCGAGCTCTGCGAGGCGCCTTCGTGCCCTGGACAGCCGCGACTTCACGGTTCCGTCCGGCACGCCGAGCGCTTGCGCGGCCTGTGAGGTGGTCAGTTCTTCCAGGACGCAGAGCGTGATCACGTCCTGGTCCTGCCTGCTGAGCTTGGCGAAGGCGTCCCGCACCTTCCTGTCGCGCTCGAAGCCGTCGAGCGCGTCAAGCACGTGGGCGGCGTGGTCGTCCTGCGGACGCGGAGCGGGGAGCTTGCCGAGCGCGGACCGGTAACGGCGCAGGCTGCGGGTGTGGTTGCGGACCGTGTACGTGGTGGTCACCAGCAGCCAGCCGATGATCGACCCGTCGACGACGCGCACCGCATCCCGTTTGCGCCAGGCCTCGAGGAAGACCACCGCTGTCACGTCCTCGGCGTCGTGCCGCTGCCCGAGGAGTCTCAGGGCGTGGCCGTAGACGCGGTCGCGGTGCCGGTCGAACAACGCCGCGAACGCGGCGCTGTCCCCTCCGCGCGCTGCCGACCAGGACGCCGCCTCGTCGAAATCATCCGTGCTCATACCCTCTACTGTCCGGTCGCGCCCGAACGGTTCCATCCCGTTCTAACCGCGTCACGCCACTCCGGTGACGCGGCCCCGCTCGAACAGATAGCCGACCGCCACCGCACCGGCCACGCAGAGCATGACGGGGGCGAACATGTCCGGTCCCTGGGCGGTGAACTCCATCACCAGGAGCAGGGCGGTGAGCGGGGCACGCATAGTCACCGCGAGGAAGGCGGCGGCTCCGACCAGGGCGAACACAGCGATGGGGGCACCGCCGGGCCAGACGAGATTCCAGGCGGCGCCGATGGTGAGGCCGAGACCCGCCCCGACCGCCAGAGACGGGGTGAGCGTGCCTCCCGCAGCTCCGGCGCCGATGGTGCCCGCCGTCGCGAACACCTTCAGCAGGGTGATCGCCAGGATCAGCAGCACGGGGAGGGAGGCGGTCATCGCCAGCTGGCCGAGCGAGCGGCCGTTCCCGAGGATCGCGGGGAACCAGAGCGAGACGACGCCGACCGCCGTGAACACGAGCGGCATCACGATCAGGATGCCCCAGGATTTCGGGCGGATGGCCTGCGCGTACTGCATCAGGCGCACGAAGCCGATCGCCGCGAGGCCGATCACCGGACCGGCGAGCACCGCCCAAACCACCACCGACGGGGACAGCGGGAACTGCTCGATCGGGTAGAGCGGGTTGGCGGGGACGACGAGGCGGGCGACCAGTGTCGCGATGGCCGACGACGCCAGGGCGGGCAGCACGGTCGCGAAACTGATCTCCGCCAGCAGGATCTCCACGGCGAACACCGCGCCGCCGAACGGCACGTTGTACACGGCGGCCAAGCCGGCACCCGCTCCGCAGGCGACCAGGATCCGGCGCTCCCGAGCGCTCACCCCAGCCCTCTCGCTCAGCCAGTCGGCGGCCAGCGCCCCCAGCTCGCGCGGGGCGACCTCACGGCCGATGGATGCGCCGAGGCCCACGATCACGACCTGCAGGCCGGCGTTCGCGATGGTGACGAACCACGGCATCCTGCGCCCGCCGACCGCGGACTCCACCGAGACGATCGCGTGCTTCGGCCGGAGGCGTCCCCAGCGGCGGAGCGCCCACCAGCCGACCCCGCCGAGCACACCGGCCACGGCCAGCGCCACCACCCGGTTGACCGGCGGCGCCTGCAGCAGGCCGTCGATGAACGTCCCCTCCGAGTACCCGAAGGCGAGGTGCTGGATCGCGTGCAGCGCGAGGTAAACGAGTCCGCCGCCGATCCCGGCTCCGATGCCGACCAGAGCGGTCACGACCACCAGGCGGATGATCCACCTCGGGGTGCTGGGCAGGGCGATGCGCACGCTCCAACGCTACTGGGTCAGCCCGCCTCGTCGATCAGCCCGCGCAGATATCCGGCGTACCCGCCGTCGACCCTGCCGGTGAGCCTGGCCGAGGTGGTGACCGGATGCAGTTCCGTCTCCGCGATGCGCGCATCCCGTGCCCGGAGGCGTTCGACCAGGGCGACGTCCTCGTCGAGGGCGACGGGGGCGAAGCCGCCGACCGCGAGGTACACGTCTGCCCGCACGCCGAGGTTCGCGCCGTGCACGTGGCCGAGCGTCGCACCGGGATGGTGCTTCGACAGCCAGGCGTGACGGCGGAGCGGGTCCAAGTCGTCGAGCGGGGGAACGACGGCGCCGACGAACGCGTCGGCGCCCGCCAGCGCGCAGTCGAGGTGCTGCGCCAGCCACTCCTCGGGCACCGAGCCGTCGGCGTCCGTGGTCGCGATCCAGACGGCCGCGGGGTCGGCGCCCGCCTCTTCGAGGCCAATGGCCGCACCGAGCGCCCGGCTGCGGCCGACGCTTCCCGCGTTCGTCTCGGCCACGACCACCGACGGGAACCCCGCCGCGATCCCGGCCGACCCGTCTGTGCAGGAGTCGAGGACGAGCACGATGACGGGCGCGCGCATCCCGTGCCGTTCGAGAGCGCGGCCCGACCGGATGATCGAGTCGAGGCAGGCCGCCAGGGTCTCCGCCTCGTCTCTGGCAGGGACGACCACGACCACGCGCTCGATAGTGGCGCGCTGGATGGCGGCGGTCACGAGAACACCTCCAGAAGGAATGACGCATCCCGGTGCACGACGGTCGCGCTGAGCCCGGACTCTGCGCGGAACGTCGCGTGCGCCTGCTCGCCGCTCTGCGCGAAGTCGTCGGCCGAGCCCAGCCAGTGGCAGAGCAGCACCTCGCAGCCCGGTGCCAGGGAGCCGACGATCCTGGCGGTCAGTGCACGCCACTCGTCGTCGGCGAGGTAGTAGGCGAGCTCGGAGACGACCACGAGGTCGAAGGCGCCGTCCGGCCACTGCCCGGGCACGCGCATGCGGGCGACGGTGACGCCCGCGCGTCCGGCCAGGCGGCTGCGGGCCGTCTCGACCGCCGCAGCGGAACCGTCGACGGCGAGCACCGCGTCGGCGCGGTCGGCCAGCTCCCCGGTCAGGGCGCCGACCGACGCGCCGAGCTCCAGGATGCTGCCGTACCGCTCCCGTGGCAGGCTCGCGACGGTCACCGCCCTCTTCCTCCGCTCGTACCAGCGGGAGCGCACCGACCACGGGTCGTCGCTCTCGCGGTGCAGCGCCTCGAAATGCGCGGCCAGGTCGTCGGAGCCGTGGCGCTCGGGCCGGATGAGGATCTCGCGGCCCTCCGTGGCGCGGGCGAGGAATTCGGCCGTGAGCACGCCGTCCTCGTTCTCGGGCGTGTGGTGCTGGGAGGCGAAGGCGTCGAGCGCGGTCGACTTGCGCGCGCGGCTGCGGTCGTCGAGCGGGAGGCCGACGACGCGATCCCACGGCATGTCTGCCGGTACTCCCCACTGCCAGAGCCAGACCGGGTAGAAGAAGACGACGTCTCCGGTCTGCGCCGCGGCATCGCGCAGCTCCCTGCCGAGCGTGCGGTGGTCGCCGTGGCGGTCGCCCGGCCAGGGGGCGAGCAGCCAGCGACGGCCGGTGGATGCGCTGGGCGCGTCGATCGCGCGCTCGACCTCCGCGTGCAGCCGGTCTGCGTGGTGCTTGAGCGCGCCGTCCGGCAGGCCGAGGAACTGCGGGCGCGCATCCACTCCCAGGCGGTCGAGGGCGGCGCGGAGTTCGTCGGCCCTGTGGTCGTCCTGGCCGGACTCGTCGTTTCCGGGCGCACCGGTCGCGACGATCACCCGCACCGGGATCCCCCTCTCTGCGGCGAGCGCCAGCAGCCCGCCGACGGCGATGGTCTCGTCATCGGGATGCGCGGAGAACACCACCAGCTCGTCCAGCACATCCAGGGCCTGCGCATCCATCGTCTCGGCCTCTGACCACTCCGGGCGCGCCTCCCATTCGGCGGCGGGCGTCACGGTGCGGAGGGCGTCGAACGCTACCATCGGGGGCCGCCGTCCGGCAGGTGCGCGGCCAGGGAGACGTCGTCCGGTCCGCGATGGTACTGGGACACGTACAGGTCGAGGTCGGCGTAGCGGCGGGCCAGCGACTCGTCGAAGGCGAGCGCTGCCGGGCCGAGCACGTCGCGCACGGCGGCGAGGGTCTCGACGACGGCATCGGCGACCGTGCCCCGCACGGCGTGGGCGATGGCGGCCGCATCGTCGTTGCTGGGTTCTTGGCTGTCGATGACGGCCGCGGCGGACGCGAGGTGCGCGCGGGCGGCGTCGAGCATCCGGTACACCCGTCCGGCACGGGATGCGGCCAGCTGGTTCGCGCCGGCACGCTTCGCCTTCGCGATCAGCGCGTCCGCGAACGGCAGGCAGCCGCCCCACCAGGCGGCGGCGACGCCAATCGCGCCCCAGCGGAATCCTGGGCGGTCGAGATACCAGCCAGGCCCGCCGACGGGACGGGCGGTGGCGCCGTCGAAGCGCAGCGGACCGCTCTGCACCTCGGCGAGGCCGCGGGCGACCCACGCGGTGTCCTCCGCCGTCACGCCCGGCTGACGGAGCGAGACCAGGAACATGCGCCGGTCGCCGCCCTCCGTGGTGGCTGTCACCAGCGCATCCGTCAGCCGGGCGCCCAGCGAGCACCAGGGCTTCACGCCGTCGAGCACCCAGGCGTCCGTGCCGCCGTCCCCGGCAGCGGCCGTTCCAGCGCGCGGGGCAGGCATAGCACGCAGCACGGACCCCGGCGTCTCCGCCGCGAACACCCCGAACGTCGAGCCGGGACGCGGAGCATCCATACCGGCCTCGTGCAGGATCGCGAGCGCATCCAGGTGCGGTTCGAGCACGCGGGCGGCGGTCACGTCCTCGGCGGCCACCCGCTGCAGGAACGCGAACCGCTCGGCCGTCCTGCCCTCGCCGGGGAACGTCGCGAGTTCATCAGCAGCTCCCCCAGCGCCCTCCAGCGCAGCGAGCAACGGCCCCACCCTGCCCGAGCAGGATGCGGCCGCCTCGAGGTAGCTCTGTTGCGCGGGCCTCACCGCGTGGCGGGGGTGCGGTTCTCCGCGCTCACCATCCACGCGTACTGCTCCAGTGCCGCGATGATCGCGTGCAGCAGGTCGGCGGAGGTCGGGTCGGCCTCGTCCACCTCGTCGTGCACCTCGCGCATCGTCGCGACGGTGGCTTCGAGCCGCTCGGTGATCAGGTCGACGGTCTCCGCCGTGTCGACCTCGCCGTTCGGGAACTCGGGCAGGCTGGTCGTCTTGGCGACGATGGCGCTGCGGCCGTCCGGGGTGGCGTGCAGAGCGCGCAGGCGTTCGGCGACCTCGTCGCTGAACTCGCGAGCCGCTTCGATGATCTCGTCGAGCTGCAGGTGCAGGTCGCGGAAGTTCTTGCCGACGACGTTCCAGTGCGCCTGCTTGCCCTGCAGGTGCAGTTCGATCAGGTCGACGTGGACGCGCTGGAGGTCGGCGACGAGCTCGGGCGACGCGACGAACCCCTTCTCCGCGTGCTCCCGCCGAGTGGTGTGCGCACCGGCGGAGGCGCTGCCCGGCGCCCGGGATCCCGCCGTCCTGGTGGTGGTCTTCGCGCTGGTCGTGGTCGTGGTCTTAGCCATGAGCATCCCATCTCTCGTGTCGATTGGCTGGAACACGAACGGTAGGCGCATCGACGACATCCGTGAACCGCCTTGACGGAACGTGGATGCTCTGCTCAGGCGGCGTCCCGATGGGCGTCGCGCAGCAGCTCGGCCACGAGCGCGCGGTACTGCGCGGGGTCGATGCCGAAGGTGCGGCGGATCGCCTCGTCTTTCGCCGAGCGATCCGCCGTCTCCGGATGCTCGGCTTCGAACAGGAGCAGGAGTCTCTCGCGCGGCGTCGGCATGTCCCCAGTGTGCAGGGGACCACCGACATCCGGGATGCTCAGCCCTGAACGAGCGCCCCGACCGTCAGCAGCGAGATCGTGTCGGACGTGCACGCGGTGACGTCGGCGTCCTTGATGAACAGCGACTCCTTCGATCCGGGCGGGTAGACGCGGAAGCCGTCGGCCGGCTTCGGCTGGCAGTCGGAGGTCGAGTAGTTGAGCGCCTGCGCGATCTTCAGCGGCGCCGTCGCCGTGCCGCCGGGAGCCAGGTTGACCGTCGGATGCGGCGTGGACCTGTCGAAGTCCGCCGCCTTGCCGAGCTGGGTGCCGTTGCCGTCCCCGACGAAGGAGACCCCCGGCCAGCCCTGCAGCGCGCACGCCGTCGTGCCGGTGTTCGTCAGCACCAGCGTCACCTCGACGCTGCCCGCCGCTCCCCCGCCGCCCTGTCCGATCGAGCCGGTCAGCTTCGCCGTGTCGCACTGGCCGTCCACCGGGACGGTGGTGCTGGATGCGCTCGGCCGCGGCGACGAGGACGACGTGGTGGACGACGACGCCGGCGTCGAACTCGGCGACCCGCTCGGCGTGGAGGCCGAGCATGCGGTCAGCGCGAGCGCGACGCCGGCGACGATCAGGGAGGCTGTGACGATCCTGGAAGAAGTCATGCCCCTATCTGATCATCATCCGAAGGTGAACGAGTATGCCGAAACACCTTTCGGGATGGTCACGATCACATTTCCGGATTTCGCCGTCGCCGATTTCAGCAGCCGATACGAGTCCGGAGTGCCGCTGACGTGGATGGTCTTGGTGACGCCGTCCGCCGTGTAACTGACCGTTCCGCTGCCGGAGAGGACCATGCGCACCTCGGAGGCCTTGTAGTTCAGCCGGATGCGCGCATCCTGACCCGTCGGCTCGACGAACTGGGTGTTCAGCGACCACGCGCCGTCGAGGGCGAACGAGTTGGAGCGCTGCTTCGCCGGGAACGAGAACGACGGGGTGCCGGACGAGTACTTCTCGTCTCCGCCGAAGTTCACGACCTTGGTGGTGCCGAGGTAGGTCTCCGGCGTCGTGCTTCCCGCGACCGGCGTGGTGTCCTTCAGCTCGGTGGCCGCCGGCAGGGTCTCGCCGGGCTTCGCATCCTGGAGCAGCTGGCGGATGAGCTTCTCGGTGGAGGCGTAGTTGCCCTCGCCGAACTGCACGTTGCGCACCACGCCCTTCGCGTCGATCAGGTAGTGGGCCGGCCAGTAGCGGTTGCGGTAGTTGGTCCAGGTGCTCAGGTTGTTGTCGATGGCCACCGGGTACGTGATGCCGAAGCTCTTCGCGCCGGACTCGACGTTGGCGGGCACCTTCTCGAACGCGTACTCGGGCGAGTGGATGCCGATGACCTCGAGTCCCGCATCCCGGTACGCCTTGTCCCACGCCACCACGTGAGGCACGCTGCGCTGGCAGTTGATGCAGGAGTACGCCCAGAAGTCGACGAGCACGACCTTGCCCTTCAGCTGCGAGAGCGCGATCGGCTTGTCGCCCGGGGTGTTGAACCACTGCTGGATGCCCGTGATGTCCGGCGCGATGCCGCAGCTCTGCAGCTGGTCGGAGTTGTTCGTGCACTTGGAGAGGTTCTTGTTCTGATCGTTGACGATGCCGCCGAGGTTGAGCGCCTGCGACACCTGGTCGGAGTTCGAGAACTGGTCCTGCAGGGCGCTGGTGTAGTCGGGGATGAGCCGCTGCAGCGCCTGGGGAAGGTTGAACAGCAGTCCGACGGCGAGCGCCAGCATCAGGACGCCACCGGTGAGCCGGATGCCCTTCTGGTGCTTCCTGAACGACTTCACCCGCTCGGCGACCCTGCGGCCGGCGAGCGCGAAGATGAGCAGCGGGATGGCGGCGCCGATGGCGAACGTGAGGGTGAGGACGATGGTCTCCGGCCCGATCCGGCCCGTCGATCCTGCCACCGTGATGGCGGCGAGCACGGGGCCGGCGCACGGCACGTAGACAGCGCCGAGGGCGATGCCGAGGACGAAGCCGCCACGCTCGGTGCCCACGTTGCGCTGCGGGATCCAGGAGAACGGCTTCTCCAGGTACTCCTCGAACTTCGGCACGATCAGGCCGACGCCGATCAGCACCAGCACGACGATGCCCGCGTACCGCAGCACATCCTGGGGCAGGTGCAGCAGGGCCAGGATGAGCGACCCTGCCAGCGTGAAGACACTGAAGCTGACGACGAGGCCGAGGATGACCTGGTACGGCCGCCAGCGGGAGACGGTCTGCACCTTCTCCTTCACCTTCACCTTCTCCTCGGTGAGCACGGCCTGCGCCGTGCCGGACGAAGATCCGGTCTGCGCGGTCTGGGTCTTCTCCGTCTCCTCCGTCTTCTGGCGCGCACTCTGCGCGCCGCCGGAGAAGAAGATCACGGGCAGGACCGGCAGGATGCATGGCGAGATGCCGGTGATGAGGCCGCCGAGGAAGCCGATGAGAGCGAGGGTGAGGTACATGCCTGGCGTTCGGAACGGAGGGCCCCACGGATTGATCCGGAAGAGATCCGAAGAATCCGCAATCCGATTCCGTGCGCGCCCCGAACCCCCTTCGAAGCCGCTGCTGCGGCTCACCACAGCCCACATAGAAGGAGTAGTTCCCATGCGAGTTCAGAAGCGTCACATGATCGCCGCCCTCGGACTCGCCGCAGTGGCCGCCCTCGGTCTCTCGGCGTGTTCCTCCGGAAGCTCGGGCTCCGGCTCGTCCAGCTCGTCGTCGTCGATGACCTCGGAGTCGCCCAGCGCGACGGCGATGGACCCGGCAGCCGACCTCGTCGGCAGCGGATGCGCGGCATACGCCAAGGCCGTCCCGTCCGGCGCAGGCTCGGTCACCGGCATGGCGCAGGACCCGGTGGCGGTCGCGGCAAGCAACAACCCGCTGCTCACCACCCTGGTCGCCTCGGTGTCCGGCAAGCTCAACCCGGATGTGAACCTGGTCGACACCCTCAACGGCAGCGAGTTCACCGTGTTCGCACCGGTCGACGACGCGTTCAAGAAGATCGACGCCGCCACCATCGACACGCTGAAGACGCCGGCAGGCGCCGACACGCTCAAGAAGATCCTGACCTACCACGTCGTGCCCGGCCAGATCGCCCCTGACAAGATCGACGGCACCCACAAGACCGTCGAGGGCGGCGACGTCACCGTCACCGGCAGCGGAGACAACATCATGGTCAACGGGGCCAAGGTCATCTGCGGTGGAGTCCACACCGCCAACGCCACGGTGTACCTCATCGACACCGTGCTGATGCCGCCGGCCAACTGATCCCCTCCGTCGCCGGCAGCATCGAGAGCGGCCCACCGGTTCATCCGGCGGGCCGCTCTTTTCGTCGTCGCGGCGGGCTGGGCGCGGGTCGGCTGTCATGATGGGAGGCATGAAAGGCTTCACCACGTGGATCATCCGGTTCTGGCCGGTCGTCGTACCGATCCTCGGGGTGATCCTGCTCGTCCTCTGCTGGAACGCCGAGCTCGGCCCTGTGCTGGTCACGCTGGTCGCCCTCGTGCTCGCCGCGACGGTGCTCGCGGCCGTGCAGCACGCCGAGGTCGTGGCGCACAAAGTCGGTGAGCCGTTCGGTTCCCTGGTGCTCGCCGTCGCCGTCACGGTGATCGAGGTCGGGCTGATCGTGACGCTGATGTCGAGCGGCAAGGACGCATCCACGTTGGCCAGGGACACGGTGTTCTCGGCGGTGATGATCACCATGAACGGCATCGTCGGCCTGTCGCTGCTGCTCAGCTCCACCAGGAACACCAGCAGCAAATTCAACGCCCAGGGCAGCGGGGCCGCCCTTGCCACGGTGGTCACGCTCGCGACGCTGACGATGGTGCTCCCCACCTTCACCGAGACGCCGGGCCCGCAGTTCTCGCCCAGCCAGCTCGTCTTCGCTGCGATCGCGTCCGTGGTCGTGTACGCGATGTTCGTCTTCACCCAGACGGTCGCGCACCGCGACTACTTCCTCCCGGTGACCGCCAAAGGCAAACCGCTCGACGAGGACACCCACGCCGAGCGACCGTCCACCCGGACCGCGATGATCAGCCTCGGGCTGCTGTTCCTCGCGCTGGTCGCGGTGGTGGGTCTCGCCAAGCTGGAATCGCCGTCGATCGAGCGCGGCGTCGAAGCCGTCGGCCTCCCGCAGTCGTTCGTGGGCGTCGTCATCGCCCTGCTCGTGCTGCTCCCCGAGGGCATCGCCGCCGCGAAGGCTGCGACACGCAACCGGATGCAGACCAGCATGAACCTGGCGCTCGGCTCGGCCATCGCCAGCATCGGTCTGACCATCCCGTCGATCGCCGTCGCATCCATCTGGCTCACCGGACCACTGCATCTCGGGCTCGGCGCCAGCCAGATCGTGTTGCTCGCCCTGACGGTCGGGGTGAGCATCCTGACGATCATGCCCGGGCGCGCGGTGCGGCTGCAGGGCGGTATCCACCTGGTGCTGTTCGCGGCGTTCATCTTCCTCTCCATCGCGCCATGACCCCGTGCCGGAGCTAGCGTGAATCTGTTCGTCTACGACGGGGGCATCGTGGCGGACCCGCACGGACTGATCACCGCAGGACACGGCAACACGACGGCGCGCACCATCGGATTCACCGAGGGGCAGCCCATCCGGCGGGAGCCGCTGCTGGCGTTCCTGCGTGCGATCGTGGCGGACAATCGCGCGGGAGGCTGGCGCAGCATCGTGGCACGGGGGCAAGCTGGGTCGTGAGGCGGCGCTCCCCGCGCGGCCACGACGCGAGACGAGGTGGATGCGATGACCGCTGAACGAGAACCGATCGAGTACCCCGACGAGGCCGGATACCCGGACGGCGAAGGCTTCCTCGACGAGGGCACCGCGCATCCGGATGCGGATGCGGCGGGCGGGACCGACGATGCGCCGTCGCTCGACGGGCTGGCGGCCTTCGCCGACACCGACGAGGAGGACGACGAGCCGGGAGACGGGCCGGACGTGTGAGCGGCGGCTGGACGGCGGGCCGTCGTCAGGGCTGCTGACCGAGGTCCTACTGACCGAGGGGCGGAGCGGCGTCCGGTTCGGGGGCTGCGTGACGGCCGCGGCGGCGTTGCGGCGGGAGCGTGCGGCCGTCGTGGAGTTCGAGGACGCGGTCGGCGCGGGCCATCAGCAGCGGGTCGTGCGTGGTGACGACGGCGGCCACGCCGCTGCTGTGCACGAGGTCGACGAGGAGGTCCATCATCGCCGCGCCGGTGACGCTGTCGAGCTGGCCCGTCGGCTCGTCCGCGAACAGGATGCGCGGGCGTGCTGCGAGCGCGCGGGCGATGCCGACGCGCTGCTGCTGGCCGCCCGACAGTTCGGTGGGACGCTGCTTGGCGTGACCGGAGAGGCCGACCAGGTCGAGCAGTTCGGAGACGCGCGCATCCCGGTCGGCGGGCGCTGTGCCGAGCAGCCGGAGCGGGACCTCCACGTTCTCGGCGGCCGAGAGCACGGGCACGAGGCCGAACGCCTGGAAGACGAAGCCGATGCTCTCCCTTCGCAGTTGCACCAGCTCTGCCTCCGACGCGGTGGTCAGCTCGGTGTCGCCGATCCAGACCCGCCCGGAGGTGGGGGTGTCGAGGCCGCCGAGCACGTTGAGCAGCGTGGTCTTGCCGGAGCCGGAACGGCCCCTGACCACCAGCAGCTCACCGGGATGCACGTCGAGCGACACCTCGGCGAGCGCAGTCACCGTGCCCGCCTCCGTCTCGAACACGCGGCCGACGCCCTCGGCGCGCAGGATGGGTTGCGGGGTGGTGGACGCGTTGATGGGGCTGGTGGCCTGTTCGTCGGCGAGCGTCATGAGTCTCCTCCGGTGGTTTCGGCCGTCTCCGTGTCGTGCGGCCAGACGCCGACGTGGTCGGTCTCGAGCGCGAGGCGGACGCGGTCGCGCATCCCGAGGGTGGTGAGGTACTCCGGCGGCAGCTGGAGGCGTCCGACGCGGTCGAGCACGGCGAACTCCTCCGCCACGGTGTGCTCGTCGCCGCTCTCGCTGATGCCGGTGCGGCGCAGCACCTCGGTGGAGGTGCGCCCATCCCGGATCTGCACCGTGCGGGCGACGTGCTCGGAGACGGCGGGGTCGTGGGTGACGATGAGCGTCGTCACCCCCAGCTCCCTGTTGACGCCGCGCATCGCTTCGAGCACTTCGGCGGAGGTCGCCTCGTCCAGTTCGCCCGTCGGCTCGTCGGCGAGGAGGACGCGCGGGTCGTTGGCGAGGCCGACCGCGATGGCCACCCGCTGCTGCTCGCCTCCGGACATCTCGGTGGGGCGCCTGTCCGCGCAGTGCGACACTTCGAGCAGGTCGAGGAGTTCCTGCGAGCGCTCCCTGCGGCCGGGCGTCTTCGCCAACGACATGGTGAGCGCGATGTTCTCGCGGGCGGTCAGGTACGGCAGCAGGTTGCGGGAGGTCTGCTGCCAGACGAAGCCGACCGTGCGTCTGCGGTAGTCGACGCGCTGGGCGGAGGTCAGGCCGAGCAGGTCGCGGCCCGCCACCGACGCGCTGCCCGCCGTCGGCTTGTCGAGCCCGGAGAGGATGCCGAGCAGCGTCGACTTCCCCGACCCGGATGCGCCGACGATGGCGACCAGGTCGCCGCTGCCGACGCGCAGGTTGAGACCCTGCAGCGCCTGCACCTCCACACCGTCCGCACTGAAGATGCGCACGAGGTCGGAGCAGACGATGCTGGCGTCCTGGTGCACCGCATCCTGCAGCTTTGCATCCCGCAGCTCCGCATCCTGGCGCGTGGTGGTCATGTCGGTCATTCTTCCCCTCCTGCCCGGAGCACGGTGGCCGGTGACCGGCGTCGCGCACCCGCGAGTGCGATGAGTGTTGCCGCCGCGGTGACGACGGCGAAGCCGACCGCCGCTCCGGCGATGAGCACGGGATCGATCACCACGGCCGGCCGCACCGGCCCTCCGGTGAAGCCGGTGAGGTCGATCGGAGTCAGCACCACCGCCGGCAGAGCGAGGCCGACCAGGATGCCCGCGATCAGCCCGACCGCGAGCACCGGTCCGAGCTCCCAGCCGAGCAGGCCGGCGGTCTGCCTGCCGGTGAAGCCGATGGTGCGCAGCGTGGCGACCAGCCTGGTCCTGGATGCGGTGTTCATCACCAGGGTCAGCAGCAGCGCGCCGATGCACATCAGGGCGGAGAGCGCGATCGAGACCAGCGCGACCGTCTCGAGCCCGGAGACGAGCGGCGCCTTGCGCAGCACGGACTGCTGCTCGACCGCATCCCCGATGACCGACCCTGGGCCGGCGACGGCGGCGAGGGCGCCGTGCACCGCCGAGGCGTCCGCACCGGGGCGGAGCGCGACGAGCACCGTCGACGGCCGCTGCGTCAGCGTGATCGCGGACGGCAGGCCGGTCTTGTCGATGATCGTCCACTCCGCATCCCGGATGTAGACGCCCGGTGTGAACGAGAACGCCGTGACGCCCAGGTGCACCGTCGTGTCCGTGTACAGGATGGCGCTCGTCACCGGGATCTTCGGGCTCCAGCCGCCGATCACCGCCGCCGTGCGCCCGGGGACGCTCGTCCGCAGCGCCGTGGAGACGCGCGCGCTCTCCGGCACGTTGCCCTCGACGGCCGCCAGCTCTTTCGGGTCGACGAGGTAGCCGCTCAGGTCGCCGCCCTGCGTGCCCGCCCGCACGTCGAGGCCGCCCGCCGAGTAGACGATGGCGGAGTGGGCGACGCCGGGCACCGAGCGCAGGCGGTCGAGCTGGTCGTCGGTGAAGGCCACAGGAGTGGACACGCTGAGGTCCGCACCGACCGCCGCGTGCGCCCCTCCCTCGATCCCGGCGCGCTCCGTGCTCAGCACGGCGGCGGAGAAGACGGTGATGCTCACGCCGGTCACCAGTGCGAACACCGGCCACAGGCCGCCGGCGCGCGACCGGACGGCGGTCGTCGAGCCGATCGCCGCGACGGCTCCCCTGCGCTTGCGTAGCAGGGCGGCCAGCCAGCCGAGCGGAAGCGGGTAGAGCCGCAGCACGAGCACGCAGGCGGCCAAAGCGATCAGGATGGGCGTGACGGCGAGGAGCGGGTCGATGCCGAGCCCGGCATCCTGCGATGGAGCAGCCGTGCCGCGCTGGAACAGCGTCACGACGCCCGCCACCGCCAGCCCGACCGCGAGCACTTCGAGCACCCAGCCCCAGCGCCGCCGCGCCGATCGCTCGCCGCGGAGGTCGTCGCGCGGGCCGAGCGCCCCGGCCGCCACCGCCAGGATGAGCGGGGGCGCGACCGCGCAGCACACGGCCAGAGCCACGGAGAGTCCTGCCGGCCCGCCGCGCGGCGTCAGCAGCAGTGCGGCCACGAGCCCGAGCGCAGCCGCGGGGATCGACACGGCGGCCCCCTCCGCCGCCAGCCCCCAGCGCAGCCGGGACGGGGATGCGCCCCGGGCTGCCATCAGCGCGAGCGCGTCCCTGCGCCTCCCGAGCACGAGCCGCACGCCGAGGACGAGCACGGCCAGCGCGACGCCGAGGGGTCCTGCGGCGAGGATGGCGAACAGGGTCGCCGCCGGCTGCGCCCTCACCGTGTACTCGGCGAGCGAGCGGTCGAGCTGGGTGCTGAACCGGAGCGCCGTCGGCACGCCGCCGATGGTGGCGGTGGGCGTGGTGGCGAGGAACCGGCCGAGGGCGCCGCTGACCGCATCCAGCCCGTCGACGCTGAAGGCCGATGGCTCGACGGGGAACCAGCCCTCTGTGACCGTGCCGGGAAGGGAACGCGCAACGGTCGGCCAGGAGTCTGCGGCCACCCAGACGACGCCGCTGTACTTCTTGCCGGCGTCGCCCAGGTCGGCGAAGCTGCCGGACGCCCGGACGGTGTCGAGATTCCAGAAGTCGGCTGCGGGGTCGCGCGGGGTGACGGTGCCGACCAGGGTCAGGCGCGATTCGCCGAGGATCCGGGTCTGGCCGATGGTCCAGCCGACGAGCTTCGCCGTCGCGGTGGTCATCACCACCTGCGCGTTGACAGGAGGGCCCGTCTCCGTGACGACGATCCCCGTCTGCTGGGCGGCCGGGTCCGGCACCGGTTGCATGGGCGCGGTGGACAGGGTGGCGACCGTCGCCTTGTCCGGCCAGGCGCCGGCATCCAGGGTCGCGACGCTGCGCAGCTGCTGGTATGCCTCGACGGTCGCGAAGTAGTGGCCGTCGGAGGAGGCTCCGGCCGGCGGGGTGGTCGGCAGCTCCTCGGACGCCGCCGAGTACTGGCCCTTCTCCGTCACCTGGCGCAGCGGGGCCGTCATGCCCCTGCGCACGGCGTCGAGTGCTCCCGGCATGGCCTTCCAGGCCGCTCCCGGATCGTCGACGATGATGCCGCCCGGCTGGCCCATGCCCGACTTGACGACTGTCACCAGGTCGCGGTTGACCGGCTGCGCCTGGTCGAGCCCGTACTGCAGGTCGCTGGTGAGGAGGGTGTTCGCGAAGCGCGGCCAGGCGGTCAGCGCCGTGGTCGCGACGAGCACGACGACGCCGAGCATGATCAGCCCGCCCCGGAAGGCGGAGGCGGCACGCACCGCCAGGCCCACGCTGCCGAGGGAGGAAGTCATCGCGTCTCCTCCCGGTACGTCGTGTCCAGTACCTGCCTGCGCACCGCTCGGCCGTATGCCCACAGCACCGCCGCGACCGCGGCGCCGAGCAGCACGAGCGCGCCGAGAAGCGCGGGAAGGTCGACGGCTCCGCGCACCGACAGGGTGGGCGGGGCGGTGACGACGGAGAGCCTGGCGAGCGCGTTCCCGGCGAGCAGGAACACCGCGACGCCGCCCGCCAGCCCGAACACGGCTGCGGCCGCCACGATCCCGGCCAGCTCGATCCGGCGGCTGCGCGCCTGCTGGCGCGAGCTCATCCCGACCGCGCGCAGCACGGCGACCTCGGCGCGGCGACCGCGGAGCAGCGCGGCGATGGTGGCGCCGATGGCCACGATGGCCAGCAGCGCGCATCCGGCCGTCCCGAGCCAGAGGCTCACGATGGCGCTCGACATGAACCGGGAGACGAAGTCGCCGGAGGCGTCGGCCACGACGGCGTCCGGACCCGCCAAGCGCTGGGCGGCGGCGGCCACGGCGTCCGGGGAGTCCGTGGCCAGCCAGACCGTGCCGAGTCGTGGAGGAGCAGGCTGGGCGCGGAGGGCGGCGTCGCTGAGCGCGCGCTGGTCGACAAGCACCGCCACCGGATCGCTCGTGCCGGGGACGGCCGCGACGACGGCGGCGATCGTGCCCCGCGCAGACACCCAGGCCGCGTCGAGGTCGATCGTGTCGCCGACGGCGAGCGAATCCTGCTGGGCGGCGCTGGCCGTGACCGCGACCGGCAGCTTCCCTGTCGTCGGCGGCATGACGCGCACCAGGCCGTCCGCGCCGCGCACACCGTCTGCGCGCTTCCAGGAGGCGATGTCGATGGTGTCCGAGCCGGCAGCGACCGAGCGGATGCGCGGTGTTGCGGTCGCCGCGCCCGTCGAACCGGCAGCACCCTGGGCCGCGGCGGGTCGCGCGTCCACCGCTGCGAGCGTCCAGCGTCCGCCGTCCGGCACGGTGGCGCTGAACCGGCCGGATGCGCCGGGCGCGGCGACGAGCGGCGCGAGCGCTCCCCGTGCATCCACCACCCAGAACGTGACAGCGGCGGTGGATGCGGTCTGTGCGGTGAGCGTCTTCGCCCCCGCCGGGAGCTCCGGCCCTGCAAGGCGGGTCGCGTCGGTCAGCTTCCTGCTCACGTCACCCGTGTCGAGCATGTACCCGCCGACCCTGGTCAGCTGCGGCAGCCGTCCGGCATCGAGCGCGACCAGCGTGACGGTGCCCTGACCGAGTCCAGCGTCGGTGACCAGACCCGGCGACGCGGCCGTCACGGCCGGGATGCCCGCCAGCGCGTCCACGTCCGGCAGGTCTTCCGGACCGCGGACGACACCGGCGAGACCGGAGTCGATGCGCACGTCGGCGCCGGTGACGAGCCTGGATGAGTCGCGGAGGAACCCGGACCAGGTGCCGACGTATCCCGCGGAGAACGTGGCAGCGCCGACCGTCAGCACGATGAGCGCGACCGGGGCGGCGAACAGCGCGAGCCCCCGCCCCACCTGCCGGGCAGGCAGCACGCCGGAGAGGCCGCGGCCGCGCGCGGCGACGCCCTCGACGGCCGCGGCCGACGGACCGAACAGCACCAGACCGAGCACCGCGATCGCGCACAGCACGGCGGCGGGAGCGATGACGCCGATCGGGTCCACCCGGCCGTCCGCAGACACCGGGGAGCCGAACGCCACGAACCGCCACAGCGTGAGTCCGGCGGCGGCGAACGCGAGCACGCCGACCCCGATGGATGCTGTCGTCCTCGCCCGTCCTGCCTCCACGGCTCCCGGCGTCCCGCTCGCCGCGCGCGCGGACGCCGCGGTCACCACGGCCGAGCAGGCGACGGCCGCCGCGAGCACCAGCAGCGGAGGCGCGACCAGTTCGAGCACCCCGCCGACGCCGCCGACCGCGCCTCCGACCATCCCGAGCAGCGCGGCCTGCGCCGCCGCGAAGCCGAGCACAGCGCCCAGGAGTCCCACCAGTACGGCCTCGACAGAGCCCGCACCGACGAGCTCGCCGACGGTCGCACCCCGCGCCCGCAGCACGCGCGTCTCGGCCAGTCGCGACCGAGCGAGCAACTGGGCGAGCAGGAGGAGCGCGACGACGGAGCACACCGCCAGCACGGACAGCGGAACGGGGACGACCGCGGCGAGCGCCCCCACCGACTGCCGCATCGCCGTCACGGTGGCGAGCGCGTCGCCCTGTGTGGAGAAGGGAGAGGAGGATGCCGTCGAGTTCTCGGTGAGCGCATCCGTGACCGTGCGGAAACCGGACTGCAGGCGCGGGAGCTGCGCGGCGGTCGTGGCGCGCGCATCCGGGGCCACCACCCACTGCACGGACTCGGAATCGGACAGGGTGCGGAGGGCGTCGGGGGTGAGGATGGCCCGGCCGTCCGTGCCGCCCGACCCCGGGGTGAGGCCGAGCCACGCCGGCGCGGAGGGAGAGACGGGGCGCCAGACGCCGGAGACGGTGAAGGTGCGCGTGCTGGTGTCGCCCGTGGTGCTGAGCGTCGACCCCGTGTGGACGCCGATGGTCTTCGCCAGCTCGGCGTCGACGGCGATCTGCTTCGCCCCGGTCGGCCAGGCGCCGGCGGTGAGCCTGGCTCGTGCGAGGAGGTCGTCGTCTGCGGCGAGCGCGAGCATCGATCTGTCGCCGGTGAGCGGCACGGCGGCCACGTACGCTGAGCGGTCGACCGTGACCGATGCACCGGAGAAGTGCGTGGCGACGATGGACCGCACGGTCGCATCCTGCTCGTCGGCGTCGGAGCTCAGCGTCCCCTGCTCCGCCTGCGCCACCGACCCGGCCGGACCGGACTCGATGCTCTGCCGCACCGCGACCGTCGGCGACCGCACGGCCAGACCGACCATCGTGCTCGCCAGCAGGGTGACCACCAGCACGGTGAGGGCGGTGGCGGCCAGCACCCCGGCCTGCGCGCGCGAACGCTGCACCCAGAACGCACGGATGCGTCCCTCACTCCCCCCGGATGCACGCATTGCACAAAACTATCGCGCGGGAACGCAAAAGATCAGCGTCGGCCGCCGTCAGAAGCCGTCGTGTCGGATGCCCCACACGGCCGACCAGGTCTCGCCCGGTTCCAGCCAGCGCAGCCCGCGCCCGGTGTTCAGGGCGTTCGCCGGGGCCGTCATCGGCTCGACCGCGAGAGCGACGTCGCCCGTCGGCTTGGTCGCGAGCGTGCGCGACGTGTAGAGCTGCAGGTAGCCGAACGACGGGTCCGCCCAGAGCACGACCCTGCGTCCGTCCGGCGCGGAGACCGTGTGGGCGACCTCGCCGTCGATCACCGGCAGGTCGGCGAAGCCGTCGTCGAGGTCGAGCTCCCCGACCAGGCGCCCAACGCTCAGGTCGAACGGTGTGCCGGCCACCGGCGACTCCCCCACCAGGTTGAGTCGGTCGTCCACGTCGAGGTGCGTGCGCGCGCCGACGGTCAGCGTGAGCTCGGCGGTCGGCACGTCGCCGATCCGAAGATACGGATGCGCGCCGATCGCCACGGGGGCACGCCCGCTCCCGAGGTTCTCGATGGTGTGCGTGACGGTGAGGCCGCCCGGCCCGACCTCGTGCCGCACGGTCGTGGCGAGCTGGAACGGGTAGCCCAGCTCCGGGAAGATCGTGGCCGACTGGGTGACCGACGACGCCGTGCGCTCGACCAGGTCGTACGGCCGGTAGCGCAGCAGCCCGTGGATGGCGTTCCCGCGCGCCGGCTCCGTCACGGCGAGCCGCTGCGTCTTGCCGTCGAACTCCCAGGCCGCATCCTTCACCCGGTTGGGCCACGGCACCAGCACGATCCCGCATCCGGACGGCGGTGTCGCATCCACCGGGAACGGCTCGGTCAGGTCGGCGCCGCCGAGGCGCAGCGTCCGGAGCCCTGCCGTCACCTGCGTGACGGAGGCGGTGAGGTCGCCGGAGACGATGTCGTACTGGGTTCCTGTCGGCGGGTGCATACGGTCAGCGTATTGTCACGCCACCACCACCGCGAGCCCCGCCGCCCGCAGGGCTGCGACCTCCGCCTCCGGAGCGCTCTCGCCGGTGATCAGTTCACTCACCTCATCCAGCCCGGCGATGCGGCCGAGGTGGGTGCGGCCGAGCTTCGAGCCGTCCGCGACGACGACCGCCCGGCCTGCCGCTCCGACCATCACGCGTTTCAGGTCGGCCTCCGGCAGGTTGACGTTGGTGATGCCGCCCTGGGGATGCACGCCCGTGCAGCCGATGAAGGCCAGGTCGGCGTGCATCCGGTCGAGGAGGGTGGAGGCGAGCGGTTCGACCAGGGAGTGCTGCAACGGCCGCAGCGTCCCTCCGGTGACGACCACCTGGAAGCGCGGGATGGCGCTCTCCAGCGAGAGCGCGATGGTGAGTCCGTTGGTGATGACCGTCACGTCGTCGAGGTCGTCGCGCGCGGCGAGGGCTGCGGCGATGGCCGCGGTGGTCGTCCCGACGTCGAGGAGGACGCTGCTGCCGGAGACCACCATCGCCGCGGCTGCTGCGGCGATGCGGCGCTTCTCGTCCGCCGAGGTCTCGAGGGCCTCCTCGAAGCTGGCCTCGCGCATCCCCGGCGTGCGGAGGACGGCGCCCCCGTGCACGCGCCGGATGCTCTGCTGCTCGTCGAGCTGATCGAGGTCGCTGCGCACGGTGACGTCGGAGACCTGGAACGCTTCGCTCAGGTCGCCGACGCGGACGAAGCCGGTCCGCCCGATGAGTTCGAGCATCCGTTCGCGGCGGAGGGCGGCGGGCAGCGGTTCGGCCATGCTGCTATCGTCCGGTGGTTGCGTTTACTTGTCAATACGAAAGCGACTGACTAGATTTGCTTTCGAAACCGAAAGGGACGCTTCGTGCCAGCAATCACCAAACAGGTCCACCGTCTCGCCGACGGCCGCGAACTCATCTACTACGACGACGCGGACACGACACTCTCCCCCGAACGCGGCCCCGACCTACGCGAGCCGACCCCCAGACCGGCCACCGCGACCATGCGTCAGGACCCGCTCACCGGCGAGTGGATCTCGATCGCGGCCGCGCGTCAGAACCGCGTCTTCCTCCCCCCGGCCGAGCTCGACCCGCTCGCCCCCGCCACCCCCACCAACCTCTCCGAGGTGCCGAGCAACTACGACGTCGCCGTCTTCGAGAACAAGTCGCCGTCGTTCGGCCCGCTGCTCGAAGACGAGAACGCGCCGGAGGGCCTCGACGACCTGTCCGCGATCGGCCTCGGCCGCACCCGCACCTCCGTCGGTCGCTGCGAGGTCGTCTGCTTCAGCCCGTCCTCCACCGGATCCTTCGGCAGCCTCACCCCGTCGCGCGCCCGCACGGTCATCGAGGCGTGGGCCGACCGCACCGCCGCGCTGTCCGCCCTGCCCGGCGTGCGCCAGGTGTTCCCGTTCGAGAACCGCGGGGAGGCGATCGGCGTCACCCTGCACCACCCGCACGGGCAGATCTACTCGTACCCGTACATCACGCCGCGCACCACGGCGCTCATCCGGTCACTGGACGCATACGGGCCCACCCTGTTCGCCGACATACTGGAACGCGAGCGCGCCTCCGAGCGCGTCATCCTGTCCGGGAAGCACTGGACGGCGTTTGTGCCGTTCGCCGCCCGCTGGCCCATCGAGATCCACGTGCTGCCGCACCGCCACGTCGCCGACTTCACCGAGACGTCCGCGGACGAGCGCGACGAGCTCGCCACCCTCTACCTGCGCGTCCTGCGGGGTGTGGATGCGCTCTACGACAGCCCGACGCCGTACATCGCGGCGTGGCACCAGGCGCCCGTCGGGGTGCGGCGCGACGAGATCCGGCTGATGCTGCAGATCACCTCGCCGAGGAGAGCCGCGGATAAGCTGAAGTTCCTCGCGGGATCTGAGTCGGCGATGGGTGCCTGGATCGGCGACATCCCGCCGGAGCAGGCAGCCGAACGACTCCGGGATGCCGTCGCCCGCGCCGACAGGGACGATCCCGCCGGCGAGCTGCCCGCGGGAATCACCGGACTCACCCCCAGAAAGGCCGACCGATGACCGACCTCCGCCAGGACACCCGCGACAGCTTCGCCGAGATCTTCGGCAGGGATGCCGACGGCGTCTGGTCCGCCCCCGGCCGCGTCAACCTGATCGGCGAGCACACCGACTACAACGAGGGCTTCGTGCTTCCGCTGGCGATCAACCGCCGCACCGTCGCCGCCCTCGGGCTCCGCGACGACCGCACCGTGCGGGTGGGCAGCTCGTTCGCCGACGAACTGGTCGAGATCGACCTCGCCGACCTCGGTCCGGAGGTGCTCTCCGGCTGGTCGGCGTACCCGCTCGGCGTCGCCTGGGCGCTCGGCGAGTTCGGCGCGGACCTGGATGCCGTCCCCGGCTTCGACGTGCTCATCGACTCGAACGTTCCCGTCGGCGCCGGACTCTCGTCGTCCGCGGCCATCGAGAGTGCGGTCGCCGTGGCCCTCAACGAGGTCTGGCAGCTCGGCCTGGACAGGCAGACGCTGGCGAAGGTCGGCCAGCGGGCGGAGAACGTCGCCGTCGGTGCGCCGACCGGGATCATGGACCAGTCTGCCTCCCTGCTCGGCGAACGCGACTCCGTCGTCTTCCTCGACTGCCGCACGCTGGACGCGCAGGTCGTGCCGCTCGGTCTCGAGGCCGCCGGGATGGAGATGTTGATCATCGACACGGGCGTCGAGCACTCGCACGCCACCGGCGGGTACGCCGACCGCCGCGCATCCTGTGAGGCGGGGGCCGCAGCGCTCGGCGTCGAATCGCTGCGCGACGTGAGCGTGGCCGACCTCGACCGCGCCCGCGAACTCCTCGACGACGTGACCTTCCGCCGCGTCCGCCACGTCGTGACGGAGGACCAGCGCGTCCTCGACACCGTGCGCACGCTGCGCGAGCACGGTCCTGCCGCCATCGGCGAACTCCTCGACGCCTCGCACCGGTCCATGCGCGACGACTTCGAGATCTCGGTGCCAGAGCTCGACCTCGCCGTGGAGACCGCGCAGGCCAACGGCGCCATCGGCGCGCGCATGACCGGCGGCGGCTTCGGCGGCTCCGCCATCGCGCTCGTCCCGTCCGACGCGATGAGCCGCGTGCTCGTCGCCCTCGACGGCGCATTCGCCGAGCACGGATTCGGGCAGCCCGATCTGTTCACCGTCAGCGCATCGGAGGGCGCGAAGCGCGAGAATTGACGGTATGACCGCTGCCGACGTCACCTGGCTCGACCCCGACACCGTCCAGCTCCGCCAACCGAAGGCCTCCCACTGGGAGGCGCCGTTCCTGTTCCTCCTCTTCGGCCGCGACCGGGCGATCCTCTTCGACACCGGAGCGACCGGCGACGAGCGCGTCTTCGCGCTGCGCGGAGCCGTCGACGGCGCGATCGAGACCTGGCTGCGCAAGCATCCAGCCCGGTTCGCCCGGCCGTACGAACTGGTGGTGGCGCACACCCACGCGCACGGCGACCACATCGCGGGCGACGCCCTCCTCGCCCCACGGCCGGGGACGACCGTGGTCGGCACCACCCCCGCCGAGGTGATCGCCTTCTTCGGCTTCCCGTCCTGGCCGGATGCCGTCGTCCCGTTCGACCTCGGCGGCCGCGTCATCGACGTGATCGGCGCACCCGGCCACGAGCCGTCCGCGGTGGTCTATTACGACAGGGCGACGCGCATCCTGTTCACGGGGGACACGGTCTGCCCGGGCAATCTCTACGTGCGCGACCGCGCGCAGTTCGTGCAGACCATCGACAGGCTCATCCGGTTCCGGGATGCGACGAAGCCGCGCATCAAGACGGTGCTCGGCGCCCACGTGGAGATGTCCACCACCCCGGGCGTCGACTACCCGCCCGGCACCGTCGACCAGCCGGACGAGGCGCCGCTCGCGCTTCCGCCGAGCATCCTGGACGAGGTGCGGGCAGCCCTCGACGTGACCGGGAAGCACGGCGCGCCGAAGAAACGCGTGGTGCGCGACCGCTTCATCCTGGTCGACGACCAGCGCTGACCCCGCCGACCCGGCTGGCTCCGCTGGTTATGCTGACGGCATGACTCGAATCACCCTCGCCGACGGCTCGGCCCCCGAGGTCCACGACACCGCTTTCGTCGCCCACGGCGCCGTGCTCGCCGGGCGGGTGCACCTCGCCGCGGACTCCAGCGTCTGGTACAACGCCGTGCTGCGGGCCGAGGCGGAGGACATCCGGATCGGCGAGCGCAGCAACCTGCAGGACAACGTCTCCTGCCACGTCGACGCCGGTTTCCCGCTCACCGTCGGCACCGACGTGTCCGTCGGCCACAACGCCGTGCTGCACGGCTGCACCATCGAGGACGGCGTGCTGGTCGGGATGCACGCCACCGTGCTCAACGGAGCCGTCGTCGGCGCCGGCTCCCTCCTGGCCGCCGGCACGTTGGTCCTGGAGGGAGCCGTCATCCCGCCCGGCTCCCTCGTCGCCGGCCTTCCCGGGAAGGTCCGCCGCCCCCTCACCGACGACGAGCGCGCGGGTCTCGTCCGCAACGCCGAGGGCTACCTCGCCCACGTCGCCGCCCACAAATGATCGAGCCGGGACTTCTGTACGCGACACGCCGCGGCGGCCGTACAGAAGTCCCGGCTCGATGGGGCTCAGCGGGACCAGCAGTTCGGCTACTCCGCGACCGGGCCGGGAGTTCCGCCGGTGATACGCACCAGTTCCTCGAACGTGGTCGAGAACACCGTGTGCGCGTGACCGGCGGCGGCCCACACCTCCGGGTATCCGGCGAGCGCCACATCCACCACCGTGCGCAGCGGAGCCGGGTGCCCGACCGGCGCGACACCGCCGATGGTCTGGCCGGTCGCGGCCTTCACCGTGTCGGCGTCGGCACGCCGGATGCGCCCGCCGAGCCGCTCCCCCAGGAACGCGGTGTCGACCCGGTGCGCGCCCGAGGTCATCACGAGCAGCGGCTCGTCGTCGATGGTGAAGACCAGCGAGTTGGCGATGGCGCCGACCTCGACGCCCAGCTCGGCCGCAGCGGAGACCGCCGTGGGCGTCGCGGACTCGAACCAGCGCACGCGCGGCTCGACACCGGCCGCGAGCAGGGCAGCCTCGACCGCTTCGACGGCCGGATGCGTCCTGTCGCTCATCGCAGGGAGCGCTCCGCCGACTCCACCACGTTCTGCAGCAGCAGAGCCCGCGTCATCGGGCCGACGCCTCCGGGGTTCGGGGACACCCAGGCGGCGACCTCCGCCACCTCGGGCGCCACATCCCCGGCCACGCGGCTCTTGCCGGTCTCCGGGTCGTCGATGCGGCTCACGCCGACATCCAGGACGATCGCGCCCGGCTTCACGTTGTCCGCGGTGACCAGGCCGGCCACGCCTGCGGCGGCGACGATCACGTCTGCGCGCTTGAGGTGCGCATCCAGGTCGACCGTTCCGGTGTGGGTGAGCGTGACGGTGGCGTTGATCTCGCGGCGGGTCAGCAGCGAGCCGATCGCGCGACCGACGGTCACGCCGCGACCGACGACGACCACATCCTTGCCCGCCAGCTCGATGCCGTGACGCAGCATCAGCTCGATGACGCCGCGGGGCGTGCACGGCAGAGGCGTGGTGATCGGGCGGTTGACGTTGAGGACGAGCCTGCCGAGGTTGGTCGGGTGCAGCCCGTCGGCGTCCTTCGCCGGGTCGACCAGTTCGAGGATCGCGTCGGTGTCGATGTGCGGCGGCAGAGGGAGCTGCACGATGAAGCCGGTGCAGTCCGGGTCGCTATTGAGGTCCTCGATCACGGCCTCGAGCTCGGCCTGCGAGATGTCGGCGGGCAGATCGCGGCGGATGGACGAGATGCCCACCTCCGCGCAGTCGCGGTGCTTACCGGCGACGTACCACTGCGATCCGGGGTCGTCGCCGACCAGGATCGTGCCGAGCCCGGGCACGACGCCCTGCTCGCGCAGCACACTGACGCGCTCCTTCAGCTCCGCCTTGATCGCGGCCGCTGTCTTCTTTCCGTCCAGAATCTGTGCGCTCATCCGCGCTCCTAACGTTGTGACGCCGTCGAGCCGGGACCTGTGCACGCCCGCCGACGGCGTGCCGCGTGCAGAGGTCCCGATTCGACTGCTGCGGGAGGTGGGCTGGTGCTAGATGGAGGAGGGGAGCTCGACCGGGAACGCGTCCTGGCCGGACGGGGTCAGGCCGGGGTAGAGCGGGAACGCGGCGGTGAGCGCGTCGACACGGCTGCGGAGGGATGCGGTGTCCGCGCCGGGCTGGAGCGCTGCTGCGATGATCTCGGCCACCTCGGTGAACTGCACGTCGCCGAAGCCGCGGGTCGCGAGCGCCGGGGTGCCGATGCGGAGACCGGAGGTCACCATCGGCGGGCGCGGGTCGAACGGGACGGCGTTGCGGTTGACCGTGATGCCGACCTCGTGCAGCACGTCCTCCGCCTGCTGGCCGTCGAGCTGCGAGTTGCGCAGGTCGGCGAGCACGAGGTGCACGTCGGTGCCTCCGGTGAGCACATCCACGCCACCGGCGCGGGAGTCCTCCGCCGTCAGGCGGTCGGCCAGGATCTGCGCGCCGCGGACGGTGCGCTCCTGGCGGTCGCGGAACTCGTCGGTCGCCGCGAGCTTGAACGCGGTGGCCTTGGCGGCGATCACGTGCATCAGCGGGCCGCCCTGCTGGCCGGGGAAGACGTTGGAGTTGAGCTTCTTGGCGAGCTCCATGTCGCGGGAGACGATGAATCCCGAGCGCGGGCCGCCGATGGTCTTGTGCACGGTCGACGACACGACATCGGCGAACGGGACGGGCGACGGGTGGATGCCCGCGGCGACGAGACCGGCGAAGTGCGCCATGTCCACCCAGAGCTTCGCGCCGACCTCGTCGGCGATCGCGCGGAACGCGGCGAAGTCGAGGTGACGCGGGTATGCGGACCAGCCGGCGATGATGACCTGCGGCTTGTGCTCGAGCGCCTTGTCGCGCACGACGTTCATGTCGACGAGGAAGGTCTCCGGGTCGACGCCGTAGGAGACGGCGTTGTAGAGCTTGCCGGAGAAGTTGAGCTTCATGCCGTGGGTCAGGTGACCGCCGTGGGCGAGCTCCAGACCGAGGATGGTGTCGCCCGGCGTCGCGATGGCGGACAGCACGGCCGCGTTGGCGCTCGCGCCGGAGTGCGGCTGGACGTTGGCGTACTCGGCCTTGAACAGGCTCTTCGCGCGGTCGATCGCGAGCTGCTCGGCGATGTCGACGTACTCGCAGCCGCCGTAGTACCGGCGGCCGGGGTAGCCCTCGGCGTACTTGTTGGTGAGCACCGAGCCGACGGATTCGAGCACCGCGCGCGGCACGAAGTTCTCGGACGCGATCATCTCGAGGTAGTCGCGCTGGCGGCCGAGCTCGAGCGCCAGAACTTCTGCGATCTCCGGGTCGACCTCCGCGAGCGGGGCCGTGAACGTGGATGGGAGTGTGTCAGTCAAAACCGGCTCCTTATAAATGCAACTCAGCAGTGAACGCAGACGGGTGGGATGTTCCCGTATCGACCCAGGCGCGCGGCCGATCCGCCCGTTTCGCTGGGCATTCGTCGCTCCCCAATGGTGACCATTTGAGCGCCAGTCGCGACGCGAGCAAGCATAGCAAAGGGCGGCTGGGAGGCGAACCCTTGCCGTTTGTTAGGAGGGCTGCAATACTCGCAGGTGGCCGACCGGAGGGGCGGGCAACGACGGCCGTCAGCACACCAAGCACCCAACGCATGCTCAGTTGAAGGAGAACGCGTGGTCATCCCCCGCCCGGCGATGCTCGAGTCCGTCGATTCCGCGCCGTTCACCCTCGCACCGGATGCGCGGATCAGCGTCGCAGGCCCTGGAGCCTCCTCCGTCGCCGAGTTGCTCCGCGCTGAGCTCGCCTCCGACTGCAGCCGCAGCCTCACCGTCGTGCACGAGCCTCCGGCGTTCGGCGACATCGCCATCGTCATCGCGGACGACGAGGCTCCGGACGGCCATGACGCGGAGGGCTATACGCTCGAGGTCGCCGCGGAGGGCGTCCGCATCGGAGCGGCGACCACCGCCGGCGCGTTCTGGGGCGTCCAGACCCTGCGGCAGCTGGTCCCCGCCGAATGCGGGTCCGACCCGCTCACCATCGGCGCCGTCCGCATCGTCGACCACCCCCGGTATGCGTACCGCGGTGCGATGCTCGACGTCGCGAGGCACTTCTTCTCCCCGGATGCGGTCAAGCGCTTCATCGACGCGATCGTGCTCCTCAAGGTCAACCACCTGCACCTGCACCTGACCGACGACCAGGGCTGGCGCATCCACATCGACAGCTGGCCGAACCTCACGGCGCACGGCGGGTCGACCGGGAGCGACGGCAGCGAGGGCGGCTTCTACACGCAGGACGAGTTCCGCGATCTGGTGGCGTACGCGGCGGAGCGGCACGTCACAGTGGTCCCCGAACTGGACATGCCCGGCCACACCAACGCGGCACTCGCCTCGTATCCGGAGCTGAACGCCAACGGCGTCTCCCCCGCCCTGTACACCGGGTCGAAGGTCGGCTTCAGCACCCTCCTCTCCGGCGACGAGACGACGGCGCGCTTCGTCGACGACGTCGTGCGCGAGGTCGCTGCGTTGACGCCGGGGCCGTACCTGCACATCGGCGGAGACGAGTGCCAGAGCACCGACCCCGCCGATTTCCTCCGCTTCATCGCCGACGCAGCCGCGACGGTCGCCCGCCACGGCAAGATCCCGGCCGGCTGGCACGAGATGGGGAAGAGCGGCGACCTGCCGGATGGCACGGTCGGCCAGTACTGGGACTTCCTCACCCCGCGCGGCAGCGCTGCCGACGAGACCCTGTCGTTCGTGCGGCAGGGCGGCTCCGTCATCATGTCCCCCGCCGACGTCGCATACCTCGACATCGTCTACGAGGAGGGCGACCGCCTCGGCCAGGACTGGGCGGACGGCCCCACCACGCTGCGCCAGTCGTACGAGTGGGACCCGGCGCGGGTGGTCCCCGGGCTCACCGAGGCGCACATCCTGGGCGTGGAGGCTCCGCTCTGGACGGAGACGGTGGCGACCGTTTCCGACATCGAGGAGATGGTGTTCCCCCGCCTCGCCGCCGTGGCGGAGATCGGCTGGTCGCCTGCGCCGTCCGACACGGATGCGGTGGAGACGGCCCGCGACTTCGACGACTTCGCCGAGCGCGTCGCCGACCTCGCGGAGCACTGGGAGGCGGCGGGTACCAACTTCCGCCGTGTGCCCGAGGTGCGCTGGCGGGAACGCGTCAGCTCCTGACCTCGATCAGGGGTAGCCGAGGAACCAGAGCAGCAGCAGGGCGACAGGCTGCAGGGCGATCCCGCAGATCAGCACGATCATCCTGACCCGTTTATTGGCGGCGAGGGCCGGCGCACCGGCGAGCGGCGCCAGCGGCATCAGCAGCCGGAACAGGCTCTGCTGCGGCAGGAACACCGCGAACAGGTAGAGCCCGTAGCTTGCCGCGAACGCCACCACCTCCGTGCCGAGCGCGCGGACGCTCGGCCTGCTGAGCAGCCAGGCGAAACCGCCGATCGCGGCCACCACCAGGAGTGCCCCGATCACGTTCGCGTACTTCCAGGTGAACAGGAACCACGGCGTCAGCGGCACGAAGGCGACCCGCCCGATGAAGCCGGTCCACCACGACAGCTCCGTCTCGACGTACGCGTCCGCGTATCCGGTGACGACGGATGCGATCAGCGGCCACGCGAGCCCGGCCACCGCCGTCACTCCCCCCGCCACGATCATCGCGATGCGCTCCCGCCAGCCGAACGCCTCCTGTCCGCGCCGGGAGACGACCAGACGCACCAGGAACACGATCCCGAGCGTGAGCGGCAGCGCCAGCTCCCCCGGTTTGGTGAACGCGGCCGCCACCCCGAACGGGATGACCAGCCAGTACCGCCTCGCCATCATCGCCCACAGCGCCGCGAACATCAGGAAGAAGAACAGGCTCTCCGCGTACGCGATCTGCAGCACGAACGAGAGCGGCCCGAAACAGAACAGCACGGCAGCCCAGAGGGCGTTCGACGCGCCGACCCTGGATGCGACCAGCCGGTACAGCACGAGCGTCGCCGCAGCGCCGAACACCGTGGCGACGATGACGGCGGCCGGGTAGAACCCGAGCCCGGTGACGAACATGAGCCCGCGCGCGATGGCGGGGAACAGCGGCAGGAACGCCCACGAGTTCTGCTGCACGTGCCCGCTGTCGTCGGTCGGAAGCGTCGTCGGGTACCCGCCTTCGGCGATCTTCCGGTAATAGGACGCATCCCACGACCCGGAGAACGTCCAGAAGCTGGGCTCCGTGCGCGAACTCGCGAAATGCCACTCACCGACCGTCGCCGCGACGTACAGGGTCACCATCAGCGTCGTGGTGAACACCCGGGATGCGACGAACACGGCCAGGATGACCACCCACCAGCGATACTCGCGCCCGGCCACGCGAATCCGCGACGGCGATGCGGTACCCCTCTCGGCGAGCACGCCGAGCCGCTCTCTCACGCTCATAGTCCCAGTCTGCCGACCCCGGTCTGTGTGTTCGCCGCGATCGTACTCTCCGCGCGGCGTGCGCGCACTTGGGGTACATCCTCACACCCCAGGTGGGAGGCGCCCGCATCGCGCCACACGCGCGGGCACCCCCACCGGTCTACTTCACGCTGCCCTGCGTGAGTCCGCCCACGAGTCGTTTCTCGATGAGCATGAACAGCACCACCACCGGGATGACCGCCACGATCGACACCGCGAAGACGTACTGCCAGGCGGCGTCGTACTGGCCGACGAATTTGGTGAGGGCCACAGAGAGCGGCTGGTTGGCGTCCGTCGACAGGATGACCAGGCTCGCTGCGAACTCGTTCCAGGATGCGACGAACGTGTAGATGATGGCCGTCACGATGCCGGGCCAGACCAGGGGCAGCTGCACCCGGAAGAGCACGGTCCATTTGCCTGCGCCGTCGAGCTGGGCGGCCTCGTCCACTTCTTTGGGCACTCCCGCGAAGAAGTTGTGCATGATCCAGATCGCGAACGCCAGGTTGAAGGCCGCGTTGACGAGGATCATCGCCAGCCAGGTGTCGTTGATGCCGAGGGCGACCATCTCTTTGAAGAGGCCTGTCGCGAGCACCGTCGGCTGCAGCATCTGGGTGACGATCACGAGGAAGAGGAACACCCCGCGCCCCGGGAACCGGAACCGCGCCGTGTAATAGGCCGCCGGCACGCAGACCAGCAGCACGAGTGCCGTCGCGAACACCGAGATCACGATGGTCGAGATGAGGTTCTCGGGCAGCGGCGTCTCCGGAGTCGACCACATCGTGAGGTAGTTCTCCGGATGCCAGGTGGTCGGCAGGTAGGTCGGAGGCACCGTCAGGATGTTGTTGCGGCTCTTGAACGAGCCGACCAGCATGATCAGGTACGGCGCGATGAAGACCAGCGCGATCACGAGACCGGCGACCATCCGGCCGGCGACTCTGCCGGTGAACCGGTTCTCGGCGGGACGGCGGCGGCGCGGCGGCGGCGTCACCGGGGCGGTGATGCTGGGGGCCTGGACGCTCACGAGACCTCCTTCATGGGTTTGACGATCCACAGGTAGAGCGCGACGACCACGAGCACGATCAGGAAGTTGATCACGCTGAGCGCGCTCGACAGGTCGATCCTCTGCTCGTTCTGCAGCAGCTTGAACATGTACGTCGTCGTGGTGTCCGCCTTGTAGCCGGGGATCGCCCCTGTCATCAGTTTCAGGATGGGCAGGTTGTTGAAGACGTTGATGATGTTGATGAGGCTGGCGAGGGCGATGGCGTTGCGGAGGTTCGGGAGCGTGACGCCGAAGTATGTCCGAGCAGCGCCGGCGCCGTCCATCTTCGCCGCCTCGAGCATGTCGCCCGGGATGCCCGCGAGACCCGCGAGCAGCGTGTACGTGGTGAACGGCAGGGAGACGAACACCGCGATCGCGATAGAAGAGAGGAACGCCGGCACCGGCTCCTTGGTGAAGCCGAACGGCTCGGCGAGCAGGTGCACATCCACCAGGAACTTGTTGATGATGCCGTAGAACGGGTCGAGGCCGTAGACGAAGACGGTCGTGGTCATCACAACGCTGGCCGCCCACGGGATGAGGATGGCCATCCGCACCCACTGCCTGCCGGGGAAGTTCTTGTTCAGGAACTGCGAGAGCGCGAGCGAGATCACGACGGTCAGCACCACCACGGACGCGACCCAGAGCAGCGTGTTGAACAGGATGCCAGGCAGCTCGGGCCGGTTGAGCACCGTGAGGTAGTTCTGGAAGCCGACGGAGCCGTGGTCGACTCCGGCGACCGAGATCTTCCTGGTGGAGTTGAAGATCATGTAGCCGGCGGGGAACAGCACCACGCCGAAGATCAGGATGAGGGCGGGCAGCGTCCAGGGGACCGCGTTCGCCAGGTCACGGGCGCCCGTGCCCTGCGGTTTCTGCGACGCCCCGCGACGGGGACGGCCGGTGGCCGCCCCCGTCTCGGTCGTTTCGATGGTGTGACTCATGCCGCGCTGACTACTGCCCGTCGGCCTTCGCCTGGATCGACTTCAGCAGGTCTGCCGGGTTGGCACCCTGACCGAGCTGACCGATCTGGCTCTGGATCGCCCCCTGCGCTGCTGCCCAGTTGGGGTTGGTGGACGGGTAGAACTTGGCGTTCGGCAGCAGGTCGAGGAACGGCTTGATGGTCTCGTCGGAGGCCATCGCGTCCGCGCCGGACTTGGTGGTGGGCAGGAAGCCCTCCGCGCCGACCCACTTGGTGTAGACGTCCGCCGAGTAGAAGTAGTCGAGGAACTTCTTGATCGAGGCCGTCTTGTCCGTCTTGCCCTTGAAGGCCATCAGGTGGTCTGCGACGCCGAGCGTGAACGCTGAGCCGTCCTTGGTGGGGATGGGCGCGATGCCGTACTTGAGGCTCGGGTTCTTGTCCTTGATCTGGCCGACGATCGGCGGGAGGCCGATCTGCATCCCGATCTGGCCCTGGATGAAGACGTTCATCAGCGGGGTGCGGTTGGTCGAACCGGGGTTCGCCTCCGTCACGCCGGAGTTGATGATCTTCTGCATCTCGGTGGCGCCGTCGACGTTCTCCGAACTGTCGATGGTCAGCTTCTTCGCGTCGCCGTACCCTCCGCCTGCTCCGTAGAACCAGATGGCGGTCTCGGCCTGGGCTTCCTCGCTGCCGAGGGGCATCCCGTATCCGGTGACGCCCGCCGCCTTGAGCTTGCCGGCGTCCGTCTCGAACTCCGCCCAGGTCTTGGGCGGGTCGGTGATGCCCGCCTTGGCGAACAGGTCCTTGTTGTAGAACAGCGCGCGGGCGGAGGCGATGAACGGCAGGCCGTACTGGGTGCCGTCGATCGACGCGTTCTTGGCGAACGCCGACTGGAAGTCGTCGAGCGTCTTCGACGAGACGATGTCCTTGGCCGGGTAGAGCAGGTCGTCCGCCGCGAAACCGGCGAAGGCGTCGATGTTCAGGATGTCCGGCTGCTTGCCGGCCTGGATGCGCGTCTTGATGACGTTGTTGATGTCCGTCCACGACTCGACGTCGAGGTTGACGGTGATGCCGCTGTTCTTCGCCTCGAAGTCTTTGATGATCTGCTGCCACTCGGCCTTGGTGTTGTCCGAATAGCTCGCGACCATGAGGTCCAGGCTTTGCGCACCGCTGGACGATCCGCCGCCGGAGCCGCCGCCGAATCCACAGGATGCGAGTGTCATGGTCGCCGCTGTCGCCATCGCGACGGCTGCGCCCCACCGCAGGGATTTCTTCATGGACTTCCTCACTCTCGAAGGGAACGAACCGTCAGATGCAAGGTACGAAGTGCTGCGCGACGGTGCGTCAGTATTGATCCTTTGTGATTTGTTCCTGCACGAAACAATCACATGTATTCACTGGATGCTCGAATCATTGCGCCTACTGGGGCGCTCGTCAAGGAATTCCGCCCAGATCGTTACACGGCGTTAATTCCGTCGCAACAGATCCGGCAAAAGGCGCCAATGAGCGATTGAAGATGATCACTAGACAGACTTATCGCTCATAAGCGATCATTGTCCTGGAAGTGGTTGGCGACAGACAGGAGACGTAGTAGTGACGCAAGCATCCACGCTCGGTGCCGACATGGAGGCCGAACTCCGTTCGCAGCCGGAGACCTGGGCGCGCGCGGCCGATCTGCGTGCAGAGCAGTCGCTCCTGCCGTCGACCGGACAGCGCATCGCCGTCGTCGGCTGCGGCACCTCCTGGTTCATGGCGCAGTCGTACGCCGCCCTCCGGGAGACCGCCGGGCTGGGCGTCACCGACGCGTTCGCCGCCTCTGAGGCCTTCGTCGACCGTGAGTACGACGCGGTCGTCGCGCTCACCAGGTCGGGGACGACGACCGAGGTGCTCGAACTGCTCGACCAGCTCCGCGCATCCGGGAGCACAGCCAGGACCGTCGGCGTCGTCGGCGACCCGAACACGCCGCTCGTCGACCTGGTCGACGACGTCGTCGCTCTGCCGTTCGCCGACGAGAAGTCCGTGGTGCAGACGCGCTTCGCCACCACCTCCCTCGCGCTGATCCGCGCGTCGCTTGGCGAGAACATCGACGCCGCGATCCGGGATGCGCAGACGGCGGTCGACGAGGAGCTCGACGACACCCTGATCTCCGCCGACCAGTACTCCTTCCTCGGCGCCAACTGGACCGTCGGCCTCGCCCACGAGGCCGCGCTGAAGATGCGCGAGGCCTCGCAGTCCTGGACGGAGTCGTACCCGGCCAAGGAATACCGCCACGGACCGATCGCGATCGCAGCTCCCGGCCGCGTCACCTGGATGTTCGGCTCCGCGCCGTCCGGGCTCGCCGCCGATGTCGCGGTGACGGGCGCGCACTTCGAGAACAGCGACCTCGACGGCATGGCCGACCTGATCCGCGCCCAGCGGGTCGCGCTCGCCCGAGCCCGCCGCTTCGAGCTCGATCCCGACCACCCCCGCAACCTGACCCGCTCCGTCATCCTCGCGCCGTGACAGAGCACGCCACCTCCCCGTCCCGGTCGGCTCCGCTCGGCGCCGGCCACGCCGTGCTCGCCTTCGACGTCGGGGGCACGGACATGAAGGCCGCGCTGATCGACGCGGACGGCAGGATCGTCGCGCTCGAACGCCGGGCGACACCGCACGACGGCGACCAGACGGCCGAGGCCGTCGTCTCCGCCGTCGCCGAGCTGTCCTCGCGGTTCAGGGCCGAGCATCCGGAGGTCCGTCCGCTCGCCATCGGGCTGCTCGTGCCCGGCCACGTCGACGACGAGGCCGGCATCGGCGTCTTCTCGGAGAATCTGCGCTGGCACGACTTCCCGTTCCGCGCCCGCGTCGAGGAGACCGTCGGACTGCCGGTCACGTTCAGCCACGACGTGCGAGGTGCGGGAGAGGCCGAGCACAGGATCGGAGCTGCTGCGCCGTACCGCGACGTGGTCGTGATGGCCATCGGCACAGGGATCGCCGGCGCGATCTTCGTGGACGGCCGCCTGCACACGGGCGGCGGCATGGCGGGCGAGATGGGCCACTCCCGCGTCGCTGACGGTCCGGAGTGCGCCTGCGGCGGTCGCGGCTGCCTGGAGGCCATCGCCTCCGCGGCGGCCATCGCCCGCCGGTACACCGCGCTCTCCGGCGTCGCCGTCCCCGGCGCCAAGGAGGTGCTCGAGTTCGCTGCGGCCGGCGACGCCGTGGCGCAGTCCGTCTGGGACTCTGCACTGGATGCGCTCGCCCTCGACCTCTCGCACACCGTCGCGCTGCTCGCGCCGGAGGCCATCGTCATCGGCGGGGGTCTCGCCCAGGCCGGCCCCGCCCTGTTCGAGCCGCTGGCCGCGCGGCTGGATGCGATCCTCACCTTCCAGCGACGTCCCGTGCTGCTCCCGGCGAGCATCGGCGAGAACGCCGGGGTGATCGGAGCCGCCCTGCGCGCCCGCGACCTGCTCGACGCCGCGACGCCCGCCGAGCAGCAAGCTGAGGAGCAGACAGCATGATCCTGACCGTCACCCCCAACCCGGCCGTCGACCTCACATACGCGGTCGACGAGCTCGACGTGGGCGAGAGCCATCGCGTCGCCGCCCCTGCGGCGCGCGCGGGAGGCAAGGGCATCAACGTGGCCCGCGTGATCGCGCAGACCGGCGGGAGCGCGTTCGCGCTGACCACCGCCGGTGGGGTCGCCGGGCTGCGCCTGGCCGACGACCTCGGCGCGAGCGGGGTTCCGCACGAGGTCGTCCCGGTCGCCGCGCAGACCCGCAGCAGCGTCGCCATCGTCGACAGAGGCAGCGGGCTCACCACCATCTTCAACGAGACCGGCGACCAGCTCTCCTCCGCGGAATGGTCCGCGCTGTGGGATGCGGTCACCCGGCTGTCCGTGCCGGCCACCTGCATCGTCGGCTCGGGCAGTCTCCCGCCCGGAGCGCCGGAGGACTTCTACGCGGAGCTGGTCGCGCTCGCGGCGGCCAGGGGCATCCCGAGCATCGTGGATGCGACGGGTCCGGGCCTCCTGCGCGCCGCGGAAGCCGGCGCCTCCGTCCTCAAACCGAACCGCAGAGAGCTGGCGGAGAGCACGGGAGAGAGCGACCCCGTCGCCGGTGCGCGCATCCTCCTCGACCGCGGCGCCGGTCTGCTGCTCGTCTCGCTCGGGGCCGACGGGATGCTCGCGATCGGCCCGTCCTCCTCCCCCGTCCGCGCCCGGCTGGCCGAGCCGCTGCACGGCAACGCCACCGGGGCAGGGGACGCCGGGGTCGCAGCGGTCGCCGCCTGCCTGGCGGCGGGCGTCACCGATCCCGAGCGCATCCTGCGCAGGGCGACGGCCTGGTCGGCCGCCGCCGTGCTCGCCCCGCTGGCCGGGGAGCTCGACCCGTCGTACCCCGAGATCGAGACCCGCCTGATCGTCACCGGCTGAACCGCCGCCGGTCCCTGACACCGTCCATCCCGCACCATCCGTCCCAGTAAGGAAGCCATGCCGCTCGTCTCCACCGCCGACCTGATGCACTCCGCCGCCTCCCGGCAGACCGGGATCGGCGCCTTCAACGTCATCCATCTGGAGACGGCGGAAGCCCTCGTCGCCGCCGCAGAGGAGACGCAGCTGCCCGTCATCCTGCAGATCTCGCAGAACTGCGTCACCTACCACGGCGGCCTCGAGCCGATCGCCCGCGCGACCATCGCCGTCGCGGCGGCGTCACAGGCCCACGTCGCCGTCCACCTCGACCACGCGGAGGACGAGGAGCTGACCCGCCAGGCGATCGACCTCGGCTTCGGCTCGGTGATGTTCGACGGTGCGAAGCTCGACTACGACCGCAACGTGGAGGCGACCATCCGGGTGGTCGACTACGCACACGCCAACGACGTCTTCGTGGAGGCCGAGCTCGGCGAGATCGGTGGCAAAGACGGCGCACACGCCCCCGGTGTGCGCACCGACCCGGAAGAAGCACGCCGGTTCGTCTCTGAGACGGGCGTCGACGCCCTCGCCGTTGCGGTCGGAAGCTCGCACGCGATGACGGAGCGGACGGCCTCGCTCGACCTCGACCTGATCGGACGGCTGCACGCCGCCGTGCCCGTTCCCCTCGTGTTGCACGGCTCGTCCGGCGTGTCGGATGAGACGATCGTCTCAGCGATCCGCTCCGGCATCACCAAGGTCAACGTCTCCACCCACCTCAACCGCTTCTTCACGGAGGCGGTGCGCGGCTACCTGTCCGCGCATCCCGAGGTGGTGGACTCGCGCAAATACCTGCGCGAAGGACGCACCGCGGTGGCTGGCGAGGCGGCGCGCCTTCTCGCGCTGTTCGCTGTGGAGCAGGCGTCAACCCGAACGGAGACACAACGGCGATGAACAGAGCTGAGCGGCTGAACACCGTGCTCGACCTGCTCGCGGAGACGGGACAGCTCGAGGTCGACGACCTCGTGACGCGTCTCGACATCTCCGCGGCGACGGCCCGTCGCGACCTCGACGCGCTCGCCTCCCAGCAGCTGCTCACCCGCACCCGCGGAGGAGCTGTCGGCCAGTCCGTGGCATACGACCTCCCCATCCGGTACAAGCGCGAGCAGCACGCTCCGGAGAAGCTGCGGATCGCGCAGGCGGCGAGCGCTCTCGTCCCGCGCGGCGCCGTCGTCGGGCTCTGCGGGGGAACGACGAGCACCGCCGTCGCGACCGTGCTCGGCTCCCGGCCCGACCTGATGGAGCCGTCGCCTCACCCCAACCTCACCGTGGTCACCAACGCCATCAACATCGCCGCTCAGCTGGTGATGCGGCCCCAGATCAAGACCGTCGTCACCGGAGGCGTCGTGCACGCCCGCTCCTACGAACTGGTCGGACCGTACAGCGATGTCGTGCTGGAGAAGATCACGATGGACATCGCGTTCATCGGCGTCAACGGCATCGACCCCGCCATCGGCGCGACCGTGCACGACGAAGGCGAGGCGAGCGTGAACTCCCTCATGGCCAGGCGCGCCACCCGCGCCGTGGTGGTCGCGGACTCCAGCAAGATCGGGCGCAAGGCGTTCGCGACGCTCGGAGGACCGAAGGTGCTGAACACGCTCATCACCGACGACGGCATCACGGCGGAGCAGCGTGCCGCCTTCGCCGACGCCGGGTTCGAGGTCATCGTCGCGTAGGCCATCGGTGCTTAGGTTATGGTCGATCAAATGACCGCTCACGTCATCCACTCCGCCCGCCTCGTCAGCGAGGGCCGCATCCTGCACAACGGCTGGGTCCGTTTCGAGGACGAGACCATCGCAGAGGTCGGCACCGGCGACGACTGGCGCATCTCCGTCGCCGGCGACCAGCCGGATGCTGTGACGGACGCCGACGGCGCCTGGGTCACCCCCGGGTTCGTGGACATCCACACCCACGGTGGAGGCGGAGCGTCGTTCGACGACGGCGAGGACGCGATCCGCACCGGGATGGCGCTGCACCAGAAGCACGGGACCACCCGCTTCGTCCTCTCCCTCGTCACAGCGCCCGTCGACGACCTCGCTGTGCGGGTGGCGGGCATCGCGGCGATGATGCAGGACGACCGGCGCATCCTGGGCTCGCACCTCGAAGGACCGTTCCTCGACGTCGGGCACAAGGGCGCCCACGATCCCTCCCTCCTCCGCCAGGCGACGCCGTCCGACATCGAGCTCCTCCTCGGGGCGGCGACCGGGACCCTGCGGCAGATCACCCTGGCCCCGGAACAGCCGGGCGGACTGGATGCTGTTCGCGCCTTCTCCGACGCCGGTGTCGCCGTCGCAGTCGGGCACACCGCGGCGGACTATGCGCAGACGCTCGCGGCGTTCGACGCAGGGGCGAGCATCCTGACGCACGCGTTCAACGGGATGGACGGCATCCACCACCGCGCGCCGGGTCCCGTGGCAGCGGCGACGCACACCGCAGGGGTGACGCTGGAGATCGTGAACGACGGGGTGCACATCCACCCGGAGGTCGTGCGGATGACGTTCGCCTCCGCTCCCGGACGCATGGCGCTGATCACCGACGCGATGGCGGCGGCCGGATCGAGCGACGGTGACTACATCCTCGGCTCGCTGGCCGTGCAGGTGCGCGACGGCGTCGCCCGCCTGGCCGAGGGCGGCTCGATCGCCGGGTCGACCCTCACCCTCGACGACGCGCTGCGCCGGGCGGTCACGGAGGTGGGCATCCCGGTCGAGGATGCGGTGCTCGCGCTCACGGAGACCCCTGCGGCCGCCGTCGGTCGCGGTGGCGATCTCGGCAGGCTCGCGGCCGGATACGCGGCGGACGCCGTGCTCCTCGACGACGACTTCCGCGTGCTGCAGGTGTTCACGGCGGGAGCGCCGCTGCCGCGCTGAGCGCGTGCGGGCGTGCTGCCGCGCTGACTGTGGCGGGGGGGGGGGGGGGGGGGGGGGGGGGGGGGGGGGGGGGGGGGGGGGGGGGGGGGGGGGGGGGGGGGGGGGGGG
>NZ_JBXAPT010000003.1:380002-390521 GCF_058806515.1 Leifsonia sp. GW821-FHT13C05 | reverse complement strand
CACGCTGTTGAGTTCTCAAGGATCGGACGCTCCCACCATCCCGCATCACACGGTCAAAATGGGGCAACCTGTCAACCCTACCACTCGAAGCCATCCTGTCAAATCAGCCGGTCGCAACCTGGCCGCCTGAAACAGGCAACCGATCACACGACCGAGCATGACGATCAGCTCAGTAAGTGGAGGATAACCACCCTCGGATATTCGAGAAGAAAACCGGGGATGTGGTCCCGCTTGAGGCCGGGGAGCAGTTCCGCTCTCCCGCACCTTTGGGGTGACAAGTAAGTACTTTACGCATTACCGCGAATGGTGGCAAATCACGGTTGCATCCCGGGCGCGTCGCGAAGAAGTCGGGGCCACAGGTCCACCAAACGGCGGCGTTTGCGGGGATCCGACGTCCCTCCCCGACCCTATCCGCGCTCCGCACCGGATGCGAGGATGCTGGGGCAGAGGGCACGCGAGCGGAGGACACGACGATGACCGACACACCACGCGTCAGGGTCCGGCGCATCTACGAGGAGCCAAGCACAGACGACGGGACACGCGTACTGGTCGACCGCCTCTGGCCGCGCGGCGTGAGCAGGGAGCGCGCCCACCTCGACGCGTGGGAGAAGGAGATCGCCCCGTCCACCGAACTGCGCACCTGGTACGGGCACATCCCCGCCCGCTTCGACGAGTTCGCCGAGCGATACACGGCCGAGCTCGCCGATCCGCAGCGGGCGGAGATCCTGGAGCGGCTGCGCGGCATCGCCGCGGCGGGCACCCTCACGCTCCTGACCGCGACGAAGGACCCGGACATCAGCGAAGCCGCTGTGCTGGCAGGACTTTTCCGCGAGCATCCGGATGCTGCGGCGTGAGGTTCACGCGCGCGGAGCTCGAGTCCTACCGGGGCGCCGAACTGCCGGACGTTCTCAGCGACGGAGTTGAACTCGTCTTCGCCGGCATCAACCCCGGACTGCGCAGTGCGGCCATCGGAGCGAGCTTCGCCAACCGGGGCAACCGCTTCTACCCCGCGCTGAGGCTGGCCGGGATCACCGACAGAGTGATCGACTCGTCCGAGGGCTTCCTCCCCGACGACCTCGACCACCTCGCGCGCCGGAAGGTCGGGCTGACCACCCTGGTGAACTTCGCGACGGCGAAGGCGTCCGAACTCACCGACGAGCAGTTGATCGCCGGGCGGGGGCGACTCGAGCGGGTGGCGGAGACGTACCATCCGCGCGTGATCGCGCTGCTCGGCGTGACCGCATACCGCATCGCCTTCGCTGAGCCACGCGCGGTGCCCGGCCGACAGGACAGGATGCTCGGCGCATCCACTGTCTGGGTGGTGCCGAGCCCGAGCGGGCTCAACGCGCACTATTCGCTCCCCCAGCTGGCCACCGCATATCGGGAGGCGGCGGTGGCAGCCGGGATCGACGTCGGCGAGGAGTAGGCGGGCTCTGGTCAGCGCGTGGCGCGGGCGACCTGGTGGCCGTCGATGAACGAGCCGAGGCTCTCCTCGATGTGGAACTGGGTGTGCGCGAGGCGCGCATCCCGCACCTGCACCCGCTTGCGCGCCGCCCGGCGCCGGCCGTGCAGCCGGACGAGGGAGACGGTCACCTTCGCGATCACGATGGCCGCGAAGGCCGCGCCCGCCCACACGGCGATGAAGCCGGTGCTTCCGAGCAGGGAGGAGTTCAGCACGCCCCAGACCAGCACGGCGTCTGCGACGAGCAGGACGGCGGCGATGGTCAGCGGAGTCCAGACGAGGGTCGCCGGGCTGGCGGCCAGGAGTGCGCGCGCCTCTGCCAGCTCGCGTTCCTGCTGACGGCGGCGATCTTTCGCCCACTGCAGGTCGCGTTCGTGACGCCGGAGCTGTCGTCGGGCCTCGTCGTGGGCATGGTTGTAGGAAAGGGTGTTCGGGTTCACAGCGTGTCCTTCGGGTTGACGTGACTGCGTTTCGGTCAGAGCCTAGCCAGAATGTTCCGTCTATGGGTCAAATGGAGGACACGAGTTTGTACCCCAATTCGGGCGACACGCCCGGGCGTCCTTATGGCAGGTAGGACGGCCTCGTGTCGGTGCTGAGCACGGACATGAGGATGGAGTCCACCCACTCGCCGTCCCAGTAGAGGGTGTCGCGCTGGCGCCCCTCGACGACGAAGCCCGCCTTCTCGTACGAGCGCTGGGCGCGCGGGTTGAAGGAGTAGACGTCCAGCGTGACGCGGTGCAGGCCGAGCTCGTGGAACGCGTGGTCGAGAGCCAGCGTGGTCGCCTCCGTGCCGTATCCCTTGCCCGGGTTCCCAGGGAGGAGGGCGATCCGGAAGTTCATCGCCGCATCCTCTTCCTCCAGTTCGTTGAGCACGATTTCGCCGAGGTACTCCCCCGTCGCCTCGTCGACGATGGCCCAATCGACCCGGTCGTCGGCCGACTGGATGGAGGAGAGGTAACGCGCCACCGCATCCCGTTCGAACCGGGTGCGGGTGCCGGTGAGACGCAGGGTCTCGTCATCCTGCAGTCCACTCCAAACCGCATCCAGGTACTCGGGGCCGAGCGGCTCCAGCCGAAGGCGCGGGCCGCGGAGGGTGCGCACCGCGGTCAGGAGCGAGGTGTCGACGGCGGGCGGCGGAGAGGCAGGCATGGTCAGCGAGCCTAGCAAGCGCGATTCACGCCGATAGGTTGTGCACAACTCAATTGCGTGCAATCATCGAGATATGCCCGTGACCGATGAGATGGTGTGCTTCTCCCTGTACGCCGCCACCCGTGCGACGACTCAGGCGTACCGTTCGCTGCTCGAACCGTGGGGAATCACCTACCCGCAGTACCTCGTGCTCGTGACGCTGTGGATCGAAGGCGACCAGACCGTCTCCTCGCTCGGCGACCACCTCCAGCTGGACTCGGGGACCCTGTCCCCGCTGCTGCGCCGGATGGAGCAGGCCGGGCTGGTGCGGCGCGAACGGCGGCAGCCGGACGAACGCGTCGTCACGGTCGCCATCGGCGACCGCGGGCGGGAACTGCGTTCCGAGCTCGCGCACATCCCGGCCAGGATCGCCGCGGGAACAGGCCTGCCCGATGAGAAGTCGGCAGCGGCCCTGATCGGAACACTCCACCATCTCACCGAGACGATGCACGCCGTGAGCGCGCACCAGCCGGTCGAGCACTGAAAAGCACAAGAAAGGCACCGATGAACGTCCTCTACACCGCAGAAGCCCTCTCGACAGGAGCGGGCCGTGACGGGCGCGTCGCCACAAGCGACAACTCGTTCGCACTGGACCTCGCCGTTCCGAAGGAGATGGGAGGCTCCGGGGCAGGCACAAACCCGGAGCAGCTGTTCGCCGCGGGATACGCGGCCTGCTTCCACTCCGCCCTGCAGGCGGTCGCGCGCAGCAAGAAGGTGACGCTGACCGATTCGTCCGTCGGCGGACGCGTGCAGATCGGCCCGAACGGCGAAGGCGGATACCAGCTGTCTGTGCTGCTCGAGGTCGTCCTCCCCGGCCTGGAGGCGTCGGAGGCGCAGTCGCTCGCCGACGCCGCGCACCTGGTGTGCCCGTACTCGAACGCGACGCGCGGCAACATCGACGTCACGATCACCGTCTCGGAGGACTGAGCCATGGCGACCGAGACGATGAAGGCGCTCGTGCACCACGAGTTCGGCGCCCCGGAGACGGTCCTCGCCGTCGAAGAGCGGCCGCTCCCCCAGCCCGGCGCAGGCCAGGTGCGCGTGCGGACGCTGCTCTCCCCCATCCACAACCACGACCTCTGGACGGTGCGCGGCACATACGGCTTCAAGCCGTCGCTGCCTGCGCAGGCCGGAACCGAGGCCGTCGGCATCGTGGATGCGCTCGGCAAGGGCGTCGACACGCTCGCGGTCGGCCAGCGGGTCGTCACGGGTGGGACCTTCGGCGTGTGGGCGCAGTACTTCGTCGCCGACGCGGCCGGTCTCATCCCGGTCCCGGATGCGCTGCCGGACGAGTCGGCAGCGCAACTGGTCTCGATGCCGTTCAGCGCGCTCAGCCTGCTGCACTCGCTCGATCTGCACGAGGGCGACTGGCTGATCCAGAACGCTGCGAACGGCGCGGTCGGCCGGATGGTCGCCCAGCTCGGCGCGGCGCGCGGCATCAACGTGGTCGGACTCGTGCGGCGCGCTGCCGGTGTCGACGAGCTGCGCGCTCAGGGGATCGACCGCGTCATCGCGACGGACGGCGACGGCTGGCGCGACGAACTCGCAGCGCTCACCGGCGGCGCCCCGATCTCGGTCGGGATCGACTCGGTGGGCGGATCGTCTGCCGGGGACGTGCTCTCGACGCTCGCGGTCAACGGCACGCTCGTGGTGTTCGGCGCGATGGCGTCGCCGACGCTGGAACTCGCATCCGGTGACGTGATCTTCAAGCAGGCCACGGTCAAGGGATTCTGGGGCAGCGTCGTCAGCAAGGAGATGCCGGCGGACGTGCGCGGGAAGCTGTTCGGCGAGCTGATCGCCCGGGTGTCGGACGGCACCCTGACGCTGCCGGTGGCGGGGATGTACCCGCTGGATCAGATCGACGCGGCCGTCGCGGCGAGCAACGAGGCAGGGCGCGTCGGCAAGGTTCTGCTGAGCGCGTGATATTCCGGCGGGCGGCTGCGACGCTCTGTCGCTTCCGCCCGCCGCCCCGCTAGGCTCGTCGGAGCCACACGGGGAGAAGCATGGTTCACAGGGGGAAGACGCGCCGTTTCGCGACGGCGCTGGGCGTCGGAGCGGTGATTGCGGGCGTTCTGTCCGGATGCGCGCTCTTCGGAGGCGCCCAGCCGACACCGACAGGCGCACGGCACACGACGCATTCGACGACGCCGACGCCGAAGCGGACCTCCGACACGGCGACCGGCGCCGTCGGGAGCGCGACGCCGTCGGCTGCTCCCGTCCCGCCCGCGACGCTGACACCGGTGGCCGCGGGCACGGTCGTCGCACAGGGGGACGTCGCGTCGCCGAAGGGGAGCATCCACTTCCACTACCGGATCGTGTCGAATGGCAACAACACGTACACGGCCGAATACTCCGGGTTCACGTCGTCGGTCCCCGTCCCGGTGTCCGTGACGCTGTTGGAGATCCCGCCGAGCGTCGGAGACGGACTGACGTTCCACGGGGTCGGCGATCACCCGCTCGGCGGGCCGACCACCGCCGGCGCATCGTCATCGGCGCTGCTCGGCGACGTCGGGCAGCCGTCCTACCTGGGCACCCTCGTCACGTACTCGGCTGCGGCCTCCGCCGACGGTGTGCCGCAGGAGCTCGGGCCGGACAAGGTGCTGGCGGTGAACAGCATCCACTGGTCGGTGCCGGTGCGGGAGTCGAACGTGCACCCGGTGGATGGCGGGGCCAGGCAGGGCGCGACGGGAACGGTCTCGTCGACCACGGCGAGCGGCGCGCCGAAGCGCTATGCGATCGCGCCGGGCGACAACCCGACCGACGTGGCTGCGCGGTTCGGGATCCCGGTGGAGTATCTGCTGTGGCTGAACCCGGATCTGCCGGGAGACGGCGGGAACCAGTTCCTGTACGCATCCACGTCGTTGAACCTGGACCCGGACAGTTTGTAGCGAGCGCCGGCGCCGCTAGCGTCTGCGCCGGCCCGCGAACAGGGCGTGCAGCAACGGCAGGACCGACAGCGCCATCAGGACGGTGCCGAACACCGGCTCCCCCGCATGCAGCACGGCGCCCGAGATGAGCAGCGCACCGAACAGGATGGCGGAGACCACGCGTCTCGCCGTGCGGTCGAGGGAGGCGACGCGTTGCTCCAGTCGCGGAGAGCGGACCTCGACGGTGCCGTCGTCGATGCGGTCGAGCAGTGCATCCACCCGCTTCGGCAGGCGCAGGGCGATGCCCGCGATCTCGACGGCCTGCTTCGCGAGATCCTGGACGACGTTCCCGCGCTCGTCGCGGAGCAGCTGGGCGGCGTACGGCTCGACCGAGTCCCAGAGGTTGAACTCCGGGTCGAGCGCGCTGCACACCCCGGACGTGAGCGACATCGCACGGATGATCAGCAGGAAGTTCTCCGGCAGCTGGAACGGCAGCGAACGCACGACGTCGCCGAACTGCACGGCGAAGTCGCGGAACTCGCGCGGGTCGACCTCGCGCAGCTCGGCGAAACCCATGCCGCCGAACCGGGCGAACAAGTGCGTCATCGCCTTCTCGAGCTCGGTGGTCTCGGCGGTGGGGAGGAGCACGCCGACGTCGCGCATCGCATCCACCAGGCCTCGGCCGTCGCGGGAGGCGGCGGCGATCAGCAGCTTGCGCAGGCCGCTGCGGGTGGAGGAGGGGACCTCGCCCATCATGCCGAAGTCGATGAAGGTCAGCTTCCAGGGCGGGGCGACGGGTGCGCCGGGTGCGTCGGGTGCGTCGGGTGCGTCGGGTGCCGGCGACGCTGCCGCGGTGACGGGCGCGACCGGCGTGACGAAGATGTTGCCGGGGTGCGGGTCGGCGTGGAAGAAGCCGTTCGTGAACAGCTGGTCGAACATGACGGAGGCGAAGACCGGCGCCACCTGGGCGGGGTCGATGCCCGCCGCATCCAGTGCGTCGGTGTCGGTGATCTTGATGGCCGTCACGTCCTGAAGGGTGAGGACGCGCCTGGTCGTGCGCTCCCAGACCACCTCGGGCACCGCCACTCTGGCGTCGCCGGCGAACTGCTCGGCGAAGCGCTCGGCGTTCGCGGCCTCGTGCAGGTAGTCGATCTCTTCGAGGCTCGTGGTCGCGAACTCCTCCACCAGCGCCGGCATGTCGACCCGGTCGGACACGAGCCGCACCCGGCTGAGCCAGCCGCCGACCTTCCGCAGCGCGGCGAGGTCCACGTCGACGATCGCGCCGATGCCGGGGCGCTGCACCTTGATGACGACGCCATCGAGTCCGGTGTCCGCCGCGTCGGCCGGCGCGAGGCGGGCACGGTGCGCCTGGCCGAGGGATGCGGCGGCGACCGGCGTCTCGTCGACGTGCGCGAACGCCTGGCCGAGCGGGACGCCCAGCTCGGCCTCCGCCAGCTCCCGGATGGCCGAGAAGGAGACGGGAGGCACCTCGTCCTGGAGCCCCTCCAGCTCGGCGGTGATTTCGGGAGGCAGCACATCCAGCCTCGACGACATGAACTGCCCGACCTTGATCATCAGGCCGCCGAGCTCGACGGCGAGGCCGTGGAAGCGCTGGGCGAAGCGCCGCATCCGCTTCGACCGGGTGCGATCGGCGACCCTCTGCAGGCCGATCCGCGGGAGGAACAGCTCATACCACCAGGTCACGGCCAGATTCCAGCCGGCGAAACGCAGGATGCGGCGGTAGCGGGCGCGCGTCGACCCCGCGCCCTGTGCGTGTGCGTGTGCCTGTGGGTCAGGGCGAGCGGGACGAACCGACGACACCCGCGTCAGTCCTGGGCGAGGATCGAATACAGTTTCCGCCGCGCCTCGTCGAGCACCGCGGCGGCCTGGTCGACCTGCGCCGGTGTGCCGGTGCGGCGCACCTGGCCGGCGGCCTGCGCGAGCTCGAAGGCGGCCTTGGGAAGGGCGCCGAAGCCCGGGCCGTCCGCGGCGTTGCCCGCGCTGGACTCCCACGGCGCAGGACCGGCGGCCTCCGCCTCGGCGCGACCGCCCTCGGTGAGCGCGTACGTCTTCCGGCCGTTCGACTCCTCGGCGGTGAGCAGCCCCTCGTCGGCGAGCAGCTGCAGCGTGGGATAGACGGAGCCGGCGCTCGGCTTCCAGCTGCCGCCGCTGCGCTCCTCGATCTCGCGGATGATCTGATATCCGTGCATGGGCTTCTCGGCGAGCAGCACGAGGACGGCGGCGCGGACATCGCCGCGGCCCATGCGCGGCGTGACGCGCTTTTCGAAGGTGGAGCGCAGCTGCTCGAACGCCTGCCACATGGTGTCGGCGTTGAGTCCGGGGCCGGTGGCGCCGGCCGGGAAGGACGTGTTCATGATGTACCTCCGGATCGAGTCGGTAACGATAGTCAACGATATATCGTTACGGGCGGGGATGCGAGGGGTTAGTCGACGAATCTGCCTCTCGACGGGGAGCGACCGCTGCCGCTAGGGTGTGCTCGTCTGACAGCACAGGAGCTGCAGCGAACAGGGAGACGAACGATGGCCGGGAAGTTCGAGATCTATCAGTCCAGCAACGGCGAGTACCGCTTCCGGTTGAAGGCGGGCAACGGCGAGATCATCGCCGTGTCCGAGGGATATAAGTCGAAGGCGTCGGCGAAGAACGGAATCGAGTCGGTGAAGACGAACGCGGGAAGCGCGAGCGTCGAGGATCTGACCGAGTAAGCGGCCGCGCGCCGCTCCTCTACCGCAGGTATACGTAGAGGGCGGCGATCCGGCCGTCGCGGATGAGCGCCACGTCGGTGCCACGCACGACCGGGTCCGCGCCGGCCGGCCCGTATGACCACTCGACGGTAGCGAGGTCCTGAACCTCGTGGAACGCCCCGGGAACGAACACGAAGCCGGGGGTGCGGCCATGCAGTTCGCGGATCTTCTCGTTGATCGCCGCGGGACCGACCGCGATGCCGTCGTGGTCGGAGAACCGCGCATCCGGTGCGTAGAGTTCGGCGAGCACCGGGAGACGCCTGGCCTCGTCGCGTTCGTTGAAGACGCCGAGCAGGTTGCGGTGGAGGATCTCCTCGAAGGTGGTCACGGTTTCTGTATACACGAAAGCCGCGGCGGGCCGACAGGGGCTGCGTCAGTGGCGCGCGGTGGCCGACGGGGACGGCGTGCTGGCGAGGCCGTTCAGGATGGCGTCGATGGCGAAGTCGCGGCGGGCGCGCGCATCCGGGCCCGTGAGCGCTTCGGCGAGCTTCGCGACGTGGGGGTACAGGGCGGGGTCGGCGTCGCCGTAGACGATTTTGACCCGTTCGCGGGCTCCGTCGCCTCGCCCGCGGTCGGGGTGCGACGTGCGCTCGATGGCCGTCGCGGCGGCGAACTGGGCGATGAGATCGACTCCGAGCGCTGCCGCATCCTGGTCGATGCCGCCGAGTTCCATCAGGGTGAGCTCGTGCTCCGCCAGGCGGAGGGCTCCCGGACGGGTCGGGATGGCGCCCAGCGCGACCGCGCCGAGGCCCGGGTACGACTCGAGGGTCTCGATGGTGTTGACGATGGTCGCCGCCAGCGCCGGCCGCCACGCGCCGTCGCGGGCATCGACCAGTTGCACCTCGGCGTACGCGGAATCGAGGACGTGCTCGAGGAGCACGTCGCGGTTGCCGAAGTAGGCGTACAGCGACGCCGGGCCCGTTTGGACCGCGGCAGCGACGTGCCGGAGCGCGAACGCCTCCACTCCCCGTTCGCGGATCAGCTGCCGAGCCGCATCGAGGATCAGCTGCCGGGAGAGTGGGACCTTCGCGGGTCGGTCCCGGCGCGAGACGGGCTCAGTGGACGCGGTCATGGGTCGATCGTACCAATTGACACGATCGGTGTTCTATACGAACATTGTTCGCGAACGTTGTTCGTGATTGTTGTTCGTGAGTGGAGGAAGAGGATGTCGGTTGTGGTGGTGGGCGCCAGCGGTGCCGTTGGGAGCCTGGTGGTCTCTGGACTGGTGGAGCGCGGGATGGCGGTTCGGGCGACGAGCCGCACCCCGCAGAGGCTGAACCTGCCGTCGGAGGCGGAGGTGTTCGCCGCGGATCTGAACGATCCTGCCTCGTTCGAGCCGGCGCTGGCGGGAGCGGATCGGGTATTCCTGTACGCCGATCTCGAGGATCCGGAGGCGCTGGTGGCGCAGCTGGTGCGATCGGGCATCCGGGATGTGGTGCTGCTGTCTTCGTCGGCGGTGACGCTCCCCGGAGCGTCGGACGACTTCAACGGTTCCCGATTCCTGCGCGTCGAGCGGGCGATCGAGGCGTCCGGGCTGGGCTACACGTTCCTTCGCCCGGGCGGTTTCGCCAGCAACGCGGCGCGGTGGAGCTGGAGCGTGAAGGGCGAGAGCGCGGTACCCCTGCCGTATCCGGAGGCTGTGCAGGTGCCGATCCACGAAGCCGATATCGCCGATGTTGCGCTGGTCGCGCTGACGGGCGACACGCTTCGAGGCGCGAAGCCTATCCTCACCGGGCCTGAACGGTTGACGCTGCGCGAACAGGTCACCACGATCGGCGAGGTGATCGGCCGCACGGTGTCGGTGATCGAGCAGACCGAAGCGGAATCGGTCGCGATGCTCTCGCAGTACGTGCCGGAGGTGTGGATGAGGCAGATCGTGAAGGACTGGCGGGAAGCCGTGGGGACGGAGCCGGCGGTGTCCGGGGAGTATGCGCGCATCACGGGGCGGGCGTCGCGGAGCTTCCGGGAGTGGGTGGGCGATCATGTGGAGTTGTTCCGGTGACGGTGCGTCCGTCTCGGCCAGCGGTATCCGCTCCGGAACGACGAAGTTGTGACGGTCACGGCTCTCTGTCGGGCTGCGCCCCACACGCTCCCCCAAACGCCGCTCCTCGCTGCGCTCGGGGCGGCGCCCGGGGCCCCTCGCGGCGGGGACCCCAATAGACAGCAGCGAGCAACGATAAATGGAGAGTGGGGGGGGGGGGGGGGAGAGGATGAAACGCTCTTGCCTTTCCTCTGGCGTG
>NZ_JBXAPT010000003.1:0-379992 GCF_058806515.1 Leifsonia sp. GW821-FHT13C05 | reverse complement strand
GGGGGGGACTCCAGTGAACATCAGCGAACAACGAGAGGTGGAGGGTGGCCGCTCGCGGTGGGAGCGGCCACTCTCCATTTATCGTTACGTCGGGCTGACAGGATTTGAACCTGCGACCCCTTGACCCCCAGTCAAGTGCGCTACCAAGCTGCGCCACAGCCCGAAGTCGCTTTGAGGGTGGAGCCCCAAAGCAACTTGTCCATACTAGCGTGTCCCGGCGGGTGCCCGTGCCACCTACTCGAAGACCAGCTGGCGCACCTCGACACCGTAGGGGGCGAGCGTCACCGTGGGCGAAGCAGAGCCCGTCAGGGTGTGGAGGGTTCCCGCAACCTGGGGGGTCACCGTCACCTCGGTGGGGTGCTGGGAGATGAAGAAGACGAAGCGGCGGCCGTCGGTGTGGACGAGGGTGTCGGTGAAGACCTCGGGGTCGGAGAGGCGGATGTCGCGTTCGACGTCGGCCACGTCGGCGAGGGCGTCGTAGAGGCGCCAGGTGTCTTCGGGGTTCACGGCGGGGAGTTCGGAGGCGAAGTACTCCAGGGGGTAGGTGGAGAGGATCGCGCGGCCGGAGCCGTGGGGCTGGGAGACGATGACCGGGCGGTCGTGCGCATCCACTGCGATCACCGTTCCTGTGGTCGGCGTGACCGGGAGGAAGGAGCGGGAGTGGGCGTTGCCGGCGGCGGCGAACGAGAGGACCGTGCCCTCGGCGAGGCTGCCGAACGACGTGAGGAAGCGGACCGTCACGGTGTCGTCGGCGACCGGGGAGACAAGGCCGTATGCGGAGTCGCGCTGCACGCCGAAGAGCTCTTCCGTGTATGCCCACCACGGGCCGCGCTGCACGCCGATGTCGCCCGCGCAGTATGAGGCGTAGACGGTGGCACCCTCGGAGGCGAGCGCGATCAGCTGCTTCCAGGTGGGGCCGCAGAGCTGCTTCACGCTCGGCAGCAGGTACAGGCCGTAGCCCGACGGGATGCCGCCGTCCTCCGCCTCGCGCACCACGGCGACCGGGACGTGGGCCTCGTGGGCGGCGACGTATGCCTGCTCCCCCGCCGCCACGATGAGCGCGCGCTCCGCCTCCTGGGTGAAGGGGTAGTCGGCGGCGAGGTGCGAGGGGACGACGATCGCCGCATCCACCGGGGAGCGCGTGACGGAGGCGAGGTCGATGGCGGCGAGGTCGGCGGCGAAACCGGCCAGCTCCAGCAGGGGCGGCTTCGGGGCTCCGGTCGAGTCGGTGATGCCGAAGTGCATCTCGAACGGGTGGTGGGAGTACGGGCGCTGGGCGATCAGGTCGTCGTAGTCGGTGTTGTTCCAGGCGATCCAGCCCGTCGCGCCCGCCAGCAGAGTGTTGTAGAGCAGCTGGCGGTAGTACGACGCAGCACCGGATGGGGAGACGAAGTCGCTTGTGACGCCGAACTCCTCCATGATCACCGGGAGGCCGGCGATGTGGCAGAGCTCCGCGATGTACGCGGCTTTGAGGTGCTGCCTGGTCTGGTCGGACTCCATCCGGTAGACGTGCGGGCCGACGAAATCCGTGAAGGCGGCGAGGTCGGTGGTGGAGAAGCCGTTGTCGTGGCCGGTGGTCTCGATGCCCCAGGCGCCGTCGCCGACCGAGACCGGCTGCGTGCCCCCGCCCGCGCGCACCGCATCCACCAGGAGCGACGCCCACGCATCCACGATCGGGCGCGGCGCCTCTCCCCCGTAGATCGGGACCTCGTTGGTGAGCAGCCAGCCGGCGACAGCGGGATGCTCGGCGAAGCGGGCGGTCAGTTCGCGGACGTACCAGGCCTGGCGTCCGACGAACCAGATGTCGCTGTACAGGTCGCGGCCGTCCCGCCAGGCCGGATCCCAGTTCTCGCCGGACATGTGGCCGACCAGGAAGGTGGGCACCGTCGTCATGCCCGCATCCACGTGCGCGTCGAGGAAGTCGTGGAAGTTGGCGATGCACTGCTCGTCGAGCGTGTCCGGCGTGGGGTGGAAGTCCGGCCAGTAGAAGAACGAGCGCGTCATGGTGAGGCCGTGCTCGGCCAGGACGGCCAGCTCGGAGCGCACGACGTCGTGGTCGTAGCGCGTCCACATCAGCGGGCCGCCCGACCGGGACCAGAAGTTGGCACCGAGCCAGATGGCCGGGGCGCCGTCGACGGCGAGCAGGGGGGAATGGCGTTCCATGATTCCTTCCGAAACGACGAGAGAAGAGCGAAGAGCGACAGGCGAGCAGAGAGCGGTGCGGCTACTTCACGGCACCCGCCGTCAGCCCGGCCACGAACGAGCGCTGCAGCAGCAGGAACGCCACCACCACCGGGATGCTCACCACGAGCGACGCGGCCATGATCTGGTTCCAGTAGACGTTCGTCTGCGTCGAATACAGCTGCAAACCGACCGCGAGCGTTCTGTTCTCGTCCGTCGTCATCACCGAGGCGAACAGCACCTCGCCCCAACTCGTCATGAACGAGTAGATGGCGACGGCGATCAGGCCGGGGCGGGCAGCGGGCAGCACGACGTGCCAGAGCGCGCCCATCGGGCCGCTGCCGTCGACCATCGCCGCCTCGTCCAGGTCGCGCGGGATGCCGTCGAAGTAGCCGGCGAGCATCCAGATCGAGAACGGGAGCGCGAACGTCAGGTACGTGATCACGAGACCGAACCGGGTGCCGACCAGCTGGATGCCCACGGCCTGGTTGATGTTCACGAAGATGAGGAACAGCGGCAGCAGGAACAGCACGCCGGGGAACATCTGCGTGGACAGCACGGTGGTCGTGAAGACGCTGCGGCCCTTGAACCGGTAGCGGGAGACGGCGTACGCCGCGAACACCGCGATCACCAGGCTCAGGATGGTCGCCGAACCGGCCACGATCAGGCTGTTCACGAAGTACGACGCCAGCGGGACGGTCGACCACATGTCGATGAACGGCTGGAACGTGATCTCGGTCGGCCACCAGGTGAAGGCGCCCTGCACATCCGGCAGCGACTTCATCGACGACGTGATCATCACGTAGATGGGGACGGCGGTGAACACGGTCAGGATGACCAGGACCACCCAGCGGAAGACTTTCGAGGATGCTGTGTCACGCACGACGGGACCTCCGGTTCAGCACGAGCAGGTACGCACCCGTCACGATCAGCAGGAAGATCAGCAGCAGGACGCTCATCGCGGCGCCGGAGCCGAAGTTCCAGGTGAGGAACGACGCGTTGTAGATGTGGAAGGAGATCAGGTCGCCGGCCGCCGGCTGGGCGTTGCCGAAGAGCACGAACGGGGTGTTGAAGTCGTTGAACGTCCATAAGAACATCACCAGCAACAGCACCGTGTTGACCGGCCGGAGCATCGGCAGAGTGATCGCACCCCACTGCCGGAACGGCTTCGCGCCGTCGACGGCAGAGGCCTCATAGACCTCCTCCGGGATGGATTGCAGCCCGGCCATCAGCATCAGGAAGGCGAACGGCCACAGGCGCCAGATCGCCACGACCACGATCGACCAGAATGCGTTGCCGCCGATCAGCCAAAATGGCTTGTCCCCCGGCAGCCCGAGGTTGTCGAACAGGAAGTGGTTCACCGCTCCCGTGTCCTTCTGCAGCATGAACTTCCAGGCGATGATGCCCGCGTACATCGGCAGCGCGTACGGCACCAGGAACAGGGTGCGGAAGAAGCCGCGGCCCCAGAACTTGCGCTGCAGGGCGACCGCGGCGGACATCCCGAGCGACCAGGAGATGCCGACCACCAGGATCGTGAACGCGCAGGTGATCAGGAACGACTGCAGCAGCGCCGCGCCGACGGAGCCGTTGAAGTCGAGGGCGACGGCGTAGTTCTTGAAGCCGACGAACGGCGCCTCCGACCAGTTGGCGATGTAGAACTTCGTGAGCTGCACGAAGCTGATCCAGATGCCCGTGAGCATCGGGATGACGTGGATCAGGATCTCGAAGATGATGGCGGGCGCGAGCAGGGCGAGAGGGATCCACCACCCCTTGTTCCTCTTCTTGCGCTTGCGCGGAGGGGCCGGCGCTGGGGCTGCGGTGGCGGTGCTGAGTGTCGTCGTCGACATGGTGACCTCTGTCTGGTCAGGAGGTGGTCATGGAGTGCTTGGGGGTGCTGCCAGGCACGGGATGCGCGGTGTGCTGCACGCGCATCCCGCACCTGGCGCCGGTGGTACTAGCCGCCGATGGACTGCTTCACCTGGTCTTGCGCCGACTGCAGCGCTGCCTTGATGTCGCTGTCGGAGACGGTGCCTCCTGTGGCGATCTTCGCGAACATGTCGTTCATGGCCTTGCCGACCGTGTTCTCGAACTGGTCCTCCGCCGGGACGAGCGGCAGCGGCTTCGACATGGTGTTGTAGATCTTCTGGAAGGTCGCGGCCTCTTCAGCGTTGTCGGTGAAGTTGGCCTTCGCCCCGTTGAGCACGGGGAGGGTGGCGTACGGCTTGCCCAGCGTGGTCTGGGTCTCCTCGCTCGTCATGTACTTGACGAACTGGAGCGCCGCATCCTTGTTCTTGGTGTTCTTCATGATCGACAGGTTGATGCCGGCGACGTGGCTGGCGACCGGCTTGCCGCCCTGAGGTGCAGGGAACGGGACGACGCCGTACGCGTCGGTCTTCATGCCGTTGGCGTTGATCGACGAGTCTGCGTTGTTCTGGCTGAGGATCATCGCGACCTTGCCCGTCGCGAAGTCGTTCACCGCCTGCACGCCGTTGTCGTACTGGGCGTTCGAGGTGTTGACGACCTTGTCGGTCTGCATCAGGTCGAGATAGCGCTTGATGCCGTCGACCGCCCCGCTCGACGTGAAGGTGGGGTTGCCCTTGGAGTCGAAGAACTCCGCGCCGTTCTGCGCGGCGTTGATGAAGGCGAAGTGCGCGTTCTCGGTGTAGCTGCCCGCCGCGAGGGAGAAGCCGTACGTCGTGCCATTCGTCAGCTTCTTGGCGTCGGCGACGAGGTCTTCCCAGTTGGTCGGCGGCTGGACGCCGGCTGCGGTGAACATCGACTTGTTGTAGTACAGCCCGTATGCGAGGCCGTAGAGCGGGACGCTGGTGACGTCCTTGCCCGGCGCACCACCCGTCTCGAGCGCCGTCTTGACGAACTTGTCGGAGCCGCCGATGGCCTTCATGTTGGCGGAGTCGAACGGCATGAACGCGCCGGTGGCCTGCAGCGATGCCGCCCAGGTGTTGCCGATGTTCAGCACGTCGGGGCCCTGGCCGCTGGTGACGGCGGTCTGGATGCGGGTCTGCAGGTCGTTCCAGCCGATCACTTCCAGCTTGACCTTGATGCCGGTCTTCTTGGTGAAGGTGTCGAGCACCGGGGTGAGGACCTGCTTGTCGTTGTCGAGGCTGGTGCCCTGGTTGCTGGCCCAGTATGTGATGGTGGATCCGCTGGCCGAGCTACCCGATCCCGAGCTGCTGCAACCTGCTGCGACGAGCGCGACCGCGGCAGCGATGGCACCCGCGAGGATGGCGCGTTTCTTCATAGTGACTCCCTTGTCTCTTGGTCGTGGCGCACACACCACGAGTTATACGCTAACTGAACCGGTTCAGTTGTCAAGGGGGCCAAGAAACCGATTCGGCATCGACTGCCGTCCGCTATCGGGCGGGGATGCTCGTGGCCCGGACGACGAGCTCGCTCGGCTTCGCGGCGGTCACCTCGGAGGGCATGCCGGCCAGCGCATCCAGCAGCATCCGGGTGGCGCGCCTGCCCTGCTCCTCCGGGAACCGCGCGAGCGCGGTGATCGGGCGGGAGCCCAGGCGGCACATGAAGGAGTCGTCCCAGCTGACCAGGGCGACGTCGTCGCGCCCGAGCCTGCCGAAGGCGGCGGCTGCTCCGAGCGCGAGCACGTCGTTCGAGGTGACGACCGCGGTAATGCCCGGGTCCGCGGCCAGGTGCTCGACGACGAGCCGCTCCCCCGCCTCCGACGAGTAGTCCGACTCGGCGAACACCGTCCCGATGCCGCGCGCGAACGCCTCGACCTCGATGGAGGTCGCCCTGTCGCCCTCGTGCTCGAACTCCCGCGGACCGGTGACGTGCAGCACCGTGCGGTGGCCGAGCCGCGCCAGGTGCCCGACGATGAGCGCCGACTCGGCCGGCGGGTCGTAGACGAGCACGTGACCGGGCGCGATGTCGTCGCGGTTGCCGTGCATCACGTAGTCGAGGCCGAGCTGGTCGAGGAGGGCCGGCCGCGGGTCGTTGACCCCGATGTCGAACAGCATCACGCCGTCGACCCTGCCCTGGGCGCTCCAGCGCCGGTAGGTCTCGAGGTCCTGACCGACGCCGGTGCCGACCATCCGGAGCATGAGCGCCTGGTCGGTCTCCGCGAGCACGCTCTCGACGCCGGCGAGCAGGCTCATGTAGAACGGCTCCGTGCCGAGCAGGCTCGGGTCGCGGCGCAGCACGATGCCGATCGCGTCCGTGCGGGAGCGCGACAGGGCGCGGGCGCTCGCGCTCGGGTGCCAGCCGAGGTCGGCCGCGAGGTCGAGCACCCTCCTGCGGGTCTCTTCGCTGACGCCCGGCTGGCCGTTGAGCGCGTAGGAGACCGACGCCTTGGAGAGCTTCAGCTGGGCCGCCAGCCCGGCGATCGTCACACGCGTCACGTCACCCTCCTTGTCGACTCAACGATACTCACAGGCGGTATGCGAACGTGCCGGCGAACACTCCCGGGCTCGCTACCCGAAAGTCCGCCCGGTGCTCGCCGGCACGACGCGCCAGTGGATGCGACCCGACAGTGTGCCGCATCCACTGGATGCCCAGAACTCTCCGCCCCGCAGCGGGAGTCCGGGTCTGGTCGGCGACGGGATGCGTTCAGGGGGGAATCTGCATCCCGCCGCCGAGTCTCACTGGGCGGCGGTGCCGCCGCCCAGAATCGTGTCGATCTCGTCCTGCGTGAGCGGAGCCCACGGGGACGCGTCCGGGTTGGCGCTGGCGGCCTCCGGGCTGTCGCCCTGGGTCCACCACTTGGCCTCGAACGGCACGCCGTCGAAGAGCACGCGGGCGCCCTTGTCGAACTGCGCGGTGCCCGTCCACTCCGGGTACGTGCCGGCGGGGACGGTGGGCTGCGGGATGGGCGTCTCGCCCGGCAGCACGGGGCCCACCAGCTCCCACGGCGTCTCCCACGCGTTCAGCACGGGGTCGTCCGGCATGTCGCCCTTCGTCCACCACTTGGCGACGTAGACGTTGTGGTGCCAGACCACCTTGGTGCCCTTGAGGTACGAGTGGGACGTGGTCCAGATCGCGTACGGCGAGGTGGCGGGGTCGTCCTTGGCGGCGGTCGAGACCGGCTCCGGCGTGGTGACGGCAGCCTCGCCGAGCGAGATGTGCCCGTCGAATCCCTTGGACAGCAGCCCGGCGAAGGTCTGCTTGCCCTGCTTCACGCCGCTGCACGCGTCCGAGACGACGGTGGTGTCCACGTAGTTCGACCCGCAGGTCTTGTCGCGGTTCGCCGACCACATCGACATCCGGCCGACGCCCGTGGAGACGGCCCACGCGTTGAACGACTTGGCGTCCGCGAGCGAGAAGACCTCCTTCTCGACGTCGTTCTGGCCGATCATCGGGGTGGCGCCGACCTTCGACCACAGGCTCGGGTCCGACTGGTGCAGTTTGGCGCGGTCGTAGAGGATGCCGAGCTGGCGCTGGGTGGCGGTGACCGCATCCTGAGCGGCGTCGGACATCGACTGCTTGGCCTTCTTGGCGTCGCCGAAGTCCATCGTCATGGCGTTGACGCCCGCGATGTCGACCTTGGCCTTGAGCATGGCGGCGACCGCGTCCGTGCCCTGGCTGGTGAGCCCGGCCGGAGAGGCGGGCAGCGTCAGCCAGACGGCGAGGCTCTTGCCCTCGGCCCTGCGCTCCTTCTGCAGGGCGGCGATGGTGGATGCGCGGCGCGCGTTCGCATCGGAGTCCGCCAGGCCGTCGCCCTCCAGGTCGAGGTCGATCGTGCCGATCTTGTAGCGGTCGATGACCGCGGCGTACGCGGCCTTCAGCTTGGTGGCGTCGGTGCAGGCCACGGCGAGCTCGTCGTTCAGCTGGCCGCCGAACGACACGGCGACGGTCCCGCCCTGCTGCTGCAGCCTGGCGATGCGGCGATCGAGGTCGAGGGAGCCGCGCGCCTGGTCGAGCGTGTACGCGTTGCCCCACGACGGGGTGCATGCCGAGGAGGAGTCGGCCACGACGAACGAGAGGACGGCGTCCTTGTTCTTCGTGCTGCCGAGGTTCTCGAACGCGAACCGCGGGGTGGCGGTCACGTCGACGTACGACGCGAACCAGGGCTGCGCCTCCACGGCGGCCTTCGCACTCCACCACTGGAACCCGACGACACCGACGCTGACGACGACGGCGGCGACGAGCGCTGCGCCGACCACCCGGAGGGGCGAGAGGCGGCGGCCGCCGTCGTCGTGTCCGGCCGACGGGGACTGCGCATCCGGAGCCTGCTCGGCAGGAGCCTGGGTCTTCGGCGTGTTCTTCCTCCCCATCAGGCGGCCTGCTTCTCGGTCTCGGCGGCCGGGAGGGCGATGCGCTCCACGTGCGGCAGGTCGCCGCCGGTGTGGCCGTGGTAGAGCACGGAGCGCCAGTCGATCACGTCGGCGGCGGGGGCCGTCGACGTCGCTGCCGCCTTGCGGTTCCGCTCCACGTACAGCGGCTTGGTGAGGCCGAGCCAGATGTCGACGATCGCGTTGCCGACACCGATGTAGCTGACGATCGCCCAGATGGCGAGGGTCGCGTTGAAGGCGGCGAACGCGGCGTTGCCCCAGTTCTGCGCGTTCACATCACGCCACAGGGTGAAGGCCGAGAATGCGACGATCAGGAACGGCGTGATGACGTAGAGCAGCGGAGATGCCGTGCGGTTCTTGACCTTCGGGGTGCGGACGAACGGGATCTTCTTGCCGGTCAGCGACTGCTGGAGCGACTTGAGGACGCCGGCCAGGTTCACCGGCAGCAGGATCAGGTTGAACCCGTAGATGCGGAGCACATCGGTGGCCTTGTATCCGGCGTAGCGCAGGTCGCTGGCCATCGCGATGAAGTACGGCAGTGCGGCGAGCAGCACGACGGGGCTGAGCAGGCGGCCGTCGTACGGGTACGCCAGCAGGAAGATCAGGCCGAAGCTGGCCCAGGCGATCGACGCCATGTAGTTCACGCGCAGCAGCAGCTCCGTGCGCGAGATGACCTCGCCGCGGCGCTTGCGCTCGCGCAGCTGACGCCACAGCTTCGGCAGGATGAGGAGTCCGCCGTTCGCCCAGCGGCGGCGCTGCACGATGAGCGACCCGAAGTCGGGCGGGGTGGCGGAGTAGCTGAGGCGCTCCGGGTAGTTCACGAGCGTCCAGCCGTGGGTGCCGAGGTCGATGCTCGACTCGGTGTCCTCGATGACCGTGCGGTCCTGGACGTAGCGGCGCACCTCGAAGCCGCCGACGAACTCGGTCTCCACGATGTCCTCGATGGCGCGCTTGCGGATGACCGCGTTCGCACCCACCCAGAAGGTGGCGCCGTAGAAGCTCATCCCCTGGTGCAGGATGTGCTGGATGTCGGTGGTCGCACCGGCGAGGCGCTCGATGCGCGTGCCTGCCCCACGGAAGGAGGAGTACGGCGTCTGCGTCACAGCGACGCGGGCGTTGTCCGGCTGCTGCAGCAGGTAGGTGAGGCGGAGGCAGTACTCGCGGAGCAGGATCGAGTCCGCGTCGAGCGTGAGCAGGAAGTCGCTGTCCGGGATGACGATGTCACCCGGGCGGCGCGACGACACCGGGGTCAGGATGGGGCCGTCCGGCGTCTCCTCGACGCGGTAGGTTCCGCCCATCAGGCCGATGTACGCGTTGAGGTTCATCGCCTTGTTCGCCTCGTGGGACAGGGATGCCCACTGCTTGCGCTCGAACACGTCCAGCTCGGCGTCGAACGTCCAGGCCAGGCGGCGGTAGAGCTGCGCGACGCGCTCGGAGGACAGGGTCGCGCCCTCCTCGACGGCGGCCTCGACGGCCTGCGCGGTGAGCACCAGCTCGTCGCCGAGGGCGCGGAGCACCTGGTCGGCGAAGAACAGGTCGACGTGGTCCTCGACGCCGTGGGCGTCTGCCTGGTCGTGCAGCCACTGCGCGGCCCAGGTGTAGTGCGCCGCGAGGTCGAGGGTGTCGGACTCGGAGGCGAACGCGCCGGTCTCGGTCAGCTCGTAGTGCAGCAGCGCGTCGCTGAAGCGGGTGCGCGGCTCGGCGAGCAGCGCCGCGATGTCCGTGCCGAGGGCGCGGGTGGCGTTCAGCCGCTCCGCGACGGCTGGATCCTTCGGGTTGGGGTTGTCGTCGAGCAGCAGCACGACGCGCATCGACGGGAACTCCTGCAGGGCGGCGGAGAGCAGCGTCATGCGCACGACCTCCGGCTCCTCGGCGTACGAGGGCACCAGGACCGTGATGGACGGCTGGTTCTCGGCGAAGTGCCTGTCCAGCTCGGCGCGGGGAACCCGCACGTGCTTCTGGAACCGCTGCAGCGCACCCTGGCGGGCGACCAGGTACATCAGAGCGGAGAAGGTCAGGAAGGTGACGACGATCAGGTAGCCGATCGCCTCCATCGTGAACCGGAAGTCCTGCGTGCCGAGCACGAGGAACTGGCGGATGATGGTGGTGACGACGTAAATGGCCCAGAAGAGCACGGTCGCGACGATGGCGACACGGCTCCAGGTGACCTTGCGGTCCGAGGGCTTCGGGTGGACGGTCGGGAGCGGCTCGGTGCGGCGCTCTGCGCCCCACTGGCGTTTCCGGGCAGGGGAATATGAACTTGTAGAACTCATGATCGGGTATGCGTCCTTGATTCTCAGAGAGCCCGCGCTTTCGGGTCGCGCGGTCGGGTAGCTCTCGTTGTCCACAATAGTGAGGACAAGCCGGGGTACAAACCCCCCGTTGTGGTGAGATTTCAGGCACGGGGCTACTGTTACGCCATGGACAGTGTCGCGGGTCGTCTGCGTTACGACCACGAACCGGTTGCCAGCGACCGGGATCAGTACCAGCTCGGCAAGGATGCCAGAGCCCGCATCCCGCGGTCGGCGCACGCCGACTACACCCCGGATGCGCGGCGCGACCCCCTCGCGATCCTCGAGCAGCAGAACGCGAGCCGCCTGCCGAACCTGGTGCCGCTGCGCACGGCAAGGATGCTGCAGGATCCGTTCGCCTTCTACCGGGGAACCGCGGCGCTGCAGGCCGCCGACCTGGCCGGCGGGGCTGCATCCGGAGCGAACGTGGTGGCCTGCGGCGACGCGCACATCGCCAACTTCGGCATCTTCGCTTCGCCGGAGCGCCGGATGGTGTTCGACCTCAACGACTTCGACGAGGCGACCATCGCGCCCTGGGAGTGGGACCTCAAGCGCCTGGTCACCAGCGTCGTCATCGCTGCGCGCGGCCGCGGGGCGACCGACGCCGCTGCGGAGGAGTCTGCGCTGCGCTCCGCGATCGCGTACAGGGACGGGCTGCGGACCTCCCTCGGGCTCGACGTGACGCAGCGCTTCTTCGAGGCGGCGGTCATCCGGGGAGGGCGCCAGTACGGGAAGGAGACGCAGCGGCTGGTGAAGAAGGCCGTCGCCTCCGCCGAGAAGCGCACCTCCGCCCACGTCGTCTCACGCATCACCGAGCTGGCGGAGGACGGTTCCCGCCGGATCGTCGAGAACCCGCCGAGACTCACGCACGTCCCCGCGGAGATCGAGGACAGCGTCGGCGAAGTGCTCGCGCAGTACAGCCGCACCGTCTCCCCCGACATCGCGCTGCTGCTCGACCAGCACACCGTCACCGACATCGCGCGCCGGGTGGTCGGCGTCGGCAGCGTCGGGACGCGGTGCTTCATCGTGGTGCTCACCGGGCCGCGCGGCGAACCGCTCGTGCTGCAGGTCAAGGAGGCGACCCAGTCGGTGCTGCACGAGTTCGGCGGTGTGCCGGAGTACGACGTGGCCGGGATCGACAGGGCGACCCTCGCCGCGCACCACGGCTACCGGGTCACGGCGAGCCAGCGCATCCTGCAGGCGGTCTCCGACCCGTTCCTCGGGTACGTCAACTTCGAGGGGTTCGGCTTCTACGTGCGTCAGTTCCGGGACAGGAACCTGTCGTTCGACATCCCGACCATGCCGGACGAGCCGTTCGACGACTACGTCCGCACCTGCGCGACGATCCTCTCGCGGGCGCACTCACGCAGCCCGAGCAGCGCGTTCGTCGCCGGGTACATCGGCGGCGGCGACGCGCTGCCGCGCGCGGTGACGGCCTGGTCGATGGCGTACGCCGACCAGTCGCTCGCCGACTTCGAGGCGCTCGGCGAAGCGGCAGCAGCCGGCCGCTTCGCCGTCAGCGACGTGCTTTAGCGCTTGCGCTTCTCGCGCACGCGCATGTTGAGCGTGATCGGCGTGCCCTCGAAACCGTAAATCTCGCGCAGGCGGCGGATGATGTATCGGCGGTAGCCGGGGTCGAGGAAGCCGGTGGTGAACACCACGAATGTCGGCGGACGGCTCGACGCCTGCGTGCCGAACAGGATGCGCGGCTGCTTCCCTCCGCGCACAGGGTGCGGGTGCGCCGCCGTGAGCTCGGCGAGGAAGGCGTTGAACTTGCCGGTCGGGATGCGGGTGTCCCACGACTCGAGCGCGAGCTCCAGGGCGGGGACCAGCTTCTCCAGGTGGCGTCCGGTGCGCGCGGAGATGTTGACGCGCGGCGCCCAGGAGACGTGGGCGAGGTCCTGCTCGATCTCGCGCTCCAGGTAGCGGCGGCGGTCGTCGTCGAGCAGATCCCACTTGTTGAACGCGAGCACCAGCGCGCGGCCGGACTCGAGCACGAGGTCGATGATCCGCACGTCCTGCTCGCTGATCGGCTCGGACACGTCGAGTACGACGACGGCGACCTCCGCCTTCTCCAGCGCGGTGGATGTGCGCAGCGAGGCGTAGAAGTCTGCGCCCTGCTGCAGGTGCACGCGACGGCGGATGCCGGCGGTGTCGACGAAGCGCCACACCTTGCCGGCGATCTCGACCTGCTCGTCCACCGGGTCGCGGGTGGTGCCCGCCAGCTCGTTGACGACGACGCGCTCTTCGCCCGCCGCCTTGTTGAGCAGCGACGACTTGCCGACGTTCGGGCGCCCGACGATCGCGACACGACGCGGACCGCCGACCTCCTGCTTGGCGACGGCGGAGACCTCGGGCAGCTTCTTCAGGATGTCGTCGAGCAGGTCGGCGACGCCGCGACCGTGCAGCGCGGAGACCGGGCGGGGCTCGCCGAGGCCGAGCGACCATAGTTCGGTGGCGTGCGGCTCCTGGCGGAGGTCGTCGACCTTGTTGGCGGCGAGGAAGACGGGCTTCTTGGTCTTGCGCAGCATCCGGACGACGTGCTCGTCCGTCGCGGTGGCGCCCACGTTCGCGTCGACCACGAACAGCACGGCGTCCGCTAGGTCGATCGCGACCTCGGCCTGGGCGGCGACGGAGGCGTCGATGCCCTTCGCGTCCGGCTCCCAGCCTCCGGTGTCCACGATGGTGAACCGGCGGCCGTTCCACTCCGCCTGGTACGAGACGCGGTCGCGGGTGACACCGGGGGTGTCCTCCACGACGGCTTCGCGGCGGCCCAGGATGCGGTTGACCAGCGCCGACTTGCCCACGTTGGGGCGGCCGACGATGGCGAGCACGGGCAGAGCAGGCAGGTAGGTGACCGCGTCGGGATCTTCGCTGGCGGTCTCGAGGATGTCGAGGTCGCCCTCGTCCAGCTCGTAGTCGTCCAGCCCGCTGCGGAGGGCGGCGGCGCGCTGCGTCGCCAGCTCCTCGTCGAGCCCGGAGAGACGCTCGACGAGGTCGTCGGCTCCCTGGGGCTCCTCAAGTTCTTTGTCAGACATGCGCGTCAGGCGCCTTTCCGGATTTCGGTCTGTACGACGTCGATGACCGCGGCCACGGTCTGCTCGAAGTCGAGATCGGTTGAATCGACGGTGGTCACACCGTCGGCGGCGTTCATGAAGTCGACGACCCGGGAGTCAGCCAGGTCGCGGCGGTGCAGCTGCTCACCGACATGGGCGGCGGAGTGGCCGACGAGTTCCGCGGAACGCCTGGCTATTCTAGCGGCTTCGCTGGCAGTCAGCAGGATGCGCACGGGAGCATCCGGGGCCACCACCGTCGTGATGTCCCTCCCCTCGACCACGATGCCCGGCTTGTCCGTGCCGCGCATGATGCGCCGGAACAGCTCGGTGAGGAACGTGCGCACCTCCGGAACCCGCGCGATGGCGCTGACGACGGCGGACACCTCCGGCTCCCGGATGGCGTCCGTCACGTCGTGGTCGCCGACGAACACGTGGTACGTGTCCGGGTCGGTGCCGATGCGGTAGTCGAAGTCGGGCAGCGCATCCACGACGGCTGCCGAGTCGGTGGGATCGAGCTTCCTCGCGACCACGAACCAGCTGAGCGCCCGGTATGCGGCCCCGGTGTCGAGGTAGGCGTATCCGAGCTCGCGCGCTGCCGCCTTGCTGACGCTCGACTTGCCGCTCCCCGCCGGGCCGTCGACGGCGACGACCGTCGGGCTCTGCTGCCTCTGCTGCTCTTCGGTCGCGCTCATCCGGCGATCCTCCATCCTCTGGCTGTCAGGTCGTCGATGGTGCGCTGCAGCACCTCGGGCAGCACGGCGATCTCCGCGAGCCCCACCTGCGCGCCCGGCGAGTGCTCGAGGCGCAGGTCTTCCAGGTTCACGCCGATCTCGCCCAGCTCGGTGAACAGCCTGCCCAGCTCGCCTGGGCGGTCGTCGACCATGACGACGATCGAGGTGTACCGCTTGTCCTGACCGTGCTTGCCCGGCAGGCGGGAGACGCCGACGTTTCCGCCCGCGATCTCCTCCGCGATGGTGCGCCTGGCCCCGGAGGCGTCGACGTCGCCGAGCGCCACGAGCATCCTGTCCAGGTCGTCGCGGTACGCGTGCAGGATCTCCACGATGGCCGGGGCGTTCGCTCCGAGGATCTGCACCCAGAGTTCCGGCTCGCTGCCCGCGATGCGGGTGACGTCGCGCAATCCCTGACCGGCGAGGGCGAGGGCGGCGTCCGTCGACCCGGAGAGGCGCTTCGCCATCAGGCTCGCGACGATCTGCGGGGTGTGCGAGACCAGCGCGACGGCCGCGTCGTGCTCCGTCGTTCCCATCTCGACCGGCGTCGCACCGAGGTCGAGCAGCAGCGCCTCCACGAGGGAGACGGCTGCCCTGTAGTTCTCCGGCCGGGCGCAGACCACCCACGGGCGGCCGACGAACAGGTCGGCGCGTGCAGACGACGGCCCTCCGCGCTCCCGTCCGGCCAGTGGATGCGAGCCCACGTAACGGGACAGGTCGGCCCCGGACGCCTCCAGCTCGGACAGCGGGGCGACCTTCACGCTCGCCACATCGGTGACGACCGCATCCGGATGCGCGGCGAGCTCCGCCAGCACCACCGACGCCACCAGGTCCGGCGGAACGGCCACGACGATCAGCGCCGGCTCGGCCGCGCCGTCGTCCGGACGCCCTGCTCCGTAGTCGGCGGCGAGCCGGAGGTGCGCCGGCGACGCGTCGGCGAGCAGCACGTCGACGCCGCGGGCGCGCAGCCCGAGCCCGACCGAGGCGCCGAGGAGCCCGGCGCCGACCACGCGGACGGGTCCGGTGAGCCGGGAGGCGGTGTCGTTCACTTGGTGTCTTTCTGGCGGGAGATCGTCAGCAGCTGGCCGAGTTCCACCTTAGTCAGGTCGCGCATCTGGCCCACCCGGAGCGTGCCGAGGTGCAGAGGTCCGAACTGGCGCCTGACCAGCTCGATCACCGGGTGACCGACCTCGGCCATCATGCGCCGCACGATCCGGTTGCGGCCGGAGTGCAGGGTCAGCTCGACGAGGCTGTCCTTCGCGGACGAGCTGCGTTCGAGCAGCCGCGCCTTGTCTGCGGCGATGGGGCCGTCCTCCAGCTCGACCCCGCGGGTGAGCGTCGCGATGGTCTGCGGGGTGACGACGCCGCGCACGCGCGCGATGTACGTCTTGGTCACGCCGAAGCTGGGGTGGGCGAGCACGTGCGCGAGCTCCCCGTCGTTCGTGAGGATGAGCAGGCCCGAGGTCTCCGCGTCTAGCCGCCCCACGTTGAACAGACGCTCTGGGTAGTCGGCGGTGAACCGGGACAGGTCGGGGCGTCCCTGCTCGTCGCGCATGGAGCTGACGACGCCGACGGGCTTGTTCAGCATCACGTAGCGGCGCGAGGTGTCCAGCTGCACGGCGGAGCCGTCGACGGCGACCAGGTCGGTGAGCGGGTCGATCCTGCGGCCGAGCTCGGTGACGACGTCGCCGTTCACGGTGACCCTGCCAGCCGCGATCAGATCTTCGGAGACCCGGCGGGATGCGACCCCCGCCGCGGCCATGACCTTCTGCAGCCGCTCCCCCTCCGGGCTGCCGTCCGCCTGCTGCGGGTGCGTCTTCTTGTCGTCTCTGTAGTCTCTCGCGTCTTTAGCGGACATCGCCGTCGAATCCATCCGTTCCGTCCGCCAGCAGCGGGGAGATCTTGGGAAGCTCGTCGATCGAGTTGATGCCGAGCTGGGTGAGCAGGAGCTCCGTGGTGCCGTAGTTGATGGCGCCGGTCTCGCTGTCGGTGAACATCTCGGTGATGAGCCCGCGACCGAGCAGCGTGCGGACGACCGAGTCGACGTTCACCGCCCGGATGGAGGCGATGGCACCGCGGCTGATCGGCTGCTTGTACGCGATCACGGCGAGCGTCTCCAGAGCGGCCTGGGACAGCTTGGTGGGGTTCTGGGCGAGCACGTAGTCGGCGACGACGGGGTCGAACTCCGGCCGCACGTAGATGCGCCATCCTCCCCCGACCTCACGCAGCTCGAAGCCGCGGCGCGTTCCTCCGTCCGCTCCGTCGAAGTCGGCGACCAGCGCATCCACTGCTGCCCGGACGCGCTTGACGGGTGCGCCGACGGCGGTGGCGAGGGTGACGACGCTCATCGGCTCGTCGGCCACCATCAGGATCGCTTCGAGGGCACGCTCGATGGCGACGCCCTCCGGCAGAGCCGGCCGTGCCTCGTCCTGGGTCGCCGTGTCCACGTCGTCAACCGTCATAGTCCGCTCCCAAATTCGACAGATTCTCCTCCGACCAGTGCTCCGCCGTCCAGCGGAGCGTCAGCTCACCGAGTGGTTCGAGCTGCTCGAACGCGATCGCCGCGTGGCGATACAGTTCCAGCACCGCGAGGAACCGCGCGATCACGACCCCCTTGAGGTCGGCGCCGGCCACCAGCTGCCGGAACGTCACGGTCTCTCCGGACCGCAGCATCCCGACCACGAGCGCCGCCTGCTCCCGGATGCTCACCAGCGGGGCGTGCAGGTGGTCGAGCCCGACCACCGGGATCTCCCTGGGCGTGAGCGCGAGCGTCGCGATGGCCGCGAAGTCCTCCGCGGTCAGCGTCCACACCAGCTCCGGTGTGCGCTGCCGGTACTTGTCCTCCAGGCGGACGCTGCGCGTGTGCCTGGTCGCCTCCGCCTCCATGCCGCTCTGGAACCACGCGGACGCCTCCTTGAACGCGCGGTACTGCAGCAGCCGCGCGAACAGCAGGTCGCGGGCCTCCAGCAGGGCGACGTCCTCCGCATCCACCAGCTCGCCCTGCGGGAGGAGGCCGGCCACCTTGAGGTCGAGCAGCGTCGCGGCGACGAGCAGGAACTCGCTCGCCTCGTCGAGGCTGTCCGCGGAGTCGAGCGCGCGCAGGTAGGCGATGAACTCGTCCGTCACGCGGCTCAGCGAGATCTCGGTGATGTCGAGCTCGTGCTTGGTGATAAGCGACAGCAGCAGATCGAACGGGCCCTCGAAGTCGCCGAGCGCGACACGGAACGTCGCCGGCTGCTGGGTCTCCTCGCCGGCAGGGCTAGGCGACGGCACCACGCGCGATCAGTTCCCTCGCGAGCTGGCGGTACGCCTCGGCCGCGGAGTGCTCCGGAGCGAACTGGGTGATCGGGGTGGCTGCCACGGACGCATCCGGGAACTTGACCGTGCGCGAGATGACCGTCTCGAGCACCCGGTCGCCGAACGCGTCGACCACGCGCTCCAGGACCTCGCGGGAGTGCAGCGTGCGAGAGTCGTACATGGTGGCCAGGATGCCGTCCAGCTCGATGGCCGGGTTGAGGCGCTCGCGCACCTTGTCGATCGTCTCGATCAGCAGGGCGACACCGCGCAGCGCGAAGTACTCGCACTCCAGCGGGATGAGCACCCCGTGTGCAGCGGTCAGCGCGTTCACCGTGAGGATGCCGAGCGACGGCTGGCAGTCGATCAGGATGACGTCGTAGTCGCCGCTCACCTTGCGCAGCACGCTGGCGAGGATCTGCTCGCGCGCGACCTCGTTGACGAGGTGCACCTCCGCAGCGGACAGGTCGATGTTGGCCGGGATGATGTCGAGCCCGGGGACGCCGGTCTTCTGGATCGCCTCCGCCGGGTCCTTCGAGCGAGAGAGCAGCAGGTCGTAGATGGTGGTGACGTCGTGGGTCTGCGCGCCGAGACCGGCGGACAGTGCACCCTGCGGGTCGAAGTCGATCGCGAGCACCCTGCGGCCGTACTCGGCCAGGGTCGCCCCCAGGTTGATGCTCGTCGTCGTCTTGCCGACGCCGCCCTTCTGGTTGCACAGGGCGATGATGCGCGCGGGTCCGTGACCCTTCAGCGCGGGAGGGACAGGGAACGGCCGCAACGGGCGGCCGGTGGGTCCGAGCGGCACGGCGAGCGATGCGTCATCCATGCCCGGAAGCTGGGTTCTGACCTCGTCGTTGCGCGTCACCTGCGTGTTCCTCGTCCCTTTGTCGCTGACTTACGTCAGTTGCCCATCCTACCGACGCAACCCCCATCTCGCGGGGCGCACCGCCGCGCGGCGGCGGGGCCAGGGTCAGCGGGCGCGGCTCAGCGGGCGCGGGGGTGGGCCGAGGTGTAGACGTCGCGGAGGGTGTCAGCGGTGACGAGCGTGTAGATCTGCGTCGTCGCCACCGAAGAGTGGCCGAGAAGCTCCTGCACGACACGCACGTCCGCCCCTCCGGCGAGCAGGTGGGTGGCGAACGAGTGGCGCAGCGTGTGCGGGGAGACCTCGACGCCGAGCTGCGCGCGCTCCGCGGCCGCCCGGATGATCAGCCAGGCGTTCTGGCGGGACAGCCTGGCCCCGCGCATCCCGAGGAAGAGGGCGGGCGTCGCCCTGCCCTTCAGCGAGAGGGTGGGGCGCGCGCGCACCAGGTAGGTGTCGATCGCCGCCCTGGCGTAGCTGCCGAGCGGCACGATGCGCTGCTTGCTGCCCTTGCCGGTGAGACGAACGATGTCGTCGTCGATCACGTCGTCCACGTTGAGGTTCACCGCCTCGCTGACGCGCGCGCCCGTCGCGTAGAGCAGTTCGAGCAGCGCCTTGTCCCTGAGCGAGGCGATGCTGTCGCCGTCCGTCGCGGCGAGCAGCGCGGAGACCTGGTCGACGCTGATCGCCTTCGGCAGACGGCTGGCCAGCTTCGGCGGCTTCACCTCGTGCGCCACGTCCCGATCGACGACACCCTCGTCGAGCAGGAAGCGGTGGAAGCCGCGGACCGTGGACAGCACCCTGGCGAGCGACGACGAGGTCAGCGGGGACTCGGCGCGCGAGCCGAGGTGGAGCGTGAACGCGGAGACCATCGGCGTCGTGATCTCCGCGGGGGCCGTCACCTGCTGCTCGGCCAGCCACTGCGTGTACAGGCCGAGGTCGCGCCGGTACGCGGCGACGGTGTTCGCCGACAGCCCGCGCTCGATCGAGACGTGCCGCAGATACGAGTCGGCGGCCGCCTCGACGGTCATGCCTCGAGCTTCGGGTGCCGCAGCCACGGCAGGTCGGCCGCGCCCAGCTGCGACCAGCCGTTCTGCCGTCCGATGTGCGCAGCCAGCACGCCGATGGTCAGCGACGGGTTCTGGATGCGGCGGGCGAGCACAGCATCCACCGCCTCGTCGAGCGGCACCCAGCGCACCTCGATGTCCGCCTCCTCGTCGAACCGGTCGAACGCCTCGGCGGTCGGCCGCAGCCCGCGGGCGAGGTAGATCCTGATCGCCTCGTCGCTCCCGCCCGGGCTGGTGTAGAACTCGGAGAGCACGTTCCACTGGTCGGCCTGGAAGTCGGCTTCCTCTGCCAGCTCGCGCTTGGCGGCATCCAGTGGATGCTCGCCGCGCACGTCGAGCAGACCGGCCGGGATCTCCCAGTCGCGGTGCCGCACGGGGTGCCGGTACTGCTTGATGAGCAGCACCCGGCCGTCGTCGTCCAGAGCGAGGACGGCGACGGCACCCGTGTGGTCGACGAAGTCGCGGCCGATCTCGTCGCCGTTGTAGCGGAACGTCTCGTGCCGCACGTCCCACACCCGGCCGGAGAAGACCGTCTCCGAGGAGACGACCTCCGGCGAGAACGGGTCGTCCGTCAGCTCCGCCGCCATCAGGCGTCCGCGGCGACTTCGAACAGCATGCTGGCCTTCTGCCGTTCGAGGGCGGCACCGACGAGCCCGCGGAACAGCGGGTGCGCACGGTTCGGGCGCGACCGCAGCTCGGGATGCGCCTGGGTGCCGACGTAGAACGGGTGCACGTCGCGCGGAAGCTCGACGTACTCGACCAGGTGGCCGTCCGGCGACGTTCCGGAGAACCACAGGCCGGCGTCCGCGATCTGCTCGCGGTAGTTGTTGTTCACCTCGTAGCGGTGGCGGTGACGCTCGGACGCCTCGGGCGCCCCGTAGAGCTCGGAGACGATGGAGCCGTCGGCGAGGAGCGCTGGGTAAAGACCGAGGCGCATGGTGCCGCCCAGGTCGCCGCCCGCGATGATCTCCACCTGCTCCGCCATCGTCGCGATGACGGGGAACTCGGTGTCCGGGTCGAACTCCGACGACGACGCTCCGCCGAGACCGGCCTCGTTGCGGGCGTACTCGATGACCATGCACTGCAGGCCGAGGCACAAGCCGAGGGCCGGGATGGCGTTCTCACGGGCGAACCGCAGCGCGCCGAGCTTGCCCTCGATGCCGCGCACGCCGAACCCGCCGGGCACGCAGATCGCATCCACGTCGCTCAGCTGAGCCGCCGCGCCCTCGGGGGTCTGGCACTCGTCGGAGGCGATCCACTTGAGGTGCACCTTGGTGTTGTGCGCGAAACCGCCTGCGCGCAGCGCCTCGGTGACCGAGAGGTACGCATCCGGGAGGTCGATGTACTTGCCGACCAGGCCGATGGTGACCTCGTGCTTGGGGTCGTGGACGGCGTCGAGCAGCTCGCTCCAGCCGTCCCAGTTGACCTCGTCGGCCTTGTCGAGGCCGAGCTGGTCGATGATGTACGCGTCGAGGCCCTGGTCGTGCAGCATCGTCGGGATGTCGTAGATGCTCGGCACGTCGACCGCGTTGACCACTGCGCTCTCGTCGACGTCGCACATCAGCGCGATCTTGCGCTTGTTCGACTCGGAGACCGGGCGGTCGCTGCGGAGGACCAGCGCGTCCGGCTGGATGCCGATGGAGCGGAGGGCGGCGACGGAGTGCTGGGTCGGCTTGGTCTTCTGCTCGCCGGAGGCGTTCATGAACGGCACGAGGGAGACGTGCACGAAGAAGCAGTTCTTGCGGCCGAGCTCGTGGCGCACCTGCCTGGCCGACTCGATGAACGGCTGGGATTCGATGTCGCCGACCGTTCCGCCGATCTCGGTGATGATGACGTCCGGGGCAGGCTCGCCGTCCGGCCCAGGCTGGGCCTGGAGGCGCATCCTGCGCTTGATCTCGTCGGTGATGTGCGGGATGACCTGCACCGTGTCGCCGAGGTATTCGCCCCGGCGCTCCTTGGCGATCACGTTGGAGTAGATCTGGCCCGTCGTCACGTTGGCCGACTGGCCGAGGTTGATGTCGAGGAACCGCTCGTAGTGCCCGATGTCGAGGTCGGTCTCCGCACCGTCGTCTGTGACGAACACCTCGCCGTGCTGGAACGGGTTCATCGTTCCAGGGTCGACGTTGAGGTACGGATCGAGTTTCTGCATCACGACGCGAAGGCCGCGAGCAGTGAGAAGGTTGCCGAGGCTAGCGGCCGTAAGACCCTTGCCCAACGAAGAAACGACACCACCCGTCACGAAAATGTGCTTAGTAATGCCGTTCGAAATGCCCGCGTCTGATTTATCCACCACGGGCTTTTATCCTATCACCCTGTTCGGGACGTTCCGTGCGCGCGACATCACCGCGACGCTCCCGCCATCTCCACCAGCTCGCGCGCGTGAGCGAGTCCGCTCTCGGAGTCGGGCAGACCGGAGAGCAGGCGGGCCATCTCGGCGATGCGCTCGTCCCCGCCCAGCTGCCGGACACTGGATGCGGTCACCGAGCCGTCGCTGCCCTTCACCACGGTGAGGTGGTTGCCCGCGAACGCGGCCACCTGCGCGAGGTGCGTGACGACGATCACCTGCGAGGTCTCCGCCAGCTTCGCGAGCCTGCGGCCGATCTCGATGGCCGCCGCCCCGCCGACGCCCGCGTCGATCTCGTCGAAGATGAAGGTGGGCACAGGGTCCGTGCCGGCGATGACGACCTCGATGGCGAGCATCACGCGGGAGAGCTCGCCCCCGGATGCGCCCTTGCCGAGCGGCCGCGGCTCCGCGCCGGAGTGCGGCTGCAGCAGGATCGAGACCTGGTCGCGGCCTGCGGCGGTGAACTCGTCGCGCTGGATCACCTCGACCACCACGCGCGCGTCGGCCATCGCGAGGGCCGTCAGCTCGTCGGAGACGGCCGTGCTCAGTCGCTCAGCGGCCGACCGACGCTGGGCGCTGAGGCCGTCCGCGAGCTGCTCGGCGAGGGCGGCGTCCGCCTCGACCTCTGCACGCAGCTCCTCGATCCTGTCGGAGTCCCCGTCGAGTTCGAGCAGACGGCCGCTTCCGGTGTCGAGCGCCCCGATCACGTCGGCGAGCGTCGGACCGTACTTGCGCACGAGGGTCGCCAGCTCCGCACGCCTGTCCTGCACGATCTCGAGCTCGCGCGCACCGTCGGTGTCCAGCGTCGCCAGATAGGTCGACAGCTGGGCGGCGACATCGGAGATCAGGTAGTTGGCGTTCGCGACGGACTCGGCGACGGCGACGAGCGCGCTGTCGTGCTCGGAGACGCGTTCGAGGTGCCTCCTGGCGCTGTCGAGGAGACCGAGGGCATCCGCGCCCTCCGACTCCTCCGCAGAGAGCAGTTCGCGGGCGCTGGCCGCTGCCAGGCGCAGTTCTTCGAGGTTGGACAGCCGCTCTGCGCGCTCGGCCAGCTCGTCGTCCTCCCCCGGCTGCGGAGCGACGGCCTCGATCTCGGCCATCGCGATCCGCAGGTCTTCGGCCTCGCGGGCGCGCCGGTCCTGATCGGCCACCAGCTCGTCCAGCTCGGCGCGGTTGTCGCGCCAGCGGTGGAAGACCTGGGCGTACGCGTCGACGGCCGCGGCGAAGTCCGGACCGGCGAACCGATCGAGGGCCTCGCGCTGCGCGACGGCGGACCGCAGCCGGATCTGGTCGGACTGGCCGTGCACGACGACCAGCTGGCCGCCCAGCTCGGTGAGCACGCTCACCGGAGCGCTGCGGCCCCCGACGATCGCGCGCGAGCGCCCCTCCGACGAGACGGAGCGCGTGAGCACCAGCTCCGCTCCCCCTCCACCGACGGGGTCGACGTCTCCGCCTGCATCCCGCACGCGCTCGACGACATCGCTCGACTCCGCGATGCGCCAGCGCCCTTCGACCCACGCCTGCGCGCTGCCGAGCCGCACGGCTCCCGTGTCCGCCCGCTCTCCGAGCAGCAGCCCGAGCGCGGAGACCACCATCGTCTTGCCTGCGCCCGTCTCGCCGGTGATCGCGGTGAAGCCCGGTCCGAGGGGAAGAGAGGCGTCGGCGATGACACCCAGGTCTTTGATCGAGATCTCCTCGATGCCTCCGCGGTTCTCAGTCACGGTCGGCCGGCCCCCTCCATCCCGTGACGGGAAGGTTGAACTTGTGCACCAGGCGGTCGGTGAACGGACCGGGATGCAGGCGGGCGAGACGCACAGGGATGGGCGACCTGCGCACGACGACGCGCGCTCCGGGCGGCAGATCGTATGCACGGCGGCCGTCGCACCAGAGGATGCCGGCCCCGCCCGTCCTGTCGAGCAGCTCCACGGCGAGCGAGGAGTCCGCGTCGACCACCAGCGGCCGTGCGAAGAGGGCGTGCGCGCTCAGCGGCACGAGCAGCAGGGCCGCGACGCCCGGCCACACCACAGGGCCGCCGGCGGAGAACGAGTATGCGGTGGACCCGGTCGGCGTCGACATCACGACGCCGTCGCAGCCGAAGCTCGACATCGGTCGTCCGTCGACCTCGATCACCACTTCGAGCATGCGCTCGCGGCTCGCCTTCTCGACGGTGGCCTCGTTGAGTGCCCAGCTCTCGTAGACGACCTCCTTGCCGAGCTTGACGCGTGCAGACAGCGTCATGCGCTCCTCGACCTCGTAGTCCTTGGCGAGACCGCGCGCGACGGCCAGCGCGAGGTCGTCCCTCTCGCTCTCGGCGAGGAACCCGACGTGGCCGAGGTTGATGCCGAGCAGCGGGGCAGAGCATCCACGGATCAGCTCGGCGGCACGCAGGATGGTGCCGTCTCCACCCAGCACGATGACGAGCTCCAGCTCGTTCGGCTGCACGTCGACGCCGAGCACGGCCACGTCGTCGAAGCTCGGCCTGGCGGCGAGGACGTCACGCCGCTCGTCTTCGCTGAGCACGGGCACGACGCCCGCCTCGATCAGCTGGGAGCAGACCTGCACCCCTGCTTCGAGAGAATCTTGGCGACCGGTGTGCGCGACGACGAGGATGTACCTGGTGGGTGCATCCATTGGCGTCACGCTCCGTTCTGGTGGTGGAATCCGGTCTTCCCATTCTGTCGGTTTTCGGCACGTCTGTGTGAGCGCGCGGCAGGTTGGGGAAAGCTCTCAGGGTGTGGACAACGTGTTCGCGCGTGCAGGAGCGTCAGCGCGCGGTGACCGCCTGCACCTCGGCTAGCCACTCGGTGGGGTTGACCCCGGATGCGCTCAGCCAGACCAGGTATTCGCGGTTGCCCTGGCTGCCGGCGATCGGCGACGCGATGAAGCCCTTCGTGCCGAGGCCGAGGTCGTGCGCGGCCCAGAGCACGCTCGTCACCGCGTCGGAGCGGAGCGCCGCGTCGCGCACGATCCCCTCCTTGATGCCCGTGCGGCCCACCTCGAACTGCGGCTTCACCAGCAGCACGAAGTCGGCTCCGTCCGCCGCCGTCTCCGCGAGCGCAGGCAGCACCTGGGTCAGCGAGATGAACGACAGATCCCCGACCACGAGATCCGGGCGCACCTCATCGCCGACCAGCCCGGCGAGCGCCCTCGCGGTGAGCGTCCGCACGTTGACGCCCTCGAACGACGCCAGCCGCTCGTCGCCCGCGATCAGCGGGGAGAGCTGCCCGTGGCCGACGTCCACGGCGATCACCCTGGCGGCTCCGCGCTCCAGCAGCACCTGGCTGAAGCCGCCCGTGGATGCTCCGGCGTCGAGGGCGACGCGGCCCGCGACGTCGATGCCGAACGCATCCAGTGCACCGATCAGCTTGTGGGCGCCGCGGCTGACGTAGTGGTCGGCGCCGGCCACCTCGACCACCTGGTCGTCCCGCACCTTGTGTGACGCGCGGGTGACGGGCAGGCCGTCCACCGTGACGAGTCCGTCGGCGATCACGGTGGCGGCGTGCGAGCGCGACCGTGCGAGTCCCCTGGCGGCGAGCGCGACGTCGAGACGGGAGTCAGCCATTGCGCTGCACGTCGCCGCCCTCGAGCTGGTCGCGCAGTTCGTCGTGCACCTGCGCGTACGCCTCCGCCCGCGCTGCCAGCGCCTGCTCTTCGATCACGGCGAGGCGGGAGACGAGCCCGTCTTCGCCCCTGTCTGTCGCATCCATGGGTTCAACGGTACGCGACGGGGCGGGCGGCTACTCGACGAACAGGCCGGCGAGCGTCTTCTTGCCGCGGCGGAGCACGACGAGGTTGCCGGGGAGCACCAGGTCGCCGACCGGCACCTCTCCGTCGTCCACCTTCGTGTTGTTCACGTAGACGCCGCCCTGCGCGATGGCGCGCCTGGCCTCGCCGAGGCTCGACGTGAGCCCGGTGTCGACCAGGGACTGGGTGACGGTCGCCGTGGGTGCCGTGGTGGTGTTCGGCAGCTCGCGCAGCGCTGCTTCCAGCGTCGACGCATCCAGTGCCGTCAGCTCGCCCTGGCCGAAGAGCGCCTGGGCGGCGGCGATCGCAGCCTCCGTCGCTTCCGTGCCGTGCACCAGGCTGGTCACCTCGAAGGCGAGCGTGCGCTGCGCCTCCCGCTTGAACGGCTCGTCGGCGACGGCCTGGGCGAGGCGTTCGATTTCGGCGCGGCTGAGGAAGGTGAACACCTTGAGGCGGTCGACAACATCCCCGTCGTCCGTGTTCAGCCAGAACTGGTACATGGCGTACGGGCTGGTGAGCGTCGCATCCAGCCAGATGGCGTTGCCCTCGCTCTTGCCGAATTTGGTGCCGTCGCTATTCAGGATGAGCGGGGTGCCGATGGCGTGGACGGAGACGTGCTCGACGCGGCGGACCAGATCGGTGCCGCTGGTGAGGTTGCCCCACTGGTCGCTCCCGCCGGTCTGCAGCACGCAGCCGTATTCGCGGTACAGCTCCAGGTAGTCGAGGCCCTGCAGGATCTGGTAGCTGAACTCGGTGTAGCTGATGCCCTCGTCGGAGTTGAGGCGCGCGGCGACGGCGTCCTTCTTGAGCATGGTGCCGACGCGGAAGTGCTTGCCGATGTCGCGAAGGAAGTCGATGGCGGACAGCGGCTCTGTCCAGTCGAGGTTGTTGACCAGCCGCACAGCGTTGTCGCCCTCCGCGCTGAGGAAGCGCGAGACCTGCCCCTGCAGGTAGCCGACCCACTCGGAGACCGTCTCCTTGGTGTTCAGCGTGCGCTCCGCGCTCGGGCGGGGGTCGCCGATCAGGCCGGTGGAGCCGCCGACCAGGCCGAGCGGCTTGTGGCCGGCCAGCTGCAGCCTGCGCATGGTGAGGAGCTGCACCAGGTTGCCGAGGTGCAGGCTGGCCGCTGTCGGGTCGAAGCCGCAGTAATAGGTGACCGGCTCGCCGGCGAGGAGCTGTTTGAGCGCTGCTTCATCCGTGGACACCTGGATGAGCCCGCGCCACACCAGCTCATCCCAGACGTCGTCGAAGGACGGATCGTTGGTCTGTGCGTTGAGCGTTTCGGAGTCGGACACGCACTCAGATTATCAGCGGGGCCGCCGCGGGATTGCCGCGAGCGATCAGGGCTGTGGGCCTGATTGGGGTTGAATCAGGTCTGTGGGCCTGATATCGTCAGCATCAGGTTCACAGCCCTGATGGAAGGAGTGCACCGTGTACGTCATCACCGCAGACCAGGTCGACAGCAGGAACAGGCCGGACATCGTCGCCTCCGCCCTGGACGACCTCAACGGGCGCTACGCCGACCGGCTCGAACTCCCCGTCGACCGCAACGCGGGAGACGAGCTCCAGGCGCTCACCGCGTCGGCGGACGCGGCCGTCGACCTCGTGCTCGACCTCACCCGGCGGGGCGCCTGGAGCGTCGGCCTGGGCATCGGAGCCGTGCGAACCCCGCTCCCCGACGCGACCCGCAAAGCGGCAGGGGATGCGTTCGTCGCGGCCAGAGACGCCGTCACCAGGGCGAAGCGCGCCAGCACCCGCTTCGCAGCCGCGTCCGTCGCATCCGGAGCCGCCGGAGCCTCCGAGCAAGACGCAGCGGACGTCGAGGCCCTGATGAACCTCCTGCTCACCATCCGGGCGCAACGTTCCGACGCCGGCTGGGAGCTCTACGACCTGCTCGAGACCGGCCTCACCCAGGCGGAGGCCGGCGCCCGCCTCGGCATCACGCCACAGTCGGCCAACGACAGGGCGCGGGTGGCGAACCTCCGCGTCGAGCAGTCCGCCGTCCCCGCTCTGACTAGGCTGGTGGCGCGTGCCGACGAAGCCGGGCGCGACGCCGGGCGCAGAACGGAGAGAGCGTGACGACCATCCCATACCCCGCGATCCTCGCCGCTGCCGGCCCGATCGCCGCCTGGTCGTTCGCGCTGGTGCTCGCCATCGCAGCGCTCTGCTGCATGGTCGCCACGCTGCGGTCGCCGCGGCGTCCGCTGGTCTACGTCGCCTCCGGGCTGCTCGCCCTGGCGGTGGTGCTCGTGATCCTGCCCGGCCAGCACGCTCCCCTGCTCTTCCAGGTGCTCATCGGCATCGTGGCCATCGCGCTCAGCGTGGCGGGAGGCGGCCCGGCCTCGCAGGTGGTGCTGGCCCTCGCATCCCGGTCCACCGTCGACGGCGTGCACGGCGGCATCGTCGTCCCCGACCGCGTCGACGGTCAGGACGGCACCCGCGAGGTGCTGCGCGGCGGAACGACGATCGGCTTCCTCGAACGCTTCGCGACGACCGGCGCGATCATGGCCGGCTTCCCGGAGGCCATCGCCGTGCTCGTCGCCATCAAGGGTGTCGGCCGCTTCACCGAACTGGATGCGGCCGAGGCGCGCGAGCGGTTCATCATCGGCACGCTGACCAGCCTGGTCTGGGCGTGCGTGTGCGCGGCGCTGTTCCGGATCGCCGCCGGCTAGTCGTGCGCACGCTGCTCCCGCCGGATGCGCACACCTGCCCGGATGGGTGACCTCCGTCAGCAGATGGCACCTTGCTGCACCGCCTCAGTGAGCAGGGTGACGCCGCCGAGGAGCACCAGGTTGCTGGGTGTGATGACCCGTTGCACGTCGTTGACATTTTTCAGGACGCAGCCCTGGGCGGAGAGGACGAGTGGCGCCTTCTGTCGCCCTGCGACCACCGCACCCGCCAGGGCATCAGGGAAGTTCATGCCGGACGCGAGGTACATGCTGCCGCCCGTGGTGTGGTGGGCTTTAGCGATCAGCGTGGATGTGTTGAACCGGTCGGTGCCGGCGTAACGGACGACCGAGTATTTGGCCTTCAAGCCGGTCTCGATGCCCACTGAAACGACCGTTGCGCCTCCGGCGATGTAGGCGGTCTTCACGCCGATGCCGCTGAGGAACGCGGTCGTGGTCGCAGGAACAGCACCATAGGTACCGGGGACGAGGACGACCGGAGCGCCGAGCTTCCCCGCCGCTGCGCCCGCAGAGAGCGCGTCGGGATAGTCGAGGCCGGTCGCGACGAACGCGGTAGTCGACGACGTCCAGCCGTACTTCCCGATCGCGACAGACGTATCGAACCGGTCAGCGCCGGAGATGCGCTGCACGGTGCCACCGGCCGTCACGAGTACCTTCAGCGCGGCCTCGACAGCGCTCGGGATGACCGTAGCGCCGCCAACAATGACGATCTTCGATGGCTTCAGCCGTTTGATCTCCGTCGTCGTCGCGGCGGGCAGACCGCTGGGGTGGGCGAGCAGGAGTGGGCCGCCGAGCTTCGCCGCGAGCGGCGCTGCGGCGAGCGCGTCGGGGAAGTCGGTGCCGGTCGCGACGACCAGGGTGGACACCTTCGCCGGATCGGCGAATCCGTGCCGGGAGATCGTGGCGGCGGTCTCGTACCGGTCACCACCGGACAGGCGGGTGATCGGGGTGCGGGTGCGGTAGTTCGCGATCACGGGCGCCATCAGGTTGAAGCTGCGCGCGGCATCCGCCGCGGGGGTGCCGGACGGGATGGTGGGATGGCCGATGAACTTCACGTTCGGGTTCGAATATTGAAGCTTCTGGGCACAGTCGTTTTTCGGGCAGTCGTAGGCCATGATGTCTCGCGCCTTGCCAGCGACCTGGTGTCCATAGCTGAAGGCGTATGGCACATCTTCTTTTTTCGTGTTCGCGATGTTGTGGTTGCTGCCGAAGTTGTGGCCGAGTTCGTGCGCCAGGGCGTTGCCATCCAAGCAGCTCTCCGGCGTGACGCTGAACGCGTAGTCCGGGACACCCCCGGCGAACGGGATGTAACCCCTCCCGCACTCGCCACGCGTCACCTGAGGAACGATGAGAGCAACGAGGTCCGCCCCAATCGCATCTCGCTGGTTGTGCAATTGACCGAGCCCGTTGGAGCCCTGCTGCAGACGCCGAATATCGGCCAGCAACCCTTCTGCCGACTGCGCGTAGGCGACGGGCGCGATAGACATGAGATTCACACGCATGTTCACACCCGAGGTAGCGAGCGCTGCATTCGTTTCCGTGATGCGCTGGGTGATTTTTGCCGTCACAGCGGCACCGAGCGAGCTCGAATATCCAACGAGCAGATCAATCGTCGTGAGGGTGGCCGCCGCCCGGCCGGGAGGAGCCATCTCAGCGGGATCGGGTGCTGTGACCGCCCCCGGCGCAATGACGGCGTCGTCGACTTCGGCAGTACCTTCCTGGGCCTCCCCAATTTCATGGAGGACAGCGATTCCGCGGGAGGGCTGGTCAATCTCCACCCGCGATTCGGTGCCGCGGTCGATCCCGCCAGAGAGCGCGTAGCGCCCCGAGTCGTCGGGAATGAACGTGAACGCCGCGGTTGCACCGTAGCCCTCGCCCTCTCGCCTACTGCCGATCACTTCGACGGTTGGCATCGGATCGACGCCGTCGGCATCCAGAGAAACCGCAACCTCGGACACGTCGATCATCAGCCGCTCCCCACCGAAGAGAGTCAGCGAGAGGTCTCCGTTCTTGGGAACGATCAGGCGTTCCCCCGGCTGGGCGAGCGCGAGGGACTGAGGCGACACCACGGCCCGCACAGCGGTGTCCGCATCCAGCACAACGGCCCGGCTCCGCGTCGTGCCCGATGGCGCCTCTTCGGCAACATTCCGACCAAGCCGGGCGTCCGCGGCGAACCACTCGCCAGCGTCATCCCGTGGCGCGGCGGACGCGACGGTCGCCGGGACCGTGATGAACCCGGCGAAGAGGATCGCGGCGACCGAAAGCGCCGCCCTGGGTGTGGTGATGACTTTCATGGAACTCCGTGTCTGGGACCGTTACCGTGGGTAAGCTTGCCACATGCACAACGCCACTATAAAACATATAGGTTATGAAAATAACATGTCGCGCAGGCCACGAAGGCTTCTAAAACGAGTGGTCTGTTCTGCGTACGTCGGCCTCAGTACAGCCGCCATCGGCATTCTGACGATCACCGCGCCCTCGCTCGCCCTGGACGAACCCACTCCCACGCAGACAGCCGAAACCCCACCTGTGCCGCGGGAGGACTACGGAAGGGTCGCCACATTCACCGTTTCCCCGCAGCACGCGCTTCCCGGTGGACTTGTTCGCGCCACGGGCACCTGCACCCTCGCGGGCACCCCGGCGACAGAGGTTATGTTCTTCCTTGCTCCGCTCGACAGAGACCTGGGCGAGATTGCGATCCGCGTGCCCCCGCCTGGCTCGGATGGCAGGTTCGACGCAGACGTGCGCATCCCCGACGATGTGCCGCCGGGACCGTACGACCTGGGAATGCTCTGCGCCCTCGACGACATGGTCTTCGGCGGAACCGCCGAGGATATTCGCTTCACCGTGCTGACCCCGGAGACGCCGACTCCCGACCCATCGCCGACGCCTACGCCTACGCCTACGCCTACGGCACCGATCGTGCACGCCGACGACAGACCGGCAACCACGGGCGGCGCAACGGACGAACTCGCTGCCACCGGGGCATCCACCAGTACCGCCGCCATCGCCGCGACCACCCTCGCCGCAGCGGGCCTCTCCGCCCTGCTCATGCACCGCCGACGCTCCCGCCGCAACTCCTAGTCGTGCGACTTCGGGTGCCGCTTGTACGCGGACACCGACGGCTCCCCCGGCAGCCAGTACCGCCACGGGAACGCCGCTCCCCCACCTGCCCCTGACACCCCGGTGCGCGGCCCCGTCTCGTGCGGCAGCGAGATGCGCGGCAGCAGCAGCGAGAACGGCGGCGCGTACAGGTCGGCGCCGTCGTCGGCGAGGGTGATCCCGGCGGCGACGACGAGCCGCGCAGGCCCGCGTCCCAGATCGCGTCGCGGCACGACGCGCGCTGTCGGGCCGGAGCGGCGCAGGGTCGCCAGCTCCTCGCCATCCACCACCTCTGCGCCGCGCAGCAGCACAGCCGAGGCCTCGCCCGGCGGAGAGCAGACGACGTTCGCGCAGACGTGCATGCCGTAGGTGAAGTACGCGTAGAGGTGCCCTGGCTCGCCGTACATGACGGCGTTGCGCTTGGTGCGGCCGCGGAAGGCGTGCGATCCCGGGTCGAGGCCGTCGCCGATGTACGCCTCGACCTCGGTGATGCGGAGGGAGACCGCGCCCTCCGGCGTCTCGTGCCGCAGCACGCCGCCGAGCAGGCGAGGGGCGATGTCGAGCGACGACGCCAGGAAGAACTCGCGGTCGGGCAGGAAGAGCCCGTCCGCGAGCGCCCCCTGCCCGCCCGAGGTCATGTCCGGTCGCCGCTCAGAAGATCCGGCCGCCGGCCACGAGCGTGACGATCAGGCCGACCACGATCACGAGCACGGCGACCACGACGATCGCCGGGATGATCCACGGATAGCGCGGAGACTTCTTGTCGGGACGATAACCGCTCATCAGCCGAGATCCCGTCGTGCGGCGACGAATGCCGAGGTCAGCACGCGCACCCGCTCGGTGAGGGCGGCGAGCTGCTCCGCCACGCGCACGGGTGCTGTTCCTCCCACGTTGTCGCGGCTGGCGACGGAGCCGTCGATGGTCAGCACCTCGCGCACATCCGGGGTCAGCAGCGGCGACACCGAGGCGAGACCGGCGTCGTCGACGTCGCTCAGCTCCAGGCCGCGCTCCTCCGCGAACTTCACCAGGTTGCCGGTGATCTCGTGCGCATCCCGGAACGGGACGCGCCGCTTGACCAGCCACTCGGCCACATCGGTCGCGAGCGAGAAGCCCTGCGGCGCAAGCTCGGCCATCCTGTCGGTGTGGAAGCGGAGCGTCGCGACCATGCCGGTGAATGCGGGGAGCACCACCTCCAGGGTCGTCACAGAGTCGAACACCGGCTCCTTGTCCTCCTGCAGGTCGCGGTTGTACGCGAGCGGGAGGCCCTTGAGGGTGGTGAGCAGGCCCGTCAGGTTGCCGATCAGGCGCCCGGCCTTGCCGCGGGTGAGCTCCGCGATGTCCGGGTTCTTCTTCTGCGGCATGATCGACGACCCGGTCGAGTACGAGTCGTCGAGGGTGACGAAGCCGAACTCGCGCGTGTTCCAGAGGATGATCTCCTCGGCGAACCGCGACAGGTCCACGCCGATCTGGGCGCAGACGAACGCGAACTCCGCCACCACGTCCCGGGCGGCGGTGCCGTCGATCGAGTTCTCCGAGCTGGCGGCGAAACCGAGGTCGCGCGCGACGAGCAGCGGGTCGAGCCCGAGCGTGGAGCCCGCGAGGGCTCCGGAGCCGTACGGCGAGACGTTCGCGCGCTTGTCCCAGTCGGCCAGGCGCTCCAGGTCGCGGACGAGCGGCCAGCAGTGCGCGAGCAGGTGGTGCGCGAGCAGCACCGGCTGCGCGTGCTGCAGGTGCGTGCGCCCGGGCAGGATGGCCGATGGATGCGCGTCCGCCTGAGCGGCGATGGCGTCGATCAGGGCGATCAGCCGCTCGGCGATGACACCGGCGTGGTCGCGCAGGTAGAGCCGCACCAGCGTCGCGATCTGGTCGTTGCGGCTGCGCCCGGCGCGCAGCTTGCCGCCGAGCTCCGTTCCCGCCCGCTCGATCAGGCCGCGTTCGAGGGCGGAGTGCACGTCCTCGTCCGTCTCGAGCGCCGCGAACGCGCCGGAGGCGACGTCGGCGTCGAGGCGGTCGAGTGCTGCGAGCATCCCGTCCAGTTCCTCGGGGGCGAGGTAGCCGGCTGCCGCGAGGGCGCGGGCGTGCGCCCGGGATCCCGCGATGTCGTACGCGGCGAGCTGCCAGTCGAACTGGGTGGACTTGCTGAGCGCTGCCAGCTCCGGAGACGGCCCGCCGGCGAAGCGGCCGCCCCAGAGGGCGCCCGCCTCGCCTGCGCGATTGCCTGCGGCCGGCTGATCGTTCTGATCAGACACCGTGCTCCTTACTGGGCCTGGTCGCGACGAGCCGAGATCTTGCTCGGCAGCGACCACAGCTCGATGAAGCCCTTGGCGAGCGACTGGTCGAACGTGTCGCCGGTGTCGTACGTGGCGAGGTTGAAGTCGTACAGGCTGGTGTCGCTGCGGCGGCCGGTGACGACCGCGGATCCCGCGTGCAGCTTCAGGCGGATGTCGCCGTTGACGTACTTCTGCGTCTCGTCGATGAACACGTCCAGGGCGCGCTTCAGGCCGGAGAACCAGAGGCCGTCGTAGACGAGCTCCGACCACTTGGCCTCGACGGTCCGCTTGTAGCGGGCGACGTCGCGCTCGACGGTCATGTTCTCGAGCTCCTCGTGGGCGGCGATCAGCGCGATGCCGGCCGGCGACTCGTAGACCTCGCGGCTCTTGATGCCGACGAGGCGGTCCTCGACGATGTCGATGCGGCCGACACCCTGACCACCGGCGACGGTGTTCATCAGCTGGACGGCCTCCAGCGGGGTGACCGGCTTGCCGTCGATGGCCACGGGGATGCCCTCGCGGAACGAGATGACGACCTCGACGGGGTCGCGGGTCACGGCCGGGTCCTGCGTGTAGGTGTACAGGTCTTCGATCGGGGCGTTCCACGGGTCTTCGAGGAAGCCGGTCTCGACGGCGCGGCCCCACACGTTCTGGTCGATGGAGTACGGCGACTTCTTCGACTGCTCGATCGGGAGGTTGTGCTCGGCCGCGTACACGATGACCTTGTCGCGGGTGAGCGCGAAGTCGCGGACGGGGGCCAGCGAGGTCAGCTCGGGGGCGAGCGCTGCGACGGCGGCCTCGAACCGGACCTGGTCGTTGCCCTTGCCCGTGCAGCCGTGGGCCACGCTGTCCGCGCCGAGTGCCTTCGCAGTCTGCGCGAGGTGCTTGGCGATCACCGGGCGGCTGAGCGCGGAGACCAGCGGGTAGCGCTTCTGGTACAGGGCGTTGGCCTTGAGCGCCGGCATGATGTAGTCGTCGGCGAACTCGTCCTTCGCATCCACGACCACGGACTCGACGGCACCGCAGTCGAGCGCGCGCTGACGGATGGCCTCCATGTCCTCTCCGCCCTGTCCGACGTCGACCGCCAGGGCCACGACCTCTTTACCGGTCGCGTCCTTCAGCCAGCCGATGCCGACCGAGGTGTCGAGACCGCCCGAGTACGCGAGAACAACACGTTCCGCCATGATTCTCCTTCAGTTTTGTTTCGTAAAGATTCTAGGGAGTGCCGCTATGCGGCGTTCTTCGCGAGCAGCCAGACCAGCAGGGCCTTCTGGGCGTGCAGGCGGTTCTCCGCCTCGTCCCAGATGACCGACTGGGGGCCGTCGATGACGTCGGCCGTGACCTCGTAGCCACGATCGGCGGGAAGACAGTGCATGAACAGCGCATCCGGCCGGGCGAGCGCCATCAGGTCGGAGTCGACGCGGTAGCCGCCGAAGACGGCGATGCGCTCCGCCTTCTCGTCCTCCTTGCCCATCGACACCCAGGTGTCCGTGATCATCACGTCCGAGCCGGCGGCCGCCTCGCGCGGGTCGGCGAACAGGGTGACGGACCCTCCGGTCTGCTCCGCGATGGCCTCCGCGTCGGCGACGACCGCTGCGCTCGGGGCGTAGTCGGCCGGGGAGGCGACGCGCACGTGCATCCCGGCTGTGACGCCGCCGAGCAGGTAGGACTGGCCCATGTTGCTCGCGCCGTCGCCGAAGAAGGTCAGGGTGAGCCCGGCGAGCGATCCGCGCTTCTCCCTGATCGTCAGGAGGTCGGCGAGGATCTGGCACGGGTGGAAATCGTCGGAGAGGGCGTTGACGACGGGGACCGTCGTTCCCTTCGCCATCTCCTCCAGGCCGGACTGCGCGTATGTCCGCCAGACGATCGCGGACACCATGCGCTCCAGCACGCGAGCCGTGTCGGACGGGGTCTCCTTGCCGCCGAGCTGGCTGTTGGCCGTCGAGATGATCAGCGGGCTGCCGCCGAGGTCGGCGATGCCGACGGCGAACGAGACGCGCGTGCGGGTCGACGACTTGTCGAAGATCACGGCGACCGTCTGCGGACCGGCGAGCGGCTTGGTGCCGAAGCGGTCCTGCTTCAGCTGCACGGCGAGATCCAGGATCTCGGCCTGCTCGGAGGGGCTGATGTCGTCGTCGCGCAGAAAATGCCTGGTCATGATTTCTTTCCGGTGGTGGGGATGGAGGCGAGGGCTCGGCCGAATCGCTCGCGGAACTCCGCCAGCTCGTCGTCGCCGACGATCAGCGGCGGGGCCAGCCGGATGCTCGACTCGTTGGGGGCGTTGATGATGAGCCCGTTGGCGAGCGCGGCATCGGAGAGCCGGTGCGCTTCCCCCTCTGTCAGGCCGATGCCGACGAGGAGGCCCTGGCCGCGCACGTCGCCGATGAGCGGGGAGTCGTAGCCGCGGATGATCGCCCGCAGCTCTTCCCCGCGGCGCTCGGCGTTGCCGACCAGGTCGGAGCGCTCGATCTCGCCGAGCACGGCGTTGCCCGCCGCGGTCGCGAGCGGGTTGCCGCCGAAGGTCGAGCCGTGCTGGCCCTGCGAGAACAGCTCGGACGCCCAGCCGAAGGTGACCAGAGCGCCGATCGGGACGCCGCCCGCGATGCCCTTGGCGACCGTCACAGCGTCCGGCAGGATGCCGGCGTGCTCGTAGGCGAACCAGCGTCCCGTGCGGCCGACACCGGTCTGGATCTCGTCGATGATGAGCAGCACCCCGTGTTGCTCCGTCAGCTCGCGCGCCCGCTTCAGGAAGCCGTCCGGCAGGTCGAGCACGCCGGCCTCGCCCTTGATGGGCTCGACGAACAGCGCGGCGACGCGGTCGTCGATGGCTGCTTCGAGCGCCTCGATCGTGGTGTCGATGTGCTCGACCCCGGCGGGCAGCGGCTCGAACGCCTCGCGCATCGGCGGCTTGCCGGTGAGTGCCAGCGACCCCATCGTGCGGCCGTGGAACGCGTTGTTCAGCGCGAGCACGCGGGTGCGGTGACCTCCGGACCTGTTGAGCCTGGCCAGCTTGAAGGCCGCCTCGTTCGCCTCAGCTCCCGAGTTGCAGAAGTACACGCGCCCGGCGTCGCCCGCCCCGGTGATCCTGGTGAGCCGCTCGGTCAGCTCCAGCTGCGGCGGGGTGGCGAAGTAGTTGGAGACGTGCGCGAGCGTCGCGATCTGGCGGGAGACCGCATCCACCAGCACGGGATGCGCGTGGCCGAGCGAGTTGACCGCGATCCCCGCGAGGAAGTCGAGGTACTCGTTGCCGTCCACGTCCCAGACGCGGCAGCCCTCTCCGCGCGCCAGCATCAGCTTGGGCGTGGCGAGCGTGCGCATCATGGTGTGGCCGAAACGGTCGGTCCAGCCGGTCGTCGTGCTGGTGCTCACGATGGCACCACCTCCGTTCCGATCCCCGATTGGGTGAAGACTTCGAGCAGGATCGAGTGCGGGATGCGCCCGTCGATGATCGCGGCCTTCGCGACGCCGCCGTCGACGGCGTCGAGGCAGGCGGACATCTTCGGGATCATGCCGGACTCGAGCGTCGGCAGCAGTTCGCGCAGCTCGCCGGCGTCGATCTTGGACAGCAGCGAGTCACGGTTCGGCCAGTCGCTGTACAGCCCGGCGACGTCGGTCAGGATGACGAGCTTCGCCGCCCCGAGAGCGACGGCGAGGGCCGCGGCCGCCGCATCCGCGTTGACGTTGAGCGAGTGCCCTGGGTCGTCGATGTCCGGCGCGATCGAGGACACGACCGGGATGCGCCCGGCGTCCAGCTGCGCGTGCACGGCCTCCGGGTTCACGCCGATCACGTCGCCGACCAGCCCGAGGTCCACCTCGACGCCGTCGACGACGGTTCCGCGCTTGCGCCCCTGGAACAGCCCGGCGTCCTCACCGGAGATGCCGGCGGCGAGCGGACCGTGCTTGTTGATGTTGCTGACGAGGTCGCGGTTGATCTGGCCGGTGAGGACCATGCGCACCACATCCATCGCCTCCGGTGTCGTCACCCGGTACCCGCCGCGGAACTCGGACTCGATGCCGAGCCTGTCCAGCATCGCGGAGATCTGCGGGCCGCCACCGTGCACCACGACCGGCCGGATGCCCGCGTAGCGCAGGTAGACCATGTCCTCGGCGAACGCCTGCTGCAGCTCCTCGCTGACCATCGCGTTGCCACCGAACTTGACCACGATGATCTGGTCGTGGAACCGCTTCAGCCAGGGAAGCGACTCGATCAGCGTCTCGGCCTTGGCCGAGGCGCTCCTGCGCTCCTCCGCCTCTGCCGCGTCGGTCTCTGCTCTCGTGTCGAGCGTGCTGTCGTCTGTCATCTCAGCTCGCGTACGCACTGTTCTCGTGCACGTAGTCGTGCGTGAGATCGTTGGTCAGGATGGTCGCCGTCTCGCCCCCGGCGTGCAGGTCGATCAGGATGTGCACGGCGCGCGGCGTCAGGTCGACCAGCTCGCGCGGCTGGTCCGGCTCCCCCGCCGTGCAGATCTGGATGCCATTGATCGCGACGTCGATGCCGTACGGATCGAACACCGCATCGGTCGTGCCGACCGCTGCGAGCACCCTGCCCCAGTTGGGATCGTTGCCGAAGATGGCCGCCTTGAACAGGTTGCTGCGGGAGACGGCGCGGCCGACGGTCACGGCGTCGTCCTCGCTCGCCGCGTTGACGACCTCGATGGCGATGTCGTGGGATGCGCCCTCCGCGTCGGCCTGCAGCTGCTCGGCCAGATCGCGGCACACCGCAGTGAGCGCCGCGGCGAACTGCGCCTCGTCCGCTGCGACGCCGCTCGCGCCGGAGCCGAGCAGGGCGACGGTGTCGTTGGTGGACATGCAGCCGTCGGAGTCGAGCCGGTCGAAGGTGACCCTGGTCGCGGCCCGGAGCGCCGCATCCAGCTGGGCGGAGTCGAGGACGGCGTCGGTGGTGATGACGACGAGCATGGTCGCGAGGCCGGGCGCGAGCATCCCCGCTCCCTTGGCCATGCCGCCGACCGTCCAGCCCGCCGGGGAGCGGTGCTCCGCCTGTTTGGGCTTGGTGTCCGTCGTCATGATCGCCTCGGCGGCGGCGAGTCCGGCATCCGCGCCCAGGCCCGTTCCCTCGGCGAGGGCTGCCGCGGCGTCTGTGACGCCCGCCGTGAGCTTGCCGAGGTCGAGCTGGTCGCCGATCAGGCCGGTCGAGCAGACGAGCACGTCTCCGGCGGAGACGCCGAGCCGTTCGCCGACCGCCTCAGCGGTGGCGTGGGTGGTCTGGAAGCCCTGGGCACCGGTGTAGCAGTTGGCTCCGCCCGAGTTGAGGACGATGGCGGAGACCACGCCGTCCGCGATGACCTGCCTGCTCCAGATGACCGGGTTGGCCTGACACCTGTTGGTCGTGAACACCGTGGCCGCCGCGCTGAGCGGGCCGAGGTTCTGCACGATCGCGAGGTCGCGCTTGCCGCTGGCCTTGAGGCCGGCTGCGACCCCCGCCGCTGCGAATCCGGATGCTGCTGTGACGCTCACGGTGCCACTCCGTTCACGGTCAGGCCGGCGGTCTCGTCGAGACCGAGGGCGATATTGGCGGACTGGATGGCGGCGCCGGCCGTCCCCTTGTAGAGATTGTCGAGAGCGAGGACCGTGACGACGCGGCCCGCCGCCTCGTCGACGGCCACGGCGATCAGAGCGGTGTTCGCGCCGAGCACGTCGGCGGTGCGCGGCACCGTGCCGGCCGGGAGCACCTGCACGAACGTCTCGCCCGCATAGGCGGACTCCCACGCGCTCTGCACCTGATCGGCCGTCACGCCGGGCTTCAGCCGGGCGGTGGAGGTGGCCAGGATGCCCCGCGACATCGGAACGAGCACCGGGGTGAACGAGACCGTGGGGTTAGCGGCCCCCGCCTTGCGGAGGTTCTGCTGGATCTCCGGGATGTGGCGGTGGGTCCCGCCGACAGCGTACGGGTTGGCCGAGCCCAGGATCTCGCTGGCCAGGTACATCGTCTTGAGGCTCTTGCCTGCGCCGGACGGGCCGACGGCGAGGACGGCGACGATGTCCTCCTCCTCGATCAGCCCGGCGGCGATGCCGGGGGCGAGCGCGAGGGAGACGGCGCTGGCGTTGCACCCGGGTGCCGCGATGCGCTTGGCTCCGGCCAGCGCATCCCGCTGCTTGCCGTCGCCGACGGGCAGCTCGGGCACACCGTACGCCCAGGAGCCGAAGTACTCGCCGCCGTAGAACGCGGCCCACGACTCCGGGCTCTCCAGCCGGTGGTCGGCGCCGCAGTCGACGACGAGCGTCTCCTCCGGCAGCAGCGAGGCGATCTCGCCGGACTTGCCGTGCGGAAGGGCGAGGAAGACCACGTCATGACCGGAGAGGTTCTCCACGGTCGACTCGACCAGGGTCAGGTGGCTGAGGGAACGGAGGTGGGGCTGGTGCGAGACGAGCGGCTGCCCGGCGTTCTGATGCGCCGTGACGGTGCGGACCTCGAAGTCTGGATGACCGGCGAGGATCCGCAGGAGCTCTCCGCCCGCGTAACCGGATGCTCCGGCGACGGCTACCGAGAAAGTCATGCTTCTACCTTATTGAGTGGACGACAGGGGGCCTCGACGAAGGCGGCACCCACGAGTCCCTCGGAAAGGGTCGCGCCAGCGCCGCCTAGATTCGGCGGTCGCGCAGGCGTCGGCGCATGGCGCGGGCGGCGGAAGCCGAGCGCGTGTCCTCGATGCACCGAACGAAAAGCATGCGCCAACCCTATCGTCACGCCCCACCCCCGCACCAAATCGGGCACGGGGATGGTCGATCAGTCGCGGATGTGCGCTCCGAACAGCTCCTCGGCGCGCGCCGCTCCCGCGAGCTTGGCCTCGCTGGCCTCCGCCGCGGTGAGCGTGCGGTCGTCCGCGCGGAACCGCAGCGCGAACGTCAGGCTCTTGTGCCCGGCGGGCAGGCCGTGGCCGCGGTAGTCGTCCACCAACCGGATGTGCTCCAGCAGCGCCCCAGCACCCTCCTGCACCGCACGCTTGACGTCGCCGGCCGGAACCTCCTGGCGCACGACGAGCGAGAGGTCCTGGGTGGCGGCGGGGAAACCGGAGATCGTCCCGGCGACGATGTCGGCGGGCGCGACCGCGATCAGCGCATCCAGGTCGAGCTCGAACACCGCGACGACGCGCGGCAGGTCGAGCTCCTCCGCCAGCGCCGGCAGCAGTTCGCCCGCGTAGCCGACGGGCACCTCGACGCCGTCTGCTCCCCGGGCGATCAGCTGCGCCGTGCGGCCGGGGTGCATCGCCTGGTGCGTGCTCTGCACGGGGTCCACCTCGATGCCGAGCGCCGCAGCGGTCTGCGCCACCATCGTGAGCGCGTCGGCGACACCGGCGGCGATCGCCTCCTGACCTGGCTGCTTCTGCACGGGATGCCCGAGCACCAGCCCGGCGAGGTGCCTCGGCTGCGCCGGGATGCCGGCGTTGAGCCCGGCGAGCACGTCGTCGGACGGCAGAGCGGCGCCGAGCGGAAGCGTCTCGCTCCCGAGGCCGTCGCCGGACGGACGGAAGACGGTGCCCAGCTCGTAGATGCTCAGGTCGACCAGGCCGCGGGCGAGGTTGCGCTTGGCCGCGTCGACCAGGCCGGGGAGCAGGGCCGTTCGCAGGTACGGCGCCGTCGCGTCCAGGGCGTTCGCCAGCTTGACGGCAGGGACGCCGCCCGCCTCCGGCGAGCCGAAGAGGTCGTTCGCCTTCTCGCTCACGAACGGGAACGCCAGGATCTCGGTGGCGCCGTTGTCCGCGAGGGTCTGCGCGACCGCGCGGCGCAGCTTCTGCTCGCGGGTGAGGCCGCGGCCGGGAGGCGCGACGGGCAGCTCCGACGGGATGCGGTCGTAGCCGACGATGCGCGCCACCTCCTCCGCGAGGTCGGACTTGTCGCGCAGGTCCGGACGCCAGGTCGGAGGGACGACCACGAGGTCGCCGTCAGACTCGGAGACCGCTCCGCCGATCTCGGCGAGCGCGCCGCGCACCTCGTCGTCGGTGAACTCGACGCCGATGAGGGAGGCGATGTATGTGCGGGGAAGGCGGATCGCCTCCGGAGCCTCCGCCGCATCCAGCACGGAGCCGAGCGCGTCGGCGTGGCCGCCGGCGAGCTGCTCGAGCAGCTGAACGACACGTCCGGCGGCAGCGACGGCGACGCGCGGGTCGACGCCGCGCTCGAAGCGCTTGGACGCCTCGCTCGGCAGCTTGTGCCTGCGGGCGGTGCGCGCGATCGACACCGGGTCGAAGTTCGCGGCCTCGATCAGGACGTTCGAGGTCTCTGCGCCGATCTCGGTGGATGCGCCGCCCATCACACCGGCGAGGCCGATGGGACCGGAGTCGTCCGTGATGACGAGGTCTTCCGCATCCAGCGTCCTGGTCTGGTCGTCCAGGGTCACCAGGGTCTCCCCCTGGTGCGCCCGGCGCACGACGATGCCTCCGCGCAGCTTGTCCAGGTCGTAGCCGTGGATGGGCTGGCCGAGCTCGAGCATCACGTAGTTGGTGATGTCGACCACGAGCGAGATGGAGCGGATGCCGGCCAGCTTGAGCCTGGCGATCATCCACGCGGGCGTCGGACGGGAGCCGTCGACGTCGCGGACGACGCGGGTGACGAACACCGTCGCCCCCGAGCGGCCGCGGATCGGCGCCCTGTCGTCGATCGCGACGCTGAAGCCGTGCGCGTGCGCACCGGCCGGCAGGATGCCCGCCGCGTCGGCGGGGTCGCGGAACGCCGCACCGGTGGCGTGCGAGTACTCGCGGGCGATGCCGCGGATCGAGAACGCGTATCCGCGGTCGGGGGTCACGTTGACCTCGACGGCGGTGTCGTCCAGGCCGAGCAGGGCGATCGCGTCCGCTCCCACCTCGGGGTCGAGCCCGAGGGTGGAGAGGCGCAGGATGCCGTCGTGCTCGTCGCCGAGGCCCAGCTCGCGGGCGGAGGCGATCATGCCGTCGGAGACATGGCCGTACGTCTTGCGGGCGGCGATCGGGAACGGCCCGGGCAGGACGGAGCCCGGCAGGGTCACCACGACCTTGTCGCCGGGGAAGAAGTTGCCGGCGCCGCAGACGATGCCGTGCACGGCGTCTCCGCCGTCCGCGGCCTTCTCACCCTCCGGCGCGACGCGCACCTGGCACCACCGGATGGTCTTGCCGTTGCTCTGCGGCTCCTCGACGAAGTCGAGCACCTCGCCGACCACGACGGGTCCGGAGATCTCGAACGAGTGGATCTCCTCCTCTTCGAGACCGACGGAGACGAGAGCCGCGTGGACCTCCTCGGGGGTCGTACCCGGCTCGAGGTCGACGTACTCGCCGAGCCAACTCAGGGGGACGCGCATCAGACCACCATTCCGAACTGCTGAGAGAACCGGACATCGCCCTCGGCCATGTCACGCATGTCTTTGACGTCGTTGCGGAACATCAGCGCCCGCTCGACGCCCATCCCGAACGCGAAGCCCGAGTACACCTCCGGGTCGATCCCCGCCGAGCGGAGCACGTTGGGGTTGACCATGCCGCAGCCGCCCCACTCGATCCAGCGCGCCCCGCCCTTGAAGGTGGGGTGCCAGAGGTCGAGCTCGGCGCTCGGCTCGGTGAACGGGAAGTAGTTGGGGCGCAGCCGCACCTTCGCCTCGTCGCCGAACAGCGTCTTGACGAAGTGGTCGAGGGTGCCGCGCAGGTGCGCCATCGTGAGGCCCTTGTCGACCGCGATGCCCTCCGTCTGGTGGAACACCGGAAGGTGGGTCGCGTCGAACTCGTCCGTGCGGAACACCCGGCCGGGTGCGATGCGGTAGACGGGCAGCTCGTTGCCGAGGAGGGCACGCAGCTGCACCGGCGACGTGTGGGTGCGCATCACGAGGTGCGCGTTCGTCGGCTCGACGAAGAAGGTGTCCTGCATCGCACGCGCCGGGTGGTCCTCATCGAAGTTGAGGGCGTCGAAGTTGTACCACTCGCTCTCCAGCTCCGGGCCTTCCGCGACCTCCCAGCCCATGCCGACGAAGACGTCGGCGATGCGCTCCTGCAGCAGCGAGAGCGGGTGACGGGCGCCCGGGGTCCAGCGCGAGGGGAGGGCGGTGACGTCGAGCGCCTCCGCCGCGAGACGAGCCTCGTTCTCCTCGCGCTCGATCTGGGCCTCCTTGGCCGCGAACGCCTGGTTGACCGTTCCCCTCGCCTGGCCGACCAGCTTGCCGGCGGAGGCCTTCTGGTCGTTGGGCACGGAGCGGATGGCGGCGTTCAGGCGCGCGAGCGGCGAGCCCTCGGCCGTGTGCTCTGCGCGCACGACCTTGAGTGCAGCCGAGTCGGCCGCGGCGTCGATCGCCGCGATGGCCGACGCGACCGCCGCCTCGACGGCGGCTTCGGAGATTTCGGAGGATTCAGACACGAGACCCAAGTTTAGTGGGCAGCGCTAGCCGGCACTCCCCTGGTGCGCGCCCAGGCCGACCGCCGGCAGCAGCACGCCGTCGATCAGCGAGATGAGGAACTCCCTGTCCACCGGCTTGTGCAGGATGAGGGTGCGGTACGAGGCCATCGACGGCGTCACGAGCGCGAGCGTCTCGATGTCGCAGTCCGCGGAGATCTCGCCGCGCTCGATCGCCCTGCGCATGAAGAACCGGTTGACGGACGCGCGGGGCTCGACGATCGCCGCGTTGACCGCCTCCGCCAGGTCGGGGTCCTGCGCGAGCATCGAGATGAGCCCGGCCATCACGCGCAGCTTCCTCTCCGCGTCTTCGAGGCTGTGCGGCTTGATCATCGCGATCATGTCGCCGCGGAGCGTCCCGGTGTCCGGCAGCGCATCCTGGTCGACGTCGATCTTCTTCATGCACGCGACGGCCTCGATCACCAGTTCGGCCTTGGACCCCCAGCGCCGGTAGACCGTGGCCTTCCCCGCCTTGGCGCGGGAGGCGACCATGTCCATCGTCATGCGTTCGTACCCGGTCTCGGCCAGGACGTCGAGGGCGGCGGCGAGGATTTCGGGGTCGCGCGTGTGGTCGCGTTTGCGACCCAGCTTCGCGGGCGCCGTCCGCGTTTCGTCAACGGTGTCGAGCTGCGTCATTGCGGCTTCCTTCGTGTTGTGGCTGTCCATCCAGACCATTGTAAGGTTAATTTTAGAACTTGGTAGATCCGGAACTGCTTAGTTTCGTATATAGTGACCTCCATGTCGCAGAATCCCCCTCCCGTTTCGACCCGCCGCTGGTGGACGCTCGTCACCGTCGCCCTCGCGCAACTCATGGTCGTCCTCGACTCCACGGTCGTGAACATCGCCCTCCCGTCGGCACAGGCCGACCTCGGTTTCAGCAACGCCGACCGCCAGTGGATCGTCACCGCATACTCCCTCGCCTTCGGCAGCCTGCTGCTGTTCGGCGGAAGGCTCTCCGACCTCATCGGCCGCAAACGCGCCTTCATCATCGGCCTCATCGGCTTCGCGGGGGCATCCGCCCTCGGCGGGGCCGCCGGCAGCTTCGGGATGCTCGTGGGCGCCAGGGCACTGCAGGGCGCGTTCGGCGCACTGCTCGCCCCCACCGCCCTCGCCGTGCTCACCACCACGTTCACCATCCCCAAGGAGCGTGCCCGCGCGTTCGGCATCTTCGGAGCCATCGCCGGAGCAGGCGGCGCGGTCGGCCTGCTGCTCGGCGGCTTCCTCACCGAGCAGTTCGACTGGCGCTGGAACCTCTACATCAACGTCGTCATCGCCATCGTGGCGATCGTCGGCGCGACCATCTTCGTCAGCAGCGTCGCCCGCTCCGGCCCGCGGCCGAAGCTCGACGTGCCGGGCACGATCCTCGTCTCCGGCGCGCTGTTCAGCCTCGTCTACGGGTTCTCCAACGCGGAGACGGACGGCTGGGACTCCCCGCAGAGCTGGGGGCTGCTCGCCGCATCCGGTGTGCTGCTGATCGCGTTCGTGCTCTGGCAGCGCAGGGCGGCGCATCCCTTGCTTCCGCTGTCGATCGTGCTCGACCGCAACCGCGGAGCCTCGTACTCGTCCATCCTGATCGCTGGGGCGGGGATGTTCGGCATCTTCCTGTTCGTCACCTACTACCTGCAGACCACGCTGAAGTTCAGCCCCATCCAGACCGGCCTCGGCTTCCTGCCGATGATCGTGATGCTGGTGATCGCCGCCCAGCTGTCGACCAACATCTTCGTGCCCAGGTTCGGGCCGAAGGTGATGGTGCCGATCGGCATGACCATCGCCGCGATCGGCATGGTCTACCTGACCCACCTCGGCGTCACGGCCAACTACGCGACCGACGTGCTGCCCGCCCTGATGATCCTCGGAACCGGCATGGGCTCGATCATGCCCGCGGCGATCCAGACCGCGACCCTCGGCGTCGACCGGCACTTCGCCGGGGTCGCCTCCGCGATGGTGAACACCAGCCAGCAGGTCGGCGGATCCATCGGCACTGCACTGCTCAACACGCTCGCGGCAACCGCGGCGACCGACTACATCGCCTCGCACCTGCCTCCCACCCCGTCGGTGGCGGCGGAGGCCGCCGTGCACAGCTACGCGACCGCGTACTGGTGGGGCGCAGCGTTCTTCGTGTTCGGCGCGATCCTGTCCGCTCTGCTCTACCGCCGCCGCGGAGACGGGGCATCGCTCGGCAACCCGGGCGGCACGGCGGGGGCGGCAGCGGCGGACGCACCGGAGCCGACCGAGCCGGTCGTCGCGCACTGAGGTTCTGACTCACTGACGCACTGACGCACGAACGCCCTGCGTGGATATCCACGCAGGGCGTTCGTGCGTCCCTGGCCGGGACGACGCTCAGTCCGTCACAGCGGCCGAGCGCTGCGCGAACGCGGACTCGTAGAGGCACACGCTCGCGGCGGTCGCCAGGTTCATCGACTCCGCCTTGCCGTAGATCGGCACGGTGACGACGCGGTCGACCAGGGGAAGCAGCTCGTCGGCGAGGCCGTGCGCCTCGTTGCCGAACACCCACGCAGTCGGGCGGGCGAGCTGCCCGTCCGTGCGCGCGGCGAGAAGGTCTTCGCCCTTGATGTCGGCGGCGAGCACCTGCAGTCCGGCGCTGTGGGCGCGCTGAACCACATCGTCCAGAGTGGCGCCGACGGCGACGGGGACGTGGAAGAGCGAGCCGGTGGTCGAGCGGACCACCTTCGGGTTGTAGAGGTCGACGGTGCGGCCGGTGAGCACGACAGCGTCTGCTCCGGCGGAGTCGGCGGCGCGGATGATCGTGCCGGCGTTGCCGGGGTCGCGGACTTCCTCCAGGACCGCGACCAGGCGCGGCTCGTCCCGGAAGATGTCCTTCACCGAGGTGGGGAACTGGCGGCACACCGCCACGAAGCCCTGCGGGGTGACCGTGTCGGCCATCGCATCCAGCACCTGTTCGGTGACGAACTCGACGTCGACACCCGCGTCCACGGCGGTCTGGCCGATGTCGCTGTACCGTTCGAGCGCCGTCGGCGTCGCGTACAGCTCGACCACGAGCTCCGGACGGAACGACAGAGCCTCGGCGACGGCCTGCGGCCCTTCGAGGAGGAACAGGCCGGTCTCAGCCCTGGCGGCACGCTTCGCTAGTTTGGCGACGGCCCGAACGCGCGGTGAGCGCGGGTTGTCAAGCATGTCCCCAGCTTAGAGGGATGCGCCCGCACAACGAGAGAACCCGGCCGACACGATGGTCGACCGGGTTCTGACGTGGTGGGTGCGAGTTACGCAGCAGCCTTCGGCGCCGAGGTGTCGGCGGGGAGAGCCTTCTTGGCGGTCTGCACGAGAGCCGCGAAGGTGGCGGGCTCGTTGACGGCCAGCTCGGCGAGGATGCGACGGTCGACCTCGACACCCGCGAGACCCAGGCCCTGGATCAGACGGTTGTACGTGAGACCGTTCGCGCGGCTCGCGGCGTTGATGCGCTGGATCCACAGGCGGCGGAAGTCGCCCTTGCGCGCACGGCGGTCACGGTAGCTGTAGACCAGCGAGTGAGTGACCTGCTCCTTGGCCTTGCGGTAGAGGCGCGAACGCTGTCCGCGGTAGCCCTCGGCACGCTCGAGGATGACCCGACGCTTCTTGTGAGCGTTGACCGCCCTTTTTACTCTTGCCATGTCTTCTTTACTTCCTTAAAAAGTCGGGTGGGGTTACTTGCCGAGCATGCGGCGGATGACCTTGGCATCCACCTCGGGAACGACCTGCTCCTGGTTGAGGCGACGCTTGCGGTCGCTGGACTTGACCTCCAGGTTGTGGCGCATCCCGGCCTGCTGCTTCATGACCTTGCCGCTTCCGGTGATCTTGAAACGCTTCTTGGCCCCGGAGTGGGTCTTCTGCTTGGGCATTATTTCTCCTCGTTCGTCGCCTCGGCGGGCGAACTCTCTTCGGACTGAGCAGAGTCGTCTGCGTCAGCAACCGCCTCGGTGTCGCGGCCCTGGGCCCGCGCTTTCGTGGCGGCACGTTGTGCGTTGGCCTCGGCCTTGGCCTCTGACTTGTTCTTCAGAGGGCCGATGACCATGACCATGTTTCGACCGTCGATGGTCGGGTTGGATTCGACCGAGCCGAACTCGGCCACATCTTCTGCGAAACGCTGGAGAAGACGAACACCCTGGTCTGGGCGCGACTGCTCGCGACCCCGGAACAGGATCATCGCCTTCACCTTGTCGCCGGCCTTCAGGAAGCCTTCGGCGCGCTTGCGCTTCGTCTCGTAGTCGTGCTTGTCGATCTTGAGGCGGAAACGCACCTCTTTGAGGATGGTGTTCGCCTGGTTGCGCCGGGCCTCCTTGGCCTTCTGCGCAGCCTCGTACTTGAACTTGCCGTAGTCCATGATCTTCGCGACAGGCGGCTTGGAGTTGGGAGCAACCTCAACCAGATCCAGGTCTGCTTCCTGCGCGAGTCGGAGGGCGACCTCGATTTTGACGACGCCGACCTGCTCACCGCTGGGGCCGACAAGTCGAACTTCGGGGACGCGGATACGGTCATTGGTACGGGGATCGCTGATGCTTTTCTCCTCTGATCAAGCGATACTTCGCGGCCGCGATCTCGTCGGGTGACGACACCGGCGAAAGAGGATTTTCCACGCACCAACGCATTCCCGCGATTTCTCGCAGGCCTGGTACAGCACCCTGACTACCCCCGCGCTTGCGCGCGTTGGCGGAGTGCAACAACCCGGTAACCTAATAAAGCGGTCAAGCGCGGGTGGGAGGAATCTCCACTTTCGTACCGAGACAGATGTCCCGGAGCCCGAACGATTCTAACAGAGGAAAGCAGTGAGCGACACACCCCACGTCTTCGACGACACCGATGACGTCAGCGCGGCCACCCGCGACATCTCCGAAGTGCCCGCCGTGGAGGTCATCACGACCACCGCCGTGCACCTGATGAGCGCCGCGGCGGTCAAGTGCGGTCTGGCAGACGACCCGGATGCGCAGACCGACCTCGACGAGGCCCGCAAGCTCATCGACGCCCTCGCCGGCCTGGTCACCGCGAGCGCGGCGCACCTCGGCGACCAGCACGCCCGCAGCCTCCGCGACGGCCTGCGCTCCCTGCAGCTCGCGTTCCGCGAGGCCTCCCCCATCCCGGACGAATTGGGCAAGGGGCCGGGCGAGAAGTACACCGGCCCGGTCAACTAGCTCGCGTCTAGCTCGCGTCGGCCGGCACTCTCGCGAGCGCGTCCGCGACGGCAGCGGCCGTCCGCGCCGCCTCGGCGCGGTCGGTCTGGAAGTTGCTCACCGAGAAACGCAGCACGGCCTGCCCGCGCCAGCGCGACGGTGAGCCGAAGGCGACCCCCGCACCGTTCAGCGCGTCGGTCACCGCCCGCGTGCGCTCGTCGCTGCCGAAGGTCGCACAGACCTGGGTGAACACCACGTCGTTCAGGATGCGCACCCCCGGCAGCGCGGACAGCCGCTCCCGCAGTTCGGCCGCCGCATCCGCCAGCCGCTCCACGAGCTCGGCGACGCCGTCGCGGCCCAGTTGCGCGAGCACCGCGTACGCGGGAACGCCGCGCGCCCTCCTGGAGAGCTCCGGCACCCTGTCGTTCGGGTCGGAGCCGTCCACCGACGCCGGCAGGTAGGCGGCCTGCTGCGCGAACGACGCGTGCAGCGCCTCCGGTCTCGCCACGATGGCGATGCCGCAGTCGTACGGCACGTTGAGGGTCTTGTGCGCATCCGTCGCCCAGGAGTCGGCCGCCGCCATCCCGGCGGTCAGGTGCCTCAGGCGCGGCGATGCAGCCGCCCACAGCCCGAACGCGCCGTCGATGTGCACCCAGGCTCCCGCCACGTGCGCGATCTCGATGGCGTCGGCAATGGGGTCGAACGCTCCGGAGTGCACATTGCCCGCCTGCAGGCAGACGATGGCGGGGCCGGTGCCAGAGCTCGTGCCGCTCGCGAGCATCTCGCGCAGTGCGTCCACGCGCATCCGGCCCTCGTCGTCGGCGTCGACGAGCTGCGGCCTCCCCAGCCCGGCGAACCGTCCGGCCTCCTCGAGGGAGCCGTGGCATTCCGCGCCCGCGATGAAGCGCACGCGGGGACCGCCGGACAGACCGTCGGAGGCGACGTCCCAGCCGGCGTCACGCAGCACCTGGTCCCTGCCGGTGACGAGACCGACGAAGTTCGCCATCGTCGCGCCTGTGACGAACCCGGCCTCCGCGGTCGACGGCAGCCCGAGCAGATCGACGATCCACTCGCCGGCCAGCTCCTCCGCAGCGACGACGCCGGGCGTCACCGTGCGCAGGGTGGCGTTCTGGTCCCACGCGGAGACCAGCCAGTCCGCGGCGAGCGCCACCGGCTCCGCTCCCCCGATCACCCAGCCGTGGAACCGCGGGGAGTGCATCCTGAGCAGCCCGGGCTCGATGGCGTCGCCCATCCGGCGCAGCACAGCGGTGACTGGCCCCCCGCGGTCGGGGAGGCTCCTGCCGAGCGCATCCTTGACCTGCTCGATGCTCGCGGTCGCCGGGATGCTGCCCTCGCGGACGCCGTCGAGCCATCGCCCGGCGAGCTGCGACGCTTCGCCGAGCGCTGCATCGAACGGGTGGTCCGCGCTCACGCCGGTTATCGTACGCCGGTCACCAGAGCGGCGGGTAGCGGAGCCGGCTGCCATCGCGCTCCGACGCGACGGCAGCCAAGCGCTCAGCTCGCGGTGACGAAGAACGTAGTGTTCACCGCATCGTCCCGCGCCCCTGCCAAGGTCAGCGCAGCGCGAACCTCATAGGCCCGAGCGTGCGAGACCAGTGCCACCGTGCACAGCGAACTCGACACGCCCGCGCGGCGGGTTTCGCCGCGCGAGCGGCCGCTGGGTCAGCGATGTCCGTCGCAGCGAAGCCCGCCGTGCAGACCATGATGCCGGGGCGCCCGCCATCGGGCGACGAGCCCGTCGCCGGGTGTGCTTCTCGAGTGTCTTCATGCCGCATCCGTCACCCCCGCGGCACCATCCCGAGGCGCTGAGCCTCCGGCCACGTTCCCGAGGACTTCGTCGCGCCGAGTGAGCCGTCACCGACGGTGGATGCGAGCCACAGCTCCGTAGACCACGGAGTTGTGTGATATCCAATACGGGTCTCGTTGTTCACTAGCCCCTCGATCGCGAAGGTTTTCACCTTCGTCCAGTTCGCTCCCCACCGATCGGCCGGGGCCATCGAGACAGCTTCCGCGGCGAATTCTGGAACAGACTCGTTGTACACCCCGAGATAGGCCACAGGCTTCTTCGTTGTCGCATCACCGACGATCAGGTCGGGCACATTGTCGCCGTTCACGTCGGCGATCCCCAGGAGTTTCACCCCTGTGCCTGCAGGCACGAGCACAGTCTCTGTGCCGAGATAGATGCTATTGGCCTTCTGGCGGTGGATGCTGATCTGTCCGTTGTTCTTCTGAATGACGACTCCGCTGCCGCGGAAGCCGCCGCCCGCATAGCCACTCGGCAGATTTCCGGTATACGCAACGCTGGCAATGTCTTTGCCGACCCCGTTCAGAACACTCATCGGAGCCGCCAGCGTCTTACTGCCTGACTGATAGGTGCTGTAAACCAGGTTGTCGCCTTTGATCCAGAGCACCCCGTTGAAGGCATCCGAAAGTCCATACGTCGGGGTCGCGATCGGACTCGTCCAGTCTTCAGCGATCGTGAGGTTCGGTCTGGTGTCGATCACTCCGTTGATCGTGACCGAGTGATAGGAGAGCGTCTTCTTCTCGGTGTCGATCACCGGAACATCCGCAAATCCATCGCCCGTAGCGTCCCAGACATTCGGCCCCGAGTCGAGTTTGAGGTTCCGGGGAGCCGGGATCACGTGGATGGGTGCAACCCACCGGCCGGACGAGACAGCCTTGCTGGGCTTGCCGTTCTTCACCGGGCTCACATTGAGGAGGTATGACGCGTCGCGATAGCCGTACCTAGCCTCGTGATTCACCCAGTCGTCCAGAACGAACACGTCGTCGACTCCCGCCGCCGTGGCCAGATTGTCGGGGGTCGACGCGAATGCGATGGTCGATCCAGCTTCCAGTCCGCGGTACGACTGAACGGCACCGCTGTCAGGCTGGCGAACAACCAGATCCGGGATCGTGTCGCCACTCACGTCGGCGACTCCGACCAGCTTCACCGTCGTCCCCGCGGGCATGACTTCGCGTTCAGCACCCAGCGCGACCGTATACGGGTCTTTCTCGTGTGCCACGATCTGGCCGTTCGTCTTCTGAATGATGATCGCAGTCCCAGTACCCACTGTCTCCTTCGTCTGGTGACGTGTGTATGCGATACCGGAGATGTCGTTTGCGACGCCGGGCGCTACGAGAGTGCCATCGTCCAGCGCCTCCTTCTCGCGCACGTACTCGTAGTAGTAGAGATCGTCGCCCTTGCTCGCGAGCAGTCCGTTGGTTCCCCGCACCCTGTAGTCGTACACGGCAGCCGCCAATGCGCCGACCTTGCCGATGGCGACCCCGTTGGTGGGATCGATCAGGCCGGTGTCACCGACGGAGTGGAGGGACACCGTGGTGCGATCCTTTCCGATCACCGGGATGTCCGCCGATCCGTCGCCGGTGAAGTCCCAAACGCTTCGGCTCTCGTCCCGCACGTTGGCAGCGTCGACGAGCGACATGCGCTGGCTCACCACGCCCCGCCTGCCCTCGCGCGTGTCCTGCACGCCGACGCCCGTCTCCTGAAGGAGCTTCGTGAGCTTGTCGACGCTGACGTTCTCGTAGCCGAAGCGCTGGCGGAGCACCGCGAAAGCACCCGCCACCTGCGGGGCGGCAAACGAGGTTCCCAGAGCCCAAATCGCCCGGCTCGACGGCGCCGCGTCCCGTGGGAAGTTCGCATGAGAAGTCCACAGCCTATTTCCGACGGTTCCGTCGCCCACGGGGGCCAACAGCGCCACCCGCGTCGACGCATTCGTCCCCGTGTTCTCGCCGACCGTCAGCGTAGACATGTCGTTGACATTGGTGCTTCCCACGGCAATAGCCGCCTCCGATGCGGCCAGCAGGCCGACGCCGTCTGCTGCCTCTGTGTTACCGGCTGCGACGACAACAGCGACGCCATCCCGCTTGAGGTCCGCCATCACGGGAAAGTAGGGCTCCGGTCTCTCGTCGCTGTCGTGGACGAACTCGTGCAGGTTCTTATTCGCGTCCTTCCACGCGAATGACGCGGAGATATTGATCGCCGCAATCGGTTTCCCCTTGTCCTTGTACTTCGGTCGCAGATCGTCCTGAACGTACTGAAGAGCCGCACCGAGGGCGTCAAGATTCCAGGCCCCTTGCACACCGACCTTGATCAGGACGAGATCTGCGCCCGGAGCGACCCCTGAAAGCGTCGCAACTCCTTCCTGGCCGCCAAGGTCGATCGTCCACGGGGTTCCTGCAACGAGCCCGGCGACTTTGGTCCCATGGCTCTCGTGGCACACGTGTTCGACGTTGTTGTCCTCTGGCACCTTCTCGAAGCACGCCGCGTTGTATGTGGACGAACCGGCTCCCGATTCGAAAACGATATTGGTGCCGGGCTGCTTGACCGCATCCGGGGAGCAGAGACTGTCGGTGAAGTCCGACGGCACTGCGTAGCTGCCGAAGCACGCCTCTTCGACGACGCGGTCCTTCAGCATCGGATGCTCCGGATGGAATGCCCCGTCGATGACGACGACGGTCTGGCCGGAGCCGTCGTAGGCAACGCCATCCGATGAGAATCCGGCACCGGCGATACCACCCACGTTTTCCGGGGCCGACGTCGACGCGACTGCGGGAGTTGACACCAGCCCGGCAGCGGCGATCGCGATCGCAGCGAGCGTCGCCGCCCAGCGTCGCTGTCGCCGACGGCGTTTCGAGGCACCAGGGTCACCGTCGAAGACGGCTTTGTGAACGAGATCCATGTGTTATGAGTTCCTTGCGAGTCGAGTGAAACAGTGCGCCGATGCTGGATACACGCGCACACTCGAGCCGCGCCACGGCAAAACGCGGCAGAGCGAATCGGGTCTCATGCCAGCATCGAGTGAGCAAGCATAACATCCAAGATTTCTAATCTCGAATTAATATAAAAATACTGGACGTTTCGTCGCAGTGGTTAGCGAGCGTCGGGACCGGCAGGCATTTTACGTTCCACAGACGCAGGCGCTCATGAGGGGACGGTCACCAGAGCGGCGGGTAGCGGAGCTGCCAGCGCACCTTCCGTTCGAGCTGGGCGGCCAAGGACAGCAGCGTGCGCTCCCCTCCCGGCCTCCCGATCAGCTGCACGCCCATCGGCAGGCCGTCGTCGGTCTGGGCGATCGGAAGCACGATGGCCGGGAGGCCGGACACGTTGAGCATCGACGTGAACGGCGTGTACTGCACTTGCTGCTCGAAGTTGCGTTCTCCGTCCTCCTGGTCGTACCAGCCGACCGGGCGCGGGGTCATCGCCATCGCGGGGGTGAGCACGGCGTCGAAGCTCGACAGTTGCCGGATGAGGGAGCGCTCGTATGCCGTGAGCGCCGACAGGGCCTCGCTCAGCTCCCTGGCGCTGAGCGCCCTGCCCCGGCGCAGCAGCCAGGCGGTGAGCGGTTCGAGCAGGTTCTCCGCGTCGCCCTCCGCCGGGATGCGCGCAGCACCCGCCTGCCAGATCGTGCGGAACGCGGGCGCGTACGTCGGGTCGGAGACCAGCGCCGTCTCCTCCATGCCGTGCCCTAGGTCGCTGAACGCCTGCACGGCCGCGTCCAGCGCAGCCAGCGCCTCCGGGGCGATCACGATGTCGTACGCGTCGTCCCAGGCGGAGGTCGTCATCACGCCGAGCTGGAAGCGGCCCTCTCCGCGGACGGCGGTGCCGAGGAAGGGGTCGTCGTCGTCGTACGGGGCGCGGAGCGTGTAGTGGTGGTCGATGCGGCCGTCGCGGCGCGCGATCATCCCGTCGAGCAGGAGGGCGGCGTCCGCCGTGGTGCGCGCGAGCGGTCCGTCCACCACGAGGCCGGCGAGCGAGTCGATGCCGCTGCCTGCCGGCACGAGGCCCCGGCTCGGCTTCAGCCCGACCAGGCCGCACGCCGCAGCGGGGATGCGCACGGAGCCTCCCCCGTCCGAGCCGGGCGCGAAGGGGAGCATCCCGCTGGCCACGGCCACCGCCGCTCCCCCGCTCGACCCGCCGGAGCCGAGTGACAGGTCCCACGGGTTGCGGGCGGGAGGCGCCGCGAGCGACTCGGTGTATGCAGGGAGCCCGAACTCCGGGGCGTTGGTCTTTCCGAGGCTGACGGCGCCCGCCGCATCCAGGGTCTCGACGATCTCGTCGGAGGCGTCCGGCACGAAGTCGGCCATCAGGCGGGAGCCGAAGCCGGTGCGGACGCCCGCGCGCATCCACAGGTCTTTGTCTCCGGAGGGGAGACCCCAGAGCGGGGCGGTCTTCGGCACCGCGTCGGCGACGTGATCTGCGCGCTGCAGGGCGAGATCGCGGGTGACGGTGACGAACGCGCCGAGTTGCGGGTTGAGCCTCTCGATGCGGTCGAGGTAGTGGGCGGCGAGTTCTCGGGGTGAGACCCGGCCGGTCTGCAGTTCCTGCCAGAGGGCGAGGGCGGTGAGCTCGTGGAGTTCGGCCATGCTCCGAGGCTATCCCCGATCCGCACGAAGAAATCTCTTGACACCGGTGGCCAAGCCTGGTTGGTTAGTTACATCAGTAACTAACACATGAGGGTGCAGAGCCGGAGGTACCGATGATCGAAGAGGGAAAGCCGATCTTCGTTCAGATCGCCGAACAGATCGAGAACGACATCATCGACGGCGTATACCCCCCGGAGACCCAGGTGCCGTCGACCAACGAGTTCGCGGCCTTCTACCGCATCAATCCCGCAACAGCAGGCAAAGGCGTCAACATCCTGGTGGACGACGGGATTCTCTACAAGAAGAGAGGAATCGGCATGTTCGTTGCCGAAGGCGCCCGCGAGCGCCTCATCGCCAAGCGGCGCGACGCGTTCCGCGACGAATACCTCCGCCCCCTGCTCGCCGAGGCGGCGAAGCTCGGGATCGGACCCCAGCAACTCACCGAGATGATCACCACGGAAGGAATCAGCGCATGAGTGCCACAGCGACACCCACCTCGATCGCGCCGGCCGTGCACGTCGACGGCCTCACCAAGCGGTTCGGATCGTTCACCGCCATCGACGACGTCAGCTTCACCGTCAAGCCCAACAAGATCTACGGGCTCCTCGGCCGCAACGGCGCGGGCAAGACCACCATCATGCAGCTGCTCACCGGCCAGGTCTTCGCCTCGGCGGGCGAGGTCAGGGTGTTCGGGGAGAGCCCGGTCGAGAACGCCCGGGTGCTGCAGAACCTCTGCTTCATCAAGGAGAGCCAGCGGTATCCGGACGACTTCCAGCCGAAGCACGTCTTCCGCAGCGCCCCCTGGTTCTTCGAGAACTGGGATGCGGAGCTCGCCGAACAGCTGATCGCCGACTTCCGCCTGCCGGTGAACCGCCGCATCAAGAAGCTGTCCCGCGGTCAGCTCTCCGCCGTCGGCGTGATCGTCGGGCTCGCATCCCGTGCCCCGCTCACGTTCTTCGACGAGCCGTACCTCGGACTGGATGCGGTGGCCAGGCAGATCTTCTACGACCGCCTCCTCGAGGACTACGCGGAGCATCCCCGCACGATCATCCTGTCGACGCACCTCATCGACGAGGTCGCCAACCTGCTCGAGCACGTCATCGTGATCGACCAGGGGCGCATCCTGATCGATCAGGATGCGGAGGAGATGCGCGGATCGGCCACCACCGTGGTCGGCCAGCGCAGCGCCGTCGACCAGTTCGTCGCCGGGCGCGACGTGATCCACCGCGACGGCATCGGCGGGCTCGCGTCCGTCACCGTCGCCGACCTCACGCCGGCCGACCGCGCCCAGGCGGCCACCGCAGGGCTGGAACTCAGCCCCGTCTCCCTCCAGCAACTCATCGTCCGCAAGACCAACGTCCGAGCGACAGAATTCGAGCAGAGCGCATGACCGCCGTCACACCGGAGTCGGTGAACCTCCGCACAACGCCCGCGTCCGCCCACCGCATCTGGAGGGTGGTGAGGCTCAACCTGGTCAACAAGTGGTCGACCATCTGGGTGCCCATGATGATCATGGCGTTCATCTGGCTGATCAACTATCTGATCTGGTGGATCATCTGGCTGGCCACCGCCCCGGCGGACCGGGCGCACGCGTTCGAGGGGACGCAGTGGAGCGGCGGGGCGTCGTACATCTTCGTCTACATGCTGGTGATCGGTATCCAGGTGATCTCGATGACCTTCCCGTTCGCGCTCGGATACAGCGTCACGCGGCGCGACTTCTACCTGGGAGCAGCCCTCACGTTCCTCCTGCTCGCCGCCGGATACTCGATCGGCTTCACCGTGCTGTCCGCGATCGAGGAGGCGACAGGGGGCTGGGGTCTCGGAGGCCACCTGTACACGTCGATCTACTTCGGCGATGGCGGGTTCTTCTCGCGCCTGTTCATCGTGTTCGCGCTGATGTCGTTCTTCTTCTTCACCGGCTCGATCAGCGGAACCCTCTACATGCGCTGGCGGATGAACGGTGTGCTCGTGGCCGGAGCGATCCTCGCCCTGATCATCGTGGGTGCGATCGCGCTGATCACCTTCACGTCGAGCTGGCCGGCGGTCGGCGACTGGTTCGCCACGATGGGCCCGACCGGTGTCGCGGCCTGGCTGCTCCTCCCCACGGCGGTGGCGGCGGTCGCCGGCTACTTCGTGATCAGCAGGGCGACGCCGAAGAACTGAGCCGGGCATCCATTCGCGGCCCCAGTCGCATCGCGGCCCCTGTCAGGGTTGCTCGCCGAGTTCCTGGAACACGGTGAGCTGCAGCCCGGCGGGGGCCGCGAGCCGTGCGTTCAGGGAGTTCCACGGGGTGCGGGTGGGCGGCGCAATCAGCTCGGCCCCCGCATCCACCAGGTCGGAGGTGACGGCCTCGCTGTCCTCCACCTCGAACGCCAGCCGGATGCGCGGGGCGACGGGCCTGCCCACCTCCACCTGGTCGATCATGGCCTTCTGCGCCGGGTTCGCGATCTCCAAGGTCGCTCGCCCGGCATCCAGGATCGACACCAGCGCTCCCCCGTCGCCCGCGTACGACTCCTGCTCCTCGAGCCCGAGCGCATCCCGGAAGAACGCCAGAGCCTCGTCGTAGTCCTCCGCCTCGACGACGATCCTCAGCTGCCTCACCCTCGCGCGCTTCTCGCCCTGGTCCATCGTGTCGTCCTCCCGCTAGCGTGTGTACTGCCCGGCGCCCCGCCGGCTGACGGGAGCGACCAGCTGTGCTCGGTTACCTCTACCTCGGCATCGCCATCGCGACCGAGGTCATAGCCACCACTTTCCTGAAGTTCACCTCGGGAGACAACCCCCGGTGGTGGGCGTACGTCATCGTGGTGGTCGGCTACATGGCGTCGTTCTTCGCCCTCTCGCTGTCACTCGGCCGCGGCGTGCCGCTCGGCATCGCCTATGCGATCTGGTCGGCGATCGGCGTTGTCGCGATCGTGCTCATCTCGTGGATCTTCTTCAAAGAGAGCCTCACCTGGGTGCAGCTCGCGGGCATCGTGCTCGTGATCGGCGGGGTGGGCCTGCTGGAGCTGGGCGGGGCTAGAACTTCCGCGTGAACGGCAGCGGTTTCCGCATCCGGATCAGCAGCAGCAACGGCACGAGCACGTACGGCCCGTTGTAGAGCAGGAAGATGAACGGCTGCGGGGTGCGCTGCGCCGCGTCGCCGAAGAACTCGACGCCGAAGATCGGGATGCCCGTGAGGCTGATGATCATGGTCGCGTAGATCACCGCGTACAGCTGGATCCAGTTGTATCCCTTGGACAGGCAGATGACGAGCAGCACGTAGAACGGCAGGTAGATGAACGCCGAGGTGCCGGTGATGAAGCGCAGCCAGATCGGCGGGTTCTGGTAGAGCGGGTCGTACTGCGAGGAGTACGTGTAGTTCCACTGCGCGAACAGGTTCGTGGTGGTCGAGGTCTGCGGGATGCCGAGCGTCGGGATGGCGTCGCTGATGATGCAGGTCACGATGAATAGCGAGAACATCACGATGAAGAAGATGTCGACGGGGCGTTTGCGCAGCGGCAGGTTCGCGGGCGTCGCGGGAGCGGCGGAGGCGACGCGGCCGTTGTCCGGAGTCACGGTGGTCACCTTCGACACCTTAGTCACGGGAGCGGCCGCCCGAGCGCTGGGCGGCCGCCCGCGTGTCACGTCGTGCCGAGGTTGGCGATGACCTGCTTCGCGAGGGCCACCAGCTGCTCGTGCGAGATGTCCTTCCCGTCCGGCACCGCGTGCACCTGCAGCCAGCCGGAGTCCACCACGATGTTGAGGTAGCCGTTCGGCGCCCAGTATGCGGCCTGGCCGACGCCCGGCTGCTCGACCGCGTCGCTGCCGCGCAGGTGCTCCAGATACGTGGCTCCTCCCGGAAGCACGCCGACGGAGACGCTGGCCGTGCCGTCGTCTTCCACCCAGACGCACCAGTACGCGCCGACCTGGTGGCCGACATCGAGTTTCGAGTTCGAGTACTCGCCGTCGTCCGACTTCACCTCGCGGGACGGGCCGAAGCCGATGGTCTGCGTGAGCTGGGCTGTCGTGGCGAGGCCGTCGCAGGTGGTCGCCCCTGTGAGCGCAGGCGCAGCGGGCTGCCAGACCGGAGCAGGGGCATCGAGAGCCGACACCACGCCGTAGCTCTGCGCGAGCAGTGCGGCGACCGCCGAGGTGGCCGCATCCGGCGACGCTTCGCTGCCGAACACCGTGCCGACGATCCCGTAGCCGGGCAGCAAGGCGTGGAAGCCGCACTGGGTCACGGGGGTGCCGAAGCAGTACGTGTACGCGTCCGGTCCGACGGGCGACGGCGTGTCCTGCGACGCGACCGCCTCTCCCGTCCGGTACGCCTCGAATCCGGCCCTGGATGCGCCGGGGACGACGGCGATCCACACGGCGGGTGCCGTCGGGCTGGCCGGGTCGGTGGTCGACCATTGGCAGGTAAGCACCCCCATCCGCTCGTCCGCGTATCCGGTCGGGGTCGCGGTGCGCTCGGGTGTCGACGTCACGAGGTGCGCGCCGCCCGCCTGGTCGACGAGTGCCTGCGTCGCGAGGGCGTCGCAGGTGGTCGCCACGCGGACCGTCGGTGCCGCTGCCTGCGTCGCGGTGGGCGTGGGCGTGGGCGTCGGTTTCGCGGTGGTGGCGACCGGTGCGGCCGGCGCTCCCTGCGCGCATCCCGAGAGTGTGAGGACCACCGCGACGGCGACGGCGCCGAGAACGGATACGGCTGAACGCTTCATATATTCCCCCCAGAGTATGTGCGCATTTCAGCGCCCGCCGTCAGCGTACTGCGACCGGCCGCATCCTGGTCGTCGCGATGCCGAACCGTTATTTGAGGGAGCGCTGCATCAGCACGGTGCCGAGCCAGCGGTCGAACTTGTAGCCGACCCTGCCCATCCGGCCGATCTCGGTGAAGCCGAAGTTCTCGTGCATCTTGATCGACGCCTCTGCGCCCTTGTCGGCGATCACGGCGATCATCTCTTTGAGGCCCGCCGCCTTGGAGCGGTCGATGAGTTCCTGCATCAGCACGGGGCCGAGGCCCTTGCCGGTGGATGCGGCGCCCAGGTAGATCGAGTTCTCCACCGTGAACCGGTATGCGCGCTTCTGCTTCCACGGCGAGACGAGCGCGTAGCCGAGGATCTGGCCGCTCGGCGAGACGGCGACGATGAACGGCATGTTCAGTTTGTGCAGGTAGGCGTACTTGCTCTTCCACTCGCGCAGCGTCATCGCGTCCTCGTCGAAGGTGACCGTGCTGTTGGCGACGTAGTGGTTGTAGATCTCGCGGACCCACGGCAGGTCGGCGGGGACCGCATCCCGGATCGTGTAGTCGAACGGCGCCTCGGCCGGTTCCGACTTCCTCAGGTGACGCGGCAGCTCCCTGCGCGGCTGGTATTCCTCTTCAAGCACGGCACAAGCCTACGCGCGCGGCGGTTTCGGGGAGGTTACGAGTCGGGCAGGCCCACGACTCACGGTTCGAGCGACCAGTCGACCGGGTCGACGCCGCGCAGCCGCAACGCCTCGTTGGCGCGGGAGAACGGCCGGGACCCGAAGAACCCGCGCGACGCGGACAGCGGGCTGGGATGCGGTGACTCGATCGACGGGTTGCCGCCGAGCATCGGTTTCAGCGTCGCAGCATCCCTGCCCCACAGGATGGAGACGAACGGCGTCCCCCGCTCGACCAGGCAGCGGATCGCGTGCTCGGTCACCGGCTCCCAGCCCTTGCCCCGGTGCGAGGCCGGCTCACCGGGGCGCACGGTGAGCACGCGGTTCAGGAGCATGACGCCGTGCCGCGACCACGCGCTCAGGTCGCCGTGCGGCGGAGGGGTGACACCGAGGTCGTCGCGCAGTTCGCGGTAGATGTTCTGCAAGCTGCGCGGAACAGGGCGCACGTGCCGCTCGACCGCGAAGGACAGGCCGATCGGATGCCCGGGCGTCGGGTACGGGTCCTGGCCGACGATGAGCACGCGCACATCGGCCAGCGGGGCACGGAAGGCGCGCAGCACGTTCTCGCCCGCCGGGAGGTACGGACGGCCTGCTGCGACCTCCGCGCGGAGGAAGTCGCCCATCCCCGCGATGCGGTCGGCGACGGGAGCGAGCGCGGACGCCCAGCCGGGATCCATCGACCCGTCGGCGGCCAGGTCGTCGAGAGACTTCGGGACCACGATTCAGGATGCCCTGCTCAGGCTCCGGCGGTGACCGGAGGGAGCGCAGACCAGGGGAAGGTGATCCAGCGGTCGGTGCGGCGCCAGACGAAGTCGGGGTCGAGCACCGTGCGCGGCTTCGAGTACAGGCAGACCGTGCGCACGTCCGCACCGGATGCGGCGATCAGGTCGACGACCATCGCCAGCGTCCTGCCCGAGTCGGACACGTCGTCGACGAGCAGGACGCGCTTGGACTGGAGGGCGCTCTGGTCGAGCATCGGCGGCAGCACCACCGGCTCGGGCAGGCGCTCGTCGACGCCGGTGTAGAACTCGACGTTGAGGGCGCCGCACGACTTGATGCCGAGCGCGTACGACATCGCTCCGGCCAGCAGCAGACCGCCGCGCGCGATGGCGACCACCAGATCCGGTTCGAAGCCGGATTCGACGACCTCGCCGGCCAGGTGCCTGGCGGCCTCACCGAACTCGAGCCAGCCCAGGACCTCTCGCTCGGTCTCCTGGAGAACGGCTGATCCTGAGTCGTCGAGTTCGCCTGCCATCCTCCTACCGTACCGGCCAGCACACCTCCCCGCGAGACACGGATACCGGTCGCGGTCGCGCTGCTGTTAGCATCCAGAAATGGTGTCAGGGAGGACAGGGTCCAGGGTCGCGCTCGGCGTGACCGCCGGACTGATCGGGTGGCTCGCCTTCGTCGAGGTCACGAGCGGGATTCTGCAGGGATACTACGTTCCGCTGATCTCCGACATCGTGCAGCATCTGGGCATCCACGACGCCGACTACAACTGGTTCGAGGCCGCTCAGCTGCTGCTGTCCGCCCTGGTGGTTCCCGTGCTCGCCAAGCTCGGAGACATGTTCGGGCACAAGCGCATCCTGCTGGTCGCCACCGTGCTCACCGCCCTGGCGACGTGGGCGCTGGCGTTCTCCAGCAACTTCACGACGTTCCTCATCGCCTTCGCCCTGCAGGGCTTCTACGTGGTGTGGCTGCCGCTCGAGGTGGCGCTGATCTTCGACCGTGGCCGCCGCACCGGCACCGCGGCGTCGCAGACGCGCAAGGCGGCCGGGCTCCTGGTGGTCGCGCTGGAGGGCGGCGCGATCGTCGGCGCCGTCGGGGCCGGACTGCTGTTCGAGGCGCTGGGCAAGAACGTGACCCTCACGCTGATCGTGCCCGCCGTCGCCGTCACGCTCGTCTTCTTCGCCATCCTGTTCGGCGTGCCGGAGTCCGAGCCTGTGCCGGGCAGACGACTGGATGCGGTGGGCTTCACGATCCTGACGCTCGGCCTCCTGCTGATCACCTCAGGCCTCACGTTCCTGCGCATCAACGGCGTCGGCACCTGGTGGGTCTGGGTGCTGATCGCGGTCGGCGTGCTCACGTTCATCCCGTTCGGCCGCTGGGAGCTGAAGCAGGACGACCCGGCGATCGACCTGCGGGTGCTGCGCCGCCCGAACATGTGGCCCGTGCAGCTCACGGCCGGTCTCATCGGCATCAGCCTGCTGGGCGCGCAGGCCCCGCTCAGCACCTTCGCGGGCACAAACCCGGTGAACGGCTACGGGCTCGGCCTGTCCGCCGGTCAGCGCAGCATCCTGATCGGCGCATACCTGATCTCGATGATCGTCGGCGCCGTGCTGTTCCCCGTGGTGTCGTCGTGGCTGAGTCCCCGGGTGACCCTGATCGTCGCCGCGTTCCTGGTGGGAATCGGCTATCTGCTGTTCCTGCCGTTCCACGCGGAGACGTGGCAGGTGTTCACCAACATGGCGATCGCGGGCATCGGCTCCGGGGCGCTGGTCGGCGCGCTCCCCGCGGCGGCTGCCGCGGCTGCTCCGCGCGGCCAGACCGGGATCGCCACGGCCCTCACCAACACGACCAAGACCATCGGCGGCTCTTTCGCCTCCGCCGTCTTCGGCGTCGTCCTGCTGACCGGGGCCGCGACCGTCACGGCAACGGCCGCGAGCCTGTTCGGGTACATGCTCGTGTGGACCATCTGCGGGCTCGGCGCCATCGTCGCCGCCGTGCTGCTCTTCTTCGTCCCGAAGCTCGCCTTCGCCGACGCGGATGCGGGCGCGGAGCCCGAGCCGGACGCCGTCGCGGCGGAGTCTCCGGTGCTCTGACCACGCCGCAAACACGAGATGCCAGCAACTGTCGCGAATCGCCCGGGATTCGGCACAGTTACTGGCATCTCGTCGATGCGGTGCGGCTAGGCGCGCGCTGCCTCCACGACGGAGCGGGCGGCCGTCAGGCCGGCCTGCAGGTCGGTCTTCAGGTCGTCGATGTTCTCGAGGCCGACCGAGAGGCGCACCAGGCCGGGCGTGACGCCGGCGGTGAGCTGCTGCTCGGGGGTCAGCTGCGAGTGCGTGGTCGACGCCGGGTGGATGACCAGGCTGCGCACGTCGCCGATGTTGGCGAGGTGGCTGAACAGGCTGAGGTTGTCGACGAGCGCGCGGCCCGCATCCACCCCGCCCTTGAGCTCGAACGAGAGCACGGCGCCGACGCCCTTGGGGGCGTACTTGTTGGCCGCCGCGTACCAGGGGCTGGTGGGCAGCCCCGAGTAGTTGACGCTTGCGACATCCGGGTGGTTCTCGAGGAACTCGGCGATCTCCTGGGCGTTCTGCACGTGGCGCTCGACGCGCAGCGACAGGGTCTCGATGCCCTGGATGAGCTGCCACGCGCTGGCCGGGGCGATGGCCGCTCCGAGGTCGCGGAGCAGCTGGACGCGCGCCTTGATGATGTATGCAAGGCCGTCGCCGACCGCTGCCGTGTACACCGCGCCGTGGTACGACGGGTCCGGCTGGGTGAGGCCCGGGAACTTCTCCGCGTTCTCGGTCCAGGCGAACTTTCCTCCGTCGACGATCACGCCGCCGATGACCGTCCCGTGTCCGCCGAGGAACTTGGTGGCGGAGTGCACGACGATGTCCGCGCCGTGCTCGAACGGGCGGATGAGGTACGGGGTCGCGATGGTGTTGTCCACGATCAGCGGGACGCCGGACTCGTGGGCGACGTCCGCGACCAGCGCGATGTCGAGGATGTTGATCTTCGGGTTGCCGATGGTCTCCGCGAAGAACAGCTTGGTGTTCGGGCGGACGGCGCGGCGCCACTCGTCGGCGTCGTCCTGGTTCTCCACGAACGTGGTCTCGATGCCGAGCTTGGCGAGGGTGTACTTGAAGAGGTTGTACGTCCCGCCGTAGATCGAGCTGGACGACACGATGTGGTCGCCGGCCTGCGCGATGTTCAGCACGGCGAAGGTCTCCGCGGCCTGGCCGGAGGCGACGAGGAGGGCGCCGGTGCCCCCTTCGAGCGCGGCGACGCGCTCCTCGACGACGGCCTGCGTCGGGTTCTGGATGCGCGTGTAGATGTTGCCGAACTCGGCGAGCGCGAACAGGTTCTTGGCGTGCTCTGCGTTGTTGAACACGTACGAGGTGGTCTGGTAGATCGGCGTGGCGCGAGCGTTCGTCACCGGGTCGGGTGCTGCACCGGTGTGGATCTGCTTGGTCTCGAACTGCCAGTCGGCGGCGTCGGTCATGGCTCACTCCTTCGGGTGGGATGCGTGTCGAGCGGTCTGCCACCGCCTCAACAGCAGGCTAGACGCGCGGGCAGGTGCGGGCAATGCGCGCGCAACATGCCGTAATCCGTGAAGAATAGGCGCATGAGCGTGAGACGGGTCGTTGTGACGGGTGCCAGTTCCGGGATCGGGGAGGCGGCCGTCCGGCTGTTCCGGTCGCACGGGTGGGATGTGGTCGGGGTGGCCCGCAGGGCGGACCGGCTCTCCGCACTGGCCGAGGAGACCGGCGCCGACGTCTTCGTCGCCGACCTCACCAGGCAGGAGGACGTGGATGCGCTGCGCTCCCACCTCGAGGCGACCGGCCCCATCCACGCGCTCGTCAACAACGCGGGAGGCGCGCGCGGCCTCGACTCCGTCGAGAAGTCGGACGTGGACGACTGGGTGTGGATGTACGAGATCAACGTCATCGCGACCAAGCGCGTCATCACCGCGCTGCTCCCCCTGCTGCGGGAGGGCGCGCGGCAGACCGGCCACGCCGACATCCTGAACCTCACGTCGATCGCCGGGCACACGGCGTACGTGGGAGGCGGAGGGTACAACGCGGCGAAGTTCGCCGAGCACGCGCTCACCGAGGTGCTGCGGCTGGAACTGAACGGCGAGCCCATCCGGGTGATCGAGGTCGCGCCGGGCATGGTGGCGACCGAGGAGTTCTCTCTGGTCCGGTTCGGTGGAGACAAGCAGAAGCGGGATGCGGTCTACGAGGACGTGCCGGAGCCGCTGTCGGCCGACGACGTGGCGGCGACCATCGTGGATGCGCTGGAGCGGCCACGCCATGTCGATCTCGACCTGATCGTGATCAAACCGGTGGCACAGGCCGCGCCGTACCGGTTCCACAAGGGCGAGCTGCGGGTCGACGGCGACTGAGATGGCGGGCGACGAGAGCAGGAGGACCGTCTGGGAGGACCGGACGGCGTGGCCGCTGCTCGTCGCCAGCGTGCTGTTCCTCGTCGCGTACTCGTGGTCGATCCTGCAGCCGTCCCGCCCGGTATGGCTGGGCGCCCTGCTCAACGGTGTGCTGTTCGTCGTGTGGGTTGCGTTCCTCGTCGACTACGTCGTGCGGCTGGTGCTGAGCCGCCAGAAGTGGCTGTTCGTCAGGAAGAACCCCATCGACCTGGCCTCCGTGCTGTTCCCCGTCGCCCGGCCGTTCCGGCTGCTGCGCGAACTGCACCGCATCCCGTTGCTGCGCGGCCGGTCGCCGTCGCACGTGCGCAGGCGGGTGCTGATCGTGGCCGCGACGACGGTGGTGATGTTCGTCTACGTCATCGCGCTGGCGGTCTACCAGGCGGAGCGGTATGCGCCGCACGCCACGATCGTGAGCTTCGGCGACGCGGTGTGGTGGGCGTGCGTCACGATGGCGACGGTCGGCTACGGCGACTTCGTGCCGGTGACCGTCGCCGGGCGCATCCTGGCTGTCGTGCTGATGATCGGCGGCATCGCCATCGTCGGTACGGCGAGCGCGACGATCGTGTCGTACATCAACGAGCAGTCGCAGCGCCTGCGTCCGCCGAAGGACCACGAGCAGCACGACGAGCACGAGCCGGAGCGCCAGCCGGACGAGCCCGCGTAACACGCACGCCCTCCCTCCCGCACTGAGCCAGTATGGAGACATGGAGTGGCAGACATCCGCCGATACGGCCCCGTCGAGTTTCATCACGGACGCCCAAGCGAGGTCGCTCCTCGGCAAGCCTCCGGCGAGTGGCGCCTGGAAGGAGTCGGACCCCGAGGGCTCCCGCTCGTTCGTCGGCATCGGCGAGTTCGCCTTCGAGAGCGGGCAGCGCATCCCGTATGTGCGCGTCGCGTACGAGACCTGGGGCACGCTGTCCGCTGAACGCGACAACGCCGTGCTCGTGCTGCACGCCCTCACCGGCGACAGCCACGCGGTCGGCAGCGCCGGCCCTGGACACCCGACCGCCGGGTGGTGGCAGGGCATCATCGGGCCGGGCAAGGCGATCGACACCGACCGGTTCTTCGTGGTCGTGCCGAACATGCTCGGCGGCTGCCAGGGGACGACCGGGCCCGCCTCCATCGCCCCGGACGGCACGGAGTGGGGTCCGCGGTTCCCGTTCACGAGCATCCGGGACCAGGTGAACGCGCAGGCCGCGTTCGCAGACGCGATCGGCATCGACCGCTGGGCGGCCGTGGTCGGCGGTTCGATGGGCGGGATGCAGGCGCTCGAGTGGGCGGTCAGCTACCCGGAGCGCGTCGAACGGCTCGCCGTCATCGCCGCTCCCCCGTTCTCCACGGCCGACCAGATCGCACTCAACTCCGTGCAGATCGAGGCGGTGCGCACCGACCCGCTGTTCCGCGGCGGCCTCTACTACGACGCCGGAGACGGCAACGGGCCGCACCAGGGTCTCGCGCTCGCCCGCCGCATGGCGCTGATCAGCTACCGCAGCTCCTCCGAGCTGAACGGACGGTTCGAGCGCACATGGCAGAGCGAGATCAGCCCGCTCGGCGACAACGGGCGCTTCGCCGTGGAGTCGTACCTCGACTTCCACGGGAACAAGTTCACCAGGCGCTTCGACGCGAACAGCTACATCACCCTGGTGCAGGCGATGAACTCGCACGACATCGGCCGCGACAGGGGCGGGCTGGCCGCCGCCCTGGCACGCGTCACCGCGCGCACCCTGGTGGTCGGCATCGACAGCGACCGGCTGTTCCCCGTCGAGGGACAGCAGCAGATCGCCGCGCACCTCCCCGCCACCATCGACGGAACGGAGCCGGTCGTAATAGAGTCGGACTTCGGGCATGACGGATTCCTCATCGAGGACGATGCCGTGAGCGATCAGCTGCGCAGGCTGTTCGCCGCCTGAGCGGAACGGAGGAGCATGTCGCGCATCCAGAAGGAGCGTGATCGTCTCCTCGCGATGACGGCGAGGAACATCGGCCTCACTGCGACTGCGACCTCCCTGCTCTGCCTGAGCATCCCGGGCACCCTCCCACTTCCGCTGTATCTGGCGGCCGTCGTGCTGCTCGCCTGTCTCGCGTACGCGCAGTTCCAGCTGGCGTCGCTGGCGCACACCGAGGTGTGGGTGGTGGTGATCGTCGTCGCTGGCGCGGCGATCGTCCTGCTCAACCTGCTCCCGGATGTGCCCCTCGGCCCCGCGGCGCTCAGCGCTGTCGGGATGATCGCGGGAGCGGCCGTCGCGAGCGTCGCCATCCCGACCGTGACCTCGCGCGGGAGGGTCGGGCTGCTGGTCGGCGCCTCCGTCGTCACCCTCGCGGCCGAGTCCGCAACGCTCGTGCTCACCGACTCCCAGCGGGGCGAGCCGCTGATCTTCACGGTCGCAGGATGGGTCGCCCTCACCGCCACCGGCGTGTGGCTGTCGCGCACCGTTCCCCGCACGCTGACGCGCATCTCGACGATGAGCCGCGCATACCGGGTCGAGCGCCAGGCGAGCGAGACGGAGGCGCGTCGCCGCCAGGGGGCGCGGCTGCTGCACGACACGGTGCTGGCGACCCTGACGCTGCTCGCGCACTCCGGCGTCGGCGTCAGCGCGGGCGCGCTCCGCGAGCAGGCCGGCGAGGATGCTGCACTGCTCCGCCAGCTGCGGCTCGGCTTCACCCCGGACCCCACCCGCTCCGGCGACTACAAGCTCAAGCCGGTCGAGGAGTCGACGCTCGGCAACACGCTCGAGTCCGTCAAGCAACGCTTCCGCAGGATGGGCCTCGAAGTGAACTGGCACGGCACGGGTCAGGTGCTGCTGCCGAGCGACATCCTGGATGCGTTCCTGCTGGCGCTCGGCGAGTGCCTGGAGAACGTGCGCAGGCACTCCGGCGTCAACGAGGCGCACGTCACGATCACCGACGACGAGACGACGGTGCGCGCGATGGTCACCGACTCCGGCAAAGGCTTCGACGTGAGCACGATCGAACAGGGGAGGCTCGGCTTCACCGAGTCGATCGTCGCCCGGCTGAGGGAGGTGGGCGGCAACGCCCGCCTGTTCTCCTCGCCGGGCAGCGGCACGACCGTCGTCCTCGAGGTGCCGAAATGACCCGCACGACGGAGGAGACCCTGTCCAGGCGCGTCGGCAGCGACAGCGAACGGGATGCGCTCGGCCGCGCCAGGCTCGACATCGGCTTCAATGTGGCCGCCTTCGCCCTCATCGCGTTCCAGCTGGCCGTGATGCTGATCAACCTGGGCAGCTACACCGCCCTGCCGCTCTCGCTGGCGGCGTGGGCGGGGCTGCTCGTCACCCTCGTCGCCGCCGTGATCGTGCGGCCGCGCCTGCCGGACGAACTGCCCAACGGGATGTTCTACACGGCCATCGCGATCTGGGCGGCGGTCGTCGCCCTCGACGTGGTGGGGACCTGGGCTCCCGGCGACACCGGCGCGCAGCCGACCGCCGCCGTCGCCGTCGGGTCCGCGCTGCTGCTCTGCGTGGCCGCGCGTCCCCCGTCGGACATCGTCATCGCATCCATCGGCCTGGGCGTCGTGCTAGCGGGCGAGTTCGCCCTCCGCGGCCAGCACGACCTCTCCGCGCTCGGGCCGGCGTTCGTCACCATCGCGCTGAGCGTCGCTCCCCCGCTGCTCGGCGTGCAGATCGTGCGGTCGCTGCGCACGCTCATCCAGTTGGAGCTCGACCTCGTGCAGGTGCAGAGCACGGTCTCCTCCCCCGGATACGCGGTCGGGATGCTCGCCTCCGAGGAGCTGGCCAGGCTCGACCTCGCCGCAGAGCGCCTGCTCGACGGCGTCGCGAGCGGACGCACCACCCTGCCGCTGAACGAGGAGACGGCGTCTGCGGCGTCGAGCATCGCCACCGAGCTGCGCTTGCACCTCATCCAGGGCCGCAAGGAGACCTGGCTGTACCACGCCGTGACGGAGTCCGCGCTGCTCGGACCGGCGGTGGCGCTGACCGACAGCGAGGGGCTCGCCGCTGCGCTCACCCGCGATCAGCGCGACGGGCTGCTGACCGCGGTATGGCTGCTGATCAGCGATCCGGTGCGGCAGGGAGCGTCCCAGCCGCGCAGTCTGACGCTCGACCTCAGCCGTCCCAGCGCGCCAGAGCACGGCGACCCCAATCCGGGTGCCAGAATATCGATCGTGATTTCGACCACCGGTGTGCCGCGAAACGGGGTGGACCCCGCCGCATGGCAAGCTATCCGTAAGGTGGGCCGGTACGTCGAGACCTTCGCGGGTTCGACGCTGCGCATCGAGATCACCAGTGTGAGCGACAGCTCGGCCGATCTCGCCTGACAGCAGCACCGTCGGCTCCCTCTACCGTCAAGAAAGGCAGCCCGTGACCGAGGCACCTCCCATCAGAATCGCGATCGTCGACGATCACAAGATGCTGCTCGGGGCACTGACCGAGTGGATCCGCAACGCCGCGGACGACATCCGGATGGTCGCAGCCGTAGCCAGCTGGCCCGAACTCCTCACACACCCCGAGTTCCCCGTCGACGTCGTCCTGCTCGATCTCGACCTCAAAGACAACATCCCCGTCTCGCTGAAGCTGTCGACCCTGAAGACCACCGGCGTCCGCACCGTCCTGATGAGCACGTACTCCGAGCCCGCCGTGGTGCGCGAGGCCATCGCGGCCGGCGCGCTCGGCTACCTGGTGAAGAGCGAGGACGCGGAGATGATCGTCGAGGCGATCCGCGCCGCCCGCAAGGGCGAGTCGTTCATCTCGGCCGAGCTCGACCTCGCGCTGAATTCGGGAGAGGTCGGCGGCGCGCCCAAGCTGAGCGCGCAGGAGCGCCGCGTGATGGCGCTGTACGGCGCAGGCGAGCCGGTGAAGGCCGTCGCCTTCCAGCTCGGCATCTCCGACGAGACCGCCAAGAGCTACCTCAAGCGCATCCGCGAGAAGTACCGCGTGGCCGGCTACGACGTCGGCACGAAGGTGGCCCTCCGCAAGCGCGCCATCCAAGACGGCATCCTGCTGCAGAACGACTGACGTGTCCGTGAGGAGCGGCGCGGTGCTCGGCGACGTGCTCGCCGAGCTCGCGGCTCTCGAAGACCCCCGCGTCCGCGCCGTCAACGAACGGCACGGGGACGACCACGGCGTCAACCTCACGAAGCTGCGCGCTGTCGCGAAGAACGTGGGAACGGACCCTGCCCTCGCCGCGGAGCTGTGGGACACCGGCGGCACGGCGGCGCGCCTGGTCGCCATCCTGATCGGCCGTCCTCGGGAATACACCGTCGCCGACCTGGATGCGATGATCCGGGATGCGCGCGTGCCCAAAGTGCACGACTGGCTGATCTCTTACGTGGTGAAGAAGAGCAGGCACGCCGAGGAGCTGCGCGTTTCGTGGCTGGCCGACGACGATCCCGTGGTGGCGAGCGCCGGCTGGGCGCTGACCAGCGACCGCGTCGCGAAGAACCCGGACGGCCTCGACCTCCCCGGCCTGCTCGACACCATCGAGGCCGAACTGAAGGACGCCCCCGACCGCCTGCAGTGGTCGATGAACGAGTGCCTGGCGACCATCGGCATCCACGACGGCGCGTTGCGCGCCAGAGCGATGGCCATCGGCGAACGCCTCGGAGTGCTCAAGGACTACCCGACGCCGCCCGGCTGCACCTCGCCGTACGCCCCGCTGTGGATCGCGGAGCTCGTCCGGCGCCGCGAGCAGGCGTAGCGGCCCCGGCGGCTTCGGCCTCCGCGGCCTCCGCCGCTCAGTCCACCGGCAGCGGGTCCGGACGCTGCGCGTGCACCACGCCGGTGTCGACGCCGCGGCGCTCGCGCGAGCGGTCGATCGAGAACGACACGACCGCGAGCGCGATCCCGGCGACGCAGAGGATCGCGCCGACCACCACCGGCGACAGGTAGCCGAAGCCCGCCGCGATCGTCAGGCCGCCGAGGTACGCTCCCGCCGCGTTCGCGATGTTGAGGGCGGAATGGTTGAGGGCTGCCGCGATCGACTGGCTCTCGTGCGCCACATCCATCAGCCTGGTCTGGATGGTCGGGGACATCGCGCAGCAGGCGGCCGAGATCACGAACAGCGACACGAGCAGCCCCACCACCGTGGAGGCGGTGAAGTAGAGCGCGCCGAGGCCGAGCAGCAGGATGACGAAGAAGGCGAGCATCCCGGGTTTGAGGGCGCGGTCGGCGACGCGTCCGCCGATCAGGTTGCCGACCGTCATCCCGAGGCCGATCAGGATGAGCACCAGCGGCACCGCCGACTCTTTCAGCCCGGTGATGGTCGTCACCATCGGCGCGACATACGTGTACACCGCGAAGAAGCCGCCAAACCCGATGGCGCCGATGAGGAGCGCCAGCCAGACCTGCAGGCGGCTGAAGGCCTTCAGCTCGTTCGCCATCGTCGCCTTTGGGTTGCCGGCCTGCCAGGGCACGAGCGTGGCCACCGCGACGAACGTGAGCGCGAAGATCCCGGCGACGACGAGGTATGCGGCACGCCAGCCGTGCGTCTGCCCCAGCCAGGTGATCAGAGGGACGCCGATCACGTTCGCGATCGTCAGCCCGGAGAGCACGAACGCGACGCCCTGCCCGCGCTTGCCCGGCCCCATCAGCGACGCGGCCACGAGGGAGGCGATCCCGAAGTACGCGCCGTGCGGCAGCGCGCTGATGAACCGGGCCACCAGCACCAGCTGGAAGGTCGGCGCGAGCGCGGACGCGACCGTGCCGAGGGTGAACGCGACGAGCAGCCAGAGCAGCAGCTGCTTGCGCGGCAGCCGAGCGGCGAACGCAGCGATGGTCGGGGCGCCGACCACGACGCCGAGCGCGTATGCCGAGATCGCCCAGCCCGCCTGCGCGTTCGCGTCGGACGGGGAGGCCGCGTAGACGGCGGGCAGCAGGTCGTGGGCGATGTTCGGCAGCAGCCCCATCGCGACGAACTCGGTCGAGCCGATGCCGAAGCCGCCGAGGGCGAGCGCGAGCAGCGCCAGCCTGGTGCGCGCAGGAGTGAGTCGGGGTGTGGAAGTCTGGGTGGTCGGGGCGGCGCTCACGCGCTCGGCCCGGAAAGCGTCGGGGTCACCCGAAAATCCTATATCGAATCGTTTCGAGCGGTGACACCAGTGACGCGCTCCTCCGGATGCGCGCCCAACCCCTCCAGCTCGCTGAACAGCTCGTCGGTCGCCTCCTGGTCGTCCTCCTCCCGGCCGGCGACGCCCGCGCGGATCGCTCCGACCACGGCGACGATCACGAACCCGAGCAGTGGGCCGAGCACCAGGATCGCGACGACGGCGACCACCGGCCAATACAGGTAGAACGCCACGACGATGGGAAGCACCCAGTCCGACACGGTCACGGCGTCACGCCTCGCGGTCGAGCGCCGTTTCGAGCCGCTCGACCTTGCCGGAGAGCTCCCCGGTGTAGCCCGGCCTGATGTCCGCCTTCAGCACGAGCGACACCCGTGTGCCGAACGCGGCGACGGCCTCCGTCGCCCGTTTGACGACGTCGAACACCTCATCCCACTCGCCCTCGACGGTGGTGAACATCGCGTCGGTGTGGTTCGGCAGCCCGGACTCGCGCACGATCCGCACCGCTGCGGCGACCGCATCGTGCACGGAGGCGTCCGGCCCCTCTCCCCCACTCGGTGCGACAGAGAACGCGACCAGCATGATTCCTCCTCGCGCAGCCGCTGCACTCCGGCCGCGACTACAGCCTAGCCACCGGGTCGGCCGATGGCTCCTGCTTCGGAGCGCGGAACGGCCACGCGTGCTGCGGCAGCGAGTCCGCATCGGCCTCCGTGCCGCGCGGCCCGCGCCAGAGCGCCGTGATCGCCCAGCCGAGCACCACGAAATACATCAGGTTGCGCACGGTGAGCACCGCGACCATCGCGGGATGCACGCTGAGCAGCCAGTCGTAGAGGTACGGGTAGATGAGCTGCGTGAGCGCCGCCGTGACGGTCACCAGGATGGCCGGGATGCGGAACCCGCGCCCCTGGTACACCAGCCCGAGCACCACCGGCACCGCCAGCCAGGCGACGTACTGCGGCGAGCCGACCTTGTTGAACGCGATGAAGGCGCTCACCAGCGCCAGAGTCAGCTCCGGCAGGATGCGCGTGACCGGCGTGCCCCTCCGCACCGCCCGGATCCCGATCAGCGCCACGACCACCGAGCAGACGGCGAGCAGCGGGTTCATCAGCGATGCCGCCGTGACGCTGCCTGCGCCGGTGACCTGGAAGGTGAGGATGTCCCTGTCGTAGTACACGACAGCATCCGGCACGTGGAAGGCGGCCTGCCACATCCAGATGGTGCTGACCGGCGCCTCGATCTGCAGCCCGCGGCCGGTCTGCGCCGTGATGAAGCTGAGCACGTGCATCCCGGCCCCGAAGATGAGCGGGACGATCACGATCACCAGGCTGGTCACCGCGGCGGTGACGACGATGCGCCACCGGCTGCGCAGCGCGATCACGGCGGCGACGATGAGTGCGGCTGGCCAGACCTTGATCCAGGTGGCGATGGTGAGCGTGACGACGGCGGCGCGCTCGTGCAGCGTCAGCCAGAGCAGCCCGACGATGGCGAGCGCGACGGAGACGGCGTCGAGGCGTCCGACGGCGATCGGACCGAGCAGCAGGAGGAAGGCGAGCCACCACCAGCCTGCGGCCAGCCGCCTGCGCTCCCTGCCGCCGATCAGCACGGCGAACGCAGCCGCATCCACCAGCAGCACCAGGGTGAGCCAGCCGCCGACATAGTTGTCCGCCCCGGCCAGCAGCGGCAGCATGATCGGGACGAGGGCGGCGAACGGGTAGACCCAGTCCGTGCTCACGCCGACGATGGAGGTGCCCTGCGCGGCCAGCTGCGCCCACGGCTTGTAGACGAGGTAGACGTCGCCGAGGCCCATCCCGTTGCCGTGCAGTGCGAGCCCGCCGAGCAGCAGGTGCACGGAGAGGAAGGCGATCCACAGGCTGAGCGGGCTGGCGGCGACGCGCCGCAGCGTGCTCGGGGACGCCGGAGCAGGAACCCGTGTCGCCTCGATCCCCATGCGGTCATCGTAGCGGCCCACTCCCCCCTCCTGCCGCTCCGACGGGATGCGCGGCCGACGATCCAGGCACTCCATCGGACACTCTCAGGAAGTCGACATGCCCGTTCCATACGCTCGATGACATGTCACCTTTACGGACCTCGTCGAAAGTCTGGATCGGCGTCGCAGCCGGAGTGCTCGTGCTCGGGGTGGCAGCGGCCATCGCCGGCCCGTACGTCTACCGCGACCTGATCTCCGCGCCTCCCGCCGCCGTCCCGACCATCTCGCTCACGCCGGACCCGGATGCGAAGACCACCATCGACACCTCCGACCTGAGCGGCGCGTGGACGGTTGGCGACGGGTCGTTCGCCGGGTACCGCGTGAAGGAGGTGCTCAACGGCGTCGACGTCACCGTCACCGGGCGCACGGAGAAGGTCACGGGCGACCTCACGGTCGACGGCCTCACGCTGACCGCGGCGACCGTGACCGTGGATGTGGCGAGCATCGCCACCGACGAGCCGGCCCGCGACAGCTACTTCCGCTCGACGGCGCTGCAGACGGACAGGTATCCGACCGCCACCTTCACGCTCACCCAGCCGGTGACCGCAGACGGCGCACCGAAAGCCGGTGCCGTCCAGACGCTGAAGGCGACGGGCGACCTCACCATGCACGGCGTGACCAAGACGGTGACGGCGGACCTCCAGGTGGCCCTGAACGGCAACGGCGGCACGCTGACGGGCAGCATCCCCGTCACGTTCTCCGACTACGGGGTGGATGCGCCGAGCCTCGGCTTCGTGACGGTGGAGAAGACCGGTTCCGTCGAGTTCCTGCTCACCGTGAAGAAGGGCTGACGCCTCCGTCGTCCAGGAGCTCCCTGACCGCATCCGGGAGCGCCTCGGCGATGTCGAGCGCGACGATCGGGCCACCCCTCGACGCAGCCGTGCCAGCTCTGCCGTGCAGGTATGCGGCGGTCGCCGCCAGGGCGGCCACCGTGGATGCGGGCGCCTGGGCGATCTCGTCGGCGTGCGTCGCCACGAGGGCGCCGAGCACCCCGCCCAGCACGTCGCCGCTGCCGGCCGTTGCGAGCCACGCCGGTCCGGCGGTGACGGCGTAGCGCGCGCCGTCCGGCCCGGCGACGTAGGTGGTGTGGCCTTTCAGCAGCACGGTGACACCGAGGCTCTCACTCGCCCGCACGGCCCAGCCGGCCGGGTCGGCTGCGATGTCGTCCGCCGTGACGGCATCGGAGTCGTCGTCGGCCGCGCCGGCGAGCACCCCGGCGAGTTCGCGGTAGTGCGGGGTGATGACGACGGGGCCGGTGGCGCGGTGGACGAGGTCGAGCGCACCGGCGTCGATCACGACGGGAGCGCCGTCGGCGAGCGCCGCCTCGAGGCGGTGGGCGTCGTCGGCCGGGCGCTGGGACGCATCCATCCCCGAACCGATCAGCCAGGCCTGCACCCTGCCGGGAGCCGTGACAGCCTCCGGCCGCCTGCGCAGCACCTCGGCGGCAGCGCCCTTCGCGCCGAGGTAGCGGATCATCCCGAGCCCGGTGCGCGCTGCGGCCTCGACGCCGAGGACGGCTGCTCCGGGGTACAGGTCGGAACCGGTGACGACGCCGAGCACGCCGCGCGTGTACTTGTCGCTGGCCTCGCCGGGCACCGCGATCCAGGGCTCGCTCTCCACAGCTCCCCAGTTCTGCCAGTTGTCCACCGTTCCTCCGTTCGCCGCCGACCGTTCGCTCACTCCACGATAGGTTCAAGAGGAAGGAAAGAGGTCGGTTCTATGGGTATCAGCATCCCGGGCAAGGTCATCGTGTTCGACTACGGCGAGGTCATCTCCACATCGCCGTCCGAGGCGGACAGGGAGCAGCTGGCCGGTCTGGCCGGCGGGGACTCCGAGGTGTTCTGGCCGGCGTACTGGCGGCATCGTGACGCGCTCGACCAGGGCACGCTGAGCATCCAGCAATACTGGCGCGGCATCGAGAGGGAGCTGGGCGAGCAGTGGGGGGATGCAAAGATCCACCGGCTGTGGCTGGCCGACTTCCGCAGCTGGCTGAGCATCGACCACGACACCCTGGACGTGCTGGTCGACCTGCACGAGGGCGGCACGCGGATGGCGCTGCTGTCGAACGCGGGCAGGGACTTCGGCTCGTACTTCCGGCACGGCACCCTCGGCGACCTGTTCGAGCAGGTGTTCGTCAGCGGTGAGCTCGGCACCATCAAGCCGAGTGCGGAGATCTTCGAGCACGTCATGCGCGAACTGGGCATCACCCCGGCCGAGATGGTCTTCATCGACAACAAAGAGGTCAACGTGCGCGGTGCGGAAGACCTCGGCATCGCCGGTCATGTGTTCACAACGGGTTCCGACCTGCGGGCATATCTCGAAGCGCTGGCGGCTTAGAACCAGCATGGCAACACTTTTCGACCCATTGACCCTGCGCGACGTCACGGTCCGCAACCGCATCTGGACCTCGCCGATGTGTCAGTACTCTGTGCTCGACGAATCGGGCATCCCGCAGACCTGGCACCTCGTGCACCTCGGCTCCTTCGCCACCGGAGGAAGCGGGCTCGTCTTCACCGAGGCCACCGCGGTGAACGCCGAGGGACGCATCTCGCCGCGCGACACCGGCATCTGGACCGACGAGCAGCGCGACGCGTGGAAGCCGATCGCCGCGTTCATCGCCTCGCAGGGCGCCGTGCCGGGCATGCAGCTCGCTCACGCCGGCCGCAAGGCGTCGAGCTGGCCCGCGTGGGGCTACGAAGATCGCACCGGCAGCGTCCCGACGTCCGAGGGCGGCTGGCGCACCGTCGCCCCGTCCCCCGTCGCGTTCGGGGACATGGACACCCCGGCCGAGCTCCTCCCCTCCGGCATCGACAAGATCGTCGACGACTTCCGCTCAGCGGCCCGCCGCGCCGTCGACGCCGGATTCGAAGTGCTCGAAGTGCACGCTGCCCACGGCTACCTGCTGCACCAGTTCCTCTCCCCCATCGCCAACAAGCGCACAGACGAATACGGCGGAAGCCTGGAGAACCGCGCGCGGTTGCTCCTGCGCATCGTCGAGGCCGTGCGCGCCGAGGTCGGCGACGGCGTTCCCCTGTTCGTCCGGTTCTCCGGCAGCGACTGGACCCCCGGCGGCTGGGACGAGCAGCAGACCGCGACGGTCGCCGGCTGGGCCCAGGATGCGGGAGCCGACTTCTTCGACATCTCGAGCGGCGGCATCCAGAGCGGCATCCGCATCCCTCTGGAGCCCGGCTACCAGGTGCCGTTCGCCGAGCACGTGCGGTCGTCCGCAGAGGTGGAGGTGAGTGCCGTCGGCCTCATCACCACACCGGAGCAGGCGGCCGAGATCGTGGAGAGCGGCAGGGCGGACGCCGTCATGCTGGCGCGCGAACTGCTCCGAGACCCGCACTTCCCGCTCCGCGCCGCGCACGAGCTGGGCTACGAGGTGGACTTCTGGCCGCCGCAGTACCTGCGCGCCCGCTGGCGCCGGTAGCTCTGGCGCACGACTGAGCACGGCGGCGGCGCATCCCACCCGGGGTGCGCCGCCGCCGCGTCAGCTCACTTCAGGTGCCGGACGAAGAACCGGGCAGCGTCCTCGCCGGCGTGCGCCGGGACGCCCCGGTGTCCGCCCAGGTTGGCCTGCAGCGTCTTCTCGGCGGAGCCGAACGCGTCGAACAGGTCGAGGGCGAGCTGCCGGTCGTTGCCTTCGTCGTCCCACTGCAGCAGCACGTGCAGCGGGATCGTGATGCGACGGGCCTCGTCGAACATCGATAACGGCACGTAGCTGCCGGCGAAGAACCCGGCAGCCGCGATGCGCGGTTCGACGAGAGCCAGCCGCATGGCGATGGCGATCACGCCGCCGGAGATCGCGACGGGGCCGCCGATCTCCGGGAGCGCGAGAAGCGCATCCAGTGTCGTCTGCCATTCGGGGACGGCAGCCTCCGCCAGCGGGAGGACCAGCCTGTCGACGATCCCGTCGACAGGCTCCCCCGCCGCCAGTGCCGCGTGCAGGTCGGCCCTGGCCTGCTCGGCCTCCGCCGTGCGCGGGCGGTCCCCGCTGCCCGGCAGCTCGATGGTGGCCGTTGCGATGCCGCTCGCGGCGGCGCTCCTGGCCCGTCCGAGCAGCCGCTGGTACATCATCCCGAGCCCGCCGGGATGCCCGAGCAGGATCAGCGGTGCCGGTGTGGATGCGTCGGCGGACGGCGGCGTCCAGAGGATGCCGGGAATGTCGCCGATGGTGAATTCGCGTTCGAGGATCTCGTCCGCGGTGCCGTCGTCAAGACGGTGGTGTGTTGTGCGGTGATGTGTTGTGAAGGGGAGGTTCATGGTCGTGCCTTTCGGGAGTGCTCAGCTGATGGCGCTCCCGGGCGACCTACCGCCCGACCGTGACCCCAGGAAGGAGCACCCACGTCGATTCGTTCACGGGTACCACCTCCTCTGTCCGTCGTCCGGTCCTCGCACACCCTAGCAGTGGCTAGCCGTCGAGCGCGATGACCGCGTGCACGACGGGTGCGTGGCGCCGGGCGTCTGCGTCGTCCCATCGGCCGAGCAGGTGCAGCGTCGCCATCCGGAACACCAGCGCGCGCAGCAGCAGCTGCCGCCACCGGCCGATGCCGAAGTCCTCCGCCAGCCGCTCCACCGGATGCGCATGCCAGCACACGGCGTCGGCCACGGCCACCGCGGCGGAGAACCCCGCCGGCCGCCAGTACGGCGCCCAGTCGATCACCGCGGGAGGGCGCCCCGGCGCGAACAGCACGTTGCCCAGCAAGTCGGCGTGGATGACCTGGCTCGGTGCATCCACGCCGCGGTACTCGGCGGCGAGCGCCGCCAGCAGCGGGTCGGCAGCCAGCAGCGCCGCGTCGCGGTCCGGCTCGCCCCACGCCAGCCGGTCTGCGCGCGCCCAAGCATGCTCCGCCCGCGCGATGAAACCCGGCTCCGGATGCCCCGCCAGCGCCTCCTGGAACGCCAGGCCGGCGCGCACGACGTCCCCCACCCTCGTCGGGTCCGCCGCGCCGGGCACCCACCGCAGCGCCTCCCAGCCGTCGCGGATCCACTCGCCTGCGTCGTCGCGGAGCGGGGTGGGCGCGGTGAATGCCGACGACTCCGGCAGGCGCGACAGCACCTCCGACTTCCACGTCGTCTCCTCGCGCGCCTCCGCAGGGCGCAGCACGACCTCGTCGGCACGCCAGGTCAGGCCGCGGCCGCCGGGGAGCAGCACGGGCGCGCCCGACGCGCCGAACGCGCGCAGCACCTCCCGGGCAGGCGGGAGCGCCGCATCCACCCGGTGCGGCTGCCCGACGGCGTCGTCCGCCGACGCGTGCACCTCAGCGGGATGCACGCGCGCGGTCTGCCGTCGTACCCGGGTAGCTCAGGAGCGCTGCGAGATGCAGAGGATGTTCCCTTCGCTGTCCGTGAACCACGCCGCCCGCTCTTCCGCGTTCGTCGCGATCCCGTTCTCCGTCTTCAATCCGGGGAAATCGTAGTCCTCGAAGACCACGCCGCGCCCGCGCAGGTGCTCGACCGCCGCGTCGATGTCGTCGACCATCCAGCCCATCGCGGTGTTCTGCGCTGTTCCGGCGTTCTCGGTCTCGTAGACCTGGATCTTGGCATCCGTCCCCGTGCCGTAGACGGCACTTCCTTCGCCCGTCCGTTCCGGTTCGAGCTCGAGCTTGTCGCGGTACCAGTCCACGGCTCGCTGCAGGTTCGAAGCTGGAAGGACGGAGTACGTCACCGACGACTCCAACATGAGTGTTCCTCTCTTCCGCTCCCGAGCGTCACGCTACTCGCCCGACTCACCGGGAAGGAACTGGAACAGCGGTTCTAGGCGTCAGGACCGGCGGGTCGCATCCTGCACCTCGCCGACCAGCTCCTCGATGATGTCCTCCAGGAACAGCACGCCGACCGTCCGGCCCTCCGCGTCGACCACGCGCGCCAGGTGGCTGCCGGAGCGACGCATGGTCGCCAGGGCGTCCTCGAGGTCGCTCTCCGCGAACACCGTCACCAGTCTCCGGATGCGCTTGGCCGGCACGGGGAGCTCGAACCCGGTCTCCTCCAGGTCCAGCACATCCTTGAGATGCAGGTAGCCCGTCGGCTCTCCGGACTCGTCGAGCACGACGTAGCGAGAGAAGCCGTTCTTCGACACGGCCTTCTCCACGTCGGCTGGGGTCGGCTGCGCCGGGAGCGAGACCAGCTTGTCGAGGCCGAGCGCGACCTCGTTGACCTTCTTCTCCGTGAACTCGAACGCCGCGGTGAGCGCCCCTGTCCTGTCGGTGAGCACGCCCTCCCTGGTCGAGCGGTTGACGATGCTCGCCACCTCTTCGAGCGTGAACGTGCTCGCCGCCTCGTCCTTCGGCTCCACCCCGAACAGGCGCAGCACGCTGTTCGCCGTGGCGTTCAGCGCCACGATGATCGGCCGCACCACGCGTCCGACGGCGACCAGCGGCGGTGCGAGCAGCAGCGCGGCCTTGTCCGGCATCGAGAACGAGATGTTCTTCGGCACCATCTCGCCGAACACCACGTGCAGGAACGACACGAGCACGAGCGTCACGATGAACGCGACGGTGCCGATGACGTCGTCCGACCATCCTGTCGCGTGCAACGGCACCTCGAGCAGGTGGTGGATCGCCGGCTCCGAGACGTTCAGGATGAGCAGCGAGCACACGGTGATGCCGAGCTGCGTGGTCGCGAGCATGAGCGTCGCGTGCTCCATCGCGTACAGCGCCGTCTTCGCGCTCCGCTTGCCCCGTTCGGCCAGCGGCTCGATCTGCGACCGCCGTGCGGAGATGACGGCGAACTCGGCGGCGACGAAGAAGGCGTTGACCACCAGCAGCACCACCAGCCAGGCGATTCCGGCCCAATCACTCATGGCCGTTCACCTCCTCGCCGGGAAGCACGGGATCCGGGGTGTACCGGATGCGGTCCACCCTGCGCCCTTCGAGTCGCTCGACCCGCAGGGTGCCTCCGTCGATCTGCACCTCGTCGCCCACCTTCGGCAGCCGGCCGAGCTCGTTCATCACGAATCCGGCGACCGTCTCGTACGGACCGTCCTCCGGCACGGTGACGCCTGCCCGTTCGAGCAGCTCGTCCGGCCGAAGGATGCCGGGGAAGGTCAGGGAGTCGCGGCCGCGGACGACGCCCGCCCTGGTGCGGTCGTGCTCGTCCGCCACCTCGCCGACGATCTCCTCCACCAGGTCTTCGAGCGTCGCGATGCCGGAGGTTCCCCCGTACTCGTCCACGACGACCGCCATCTGGTATCCCCGTCCGCGCAGCTCGCCGAGCAGCGTGTCGAGGTTCATCGTCTCCGGCACGCGCAGCGCGTCCGTCTGCAGCGCAGACACCGGCACGCGGGCTCGCCGCGGCCGCGGGACGGCGACGGCCTGCTTCACGTGCACGAACCCGACCACGTCGTCGATGTCGTCGTCGACGACGGGGAACCGCGAGTACCCGGTCGACCGCGCGAGATCGAGCACGGCCTGCGCCGGCTCGCTGCGCTGCACGGTCGCGATGCGCGGCCGCGGGGTCATCACGTCGGACGCCGTGTGGTTCGAGAACGCCAGCGTGCGGCTGAGCAGCGTGGCGGTGTCCTCTTCGAGCACACCGGCGCTGGCCGACCTGCGCACGAGCGACGACAGTTCCTCGGCCGTGCGCGCGCCGGACAGCTCCTCCTTCGGCTCGATGCCGAGCATCCGGAGTATGCCGTTGGCCGTGCCGTTGAGGACGACGATGAACGGCCGGAAGATCGCGGTGAACACCGTCTGGAACGGGATGACGAGCTTGGCCGTCGCGAGCGGGAGCGCGAGGGCGAAGTTCTTGGGGACGAGCTCGCCGAGGATCATCGACAGCAGGGTCGCCACGACGATCGCAACGGTGGTCGCGATCGGCCCGACCGCCCCCTCCGGGATGCCCACGGACGTCAGCGGCCCGTTCAGCAGCGAGCTGATGGCCGGTTCCATCGTGTAACCGGTGAGCAGCGTCGTCAGGGTGATGCCGAGCTGTGCACTCGACAGGTGCGTCGACGTGATCTTCAACGCGGCGATGGTCATCGTGAGCCGGGACTCCCCACGCTCACGCCGCGCTTCGAGGTCGCCGCGGTCGAGGTTGACCAGCGCGAACTCGCTCGCGACGAAGAGACCGGTGCCGACGGTCAGCAGCAGACCGACGCCGAGCATGATCCACTCATAGAGCACGGCGGTCACCCCGCTCGGGCCTCAGGCCGCGGGTGGGCGGCGAGATCGTGGAACTCGCCGGGGCGAATGGGCTATCAGAAGGAGGGTCGTCCATTTCCCGCTCAGTATACCGGCGCGGTTTCCGGGAAAAGGGTGTGTGCCGCAGCGGATTCGTGGCCGCTCCCAGCGCATCCGTAATCGGTTCATAGCGAACCGAGAACGTCCGGCGGCACACTCGCACAGACAGCCGAGCACGATGGCGGAAGGACGCGACGATGACCACCAGCCCCGAGTACGCACCACCCACCGGGCAGCCGTGGCAGCCTGCAGCCCCGGCTCAGCCCCAGCAGCCGCCGTATCCGCCGGTCGCGGCGACACCCGCATCCGGTGGATACGTGCTGCATCGCTGGCCGCGCTGGGCTCAGAACACCGCGGTGATCGTCGGAGCGGTCGCCGTGCTGGTCGTCGTGTTCTTCGCGGGGTTCTTCACCGCGCACGCGACGGACGGCGGTCACCCGGGCATCGGGAACCGGCAGGAGTTCCAGCCGCGCCAGTTCGGCAACGGGTTCGGCCAGAACGGCGGACCGTCACAGAACGGCGGACCGTCGCAGAACGGCGGCCAGACCCAGAACGGCGGATGACCTACCAGGAGACCGGCAGCGCCTTGCCCTCCTCGTAGCCGGCGGCCGACTGGATGCCCACCAGCGCGCGCTCGTGGAACTCCGGCACCGAGCGCGCGCCCGCGTACGTGAACGAGCTGCGCACGCCCGTCGTGATCATGTCGAGCAGGTCTTCGACGGACGGGCGCTGCGGGTCGAGGTAGATGCGCGAGCTGGAGATGCCCTCCGCGAAGAGGGTCTTCCTGGCCAGCTCGTACGCGTCGAGTCGCTCGAAGCGGCCCTTGACCGCCTTGGTGCTCGCCATGCCCCAGCTCTCCTTGAAGAGCTGGCCGTTCGCATCCCGGTCGAGGAGGCCCGGCGCCTCGATGGTCCCGGCGAACCAGGAGCCGATCATCACGGACGCCCCTCCGGCGGCGAGCGCGAGGGCGACGTCGCGCGGGTAGCGCACTCCGCCGTCCGCCCAGACGTGGGCGCCGAGCTCGCGGGCGGCCTCCGAGGTCTCCAGCACCGCGGAGAACTGCGGACGGCCGACGGCGGTCATCATGCGGGTGGTGCACATCGCGCCGGGTCCGACGCCGACCTTGAGGATGTCGGCGCCGGCGGAGACGAGGTCGCGGACGGCCTGCTCGGTGACCACATTCCCCGCCACGATCGGCAGGCCGAGCCCGAGGCCCTTGACCGTGTGGATGGCGCGACGCATCCCGTCCTGGTCGCCGTGCGCCGTGTCGATGACCAGCACGTCCACTCCGGCGGCCGCGAGCGCCTTCGCCTTGCTCGCGACGTCGCCGTTGATGCCGACGGCGGCCGCGACGCGGAGGCGGCCGTGCGCATCGAGAGCCGGCTGATAGATGGTGGAGCGCATCGCGCTCTTCTGGCTGAGGGTGCCGACGACGCGGCCGTGGTCGAGCACGGGGGCGAACTCGAGTCCGGCGGCGCTCATCACGTCGAAGGCGGCGCGGCCGTCCGGCAGGTCTTCTGCGTCGAGGGCGGTGAGGGCTCCGTGCAGGAGGTCGCCGAGGCGCGCATCCGGGAGGGCTGAGCCGAGCTGCGTCGCGGCGAGGCAGCCGAGGTACTTCCCGTCGGTGTCGTGGATGACGATGCCGTGGCCCTCGACAGCCGGCACGCGGCGGAGCGCGTCGGCGACCGTCTCCTCCGGAGACGCGGAGTACGGGGTGTCAAACGCGACGGGCTGCGCCTTGACCCAGCGGATCGCGTCGTCGAGGTCCTGCAGGTGCATGTCCTGCGGCAGCACCCCGAGACCGCCGCGGCGGGCGAGGGTCGCGGCAAGGCGTTTGCCGGTCACCGAGTTCATGTTGGCGGACACGATCGGGATGGTCGCCCCTGTGCCGTCGTTGGGCGCGAGCGACACGTCGAGGCGGCTCGTCACGTTGGATCTCGACGGCACGAGGAACACGTCGGAGTATGTGAGATCGTGGCGCGGGGTCGTTCCATAGAACTGCATGGGAATAACGGTATCCCTCACGGGCGAGCGCCCGCACCAGGCGCCGGAAGGGATTAGGCTTGATGACTGGATGGAAACGGGTGGTGACCGTGCTGCCTGGCAACAAAGAATCAATGGAGAGAGTGGGCGAGCGGCTGTGTCGAGCCAACTGACCGGAGTGGGAACCGACGACGGATCGTCGGGCGAATTCGGAGCCAATGAATGGCTCGTCGACGAACTGTACGAGCAGTTCGTCGTCGACAAGAATTCGGTCGACAAGTCCTGGTGGCCGATCCTCGAGAGCTACCAGCCGACCGTGAAGGACGACGGTCAGGCATCCACCCCCTCCCCCAGCGAGACCCCGGCCCCCACCCCGGCAGAGCCGACAGCGCCGTCCCCGACGGAGCCCCTGGCCCCCACGCCGGCGGAGCCGACAGCACCCACCCCTGCCGAGCCGTCGACGCCGGCAGGCGACGCACATCCCGTCACCGCGCCCATCCCGGTCATCGGCGCCCAGCCCGTCGCACGCACCACGTCGATCGCGCCGAAGCCGCAGCCCGTGCCGGCCGACGCCCCCGTCACCGCCCCGCAGACCGTCGTCTCCGGCGAGGACGGCGCGCCGGAGACGCAGGACAAGATCACCCCGCTCCGCGGCATGTCCAAGACGCTCGCCACCAACATGGATGCGTCGCTCACCGTGCCGACCGCCACCAGCGTCCGCACCATCCCGGCCAAGCTGATGATCGACAACCGCATCGTCATCAACAACCACCTGAAGCGCGCCCGCGGCGGCAAGGTCTCGTTCACGCACCTGATCGGCTGGGCGCTGATCCAGGCGCTCAAGGAGTTCCCGAGCCAGAACGTGTACTACGACGTGATCGACGGCAAGCCGTCGCTCGTCGCGCCTGCGCACGTCAACCTCGGCATCGCGATCGACCTCCCCAAGCCGGACGGCACCCGCGCCCTCCTCGTCCCGAGCATCAAGCGTGCGGACACGATGGGCTTCGGCGAGTACCTCGCCGCATACGAGGACCTGGTCAGCCGCGCCCGCAACAACAAGCTGGGCGCAGGCGACTTCGCGGGAACCACCATCTCGCTCACCAACCCGGGCGGCATCGGCACCGTGCACTCCGTGCCCCGCCTGATGAAGGGCCAGGGCGCCATCATCGGCGCCGGCGCCCTCGAATACCCTGCCGAGTTCCAGGGGTCGAGCGAGAAGACGCTCGCCGGGCTCGCCATCGGCAAGACCATCACGCTCACCAGCACGTACGACCACCGCGTCATCCAGGGTGCAGGCTCCGGCGAGTTCCTGAAGATCGTGCACGAGATGCTGATCGGCAAGCGCAGCTTCTACGAGGACATCTTCGCCGCGCTGCGCATCCCGTACGAGCCGATCCGCTGGGCGCCGGACATCAGCGTCGACCTCGCGAGCGCCGTCGACAAGACCGCCCGCGTGCAGGAGCTGATCAACGCGTTCCGCGTGCGCGGCCACCTGATGGCCGACATCGACCCGCTCGAGTACGTCCAGCGTTCGCACCCCGACCTCGACATCGCGAGCCACGGCCTCACCTTCTGGGACCTCGACCGCGAGTTCGTCACCGGCCAGTTCGGCGGGGACAAGCGCAAGATGCTGCTCCGCGACATCCTCGGCGTGCTGCGCGACTCGTACTGCCGCACGGTCGGCATCGAGTACATGCACATCCAGGACCCCGCCCAGCGCAAGTGGATCCAGGACAAGGTCGAGCGCGGCTACGAGAAGCCGTCGCACGACGAGCAGCTCCGCATCCTCGGCAAGCTGAACGAGGCCGAGGCGTTCGAGACCTTCCTGCAGACCAAGTACGTCGGCCAGAAGCGGTTCAGCCTCGAAGGCGGAGAGTCCACCATCGCCCTCCTGGATGCGATCCTCGAGGGTGCGGCGACCGAGAAGCTCGACGAGGTCGCGATCGCGATGGCCCACCGCGGCCGCCTCAACGTCCTCACCAACATCGCCGGCAAGACGTACGGTCAGATCTTCCGCGAGTTCGAGGGCACGCAGGACCCCCGCACGGTGCAGGGCTCCGGCGACGTCAAGTACCACCTCGGCACCGAGGGCACCTTCCGCGGGGCCGACGGCGAGGAGATCCCGGTCTACCTGGCCGCGAACCCGTCGCACCTCGAAGCCGTCGACGGCGTGCTGGAAGGCATCGTCCGCGCCAAGCAGGACCGCCGCCCGCCGAACACCTTCCTCACGCTGCCCGTGCTCATCCACGGTGACGCCGCGATGGCCGGCCAGGGCATCGTCGTCGAGACGCTGCAGATGTCGCAGCTGCGGGCATACCGCACCGGCGGCACGATCCACGTCAACATCAACAACCAGGTCGGCTTCACCACGCCGCCCACCGAGTCCCGCTCATCGGTGTACTCGACCGACGTGGCCAAGACCATCCAGGCGCCGATCTTCCACGTGAACGGCGACGACCCGGAGGCCGTCGTCCGCGTCGCCCAGCTGGCGTTCGAGTACCGCCAGGAGTTCAAGCGCGACGTGGTCATCGACCTCATCTGCTACCGCCGCCGCGGCCACAACGAGGGAGACGACCCCTCGATGACGCAGCCGCTCATGTACAACCTCATCGAGGCCAAGCGCTCCGTGCGCCGCCTGTACACCGAGGCCCTCGTCGGCCGCGGCGACATCACCGAGGAAGAGTACGAGCAGGCGCACCGCGACTTCCAGGAGCGCCTGGAGCGCGCCTTCATGGAGACGCACGCCGCGCAGACCAACTCGACGCCGGTGGTCACCGGCGACGGAGCGGTCGCCGACCTCGAACTGCCCGCCGCCCAGCAGGAGGACAACGTCGGGGAGCCGGAGACCACGGCCGTCAGCGAGCAGGTCATCCACCTCATCGGCGACGCGTTCAACAACCCGCCTGCCGGCTTCACCGTGCACCCGAAGCTGCAGCAGCTCCTCGCCAAGCGCGGAGAGATGAGCCGCAACGGAGGCATCGACTGGGGCTTCGGCGAGCTGCTCGCCCTCGGTTCGCTGCTGCTCGAGGGCACCCCGGTCCGCATGGCCGGCCAGGACACCCGGCGCGGCACCTTCGTGCAGCGTCACGCCGTGTTCCACGACCGCTCGAACGGCCAGGAGTGGCTGCCGCTGGCGAACCTCAGCGACAACCAGGCCAAGTTCTGGATCTACGACTCGCTGCTGAGCGAGTACGCGGCGATGGGCTTCGAGTATGGATACTCGGTCGAGCGACCGGATGCCCTCGTCCTGTGGGAGGCGCAGTTCGGCGACTTCGCCAACGGCGCCCAGACGATCATCGACGAGTTCGTGTCGTCGGCCGAGCAGAAGTGGGGCCAGCGCTCGTCGCTCGTCCTGCTGCTCCCGCACGGCTACGAGGGTCAGGGACCTGACCACTCCAGTGCGCGCATCGAGCGCTACCTGCAGCTGTGTGCGGAGAACAACATGACCGTCGCGCGTCCGTCGACGCCCGCGTCGTACTTCCACCTGCTGCGCCGTCAGGCGTACGCCCGCCCCCGCCGCCCGCTCGTCGTCTTCACCCCGAAGGCGATGCTGCGACTGCGCGGAGCATCCAGTGAGGTCGGCGACTTCACGCAGGGCAAGTTCGAGCCGGTCATCGACGACGCCAGGATCAGCGACAAGGGCGCCGTCAAGCGCGTGCTGCTGATGGCGGGCAAGCTCTACTACGACCTCGCCAACGAGCTGCAGAAGAACCCGAACCCGGAGATCGCCCTCGTGCGCGTCGAGCAGTACTACCCGCTCCCCGCCACCGAGCTGAAGGCCGTCGTCGACTCGTACCCGAACGCCGAACTGGTGTGGGTGCAGGACGAGCCGGAGAACCAGGGCGCCTGGCCGTACATGATCCTCGAGACCTCCAAGCTGGGCCCGCGCCCGCTCGGTGTCATCTCGCGGGCTGCGTCGGCTTCGCCCGCCGCCGGTTCGGCCAAGCGTCACGCGCAGGAGCAGAGCGTGCTGATCCAGCGCGCGCTCACGCTGTAACCGCATCCCGGTCCTGTCAGGGGCGTCTCGCGTCAGCGCGAGGCGCCCCTCGCCGTTTGCGGCGGCCGCGCGTATGGTGACGGCATGACTGTCGTGACGAAGCACCGCCTCGGGGAGCCATGCTGGGTCGACTATGCGAGCTCAGACGTTCCCCGGGCCACGGAGTTCTACACCGCCCTGTTCGGCTGGACGGCCGAGGAGGGCGGCGGGGAGTACGGCGGATACGTCATGTTCCGCCGCGACGGGCACGCCGTCGCCGGTCTCGGAGCCGTGATGGGCGACGCGCAGCCGAACTCCTGGCTCACCTACCTGCTCGTCGAGGACGTGGATGCGTCCGAGCGAGCGGCCGTCGACGCCGGGGCGGAGGTCTACTCCCCCGCGATGACGGTCGGCGACCAGGGCAGGATGGCCGTCATCGCCGACCCGGGCGGCGCCGTGGTCGGGCTCTGGGAGCCCGGAGCGCACCGCGGGTTCGAGCTGGTCGCGGAGATCGGCGGGCCGGCCTGGCACGAGCTGTACGCGCGCAGCTACGCGACGCAGGTCGACTTCTACACGAAGGTGTTCAACTGGCAGACGCAGGTGCTCGGCGACACCGCCGACTTCCGCTACTGCACGTTCGGCCCGGACGGGATGCCCGCGGGTGGCGTCTACGATGCGGACAAGATGCTTCCGGAGGGCGTGCCGTCGCACTGGGTGGTGTACTTCGGCGTGCAGAACGCCGAGGAGTCGTGCGCCCGCGTCGTCGAGCTGGGCGGGACCGTCATCCGCGACCCGTGGGACAGCGAGTTCGGACGGTTCGCGCAGGTCACCGACCCGCTGGGCGGGCTGTTCCTCCTGCACCAGGTGCGGTAGCGGGAGCTGCCGTCGCCCCGGTCAGTGCCGGCTCGCTCAGTGGGTGGCCTGGAAGCCCCGGATGCGCAGCAGCACTTCCTCGCGCAGCGTTTCCGGCGCCGTCTCCTTGCACGCCCGCTGCACCACCTCGGTGAGGACGACGCTCAGGTGCGCTTCGTCAGCGCATCCATTGCAGGTGGCGAGGTGCTCGCGGATGTCGGCAGCATCTTCGCTGCAGAGTTCGTTGCGCAGGTATTCCTCGAGGTCCTGTTTGGCCTTGTCGCAGCCGCAGTCGGTCATTTCGTGCTCCTGGGTGTTTGCACGGCGGAAAGTCCCCGCTCGTGCGCGTAGTCGGTGAGAAGCTCCCTCAGCATCCGGCGGCCGCGGTGCAGGCGGCTCATCACGGTGCCGATCGGGGTCTTCATGATGTCGGCGATCTCCTGATAGGAGAAGCCTTCGACATCAGCGAAGTACACGGCCATCCTGAAGTCTTCCGGAATGGCCTGCAGCGCGTCTTTGACGGCGCTGTCTGGCAGGTGGTCGATCGCCTCAGCCTCAGCCGAACGGCTGGTGGATGCGGTGGTCGACTCCGCGCCGCCGAGCTGCCAGTCCTCGAGCTCGTCGATCGTGCCCTGGTACGGCTCGCGCTGCTTCTTGCGGTAGGTGTTGATGAAGGTGTTCGTGAGGATGCGGTACAGCCAGGCCTTCAGGTTCGTGCCCTGCTGGAACTGGTTGAACGCCGCGTATGCCTTGACGAAGGTCTCCTGGACCAGATCTTGCGCGTCGGCAGGGTTTCTGGTCATGCGGAGTGCCGCTGCGTACAGCTGGTCCATGTACTGCAGCGCCTGCTCTTCGAAGAGCGGACCGAGGTCGTCAGTTGCGGTGGTCATCACGGGCAAGTCTAGTTCCGCGCGTGTATCCACGCGCGGAGAGTCCAGGACGGCGCTCGTGAGGGTCACAGACTTTCCTTCCTTCGGTCGAAAACGCGGATACCCTTGACAACGATGCTGATCTCGAAATATTCCGCGCCAGAGTTCGATCCGTACGGCGACAACCGTGCCGACGAGCCGAACACGCTGTGGCCGGCGCCCGTCGCGACCGGTCCGCTCACCGCATCCGTGTCGCTGCCAGGCTCCAAATCGCTGACGGCGAGGGAGCTGGTGCTCTCCGCTCTCGCGGCCGGGCCGTCGCTGCTGCGCGCCCCTCTGCACTCGCGCGACAGCGAGAACATGGTCGAGGCGCTGCGCGCCCTCGGCGTCGGCATCGAGGCGAAGAAGGGCGCGAGCGAGTTCGGCGACGACCTCCTGGTGACGCCCGCCGACGAGCTGCTCGGCAGCACGACCATCGAGTGCGGCCAGGCGGGCACCGTCATGCGGTTCGTTCCCCCGATCGCCGGCCTGGCGCTCGGGCCGACGATGTTCGACGCGGATGACTCGGCCCGTGGCCGGCCGATGTCGTCGATCATCACCTCGCTGCGCGACCTCGGCGTCGACGTCAACGACGACGGCCGCGGTTCCCTGCCGTTCACCGTGCACGGCACGGGGACGGTCGCCGGTGGCGCCATCACGATCGACGCATCGTCGTCCAGCCAGTTCGTCAGCGCGCTGCTGCTCTCCGCCAGCCGGTTCGAGAACGGCATCGACCTCACCCACTCCGGCGAGCGCCTCCCGAGCCTTCCGCACATCGAGATGACCATTCAGACGCTCGCGGCGCGCGGCGTGACGGTCGAGTCGCCCGAGGTGGGCCGCTGGGTCGTCGCGCCTGGCACGATCGGCGCCCGCGACGTCGACATCGAGCCGGACCTCTCCAACGCGGCGCCCTTCCTGGCCGCGGCGGTCGTCACCGGAGGCTCCGTGACGTTCACCGGATGGCCGGAGCACACGACGCAGGTCGGCGCAGACCTGGCCGACCTCCTCCCGCTGTTCGGCGCGACGGTCACCCGCGACGGCGACCGTCTCACGGTGACCGGCGGAGACCGCATCCCGGGTGTCACCCTCGACCTGACGACGGGCGGAGAGCTCGCTCCCGCACTGGTCGCCATCGCCGCACTAGCGGACGGACCGAGCGAGATCACCGGCATCGGGCACATCCGGCACCACGAGACGGACAGGCTGGCGGCGCTGGTCGCCGAGATCAACGGCCTCGGAGGTGCGGTCACCGAGCTCGAGGACGGCCTGCGCATCGAGCCGCGTCCGCTGACCGGCGGCGTGTGGCGCAGCTACGAGGACCACCGGATGGCCACGGCAGGCGCGATCATCGGCCTGGTGGTTCCCGGCGTCGAGATCGAGAACGTCGCCACGACCGCGAAGACCCTCCCCCAGTTCACGCAGCTCTGGGCTCGCCTGGTCGAGGAAGGCACCGCCCCAGCGTGACGGAGAACGCAGCGTGACGGAGAACACCGGGTCGTGGTGGGACGACGACGATGACGACGACGAGGCGTACTCCGAGTTCGACGAGTCGAGCATCCGGAGCCGCCCCAACCCGAAGGGCAACCGGCCGCGCACCAAGACGAGGCCGGAGCACGGGGATGCGCAGATCGCGCGGGTGCTCGGCGTCGACCGCGGCAGGTACACGGTGCTCCTCGACGAGGACACCCCGGACGAACGGCAGATGACGGCGGCCCGCGCTAGCGAGCTGCGCAAGCAGGCCATCGTGACCGGCGACCGCGTCGCCGTGGTCGGGGACACGACCGGCGAGGACGGCACGCTCGGCCGGATCGTCCGCATCGAGCCGCGCACCACCCTGCTGCGGAGGAGCGCGGACGACACGGACGAGGTCGAGCGGGTGATCGTCGCCAACGCCGACCAGATGCTCATCGTCGTGGCCGCCGCGAATCCTGAGCCGAGAACCCGACTGGTGGACCGCTATCTGGTCGCCGCGTACGACGCCGGCATCACCCCGATGCTCTGCGTCACGAAGATCGACCTCGCCGACCCTGCGCCGTTCCTGGAGAACTTCGCCGGGCTCGACCTGCCCGTGTTCACGAGCAGGGAGGACCACATCCCGGTGGAGGCGATCAAGGCCGCCCTGGTGGGGCACGACACGGTGGTGGTCGGGCACTCGGGCGTCGGCAAGTCGACGCTGGTCAACGAGATCGTGCCGGGCGCGATGCGCGCGACGGGCCATGTGAACGTGGTGACCGGCCGCGGCAGGCACACGTCGTCGTCGACCGTGTCGCTGCGGGTGGAGAACGCCGAAGGACACGGCTGGGTCATCGACACCCCTGGCGTGCGGTCCTTCGGGCTCGGGCACATCAACACCGACAGCATCCTGAAGTCGTTCACCGACCTCGCCGAACTCGCCGAGGATTGCCCGCGGGGATGCACGCACCTGCCGGATGCGCCGGACTGCGCGATCGTGGAGGCCGTCGAAGCCGGAGCGCTCGGCGAGACGGGGCGCGCGCGGCTGGACTCGCTGCAGCGGCTGCTCGCGACGTTCGCCTGAGTTCTTCTGAGCGAGCCCGATTCGCCCGCGCGGCCCACTGGTGCGCGAGAATGAAGCCATGACTGATGTGCGACTCGAAGCGGGAGACGCCGCCCCGGCGTTCACGCTCACAGACCAGGACGGCGCGCCCGTCTCGCTCGGCGACTACGCGGGCAAGAACGTGATCGTGTACTTCTACCCGGCGGCCATGACCCCCGGCTGCACCACGGAGGCCTGCGACTTCCGCGACAACCTCAACTCTCTGGCGTCCGCCGACTACCAGGTCATCGGCATCTCCAAGGACGCCCCGGCCAAGAACAAGCAGTTCCAGGAGCAGGAGGGCCTCAACTTCCCGCTGCTGAGCGACGAAGACCTCGCCGTGCACCAGGCATACGGCGCGTACGGGGAGAAGAAGCTCTACGGCAAGACCGTCACCGGCGTCATCCGCTCGACGTTCGTCCTGAACCCGGACGGCACCGTCCGTCTCCCCCTCTACAACGTGAAGGCCACCGGCCACGTCGCGATGCTGCGCAAGAAGCTCGGCATTGACTGAGATTACAAATATTTACGGGTGTGATCCAGCACTCTAGAGTCGGGATACGGCGTCCACCGCCGCATCCCGCACGAAGGAGTGTCCCATGAGCAGCATCGCAGAGCAGAACCAGGGAACCGCGCCGTCGGCCGCGACTGAACCCCCGCAGCCCGCCCGCGTCGAGATCGCCGATCCTGGACCGCTCGGACTCGCGGCGTTCGCCCTCACGACGCTGCTGCTCAGCCTCGCCAACGCCAGGATCCTTCACGAGGCAGGCGCCGCGGCGGTGAGCATGGCCCTATTCTTCGGCGGACTGACCCAGGCGGCCGCCGGGCTCTGGGAGTTCGCGCGCGGCAACACGTTCGGCGCCACGGCGTTCACGGCCTACGGGGCGTTCTGGCTGTCGTTCTGGTGGCTGCAGACGAACCCGGACGTCGCCGAGCGCGCCGGGTCGGCCGGTGTCGGTGTCTACCTGCTGGGCTGGACGCTCTTCACCGCCTTGATGACTGTCGCCGCGGCGAAGACCAACGGGGCGACGCTCGCGGTCTTCGTGCTCCTCACCATCACGTTCGCCGCGCTCACCATCGGCGACCTCGCCGGCGCGGAGGCCGCCACGCGGCTCGGAGGGTGGCTGGGCCTCGTCACCGGCCTCACGGCTCTCTACACCTCCTGGGCGGGCGTCACCAATGCCACCTGGAAGCGCGATGTGCTCCCGGTGTGGCCGCGCGCCTGAGCAATCCTGCCCTGCCCGTCCTCCCCGGCCCGTCCCCTCGCTCCGGCCGTCGCGCGCTCGTGTGCACCGTGTGGCGCGTCGCGCTCCCGCGCGCGGCGACCGGACCTACACGCCGAAGCTAGGCGGGCAGCCGCGGCACCGAGGCGAGCAGGCGCTGGGTGTACGGGTCCTGCGGGCGGCCGAGCACCTCGGTCGTGGCGCCCTGCTCGACCACGCGGCCTCCGCGCAGCACGACCGTCTGGTCGCAGAGCGAGGCGACGACGCCGAGGTCGTGCGAGACCATCACGACGGTCATGCCCTCCCGCCCGCTCAGCTCGCCGAGCAGATCGATGATCTGGATGCGCGTCGTCACGTCGAGCGCGCTCACCGGCTCGTCGGCGAGCAGCACTCGCGGCCGGGAGACCACGGCGCGCGCGATGGCGATGCGCTGCCGCTGACCGCCGGAGAACTCGTGCGGAAAGCGCGCGGCAGCATCCACCGGCAGGCCGACGGCCGTGAGCGCCTCGGCCACGCGGTCCCGCGCATCCTGACCGGAGGCGACCTTCAGGCTTGTCAGCGGCTCCGCGATGATGCGGCCGACGCTCTGCCGGGGGTCGAGCGACGAGTACGGGTCTTGGAACACCGTCTGCACGCTCCGGCGGAACTCGCGCATCCTGGCCCTGTCGCGGCGGTCGAGGGGCACCCCGTCGAACAGGAGCTCGCCGCTCGTCGGGCTGGTCAGCCCGAGCAGCAGGGACAGCGCGGTGGTCTTGCCGGCGCCGGACTCTCCGACCAGGCCGACGTTGCGGCCGGGCTCGACGGCGAGCGAGACGGCGTCCAGCGCGGCAGTGGATGCGCGCCGATAGCGGAAACCGGCCTCACGAAGCTCCAGGATGGCGCTCACGACACCTCCAGGGCTCTGTCGAGTTCGCGTGCGCTGGCGACGAGTTCGATCGTGTACGGGTCGCTGGGGGCCGTGAGGAGCCGCTGGATGCTGCCCTCCTCGACTACCCGGCCGGCCCGGAGGACGAGCGCGCGCTCCGTCATCCGGGAGACGACGGCGAGATCGTGGCTCACGAACACCAGCGCCATGCCGCGCTCGGCCACGATGGCGTCGATGAGCGACAGGATCTCCGCCTGCACCGTCACGTCGAGCGCGGTGGTCGGCTCGTCGGCGATGAGCAGCTGCGGGCGGCAGGCGAGGGCGGCTGCGATGGCGACGCGCTGTCGCTGACCGCCGGAGATCTCGTGCGGGTACGCGCGGGCGATCCGCTCCGGCTCCGGCAGCCGCACCTCGGCGAGCGCGTCGAGCACGGCGCGGTGCAGCGCGTCTCCACGGAGCCCGAGGTGGCGACGCAGGGGTTCCGCGACCTGCTTGCCGAGGCGCATCAGCGGGTCGAGGGCGGTGAGCGGCTCCTGGAAGACCACGGACGCGACGCGTCCGCGCAGCGCGACCAGATCGCGCTCCTTCGCACCGACCACCTCCACGCCGCCGAGCACGGCGCTCCCGGATGCGACGAGCCCGGCCGGCAGCAGCCCGGTGACGGCGAAGGACGTGAGCGACTTGCCGGAGCCGGACTCGCCGATCAGGCTCAGTCGCTCCCCCGCCGCGACGCTGAACGTCACGTCGCGCACGAGCGGTGCGCCGGACGCCGAGGTGACGCCGAGCCCGCGCACGTCGAGCAGCGTCTCCGCATCCCGTTCGGTGGAATCGCTCATCGGGATCGCCTCCTCGTCGGGTCTGCGACGTCGCGGAGCCCGTCGGCGACGAGATTGACGCCGATCACCAGCACCACGAGGGCCACACCGGGCGCGATCGCGCCGACGGGTGCCGTCGCCACCGTTCCCTGTGCCTCCTGCAGCAGCCGGCCCCACGAGGCGTTCGGCGGCGGGGCGCCGAGCCCGAGGTACGACAGGCTCGCCTCCGCCAGCACGGCGACGCCGAACTGCAGAGCGAGGTTCACGCTGAGCGTCGGCCAGATGTTGGGCAGGATGTGCTTGCCGACGATGCCCAGCCAGCTCGTGCCGGACGTGCGGGCCGCCGTGACGTACTGCATCGAGAGCACACGTTTGGCGAGCACGCGGGTGAGCCGGGCCACCACGGCGGACATCGCCAGGCCGATCGCGAGGATGGCCGTGCCGAGCGATGCGCCCTGCGCCGCGACGATCAGCATCGCGAGCAGCAGCGTCGGGAACGCGATCAGGATGTCGAGCGCTGCCGAGATCGTGTCGTCGAGCCAGGTGGTGGCGAATGCGGCGAGCAATCCGAGCGTGATGCCGATGAGCGCCCCGATGGCGACGGAGCCGACACCCACCGCCAGCGCGATGCGCGCGCCCACCATCAGCTGGGAGAGCAGGTCGCGGCCGAGCTTGTCCGTGCCGAGCCAGTGCGCAGCATCCGGATGCTCGAGCCGGCCGCCCGCCGTGTCGCTCGGCGCGTACGGCAGCCAGAAGAACGAGACGACGGCGACCACGACGACGATCCCCACCAGCACGGCGCCGATGCTGAGCGACGCGGACCGGCGCCTGCGCACCCGCGCCGGCGGCTGCTGCCCTGTCTCTCCCGCGTGTCCAGCGGCCTGGTCGACGATGGCGCTCATCGGTTGCCCGAGATGCTCTGCCGCAGACGCGGGTCGACGAGACGCTGCACCAGGTCGGCCGCGAAGCCGATCAGCAGCACCGCCAGGGTGCTCACGAACAGGATGCCCTGGATGTTCGGGTAGTCGTGCTGCTGGATCGCGCGCAGCAGCATGCTCCCGAGCCCGGGCAGCGTGAACACGCTCTCCACCACCACGGCGCCGAGGAAGGTCGTCGCCAGCTCGATGCCCAGGATGGAGATGACGGGCACAGCGCCGTTGCGCAGCCCGTGCCTCCTCATGGCCTGGCCGAAGCTCGACCCGAGGGCGCGCGAGTTGCGGAGGTAGTCGCTGCCGATCACATCCAGGGTGGCGCTGCGCACATACCGGGCGATGGATGCGCTCATCACCACGGCGATCGTGATCACCGGGAGGGCGAGCGACGTGAGGGCTGCGCCCGGGTCGGCCCAGTCGTCGCGCGGGAAGCCGCCGGATGGGAACCACCGCAGATTGATCGAGAAGGCGCTCACCAGCAGGATGCCGACCCAGAAGACGGGCACGGCGATCCCGAGTTGCGAGATGGCGGACAGGGCGACGCCGTACCAGGTGTCCGACTTCCAGGCAGCGACGAACCCGATCACGAGCGCGAGTGCCAGCGCGATCACGAACGAGATGAGCGTGAGCGGGATGGTCACCGCCAGCCGGGAGGCGATCTCCGGGCCGACCGGCAGCGAGGAGACGAACGACTCCCCCAGATCGAGCGTGAGCATCTGGCCGAACCAGGAGAAGAACTGCTGCAGCAGCGGCTGGTCGCTGCCCACCTGCTCCTGCGCGGCCTTGATCTGCTCCGGAGTGGCGTTCACGGACAGCAGTGCGTTGGACGGGTCTCCCGGCAGCACCCTCAGCAGCAGGAAGAGGACCACCATGGCAAGCAGCAGCGACACCACCAGGAAGGCGAAGCGACGCAGAAGATAGACGGCCATGACGTTCTCAAGAGTAAATGCTCGGGGAGCCGGCGACCGGCCCCCCCGAGCATCCGGTGGATAACTCGCCCCTGTCTACTTCTTGACGATGTCGTATGCGTAGAACTGGGAGTTCAGCCCGTTGACCGGGTACCCGCTGAGGTCGCTCGACGCGACCACGATCTGCGGGTAGAGGTACAGCCAGGCGCTGGCGGCGTCCTTCGCGATCTGCTCGTTGACGAGCTTCAGCTTCGCGGTCTGGTCAGCGGTGCTGGTCGCCTGCTCGGCCTCGTCGACCCACTTGGTCACCTGCGGGTTGTTGTAGCCCCAGTAGAAGTCCGGGTTGCCGTACCAGACCACGTCGCGGTCGTTGACGTGCTCCTGCAGGGTGGCGGCGAAGTCGTGGTTCTTGAACACCTTCGTGTACCACTCGTCGGCCGAGATGGAGTTGATGTTCACCGTGATGCCGACCTTGGCGAGCTCGCTCTTCAGGAACTCGGCGACGGCGGGGTGCGGGTCGTACGTCGGGGTGTCGAGCGTGAAGGTGAAGCCGTTCGGGAGACCGGCGGCCGCCAGCTCCTTCTTGGCCAGCGTCACGTCGTACGGGTTCACCTTCGTGAGGTCTTCGTACCAGGGGTCGCTCGGCGGGACCATCGAGCCGATCAGCGTGCCGTACTTGCCCCAGATGGAGCTCAGCAGCTTCTTCGTGTCGATCGCCGAGTAGACGGCCTTGCGCACCTCGACCTTGTCGAACGGGGCGACCTTGTCGTTGAAGGCCAGCAGCTCCTTCGTCGTGGACTTGCCGTTGGAGATCGTGTAGTCCTTGTTGCCGTCGAACTGAGTGAGCGCATCCGGGCTCTGGATGCTGGTGACCACGTCCACCTGGTTGGTCACCAGGGCGTTGGAGAGGGCGGTGGCGTCGGTGAAGTAGTCGAAGACGACCTCCTTGTTCTTCGCCTTGTCGCCCCAGTAGCCGGCCGAGCGCTCGAGGCTCAGCGAGCTCCCGCGCTTCCAGGTGCCGAGCGTGTACGGGCCGGTGCCGTCTTCCGCGGTCTTGTAGTTCTTGGTGCCCGGACCGTAGATCCAGATGTAGCTGAGGTTGTACGGCAGCGAGATCGAGCGTGACTTCAGCGAGATGACGACGGTCTTGTCGTCCGGGGTCGCGATGCCGGAGATCACGGCGAGCTGCGACTTGCGGGCGGACTGCGAGTCGGCGGCGGTCACCCGCTCGATGCTGCTCTTGACGTCTGCGCTGGTGAGCGCCTTGCCGGAGTGGAACTTCACGCCGTCGCGCAGCGTGAACGTGTACGTGAGGCCGTCGTCGCTCATCGTGTACTTCGTGGCGAGGAGGGGCTCGACCTTGCCGTCGTCGGTGAGCTTGAACAGGCCCTCGTAGACGTTGCCGTTCAGCGCCTCGGTGACACCCTGGCCGCCGCCGGCCGTGTTGTCGAGGTTGACGGGCTCATACAGCGAGCCGATGGCGATAGATGCGTCTGCGCCGCTCGACGACGACGAGCCGCCCGAGCATCCGGCCAGAGCCAGAGTGGTGGCGACGGCCGTGGCGAGCACGACGAGAAGGGATTTCTTTCTCAACGGAGTTCTCCTGGTGGGGGTTGGGATGCTGTGCTGTGAAGCTGTTGCGCGCGCTGCGCGCGGGTGCCGTGCGCCGCCGCTAGTGCGCGAAGCCGTCGCGGAACACGACGACCTTCTCGCCCGCGTCCACAGGGACGGCGAAGCGGTTGTTGCGCGGCGGGAGCGGACAGTTGTACTGGTCCGAGAAACCGCACGGGGGCACGAAGGCACGGTTGAAATCGAGGACGGCCTTGTCGCCGTCGTGCTGCACGAACAGGAAGCGGCCGGAACCGTACGTGCCGTCGTCGCCCTCCGCGCCGTTGGTCGGGTCGCCGAAGACGAGCAGCAGTGTTCCGTCGTCGTCGAACGCGCTCAGCGAGTATTCGACGCCGTCTTTGCTGAAGGTGATGTCGCCCGGGACGACGAGGTCGCGGGTGCCTCCGTTGTCGCGGATGTGCTCGAACGGGACCGTGCGGGCGCCGTCGACCGGCGTGAAGGTGGCCTCGATGACCCACTCGGGGTTGAACGGGAACGCCGTGATGGTCTCGAACGCCTGGATCGCGGGCGAATTCGCGTCCCAGAGACGGATGCCGCGCTCCGGCTGCCCCGTCTCCAGGTTGGTGCGGGTGAGCTCGGTGGCCGTGACGGTGTCCGGGTGCCCGGCCAGCGCATCCTGAGTGGTCGTCGTATCGCCCTCGGCAAGCCAGCGGGTCTCGATGAGGCTGAGGTTGCCCGTCGCCGCGACGACGGAGGCGAGACGCCATTCGCGCCACGCCTGGTGGCCGGCGCGGGCTTCGTCGATGGTGGATGAGGAGGCGAGCGGAGCGATGGATGTTTCAGTCACGATGTCTGCCATAACCATCAGAGTCTGCGACTTGTTCCCGCATCGGCCCTATTCGTGTTGCACAGTGTTGCGCGTCGTGGCCTTGACCACCTGCGGCGAGACGGCGAGGACGATGCCGACGAGCGCGGGGACGAGCAACGCCCAGCCGAGGTCGGGACGCGCGTAGAGGCCCTGGAAGGAACCGACGGCGACCGCGATCTGCAGGATCTGGATGGTCACCGCCGACGCACGCGTCCAGTTCTGCGCCCTGAGCGCTCCGATCGCGGTCGCGACCACCCAGATGGCCGCGATGACCACGAGCACCAGGATGGCGACAGCCGTCGTGAACGACTCCGGCGTGACCGTGAGCAGTTCGACGAGCAGCCACACCGCCGCCCCGGCGACGAGCAGCGCCTCCAGGAAGAGCAGGACGGCGAGCGCGACCAGCAGAGGCGGCCGCCGGTGGACGTCGGAGGCCGCGCTCACAGGCTCGCCCTGACGGTCGAGACGCGGGTCGGTGGAACGGTCGGACTGGTCCCCATCGGGGGGCGGAACTCTAGCACTCATTCATTTCTCGCTTGTGTTCACAGCGTTATCTCATACAAAACTATTGATTCGGATTATGCGCTATGGGAGCATATTCGAGGTCGAGTTAGCGCTCACAGGGTCGTGGGCAGGTCTATCCCCCACGGATCATTCACCCTGTAGCTCGACTGCTTACCATGCATCCTAGGCCGTAGCGGCCGGGGAACAATCAGCAAACAAGGAGCACATCTTCATGGACTGGCGCGACAAAGCTGCCTGCCTCACAGCGGACCCCGAGCTTTTCTTCCCCGTCGGCAACACCGGGCCCGCCGTCGACCAGATCGACAAGGCGAAGTCCGTGTGCGCCCGCTGCACCGTGACCGAGATCTGCCTCCAGTACGCCCTCGAGACCGGACAGGACTCCGGCGTCTGGGGTGGCCTCTCCGAAGACGAGCGCCGCGCGCTCAAGCGCCGCGCAGCCCGCGCACGCCGGGCCTCCTAGACCCGCCACAGCACGAGGCGCCCCGCCGAGGCGCTCCCTCGCACACCTAGCATTCGAGGGAGCGGCCTCGGCTTTCGTATTTAACGCGCGCCGACGACGACAACGACCGCGCGGTCAGCCGGGGAGCTGGCCGAGGCCGTCGACCTTCGGGATGGCGGCGAGCAGGCGGCGCGTGTAGCTCGCCTGCGGGTTGTTCCAGACCTCGGCGACCGGGCCGCGCTCGACGATGCGCCCGGCGCTCATCACCGCGACGTCGTCGGCGATCTCGCGCACGATGGCGAGGTCGTGGCTGATGAACAGCAGGGCGGCGCCCGTCTCAATCGCCAGGGTGCGCATCATCCCGGCCACGCGCGCCTGCAGCGAGGCGTCGAGCGACGCGATCGGCTCGTCGCCGATCAGCAGGTCCGGTCCGGTGGCGATGGCACGCGCGATGGCGATCCGCTGACGCTGCCCGCCCGAGAACGCGTGCGGGTGCTTGGTCGCGGCCGACGCATCCAGTTCGACGGCTTCGAGCAGCGACGCGACCGTCCAGGCCGACCGGTCCGGGTTGATGCGCAGGCCGTCGGTCAGCTGGCTCGCGATGGTCCTCCGCGGGTTGAGCGACGCATACGGATTCTGGAACACCATCTGGATGCGCAGCTGCGCCTTGTCGCGCTTCCGCAGCCCCAGCCGGCGCACCGGCTCGCCCTCGAAGTGGATGCTCCCGTGCTGCACGGGCTCGAGGCCGCAGACCGCGCGGGCGATCGTCGACTTGCCGCATCCCGATTCGCCGACGAGGCCGAGCACCTGGCGTTTGTCGAGGCGCAGGCTGACGCCGTCGACGGCGGTCAGCCGCCCGCGACCCGGCTGCTTGTACGTGACGACGAGGTCTTCGATGTCGAGCAGGCTCATGATGCATCCCTGTCGGTGCTGGGCAGCGCGTCGATGAGCGCGCGCGTGTATTCGTTCTGCGGGTCGGTGATGATCTGGAACCGGTCGCCGTGCTCGACGATCTCTCCGTTCCGCATCACCGCGATGGTGTCCGCCAGCGCCGACATCACGCCGAGGTCGTGCGTGACGAGCAGCACTGCGAGGTCGAGCTCGTCGCACAGGGTGCGCAGCAGCCGCAGGATGCCCGCCTGCACGGTCACGTCGAGCGCGGTCGTCGGCTCATCGGCGACCAGCACGGACGGCCCGCAGATGATCGCCATCGCGATGGCGATGCGCTGCAGCTGGCCTCCGGAGAACTGGTGCGGGTACTTCTTCAGCGCCCCGGCCGGGTCGGGCACCTTCACCAGTTCGAGCGTGTCGATGGCGCGCGCAACGGCCTCCTTCTTGGAGATCTTGCGGTGCGCTCTGAGGTGGTCGGTCAGCTGCCCTTCGATCGTGAGCATCGGGTGCAGGCTCGCCGTCGGATCCTGGAACACCATCGCGACCCGCGAGCCGCGCAGCTCGTTCAGCGCTCTCCCCCGCAGTTCGAGCAGGTTGCGCCCATCAAACTCGATCGTGCCGCCGGTCTGCGATCCGGCGGGCAGCAGCCCGAGGGCCGCGAGCCCCGTCATGGTCTTGCCCGACCCCGACTCGCCGGCCAGCCCGGTGATCCGGCCCGCGGGCACCTCGAGGTCGATGCCGCGCAGGATGTGCTTCGCACGCTCGCCTGACCCGATCGACATCGTCAGATTCCGGATGCTCAACCCGCTCACAGTGCCCTCCCCTGAACGCTCTCAGCCGTGCGCGGATCCAGGGAGTCGCGCAGGGCGTCCCCGAGGAAGTTGAACGCGAGCACCACGGAGAGGATCGCGAGCCCCGGGAACACGGCGATCCACCAGGACGAGAAGTTGAGGACGCCGGACGAGACCATCGCGCCCCAGTCCGGTGTCGGCGGCACGGCGCCGAGGCCGAGGAACGACAGGCCGGAGAGCAGCAGGATCGCCGTGCCGACATCCAGGGTCGCCAGCACGAACACCGGCGCGATGATGTTGGGCAGGATGTCCTTCGACAGCGACACCACCGGGCTGTTGCCCAGCAGACGTCCCGCGATCACGTACTCGCTCGTGCGCGCCCCCAGCACCAGCGAACGGGTGACGCGGGCGTATGCGGGCCACGACACGATCAGCATCGCGATCACCGCGTTGGTCAGGCTCGGGCCGAGGGATGCGGCGATCACCATCGCGAGGATGATCGTCGGAAACGCGAACACCAGGTCGGCGATGCGCATGATGATCTCGTCGGCCGCCTTGCCGATGTATCCGGCGACGGCCCCGAGGATCGAGCCGATCACCAGCGACGACGCCACCAGCAGCAGCGCGAGCAGGATGGAGACGCGCGCGCCGGCGATGACGCGGGAGAGCACATCCCTCCCCACCTCGTCGGTGCCGAACCAGTTGACCGGGTTCGGGGCGAGCAGCTTGGTGAAGCTCTGGGCAAGAGGGTCGTACGGCGCGATCCACGGTGCGAGGATCGCGACCAGCAGCCACACCACCACGATCGCGCCGCCGGTGACGGCGAGCGGCGTCCGCATCGCGCGCGGCACGTTGAGCCTGGCGCGGAACGGGCGGCGCAGCCCGCGGGAGAGAACGTCCTGGGTCATGCCGTCCTCACTCTCGGGTCGATCAGACCGTACGCGATGTCGACCACCAGATTGAGCCCGATGTAGACGAAGCCGACCACGAGGCCGACGCCCATGATGGCCGGGAGGTCGAGCTTGGTCGCCGCGGAGAACGCGTACTCGCCGAGCCCGTGCCAGGAGTAGATCTTCTCGACGAGCACGGTGCCCGAGAGCAGGGAGCCGAACGCCAGGCCGACCACGGTGATGATCGGCACGAGCGAGCCGCGCAGCACGTAGCGGAACACCACGGTGTGCGCGGGGAGGCCCTTGGCCCTGGCGGCACGCACGTAGTCGAGGTCCAGGACTTCGAGCACGGCGGAGCGCGCGAACCTGGTCAGCAGGCCGATCGTGTACAGCGCGAGCACGGAGGCGGGAAGGATGAGGTGGTAGACCGCATCCCAGAACGTCGGCAGGTCACCGGCGAGCAGCGCATCCACGGTATAGAGGCCCGTGACCTGCGGAGGCGCGATGGCCGTCGGTGCCAGCCGGCCCGACCCGGGGAACAGGTGCAGCTGGTAGAAGAAGACGAAGTAGACGACCAGCGCCAGCCAGAACGCGGGCATCGAGACGCCGATGAGGCTGATGACCCGGATGAGCTGATCCCAGAACGTGCGCCGCTTGAGGGCGGCGATCAGGCCGAGGCCGATGCCCAGGACGATCGAGATGACGATCGCGGTCACCGCCAGCTCGATCGTGGCGGGGAACGCCCGCGACAGGTCGGAGGCGACGGCGTTGTGCGTCTGAGTGGACGTGCCGAGGTTGCCCTGGAGCACGTGACCGAGGTAGGTGAGGTACTGCACCGGCAGCGGCTTGTCGAGTCCCTGCGCCTCGCGGAACTGCTGCACGATCGCCGGGTCGGCGGCCGCCTGCTCGCCGAGGGCCGCCTGCACGGGGTCTGCCGGGACGAGGTTGGTCAGCGTGAACGTGACGAGCGTGACTCCGAAGAGGAGCAGGACGGTGATGCCGAGCCGGATCGCGAGGTAACGCGCCAGCGGGGGGATCCCCGCCGGCGCGTTCCTCTCGCGTTCGCCCGGAGGCGTCTTACTTGATGCCCGCAAAGTCGATCGTCCAGAGCGGGTTGAGCGACAGGGACGTGATGGACTTCGCGGTCACCACGTTCTGCGCAGGCTGCAGCAGCGGGATGAACGGCCCTGAGGCGTTCTGCGCCTTCTGCAGCGCCTGGTAGGCGGCGGTGCGCTCCTCCGTGCCGGTCGCGGCCTTGGCCTTCGCTGCCAGGTCGCTCACGGCCGGGTCGGCATCCGCCGTCCAGCCGGCGCGGAGGCCGACCAGTTCACCGGGGGTGAACGCCAGGTAGTTCGAGGGGTCCGGGAAGTCCGGGCCCCAGTACCACAGTCCCATCGGCTCCTTGCCGTTGCGGTACGCATCCAGCTCGGTGGCGACGGGCGCGGGGGCGAGCTGGACGGTGATGCCGACGGTCTTCAGCTGAGCCTGGATGGACTCGGCGACCGACTGCAGCGACAGGCCCTGCACCGTGATGTCGTTCGGGAAGTTCAGCTTGACCGTCTGGCCGCTGTATCCGGACTTCGCGAGCGCCGCCTTCGCGCCGCTGAGGTCGAACTGGTTGCCGTCCGACGCCTTCAGCGCGCCGATGAAGATCGACGGTATGACGCCGCCCGGCCGCTCGGACCCCTTGCCGGCCAGGTCGAGGATCTTGTCGTAGTCGATCCCCTTCTTGACGGCGTCCAGGAAGTCCGGGTTGCTGGTGAACGGGTCGACGGCCTTGTCCTGATTGAGGAGGAGGAAGATCGTGTATCGCGACGCCGCCGAGATGACGTTGACCTTGGAGGCGTCGATGGCCGCGACCTGGTCGGGGTTCAGGTCGAGTGCGATCTGCGAGTCGCCCGCCTCCACGTTCAGCTTCTGGGTCGGTCCCTGCACGTTGCGCAGCACGACGCGGTCGTATGCCGGAGCCTTGCCGCTGTACTTCGGGTTCTTCTTCAGCACCACCTGGGAGGCGGCGTCGAACGACTCGAGCATGTACGGGCCGGAGCCTGCCGACGTCTTGTTGAGGAAGGACTCCGCCTTGTCGTCTGCGGTCGCCGATCCGCCGTTCTTCTCGACGACCTTCTGGTTCACGACGCCGAGCGCCGGGTTGGGAAGGATGTACGGGAGAGCGGGGTTCGGCTCTGCCGATGTGAGCGTCAGCGTGGTGTCCGAGGTCTTCGCCACGGTGATGCCGTCGAGCAGGAAGGACGGGTTGCCCTTGATGCCGAGCACGCGCTGCAGCGAGAACACGGCGTCGTCGACGGTCACTTTCGAGCCGTCCGAGAACGTGGAGTCGCCCTTCATGGTGAGGGTGAGCACCTTGTTGTCGGCCGACATGGTGTAGCTGGCGAGCCCGTCGACCGGCTTCGAGACATCGCTGCCGTCGAAGGTGAGGAGGGTCTGGTAGAGAGCGTGGGCGACCATGCCGCCGGTCGTCTCGTACTCGCGGTTCGGGTCTGCGGTCTTCAGGTCGAACGAAGCGTCGACCACGATCGACTTTCCGCCAGACGATGACGCGTTGTTGGAGGTGCCGCCGCAGGCGCTCAGGACGAGCGCGCTGGCGACTGCGATGCCGACGAGGCCGGCGCGACGCAGGGAATGGGACACGGATGACCCCTTTGACTTGGTTGGAAGGTTAGGTGTGAAATTACTGTCATCCATGAATGTGTGTCAACTTTGCGCAGAAATCTCGGACGAATGTGCTGCGCTTCTGCCCTCGACGGCATATTATCTCCATCACGCGGGCCATTTCGCCCGCTCGGAGGACGAATGTGAGGGCGCATGGAACTCGACGAGACGCATATCCGGATGCTGGAACTTCTGCGAGAGGATGGCCGCACCTCCATCGCCGCCCTGGCCGAAGAACTCGGCATCTCGCGCTCCAACGCGTACGCCCGCTACGAGGCTCTCGTGAAGAACGGCGTGATCCGCGGGGTGCACGCCGACATCGACCCGGCCGCCGTCGGCCTGAGCGTCTCAGCACTGGTCTTCGTCACCCTCCGGCAGAGCCAGTGGGCCGACTTCCGCAGCAGGCTGGAGACCCTGCCGGAACTCGAATACTTCACCGTGATGACCGGCGAGCACGACGCGATGCTGCTCGTCCGCGCCAGCGGCGTCTCCGCCATCCACAACCTTGTGGCCACCCGGCTCGCGCAGTGGCCGTCGATCAAGGCGACGGTCACGGTGTTCCTCATGGACGAGCAGGCGACGAGGGTGTCGCTCCGGATGCCCCGGGTCGCCTCCGACGCACTGCAGACCTCGGGCGAGCGCTACGGCATGACCCGGTTCGTCCGCACCAGCGACCAGCGGGCGGAGCGGGCGACGGCCGATCCGCGCAGACGGCGGTGAGCTGAGCTACGCCACCTCGCGGCACACGGAGACGTGCTGCGCGCCATCCGGGGTCGCGAACTCCTCGGTGAGGATCAGCCGGCCGTCGTCGTCGGTGGAGAGCGTCGACGTGGCACTCCCCTGCGCCGTGCTGCCGTCGATGCCGTGGTGCACGAACGAGATGTGCAGCACGTCGTCCTCCCTGCGCCCGACGAAGCGGCCGACCGCGACGGTGTCGCCGACATACTCGCCCCACAGCACCCCGGAGTCCTCACGGTAGAGGAAACGTGTGGGAGCATCCTCGGCCACCACACTCGACGTCGACGAGATCATGTCGAAGTACTTGCCGTCGAGGGGAGCGGATGCGCGGGTGTTCTTGGCGGAGGCGGTCACGGCGGACCATTCTGCCCCCGTTGCCATGGGGGCTGTCAAACCGGAATGCGATCCGTCCAGCGGGCGCGCATCCGGAGCCTGTTGCGCGGCATTTGTGCTACGAAACGCCGTTTGCGCGGAACGATTCGTCCCGAACCACGTTTTCACCGCTACAGATGGCTGCGGCAGGTGCGAACGATCGGACGTTATGACTTCGTGAGGTAGCGCAGCGGCACCTCGATGGTCACCTCTGTGCCCTGCCCCATCATCGTGTGCCAGTCGATCGTGCCGCCCAGCTCGCCCTGGATGAGCGTGCGCACGATCTGCGTGCCGAGCCCGCTGCCCACCTTGCCCTCCGGCAGGCCGGAGCCGTTGTCGACCACCTTGACCGTGAGCGAGTCCTCCGAGCGGTCGGCGATGATCTCCACCTCGCCCTCGCGACCCGCGAGCCCGTGCTCGACGGCGTTGGTGACGAGCTCGGTGAGTGCGAGCGCGAGCGGCGTCGCGTACTCGCTCGGCAGTGAACCGAAGCTGCCGGACGACTTCGGGTGCACGGTCGTGTTGTGGCTCGACGCGACCTCGGCCACCAGCAGCAGCACCCGGGCGAACACGTCGTCGAAGTCGACGATCTGGTTGAGCCCGGTGGAGAGTGTGTCGTGCACGACCGCGATGGCCGCCACCCGGCGCATCGCCTGGTTGAGGGCCTCCCTGGCCTCCTCCGAGTGCGTGCGTCGGGCCTGGATGCGCAGCAGCGACGCGACGGTCTGCAGGTTGTTCTTCACCCGGTGGTGGATCTCCCGGATGGTCGCATCCTTGGTGATGAGCTCGCGCTCCTGGTGCCGCAGCTCGGACACGTCGCGGCAGAGGACGATCGCGCCGACGCGCTCCCCCCTGTTGCGGATCGGGATGGCCCTGAGCGACACGGTGACGCCGCGCGCCTCGATGTCGGTGCGCCACGGTGCACGCCCGGTGACGACGAGCGGAAGGGACTCGTCGACGGTCATCCGGCCGGACAGCAACCGGGTGGTGACGGTAGCGAGGGACTCGCCCTCCAGCTCCTCGGTGAAGCCCATCCTGTTGAACGCGCTGAGGGCGTTCGGGCTGGCGAAGGTGGTGATCCCATCCACGTCGAGCCGGATGAGTCCGTCGGAGGCGCGGGGCGCTCCACGCCGCGGGCCGCTCGGCGCCCCCAGGTCGGGGAAGTCGCCGGTGGCGATCATGTTGAAGAGGTCGTTGGCGCACGCGTTGAACGTGAGTTCCTGACGGCCGGGGGTGCGCGCCTCGCTGAGGTTGGAGTGCCGCGTGATGACGGCGACAGGCTGCTCGGCGGTCTCCGGAGAGTTGACGCTCAGCCGCCGGATGACTGGGACGGCGAGCACCCTGGTCGGCGTCTCCTCGAACCAGTCCGGCGCGTTGGTGTCGATGATCTGCTTGGTCTGGAACGCATCCGTGACCTGCTGCCGCCACTCCGGCTTGATCCGCTGGCCGACGAAGTCACGGTAGAACAGGGTCGCGGCGCTCGACGGGCGCGCGTGCGCGACGGCGACGAAATCGTCATCGGTGGTCGGCACCCAGAGCACGATGTCGGCGAAGGCCAGATCGGCGAGAAGCTGCCAGTCCCCGACGAGGCCGTGCAGCCAATCGACGTCCTCCTCCGAGGAACGGGTATGGGCATGCACAAGATCACTGAGCGTCGACACGCACCTAGTCTAGGCAGTCCCCCGACACGATCACGGATGTTATCCACAGCCTGTGTTAGAGCCCTGGACTCCCCGCGGACGCGCCTGCTTGAGTGACACTCACGCGGCAGCCGGAGCGAGGAGAGGCTTCCCGCTGCCAGCACCGAAGCAAGTCGCCGCACAGCCGCGGCCACGACGAGGGGAAAACTCCTGTGACCACCGTTCTCAACCACCACGACGACCGCACCAGCCCGACCACCCTCCGCGAACGGGCCGGGATGCGCCTCCGGGCGCGGCAGGGGGTGGATGCGGTGGCTGCGCCTGAAGCGGCTCAGGAGGCGCGTGGACGCGGCCGGGCACCCGAGGGTGGGGCAGCGCCGTTCCGGTCCGTCGCAGAGCTTCCAGCCGCCCCGCGCCCGGACGGGCTGCCCGATCCGGCGCCCCTCGCAGCCAACCTCGCTCTGCGCGTCATCGAGGTGCTGGCCGGAGCGAGGAACATCGACCAGCTCAGCCGCTGGGTGAGCGACTCGGTCTTCGTGCATCTGCTGCGACGCACCACCATCTCGGAGCGCACCAGGAAGATCGCGGGCAACCCGGTGCAGCGCCCGCGCCTCTGGGTCGGCGAGCCGTACATCGCGACGCCCCGCGAGGGCGTGATCGAGGCCGTCGTGCTCGTGCACCAGCCCAACCGCACGCGCGCCGTCGCCATGCGCCTCGACGTGGTCGGCTCGCGCTGGAGGGCGAGCGCGATGACCGTGCTGTGAAGTCACCAGGCGGAGACGCGAATGGCCGCCCGGGCGGGGCGGCCATTCGTGGTCGGTCAGGAGCTGGTCAGCGCTTCTTGCCCTGGGCGCGGCGCTCTGCGCGGTTGGCGGGCGCGGCGTCGTCGCTGTCGGAGACGCGCTGGCCGAAGGCTCCACGCTGGGTGCCGCCCTGTGCGGGGGGCGCCGATGCCTCGTTCAGCTGCGCCTGCGCACGCTGGGCGCGGGCGGTGGCGCTCTGCTCGATCTGGCCGCGCTGGTTGCGGACCTCGACGCCGCCGGCGTCGCTCGGAGCCGAGTAGCTGAGCGGGGCGTCGTCGTCGCCGCGGCCGAGGCCCTTGGCGGCCACGCTCGGCGCCTCGACCTCGCCGGGAGCCTCGTTGACCTCCACCTCCAGGTTGAACAGGAAGCCGACCGTCTCCTCGCGGATCGAGCCCATCATCTGCTGGAACATCGCGTAGCCCTCGCGCTGGTACTCGACCAGCGGGTCGCGCTGGGCCATCGCGCGCAGGCCGATGCCGTCCTTCAGGTAGTCCATCTCGTAGAGGTGGTCGCGCCAGCGGCGGTCGATCACCGAGAGGACGACGCGGCGCTCCAGTTCGCGCATTGCGGGCGAACCGAGCGACTCCTCGCGCTTCTTGTAGGCGATCCGCGCATCCGACAGGATCTCGCGGCGCATGAAGTCGCGGTTGATCTTGCCCTTGTTGCCCGCCTCGGTAATGACCTCGTCGATCGTCACGCCCACCGGGTAGAGCGTCTTCAGCTCGGCCCACAGGGCGTCGAAGTCCCAGTCGTCGCCGTTGCCCTCGCCCGTGTGCTGGTCGAGGATGTCGTCGATCACCTCGGTGAGGAACTGCTGCGTGCGCTCGTGCAGGTCGTCGCCCTCGAGGATGCGACGGCGGTCGCCGTAGATCGCCTCGCGCTGGCGGTTGAGGACGTCGTCGTACTTGAGGACGTTCTTTCGGATCTCCGCGTTGCGGGCCTCCACCTGCGACTGGGCGCTGCGGATGGCCCTGCTGACCACCTTCGACTCGATGGCGAGGTCGTCGGGGACGTTTCCTCTGCCCATCAGCGATTCGGCTGCTCCCGCGTTGAACAGGCGCATCAGGTCGTCGGTCAGCGACAGGTAGAAGCGGCTCTCGCCCGGGTCGCCCTGACGGCCGGAACGACCGCGCAGCTGGTTGTCGATGCGGCGCGACTCGTGGCGCTCCGTGCCGAGCACGTAGAGCCCGCCCGCCGCGACGACCTTGTCCGCCTCGGTCTGGACCTTCTCCTTGACGGAGTTGAAGACCTCATCCCAGGCCGCCTCGTACTCCTCCGGGGTGTCGACGGGCGACAGGCCGCGGGCGTTCATCTCGGCGACGGCGATGAACTCGGCGTTGCCGCCGAGCATGATGTCTGTTCCACGACCGGCCATGTTGGTGGCGACGGTGACGGCGCCGAGGCGTCCGGCCTGCGCGACGATCGCGGCCTCTCGCGCGTGGTTCTTGGCGTTGAGCACCTCGTGCCGCACGCCCTTCTTGGCGAGCAGGCGGGAGAGGTACTCGCTCTTCTCGACGCTGGTCGTTCCGACGAGGACAGGCTGGCCCTTCTCGTGGCGCTCCGCGATGTCTTCGACCACCTGGGCGAACTTCGCCTGCTCGTTCTTGTAGACGAGGTCGGACTGGTCGATGCGCTGCATCGGCTTGTTCGTCGGGATGGGGACGACGCCGAGCTTGTACGTGCTCATGAACTCGGCGGCCTCCGTCTCGGCCGTACCGGTCATGCCGGACAGCTTCTTGTAGAGGCGGAAGTAGTTCTGCAGGGTGACCGTGGCGAGGGTCTGGTTCTCGGCCTTGACCTCGACACCCTCCTTCGCCTCGATGGCCTGGTGGATGCCCTCGTTGTAGCGGCGACCCATCAGGATGCGGCCGGTGTGCTCGTCGACGATCAGCACCTCACCGTTCATCACGACGTAGTCCTTGTCGCGCTTGAACAGGGCGTTCGCCTTGATCGCGTTGTTGAGGAAGGAGATGAGCGGCGTGTTGGCCGACTCGTAGAGGTTGTCGATGCCGAGGTAGTCCTCGACCTTCTCGATTCCGGGCTCGAGCACGCCGACGGTGCGCTTCTTCTCGTCGATCTCGAAGTCGACCTCCGGCTCGAGACGCTTGGCGAGGTTGGCGAACTCGTTGAACCAGCGGTTCGCCTCACCGGAGGACGGACCGGAGATGATCAGCGGGGTGCGGGCCTCGTCGATGAGGATGGAGTCGACCTCGTCGACGATCGCGAAGAAGTGGCCGCGCTGGACCATGTCGCTCGCCTGCCACGCCATGTTGTCGCGCAGGTAGTCGAAGCCGAACTCGTTGTTGGTGCCGTACGTGATGTCTGCCGCGTACTGCTCGCGGCGCTCCTCCGGCGTCTGGCCGGCGAGGATCACGCCGGTGCTCATGCCGAGCGCGCGGAACACGCGGCCCATCAGCTCGGACTGATAGCTGGCGAGGTAGTCGTTGACCGTGATGACGTGGACGCCGCGGCTGGCGATCGCGTTGAGGTACGCGGCCGTCGTGGCGACGAGGGTCTTGCCCTCACCGGTCTTCATCTCGGCGATGTTGCCGAGGTGCAGGGCGGCGCCGCCCATGATCTGCACGTCGAAGTGACGCATCCCGAGGGTGCGCTTCGCGGCCTCGCGCACCGCGGCGAAGGCCTCGGGCAGCAGGTCGTCGAGGGACTCGCCGTTGCTGTATCGCTCCCGCAATTCGACGGTCTCGTGCATGAGCTCTTCGTCGGTGAGTTCGCTGAAGTCGTCCTCGAGCGCGTTCACCGCTTTGGCGTACGCCTCCAGGCGACGGAGGGTACGGCCCTCGCCGACTCGGAGGACCCTTTCCAATACTGAGGCCACGTATGCACTCCACTTTGTTTGTTCAGGCTGATGTCGCCTGTCGCCCAGTCGGGCGCACGTCGAACCGCCGGCCGTGGCCGACGCTAGACATATCGTACTTGTTTCGCCGTTGCGTTCGGCGGGTAGTTCCTGTGAGGGCGCTCCGGAAAGCGGGGCGCCGGGCGTTCACGGTCCGAGAAGGCTGAGCGGGACTACAGCGACACCGTCAGTCCGCCGGTACGCATAGGGGCCGGTGGTGACGACGACCATATCCGCGAGATCGTCGCCGAGGAGCCGTTTCAGCCACAGCAGATGCCGCACGTCCCGGTCGGTCGGAGCGCCAGCGAGCTTCACCTCGATCGCGGCGGTCCTTCCATCGTGACGACGCGCGATGATGTCGATCTCATGGTCGCCGTTACGAGTTCGAAGGTGGGAAAGGCGTGCGTCGGCAGCCTGTGCGTGCGTCTGCACGGTCATCACCACGAGCGCCTCGAAGAGGGCGCCGAGCGCGGTCCGGTCCTGGGGCCCGAGCATGTCGGTGGCTGCCCCGGCGATGAGCCGGTCCTCGTCCAGGTCGAGCAGTCGGGCAGCGATGGCCGGATCGGCGAGGAAGTGCTTCGGTGCCTCGCCGAGGCGGATACCGGTCAAGGGCAGGTTTGTGGCGGCAAGCTCGTCGAGCATCCAGAACTGAGCCAGCGCGTCGCGATACCGGTTCACGGTCTGCCGTGGTGTCGCGCCACCCTCGTTCTCGTGGGCACCGGAGGCGATCGTCGAGTGCGTGGCCGTCGATGCCGTGGCCCGCGCATACGCGGCCAGCCAACGGCGCAGCTGCAGGGGCTGCCGTGCTCCGACCCCCCGCTCGGTGAGTTCGTGCTCCAGCATTCGCGTGATGTACCCGTCGAGCGTTGCTCGGCGCGCGCGTGAACTCAGGGTGCGGACGGCAGGAAACCCCGAAGCGGCGATCTCTTCGACGTATCGGGACAGATCGATCGTCGTGCGCCCCGCGATGTCCTGTCCACCATCGAAGAGACCTCCGAACGACACCGTGGGCCGTTCGATCGCTCGTTCGTCGAAGGAGAGCCCTCGCATTCGAAGCGAGACGATGCGGCCAGCCCCGGTGTGCGCCGGAGCATCCGCTGGCAGGCTGCTCCCGGTGAGCAGGAATTGGCCGCCACGATAGTCCGTATCGACTGCGCGTCGCACGAGGTCCCAGGACGCCGGATATCGTTGCCATTCGTCGATGAGGACCGGACGCTCGGCGGTTGCGATCATGCCCGGGGAAGCGCGCAGCAGTTCGGCGTCCTCAGGATCGTCGAGGCGGAACACGCGCGTTGCTCGCTGCTCCGCTGTCGCGGTCTTTCCGACGCCCTTCGGTCCTTCGATCGCAATCGCGGGGAGGTCGACCATGAGCAGATCGAGGACGCGATCGAGGGTGCGTTCGGTATACGTCATGTGCCCTCCGCACGAAATCTGCCTCGCCCGCGCGCTGTGCTGCGGCGGGCAAACGCTCTGTGGCACGCCGAGCAGGCTCTTTATGGTACATCGAGCGGAGCTTTTATGGTACGTATAGCAGGGTTTTGCGCAGGGAGTCGGGCAGGATTCGACGGAGGCAAACAGGGGCGCCGATGGTGACGGCCGCCTGGGCCGCCACCATCGGCGCTGTTCCGGTGTCACAAAGCCGGTGGCACCGAGACCGGATGCCGGTCAGCCTCCGAGCTTGCGGCTCGCGGTCGCGACCTCCTGCAGTTCCTCCGCCTCGTCGTCCAGGGCGATCACGCCGTAGTCCCAGCCTTTGCGGCGGTAGACGACGCTCGGGCGCTGGTTCTCCTGGTCGATGAAGAGGTAGAAATCGTGGCCGACGAGCTCCATGTAGTACAGAGCGTCGTCGACGGTCATGGGGACGGAGGCGAACACCTTCTTGCGGATGACGACGGGGCTGTAATCGTCCTCCGCCTCCTCCGCTCCTTCCGCATCATCGGAGACGACGGGAACGCTGCCCGTCCTCACCTGATCGAGTACTGCGACGGGGGCCGCTGCGAGTCCGACGGCGCTGAAGCCGTCCGTGCTCGCCTCTCGGAGCGACGTCGGCCTGTGCTGGCCGCGATGCACCTTGCGACGGTCCTTCGCCCTGCGCACCCGTTCCAGGAGCTTTCCGAGGGCGATGTCGAACGCCGCGTACTTGTCGGTCCCGGTCGCTTCCGACCTCACGACGGCCTTGGGGCCGACGAGTGTCAGTTCGACGCGATCATCGCCGTTCTGGGTGCCGACCTTCTCGTTGTGACGGCTGACTTTGATCTCGAAAGAGATCGCGCGTTCGGCGAGGTGCGAGACCTTTTCCGCCTTCTCAGTCGCGTATTCACGGAAACGATCGGTGATTCCCAGGTTGCGTCCGATGATGTTGATGTCCATGGAGACCTCCCTGTTCCGGCGTGCCGTCCGCCCGGATCACGAAGGGCGGGTCATCCACACCTTTTCGACCACCGTAGTGCCGTCCGCCTCGGAAGTGAACAGGGAGAAGTGCTCTATCTGCCGAAGGTTTCCCGAGCGGTCCCCGTGCGTCAGGACAACCGCGGCGTGCCCCCTCGCAGCGGCGTCCGCGCGACTGCTACGGCGGCGACGATCCTGCCTCCGGCTGCGGCGACGGCACGTGCCGCCTCCCGCACGGTGGAACCCGTGGTGACGATGTCGTCGACGATCAGGCAGTCCCTCCCCTGCAGCCGCGGGGACGCGACGAGGCTGCCCTCCCGGTTGCCTGCACGCTGGCCGGCGGTGAGGCCGACCTGGTCGTGGGTCTGCCTGGTGAGCCGCAGCGCGCGCCACAACGGGGGCGACAGGATGCGCGACCGGCGCAGGAGCATCGCCGTCGGATGGTATCCCCTGCGGCGGAAGGCGGCGCGGGTCGACGGGATGACGACGGGGAGGACGGCGCGCGGTGCATCAGGGCGGAGACGCACGGGAGGCGCATCCGGTCGCAGCTGAGGAAGGGCTGCCATGATGGCCGCCCGCAAAGCTCCGGCGAGCACGGGCGCGGCGTCGGTTCGCCCTCCGTCTTTGAAGGCGAGCAGCACGCGCCTGGTCACGCCGTCGTAGTCGAGCGCAGCGAACAGCGGAGGGTCGAAGGCGTCCGGCGCGATCGGTCCTGGCCGCATGGCGCGCGTGCAGTTCGCGCAGACGGCGCAGTCTGGGCGGCCGCAGCCGCTACAGCGCACGGGGAGCAGCACGGCGGCCGCGTCGAGGAGGGAGTCTCGGATCAGGGTGGTCGGTGTCATGGTTCGAGCATCCCGTGCGGGAGGTCGCGGCGGACCGGGCGGTGGGAATCGGTGGAGAACGCGCCAAACTACCTGGCCTGTGGAGAGAACAGCTGCGCCGCTCTCAGCGCCGCAGGGTCACGGCTGGCCGAGCTGTACCGCGACGGCGCCGACCTTGTCGGTCTGCGCCTGCCAGCCTGTGCCCGTCGGGGCCTGCAGCGAGCCGTCGGAGGTGAGCACCAGGTAGCGGGCGAGGCCGCCTGCTCCGACGATCGTCATGCCCCCTCCCGGACCCGCCGTCGTGGTGGACGTGCCGCCGATGGTCTGCTCGGAGATCGACGTCGCGTCGCCGCTCAGGTCGCTGAGCACGGCGACCGTCAGCTCGCCGGTCCAGGCGACGGAACGTGGGGTCCCCTGGCCGACGGCCAGCTCGATCGGCTCGGTGAGGGCTGTCGGCACCCCTGCCTCACCGCGGACGACGCCCGCAGCGACCAGGAGCGTCTGCGGGCCGTTCGTGAGCAGCGCGACCACGCGCGTTCCGTCGCGGGACACCGCGAGCGACTCGATCGCGGACGCAGACGGCCACGCAGTCTTCACCGGATGCGCCTGCCCGTCCTGGCTGTACGCCTGCAGCGCGCCCGGGCTGCCCTGCGGCACCGACCAGACCCAGCCGCTCGTGTCGATGGCGGGCGCGATCAGGCCGGGGCGCGCATCCACTTTTGCGGGCTCCGCGCTCTTGCGCACGACGTACGCCGCGCCGTGGGACAGCACGGCCGCCTCATCCCGTGCCGCGTTCAGGGCGACGGCGGTGGGCTGCAGGGCGACGATCTTGTCGCTGATCCCGCTCAGCTCGGTGACGCTCGACCCGCTCAGCAGGCCGAAGGTGTTCTGGCGGTAGACGATGGGGTGGGAGTCGACGGGCGGGTCCTGGGTGGGCGCGTTGGCGTCGCTGAGCGGCGGGATCTGCTGCAGGTTGCCCTCGATCGAGATCTCGACGCTCTGCGCGAGGCTGCCGAGGCTCTGCTCGAGTTCGAGCTGCATCCGCTGCAGGGCGAGCGTGTCCGCCTGTCCGGCCTCCGAGCTCAGGTCGACCCTGGCGACCCCTCCCGAGGTCGTCACAGACGGGAGCGCCAGCTGCGTCCCCTGCGGGAAGGCGCTGGTCACGGCACCGTTCAGCCACTTGGCCGGCCCGGCCAGGATGGCGCTCGCGACCCGCGTGGCCGCGGTGGCGACGCGGGCAGGGAACCAGCGCGCATCCGGCACCAGATAGGCGTAGTCGGGGCTGAAGAAGTAGACGGGCTGCTGGGAGTAGACAGACCGGAACGTCGGGTCGTCGATGATCACGCCGTTCGGGGCCACGGCGATGCGCCACTCGCCGTCCTGCTTCTCGAGCTCGTAGCGGAGGCCGACCGGCGCCGTGCTCGACACTGGATGGTACGCACCGACGCTGTCGACGTTGGCGACCGGGTTCACCTGCACGCTCCACTGGTTGCCGTCGTGGTCGAACGACCGGTTGCGGCCGTCGTCGACCGTCACGGACTCGTCCGGGTTCCACTTGGCCGACATCGATCTGGTGAGGTACTTCCTGGCGATGTCGAAGTTGTTCTTCGGGCTGGACGCTGCGTCGATGAAGCCCTGGACGATCCGCTCCTGGGTCGCGCCCTTCTCCGGCGGCGACGGGTTGAAGTCGAGGTCGAGCGGGTCGTTGACCTGCGCAACCGGACCGCCCTGGCGTACCGGCCCCGAACTCGGGATGCTCGCGCACGCGGCGAGCACGCAGAGCACGACGGCGGCGACCACACCGGCGACGGTGCGGCGCAACGGGCTGTGGAGTCTCATGCTGTCGCCCCTTTGTCCGTCAGCTCCTGCGTTCCCGCCCGCGCACCGGCCACCCCGGTGGCTCCGGCGTCGACCGGCGGAAGCGGGAGCGGAGACGACGCGATCTCCTTGCCAGGCACGCGCGGCAGGGTCAGCCGGAAGCAGGAGCCTGCACCAGGAGCGGACCAGACCTGCAGCCAGCCGGAGTGCAGCGTCGCGTCCTCCAGCGAGATCGCGAGTCCCAGCCCGGTGCCGCCGATGGTGCGCTTGCGCGACGGGTCCGCCCGCCAGAACCGGTCGAACACGTGGTTGACCTCCTGCTGGCTCATCCCGATCCCGTAGTCCCGGACGGTGAGCGCGACGGCGCTCTCGTTGCTGTCGACGGTCACGACCACGGGCTTGCCGTCGCCATGCTCGATGGCGTTGCCGATGAGGTTGCGCACGACGCGGCGGATGCGCCTCGGGTCCATGCCGACGTCGAAGTAGCCGCCCGGCGCATCCAGTCGCAGCTCGGAGCCGTTCTGCTCGGCCAGCGTGCGCAGCTCGTCGACCACGTCGTCGGCGAGGCGCACCAGGTTGGTGGGCTCCGGGTCGAGGGCGACGGAGCCCGCGTCGTACCTGCTGATCTCGAGCAGGTCGGACAGCAGCCGGTCGAACCGCTCGATCTGGGTGTGCAGCAGCTCGGCGGTGCGCTCCGTCGCTGGAGGGAACGACTCGCGCTGGTCGTAGATCACGTCGCCGGCCAACCGGATGGTCGTGAGCGGCGTGCGCAGTTCGTGCGACACGTCCGAGACGAACCGCTGCTGCAACTGCGAGAGCGTCGCCAGCTGGTTGATCTGGCTCTGAAGGCTGTCCGCCATCCCGTTGAACGAGCGCGCCAGCGACGCGAACACGTCCTCACCGTGCTCCGGGATGCGCACGGCCAGGTCTCCGGCGGCCAGGCGCTCGCTGGTCTCCGCCGCCACCCGGATCGGCTGGACGGCGAACCGGACGATCACCCAGGTGATCGCACCGATGAGCAGGATGAGGGCGAACCCGGCGAGCAGGAGGGTGCCCTGCACGAACAGCAGGGTGTTCTCCGAATCGCGCAGGTTGTAGCCGATGTAGAGCTCGTAGTGCCCGTAGCTCGGCAGGGTGAGCTGGGTGCCGACGACGATGCCGGGGTCGGTGGTCCCGTTCCCCGCCGGCAGCGCGACGGACTGGTAGAACTGCTTGGTCCCGCCGTTCTGCACCTGGGCGCGCAGCTCGCTGGAGATCACGCCGTTCAGTCCGGGGCTGGACCGGTCGGGCGGCGCAGGCACGGACACATCCTGCCCTGGCACGCGGTAGGCGGCGATGAGCCTGCTCGACGTGGCGCCCTGCACGGTCTGCAGCGTGGAATTGAGCAGGTTCTTCCCGGTGTCGGACGCGGAGACATCCGAGGCGTTCAGCGTGGTCTGGGCGGAGGTGGTCGCCCTGCTGGAGTCACGGAGCGCCTGGTCGAGCCGCGACTGGTAGAGGTCGTTGCTGATGCTGAGCGCCATGTAGATGCCCGTGATCAGGATGGCGATGCCGGTCAGCAGCAGCGTGATGGCGACCGTGCGGACCTGCAGCGAGCGCCGCCACACGCCGACGAGCTGCGAGGGAAGCTGCCGCCACCATCGCCCGTCCATCCACCTGTACCGCATCCGGGGCGCCGCTTCCGGCGTGCTACGTGACGGCGCCGGCGCGGTAGCCGACCCCGCGCACGGTCATGACGATCTTGGGGTTGTCCGGGTCCTGCTCCACCTTGGCGCGCAGGCGCTGGACGTGCACGTTCACCAGGCGGGTGTCCGCTTTGTAGTGGTAACCCCAGACCTGTTCGAGGAGCATCTCGCGCGTGAACACCTGCTGCGGCTTGGAGGCGAGGGCGAGCAGGAGGTCGAACTCGAGCGGGGTCAGGTTGATGCGGGTGTCGCCGCGCTTGACCTCGTGGCCTGCGACGTCGACGAGGAGGTCGCCGATCCGCAACTGCTCGGCGACGGGCACCGTGGATGCCGGACGCAGCCTGGTCTTGATGCGCGCGACGAGCTCTTTCGGGTTGAACGGCTTGACCATGTAGTCGTCTGCGCCGGACTCGAGGCCCTTGACCACATCCGCAGTGTCCGACTTGGCGGTCAGCATGATCACGGGCGTGCCGGACTCCGCCCGGATGCGGCTGCACACCTCGATGCCGTCCAGTCCGGGCAGCATGAGGTCGAGGAGCACCAGGTCGGGCTTCGAGGAGCGGAACGTGTCGACGGCTAGCGCGCCGTCCTCACAGAAGACGGGGTCGAATCCCTCGGTGCGCAGCACGATGCCGATCATCTCGGCGAGGGCGGTGTCGTCGTCGACCACCAGGATGCGACTGTTCATTTCCGAAGTTTCCCACAACCATTCTCGGGCGGCCGGAGACCACTGAGGTCCCGATGACTGCTGAAGTCTCCGTGCCAGCGTAGTCGACACTCCTGCGCCACCCGTGAAAGCCTGCCGAACGTGCCCTGTGGGTGGGGCAGTGCTCCCGCCCCGGATGTGCCAGCATGGGAGCGGACTACGCACGGGAAAGAGGGGCACCGCGTGACCGACGAGCAGAACTGGCAGGCACCGGGGTCGCAGGCAGGCGATGGAGCAGGGGCGAGCGCGGGCAACGAGTCCCCCGTCCCTCCCGCGCCGCAGTACGGGGAGTACGCGCCGGGATACGGCCAGCAGCAGCCCGGTTATGGTCAGCAGCAGCCCGGCTTCACCCAGTACGACCAGCCCGGCGCAGGCTTCCCTCAGCAGCCCGGCTGGACTCCCCCGCCGAAGCCCGGCCTCATCCCGCTTCGGCCACTGAGTTTCGGCACGCTCATCGGCGCTCCGTTCCAGACGCTGCGGCGCAACCCGAAGATCACCGTCGGCGCGGCGCTGCTGCTGAGGGGCATCCCCTCGATCATCGCGAGCGTGCTCATCTTCTCCGGCATCTACCTGCTGATGGACAGGGCGATCAACGCGACCGCCGACGACCGCAGCGCCCTGATGGCGGGGGCGGTCGGGGGCACGATCGTGCTCGGCCTGCTGTCCGCCGTGATCGACGGCATCTCCAACGCGCTGCTCCAGGGCGTGATCGTCGGCGAGGTGGCCAGGGGGACGGTCGGCGAGAAGCTGACCTTCCGCGGGGTCTGGCGGCTGGTGCGCGGGCGCGTGGGCGCCCTGATCGCCTGGACCTTCCTGTTCGGCCTCGCCTGGTTCCTCTCCGCCGCGCTGGTCGCCGTCATCACCGCCGTGCTGTTCGCTCTCGGGCCCGCCGGGGTGGTCGGCGGCGTGCTCGTGCTCATCTTCGGGTTCCTCGGCCTGATCGTCCTCGCCATCTGGCTGAACACCAAGCTCGTGCTCGTGCCGAGCGCCATCGTGCTCGAACGTCTCCCGATCCGCCGTGCGATGGCGCGTTCGTGGGGGCTGACCACCGGCTACTTCTGGAAGACCTTCGGCACGGTCGCCCTCATCGCCGTGATCGTCTACGCCGTCGCGCAGATCATCTCCATCCCGTTCGGCCTGCTCGGCGGCATCGTCGGGGGCATCTTCGCGCCCACGTCGCTGTCCTCGCCGGATGCGTCCAGTTTCAGTCAGGTGCTGGCCGGGCAGCTCGGCGTCAACCTGCTGGCCAGCGTGGTCGGAGCGATCGTCGGCGCGATCATGGCCGTGGTGCAGACCTCCGTCGTCGCACTCATCTACATCGACCTCCGGATGCGCAAGGAGGGCCTGGACCTGCAGCTGGTGCGGTTCGTGGAGGCGCGCCAGACCGGGCAGGACGCCCCCGACCCGTACCTGTCCGCTCCGGTCTTCACGCAGCAGCCGCCGTATCCGCCCGCGCCTGGTCAGTACCCGCCGGCGCCGGGCTCGTACCCGCCCGGCTCGTACCCGCCCGGCGGCTCGTACCCGCCTGGCGGCTCATACCCTCCGCCTCCGCCTCCCCCGCCCGCCGCATGACGGGCGCCGTCCTCTCTCTGCTGCGCGCCGACATCCCTGTCGACCCGAGCTCACCGGATGCTCGGCGCTGGATCGGCGACGAACTCGCGAAACCCGAGTATCAGACCGCGAAGCCGACCTGGTTCGACCTCGCCTCCAAGGCCGTGCAGGACTGGATCGCCTCGCTGTTCCAGGGTCCGGGCGGCGACGCCGGCCCCGTGCTGCTGCTCGCCGTCGTGCTGGTGATCGCCGGGCTGATCGTCGCAGCGTTCTTCATCTTCGGCCGCCCCCGTGTGAACAGGAGGACGGCGGACGGCCGCCGCTCGCTGTTCGGCGACGACGACCTCCGCACCGCAGCACAGTTGCGGCACTCCGCGGCGTCCGCAGCAGCCGCAGGCGACTGGGTGGTGGCGATCGAGGAGCAGTTCCGTGCCATCGCGCAGAGCATGGACGAACGCACCATCGTCACCGTGAGCCCCGGCACGACGGCGACCGAGTTCGCGCACAGAGCGGCGAACGCCGTCCCTGCCGAACGCGAACGACTGCTCGACGCCGCACGCGCGTTCGACGAGGTCCGCTACCTCGGGCGTCCCGGCACCGAGGCGCGCTACCAGCAGCTCGTCGCGCTCGACCAGCGCCTGCAGGAGGCACGCCCGCAGCTGTTCGGGCAGCAGCCCGTCGCGCAGGGCGGTGGCGTCCGGTGACGGAGCAGACCCTCGACCGCGAGCGCACCCCAGAGACAGCGCCGGTCGCAGCACCGGATGCGGCCCCGACGGGCGCGGAGGACGCCGCGGCGATCTCGCCCGGGCTCCGGCAGGTCGGGAGGAAGAGCATCCCGTGGATCGTGCTCGCGGTGATCGCGATCGTCGTCGCGTTCCTCGGCGCGCTGCTCACCGGCGGTCAGTCGTCGGCGGGCATCCCGCTGGACGCGGCCAACGCCGGCCCTGTCGGCGGGAAGGCGGTCGCGCAGGTGCTGCGCGGCCAGGGCGTCGACGTGCGCACGGCGAGCACGCTGAGCCAGGTGCAGGATGTGGCGACCGACGACACGACCGTGCTCGTCTTCGACCAGGGCGGGAACCTCGACGGGGACGGCTACGACCGTCTGACCGCCATCGCCAGCACCATCGTCGTGGTCGAGCCGGACTTCGCCGCTCTGAACAGGCTCGCGCCGCACGTGACGGCAGCGGGCACACCCTCCGCGAAAGGCCCCGTCGCCGCAGGCTGCGCCGTGCCGGCCGCCGTGAGGGCGGAGCGCATCGACCCTCGCTCCACCGACAACACCGCGGACGCGGGCGTCGCGGGCACCTTCCGCGTGGACGGCGGGGATGCGGTCGGCTGCTTCCGCACGAACAGCGGACAGTACGCCTTCGTGAAGACCACGTCCGACGGCCGCACGATCTACCTGGTCGGCTCGGCCGGCATCCTGATGAACGACGGGGTCGACCGCGCGGGCAACGCCGCACTCGCCCTCGGCGTGCTCGGCGGACACCGCACGCTCGTCTGGTATCTGCCGACGATGCTCGACCGGCCGGTCACCGGCGCCCCGGACATCGGGGCGCTCACGCCCGGCTGGGTGACGCCGGTGGTGATCCTGCTCGTGCTCGTGTTCATCGCCGCAGCGTTCTGGCGGGGACGCCGCTTCGGCCCACTGGTGGTCGAGAACCTGCCCGTGGTGGTGCGCGCCGGAGAGACCCGCGAGGGCCGCGCCAGGCTCTACCAGCGGTCGTCGGCCCGCCTGCGGGCGGCGGACGCGCTGCGGATCGGCGCCATCGGGCGGCTGGCGACGCTCACCGGGCTGCCCCGCGCCGCGACGGCCGCCGAGATCGCGGACGCCGTCGCCTCGGTGACCGGCCGCGACAGGGCGGCCATCCACGCGATCCTGATCGACACGGTGCCGCGCACGGACGCCGAGCTGATCGCCCTCTCAGACGACCTCGCGACGCTCGAACGAGCGACCGCGGCAGCAGTCACCCCCGCCGAGTCGGGGCCGACCGGAAGAATGGATGCATGACCGACGTCACGACCGGATCGAGCGCAGCGCCCATCCACAGCCAGGACCACGACTCCACCGCTCTCCGCAACGCGCTCGCCCGCGTGCGCACGGAGGTCGGCAAGGCCGTCGTCGGTCAGGACGGGGCCGTCACCGGCCTCATCATCGCTCTGCTGGCCCGCGGCCACGTGCTGCTGGAGGGTGTGCCCGGCGTGGCGAAGACACTGCTGGTGCGCTCGCTCAGCGAGGCGCTCAGCCTCGACACCAAGCGCATCCAGTTCACGCCGGACCTGATGCCGGGCGACGTGACGGGCTCGCTCGTCTACGACGGTCGCACCGGCGGCTTCGAGTTCCGCGAGGGCCCGGTCTTCACGAACATCCTGCTCGCCGACGAGATCAACAGGACGCCCCCGAAGACGCAGTCCGCCCTGCTCGAGGCGATGGAGGAGCGCCAGGTCAGCGTCGACGGCGTCAGCCGCCAGCTGCCGGACCCGTTCATCGTCGCCGCGACGCAGAACCCGATCGAATACGAAGGCACGTACGCGCTTCCCGAGGCGCAGCTCGACCGCTTCCTGCTCAAGCTGACCCTGGATGTGCCCCCGCGCGACACCGAGGTCGAGGTGCTGCGCCGTCACGCGGCCGGGTTCAACCCCCGCGACCTCGCCGCCGCGGGCGTGACGCCGGCGCTCAGCGCTGCCGAACTGCACGCGGCCAGGGCAGCGGCAGCATCCGTCGGCGCGACCGGCGACGTGCTCGCGTACATCGTCGACCTGGCCCGCGCCACCCGCACCAGCCCCTCCGTGAAGCTCGGAGTGAGCCCGCGCGGCACCACGGCGCTGCTGGCCGCGTCGAAGGCGTGGGCGTGGCTCTCCGGCTACGACTCGATCACCCCGGACCACGTGCAGGCGATGCTGCTGCCGGTCTGGCGGCACAGGGTCCAGTTGCGCCCGGAGGCGGAGCTGGAGGGTGTCGGAGTGGATGCGATCCTGCGCTCGATCGTGCAGCAGGTCCAGGTTCCGATCTAGGCAGTGACGTGACCGTATCCGGACGTTTCGTCGCCCTGCTCGCGCTCGGGGTGATCCCCGTCGTGCTGCTCGGCTGGACGGAGGCGATGTCGTACCTCGCGCTCGGCTGCTGGCTGCTGCTCTGCATCGTGCTCGGCGTGCTCGACCTGATGCTCGCCGGTTCTCCGCGGCGCGTGGTGCTCGAACGGGTGCTGCCGTCGCGCGTGCGGCTGGGCACCGAGGCGACGAGCGAACTGCTCGTGACCAACACCGGCCGCCGGGCCATCCGCGGCACCGTCCGGGATGCGTGGGAGCCGTCCGCCGGCATCGACAGGTCGCGCACCAGGGTGGCCGTCCCCGCCGGGGAGCGCAGGCGCATCACCGCGACGCTGACCCCGTGGCGGAGGGGAGAGCGCCACGTGACGCAGGTGAGCATCCGGTCGTGGGGGCCGCTGCACCTGTGGGCGCGGCAGGCGACGCTGAGCGCGCCCGGCCGCATCCGGGTGCTGCCGCCGTTCACCGCACGCAAGCACCTGCCGTCGCGGCTGGCCCGCCTGCGCGAGCTGGACGGCATGACCAGCGTGATGCTGCGCGGGCAAGGCACCGAGTTCGACTCCCTGCGCGAGTACGTGCGCGGCGACGACGTTCGCTCGATCGACTGGAGGGCGACGGCACGCCGCCACGACCCCAACAGCGGACGCGGTGCCCGCGTGATGGTGCGCACCTGGCGTCCGGAGCGCGACAGGCGCGTGGTCATCGTGATCGACACGGCCCGCACGTCCGCCGCCAGGATCGGCGACGAGCCGCGCATCGACACGGCGTTCGAGGCGTCGCTGCTGCTCGCAGCGCTCGCCACCCGCGCGGGCGACCGCGTCGACCTGATCGCATACGACAGGGCTGTGCGCGGCCGGGTGCAGGGCGCCAGCGGACCGGAACTGCTGTCCAGGATGGTGGATGCGATGGCCGGCATCGAGCCTGCACTGATCGAGATGGACTGGTCGGCGGTGCCCGCCCAGGTGTCCGCAGTCACCAGCCAGCGGTCGCTCGTCGTGCTGCTGACCTCCGTGGAGGCGCCCGGCGCCTCACGGGGGCTGCTGTCGGTGCTTCCGCAGCTCACGAACAAGCACATCGTCGTCGTCGCCTCCGTCACCGATCCCGAGACCATCGAGGCCACGGGGACGCGGAGGAACAGGGATGAGGTCTACCGCGCTGCCGCGGCGGAGCGTTCGCTGCTCGACGTGAGCAGGGTGACCGCCGCCATCCAGCGCCTCGGCGCCGACGTGGTGACGGGCTCCCCCGAGGAGCTGCCGCCCGCGCTCAGCGACGTCTACCTGTCGCTGAAAGCCGCCGGGCGCCTCTGAGGTCAGCGAGCGGCGTCAGCCCGCGACGACGCGGCGGGAACCGGACTCGTACTCGGTCAGGTCGCCCGTCTCGCCGAGGCGCACGGCGCGGCGGCCGAGCACGAGCATGTACGCGAGGAACGCGGCGAGCGCGAGCGCCCCGATCGCGATCTTCGCCCAGACAGGCAGCGCGGACGGCGTGACGAAGCCCTCGATCAGGCCGGAGACGAACAGGGAGATGGCGCAGCCGACCGCCACGGTGAACAGTGCGCGCCCGTCCTCGGCGAGCGCCTGCGCGCGCGTGCGGGCGCCCGGGGCGATCCAGGCCCAGAAGATGCGCAGCCCGGCGGCCGCGGCGACGAAGACACTGGTGAGCTCGAGCATCCCGTGCGGGAGGATGTAGGAGAACATGACGTCTCCCCGCCCGTAGGCGAACATGACCCCGGCGGCCGTCCCGACGCCGATGGCGTTCTGCAGGAGCACGAACGGCACGTAGACGCCGGTGATGCCGAACGCGATGCACTGCGCCGCGATCCACGCGTTGTTCGTCCAGACCTGGCCGGAGAACGACGCGGCCGGGTTGTTGGAGTAGTAGTCGATGAAGTCGTGCTCGACGTAGCGGCGCAACTGGGCGTCCGTGCCGAAGTTGCGGAGCACCTCCGGGTTGCCGGTGATCCAGACCGCGTACAGCGTGGCGACCACCACCGTGGCGAGTGCGACGGCCAGCACCACCCACCGGATGCGGTAAAGCGCAGCAGGCAGCTGGTAGACGAAGAACCTGGGCAGCATCGAGAACAGGTTCGCGCCGGCCCCGGTGAACTTCAGCCGTGCGGACGCGAGCGCGAGGGAGAGCCTGTCGCCCGTCGCCGTCGACCCCGCGATGGTCTTGATGGCCGACAGGTCGGACGCCCCGGACTGGTACAGGTCGATGAGCTCGTCGGCTTCCTTGCCGTCGAGGCGGCGTCGTTTCGCCAGCTGGGCGAGCCTGTCCCAGTCGGCGCTGCGCGCTGCCGTGTATGCGTCGAGATCCATCTGCTTGAATGATAGCCATGACGGCACCTGCCCAGGCACTGCAGACGTCGGGCGAACGCGAACTCGTCACCGGCGAAGCCGTCGCGCTCGACGTCAAACCGGCCAGCTACATCCTGCGCGCAGCGGGGACGGTGATCGACTGGCTCACGTACTTGCTGGTGATGTTCGGCTGCCTGATGCTGCTCGTCGCCACCGGGAGCGGGCTGGATGCGGCGGCCGGCAGGGCGCTCGTCGTCCTCATCCTGGTGTTCGGGATGGTGGTGCTGCCGACCACGGTCGAACTCGCGACGAAGGGCAAGTCGCTCGGCAAGCTCGCGGTCGGCGCGCGCATCGTCCGCGACGACGGCGGGGCGATCGGCTTCCGGCACGCGTTCATCCGGGCGCTCGTCGGCGTGCTGGAGATCTTCATGACCTTCGGCGGCGTCGCCGCCCTCACCGGACTCCTCAACGCCCGCTCGAAGCGCCTCGGCGACCTCCTGGCCGGCACGTACAGCCAGTACGAGCGCGCGCCGAAGGCGACGCCCCTCCCCCTCTATCTCGCGCCGCACCTGACCGGCTGGGCGGCGACGGCCGACGTGGCGAAACTGCCGGACAGGCTCTCCCGCCGCATCGCCCAGTTCGTGCGTCAGGCGCCGCAGCTCACCCCCGCGGCGCGGGCAGGGCTGAGCGGAGAGCTCGCCGCTGAGGCGTCCGCCTACGTGTCGCCGATCCCGCCCGTCGACGCAGAGACGTTCCTGGTGGCCGTCGCCCTGCTGCGCCGCCAGCGCGATGCAGCCGGCCTCGAGCTGGAGCAGGAGCGCCTGCAGCGCCTGGAGCCGGTGCTCGACGGCCTCCCCCACGCCTTCCCCGATCGCTAGGAGACCTGTGACCGAGTACCGCGCCCACTTCGACGCCACCGTGACGTTCGTCAACGGAGGCAGCCTGCAGACGAACGGCTTCCGGCTCGACCTGCCGGACGCATCCCTGTCGGAGGAGCAGATCGCCGAACTGTTCGTGCGGCACCTCGGGCTCGCGCTGGTCGGCGATGTGCGGCTGGACGGCCTCTCGATCGTCGAGGAGCAGCACAGGGGCAGCAGAGGGATCAGCCCGGAGCAGGCCAGGGTGCCCGAGGCCGGGCGTCCCCGCGTGGTCGACCTCAGCCACCGCATCCGGGCCGGGCTCGTCACGTATCCGGGGCTCCCAGCCCCCACGATCACCCCGCACCTCACCCGCGAGGACTCCGTGGCGAAGTACGCGCCGGGCACGCAGTTCGCGATGGACATCATCACGATGATCGGCAACACGGGCACATATCTCGACAGCCCGTTCCACCGCTACGCGGACGGCGGAGACCTGGCGTCGCTCGACCTGTCCACCCTCGTCGGGCTGCGCGCGGACGTGTTCCACCTCACCGACCTCGGGACGCGCGGCATCCCGGCCACGGTGTTTCACGACAGAGAGCTCGCGGGCTCGGCGGTGCTGCTGCACACCGGGTGGGATGCGCACTTCGGGCGTCCGGAGTACGCGACGGGTGCGCCATACCTCACGGAGGCGGGCGCGCAGCAACTCGTGGATGCGGGGGTCGCCCTCGTCGGAATCGACTCGCTCAACATCGACGACACCGAGGGCGGCGGAGCGCGGCCGGCACACACCCTGCTGCTCGCCGCGGGCATCCACGTGGTCGAGCACCTGACCAACCTGGGCTCCGTCCCGGCCCGCGGCGCACGCTTCACCGCCGCGCCGCCCGCCGTGGAGGGGTTCGGGACGTTCCCCGTGCGGGCGTACGCGGAGGTTTAGCGACCTACAGGGTCAGTCGTGCAGGATGCGCTGGAACAGCACGTGGTCCTGCCAGCGGCCCGCGATCTTGAGGTAGTTCGGGGCCACCCCGATGCGCTCGAAGCCGGAGCGGGTGAGCACGGACTGCGACGCCTGGTTGTGCAGCAGCGTCGCGGCCTGGATGCGGTGCAGGCCGTATTCGTCGCGCGCCGCCGCGATGATCGCGGCGAGCGCCGTGGAGGCGAGACCCTGCTTGGTGTGCGCGCGATCGAGCCAGTATCCGATCATCGCGCTCTCGAAAGCGCCACGGACGATGCTGCTCAGGTCGAACCCGCCCGCGACGGCGTCCCCGTCCATGATGAGTAGCGGGATGGCCGTGCCCGCCTCGTAGAGGGCGAGCAGCTCGGTGGTGCGCTTGAGCTGGCCCGCCTCGGTGAAGAACTCCTCGGTGCGGGTGGGCTCCCAGGGCGCGAGGTGTCCGCGGTTGGCGACGTATGCTGCCGCGAGCGCCGGGGCGTCCTCCGGCCTGCGCACGCGCAGGATGAGGCCGCCCGGCAGCTCGCGGTCGGTGAAAGTGGGTGTCATCAGTATCGGTAGTGGTCGACCTTGTACGGGCCGTCGACGCTGACGCCGATGTATGCGGCCTGCTCGGGGGTGAGCGTCGTCAGCTCGACGCCGAGCGCATCCAGGTGGAGGCGGGCGACCTTCTCGTCGAGGTGCTTGGGCAGCACGTAGACGCCGATCGGGTAGTTCTCCGTCGACACGTACAGTTCGAGCTGCGCGAGCACCTGGTTGGTGAACGAGTTGCTCATCACGAAGCTCGGGTGGCCCGTGGCGTTTCCGAGGTTCATCAGGCGGCCCTCGGAGAGCACCAGGACGCTGCGTCCGCTCGGCAGGCGCCACTCGTGCACCTGCGGCTTGATCTCGATCTTCTCCGCGCCTTCCAGCGCTTCGAGGCCCGCCATGTCGATCTCGTTGTCGAAGTGACCGACGTTCGCCACGATGGCCTGGTGCTTCATGGCCAGGATGTGGTCGAGGGTGATGACGTTGAGGTTGCCCGTGCCGGAGATGAAGATGTCGACCTGGTCGACGACCGACTCGATGCGGGCCACCTGGTAGCCGTCCATCGCCGCCTGCAGGGCGTTGATCGGGTCCACCTCGCTGACGATCACGCGCGCGCCCTGGCCGCGCAGCGCCTCCGCTGCGCCCTTGCCGACGTCGCCGTATCCTGCGACGAACGCGACCTTGCCGCCGATCAGCACGTCGGTGGCGCGGTTCAGGCCGTCCGGCAGCGAGTGGCGGATGCCGTACTTGTTGTCGAACTTGCTCTTGGTGACCGAGTCGTTGACGTTGATGGCCGGGAACAGCAGCTGGCCGTCGCGGGCGAGCTCGTAGAGGCGGTGCACACCGGTGGTGGTCTCCTCCGTGACGCCGAGGATGTCCGCAGCAACGCGGGTCCAGCGGTCGGAGGACTCCGCGAGGGATGCGCGCAGCGCAGCCAGGATCACGCGGTACTCGTGGCTGTCGCCCTGCGCGTCGTCCGGGACGGCGCCGGCGAGCTCGAACTCGCGGCCCTTGTGCACCAGGAGGGTGGCGTCGCCTCCGTCGTCGAGGATCAGGTTCGGGCCGGTCCAGTCCGCCCCGGCGGCTTCCGCCTCCGCCGTCCAGTCGAAGATCTGCTGGGTGCACCACCAGTACTCTTCGAGGGTCTCGCCCTTCCAGGCGAACACGGGAACGCCGGCAGGCGCATCCACGGTGCCGTTCGGGCCGACCGCGATGGCGGCCGCCGCGTCGTCCTGGGTGGAGAAGATGTTGCAGCTCGCCCAGCGCACCTGGGCGCCGAGCGCGACGAGCGTCTCGATCAGCACGGCGGTCTGCACGGTCATGTGCAGCGAGCCGGCGATGCGCGCGCCGGCAAGAGGCTGCGACGCGCCGAACTCCTCGCGGAGCGACATGAGACCGGGCATCTCGTTCTCGGCCAGACGGATCTGGTGACGTCCCGCTTCTGCGAGGGAGAGGTCTGCGACCTTGAACGGAAGAGTGGAGGTGGATTCAGCGACGGTGGTTGTGGCCATTGCCCCATTGTCGCATCCGGTGCCCGACTCTCACAGTCGTGTGTCGCGCCGGCTCTCCGTCAGGCGCGGATGAGCGCCAGCACCTCGTCCCGGATGCGCTGCATCGTCGCCAGGTCCGCCGCCTCGACGTTGAGTCGCAGCAGCGGCTCGGTGTTCGACGGACGCACCGAGAACCACCAGAACGGCTCGTCTCCCCCGACGAAGCCGGTGACGGTCAGACCGTCGAGCTCGTCGAACTCTGCACGGCCGGTGAAGGCCTCCACCACGCGCGTGAACGCGGCGGGAACGTCGTCGACCGTCGAGTTGATCTCGCCGGACATCGGGTAGGGCGTGAACCGGGCAGACAGCTCGGACAGCGGGCTGTCCTGGCCGCCGAACTCGGCGAGCAGGTGCATGGCTGCGAGCATCCCGTTGTCTGCGCTCCAGAAGTCGCGGAAGTAGTAGTGCGCCGAATGCTCCCCACCGAAGACGGCGCCGGATTCACGCATCGCATCCTTGATGAGGGTGTGGCCGACGCGGGTGCGCAGCGGCGTCGCGCCTGCTGCCTCGATGGTCTCTGGGACGACGTTGGAGGTGATCAGGTTGTGGATGACCGTGATGTCCGCGTCTGGGTCCTCCCGCCTGGCGCGGGCGATCTCGCGCAGTGCGACGATGGCCGCGACGGCAGACGGGGTGACGGCGTCGCCCTTCTCGTCCACGACGAAACAGCGGTCGGCGTCCCCGTCGAAGGCGAGCCCGAGGTCGGCGCCGTGCTCGACCACCGCGCGCTGCAGATCGACCAGGTTCTTCGGGTCGAGCGGGTTCGCCTCGTGGTTCGGGAAGGAGCCGTCCAGCTCGAAGTACATCGGGATGATCGTGAGCGGCAGAGCGGGAAGGCCGGCTGCGTCGCCGAGCACCGCCGGGACGGTGAGGCCGCCCATCCCGTTGCCGGCATCGACCACGACCGTGATCGGGCGGATGACGGACAGGTCGACGAGCGACCGCAGGTATGCGGCGTAGTCGGCGAGCACATCCACTTCGCGGAAGCCGCCCTGCTCGTCCACCGGGTCGACGCCGTCGTGCAGGTACACGGCAGCACGGTCGCGCACCCCGGCGAGCCCGGTGTTCATGCTGAGGCCCTGCGCGCCGGCGCGGGAGAGCTTGATGCCGTTGTACGTCGCCGGGTTGTGGCTCGCGGTGAACATGGCCGCCGCGGACGCCAGCGCTCCGGATGCGTAGTACGACTCGTCCGTGGAGCACAGCCCGATCGACACGACGTTGGCACCCCTGGCCTGCGCTCCGCGGGCGAACGCCGCGGCGAAGGTGGGCGACGAGTCGCGCATGTCGTGGCCGACGATCACGTCCTCCCCGGCAGCCCCGACCTCGTCGACGAAGCCGGCCGCGATAGCGGTGACGACCTCCTCCGTCAGGTCTTTGCCGACCAGACCGCGGATGTCATAGGTCTTGACGACAGCGTCGAGAGAGGAATTGCTGGGGACGTTGCTGTTGCTGCTCACGCCCCATAACCTACTTCACCGAACACCTCGTGCCGCATCACCTGCCAGCCCTGCGGCGCGGACAGACGCTCGGCGTGGATGGCGCACAGGTCGTACGAGTGCGGTTCGTGGCTCAGGCTCAGCGGGCCGAGCACGGCCATCGAGTCGGCGTACACGTAGGTGAGCGTGGCCACGGCATCGCGTGGACACGCCACGCGGGAACATGGACGGCTCAACATCGGGCTCAGAATACCCGAGCGCGGGCGACGTAGGATTGCGACATGCCCCGCAACCGCCGCTCAAGCAGCCAGCCGCCTGCCACCTCCCGGTGGCGCAGCAGGCACGGCAGGGGTGCGAGAGGCCCGGTGACCGGCCCCCACCTGCCGATGCTGAACAACAGGATCGACTTCTTCGACATGACCGTCGCATCCACGGCCGACTACCTCAAAGGCGTCTGGCCGAACGAGCTCGCCGACGTGCACTTCGAGGTCGCTGCCACCCCCATCGGCAACACGGGCAGCGACGGCGTCGACCGCTGGCACGTCGACCACGCCCAGCGCCGCATCGTGCTCTACCGCGTCCCGATCCAGCGCCTCACCAAGCTGCACCGCAACGACGATCTGCATCGCAGGATGTTCGTCGAAGGCTGCGTGTTCCGCGCCGTCGCCGAGTTGCTGGGGAAGGACCCGTGGGATTTGGCGCCGGACCGGTACCGGCACTTCTGAGGACGGTGGCCGCGCGCCTGCGGTCAATCAAGGCTCTATCCGCGCAGTCTTGCCGAACAAATGCATCCATAGCCTGTTGCATATATTGAGTGCCGCTTTGACGACCAATACCCTCGGAGACAGTCGACAGGTGGTCGCGGCACTCGTAAGTCCAGAACGCGGCCCTGAAAGGTGTGCCGTGACGTTGGTCAAGAAGCAGATCGTTGCGGTCCTCTTCGCTTCCTTCTTGCTGATCTACGGAGTGATCGGCCTGCCCGCCGCCTACTTTTCGTCGGCCAGCCACCCCATGGCGTACATCGTTCCCGGTTTCGCCATCGTGATCGTCGTGGTCTCCCTCGTCTCGTTTGTTCGAGGAAGGGGCTCCGGGCGCTAGCGCGGGTACACCTCGATCGGCGCGGCCAGCGGGCCGGGCGGGTTGAGGGCGAACGAGCTTGCGGCGCCGTCGGCGGAGAAGCTGACGCTCACGTAGAGGCCGTCTCCCCCGGTGACCGTGTACATCCCGGCGCCCACCTTGACGTTCGCGGCTCCTTCGGCCGGGATGGTCAGGGTCGCCGGTTTGCCGTTGCGTCCCTCGATGGTGACCTTCTGGTCCTTCTCGCCCGGGTTGGCGAAGTGCACCATCGGGGTCGGGGCGGACGGGATGGCGGCCAGGAAGGTTTCGCCCATCGGCTGCGACGAGGCGAACCAGGTGAAGTCGTGGGTCTTCGCGCCGGCGACCGACGTGCGGGCCGCGGCGACGACCGGCACGGAGGAGCGGACGGTGACGGTGTAGTTGCCGTCCTTGAGGTGATCCAGCGGGATCTCGGCGACGACGCCGGCCTTCACGGTCTGCGCGTACGAGTTGCCTGCCGCCGTGCCGTTCTCACCGACGGCGCCGACGGTGATGTCCGCATCCTGGTCGCCGGGCACGAACACGCGGACGGCGGGGAGGTCCGCTCCGTAGCCCTCGCCGGACTGGGCGCCCTCGATGGTCGCCAGGTTCGCGATGGTCATGCCGGAGATCACCTGCACGCGCGACGGGGAGCCTGTCGCGCCGGACAGTTCGACGCCGCGCGGGTCGATGCCCTGCTCGAAGCTCTGCTGCAGCGAGGCGAGCACCTGCCCTCCCGTGCTCTGCACGTGCACGACGGGGGCGGCGACGGACGGAGCGAGACCGGCGAGCGGGACCACCTTCTGCGCGCCGGCGGGGACGACGATGCCGGCGGCTCCCGGCGCATCCACCTGGCCGGTCTCGGCGAAGATCGAGAGGTTGACGGTGGCCTGCACCGAGGTCGGGTTGGACAGCATCACGAGGCTCGTCTGGCCGAGCGCGGTGGAACCGCCGACCAGCCAGCTGTCCGCGCTCGCCTCTCCGCAGGAGGAGGTCGCGAGACCGGCGAGGTCGTCGGTCGTCGCGCTCTGCGACTGGGCGCCCGCGACGAGCGGCGGGGTGCTCGCGCCCTGCGGGGTGGCGACGGTGAGCACCTGGGGGGCCTCACCGCGCGACGAACCGTCGGCGTCGGCCTTCAGCGACCGGGTGTCGACGCTGCCGCCGTCCGCACCGTAGGTGGAGGTGGGGGCGCCGAACGGGGATGCGGTGGTGGCGGCGCCCGCGTCGGCCGCGAGGGCGAGCAGCGGGCCGGGGCAGACCCTCTGCTGGTCGGCAGGCACGGGCTTGACGGTCGAGACGGGGGCCGCGACCTGGAACGACGGCAGCGGCAGCAACGATGCACCCGCGATGGCGATGCCGGCGACGCCGAGGCCGATCACACCGCCGACCACCCGCATGCTGACCCTGGCAATTCCACGCTTGTCAGCCACGGTCGCCTCCTTCGGTTCGCTCGGTTCCGCGGCGGGGGCGGATGATCGTCTCCTCGAGGCCTTCCTCGAGCGTCGTGGGGGTGGACGGGGTGGGGACCAGCGCATCCGGGGTGGATGCGGGGTGCTGGTGCTCCGGGGCGGTGTCGCGCTCGGGGGCGGGCTCTGGTTCCGGCTCGGGCTCGGCGGTCTGTGGCTCGACGGCGGGCTCCGGTTCTGGCTCGATGACAGGCGCGGGCTCCGGCTCAGGCTCGACCACCGGCTCTGGCTCGGGTGCAGGCTCTGGCTCGACCATCGGGCTGGGCTCAGGCACCGGCTCTGGTTCAACCTCCGGCCCCGGCGCAACCACAGGCTCCGGCTCCGGCTCCGGCTCCGCCGCTTCCTCCACCTCGGAGGACTCGACGGCCGCCTCGTCGTCGGGTTCCGCCTCATACTCCGAGAGCGTCTCGTCGGCTACGGCCTCCTCGCCGTCCTTCGGCTGCTCCGGCTCGTCGTCGGGGGTGACGACGAGGTCGTCCTCGTCGCCGTGGCGGCGCTTCGGGCGGCGGGAGTTCAGCTCGGCGACGCGGTCGGCCGAGCGCGTGGTCGGGATGGCCATGAGCAGCGTGATGCCGATGACGATGCCCTGCACCAGCAGCACGACCAGCCGCCAGATCCCTCCGGCGTCCGCGGGGACGAGCGCGGCCTTCGGCTCCGCCGAGGTGCCGCGGTCGAACGCCCAGAGCTGCCCGCTCACCGTCGCACCCACCGGGGCGAGCAGCGGGTTCGCATCGAGGGCGGTGGATGCGCGCACCCCGCTGACCTTGGCAGGCTCGCTCACCGGGGCGTTCCCGCCCGTGCTCTGGTTCAGGTCCACCGCTGCCGGTGCGAGCAGTACGAAGTCGATGCCGAGGCGCTTCATGGTCGGAGAGCCGTCGTAGCCGCTCCGGGACGACAGGTTGCCCGCGAGCGTCGCCAGCTCCTTCTGCTCGGGTGACAGCGTGCGCTCCGTCGAGCTGAGGGTGCTCTGCGCGTCGAGCGTCTGCCCGGCGCCGCGGATGAGTTCCGCCGCGATGCCGCCGTCCGGCTGCGGCGTGATGCGCAGCGTTCCCGTGCGGGGCTGGGTGGCGGCCTTGGCCGTGACGACCGCCGGCATGGTGCGTCCGTCGCTCTCGACCACCTTCGACTGTCCGTCGTGCAGCGCGATGGCGGAGGGGACGGCGGCGATGGCGAGCGTGAGGAGCGCGACCCAGGCCGGGTAGACGGCGGCGCGGCCGATGGCGGAGAGCGCGAGGACCGCTGCCCCGATCAGTCCGAGCCAGTAGAGGCTCACGGCCGTTCCGGGCCAGATCGGCACGACGCTGGATCCGGCGAACGTCACCTGGACGTGCAGCGCGGCGACCGCGGTGAGGAAGCCGACCAGGGCGACCAGCAGCGCGACGATCGCCCTGCTCGACCCGCGGAGGAACAGGGCCAGGATCGCCAGCACGCCGAGCGGCGCGAGCAGGATGGGGACGATGATGTTCGGGGCGGCCTCGGCGAGGTCGAACGGCAGTACGGAGCCGAGCGCGTGCCAGCCGCCGAGCGTGCCGTCCGGGAAGCCGAGGGCGAGCTGCCAGGCCGGCGTCTGCCGCGCATCCAGTGCCACGCCGGGGTCGGCGAAGATCGACAGCCACGCCCCGCGGGAGATCTGCTGCCAAACCAGAGGCGCGAACAGCACAACAGCGGGCAACGGGATGAACGCGATGCGTGCGGCACGGCGTCCACCGAACGCGATGGCCGCGATCCAGGCGACAGCGAGGGCCGGGATGAGCACGGGTGCGCACGCCGCCGTCGCCGCGGCGAGCAGCGCGGTGACCGCGCTGGCCGCCCACGACCGGCGTGCGGCGAGCCCGGCGAAGAACAGCCACGGGAGCAGCACGTGCGCGAGCACGGCAGCAGGACGGCCGCCCTGCAGCGCCACCAGCAGCGTCGGCGCGAGTGCGTAGGCGAGGCCGGCGAAAATGCGCAGCGTCGTCTTGGAGGTGAGCCGCGCCGCCGCCAGCCACGCGCCGAGCGCTGCGAGCGGGACCGCGAGGAAGTAGAGGCCGACGATCGAGACGGACGGCTGCCAGAAGGTCAGCGTTCCGAGCACGGCGAGCACCGCCGCGAACGGGTCGGCGGCTCCGGTGAAGCCGAGCCCGACATCCCGCCAGCCGTAGCCGAGGTTCGCCCACAGCTGGCCGACCGACGCGTTGAGCGGGAGCAGCCCTCCCCCGGTGAGCGCCGCGCTCCCGAAGAGCGGGAAGAACAGGGCGACGCCGATGACCAGTGCCGCGAGCACCGTCCAACCGCCACCCGTGCCGAAGAAGTCGAGTTCCTGTCGCTCGCCCTGCTGGCCGACCTGCGCGGCCTCGCGTTTCAGCGCGCGACCACGCCGCACCTCGTCGAACGGGATGCGCAGCGGAGCGACCGCCGCCCAGCCGACGGTCTTGTTCTGGGCGAGCGTGCGGCGGGCGTTGCTCACGCGCATCCCGGAGAACGCCACGCTGAACGCCGCAGCGAGCTCGCCGCCGACCGAGCCGGGCTCCTTGCGCAGGATCCGGCCGATGGAGCGAAGGATCGCGAGCGGAACGAGGCTGAGCCAGTGGAACGGCACGGCAGCGGCAGGCGCGTAGACCATCCTGCGGTGCAGCTGGGCCGCTCGCCGTTCCTTGGTGAGGCGGCGGCGCACGGTCCACTTGCGCGAGAGGTTGGGTCCTGCGACGCCGTCGCCCGCGATGGCCACCCTGGCCTGGGCGACGAGGGAGACGCGGAAGCCCGCGAGTCGGACCCTGGTGCAGAAATCGAGTCCGTCGTCGGCGGTCGGCAGGCCGGGGTCGAAACCGCCGAGCTTGTCCCACACGGTCTGGCGGACGATCATCCCGGCGGACGAGACGCCGAGCACGTCGGTGAGGCCGTCGTGCTGCGCCTGGTCCATCTCGTTCTCGACCAGCGGCACCGCGGCGCCGAGCGGCGTCATCGCCTCGCCGAACTCACGGATGAAGGATGCGTCGTCCCAGTCGACCAGCTTGGGTCCTGCGACGGCGACGGAGGGCGAGACCTCGACGGCGCCGAGGAGTGCTTCGAGAGCACCGGGCTCCGGTGCGGTGTCCTGCGCGAGCAGCCACAGCCACTCGTGGTCGGACGACGGAGGAGCCGTCACCCGCACACCGGTCGCCACGGCAGCGCCGAACGGCAGCTTCTCCGGCACGGAGAGCAGCTGGGTGGGGCGGAAGTCGGCGAGCAGCTTGGCGGCGTCGTCCGTCGACGCACAGTCGACGGCGATCACGGCGTCCGGTTGTCTCGTCTGTGCCGCGATGGCGTCGAGAGTGCGCTGAAGGTGGGGGCCGCCACTCTGGGCGACGACGATGGCAGTGACTCTCGGATACATCGGGAGTCAGCCTAGGTTGGCGTCGCGTCGATCCGTGGAGGCAGATCGGGCGCGGCGCGAATTCAGCTGGCGCGCTTGCGCAGCTTGCGGCGTTCGCGCTCGGACAGCCCACCCCAGATGCCGAACCGCTCGTCGTTCGCGAGAGCGTATTCGAGGCACTGGGTGCGAACCTCGCACGAGGTGCAGATGCGCTTGGCGTCGCGGGTCGATCCGCCCTTCTCGGGGAAGAACGCCTCCGGGTCGGTCTGAGCGCACAGCGAGTCGGACTGCCAGGCCAGCGGATTGTCGTCGTCGACATTCGGCCGGACACCCGGAACCCCCAGTTTGACCGGGTCGATGAACCAGTCGTCGGGTACTCCAGAGCGATATTCAGGAACTGTCATATCGGACTCCCACCCATTAACTGCTAAGCACGCAAGACAACGTGTTGGAATAATTACACCGTTGTCATTCGCAAGAGTCAAGTCGCAAATCGTAAAGCCTTGAGTCCTGGTCGAGAGTTCGCGACGCGCCGACGCTCCACAACAATCCCGACACGCCCGGCCGTTCTACCCCCGTCGGACGGCCAGGAGAGGGCTCAGGATGCCGCTTGGCGTGCTTCCCAGGCGCTCCGAACCATCTCGTCCAGGGTGTGGCGCATTCTCCAGTCCAGATCCCGGGCGGCGAGTTCACCGGATGCGACGATCCTCGCAGGATCTCCGGCGCGGCGCGGCCCCACTTCTGGGGTGAAGTCGATGCCGGTCACTGCGGCGACGGTCGACATGATCTCGCCGACGGAGACGCCGTCGCCGCTGCCCAGGTTGTAGACGGGCTCGATCGCCTCGTGCGCATCCAGTCGCTTCGCGGCAGCGACGTGCGAGACGGCCAGGTCGGCGACGTGGATGTAGTCGCGGACGCAGGTGCCGTCCGGCGTCGGGTAGTCGACGCCGTTGATGCGCGGCGTGCGGCCGTCCACCAGGGCGTCGAACACCAGAGGGAAGAGGTTGTGCGGGCTGGTGTCGCGCAGCGAAGGATCGCCGGAGCCGACGACGTTGAAGTAGCGCAGGCTGGTGTGGCGGAGACCGGCGGCGATGCCCTGGTCGCGCAGCAGCCACTCCCCGATCAGCTTCGACTCGCCATACGGGGACTCCGGGCTCTTCGGCGTGCTCTCCGTGACGAGGTCCGTGTCCGGCGTGCCGTAGACGGCGGCGGAGGACGAGAAGACCATCGCATCCACCCCCGCCTCCTGCATGGCGGCGAGCAGCACGGCGGTCGCCGTCACGTTCTGCTCGTAGGTGTGCAGAGGACGCTGCACGGAGACGCCGGCGTACTTGAACCCGGCGACGTGCACCACGCCGGAGACGCTGTTCTCGGCGAAGACCCGTTCGAGCAGCGCGCCGTCCAGGATGGTCCCCCGATAGAAGGGGACGTCCGCCGGCACGAACTCCTCATGCCCGCTGGACAGGTCGTCGACCACGACGACGTCGATGCCCTCCGAACGGAACGCCCGCACGATGTGCGAGCCGATGTATCCAGCTCCTCCGGTCACCAACCACGCCACGCGGTCCTCCTCAAACGCTCGACTGCCGAACGCCCAGCCTATCCGGCCCGCCGGCGCCGAACGGATCGCCTGCTAGACGAAGGCGGCCTGGCCGGTGATCGAGCGCCCGACGATCAGCGTGTTCATCTCGCGGGTGCCCTCGTAGGAGTAGAGGGCCTCGGCGTCGGCGAAGAAGCGGGCGACGTCGTAGTCGATCACGATGCCGTTGCCACCCAGGATCTCGCGGCACCAGGCGACGGTCTCGCGCATCCGGGAGGTGGCGAACGCCTTGGCGAGTGCCGAGTGCTCGTCGCGCTGCTTGCCGGTGTCGAGCATCTCGGAGACGCGCGTGCAGAGGGCGATGGATGCGGTGATGTTGCCGAGCGACTTGACCAGCAGATCCTGGATGAGCTGGTGCGCTCCCAGAGGCTTGCCGAACTGGATTCGCTCCTTCGAGTACGCGACGGCTGCCTCGTACGCGCCGATCGCGACCCCGACGGCCGCCCAGGCGACCTCGGCGCGGGTGAGGCGGAGCACGGCGGCGGTGTCTTTGAACGTGTTGGCGTTCTGCAGGCGCAGCGACTCGGGCACGACGACGTTCTCGAGCGTGATGTCGGCGTTCTGCACCATGCGGAGGGACTGCTTCCCCTCGATCTTCGTCGCGGTGTACCCGGGCGTCGAGGTCGGGACGATGAAGCCCTTCACCTGGCCGTCCTCCGCGCTCTTCGCCCAGATGATGGTGATGTCGCTGAACGTGGCGTTGCCGATCCAGCGCTTCGAGCCGTTGAGCACCCAGTTGTCGCCGTCGCGCGTCGCGATCGTGCGCAGGCCCTGCGCGGAGTCCGAGCCGGAGAGCGGTTCGGTCAGGCCGAACGCCCCGAGCACCTCGCCGCTGGCGAGCTTCGGCAGCCACTCCGCCTTCTGCTCCTCGGAGCCGCAGACGCCGACGGCGCCGAGGGCGAGACCGTTCTGCACGCCGACGTATGTGCTGACGGACGCATCCACCCTCGCAAGCTCCAGGGCGACCCAGCCGCGGAACACGGCGGAGTTCTCGAACGGAGCGGTCTCCGGGAAGCCGAGCCCGACGGTGCCGGTCTTGTGCAGCCCCTCGATGATCTGGTGCGGGAACTCCGCGCGCTCCCAGTGCTCGTTCACGATCGGCTTCACCTCGGTCTCCAGGTAGGAGCGGAGGTGGGCGAGGAAGTCCTTCTCCTGGGTGCTGAGAAGGTCCTCGTATCCGTAGAAATCGCTGGCGAGGGACTCGAAGGACATAGCTGCTCCATTGCGTCGTACGGCGGGATGACGGGTCGGCTGGCGACCAGCGCCAGCCTAGGGAACCGGCAATGCCGCGCAAAAGCGATTGGTAGTTTGGTCTAACGAATCGAAAGGGACTACGACGGATGTTTGTGCGCATCGGCAATACCCCCCGCGACTACGCCTGGGGTTCGACCACTGCCATCGCCGGGCTGCTCGGCACCGAACCGAGCGGACGACCGGAGGCGGAGCTGTGGCTGGGCGCGCATCCCGGATCGCCGTCGGTGATCGCCGACCCGGCGCAGACCGGTGGAGCGGCGGACCTCGCCGCGTGGACGGCAGCAGACCCGCAGACCGCGCTCGGTAGCCCGGATGCGCACCTGCCGTACCTTCTGAAGGTGCTGGCCGCCGCCGGCCCACTGTCGCTGCAGGCGCACCCGTCGTCCGAGCAGGCCGCCGCCGGGTTCGCGCGGGAGAGCGCCGCGGGCATCCCCATCGACTCCCCCGAGCGCAACTACAAGGACCCGTTCCACAAGCCGGAGCTGATCTACGCGCTCAGCGACACCTTCGACGCGCTCTGCGGCTTCCGCGACGTCGAGCGCAGTGCAGCACTGTTCTCCGCGCTCGCTGAGACGGCGGACGACGGCGAGCGCGCGGTGATCGCGTCGTTCGCCGACACTCTCGCCGGCGAGCCGACAGGGGTGCTCCGCCGCGCGACCGAGTGGCTGCTCGGCGGCGACCCTGCGGTAGGCGAGCTGGTCGGCGCCGTCGTCGCCACCGCGCTCTCCGTCGAGCCGGACCCGGCGGGCGACGATCTCGCTGTCGCCGCAGACACCGTCCGGATGCTCGCGGAGGCGTTCCCCGGCGATCCGGGCATCGTGCTCGCGCTGCTGCTCAACCGCGCGACGCTGCGTCCGGGCGAGGTGCTGTACCTGCCGGCCGGGAACATCCACGCGTACCTGCGGGGGCTCGGGATCGAGCTGATGGCGGCGTCCGACAACGTGCTGCGCGGCGGCCTCACGCCGAAGCGCATCGACGTGCCGGAGCTGGTGAGCATCCTGGACTTCCGTCCGATCGTGGCGACGCCGATGGCCGCGGAGCATCCGGCGCCCGGCGTCGACGTGTTCCGACCGGATGTGCCCGACTTCGCGCTCGACCACATCACGGTCGGGGCAGGGACGCCGTCCACGCGCATCCCGCTGCCCGGCGCGGCCATCGCGATCTGCACGGCAGGCTCGGTGGAGCTCGCCGGGGAGCACGACGGGCTGACGCTGGAACGCGGGCAGTCGGTGTTCGTCACGCCCGACGAGGAGTTCGTCTCCGTCTCCGGCGACGGGACGGTGTTCGTCGCGACACCGAATGCCTGAATTGCCGTCCGCTAGTCTTCCGAGGTGACCTCCGCACCCTCCGCTTCGTCCGTCCGGGCACGCGTGGCCGCCGCCGCGTCCGGATCCGGCGCCGCGGCGTTCGCGACACTGCTGCTGTTCACGCTGTTCGCGGGCGATTTCTGGCGCAACCTGATCAGCTGGCCGGGCTACTTCGTGCTCGCCGGACTGCTCGCCGCCGCCAGCATCGTCGTCCTGGTGCGCACGCGGCCCGCCTTCCACTGGCGCAGGCTGCCCAGGATGCTCGTGCTGTTCCTCCTGCTGGCCACCGTCTCGATCGCGTGGTCGGCGTACCCCGGGGCGAGTGCGCTCGGCGTGATCGCGCAGTTCGCGACCACCGCGGGCGCGCTCTACCTGGCGCTCGCCCTCGACTGGCCGCAGCTGCTGCGCGCGCTGGCGAACGCGTTCCGCTGGATCCTGGGACTGTCGCTGCTGTTCGAGTTCGTCGTGGCCGCGTTCGTGCGGCATCCTGTGCTGCCGTTCTGGGCGGAGTACCAATCCGGCAAGCTGCCCGCCGCGTTCTATTGGAGCAGGGGGCTGCTGTTCCACGGCGGGCAGATCCAGGGCATCCAGGGCAACAGCAACCTGCTGGCGATGGTGGCGCTGCTGGCCGTGATCGTGTTCGGCATCCAGCTCGCCGACCGCACCGTGCGCCGCGGGGCGGGCATCACCTGGCTGGTGATCGCGGTCGGGACACTGGCGCTCACCCGCTCGTCGACGGTGATCGTGGCCGGGCTGGCCACCGCCGTCGTGTTCGCGTTCGCCCTGTGGATGCGCAGGGTCGCGCCGGACCGGCGCCGTCCCGTTTACCTCACCGCCGCAGCGCTCGTCGTGGTGGCCGCCGGGCTGCTGATCGCGTTCGCCTCGCGCATCCCCGCCCTGTTCGGCAAGAGCGAGGACCTGACGGGCCGCCTCGACATCTGGCACTCGGTGATCGGGCTGGCGCAGCAACGCCCGGTGTTCGGCTGGGGCTGGGTGAGCTACTGGGCGCCCTGGGTCTCCCCGTTCAAGAACCTCGCCGAACGCAACGGCGTCACCTACCTGCAGGCGCACAACGCCTGGCTCGACGTCTGGCTGCAGCTCGGCATCGTCGGACTCGTGGTGTTCATCCTGCTGGTCGCGACCACGCTCGGCCGCTCCTGGTTCTTCGCCGTCGACCGGCCGAGGACCACGATCGCGGACGACAAGCCGTACACCGCGCTCGGGCTGCTGCCCCTGCTGCTGATCGCCGCGCTCATCGCGCAGAGCGCAGCGGAGAGCCGCATCCTGATCGAAGCGGGGTGGGCGCTGCTCGTGGTGCTGTCCGTGAAGACGAAGCAGAGCACACCGTAGGATTGCGTTCATGGCCGCGACCCGTCGAACCCTGGTCCCCGTCGCGGTGACCGAATTCCTGGGTTCGGCACGGTTCAATTCGGCGCTCTCGCTGGTGGCCGTCGGTGTCGGGTTCTCGACCCACGCGATCCGGGCTCTCATCGGCTGGCCGGGGCTCATCGGCGCGCTCGGCGTGGTGGTCGTGCTCGCCGCACTGTCGTTCGTCGCGCAGAGGAAGCTGATCGAGTGGCACGGCCTACTGCCGATCTCGATCCTCCTGTTTGTGGGCTGGTGCGCCATCTCGATCTTCTGGAGCACCTACCAGTGGGCCACGCTCGCCGGGGTGATCTACCAGCTGAGCTTCGCCTTCCTGGCCGTCTACATCGCCCTGGTGCGGGATGCGATCCAGATCGTGCGCGTCGTCGGCGACGTGCTCCGGGTGCTGCTGACCGCCTCCCTCGCCCTGGAGGTGCTGAGCGGGATCCTGCTGGACCTGCCCATCCGGTTCCTCGGCATCCAGGGCAATATCGCGCTGGGCGGCCCGATCCAGGGACTGTTCGGGTCGAGGAACGCGCTGAGCATCGTGGCGCTGATCGCGTTCGTGACGTTCCTCGTCGAGCTGAGGACCCGGTCGGTGCGGGCGCCGCTCGCCGCCGTCTCCATCTCGCTGGCCGTGCTCTGTCTGCTGTTCGCGCACTCCCCCGTCATCGCGGCGGTCGCCGTGGTCGTCGGCCTCGCGACGCTGGCGCTGTTCGGCCTGCGCAAGGTGCCCGCGCACCAGCGCCCCTACTACCAGTGGGGTCTCGCGGTGTTCACCATCGCCGCCCTCGTCTCGGCGTACATCTATCGCACCAGGGTCATCGACCTGCTGAACGCCAGGGCCGACTTCCAGGTGCGCTACAAGCTGTGGATCCAGATCTGGGAGCTCATCCCGGTGGAGCAGACCGTCGGCTGGGGCTGGGTGGGCAGCTGGCCGACCGAGCTGTACCCGTTCACGGCCATCCAGGCGGCCACGGGCGTCTATCACTCCGACGGCCTGAACGCCTATCTCGATGTCTACCTGCAGGTGGGCATCATCGGGCTGCTGCTGTTCGTCGCGCTGGTCGCGCTCGCGTTCGGCCGCTCGTGGCTGCTCGCGTCCAACAAGCGCAGCGTGGTCTACGCCTGGGCGCCCCTCGTGCTGGTCGCCCTGCTCGTGACCAGCGTGTTCGAGAGTTCGATCCTGGTGGAGGCCGGCTGGCTGCTCCTCGTGATCTGCGCGGTCAAGGCCTCGCAGGGGATGAGCTGGCGACTTCGGCTGGCACGGCACGACCAGAGCTGACCCGCAGCCACACCAGGTGCACCACGAGCCCGACGGCCGGTCCGGATGCGAGGGCCAGCGCCGCACGGATCGGCAGATCCAGCGGGATGAACAGCACGGCGAGCGAGACGAGCGACGCCGCCACCCAGCCCGTCGCGTATCCCCCGTGCAGCCCCTTCGCGAGCACGGCGGAGCCGCTCACGCAGAGCGCGCCGATCAGCCCGGAGGACGCGATCAGGGCCACCAGCACGTCGGCGCCGAGGTCGAACTGCGCGCCGAAGACGAACTGCATCACGGGCACGCCCCACAGCCAGGCGGCCAGGCAGAGCACCACGATCACCGCGGCGATCCCGGCGATGATCGTCAGCATGGTGCGCGTTGCGCGCTCCGGATGGTGCGAGAACTGGCTGACCAGGAAGCTCGACAGCGCCATCAGCGGCACCAGGATGGGCGCCCTCGTCAGCGTGACGGCGAGCACGAGCGAGCCGAGGTCGGCGTGGTTGTCCGGTCCGGAGAAGAACGACAGCACCAGAGGGAAGCCGTTGATGAGCACGGCGGTGGCGGACGCGGCCAGCATCGTCCTGCCGGTGTTCGCGATCAGGGTGGAGAGCCCGATGCTCACCCGCGCGTTGGCGACGAGCGCCTTCGGGGCCGAGGCGAACACGATCGCCAGCGAGACGGGGAACGGCAGGATGACGGCGACGGCGAGCGCCACGAGGTCGTCGGTGAACGCCAGCACGGCGACGACGCCGATCACGCGCAGCACGCCGTCGAGCGCGACGATCGCGGCGAGCTGCCGCCACATCCCCGCCCCGGCCATCACACCGGATGCGGCGGCCACCAGGCAGTTGAGGCCGGCGCCGAACGCGACGAACCAGGCGAGACCGGCGTTCTGCGCGCCCAGGCTCGGCGTCGCCCAGAGCAGGCTGGTCGCCAGCACGGCGATCACGACGACGACGGCGACCATCGCGGCGAACGACCACATGGAGGTGCGGCGGATCGCGGCGGCCGCTCCTGCGCCCATTCGGCCGGCGCCCGCATCCACGGCCTGCACGGCGGTCTGCGCCACGGCACGCGTCGACTCCTGCTGAAGCCCGAACAGGATGCCGACCACCAGGAACAGCGCGGACCAGAACACCGAGAACACGCCGTAGCCCGCGGCGCCCACCGAGGTGAACACGCGCCAGGTGACCACGTATCCTGCGAGTCCGGACACGACGGTCGCACCGAGGATCAGGACGACGGACGAACGCCCGCCCGACCCCGCCGGCTGCGTCTCCCACTCGTCGGGAATCGGCTCGTTGAGCGGCTCATAGCTGGTGATGGGAGACTCCAGGGGTGGCATGACAGGATGGATGCTCTGCGCCTCGGGCGCGGCAGGCCAACCATACGACGAAAAGCTCCGAGCGGACGAAAACCTCCACCGTGACCATCGACATCATGATGCCGTTCTACGGCGATCCCCAGCTGTTCCGCGACGCCGTCCACAGCGTCATCGCCCAGACGGACGACGACTGGCGTCTCGTCGTGATCGACGACGTGTACCCGGACACGGAGCCCGGCGAGTGGGTGAGCGCGCTCGGCGATCCGCGCATCCACTATCTGCGCAATGAGACGAACCTCGGCGTGAGCGGCAACTTCACCAAGTCGGTGCAGCTGGTGACGAGCGAGCACTTCGTCCTGATGGGCTGCGACGACCTGCTGGAGCCCGGCTACATCGCCAGGATGCGCGCCGCCATCGCCGCGCATCCCGCGGGCGCATACTTCCAGCCGGCGGTGACCGTGATCGGCGACGACGGTCGCGAGACGCTCCCCCTCGCCGACCGGGTCAAGGGCTGGTACCGTCCCACCCACAGCGCGCCGGCCGAGCTCAGCGGGGAAGCGCTCGCGGTGAGTCTGCTGCGCGGCAACTGGACATACTTCCCGTCGATCTGCTGGCGAACGGAGGCGGTGCGCCGCCACGGCTTCGACCCCGACTTCGACGTCGTGCTCGACCTCAACCTGCAGATCGACATCGTCCTCGACGGCGGCAGCCTGGTGCTGCTGCCCGACCACGAGTTCCGTTACCGGAGGCACGCGGGCAGCGTCTCCTCCTGGACGGCGCAGGACGGCACCCGCTTCGACGAGGAGCGCGCCTTCTTCCTCACGAAGGCGGCTGTGCTGCGGCGGCACGGCTGGCGCAGGGCGGCGCGCGTCGCGTCCGCCCACTGGTCGTCGCGGCTGAACGCGGCGACCAAGCTACCGTCGGCGCTCGCGAAGCGCGACGGGGCCGGCCTGCGGGCGCTGCTGCGGCACGTGTTTCTAGGGTGGCGGAGTTGATGTCAGTATGTTGGCTGACATTGATATCTAACGCGTAACCGGATGGCTAACCTGGCCGTAGTGGGCAACGAGGCCCAACGCCAGGAACGGAAGCAGCATGAAATCTCCTCTCACCGCCGGGGGCAATCACGCAGGACGGTCGCCCGCAGACGCCTGGTTCGTCTGCTGGACCCAATGAGCAGGTCGACGCTGCGCCGCAACCGGCTGGGGTTCATCCCGCTGGCCGCCGCCGCGATTCTGACGATCGTCGGCATTGTCCTCAATCTCAGCGACCACTCCGGCGCGAACCGTGGAGGGCCGTTCCTCAACCTCGGCGGCATCATCGCCGTCGCCACGCTCGCCGTCGTGCTCATCGTGAACGCGCTGCGGGGTCCGTCGGAGTAGCCGACCTCACCCGCTGACCGGGATGCGCCCCACCAGCACCGTCGCATCCAGGCCGGGGCAGGTCGCCGCGAGCTTCGCCCGCAGCGTCTCGTCCCTCGTGCGGATCGTCACGCCGCCGTCCCACGCCTTCACCGCCGAGCAGACGTCTTTCAGCGAGCGGACGTCCAGGTAGTACGAATACGGGCGGATCGGGTCGGTGCCGCTGGTCGCCGATGCTCCGAGGAGCCAGAGGTTGGCGAAGCCGTCGGCTTTCCAGTCGTAATAGCCGACGAACATGTTCTTGGCGTCGGTCGGGTCGTCGAGGGCGAACATCGCCGGGAGCACGTCGTCTCCGGAGGCGACACCCTCCCCCGCGAGGATGTCGCCGTACGGCACCAGTGCGCCGAGTGTCGGTGGTTTGGGCAGCACGCTGGCCGCGATCGAGACGACCGCGATGAGCACGCCCGCCGTCGCCGCCACCCGCGGCCACACGGCGAGGTCGACCCGCGAGAGCCGGTCGAGCGCGAGGCCGATCACCACCACCAGCAGCAGGATGCCGCCGAACCAGACGAGTTTCGCCGGGTAGTAGCCCCACCAGTACGCGTCGGCCTGCACCTGCGTCCCGAGATAGGCGTACAGCCCGGCCAGCGCCGCGGACACCGTGACGACGCCCGTGAGGTCGGCGCGGTGTGCCGCCGTGCGGGCCGTGACCGCCGTGATCGCTACCGCCAGGCCGATCAGGATGAACAGCAGCGCGGGTGTCACCGGCGCCATCGAGCCGCCCTGGGCCAGCTCGCCCTGGTCGCGGCGCAGGTCGCGCAGGGAGACCAGCACGGCATACACCAGCAGCTGGGCGGCCGCGACGGCGAGGATCGTCCAGGACAGCCAGCCGAACGACCGCGCGTGACGCAGAATGAGCCGGATGGCGGCCACCGCGGCGAGCGCGAGCGGCACGATGGCGAGGAACGCCCACAGCGCCAGCAGCGCTGTCGTCATCGCCAGCAGCAGCGCGACGGCCACCACAGGAGCCCGTGGAGCTGCCCGCCAGGCGAGCCAGCTGCCGAGCAGGCAGGCGACCGTCGGCATCACGTTGTAGAAGCCGAACTCGAACGAGAAGCCTGCCACGAACCAGGATGCGATCAGCGCAGACCCGAGCACGGCCCCGATCGCACGGAACACCGGATGCTCCGGCCGCACCAGCTGCGCGACGACCAGGCCGGCGAGCAGGCTCGTGATGACCATCGCGAGCGCGAACACGCCTGCCATCGCGGCGATGTCGTGGTGGAACAGCTCGGTCGTCTTCGCCCCGGCCCGGCCCGGCGCCATACCGGCCGCGAGCAGGATGGCGGTCATCGGAGACGAGTTCGGGTGCAGCGACGGGTTCAGGCCGCGGTCGTCGAGCAGGAAGCGGGCGGACACCAGGTTCCAGACGGCGTCGCTGCGCATCGCCCAGGAGAGCGCGTTGCCGTCGCGCAGGGCGGGCAGGATCGCGAAGACCGTCCCGACCATCGCGGGCACGACGGCCGCGGGGAGGACGCCCCACCAGACGGCTCTAGCCGGCAGGCGCATCCGGTCGCCGCTCAGCGCGACGAGCACCAGCCCGGCCAGCGCGATCACGACCAGGACGAGCAGGTTGCCGGTGAAGACGCCGAGCCCGATCCTGTGGAAGATCCGGATGCCGTACGCCTCGACCGCGAGCGGGACGGCGATGGCGGAGACCACGCCGAGGCTCCAGCCGGCGAACGCGGCGACGCCCGTGGCCAGGCAGAGGGCGGCGGCAGCGGCGAGCACCCACACGGTCCAGCCGGCCCCGACGACGACCAGCCCGGCCGCGACGACGACGAGCAGCACACCGGCCACCCACCAGCGGGACGCGGGGCGACGGGTGATATCGTCCACTGTGTTCCTCTCCGATGGAACCCGGTTGTTCGAGAACCGAACCTACCTCACCACCGGGCCATCGGCCATCCGGACGACGACAGGACGGTGCATGACCCAGCACGACGGGGACATCCGCCCCGCTCGCCGCCCGCTGACCGTGTTCGGCATCGCCTTCGGGCTGCTGTTCCTCCTGATGGCGAGCTTCTCGATCGCCACCCCTCCTGGCGCGAGCCCGGACGAGCCTGCGCACGCCATCCGCGCCAACGCCGCAGCGCACGGCGAGCTCTGGGGGCCGGAGTCGAAGACCATCCCCGGCACCATCGACCAGACCGTCTCCACCTACTTCGCGAAGCTCGAGTCGCACACGCCGTGCTTCAAGAGGAACGTGGCCGTCACGGCCTCCTGCGTCACCCCCATCCAGAACCCGGATGCGCCGACCACCGGCCACACGTCGACCACCGTGAACACGCCCGTCTTCTACGTGCTCGTCGGCTGGCCGACCGCGTTCCTCGACGGTGCGAAGGGGCTGTACGCGATGCGGCTCGTGAACGCGCTGCTCTGCTCCGCCCTGCTCGCGCTCGCCTTCACGGCGCTGCGGAGCCTCCCCCGCTCCCGTTGGGCGCTCGGCGGTCTCGCGGTCGGCGTCACCCCGATGGTGCTGTTCCTCTCCGGGACGCTCAATCCGAACGGCATCGAGGTCGCGGCCTCCGCCGCGGCGTTCGCGCTCCTGCTGCTGACCTTCGGAACGCCGGCGGCCGGGCGGTGGCTGGTGCTGCGCATCCTGGGCATCGTGGTGGTGAGCCTGCTGCTGGTGAACACCAGGAGCATCGCGATGCTGTGGCTGGCGCTCGCGTTCGTGATCGCGCTGCTGCTCGGCAGGCGGGACGTGCTGCGCACGGTGTTCCGGTCGTGGCTGACCTGGGTGGGCATCGTCCTGATCGGCGCCGTCGCCGTGGCGGCGACCCTGTTCTACCTGCGGCCGCGGTCGCTGACGCCCGGGTATGCGCCCGTCGGAGCCGGCAGCAGCTGGTGGCAGGGATTCTCCAACACCATCGACAACACGTTCAGCTTTATGGTCGGCTGGATCGCCCAGTTCGGCTGGCTGGAGATCCCGGCGCCAGCGCTCTCCGTGGCCGTGTGGGCGAGCATCGGCGGGATGGTGATCCTGCTCGGCGCGACTCTGGGCCCCCGCCCCGTGAAGATCGGCGCGCTCCTGCTCGGGCTCGCCATCGTGTTCGTGCCGCCGTTCTCGCAGGCAGCGGTCATCCACGACGCCGGATACATCTGGCAGGGCAGGTACACCATCGCACCCGCCGTGCTCCTCGCGATCCTCGCCGGGATCGGGCTCGACCGCGCTCTGCCGGCCGCCGACAGGCGGCTCACCGCCGTGATGCGCGTGTCCGTCGTGCTGCTCGGCATCGGCCAGCTCGCCGCGTTCCTGTGGATGCTCCGCCGGTACGTCACCGGGCTGCAGCCGAACCTCACCTGGATCGACATGATCAGGGCGCCGCAGTGGCAGCCGCCGGGCGGATGGCCGACCGTCGCCGTCGTGTTCGCCGTCGCGACCGGGCTGTCCGTCTGGTTCCTGATCAGGGCGCTCAGCAGGACGTGCGAGAATATCGAACCGACAGCCGAGCTCCCGACCGGCCGGTCGCACCAGCTCTGACGCCCACACCGATCTAGTACGTTGACTTCCATGCCCTTCGATCTCTCCCAGACGCTGATCGTGATGCCCGCCTTCAACGAGGAGGCATCCGTCGCAGCCGTCGTCGCCGAGGTCTACGCCAAACTTCCCGGCGTCACCTGCCTCGTCGTCGACGACGGCTCGACCGACGACACGGCGCACATCGCCAAGGAGGCGGGGGCCCTGGTCGCATCCATGCCGTTCAACATGGGGGTCGGCGGAGCACTGCGCCTCGGCTACCAGTTCGCGAGGGACAACGGCTTCTCCGTCGCCGTGCAGATCGACGCGGACGGTCAGCACGACCCTGGCAACGTGCCGTCCCTGATCGCTGCCCTCGACGGCGCAGACCTGGTGATCGGCGCCCGCTTCTCCGGCGAAGGCGACTACGAGGTCCGCGGCCCGCGCCGCTGGGCCATGAACGTGCTCTCGACCGTCCTCAGCCGCGTCGTCCGGACGCGCCTCAACGACACCACCAGCGGCTTCAAGGCCGCCGGTCCGCGCGCCATCGCCCTGTTCGCGCACTCCTTCCCCGCCGAATACCTCGGAGACACCATCGAGGCGCTCGTGATCGCCGCCCGCGGCGGTCTGCGCGTCGCCCAGGTGCCGACCTCGATGCGTCCCCGCGCCGGCGGCCAGCCGTCGCACAACCCGATCAAGGCGGCCGTCTACCTGGCCCGCGCCTTCATCGCCCTCCTCGTCGCGCTCATGCGCCCCCGCACCGCCATCAAGGAAACGGCAACGGCCTGACCATGTCGATCACCAGTTACATCTTCGGAATCCTCGCAGCCCTGCTCACCCTCGCTGTGGTGATCGAGATGCTGCGCCGCGGCCGGATGCGCGAACGGCACGCGATCTGGTGGCTCATCGCCGGTGTGCTCGCGCTGATCATCGGCGTCTTCCCGACCATCCTGGACTGGGCGGCCGGACTGATCGGCGTCGGGGCTCCGGTGAACCTGGTGTTCTTCGTGAGCATCGCCGTGCTGTTCCTGGTCTGCATCCAGCACAGCTCCGAACTGACCACCCTCGAGAGCAAGACCCGCACCCTCGCAGAGCGCAGCGCTCTGCACGAGCTGCGGATCGCCGAGCTGGAGCAGCGCATCGCCGCACTCAGCGACGAAAAGGAGTAGCGCAGGGTGAGCACCACCGCCAGCATGCCGACCGCCGGCCCATCCACCCTCCCCGGCGACCGGCCCAGGGTCTGGCGCGCCTTCCTGGTGGTCTGGGTGCTGCTCTCCGCCCTCTGCGCGAGCTGGGCGATCGCCACCCCGATCGGTGCATCCCCGGACGAGCCTGCGCACATCGTCAAGGCGGCGAGCGTCGCGCGCGGCCAGTTCATCGGAACGCCGTCGAAGGACGGCCACAGGGTCACCGTCCCCGCGTACGTGGCGCGCACCCAGCTGGACACCTGCTTCGCCTTCCACCAGGAGCGTCCGGCCGAGTGCGGGCTCGCCCCACTCACCGACCCCGGAGCCCTCACCACCTCGTACACCACCGCCGGGCTCTACAACCCGGTGTACTACCTGCTGGTCGGCTGGCCGACGCTGCTCCTGCACGACACCTCCGGCATCTACGCGATGCGGATCGTCAGCGGCATCGTCACCTCGCTGTTCGCCGCGCTCGCGTTCTCGATCCTGTGGGGGATGCGGCGCCGCGCCATCCCGGTGCTCGGCTTCGCCGTCGCGGTGACGCCGATGCTGCTCTTCCTCGGCGGCTCGGTGAACCCGAACGGCATCGAGGCCACGGCCACCCTCGCCGTGTTCGTCGGCATCATCGCCGCCGTGCTCGACCCTGACCGCTCCCGGCTGCTGTCGCGCGCGATGATCGTGCTGGCCGGTGGAGCGGTCGCGGTCAACACGCGCGGGCTTTCGCCGCTGTGGGTGCTGCTGGCCATCCTCATCCCGTTCGTGCTCGTCCCGTGGCGGCAGGTCGTCGCGCTGCTGCGGCGACCGCCCGTGATCGCCGCAGCGGCGGGCGTCGTGCTCGCGACCATCGCCGCCCTGGCCTGGACCGTCGGGACCAACTCGCTCTACAACGCCGTCGAGAACCCGGACCAGACGCCGCAGAGCTTCCTCGGCGTCGGCACCAACCCACTGAGCGGCTTCTTCATCACCCTCGTGCGCACCACCGAGTACAGCCACGGCCTGATCGGCATCTTCGGCTGGCTCGACACGCCGGCCCCTCCCGAGGTGTTCTTCATCTGGTCGGCCCTCGTCGGCATCCTGCTCGCCGCCGCCCTCGTGCTCCTCCGCTCCCGGATGCTCGTCTTCGCCTGGGTGCTGTTCGGCGCCTTCATCCTGCTCCCGCCCATCGTGCAGGCCGCGTACATCACCGGAGGCGGCATCATCTGGCAGGGCAGGTACAACATGCCGCTGTTCCTCTGCCTGCTGGTGGGACTCTCGGTCGTGCTCGGCCGGCGCATCCGGGTGGAACGGGCCCCCGCGATCTGGCGGCGGTTCGGTTGGCTCGTGGTGATCGTGCTGGCGTTCGGGCAGGTCTACGCCTTCGAGAACACGCTGCGGCGATACTCGGTGACCCCGATCGGCTCGCTCAAGCAGTTCCTGTTCGGCACGCCGGCCTGGGCGCCGCCCGGCGGCAACCTGCTGTGGCTCCTGGTGTTCACGGCGGTGGTCGTGGTGGCCGGCTGGCTGGTACTGCGGTCCATCGACCGGGTGACCCGTGTGGATGCGCGCCTCGCCCCGACGGAGGAGCCTGCCGCGGTCTGACCGTCCGGTCCGATACCTTTGCCTCATGGGAAACCCACAGGCGGGAAGCGGCACGGTCGCGCCCGCCGCCACTCAGGCACCGAGACGCCGCTCCATCCCGCTGAAGCCGTTCTTCGTCGCGTGGGCCGTGCTCTTCGCGCTCACGACCGCCTGGGTGTTCGCCACCCCGCCGTCCGCCTCCCCGGATGAGCCGGCCCACATCGTGCGCGCCGCAAGCGTCGTGCGGGGCGAGCTCGTCGGGACGCCGTCCCCTGCCGGCCACATCGTCACGGTGCCGCGCTACATCGCCGAATCGCACGCCGTCACCTGTTTCGCGTTCAACCCGACCGTCACGGCGAACTGCGCGTACACGCCCAGTGCCGACCCGTGGGAGAGCGTCGAGGCCCCCACCACCGCCGGGCTGTACAACCCGCTCTACTACGCCGTCGTCGGGCTCCCGTCTCTGGTCTTCCACGATGCGTCGGGGATCTACGCCATGCGCATCCTGAGCGGCCTGCTGACCACGCTGTTCGCCGCGCTCGCGTTCGCCATCGTGGCCACGATGCGCAACCGCAGGGTGCCGCTGCTGGCGTTCGCCGTGGCGGTGACGCCGATGCTGCTATTCCTCGGCGGCTCGGTGAACCCGAGCGCCCTGGAGGCGACGGCGACCCTCGCCGTCTTCTGCGGGATGCTCGCGATCACCCTCTCCCCCGACGCCTCCCGGCTCACCGGCCGGGCCGTCGTGGTGATGGCCGGGGCCGTCGTCGCGGTCAACGCGCGCGGGCTCTCACCACTGTGGGTGGCGCTCGCGCTCGTGGTGCCTCTGCTGCTGCTGGCCGACCGGGATGCGCTGGTCGCGCTCCTCAAACGACGCGCCGTCATCGTGCTCATCGCCGTGGTCGCCGCCGGCACCATCGCTGCCGGGCTGTGGACCGTCGGCACCAACTCGCTCGCCAACGCCATCGAGCATCCGGATCAGGCGCTCTCCTTCCCTGGCATCGGGGCGTCGCCGCTCGTCGGCTTCCAGAAGGTCTTCATCGGGACCGTCGGATACAGCCAGGGCCTCGTCGGCCTGTTCGGCTGGCTCGACACCCCTGCGCCGGATGTGGTGCTCTACCTCTGGGGGCTCGCCATCGGGGCCATCGTCGTCGGCGCCGTCGTCGTGCTGCGACGTCGCCGCCTGTTGGTCGCGTGGCTGCTCGTCGCCGCCTTCCTGCTCTGCCCCGCGCTGGTGCAGGCCGCGTACATCCACGGCGGAGGGATGATCTGGCAGGGCAGGTACAACCTGCCGCTATTCCTCTGCCTCATCGTCGGACTCGCCGCGCTGCTCGGCGAGACCGCGTTCGTGCGCGCGCCATACGCCTGGCGGCGCATCGCGGTGATCGTGGCCGTCGGCGCCGCCGGGGCGCAGTTCTGGGCCTTCGAGTCGACGCTCCGCCGCTACGCGGTCGGCTCCAACGGCTCGATGCGCACCTACCTGTTCGGGCAGTCCGCGTGGACGCCTCCGGGCGGCACTTGGCTGTGGCTGGCCCTGTTCGCCGTGCTGCTCGTGCTGGCGGCGGCGCTGCTGCTGCACGTCTCCGCGTGGTCGCGCTCCGAGGAGGACGACGTCGAGCCGGTGGATGCCGCGGATCCGATGAACCGAGTCGAGCCGGTGGATGCTGTCGTTCCTGCCGACGCCACAGAGCCGGTGGGCGCCGCGGAAGCGGAGACCGCACCCGCCGCCGGCCTCACGCCGGCTGGAACAGGTCTCTGACCACATCCATCCAGCCCTGGCTCGCCAGGCGAGGGTATGCTCCGCCCGCCGCGAGCCGGAGCACGGGCACGAACCGTTTCACCCTGTTCGCCGGAAGCTCGGCGCGCGTCGCCTCGAACGCCGCCTTCTCCTCGGCGAGCGCCACCTTCGACGAGTCGACGCCGTCCGCACCGCGCAGGCTGTCCGCCAGGATGCGCGAGCGCGCGGCGAGCATCCGGTTGCGGTCGCCGCGGGCGCCGAGAACGCGGCGGATCTTGTGGCCGATGGTCGGGTCGCCCGCCCCGATCTGGTTGGCGGCGTGCCGCCGGTAGCGCGTCAGCGGCTCCTCGCTCAGGTCGAGCCTGTCGCGTGCTGCGGCCTGGATGGCCAGCCACTCGTCGTGCACCCACTCGGCGGGGAACGGCGCGCACGCCGCCACCAGGTCGCGGTGCACCATCGCCGTGGCGCCCGTGGCGATGTTGCGGCGCACGAACACCGAGAACGCGCGTCCGGAGTGCACGGCCTGCCTGTCCTCCTCCGACACTTCGAGCACTCCGAAGATCGTGCCGCCCGTCGGGGCTCCGTCGTCGTCGATCAGCTGCGCATCGGTGTGCAGGAAGCCGAGTCCCGGCCGCGCGTCGAACATCGCGACCAGCTTCTCCAGCTTCCGCGGCTCCCACTCGTCGTCCTGGTCGCACAGGGCGATCAGCTCGCCGGTGGATGCGCGCAGCGCCTGCTCGAAGTTCGCCGTCACGCCGAGCGGCGTCTCGTTGCGCAGCAGCACCACCTCGGGGTTCCAGCCCGTCGCCGCCTCGTGCGCCCGCAGCTCCTCCTCGACCATCGCGATGGTCGCGTCCGTCGAGCCGTCGTCGGAGACGACCAGCTGCGTCGGGGGCACCGTCTGGGCGAGCACGCTCGCCAGCTGCCTGCGGATGTATGTCGCGCCGTTGAAGGTGCAGAGCGCGACGGAGACCGGACGGGTCACGGTCAGCGTCTCCCCAGCCTGCTCCGCACCTTCTTGACGACGACGGCCGGACCGCCGTTCTTCATGTAGTGGAAGAACAGGCCGACATCGTGGCGCACCCCGTGCTTCTTGCGCCTGGTCGTCGCCTTGCGCGGCGCTCCGCCCGTCCCGACGACACCCTTCGCGACCAGGTCGGCCGCGTGCCGGGGGTCGGACACGAAGTCGACGAGAGGCGCGAGCACCACGCTCCAGAAGTAGCGCTTGCGCACCCGCTGGATGTTGCGCTTGGCGGCCGCGATGAACTTCTCGTCGTAGAGCACGGTCTCGAGGGCGGCGGTCAGCGCATCCACGTCTCCGGACGGGACCACGACACCGAGCTTCTCCTCCTCGACCAGCTGCGCGAAGTGGTCGCCGGCGGTGACGACCATCGGCAACCCTGCCCACAGGTAGTCCAGGATGCGCGTGCGGAACGAGAACGTCGTCTCGACGTGCGAGAAGTGGGTGCTGACGCCCGCGTCGGCCTCGGTGAGGTAGTTCTGCCTGTCGGCGTAGTCGACCCACGAGCTGTTGAAGAACACCGAGGTGTCGAGCGCGCCGAGCTCGCTGGCGAGGGCACGGGACTCCGCGACGATCGCCATCTCCGGCACGCCGGGATGCGGGTGCTTCGTGCCCTGGAAGAACAGGCGGACGTCGTCGTGCGTCTCCGACAGCTTCGCGACGGCGGTGATGAGCGACTTCGGGTCGAACCAGTTGTAGAGGCCGCCGCTCCACAGCAGGAGCTTGTCGTCGGCGCCGATCCCGGGGAGGACGCCCTTGAGCACATCCCGTTCGTGCACAGGCGCCGTCTCGGACAGGCCGAAGGGAACGACGTCGATGAGGTGGTCGAGGTCGGGATCGTCGGCGTAGTTGGCCGGGTTGATCCGGCCGAGCGCGGCGAGCTGGCCCAGGTAGAAGTGCCGCTGGCGCTCGGAGGCGCAGAGGAAGAAGTCCCCGCGTTCGAGCTGCTCGTTGAGCACGTCCGTCGCGTCGCCGACCTGCTTGTCCCACTGCTCGCGGCCGAGTTCCTTGCCCTGTTCGAGCTGCTCGAGGTGCATCGGATCGTAGACGTCGGCGACGATGATCTTGTCCGTCTTGCGCAGACTGTCGAACAGCGCCATCGCGAGGCCCTGGAAGACGATCACGTCGCTCTCGCGCTCCAGCTTGCGCATGGAACGGTCGTCGCCCGGCCGGATGTGCACGATGTCGAACGGCGCGGACACCGGCTCGACGCCGGACAGCGACACGAGGGTCACCAGGTTGTCCTTCGCGAGCGCCTCCGCCATGCTCCACGCCCGGATCGCCGGGCCCGCCATCTTGACGCCGATCGGGTCGCCGGTGATGACCAGCACGCGGGTCACATCCGGTGTCTCGGTGACCGGGAACGCCGTGACCAGCTTGTCGTAGCCCTCGAGGTAGTGCTCCGCCGTGTACGACGGGGCGTCGGTCTCGCCGAACAGCGACCAGATGCGGCTGTCCGAGACGACCCTGCTGCGCTGGATCTGCTCGCGCGACTCCACCAGCGACGGCAGGTGCTCGACGAACTGGTCGATCGCATAGACGGCGGCGACGGTCTCCTTCGAGATCTCCATCGTCGGGTCGTTGGACGCGCCCTTCCGCAGGTCGAACGAGGTCGAGTCGAGCCCGCCCTTCGCCACACCGCGGCGGACGGTCAGCGCGAGGGTCGCGGGAAGCGCGTTGGCGAGCGCCTCGTCTCCGAGGTTCTTGTACTGCGTGAACAGCGCGTTCCGTTCGAGGAGGTACGTCTCCTTGAACGCGCCGAACGACGACATGGATGCGTGGTGCTTGTGATACGCCAGCGATGCGGGCTCGTAGACGTAGCGGTGGCCGAGCAGGTTGAGCCGCCAGCCCAGGTCCACGTCTTCGAAGAACATGAAGTACCGCTCGTCGAACCCGCCGAGCTGGTCGTACACCGACCGGCGGACGAACATCGCGGATCCCGTGCCGAACAGCACGTCGTGCGGCACATCCGGGGTGTTCGGCACCGGCTGGGCGGTGAGCGGCTTGTACCCCTGGCCGAACCAGGTCATCGCCGACCCGATGAAGTCGACGTTCTGGCCCTCCCAGTCGAGCACGCGACTGGCGACAGCGCCGACCGACGGGCTCGACTCGAACCGCTCGACGGCGGCACGAACCCAGGCCGCATCCGGCTTGGCGTCGTTGTTGAGGAAGGCGACGTACTCGCCGCTCGCCTCCTTCACGCCCAGGTTGCAGCCACCGGCGAACCCGAGATTCGTCTTCGACTCGATGAGCAGCACGTGCGGCGCCGCCGACCGGATGCGCGCGGCGCTGTCGTCGCCCGAGGCGTTCTCGACCACCACGATCTCGAGACGGTCGGCCGGCCAGTCCAGGCGGCCGAGATGTTCGATGGCGGTGAGCGTGTCGTCGGTTCCCCGGAAGTTGACCAGGACGACCGAGACGACTCCGTGACGCGTTGCAGGCATACGGTCCTTTCGCATGGGCGTGTGCGCCCGCCAGCTTACCAAGGCGTGCTGTGGCGGCCGCGTCGTCCGCCCCTCCCAGCGACCGATTGCTAAGCTGGCGCAGTTCGCCGCCCACGAGCGTAAGGCCTCACATCAGCATGGAAACCGAGTCGACAGCCCCCGAGGGGCGACGCGGCTTCTTCGCGCGCGTGTTCTCGCGGAGCGCCATCGCGCCCGCCGTGCTCATCATCGCGTCGCTGCTCGTCGGCATCGTGCAGGTGCCGGGCCACCGCGGCGTCTCCCCGGTCGACGAGTACGTCTACATCGACTACTTCGCCAAGATGGGGCACCAGCTCACCGTGAACCGCGGAGAGCCGACCGGCACGTACGCCCGCCAGCAGCTGGGCTGCCGCGGGCTGCGGCTGCTCGCCCCGAGCCCGGATGCGCGCTGCGACCTCTCCAACGCGAAGAACGCCGAGCTGTTCCCGTTCCACGGCGCGACCTCTGCGTACATCTACACCCCGCTGTACTTCGGCATCACGCGCATCCTGGCCGAGCCGCTGGTGTTCCTCGGCGTCGACCTGGTGGATGCCGGACGGTTCGTCGGCGCGCTCTGGCTGGCCGCCGCCGCCCTGTTCCTCTATCTGGCGCTGCGACGGCTGAAGGTGCATCCGGTGGCCGCGACCGGTGTCGGGCTGCTGATGATCGGCTCGCTGCCCGCGTACTGGTCGAACACGTACATCAGCACGGATGCGACCGCGCTGTTCGCCGGCGGCCTGATGCTGTACCTCGCCACCCTCGCCGACAGTCGACGCGGATACGTGTGGTTCGCCGCCGGCGCCGCGTTCGTCACGCTGCTGAAGGTGCAGAACCTCGCCGCCGTCGCAGCGGCCGTGTTCTTCCTGATCATCCGCGCCGGCATCGACGCGTACCGCACCCGCACATCCCGGGCCGGCTGGATCGGCCGCACGTTCGCCGACGGCCGGACCATCACGGGCATCGTCTCCGTGGTCGTCTCGATGGTCCTGCAGCTGGCCTGGACCGTCTACAGCTCGGTCTCCGCGGTCGGCCCTGCGCCCGACATGGGCAAGGTGCGACCGCTCGGGATCACGTCGCTGATCCTGCAGTCCGGCCTCTTCATCGACGGATCGGCCCGCGGTGTCGGCGACACGACCACCTTCCTCAAGGGGCCCGGCCTCATCTCGAACTACGCGGTCGCCTGGGTCACCATCGCCGGCGTGATCGGCCTGCTGATGGTCGCGCGCTGGGGCGGCCGCCGTGCCGCCGTCGCGTGGGCGACGTTCGCCGCCGCCGTCATCTCGGCCCCGCTGCTGTCGATCGTGACGTATGCCGCCCTCGGCACATACCCCGATCCGCCGCCCGCGCGCTACGGCATCTCGCTCATCCCGTTCTTCCTCGCCTGCGCCGCCCTGCTGCTGGCGAAGCGTCCCGTTCCGCGCTGGATCATGGCGGGCGTCGGCGGCGTCGTCTTCATCGCCTCCCTCTTCATCCCGCAGGGCTGACCGGGGATGCGGTTTCCACTGAGACTTTTCGCCGCCGTCTTCTGCACCCTGTTCGTGCTGCTCACCGCGTGGTCGCTCGCGACGCCGATCTACGCCGTGCCGGACGAGGCGTCGCACACCGTGCGTGCCACGACGGCCGTGCGCGGGCAAATCGTGGGCGACGGCAAGTACTTCGACGCGCCCGCCTACCTCCACATCCCCGGCGCGGGCGGCTGCTTCGCCGGACAGCCGAGCGTCACGCCCGCGTGCGTCGGCAGCTCGGACGCCGCGCCGGGAGAGACGCGCCGCTCGATCAGCACGGCGTACACCAACAGCCCCGTCTACTACCTCGTGGTCGGCCTGCCGTCGCTGGTCTTCTCCGGCGAGGCGGCCATCCACGCCATGCGCATCTTCTCCGGGGCGGTCGTCGCAGCCCTGCTCGCGGTGCTCGCCGCGCTCGTCCGCACCTGGCCGGGCGCGCGCTGGTCGCTGCTGCTCCCGGTGGGCGCGCTCACCCCGATGGTGTTCTTCCTCGGCGGCGCGATCAACCCGAACGCCGTCGAAGCCGCTTCCGCCGCCGCCCTGCTGGTGTCGCTGCTGACCATTGCCAGGCACCGGCCGACCGGGTGGCGGCTCTGGCTCTCCGGCGTGACCGCCGTGGTCTCCGCGGCACTCGTCACCGGCGGCCGCAGCCTCGGGATGCTGTGGCTACTCCTCATCGCCGTCTCCGTCGTGCTCGCCATGCGGAAGGCGGACTGGGAGTATCTGCTGCGCCGCGCATCCACCTGGGTCGTGCTCGCGCTGCTGGCCGTCGTGGGAGCCGGGCAGCTGTTCTGGTTCACGCGGCCGGAGAACCAGGTGAAGGCGCAGCTGGAGCCGACGCCCGGCAGCCTATTCACCGTGGCGCAGACGATGGTGGAGAACACGTTCTCGTACTGGAAGCAGATGATCGGGCTGTTCGGCACCGTGGATGTGTGGGCCCCGGATGCGGTGATCGTGATCTGGTTCGGCGTGCTCTCGCTGATCGTGCTGGTCCCCGTGGTGCTCGGGCGCGGACGCGAACGGTGGATCGCACTCGGCTCCGTCGGCGCGCTGCTCGTCATCCCGGTCGTCATCCAGGTGGCGCTCTGGCGTCAGGTCGGCGACGTCTGGCAGGGACGGTACATGCTCGCGGTCGTGCTGGTCCTGGCGATCTGGGGCGGCATGGCGCTCGATAGGGCGGAGGTCGGCGTCGGCTCGCGCAACACGGTCGCCGCGCTCCGCGCCGCCGCCGTCGTGCTCGCCGTCGGCCAGCTCGCCGCGTTCGCGTTCACGCTCCGCCGCTACGCCGCGGGCTCCACCTCGTGGACTGCCGCCTTCTTCAGCCCCACCTGGCAGCCCCCGGGCGGCGTCGTCCCGCTCACGCTCGCCGTCACCCTCGCGCTCGCCTTCTTCACGGTCGGCACCTTCCGCGCCCTCCCCCACCTCCTGAAAATCGAGCCGGGAGTTGTGCACGCGACACGCCGGTAGCGGCCGTACATAAGTCCCGGCTCGATGGCTTGGGGGCGCGAGGGTCGCGTCGGGGCCGGGTCAGGGGGCGACGGTGCGAGGCGCCGTGGAGGGGATGGCCTGGGCCTCCGGGTCGCAGAGGTAGTCGTAGAGGTGGTCGAGGGCGGCGTCCCAGTCGGAGTGCGCGGCGTCGATGGTGGCGACGCCCGCCGCCTGGATGGCGCGACGCTTCTGCGCATCCAGCACCAGCTCGTCGATCCCGGCGACCACGTCGTCGTAGGTCATCATCGTGGTGCGCGCGTTCTCGTCCGGGTGGAACAGCCAGCGGAACCAGTCGGAGTCCGGGGCGACCATCGCCACCCCGCTCGCCATCAGTTCGAGTGGCAGGTAGGACGGGTGCCGGGAGATCTGCATGGTGACGCCGATGTCCGTCTCGCGGTACAGACGGCCGGTGGCGCGGTAGTCGAGCAGGCCGAGGTCGATGAAGTCGGCGCTCGGCGGAAGGTACTTGGCGCCGGCCGCGATGATCCGCACGTGGTCGCCGTGCCTGCGCTTGATCTCACTGAGCGCCGCGAACACCAGCTCCCAGCAGTTGCGGAAGTGGTCGCGGGCGTAGGCGAAGATCGTCACCGGCTCGTCGTCACCCCGCTCCCTGCGGCCGATGGGATGGTAGATGCCCCTGTCGACCGCCGGGGTGAAGTACGTGGCGGTACCGCCGTATCCGCCGGCGTAGATGTCGTGCATGCTCTCGGTGTTGCAGATGCCGTAGAGACCGAGCTTGTACGTCTGCTCGGTCATCGCGAACATCGTGCTCGCCGGGTAGAACGACGGCTCGTAGTCCTGGATGAGGTAGAACTTGCGGGGTGTGCCCGGCGTCTTGGCCACATCCACCGCCGTCAGCCAGAACGTCGCGATGGCGACGTCGGCGGGAGGGACCTCGGCGATGCCGGCGTCGTCCCCGTAGTAGTGGCCGACCTCCGACCCGGCCAGACCGGGGAAGGCGGCGACGATGGCCGACTCGTAGAACTCGTTGTTCGGGTGGCCGTTGATCAGGAACCGGTTGACGACGCCGTGCTCGCGCGCGAGCTTGTCCGCGATGCGGAACGTGGTGTTGACCCCGCCGAAGAACGGCATGTCGAAGCCGGGCAGCAGCCAGTTGATCGTGCGCACCTGGCGGCGTCCGGTCGTGGAGGCGTGCGACTCGACGACGGCGGCGACCTCCTCCGCGGAGATGGTCGCCAGCGACATGAGCGCCGTCGCGTCCTCCGAGATGGTCGACTTCTGCGCGTCGGAGCGGTACTCGCGGCCCAGGCCGGCCATCGCCAGTTGCAGCGGCGACGGGTCGTCCGCCGCGGCGAACCGTGGCACCTCGGTGAGACGGCACACGTTCGGCGAGACATACGGGTCACCGGCCGCAAGCCACGGGTGGTAGCGCCAGTAGCTCGCGAACGAGTCAGCGCGCGGGGCGTGAGCGCCCCGGGTCAGCGACTCGAAATGCCGAACGGCGTCGAAGGGGATGACGACGTTGCGCCTGCCCCGGATGATCTGGTCCAGCCCGAGCACCACGTCGCTGCCCGTCAGCTGGAAGCGCTCGTCGAACCCGCCGACCTCGTCGAACAGCTCGCGGCGGATCGCGACGCAGGCCGCCGTGACGGCGAGCGTGTTCCTGTACCAGCGCACAGGGCCGAGCAGGCTGTCGTCGTCCGGGCTCATCCCGGCGAACAGGTTCGCAGCGAACCCGCCAGGGCCGATCATCACGCCGCCGTGCTGCACGAGGCCGTCGTCGTTCCTGTGCTGGTAGCCGACCGTGCCGACGCCCTCGCGGTGCAGCATCCCGACCAGCTCGCGCAGCCAGTCCGGGTCGACGATCTCGGTGTCGTCGTTGAGGAACACCAGCACGTCGCCGTCGGTGGCCGCCGCCGTGACGGTGTTCACGCGGGAGTAGTTGAACGGCTCCTCGTCCCACCAGACGTGGCGCACGGGGAGACCGGCGTCGAGCGCCGCGTACCAGGCCTCGTGCTCCTCCGTCTCTCCCCCGTTGTCCACGACCGTGACGTCGAAGGAGGGGTAGTCGGTGCCGGCGAGGCTGGGCAGCAGCCGGTCCAGGTTGGCGGTGGAGTGCTTCGTCGGGATGACGATGGACACGCTCGGCCAGGTCTCCAGCTCGAACGCGACACGCACGATCCCGTTGCTCACCTGGGCGGTGGCCGCTTCGCCTCGCTCGCGCAGGGAGCGCTGCACCATCGCGGCGTCCTGCTCCGTCGCATCCCGGGTCGGGGCGGCGGGCGTCGACAACAGGATGTGCGGGATGAGGCCGACGACAGCATCCGACAGCTCGGTGCCGAGCAGAAGCTTCCAGATGCCGTGGGAGTCGAGGGTGGCGCGTTCGTCGGCGGCGGCCGCTGCGGTGCGGATGGCGAAGGCCCGGCCGAGGTAGTTGACGCCGAGCATGATCTCCGGCGACCAGGCGGGGCGGAACCGCGGTGCGATGCGCTCGCCGGTGCTCGTGACCTGGTCGGTGTCGAAGGCGATCACCCGGCGCACGGGGTCGACCCTGTGCTCCTTCGCCACCTGCTCCAGCGCCGCCGGATCGAGCACGGAGCCGGCGGTGAGGAACATCGCGAACTGCTCCTCCGCGCCGGAGAGCACCTCGGCCAGCGGAGTGCCGGTCACGGCGACGACCGTTCTGGCCGTGACGGACCGCTGCGCTGCGACGCTCGCGACGGTGGCGGCGACGGCGTCGCGCTCCCGATCATCCGGATGCGCGGACGACTCGACCACCACGACGAACGTCGTCTCCTGCTGGTCGCTCGGCAGCGGTTCGAGGGCGGGCTGCTCTGCCCGCCACTCGGCGTAGTCGGTGAGCCCCGGCCCCTCGTGGACCTGCTCGGGCTCCTGCGTGTGCAAGGTGTCGCGGAAGCTGCGGGCCGCGCCACGGGTTGCGCGGAGAACTCGACGGGGGGCTGACTCGGGCGGAAGCATCGATCGGAACGCGCGTCCGGCACTGTCCTTCCAGGGGTTCATCCGGGCAAGTCTAGCGGCGGAGTGGTTGTCGCCGGTCATCTAGACTGTGCGGCGAGGAGGCAGCGAGTGAAGTTGGCGATGACCATGATGGTGCGCGACGAAGTCGACATCGTCGGTGCGATGCTCGATCACCACCTCCGGCAGGGCGTCGACGTGATCATCGTGACCGACAACGGCTCCGTCGACGGCACGTACGAGCTGCTGCAGGGCTATGCGGAGCGCGGCGTCGTCGACCTGCGCAGCGATCCCGTGCACCAGAAGCAGCAGGGCGTCACCGTCACCCGGATGGCGCGCGAGGCGAAGACCGTGCACGGCGCAGACTGGGTCATCAACGCGGACGCCGACGAGTTCTGGCTGCCTGCGCGCCCCGGCATCACGCTGAAAGAGGCGTTCGGGAACATCCCGGTGAGCATCCAGGCGTTCGACGTGCCCGTGCACGACATGATCGGGCCGGCGGCCATCGCCGGTTCCGGCCTGCAGCGGCTCGCCTACCGCGACCTGCGGTCGGTGGATGCGCTGCACCGCGTCGGCCTCAAGGCGCACGCCACCCACGACGCCGCCCACATCGGAGACGCGGAGGTCGAGGTGGTGCAGGGCAACCACTTCGTCAGCCTGGAGAACCGCGGCCCGGTGCCGGAGGGCTTCGAGGTCGAGGTGCTGCACTTCCCCTGGCGCTCCTGGGAGCAGTACAGCAGGAAGGTGCGCAACGCCGGCAGCGCGTACGAGAACTCGCCGGACCTCACCCCCAGCCCCAACCACCACGGGATGCGCGACTACCGCCGCCTGCTCGACGGCGTCCTCTTCCCCCTCTACCTCTGCCGCCACCCGGACGACGCAGAGCTGGCCGAGGGGATCGCCTCCGGAGAGTACGTGCTCGACCGCAGGATCGCGGACACCGTCCCCTCCCCCGTCGCCGACGTCCCGGTCGACGAGGAATCCGTCTCCGAGGCGCGCGCGATCGGCCTCGCCATCGCAGACCTCGACAGGCGCGTCGCCGCCGCGGACGCCCAGGCGACAGGCCTGGAGCGTGAGGTCGACGAGCTGAAGGCGGAGAACCAGGGTCTGCGAGAGTTCATAGACCGCCTCACCTCCCGCCGCATGGTGCGGATGGCGGACGGCGCCGCCAGACTGCTGGGCCGCGGCCGGCGCTGAGCGACGAGGGAGCCGAGACCGGGCGCGTCCTGGTCACACCGATCTCCCCGATTGCAGTGGTAGCCTGCCGACGGCTTTTCGTGCTGGGCGTGCCCGACGCGGGCGAGAAGCACGTCAGCAGACGCCAGAATGCCCTGGCGCACCCACACGTGCAAGCAGGAGACTCTTATTCCATGACGTCCACACCGTCGCAGATCGAAACCGCAGCAGGGGGCGCGGAGACCAAGCGCCGCATCCTGGTCGTCACCCCGGACACCCTCGGTGAGCTGATGGCCGGGCCGGCGATCCGCGCCTGGGAGATCGCGAAGGCGCTCTCCGAGTTCGCCGACGTCCGCCTCGTCTCCACGAACAGGGCCGAGATCAGCTCCGACGCCTTCCCCGTGCACTTCGCTGACGATTCAGGGCTGCACGAGCACGTGGACTGGGCGGAGGTCCTGGTGTTCCAGGGGCACATCCTGCGAACCCACCAGTGGATCAAAGACACCGACACGATCATCGTGGCCGACATCTACGACCCGATGCACCTGGAGCAGCTCGAGCAGGGCAAAGACCTGGGGCCCGCCGACAGGCTCGCCGTCGCCATCGACACCGTCGAGGTGCTGAACGACCAGCTGGAACGCGCGGACTTCATGGTCTGCGCCTCCGAGAAGCAGCGCGACTTCTGGCTCGGCCAGCTCGCCGGGCTCGCCAGGATCAACCCGGCCACCTACGACAGGGACCCGAGCCTGCGCTCGCTGCTCGACGTCGCACCGTTCGGCGTCGAGAACGACGCCCCCGTGCAGCGCGCCCACGGCATCAAGGGCACCGTCCCCGGCATCGGGCCGGACGACAAGGTCATCATCTGGGGCGGCGGCATCTACAACTGGTTCGACCCGCTGACCCTCATCGAGGCCGTCGCCATCGCGGCCAAGGCCCACCCCGACCTGCGCCTCTACTTCCTCGGCGCGAGCCACCCCAACCCGAACATCCCGACCATGCGGATGGCCGTGGAGGCCCGCAAGCGCGCGGAAGACCTGGGACTCACCGGCAGCGTCGTGTTCTTCAACGACTCCTGGGTGCCGTACACCGAGCGTGCCGACTTCCTGCTCGACGCCGACCTCGGCGTGAGCACCCACTACGACCACCTCGAGACGGCGTTCAGCTTCCGCACGCGCATCCTGGACTACCTGTGGGCGTCGCTGCCGATCGTCAGCACGGACGGAGACACCTTCGCCGAGCTCATCCGCGACAACGAGCTGGGCCGCGTCGTGCCGCCGGAAGACGTGGATGCGCTGGCCACCGCCATCGAGGAGCTCCTCTTCGACGCCGACGAGCGCACCCGCATCGCCGGGAACGTCGAGCGCTTCGCCGCCGGGATGACCTGGGCCACCTCGCTCACGCCGCTCATCGAGTTCTGCAAGAACCCGACGCCGGCACCCGACCGCGTCCGGGGCATCGTCTCCGAGCGCACCAGGATCAACAACGACCTGCACAAGCGCATCGCCGGACTCGAGAACAGCTCGTCCTGGCGGCTCACCCGGCCGCTGCGCGCGGTGATGGAACGACTGCCCGGCCGACGCTCCGAGCTATAATCCATCGAGCGCGCGATACCGATACCCCGACACAGATTGACGACTGAATGACTGCACAGGATCGATACCTTGCGCTCTCCCAAGAGCGGATGGTGACGGTCGGAGGCGACAGCAAAGCCGGATCGTGGCACTCGCTGCGCGAGATCTTCCGCCACCGCGAGCTCCTCTCCCTCCTCGTCCGCCGCGACCTGAAGTCGCGTTACAAAGACAGCGTGCTCGGCTTCGTCTGGACGCTCGTGCGCCCGCTGACGCAGCTGCTCATCTACGCGATCGTCATCGGACAGGTGCTCGGCGCCGCCAGGAACATCCCGGACTTCGCCATCTACGTCTTCACGGGCCTGACGGCTTACTCGCTGTTCTCCGACATCATCAGCGGCACGACAGCATCCATCGTCGGCAACTCCGGGCTGATCAAGAAGATCTACCTGCCGCGCGAGATCTTCCCGCTGGCGAGCGTCGGCTCCGCCATCTTCAACTTCCTGATCCAGTTCGTGATCCTGCTGGTTGCGACCATCGTGATCGGCAAGCCGCCGCTGCACGCCGAGACGTGGTACCTCATCCCGTCTGTGCTCCTGCTGCTGGTGTTCGGCACGGCGTTCGGCCTGCTGCTCTCCGCGATCAACGTTTACCTGCGCGACGTGCAGTACCTCGTCGAGGTCGTGCTGCTGCTCCTGCTCTGGGCGTCGCCGATCGTCTACTCCTGGACGATGGTCCGGGATGCGCTCGGGCACTCGCTCGCGCTCGACATCTACACGGACAACCCGGTGACCCTCGCCGTGCTCGGCTTCCAGAAGGCCATGTGGGTCGGCGGCCAGGGCGTCGCGGAGTACCCCGACTTCCTGCTGCTGCGCATGGGCATCGCCTTCGTGATCGGCATCGTCCTCCTCCTCGGCTTCCAGCGGGTCTTCTCGCGGCTGCAGGGCAACTTCGCGCAGGTGGTGTGACGATGACGACCAACATCACGCAGAGCAACACGGCGACCGGCGCGGAGGGCGAGGCCCCCGAGGTCGTTCGCGTCGCCGACGTCTCCAAGCGCTTCGTCATCCGCAAGGACAACTCCCTCAAGGAGCGGCTGGTGGCGTTCGGCCGCGGCCGCCAGCACCGCGAGGAGTTCTGGGCGCTCAAGGACGTCAACCTCACCATGCGCGCGGGAACGACCGTGGCGCTGATCGGCCACAACGGCTCCGGCAAGTCCACCCTGCTCAAGGTCATCGGCGGCATCATCGACCCGACCTCCGGCAGCGTCTCCCGCCGCGGGCGCATCGCCGCCCTGCTCGAACTCGGCGCCGGGTTCCACCCCGACCTCACCGGGCGCGAGAACGTCTACCTCAACGCCTCCATCCTCGGCCTCAGCCGGGAGCAGACCGAGGAGCGCTTCGACGAGATCCTGAGCTTCTCCGGCATCGGCGACTTCATCGACACGCAGGTCAAGTTCTACTCGTCCGGCATGTACGTGCGCCTGGCGTTCGCCGTCGCCGTGCACACCGACCCCGACCTGCTGCTGGTGGACGAGGTCCTGGCGGTCGGCGACGAGGCGTTCCAGCGCAAGTGCCTGGACAAGATCCGCTCGTTCCAGGAGGAGGGGCGCACGATCATCCTCGTGACGCACAACCTCAACCAGGTGACGGAGCTGGCTGACAGGGCCGTGCTGCTCAACCGCGGCCAGGTCGTCTTCGACGGCGACCCGGGCGACGCCGTCACAGAGTTCAGGAACATCCTGGAGGACCGGCGCGTCGTCGAGGCCGAGGCGGAGGCCGCCGTGCAGGCGAACAAGCACCCCGGCGTCACCGTGGAGCACGGCCGCGTCGTGGACGCCCGCGTGTTCGCCGTCGGCCGCGAACCCGGCGAGCCCGTCCAGCCGGGCGACGACGTGCGCATCGAGGTCACCCTGGAGCACGACACCGGCATCGACGACTGGATGTGCGCCATCCAGATCGACAACACGATGGGCCAGGCGGTCTACGGCACCACCACCGCCCGCATCGGCGCCGCCCTGTCCAGGCTCAAGGAGCGCCGCACCGTCGGCATCGTGCTCAAGGAAGCCCAGTTCGGCGCAGGCAAGTACTTCGTCAACGCCTCCCTCATGGACAGCGCGGGCCGTCACCTCTCCGACATGCCGCAGGCGTGCTCGTTCGATGTGCCGTACTACCCGCTCGCGGTGGGTGTCATCCACGCGGTCCCGGAGGTCATCGACCTCTCCTCCTGACCACCCGCCAGCAGGCCGCACAAGAAAGCACGCATGACTCCTTCCGTTCTCGTCGTCACGGTGACGTACAACTCGACCGAGGCCATGCGCCCGTTCCTGTCGTCGCTGCCGTCGGCAGGCTCGAGCGTCGTCGAGGTCATCGTGGTCGACAACGCGTCCGACGGCGCTGCGGAGACGGGCGAACTGGTACGCGCGGCCGGGTACACGTTCGTGGAGCTGCCGAAGAACGAGGGATACGGCGGTGGCGTGCGTGCCGCCGTCGACGCCGCGACCTCGAACCCCGACCTGATCCTGGTCGCGAACCCGGATGTGATCTTCCAGCCCGGCGCGATCGACGTGCTCGCCTCCGCGGCGGAGGAGCTGCCGGGCGCCGGCTCGTTCGGCCCCAAGATCCTGGATGCGGACGGCACCGTCTACCCGTCGGCCCGCCGCCTCCCCTCCCTGCGCACCGGCGTCGCCCACGCGCTCTTCGGGCGCATCTGGCCCACCAACCCGTGGACGGTGCGCTACCGCGCAGAGCGCGAGACGGAGTCCCGCAGGGCGGCCGGCTGGCTCTCCGGCGCGTGCGTGCTGGTGCGCGCAGAGGCGTACCGCGAGCTGGGCGGCTTCGACCCCGGATACTTCATGTACTTCGAAGACGTGGACCTGGGCGCCAGGCTCGGGCAAGCGGGCTGGCGGAACATGTACATCCCGGAGGCCGTCGTCACGCACACCGGCGCCCACTCCACGTCGCGCGACGCGCACACGATGGAGAAGGCCCACCACGACAGCGCATACCGCTATCTGTCGCGCAAGTACGCTGGCTGGTACTTCGCCCCGCTGCGTCTCGCCGTCCGCTTCGGCCTGTGGGGCCGCCTGTGGTGGGTCTCGCGGTGAGTGCATCGTCGTTCGCGCGCCGCGCCGTGTCCGCCGCGCGGTGGCGCTGGGCGATGGCCCGCTACCGCTCCGGCCGGTTCCGCCCGCAGCGCCTGCACGGCGCAGCGGAGGGCGGCGAGGTCGCGATCATCGTCTGCCTCTGGAACCGCCGTGAGCGCATCGACGCGATCCTCACCCAGCTGGATGCGCAGCAGGGCACGCGCATCCGGTTGCTGTTCTGGAACAACCGCCCTGCCGACGCCGCGTACTACCGCGAGCGCATCGCCGCGTACCGCCCGCACGGCGCTCTCGCCGAGGTGAGCATGTTCACCAGCAGGGTGAACGTGGGCGGCCTCGGCCGCTTCTTCGTGGCGCGCAAACTCTACGTCGACGGCTACCGCGGCGCCTTCCTGATGCTCGACGACGACCAGGACGTGAGCGACCACCTGGTCACCGACCTGCTCGCCGCTTCCGGGCCGCACACCATCGCCGGGTTCTGGGCCTGGACGATGGACGGAGACTACTGGGCCCGCAGGCCGGCAGAGCCGGGCGACCGGGTCAGCTACGTGGGCACCGGCGGCTGCGCGTGCGACATCGACATCGTCAGTGACCTGTCGTTCTTCACCGAACTCCCGCGCTACTTCGCGTTCCTCGAAGACGTGTGGATGTGCGGCTACGCCCGCAAGCGCGGCTGGCGCCTGCGCAAGGTCGACACCCCGATCGAGTTCGTCCTCGACGAGACCAACCAGCACCACTCGCTGGCCGAGCTCAAGGCGGAGTTCTACCGCTACCTGCAGCTGGACGACGTCAGCACGGCTTGAACGCCACGGCGTCCGCCGACAGCACGGCCGGACCTCCGATGAAGACCACCTTCGTCGCCTTCATCTTCGCGATGTCGTTGCCGATCGAGCGGGGGACGCACCAGCCGGGTGTGACGAACAGCGGGCCCCTGGTCGCGCCGGCGAGCGTCGAGCCGGAGAGCGCGTCCGGGAAGGTCGTGCCCGCCGCGATGTAGACCGTGGACGCGGTCGGGAACTTCGACGCGTTGATCAGGTGACTCGTCTCGAACCTGTCGCTTCCGCCGATCCGCGTCGCGGTCACTCCGACGTTCTTCAGCGCCGTCTCGTAGCCGTTCCCGACGGCGCTCGGGCCGCCGATGATCGTGGCCGTCTTGACGGCCGAGGCGGCGAGGTACGACGCCGTCGGCGCATCCAGCGCTGCAGAGCCGGTGACCAGCAGCATGGGCTGCGCGGCGACGCCGGCTGCTGCCGCAGCGGAGAGCGCATCCGGGAAGTTGACGCCGGACGCGAAGTACGCGCCCGTGGCCGCAGGGAAGGCGTACTTCGCGAGCTGCCTGGAGGTCTCGAAACGGTCGTAGCCCGCGACCCGCACGGTGTTGGGCTGGACGGTGCGCAGCGTCGCCAGCACGCCGTCTCCGATGGCTGCGGCCCCGCCGACCACCACGATCTTCTTCGGCGCGAGCCGCTTCAGCTCGGCGAGCACGGAGGAGGGGACGAAGCCGACGTTCGCGAGCAGCAGCGGTCCCTTCTGGGCGGCGGCCGCCGGTCCTGCGCTGATCGCGTCGGCGAAGTTCGCGCCGGACGCGATGTACGCCACAGGAACGCCCGCTGCCGGGTACGCGGCCTTGGACACGGCCACCGAGGTGTCGAACCGGTCTGCGCCCTGCACCCTGCCCGCCGTCGGGCTGCCGTTGATGCCGGAGGAGAACAGCACGGTCCTGCAGCCGAACGCCGCGTTCCCCGCCGTGTTTCCCGGTGCCGCGATGGCGGTGATGCACGCGGAGTACTGGCCGTCGCCCGAGCGCGGGATGCTCGCGCTGAACCCGTGGTTGGCGCCGGCCGCCGGGAAGGCGTTGCCCACGTCCGGCCTGGACGCTGACGCAGCCACCGTCTGCGTGCTGACGCCGGACGGGGTGTTCCAGGTGATCTGCACGCTCACCACCGAGGTCGCGAGCGTGAGGTCGATCGCCCATCCCGCGACCGAGAACGACGACGCGGTGAGCGTGGCCGACTCGTAGTTGCCGGTCGGCGGGACGCCACCGGAGGTGGGCCCGAACCAGTCCGTGTACTGCACCCAGAAGTTGCGGTTGCCGTATGCGGAGCAGCCGTCGCCCGTGCCGTACAGGTTGGCGAGTGCCGCGGCGTTCGGCTGGTACGGCGTGTAGTAGTAGAGCGCGGCGGTGGCCTTGTTCTGGATCAGCACGTTGCCCGCACCGCACGCGGCACTGGGGCTCCAGCGGATGGCGCTGACCTGTCCGACCGGGAACCAGGTGAACGAGTTGTTGGTCCCCGGCGGGTTGCCGTAGCGCTTGTACTGCCACGCCGCCATGTACACCTGGTTGTAGAAGCCGAAATACTGCGAGTCGCACGCCGCGGTGTCCGGGCAGGCGTACCCGGTGGCCTTGTTGTACTGTCCCGTGGTCGGCCAGGTGTCCTTGACCAGCCCCTGCTCCTTCTGCAGGAGCACGAGCAGCACCTTCTGGCTGATCCCGCACGCGGCTCCGACCTTGGCGATGATCGTCGCCGAGGTCTCGTTGGCGCCTCCGGTGTATGCCGCGCACATGGCGTCTCCGGCCCGGGAGAACGTGCTCTGGCGGTAGTCCTTGAGGCAGGTGTATCCGGCGCGGCAGGTGGAGACCTGGGTGTTCAGGAACGCCTGGATGGCGCCGGCGTCGAGCGCCGAGCCGTTGTAGAAGTTGTAGTCGCTGATGATGTTGCCCGGATCGAACCCGGAGGCGACCGCCGTCTTCACGGGGCCGAGGACCCCGGCGGCCGGTCGGGATGCGGACACCGTTGCGGATGCGGACACCGGCTCCTGGGCCTGCGCAGGCGCGCCGAGAATCGCGCCTCCGAGCGTCACGGCGATGGTCGTCATGAGCGCTGCGAGAAGGCGCGCGCGAGCGTGGCGGGTCAACACATCGTCGAGCCTAGCCAGGATACGCAGCGTTTGGGCCCTCTGACGCAAAGGAATTGCATGCAAATTGCGTCGAACGCTCGTTTATTGAATTTGCCTCAGTTTTGCCGCACCCTGTTCGGGGGTGGACCGGCTACGCGCAGACGCTGAGCGACGAGATGCCGGACGAGAGCGCCGCCGTCCCGCCGAGGACGGTCATGGCGGTCGCGCCGAGCCTGCCGACCTCCGCCACGGTGCTCTGGGCGACGCATCCGGTCGGCACGACGTAGAGCGGGGCGCCCTTCGCTCCGGCGAGTGCCGATCCGGCCAGAGCGTCGGGGAAGGTCACCCCGGAGGCGACGAACAGGGCCGTGTCCGAGGAGAACACGTTCTTGTTGACCACCTGCGCGGTCTCGAAGCGGTCGCTGCCCCCGAGCCGGGTGACCGGGGCGATGCGGCCGAGCGACGTGGCGAGCGCGTTGGACACGCTCACCGGGCCGCCGACCACCGCGATCGAGGTGGCGCCGAGCTTCGAGATGAGCGACGAGGTCGCCGCGTCCGCTCCCGCGGCATAGCCGGGGACGAGCACGACGGGGTTCGCGAACGCTCCGGCCGCCGCTCCGGCCGACAGCGCATCCGGGAACGAGGTGCCCGTGGCGATGTAGACCCGCTTCGCGCTCCCGAACGCGAACGCCGTGACCTTCCTCGACGTCTCGTACCTGTCGCCCCCGGCCAGCCGCGTGACCGTGCCGTACGACGAGAGTGTCTTCGCGACACCGGCGGATACGGCGTTGACCCCGCCGACCACGATGATCCTGGTGGGCTTCAACCGGGCGATCTCGGCGGCGATGGATGCGGGGAGCGCCCCGGGCATCGTCAGCAGCAGCGGGGCGCCGAGCGCGACCGCGGCGGGTGCTGCCGAGAGCGCATCCGGGAAGTCGACTCCGGAGGCGACGACCACCGTCTTCGCCGTGCCGGGGAATCCGGCGCGCGAGATCTGCACGGCGGTGTCGAAGCGGTCGCTGCCGGACAGCCGCGCGACGGCGGGCTTGGCGACGGTCGTGATCGTCCCCGTCGAGGTCGCGGCCGCGGTGGTGCCCCACCGCGAGACCAGGCGGTAGGTGTGCTTCCCCGGCGTCGTGGGCAGGGGTACGCTCCACGCCCCCGCCGACGACACCGTGGCGGTCGTGTTCGCACCGGAGGCGTCCGTGCGGCCGTCGTAGTAGACGGACACGGTCGTCTGGGCGTTCCCGCCCGCGACGGTTCCGGTCAGCGATCCGGGCGCGAACACGGTCGAACCGTCGTGCACGGAGGGCACGGGCGCCGAGACGGCCACCGACAGCTTCCAGCCGGGCTGCTGCGATGCGACGCTGGGCGACGCGGAGGAGCGCAACGGGAAGAAGGCACCGAGCTGTCCTGAGCCGCAGGTGTCCGACTGCGAGCTGGCGCTCGTCACACCGAGGGCGTACGCCCCGACGACGGCCGAGCCGCCGCTGTCGCCCTTCAGCACGCACGCATCGCTGATGATCTCGTTGACGTCCTGACCGTCCACGTCGACCATCGCGTCGACGGCCAGCACCTTTCCGCAGGTCCAGCCGCTGCTCGACCCCGACTTGCACATCGAGGCCCCGACCACGGCCGTCGTGTCGCCCTTGATGCCGAGCGAACTCGCGGTCGGCGCGCCCTGCGCACCGCCCCAGGTGGAGATGGCCGCCTGGGGCGCGAAAGCGGTGCTGGTCACAGCGATCCGGCCGGAGTCGAAGCCGCCGCCGAACCGGAACGTCCCGGCGACGGGAGAGCCGATGGTCGCTCCGAACTGCGCGGCCGGGTCGCTCGGCCTGCTCTGGACGATCTGCATGATCGAGGAATACGGCGTTCCCTGCACACAGTGCCCTGCCGTCACGAACTGCTGCTGGTTGCTCGCGTCCGTGCCGTTGAAGCCGATCGAGCAGCGCTCCCCGCTGTTCGCGTCGACGAGGTAGCCCCACGCCGTCCCGCCGAGCAGGGGCGCTGCCGCCGCGTTCAGCCGGAGACCGCTCATGGCGGGAGGGGCGGACCCGACCGTCACGGTCGCTCCCGTGGCCTCCGCGGGAGCGACGTCCGCCGACGACGCGACGGTGACGTGGAGGTCCGTGCCGTCGATGCGCGACGCCACCACGTCGACGCCGTCCTTCTTCAGCGACGACACGACCGCTGCTGCGTCTGTCGCCGCCGCCGCGTCGCTCAGGTACTCCTCGGGAGTGACCCCGAGGTCACGCTGGACGGCGTCGGTGAGGTCGGCGGGAAGCTGGGCCGCCGCTGCGGCGAAGGTCTCGGGGGCGTACTCCCCCATCGTCGGCGTTCCTGCGGGCGGCGTCGGGGCCGGGTCGGCTGCCTGCCGCGCGAGGGAGGCCACCGGCGCGGCCGGCGCTGCGGCTGCGGGGCCTGCGATGCCCAGGGCGACGGTGGCGCAGACGGCGGCGACGATCGCCGTACCCAGACGGAGGTCGGTCATGGGAGCTCCTCGGAGACGGTGTGCCGGGGCGAGCCGGTAGACAGCGCGGTCGGGCGCCACCAGCCACCCTATTCGACAGCACACGCGTGCGCGACGGCTCGCCACGCCGCGGAAACGACGAAGGCTCCCGCTGTTCGCGACAGCGGGAGCCTTCCGACGTGGATGCGCGTGGCGCTCAGGCGTCGACGGCCAGCAGCCCGTTGAGGTAGCGACCGTACCCGCTCTTCACGAGCGGCGCGGCGAGGACGGCGAGCTGCGCGTCGTCGATCCACCCGGCGCGCCAGGCGATCTCCTCGATGCAGCCGACCTTGAAGCCCTGCCGGTCCTCGATCACGCGCACGTACTCGGAGGCCTGCATCATCGACTCGAATGTGCCGGTGTCGAGCCACGCCGTGCCGCGGTCGAGCACCTGCACCTGCAGCGTGCCCGCATCCAGGTAGCGCTCGTTGACCGTGGAGATCTCAAGCTCGCCGCGCGCGCTCGGCTCGATCGTCTTGGCGATCTCGACGACGGAGTTGTCGTAGAAGTAGAGGCCGGGAACCGCGTAGTTGCTCTTCGGCTTGACCGGCTTCTCCTCGATGGAGACGGCGGTGAAGCTGTCGTCGAACTCGACCACGCCGTACGCCGTCGGGTTGCTCACGTGGTAGGCGAAGATCAGCGCGCCGTCGATCTCACTGTGGTTGCGCAGCGACGAGCCGAGCCCTGCGCCGTGGAAGATGTTGTCGCCGAGCACGAGAGCCACCGACTGGTCCCCGATGAACTCCTCGCCGATGATGAACGCCTGCGCGAGACCATCCGGCGACGGCTGCACGGCGTACTCGAGCCGGATGCCGAGCTCCGACCCGTCGCCGAGCAGCGCCTTGAACTGCTGGTTGTACTCCGGCGTCGTGATGATGAGGATCTCGTTGATCCCCGCCATCATCAGCGTCGAGAGGGGGTAGTAGATCATCGGCTTGTCGTAGATCGGCATCAGCTGCTTCGAGATGCCCTTGGTGATCGGCCACAGACGCGTGCCGGAGCCGCCGGCCAGGATGATTCCGCGCATGTCGGTCAGTTACCTCCGTTGTCGAGCGAGGCGTAGAACGCGCGGGCGGCCTCCCAGGTGGGAAGCAGCCCGGCCGCTGCGGCCTCTGCGAGGCCGGGGGCCTCGGTGTCTTTCGGGGAGAGCAGCAGCTCGCCGGCCTCCTCGGGGAAGCGCAGGCCGATCTCCGCGTCGAGCGGGTTGATCCCGTGCTCCCTGGTGGGGTTGTACACGTCGCTGACGAGGTAGCTGACGGTCGCGTCGTCCGTGAGGGCGACGAAGCAGTGGCCGAGCGCCTCGGAGACGTAGATCGCCCTGCGGTCCTTGTCGTCGAGCAGCACGGTGTCCCACTGCCCGTATGTCGGCGAGCCGACCCGGATGTCGATGGCGAAGTCGAGCACGGCGCCGTGCGTTGCGGTGACGTACTTGGCCTGCCCGACGGGGATGTCGGCGAAATGGATGCCGCGCACCGAACCGCGCTTGGAGACGGACGTGTTGCCCTGGCGGAGGTTCAGCGAGTGGCCGACGGCCTCCTCCAGACGGTCGTACCGGTACCACTCCAGGAACAGTCCGCGGTCGTCCGCGTGCTGCTTCGGAGTGATCTCGTAAGCGTCAGGAATACTCAATTCGCGAATCTGCACCCCAGGAGTCTACTGGCAGACGCTGAGCTTCCCCACGAGATCGCTGAGCGCCGTGGTTCCGCCGAGGAGCTTGTACGTCGGAGCGCGGAGCGTCTGCTCCGCCGCCTGCGGGTACACGCAGCCCTGCGGGGTGACCTGCAGCGGGCTCTTCGCCGCCGCGGCGTACGCCGCTCCGGACAGTGCGTCGGGGAATGCGGCCCCGGAGGCGAGCAGCGCGCTGGACGTCGCCCCGGGGAACGCGGCGGCGTTGACGGCCACGCTGGTGGCGAAACGGTCGCTGCCCGCGAGCCTCGTGACCGTGAAGCCGAGCTTCTGCAGGCCGTTGGCGAACCCGGCGGACACGCTGGCGGGGCCGCCGACGACGTTCACCTTGGTGGCCTTGAGCTTCCGCAGCTCGGCGACGGTCAGGCTGTCGGGTGAGCCGAGCGCGCTGTTGACCAGCAGCACGTGCTTGCCCTGCGCTCCGGCGGCTCCGCCGGCGGAGAGTGCGTCGGGGAAGTTCATCCCCGACGTGACGTATGCCGTGTCGGCTCCGGCGGGGAAGGCCTGGTTCGCGATGGCGATGGATGTGGTGAACCTGTCGTAGTCCGAGACCCGCGTCACCGACGAGGTGATGGAGCGCAGCTGCTGGATCACCCCATTCGTCACGGAGGCCGCCCCTCCGGCGATGAAGATCTTCGCCGGCTTGAGCCTGCGCAGCTCCGTCATGATCGGAGCGGGAACAGCAGTGGTCTGCACGAGCAGCAGCGGCCCGCCCAGCTTCGCTGCCGCCGGAGCGGCGGCGAGCGCGTCCGGGAAGTTCAAGCCGCTCGCGATGTACGCAGAGGCGACCCCTGCGCCGGGGCTCGGATATGCGGCGAGGGAGATGGCGGCGGACGTCTCGTACCTGTCCCCACCGGAGAGGCGCGACAGCGCGGGCACCGAGCCTGCGGTGGACGATCCGTACCAGGCGTTGAACAGCATCCAGAAGTTGCGGGTGCCGTATGCCGAGCAGCTGTCGCCGGTTCCCGGGTAGCTGGCGAGCGAGGCGGCGTTCGGCGTGTACGGCGTGTAGTAGTACAGCGCGGCGGTCGCCTTGTTGAAGATGGCGACCTGGGCCGAGCCGCAGGAGGCGTCGAGGTTGTAGCGCACGGCGTTCACCTTGCCGACCTTGATCCAGCCGAACGACGGGGTGGTGCCCGCCGGGTCCGCGTAGCGCTTGAACTGCCACGCGGCGCCGTAGACCTGGTTGAAGAAGCCCGTGGATGCTGCGCTGCTGTCACAGCCGAGGCTCGTGTCCGGGCAGTTCCAGCCCGTGGCGTGGTCGTACATCCACTGGGTCGGAGCGCTGGTCGAGACGAGCCCCTGCTCCTTCTGGATCATCGTGACGAGCACCACCGGGTTGATGCCGCAGGCGACGCCCACCTTCGCGATGATGGTGGCCGCGGACTCCCCCGCCGCCCCCTGGTATGCCGCGCACATCGGGTCGGCCGCCTTGGACGAGGTGGTCTGCTTGAAGTTCTTGAGGCATCCGGGCGCTGCCTTCGTGGTGCATCCAGCGCCCTTGGTGTTCAGGAACGACTGGATGGTCCCCACACTCCACGCGTTGCCCTTGTAGAAGACCGCGTCGCTCACCAGGTTGCCCGCGACGAACTTCGACGCCACAGCGTCGGACGCCCCGGTGGCGTGGAACTCGCCCATCCCGTCGATCACGTTCTGCTGCTCGGCCTCCGGCGAGACCGCGGTTCCCGCCGCAGCCGCTGCCGCCTGCACCTGGGCGTAGTACGCGGCCGCGCGCTGGTCGTCCGACGTGTCCGCCACCGCCGCCGTCGGCGCTGAGAGCAGCGCGATCGCCGTGGCCCCCGCCGCGACGATCCCGAACAATTTCGTGCGCGTGCGGACGCGCTCCCCCGTGTTAGTCACGAGCGCGAGCCTAGAACGAACCGTGCACCCCTGCAATATCCGCATTGTCTATCGGTGAAGGCTCTCAGGGAGCGACCGGGTAGAATCTCTGCGGCAGTCCAGAATCCGTGAGGCAGGTCCTACTTTCCATGAAAATTCTCGTCACCGGCGGCGCCGGTTTCATCGGCTCCAACTTCGTCCGGCGCACGCTGCAGGATGCGTACCCCGGCCTCGAAGGCGCAGAGGTCGTCGTGCTGGACGCTCTGACGTACTCGGGCAACCTGGAGAACCTGGCCCCCGTGGCCGACTCTCCCCGCTACACCTTCATCAAGGGCGACATCCGCAACGGCGGCCTGCTCGATGAACTGTTCCCCGAGATCGACGCCGTGGTGCACTTCGCGGCGGAGTCGCACGTCGACCGCTCGGTGCGCGACGCATCCATCTTCGTCGAGACCAACGTGCTCGGCACCCAGCAGCTGCTCGACGCGGCGCTGCGCAACGACGTGAAGCGCTTCGTCCACGTCTCCACCGATGAGGTCTACGGCTCCATCGCCGAGGGCTCCTGGGACGAGGAGCGGCCGCTCGAGCCGAACTCGCCGTACTCCGCGTCGAAGGCGGGCAGCGACCTGCTCGCGCGCAGCTACTACCGCACGCACGGCCTCAACGTCTCGATCACGCGCTGCTCGAACAACTACGGCCCGTACCACTTCCCCGAGAAGGTCATCCCGCTGTTCGTCACGAACCTGATCGACGACAAGCACGTTCCGCTCTACGGCGAGGGAAACAACATCCGGGACTGGCTGCACGTCGACGACCACACCCGCGGCATTGCGATGGTGCTGGTGGGCGGCCGCGCCGGCGAGATCTACAACATCGGCGGCGGCACCGAGCTCACCAACAAGGAGCTCACCCAGCTGCTGCTCGACGCGACCGGCAAGGACTGGTCGTACGTCGACCGCGTCGCCGACCGCCTCGGCCACGACCTGCGTTACTCGGTCGACATCTCCAAGATCCGCGCAGAGCTCGGCTACGAGCCGCTCGTGCCGTTCCAGCAGGGTCTCGCAGACGTCGTGCAGTGGTACCGCGACAACCGCAGCTGGTGGGAGCCGCTGAAGGCACGCGCCGCGCTGGACAACTGATGACGCGCTATCTGATCACCGGCGCCGCCGGGCAGCTCGGGCTCGACCTGCAGCAGGCGCTCGCCGGCCGTGAGGTCACCGCTCTGCGCCGTGCCGACCTCGACGTCGCCGACCGGGATGCCGTGCTCGCCGCCGTCGCCGGCCACGACGTGGTCATCAACGCGGCCGCGTACACCAAGGTCGACGACGCGGAGACACACGAGGACGAGGCGTACGCGATCAACGCGACCGGCCCGGAGAACCTCGCCATCGCGGCGAAGCAGCACGGCGCGAAGCTCGTGACCGTCTCCACCGACTACGTGTTCGACGGCCACGGCAGCGCCCCGTACGCCGAGGACGCCCCGCGCGATCCGATCAACGCGTACGGCCGCACGAAGGCCGCCGGCGAGGAGCTGGCGCTCGCAGCGCATCCGGACGGCACGTACGTGGTGCGCACCGCGTGGCTCTACGGAGCGGGCGGCGCGAACTTCGCCAAGACGATGGTGAAGCTCGCGGGAAGCCACGAGACCGTCAGTGTCGTGGAGGACCAGCTCGGCCAGCCCACCTGGACGGCCGACCTGGCGGCACAGATCGTCGCCATGCTCGACGCGGACGCTCCAGCAGGGGTCTACCACGGCACCAACGCGGGCGAGACGAGCTGGTACGGCTTCGCCAAGGCGGTCTTCAGCGAGGCCGGTTTGAACCCTGATAGGGTCACACCGACCGACAGCTCCGCGTTCGCCCGCCCTGCACCTCGGCCCTCGTACTCGGTGCTCGGTCACGAGGCATGGCGCGCCGCCGGCCTCGAGCCCATGCGCGCGTGGGACGAAGCACTGGCAGACGCAGCGCGTCACGGAGTTCTGGAGCAGCATGACAACCCTGAGAGTGGTCGTTGATGAGCTCATCGGCGACGCCCCCGGCGGGGCGCGCAGGTACACCGAGGAACTGACCAGGCAGCTCATCGCCACAGCGCCGGCGGGGTGCCAGGTCGAGGGCATCGTCCCCAACGTCTCCGACGACATCGTCGACGACCTCCGGATGCGCCTCCCCGGCATCGCGGCGATCACCACCCTGCCGATGGGCAGGCGCGAACTCGTCATGGCCTGGCAGTCCGGCCTCAAGCTCGGCGGGGTGAGCGGCATGGTGCACGCACCCAGCCTGCTGGCTCCGCTGCGCAAGCACGACAGGGTCAACGACGGTGACCAGATCGCGGTGACCATCCACGACGTGCTCCCCTGGCTGCACCCGGAATCGCTCGGCTCCGCCAACGCCCTCTGGCACAAGGCGATGGCCAAGCGCGCCCGCAAGCACGCGGACGCCATCGTGGTGCCGACACACGCCATCGCGGACCAGCTCGGCGAGTTCATCGACTTCGGCGACAGGGTGCGCGTCATCGGAGGTGCCCCGGCCACGACGCTGCGCCTCCCCGCGGACGCCGACGAGCGCGCGGCCAGGCTCGGGCTCCCCGAGCGATACGCGCTCACGCTCGGCTCGATCATGCCGCGCAAGGGCATCGCGCCGCTCATCCGCGCCGTCGCCCTGCCGGACGCCCAGGACATCCCGCTCATCATCGCCGGACCGGACAGGTACGGCGACGGCTCTGCCACCGGGGTCGCTGCTGCGGCCGGGCTCCCGGAGGACAGGGTGCGCGCACTCGGCCACTTGGACGACGCCGACCTCGCTGTCGCCCTCGACCGCGCGACGGTGTTCGTCTTCCCCAGCCTGGCGGAGGGATTCGGGCTGCCGATCGTCGAGGCGTTCAAGTTCGGCCTGCCCGTGATCCACTCCGACGACCCCGCCCTGGTCGAGGTCGCAGCGGGTGCAGGGCTCGCGGTTGAGCGACCGGACACCCCGGACGACCCCGCATACTCCGAGCGGCTCGCGGCGGCCATCGGCCGGGTGCTGACCGACGACGAGCTGCGCAGCAGGCTCGGCATCCTGGCCGCCGACCGCGCCCGCGCGTTCAGCTGGCGCGACTCGGCAGAGCGCGTCTGGCAGCTGCACGCCGACCTGTAGGCACCCCGGCACGGCGCGCTCGGAGACTGTCCAGGCCGTCGTTGCTATTCTGACCCGGTCATGTCTTCCTCTTCTCGCCGCCTCACCTCCCTCGACGGGCTCCGCGGCGTCGCCGCTCTGATCGTGGTCGCGCACCACGTGAGCCTGCTGTACCAGCCGTTCGCGGCGACGTACATGGGCGGGGACCTTCCGGCAGAGGGGTCGCTGGCGTGGTGGTTCAGCCACTCCCCGCTGAAGCTCCTGACGGCCGGCCCGGAAGCCGTGATCATCTTCTTCGTGCTCAGCGGCTTCGTGCTGAGCCTTCCCGTGCTCAGACCGCGCGAGTTCGACTGGATGGCGTATTTCCCCCGCCGCCTCGTGCGCATCGGCCTGCCCGTGCTCTGTTCACTCGTGTTCGCAGCAGGGCTGGCCTTGCTCGTGCCGCAGATCCCGCGATTCGGGACCAGCTCCTGGGCGGCGTCGACGAGCGTGCATCCACTGAGCATCGAGCGGTTCCTCGTCAACATCGACCCGCTGATGCCGGATGTGACGCTCAACAATCCGCTGTGGTCCATCTTCTGGGAGATGGCGTTCTCGATGGCGCTCGCGCTCTTCGTCGGCCTCGCCGTCGTGCTCAAGCGGTTCTGGCCGCTCGTGCTCGCATTGGCCGTCGCATCCACGTTCCTCGGCATCGACTCGCAGGCGCAGAGCTTCCGCTACCTCCCCGCCTTCTTCGTCGGCGCGCTTGCCGCCGCACTGTTCCCGCGCATCCAGGCCATCGGCGCCGCCATCTCGTCGTGGCGCATCGGGCACCTGGTCTGGGCCGTCGTCTTCGTGGCGTCGCTTCTGCTGCTGATCGGCACCTGGCTGTTCCCGGCGCTCACGCCCATCCCGGCGATGTGGCTGGCAGGATTCCAGCCGGTGGCGGCGCTGATCATCGTGATCTGCTGCCTGGAGTGGTCGCCGCTGGCGTGGCTGCTGTCCGTGGGCCCGCTGCGCTGGGCCGGCATGGTGTCGTTCAGCCTCTACCTCGTGCACGTCCCGATCATCCTGACGTTCTACTACCTCTTCCCGTCGCTGTCGCTTCCGGTGGTCGGCGTGCTCGCCGTGGTGACCGCCATCGCGGTCGCCGCCGCCTTCTACTGGCTGATCGAGAAGCGCTCGCACACACTGTCGAAGATCACCGGCGCCGCTGTGGCGCGCGGCTTCGCGCACCGTGGCTCCGGAGAGCCCGCAGAAGCGGCTGCACCGGATGCGCAGCAGACCCCGGCGCGCGAGCTAGCGTCCGACTCGCGCGCCTGACTCCACGGCGGCCTGCTCGGTCGTCCCTGCGGCTTCGCTCGCCTGCTCGGGGCCGAACCAGGCGCGGTAGCGCTCGGACGCCCAGGCGCCGACGGCGCGCGACCAGCCGTGGCTGCGCTGCTCGATCAGCCAGGTGAAGCCGATGGCGACGAGCACGGCGAGCGGGATGCCGAACAGCAGCGGCACATACCAGGCCTGTCCGGCGAACAGGTACGTGCTGAAGATCAGGATCGGCACGTGCACCAGGTACAGGCTGAACGAAATGGTTCCCGCGTACTGCAGCGGGCGCGACTCGAAGAGGGCGTGCAGCGGCTTCCAGCCGATCGCGGCGACCACCAGTCCGGCGGCGGCGAGCGGCATCAGTCCCTTGAGCACGGCGACGAGCTCCGGCAGGTCGGCGACACCGGGCCCGAACAGCCACGGAGCGATCATCAGCGCGCCGCTGCCGAGCGTCATCGCCGCCCACACCAGGTGCCGGATGCGGCGCGCGTTCAGGCGCTCGGCGAAGATCCGCACCGAGTCCAGGCGAACGGCCAGCACGGCCCCGACGAAGAACGCGGGCAGGTAGGACAGTGCGCCGGCGTCCGTCCGGACGCCCAGCCAGGTGAGCAGCACGGCGGCGGCGAGGCCGCCCAGCCACCAGCGGCGCACCGCGATGGCCGCGATGGCGAACACCGGAAGCGCGAGCGAGAAGATCAGCTCCCAGCGCAACGACCAGAGCGGGTTGTTGATCTGGCCGTCTCCGCCGAGCAGGTCCCAGGCCTTGACGATGTACTCCCAGCTGAACGCCGGCGTCGACGAGTCGCTGAGCCAGGTGCCCTTCGACTGGGTGCTCACCTGCGGGATGGCCGCGACGAACCCGGCCGCGAGCAGCACGGACGCCATGACAGGCACCATCAGCCGAACAGCGCGGCGGGGGAAGTACGCGATCCAGTCGAACCCGCGCTTGCGGACGACGGGCAGGGTCACGACGAGGCCGGAGAGGACGAAGAAGACGATGACCGACTCCCAGCCGGCCGTGAACAGCTTCAGCGGCGTGTAGCTGATCCACCACATCGGAGAGCCGGTCGGAGCCGTGCCCCCGCCCGGTGTGCCGGGGAAGTTGGGGTTCGTGTACATCGCGTGGTGCAGCACCACGATCAGCGCCGCCGCCCCTCGAAGTCCATCGAGGGAGGCCAGCCGTCCACTCGTTTTTTTCGTCACATTCACACCAGTACTCGACATAGGCCGACCACGGTACCCCGTGCGCCTCACGGGTTCCTGTGACCTGTTCAGGGGTCAGCTGTGAGCTGCGCGCCGACCTATTTGCCGGAGGGCTTCGGCGTGGTAGGGGCGACCGCCTGCTGCACGAGCCCGTGGATCTGCCCGTAGTCGGGGTTCTCGGGGTCGATGGTGGGCGGCACGAGTTCGAGCTGCTTCACCGGCAGCGCTTTCGTCTTCATCCCCAGGTCGACGAAGTAACCGAGCATCGACTGCGGGATGTCGGTCTTCATCACCTGGGCGCCCGCATGCGCGATGTCCTGGAACTTGCTCACCACGTTGACCGGGTTGACCTGTTTGAGGATCGCATCCTGGAGCTGGCGCTGCCTGGCCATGCGGTCGTAGTCGCTCGACCCGTGACGCGCCCTGGCGTACCACTGGGCGTGGTAGCCGTCCATGTGGTGCACCCCGGGCTCGATCCACTCCGCGACACCGTTGAGGTTTTCGTCGCCGCCGATCGGGACGCGGTCGGTGACGGTGATGTCGACGCCGCCGAGCGCGTCGATCAGGTCGGAGAAGCCCTGCATGTCGATCAGCACGTAGTACTGGATGGTGAGCCCTGTCGCGCCCTCCAGCGCATCCCGCATCGCCTCGATGCCCGGCTCGCTGTTGTTCTTCTTCGCGTTCGGGTAGAGGTCGGGCTTGTACAGCTCCACCTCGGTGTAGATCGAGTTGAGCTGGCAGACGTCGACGTCGCAGCGGTCCTCGTAGCCGTAGCCGTCCGGGTACAGCGTGTGCAGCGGCGACTTCGCCGGGAAGGGAACGGGGTCGAGGTCGCGCGGGAGGCCGATCGTGACCGCCTGGCCGGTGCTCGCGTCGATGCTGACGACCGACATGCTGTCCGGGCGGAGGCCGTCGCGGTCCGGGCCGGCGTCGCCGCCGAGCAACATGATGTTGTAGCGGCCGTTCACGGGCGGCTGCGACGGGCCGGCGGAGAAGATGTCGCCGAGGGCGCCCCTCGCCGATCCGGCGACGATGGATGCGTACCCGGCCGTTCCGGTGAGCCCCACCAGCACGATCACGGCGAACGCCGCGATCCAGCCGCGCGCGTTCGGGCGGGCCTTGACCAGCCGCACGAGCCGCAGCGTGTCGAGGGTGAGCACGATCCACAGCACGGCGTACGCCACGAGCATGACCTGCAGCACGAGCAGCCCGGCCGTCTGGGTGAACAGCGTGTACACGCTCGACGGCGAGATCAGGTAGACGACCAGGGTGACGATCGCCAGCAGCCAGAGCAGCAGCGTGGCGACGATGCCGACGCGGCCGAGCGTCCTGTTGCCGGCGACCACCTGGGCGGATCCGGGCAGGAGCACGTTCAGGCCCACGAGCCACCAGGCCCGCTTCGTCATGATCGGAGCGGACGACACATCCGGGTGCCGCAGTGGGGTCGCGATGCTCATAGCTTTGCTTGGAGGGCCCGGTTCTTCTCTTTGACGCTGGCCTCGAGATCGGCCGCGAACGTCTCGAGCGCAGACGCGAGCGCGTTGTCGGAGGTGGCGAGGATCTTGACCGCGAGCAGTCCGGCGTTCCGTGCGCCGCCGATGGACACGGTGGCGACGGGGACCCCCGCCGGCATCTGCACGATCGACAGCAGGGAGTCCAGGCCGTCGAGCCTGGCGAGCGGTACGGGGACGCCGACGACGGGCAGCGTTGTGACGGCCGCGAGCATCCCGGGCAGGTGGGCCGCCCCTCCCGCTCCGGCGATGATCACCTTCACACCGCGCGATGCTGCGCGCTTTCCGAAGTCGATCATCTTCTCCGGAGTGCGGTGGGCGGAGACGACCTCGACCTCGTGGTCGACGCCGAACTCGGTGAGGAGCCGTGATGCGTCCTGCATCACCGACCAATCGGAGTCCGACCCCATCACCACGGAGACGAGCGGGTTGGTGGAGGCTGCGGGCATGACCACCATGCTAGATGCGCTCCGGCCCGGTGCCCGGACGGCACGCCCCGCGCTGCGTCAGTCCGTGAAGGCTGCGTCAGTCGGTGAAGAAGGCCGCGGCCGCTCTCGCCTGGTACGCCACGTCGTCCAGGTCGTCCCCGCCGACCGTGACGTGACCGACCTTGCGGCCGGGCCGCGGGTCTTTGCCGTAGCCGTGGAACTTGGCCCTCGGATGTGCGGCGAGCGCAGCGGGGTACCTGTCCTGCAGCGATCCGGCAGCTGGGCCGCCGAGGATGTTGATCATCACCGACCAGTCGTCGCGCGTCTCCGTCGACCCGAGCGGAAGGTCGAGCACGGCGCGCAGGTGCTGCTCGAACTGGCTGGTGACGGCGCCCTCGATCGACCAGTGGCCGCTGTTGTGCGGGCGCATCGCCAGTTCGTTGACCAGGATGCGGCCGTCCGTCGTCTCGAACAGCTCGACGGCGAGCACACCGGTGACGCCGAGACCGTCGGCGATGGTGCGCGCGATCTCCGCGGCGAGGTCGGCGGCACGGCCGCTCGAGCCGGGGGCCGGAGCGATGACCTCTGCGCAGACGCCGTCGCGCTGAACGGTCTCGACCACCGGCCAGGTCTTCATCTCGCCGGACGGGCGGCGGGCGACCAGCTGGGCGAGCTCCCTGCTGAACGAGACGAGCTCCTCGACGAGGAGCGCCCCTCCCCTGCCGTCCTCGGCGAGCGCGAGGAACCAGTCGTCGGCCTCTGCCGCCTCCGAGACGACGCGGACGCCCTTGCCGTCGTAGCCGCCGCGGGCGGTCTTCACGACGGCGCGGCCGCCGTGGTCGGCGAGGAACGCGCCCAGCTCGTCGGCGGACTCGACGGCCGCCCAGTCCGGGACGGGAAGGCCGAGCTCGGTGAGCTTGGCGCGCATCTGCAGCTTGTCCTGGGCGTAGAGCAGCGCATCCGGACCCGGGTGCACCTCGATGCCGCGCGAGACCAGCTCGCGGAGGATCGCCGGGGGGACGTGCTCGTGGTCGAAGGTGATCACATCCACGGTCTCGGCGAACGCCAGGACGGTGTCGAGGTCGCGGTAGTCTCCGACGCCGGTGGCGGCGATCTCGGCGCTCATCCCCTCCGCCTCTTCGAGCACGCGGATGTCGATCCCGAGTTCGATGGCGGGAGGGACCATCATGCGGGCCAGCTGCCCTCCGCCGATAACGCCGACCGTGTTCTTCGCCATCTGATCGTCTCCTCGATACTCTTCAGGGTGGGTGGGGGCAACTCCCAGACTGGGGATACCGTTCGCGCGTATGCTCGCCACGCACTCATCTATCTTCGCGCAGATCAGGTTGGACGCATGACGATCGACACTCCCCCGGCAACCCGCCGCTCGCGGCTGCTGCCGCAGCTGGCGAAGTTCGGCGCGGTCGGGGCTGTCGGCGTACTGGTGAACCTCGCCGTGTTCAACCTGCTGCTGCTCACGCCGATGTCCGTGTCGCACGGGGGTGCGCTGATCGCGACGGTCATCGCCAACGCCGTCGCCATCGCCACCAACTACGTCGGCAACCGCTACTGGGCGTTCGCCAAGGAGCGCAGGTCGAACGTCGCCCGCGAGGGCGTCGAGTTCCTGATCGTGAGCATCTGCGGGCTCGTCATCCCTGTGCTCTGCGTCTACGTGTCCCGCGTCGTCCTCGGCTTCGACAGCCGCCTCGCCGACAACATCGCGAACAACGTCGTCGGACTCGCGCTCGGCACGGTGTTCCGGTTCGCGTTCTACCGCTGGTGGGTGTTCGCACCGCACCGCGGCGGCCGCGACGCGGCGACCACCACCACGGAGCCGGTGCTCACGGGTGCTACCCCGCTACCGGGAACCCCAGACGGTGGTCTCGTCCGAGACTGACTCCGACTGCTGCCTGCGCACGGCCACCACGGTCTGCGCGTGGTCCATCAGGTCGTTCAGCGCGCGCTGGACGGCGTCGGCCTTCGGGACGTCCTTCAGTACGACCGGGCGTTCGAGGCCGGAGTTGATGCGCACATCCCCCGACCGGAACGCGCTCTGCAGCCAGTTGCGCTTGACCGTCACGTCGTAGCCGCGACTGTGCAGCAGCTCCTGGCGCACCCGCACGAAGAAGCCGTGGCGCAGGATGATCCGCCTGGTGGTGATCGTGTACCTCCTGCTCAGCCACGAGGCCAGCGGGAGCAGGAACAGCAGCAGGATGACGGCGGCGGCGGCCGACCAGAGCAGCACGATCTCCCACACCTCGTCGAACCGGCCGGCGAAGTAGCCGAGCGCTCCGCAGGCGGCGATCAGGACGATGCTCGGCCAGAACATCGCCCGGGCGTTCGAGCGCAGCCGCGCCACGATGCGCTCGGGAGGCGCAGCGGGCGCTCCTGAATCGGGGGGCGTGTTGCTCATGACCAATTAATACCGCAGGTGGGTCACGTCGCCCGCCGCGACAGCCGTGATCCCGGCATCGGTCTCGACCAGGAGCCGTCCGTCCTCGTCGATCCCGACCGCCGTTCCGAGCAGATCGTCTCCGGACGGCAGCAGCACTCGCACGCTGCGGCCGATGGTGTGGCACGCCTCGGCCACCTCGTCCCTGACGGCGCTCGTGACCGGGTCGCCGCCCGCGGTCTCGAACTCGCGGTAGAGGGTGGTCAGGTGCCGGAGGTAGGCCGCGAGCACCGCATCCACGTCGATGTCGGTCGCCCCGGCGACCAGCAGGGAGGTGGAGGTCTCGGTGGGGAGTTCGTCGGCGCTGAGCGTGAGGTTGACGCCGGAGCCGATGACGAGACCGGACAGGTCGGGCAGGAGCTCGGTGAGGATGCCGCAGACCTTTCTGCCGTCGATGAGCACGTCGTTCGGCCACTTCACCTCGACGGCGCCGGGCACGAGCGGCGAGAGCGCCCTGCTCATGGCGAGCCCGGCGATCAGCGGGAACCAGCCGAACGACTCGACGGGGAGCCCGCTGGGCTTGATCAGCACGGAGACGGCGATGGCTTTGCCGGGAGGCGACACCCACACCCGGCCGAGCCGCCCGCGTCCGCCGGTCTGGTTGTCGGTGAGCACGACGGCGAGGTCTGGCAGCCCGGCAGCGCGGGAGACGAGCACGTCGTTCGTCGACCCCGCCTCCTCGAGCACATCGAGGACGGGGACGATTGCGCGACTGCGACGGAACTCCATTGCCCCAGTCTGCCAGCGGGACGGCGTGCGATACCAGCGCTTGCAGAACATGATGGTATCTGGCACTCTTATGGCCACATATTGCATGAAAGGTGTGACAATGATGTTCGTCTTCCGTAGGAACTCGGGCGCTCGTGCGGCCTTGATTGTGGGCTGCACGGCGGCCCTTCTGTTCTCCTCTGCGCTACCCGCGACGGCAAGCGATGACTCCGTCGCGTTCGCGCCAGAAACTGCCCAACAGGAGAACGGCGCGATCGACCCCACAACGTTTGAGGGTCCCCTTGTCGTTGCGACGCCGTCAGGTGCAGAGCTCGTCGTGGACGTCAGGGCCGGCAAAGCGCTGGAAGTGGCGGAGGCCATCCAGGAGGCCGATAGGCAGGGGTCCCTCGACACCCTCGCGATCAGGACGAGCAGGACCGGGTGCGGCCAGAAGGTCAGAAGTGTCGGTGGGATCGCCAACACCTGGCGACGAGCGTGCAGGGGTGCGCCGTGATCGGCTACCCCGGCTATCGGCGGGCCTGAGCGTGAACGCGCGCCCTCGCCCCAAGACCATTCTGGTTCTCGGCATCGTTCTCGCCTGCGCCGGAGCCGTCCTGCAACTCGTACTGCCCGCGCTCGGGTTTTCCATCGCAGCCGCGAGCACCACGGCCCTCGGCATGGATCAGGACATCCTGCTCGGGTTCGACTTCGCCGTCCGCGCCGTCGGCCTGATCATTGCGCCGCTGGGCAGCGTCCTGATCGGGGCGGGAATCGTCATGGGCCACGTCACCCGCATCGTCGATGGCGTGCGCAGAGACGAAGCGCCGCATCCCGGTGAGACCCGCGACACTGCACACGCAGCCGACGGACTTTTGTAGGGAATCCTCAACGCCACCGCCCTTCTGCTGGCAGGTAGAGTGAACGGCGTGACCGACACAGAACATGGACAGACTGCCGATCTCCACACCACAGCAGGCAAGCTCGCCGACCTCAAGGAGCGCTTCCACGAGGCCGTGACCGCGAGCGGTCAGTCCGCCATCGAGAAGCAGCACGCCAAGGGCAAGCTCACCGCCCGCGAGCGCATCGACCTGCTGCTCGACCACGGATCGTTCGTGGAGTTCGACGAGTTCGTCCGTCACCGCACCCACGCTTTCGGCATGGAGAACAAGCGTCCGTACGGCGACGCGGTCGTCACCGGCGTCGGCACCATCCACGGTCGCAACGTGGCCGTGTTCAGCCAGGACTTCACCATCTTCGGCGGCTCGCTCGGCGAGGTGGCCGGCGAGAAGATCATCAAGGTCATGGATCACGCGCTCAAGACCGGCGTTCCGATGATCGGCATCCTCGACTCCGGCGGAGCGCGCATCCAGGAGGGTGTCGTCGCGCTCGGCAAGTACGGCGAGATCTTCCGCCGCAACACCCAGGCGTCCGGCGTCATCCCGCAGATCTCCATCGTGATGGGGCCCGCCGCCGGCGGCGCCGTCTACTCCCCTGCCCTCACCGACTTCGTCATCATGGTCGACAAGTCGAGCCACATGTTCGTCACCGGACCAGACGTCATCAAGACGGTCACCGGCGAGGACGTCGGTTTCGAGGAGCTCGGCGGCGCACTGACGCACAACAAGATCTCCGGCGTCTCGCACTACCTCGCGAGCGACGAGGAGGACGCGCTCGACTACGCGCGCACCCTGCTCAGCTATCTGCCGCAGAACAACCTCGGCGAGCTGCCGGTGTTCGCCGCGGAGCCGGAGCTGGAGCTGACGGACGCCGACCGCAAGCTCAACACGATCATCCCGGATTCGCCCAACCAGCCGTACGACGTGAAGTCCATCATCGAGGGCGTCGTCGACGACGGCGAGTTCCTCGAGATCCAGCCGCTGTTCGCACCGAACATCGTCATCGGCTTCGCCCGTGTCGAAGGCCACTCCGTCGGCATCGTCGCCAACCAGCCGAGCGCGATGGCCGGAACGCTCAACATCGACGCCGGGGAGAAGGCCTCCCGGTTCGTGCGCTTCTGCGACGCGTTCAGCATCCCGATCCTCACCCTGGTGGATGTGCCCGGTTACCTTCCCGGCACCGACCAGGAGTGGACGGGCGTGATCCGCCGAGGAGCGAAGCTGCTCTATGCGTACGCGGAGGCCACCGTGCCGCTCGTCACCATCATCACCCGCAAGGCGTACGGCGGCGCGTACATTGTCATGGGCTCGAAGCAGCTCGGTGCGGACATCAACCTGGCATGGCCGACGGCGGAGATCGCCGTGATGGGCGGCCAGGGCGCCGTCAACATCCTGTACCGCGGCGAGATCAAGCGTGCGGAGGAGGCCGGCGAGGATGTCGCCGCGGTCCGCACGAAGCTCGCCAACGAGTACACGTACAACGTGGCCAGCCCGTTCCTCGCCGCCGAGCGCGGCGAGCTGGACGGCGTGATCGAGCCTGCCGCGACCCGCGTGTCCGTCATCAAGGCGCTGCGGGCGCTGCGCACCAAGCGCGCATCCATGCCGCCCAAGAAGCACGGGAACATCCCGCTGTGACGATCGAGCCAGACAGCATCCGGTTCGTCACGCGCGGCGTGACGCCGGAGGAGGTCGCCGCCGTGACCGCCGTGCTCACGGCCGCCATCGCGGAGGCGGAGGCCGCTGCACGGGATGCACGCCCGCCGGCGGGACCGGACGCCTGGGCACGCAGCCAGCGTGCGCTGCGCACGCCGCTGACGCCCGGCCCGGGAGCGTGGCGCTCGTTCGCCGGCTGACGAATGCGGGTGATGTACCCCGGGGGCGCCGCCCCCCGAGTGCGGGACAAGCACCAATTCGCGGCGTCCGGAGGCGCAGGGGACACGATTGTCCCCCATGTCCTCCAAAATGACGACTATTTATCTGTCATCGGCATCGCCAATATAGATAGTGCTAGGTGTCTCTCCTCGTGAGTCACACCGCCAATCACTCGCCGACTAGGGTAAGCGGGCGAGTGTTTTGGGGGCGAGTCAGGGCGATATTCGGGTTGTCGCCCTGACTCGGGGTTTGAAAAGGGGCCGACAATTCGGGTGTCGGCCCCTTTCTCCTTGTCTGGGCGCGTTCGCCTTCTCCGCCGCCGCAGAGCCACCCGCCGAGAGCCGGGTCAGGACTCGTGCACCGGCCGCGGGATCTCCAGCCAGAGGTCGACCTCGTCGTCCTCGGTGTCCGCGCCGAGCGCGTTGGCGTTGCCGTCGTCCGACATGCGCAGCCCCACCACCGTCACCGCCGTCTTCGACGACCGCGGAACCGTGCGCACGATCAGCTTGTCCGTCGTGGTGCCCCGGATGGCGTCCGCCAGGCGACGCAGCACGCCGTCGAGAGCGTGCTGGTCGAGGTCGTCGATGCCGCCCTCGTCGAGGAGGCTGACGACGACTCCGCGGCGGCGCGCATCCATCACCTGGCGGCGCACGTCGTCGTTGAGCAGCCTGCGGCCACGGATCTCGTCGCGGATCGCACCTTCGAGGTAGCGGCACTCCCGCCGTTCGGCCTCCGTCAGGTCTCCCCCGCGGCGCACGATCTCGGCGAGCATCGGCGCTGCCACCCGGTAGGTCTGCCGCAGGCGCAGCTGGCGCTCCATGACGTGCGCCTCCTGGGCGGCCTGCCACTCGGTGGCCTCGCGTTCAGCGCGGGCGAACTGCAGGGCGTCCCTGCCGGCCTTCGCGAGCGAGCCTGAGATCACGACCGCAACGCCGACCCACACCACTGAGCCGATCACGCCGAGGCCCGCCAGCGCGGGGATCCCGGCCCAGACGATGGTCTGCACCGCCAGGTAGCCGACGCCCACCCAGGCCGCGAACTGCTGCCTGCGCACCGCGGCGATCGTCATCAGCGTGCCGACGGCCGCCACATACCAGGTGGCGTAGCCGTTGTCCTTCGCCGGGTCGAGCTGGCTGGTCACCAGGATCGGGATGGCGACGCACACCGCGAGGTCGAACGCCGCGAGCCACAGCGGCATCTTGGTGGGGCTGGTCGGCCACAGGCTGATCACCGTCGCCACCCCGTACAGGATCATCGCGGCGATCGGCGGCCCCGGATTGACGGGCGTCGACAGCGACGACAGCGCGAGGAACAGGTGGTACGCCGAGAACAGGGCACCGAGACCAAGAAAGAGGAACCGCGGCAGGGTGATCATCCGCGCACCTCCGCATCGCTCTCCGACGACGGCCACAGGATCGTCACCGTCGTGCCCTCACCCGGCGCCGACTCGATGCGCGCGTGACCGCCCACCTTCGACAGACGCTCCCGGATGCTCACCCGCAGCCCCAGCCGCTCGGCGGGGACGTCGGCGGCCGAGAAACCGCGCCCGGTGTCCGCCACCACGATGTGGACGGTCGCCTGCGGGCTGCCGCCGCGGATCGAGAGGGTGCGGCGCACATCCTTGGTGCCGGCGTGCTGCATGCTGTTCACCATCGCCTGCACCGTGGCGGAGTAGACGGCCTCCGCGACGTTGACGGGCAGCACGTGCACCTCCACGTCGCGCACATCCAGTTCGAACGGCGACGAGAAGGCGTTGGCGGCCGTGAAGATGCGCTCGCTCAGCCGGTCGAGACCGACCAGGGACTGGTCCTCCGGGCTCGATGCCTCCGCTGCGTGCAGGTGGCCGATGGCGTCGGAGGCCATCCGCGCTGCGAGCTCCTTGGCCTCCGGCGTGCGGGCACTCGCTGCGGAGAGCAGGGTGGTCAGGACGCTGTCGTGCACGATCGCATCCACCTGGACGCGTTCGACCTCGGTGGCGTGCTGGCGCACGGCATTCGCGTACTTGGCGAGCGCCTGGCTCTGTGCGGTGTCGACCGTGGACGCTGCCTGCCGCAGCATCGCGATGATGACCAGGATCACGCCGCCCAGGATGATCGCGTACAGCGCGTCGAGACCGGCCAGCTCGGCGCCGACCCCTCCCCCGGCGGGCAGCGCGCGCACGATGCCGTATGCGATCGGCGTGATGAACGTGTACGCGGTCGCCAGCCAGAGCGGGAACGCCACGGCGGCGAACGCGGTGAACACCGAGCAGAGGAACCACACCCACGGCTTGTCCGCCGCGAACGAGTGCGAGTCGAGGGCGAGCAGCGGCCAGGTGACGATCGCCGCGAAGTAGACGACGGACAGCGTCGCCATCGCCGCCTTCACGAACCGCTGCACGATGGCGAGGAGCACGATCGCCGCGAGACCGCCGAAGACGACGACGATCTCGATCAGGCCCCACGGGGACCGGAGCCCGGGCAGCTGCCCGAGCGCCGTCGGGATGGTCTGCAGGCCGAACACCAGTCCGAAGGCCGACACGCTGCGGCCGGCGATGCGCTCGAACCGCTCGCGGCTGATCGGGTTGCGCGGTTGGGACGCCTCGGGAGGGGCGGTCCGCGGTGGCGCGCTACTTGCGCTCATTGCCCGTGTCGGGGTCGAGCCCGGGCAGGATTCCGTCTTCGACGGCACGGCGGAGCAGGTCGACCTTGGTGGGTGCCGGACGACCGACCTCCACGTACTTCACCCGGATGCGGTCGAGGTATTCGCGGGCGGTCGAGTTGGCGATGCCGAGCTGCGCCGCGACCGCCTTGAGCGGAAGGCCGGAGGCGTACAGGTGCAGCACATCCCGTTCGCGGCGGCCGAGCTGGGCCTTGGCGAAGTCGCTGTCCGCGTCGATCGCTGTCGCCCACTCGAGGTTGTTGAGCACGTCGCCGCTCGCGACCGTCTTGATCGCGTTCATCACGGTGGTCGTCGGCGACGACTTCGGGATGACGCCGGCAGCACCGGCGGCGAGCGCCTCGCGCACGCTGGCGACCCGGTCGGCGATGCTGTGGACCAGCACGGCCGCCCCTGTCGCCTGGGCGCGCTTCACGTTGTCGGTGACCTTCGACCCGTCGCCGAGCGAGAGGTCGAGCACGACGACGTCGCACTCCTGTGCGCCGAGCAGCGTCACGAACTCGTCGACGGTGGGCGCGGTGACGAGCACCTCGTAGCCCGCGTCCTGACAGGCCGCTTTGAGGCCCAGACGCACGGACTCGTGATCATCGACGATTGCCACCCGCACCATGCTGACCATCGTAGTGGGGCGATGATGCACTGACGCGCTCACGGCGCCAGCGTGGCGACGGCCTCGACGTGGTGCGTGTTCGGGAACAGGTCGAACGCACGCAGTGAGCGCAGCGGGTATCCCCGCTCGGCGAACAGGGCCACGTCGCGGGCGAGGGCCACGGGATCGCAGGCGACGTAGACGATCTGCGCGGGGGCGAGCGATGCGATCGCCTCGACCACCTGGCGGCCGGCACCCGAGCGTGGAGGGTCGAGGACGACCGTCGCCGCGCGCAGGCGTGCCCGCTCGACGGCGGACGCCTCCCCGGCGAGTCGCTGCACGAAGCGCTCCACCCTGTCGGTGACGACGGATGCGCCGAGCCAGTCGGCCAGGTTCTCCGCGGCGTTGTCCGTCGCGGCCTCGTCGCTCTCGACCGAGGTGATCCGCAGCGTCGACCCGAAACGGTCGCCGATGGCCGCCGCGAGCAGCCCGACGCCGCCGTAGAGGTCGAGGTTGGCGGCGCGCGGGTCGAACAGCGCCTCGTCGACGGCCGACTGCACGGCCTCGGTGAGAGTGGCGGCGGCCGCGCGGTGCACCTGCCAGAACCCGCGCGCATCCAGCTGGAACTCGCGGTCGCCGACGATCTCCCGGATGGGCACAGGGCGCTGGCGGGGACGCACGAGCTTCCTGCCGCGCTTCACGGGAGCCTCGTTGACGAGGAGGTGGGCGGCGCCGGTCCCGGTGGCGACCACATCCACGGACTCCGCGCCGGGGAAGGTCTGGCCAAAGGGAGCCGTCTCGTCGACGAGCTCGGTGGCGAGCGGAAGGCCGGTCACCGGGACGACGGTGTGCGAGCGGGCGGCGTACGGCCCGACAGCGCCGGAACGGTCGACCTGAAGACGGACGCGGGTGCGCCATCCCGTGCCGTCGGCCGTCTCGCCGGCGACGGGTTCCACCACCACGTCGGTGTCGAGCTTCGCCATGCGCTGCATCGCGTCCGCGATCACCTGGCGCTTGAGCTCGCGCTGGTGATCGAGCCTGATGTGGCCGAACTCGGCGCCTCCCGCCCTGTTGCCCGGCTCGCGGTGGATGGACGCCGCCTCCCAGACGTGCTCCTGCCGTTCGGGGGCGGCCTCGATCACCTCGAGCGTCTCCGCCCGCCAGAAGCTGTCGTGCTTCTGATCGGTGATCCTGGCCCGGATGCGCTCACCGGGAAGGGTGTCCGGCACGAAGACGACGCGGCCTTCGTGGCGGGCGACGAAGACGCCGCCGTGGGCGACGTTGGTAATGTCGAGGTCGACCTCATCGAACTGGGGCATCCGTCGAGCATCCCACAGGAACCCATGCGCCTCTACTTGGCATCAACCTCACCAGCCAGGCTCGCACTGCTCCGCGCAGCGGGGATCGAGCCGATCGTCGTCCCGTCGCACGTGGACGAGCCCGCCGCCGTCCTCGCGGCCGAGGCCGAGCACGGCCCGCTGACCCCGGATGCGATGGTGCACCTCCTCGCCCGCCTCAAGGCCGAGGCGGTGCGCGGCGACCTGAACGGCGAGCCCATCGACGGCTTCATCCTCGGCGGGGACTCCGCGTTCGAGCTCGACGGGGCGATCCACGGCAAGCCGCACCTGCCGGAGACGGCGCGCACCCGCTGGCTGGCGCAGCGCGGCCGCACGGGCAGGCTGCACTCCGGCCACTGGCTGATCGACCACAGGAACGGCATCGAGAACCAGGCCGTCGGCCGCACGGCCGTCGCGTCCGTGACCTTCGCCGACGTCACCGACGCCGAGATCGACGCGTACATCGCCTCCGGCGAGCCGCTGGAGGTGGCCGGAGCGTTCACGATCGACAGCCTCGGCGGCCCGTTCATCACCAGGGTCGACGGCGACCCGAGTACGGTGGTGGGGCTCTCCCTCTCCACCCTGCGGGAACTGTTCGTCGAGCTCGGCGTGAACTGGCCCGACCTGTGGAACCGGCGACTGTAGTCAACCTCACGTCCGACCCGACCATTTTTGTGGGGATCGCCCAAAAGGCTCCCCCGACTGAGCAATAGGCTAGGAAACTGTGCCACGTATCACCAAGGTCCTCATCGCCAACCGGGGCGAGATCGCCGTCCGGGTCGTTCGCGCAGCGAAGGACAGCGGTATCGCGTCTGTCGCGGTCTACGCCGACCAGGACAGAGACGCCATGCACGTCCGGCTCGCCGACGAGGCGTACGCGCTCGACGGCACGACCAGCGCGGAGACGTACCTGGTCATCGACAAGCTGCTCTCCATCGCCCGCAGGTCCGGCGCAGACGCCGTGCACCCCGGCTATGGCTTCCTCGCGGAGAACGCCGAGTTCGCCCGCGCCGTCATCGCGGCCGGCCTGACCTGGATCGGCCCGTCCCCGGATGCGATCGAGCGCCTCGGCGACAAGGTCTCCGCCCGCCACGTGGCCGAGAAGGTCGGCGCCCCGCTCGCTCCCGGCACCCTGAACCCGGTCGCCGACGCCTCCGAGGTGCTCGACTTCGTCGACATCCACGGCCTCCCTGTCGCCATCAAGGCGGCCTTCGGCGGCGGTGGACGCGGCCTCAAGGTCGCCCGCACCCGCGACGAGGTCGCCGAGCTCTTCGAGTCCGCGACCCGCGAGGCCATCGCGGCGTTCGGCCGCGGCGAGTGCTTCGTCGAGAAGTACCTCGACCAGCCGCGCCACGTCGAGACCCAGTGCCTCGCGGACGCGTACGGCAACGTGGTCGTCGTCTCCACGCGCGACTGCTCCCTGCAGCGCAGGCACCAGAAGCTCGTCGAGGAGGCACCGGCTCCGTTCCTCACGCAGGAGCAGACCGACCAGCTCTACAGCGCATCCAAGGCCATCCTGAAGGAGGTCGGCTACCAGGGCGCCGGCACCTGCGAGTTCCTGATCGGCAAGGACGGCACGGTCTCCTTCCTCGAGGTGAACACCCGCCTGCAGGTCGAGCACCCGGTCTCCGAAGAGGTCACCGGGATCGACCTGGTGCGCGAGCAGTTCCGCATCGCCGAGGGCGGAGAACTCGACTACGACGACCCGATCGCCCGCGGCCACTCGTTCGAGTTCCGCATCAACGGCGAGGACGCCGGCCGTGGCTTCATCCCGTCGCCCGGCCCCGTGCACGTCTTCAAGGCGCCGGGCGGCCCCGGCGTCCGCGTCGACAGCGGCATCCAGGCCGGCGACGTGATCAGCGGCTCGTTCGACTCGATGCTCGCCAAGCTGATCGTCACGGGTGCGAGCCGCGAGGAAGCGCTCGAACGCTCCCGCCGCGCCCTCGACGAGTTCGAGGTCGCCGGTCTGCCGACCGTTCTCCCCTTCCACCGCGCCATCGTCCGCGACCCCGCGTTCGCCCCGCAGGACGGCGAGCCGTTCTCCATCTACACCCGCTGGATCGAGACGGACTGGCAGGGCGACATCGCCCCCTGGTCGGGGGAGCTCGGCGACGCGGCCCCCGCAGAGCGCCGCAGCAACGTCGTGGTCGAGGTCGAGGGCAAGCGCATCGAGGTCTCCCTCCCCGCGAAGCTCCTCACCGGAGGAGCGGACACGGGCGCATCCAGCCCTGCCCCACGCCGCCGCGGCGGAGCGCACGCCGTCGACACCGCGACCGGCGACTCGGTGACCGCGCCGATGCAGGCGACCGTGGTCAAGCTCGCGGTCTCCGACGGCGACGAGGTCGTCAAGGGCGATCTCGTGCTCGTGCTCGAGGCCATGAAGATGGAGCAGCCGCTCACCGCTCACAAGGACGGCACCGTCGCCGGCATCAACGCCGCCGTCGGCGAAACCGTCTCCTCCGGCCACCTCCTGCTCAACATCGTCTGAGGCTCGTGCGGACGCTCTGACGCGCCGCGCTCAGGCGACCGGGTCGCCTTTCAGCTCGATGCTGATCTGGACGGCGTCGAGGTTGTTGAGGGCGTTCAGGAGCAGGTCGGCGCTGAAGGCGCCGTCGTCTCGGGCGTCGAGGAGGGCGCTGCGCTGGGCCTGGATGCGGTCGAGTCTCGCCTTCTTCTGCGCCAGGAACGCCTCCGGGGTGCGTTCGAGCGGCGCGGTCAGGGGCACCGTCTCCGCCGCATCCCGGAGCAGCGTCATCAGGCGGATCTCCTCCTCGCGCTCCAGCGCCTCGTCGACCGGCGCCGGCTTCACCAGGCGCACCACCCAGCCGAGCGTCCCGCCCTGGATGAGCAGGGAGGCGGCAGCGACGATGAACGCGATGAGCACCAGCAGGGAACGGCTCGGGGTGCCGTCGTGCGGCAGGGTCTGCGCCGCCGCGACCGTGACCGCCCCGCGCATCCCGGCCCAGACGACGATCGAGCCCTCCCGCCAGCCGAGCGGGGCCGCCTTGAAGTAGTCGATGTCCGCGATCGTGCGGCGCAGTCTGGTGGCGAACCGTCCCACGTCCGCCGCGCTCAGCTGCCGGTTGGCGCCTGGTCCTCCGCGCTTGGCGAGCGCCGTCGTCGCGGACTCTGGATCGGTGAGGCTGCCCTGCATGCTCTCGATCCTCGGCCGCATCTTCTCGCCGCGTCTGGCCCGGCGGGACAGGCTCGCCAGCAGCGGAGCGACGTATGCCGCGCGCACCAGGACGGTGAGCAGCAGCGCGCCCAGCCCGACGAGCACAGCGGGCAGGAAGCCGGCGTGATCGTTCTGCACGTCGGTGACGATGCCGAAGAGCTCCAGGCCCACCGTGAGGAACACGAGCCCTTCCAGCACCAACTCGACCGTCCGCCAGTTCTGGGCGTCGGAGAGCCTGTGCTGCGGGGAGAGCACCCGGGGAGCGCGCCTGCCGGTGATGAGCCCGGCCACGACGGCGGCCACCAGACCGGATGCGCCGAGCGCCTCAGCCGGGATGGATGCGAGGAACGGCACGGTGAACGACAGCACCGTGTTCACCGTCGCGTCCGTGACCTTCGCCCGCACGATCAGGTTCAGCCGCCCGACCGCCCAGCCGAGCACCACCGCCACCGCCACCGAGTACGCGAACGATCCGATGAACCCGCCGAGCGAGAACGACGCAGCCGCCGCGGCGATGGCGGTCCGCAGCAGCACCAGAGCGCTCGCGTCGTTCAGCAGGCTCTCCCCCTCCAGGATCGCCACGACCCTCGGCGAGACCCCCGAGCGTTTCACGATGGAGGTCGCCACCGCATCCGTCGGGCTCACGATCGCGCCGAGGGCGATGCCCCACGCGATGCCGATGCCAGGGATCACCCAGGCGAAGAACAGGCCGAGGATCACCGAGCTGACGATCACCAGCAGGACCGACAGCCCGCCGATCGCGGTGAACTCGCGCCGGAACTCCATCGCGGGCATCGACACCGAAGCCGAATAGAGCAGAGGGGGCAGGACGCCCGCGATGATCCACTCCGGCTCGATCGTCAGCGGCGGGACGAACGGCAGGAAGCTGACCCCGATGCCGAGCACCACGAGCACGAGCGGAGCAGCCACGCCGAGCTTCGGCCCGAGCGTGGTCGCGCCGGCGATGGCCAGCAGCACCAGGACGATCACGAGGAGGATTTCCACCCCGCGACCCTACCGCGAAGGTGGGGCTCAGAGCACGATGTGCATCGCCCTGGCGGCGTCCGAGATGGAGCCGGACAGCGACGGGTAGACCGTGAACGCCCGCGCCACCTGGTCGACGGTGAGGCGGTGCTCCACGGCGAGCGCGAGCGGGAAGATCAGCTCGGAGGCGCGCGGGGCGACGATCACGCCGCCGATCACCGTTCCGGAGCCGGTGCGGGCGAACAGCTTCACGAAGCCGTCCTTGATGCCGAGCATCTTGGCGCGCGGGTTCGACTTGAGCGGCAGCTTGTAGATGTCGCCCTGCGCGATGCCCTCCTCGATCTGCTTCTGGTTCCAGCCGACCGTCGCGATCTCCGGCTGGGTGAAGATGTTGGAGGTGACGTTGCGCAGCTCGAACGGGTTGACCGCATCCCCCATCGCATGGAAGACCGCGGTCCTCCCCTGCATCGACGCGACCGACGCGAGTGGCATCAGGTCGGAGCAGTCTCCCGCGGCGTAGATGTTCGGGATGGACGTGCGCGCCACCCTGTTGACCCGGATGTGCCCGGATTCGGTGAGCTGCACGCCGGCCTCTTCGAGCCCGATCCCTCTGGTGTTCGGCACGGAGCCGACCGCCATCAGGCAGTGGCTTCCCTCGACCGTCCTGCCGTCGGAGAGCGTCGCGACGACGCCGTCCTCCGAGCGCACGATGGACTCGGCACGGGACTTGGAGAGCACCTGCATCCCGTTGCGCTTGAAGACGTTCTCGATGACCCTCGCGGCGTCGGCGTCCTCGCCGGGCAGCACCTGGTCACGGCTGGAGATGAGGGTGACCTTCGAGCCGAGGGCCGTGTACGCGGAGGCGAACTCGGCGCCGGTCACACCGGAACCGACCACGATCAGGTGCTCCGGGATGCGGTCGAGGTCGTACAGCTGCGTCCAGGTCAGGATGCGCTCCCCGTCGGGCACAGCGGACGGCAGGATGCGCGGGCTCGCACCGACGGAGACGACGAACGTGTCCGCCTCGATCCTGTCGAAATCCGTGCCCGCCGCGCCGCTCGCGGTCGAGACGATGATCGCGCTCGACCCGTCGAGCCTGCCCTGGCCGGAGACGATGCGCACACCGGCGCGCACGAGCTCCGCACGCATGTCCTCCGACTGCTGTCTGGCGAGGCCCACCAGCCGCTTGTTGACGGCGGCGAGGTTCACCGCGACCTCCGGGCGCACCGGCTTGCCGGTCTCTCCGCGGGTGAAGAACTGGACGCCGAGGTCGGCGGCCTCTCCGATGGCGTTGGCCGCCTCCGCCGTCGCGATGAGGCTCTTCGACGGGACGACGTCGGTGATGACGGCGGATCCGCCGACGCCTGTGCGCTCCACCAGGGTCACGTCTGCACCGAGCTGGGCACCGGCGAGGGCTGCTTCGTACCCGCCAGGCCCACCCCCGAGTACAGCGATCCTCTGCTTGCGCTCGAATTCATAGGCCATGACCTCTATTCTCTCGTATCCTGGCGCACGGATGCGCACCCGGGCTCTTCCTGTGCGCTCGCGGCCCGCTCAGTAGAGTTGGCTCATGCCTGAATCCATCACGAACCCGCTCGACGACCCGGCCACCGACCCGTTCGAGGTCGCCAGGCTCGCGGCAGAGCAGCTTGCAGAGAAGACCGGCGTCGCACAGCACGACATCGCACTGACACTGGGCAGCGGCTGGGGCAAAGCGGCCGACCTCATCGGTGAGACGACCGCCACCATCCCCGCCACCGAGATCGTCGGCTTCGGCAAGCCGGCGCTGGAAGGCCACGTCGGCACGCTGCGCTCCGTCCTGCTGCCGAACGGCAAGCGCGCCCTGGTCATCGGTGCGCGCACGCACTACTACGAGGGCCACGGCGTCCGCAGGGTCGTGCACAGCGTGCGCACCGCAGCTGCTGCGGGCGTTAAAACGATGATCCTGACGAACGGCGCCGGCGGCATCAAGGAGCACTGGAAGCCGGGAACGCCCGTGCTGATCAGCGACCACATCAACCTCACCGCGGACTCGCCGCTCGAGGGCGCGACGTTCATCGACCTCACCGACCTCTACTCCAAGCGGCTGCGCGAGCTCGCGAAGACCATCGACCCGAGCCTCGACGAGGGCGTGTACACCCAGTTCCGCGGCCCGCACTACGAGACCCCGGCCGAGGTGCAGATGGCCAAGACCATCGGCGGCCACATCGTCGGCATGTCCACCGCGCTCGAAGCCATCGCCGCACGACAGTCCGGAATGGAGATCCTGGGCATGTCGCTCATCACCAACCTGGCCGCCGGCATCCAGAAGACGCCGCTCAGCCACCAGGAGGTCATCGAGGCCGGACGCGAGGCCGAGCCGGTCATCAGCGCCCTCCTCGCCCAGATCGTGGAGGCCCTGTGAGCGAGGTGCAGACGGACGACCTGATCGAGCGGGCGCAGGCCTGGGTCGCGCAAGACCCGGATGCGGAGACGCGCGACGAACTGAACGACCTCATCGTGGCCGCGCAGGCCGGGTCGGCTGACGCCGTCGCCGACCTGCACTCGCGCTTCGACGCGAGGCTCGCCTTCGGCACGGCCGGGCTGCGCGGCGAGATCGCAGCGGGGCCCAACCGGATGAACAGGGTGCTGGTCGCACAGGCCGCCGCCGGTTTCGCCCGCTACCTGCTCGACCACGCGGACGGGCAGACCCCCTCTGTCGTGATCGGCTACGACGGGCGTAAGAACTCCGACGTCTTCGCCCGCGACACCGCGGAGCTGATGGCGGGAGCAGGCGTGCGCGCCGTGCTGCTCCCCCGGCTGCTGCCGACGCCCGTGCTCGCGTTCGCGGTGCGCCACCTCGACGTGAGCGCCGGTGTGATGGTCACAGCCAGCCACAACCCGCCGAACGACAACGGATACAAGGTCTACCTGGGCGGCGAGAACCACGGCTCGCAGATCGTCTCCCCCGTGGATGCGGAGATCGAGTCGCGCATCCTGGAGGTCGCCGCCGGCAGCGTGCTCGACCTGCCGCGTTCCGACGCGTACGAGGTGGGAGCGGACGACATCGAGCGCGCGTACATCGACGCCACCGCGTCCGTCGCATCCACTACTGCTGCCCGGGATGCGGTCTCCTTCGCGTACACCGCGATGCACGGCGTCGGCTGGCGCACGGCCCGCGACGTGTTCGCCGCGGCAGGGTTCGCGGAGCCGACCGTGGTGACCGCGCAGATCGACCCGGACCCGGCGTTCCCGACCGTGGCCTTCCCGAACCCGGAGGAGCCGGGGGCAATGGACCTCTCGTTCGAGGCCGCCCGCGCATCCGGCGCCGACCTGGTGATCGCGAACGACCCGGACGCCGACCGCCTGGCCGTGGCGATCCCCGACGCATCGAGCGACGCGGGCTACCGCCGCCTCAGCGGCAACGAGGTCGGCGCGATCCTCGGCTGGCGCGCCGCCCGGCTGGCGGAGGCCGCAGCAGGACCGGACCAGGCCGCCTTCGGCACGCTGGCCTGCTCCATCGTGTCGTCGCCGGCACTCGCCGCCGTCGCGGAGAAGTATCACCTCGACTTCGCCAACACCCTCACGGGCTTCAAGTGGGTCTCCCGCGCCACCGGCCTGGTCTACGGCTACGAGGAGGCGCTCGGCTATCTGGTGAACCCGGAGACCGTGCGCGACAAGGACGGCATCTCCGCCGCGACCGCGTTCCTCGACCTGGCCAACAGCCTCGCCGTCGACGGGAAGTCCATCGCGGACCACCTGGACGAGTTCGCCGAGACGTTCGGCTACTTCGCCTCCGACCAGATCTCGATCAGGGTCACCGACCTGTCGCAGATCGGCCGCATCATGGCCGCGCTGCGCGCCACCCCGCCGTCCGCCATCGGCGACGTGACGGTGCAGCAGATCGACGACCTGATCGACGGTTTCGGCGACATCCCGCCGAGCGACGTGCTGCGCATCCTGCTGGCGGACGGCTCGCGCGTGATGGTGCGGCCGTCCGGCACGGAGCCGAAGCTCAAGATCTACATCGACGCGTCATCGTCCGACGGCACCGTCGCCGAGCGCCGCGCGACCGCGACCGCCCGCGTCGCCGCCCTCGCTGACGGGATGCGGGAGCTCACGGCCCTCTGACCCCGTCTCCGGACGAGCGGCGCCTGCACCGGCGCCGCTCGTCCGCCCGGCGTAGCCGACCAGGAAGAGTCCGAGGGCGAGCACGGTGACCACGGCGCCCGCGACGGGCACGGCGACCGGCCCACCGGCGCTCAGCGCCGCCGTTCCGATCAGGGGTGCGATGGCGATCCCGACGTACATCGCGGTCGAGTACCAGGACAGGGTGAGCGCCGCGGACGCCGGGTCGACGTGCACGAGCCTGTGCTGCACCGGGATCGCGATGGCGAACGCGGCGATCCCCCAGAACGCGAACACGACGATGGATGCGGCGAACGAGGCCTCGACGAAGGTCAGCACGATCAGCGCGACCGACTGACCGCCCAGCGCCACGGCGGCGACCACCCGGCTGCCGAAGCGGTCGGTGAGCGGGCCGGCCACCACGTTGCCGAGCACGCCCGCGGCGCCGTACGCCAGCAGGAGCACGGCCAGCAGCCCGCCGGACCCTCCCGTCGATGCGTGGGTGACGGCTGCCGAGAAGATGTAGACGATGTTGAACCCGGCCACCATCAGCAGCGTGGTGCCGAGCGGCGCCAGGATGCGGCGGTCGCCGAGCGGCGCCATCCGGCGTCGCAAAGACACCGGAGGGGGCAGCGGCACCCCGCGGACGACGAACGGGATCGCGATGGAGAGCAGCACCCCCAGCACCACCAGGCACCAGAGCGGCAGCCGCCAGCCGGCCAGCCCGCCGAGGGCGGTGCCGAGCGGCGAGCCGACCGCTGTCGCCAGGGTGAAGCCCGCCCCGACGATCGCGAGCGCCCGTCCGCGATGCTGCGGGCTGACCAAGGTGGTGGCGGCCGCCGTGGCGGTGGGCACGAGGGCGGCCCCTCCCAGCCCGGAGAGCGTCCGTCCAGTGATGAAGACGGCGAGGTCGGGTGCTGCTGCCGCGATGGCGGCTCCGACCGCGAAGAACGCGAGCCCGCCGGCCATGAGGATGGTGCGAGGGACCCGAGGAAGCAGGATCGACACCGCGGGTGACGCGATGGCGACCACGAGCGAGTACGAAGTGATCGAGTAGCTCACCTGGGTGGGCGTCGCCCCGAGGGTGTCGGCGATCTGCGGCAGGAGGCCCGCGATCACGAAGGCGTTGGTCGCGACCACGAACAGCGCGAGCGCGAGGATCAGCAGCGCGGGAGTGGATCTGCGATATGATTGTTCGACGAACGTCATACGGTCAAGATACGACTATTGTTCGATGATTGTCAAACTATTTTTCGAAGGGCGGTCTCATGTCGGCGGATTACCCGGCTCCCGCCATCGAGGATGTCGAACTCGTCGACGTGCTGCGCGCCGTCGCCGACCCCATCCGGTTGCAGATCGTGCGCGTGCTCGCCGACGGGGAACCGCACGCCAAGGCCGCGACCGAATGGGGCTTCGACGTGCAGAAGTCCACGCTGTCCCACCACTTCAAGGCGCTGCGCGAGGCGGGCGTCACCCTGACGATCGTCGACGGGCGCACTCACGCTATCCAGTTGCGCAGGGCCGAGCTCGACGCGCGGTTCCCCGGGCTGGTGGACGCGCTGGTCGCCGCTGACGCCTGACCGCCTCGACGGAGACGCAGCTCAGCCGAGCGCTTCGTCGAGCTTCTGTTCGAGCTCGTCCAGGTCGAAGTAGTTGTCGACCACCACGATGTCCGCGTTGGTCTGGCCGATCTTGTCGACCAGCTCCGGCGAGGTCAGGATGACCTGCGCGTTCGACGCGGCGCTCGCGAGCCCGGCGATGTCGGACGCGGTCACGTCCGCGTCGATGTCGAGCCGCTTCAGCACGCGCTCCGCGTTGACCTTGAGGATGCCGGACGTTCCGATGCCCGCCCCGCAGATGGCGACGATCTTCATCAGGCGGCGCCCTGCTCGCTCGCGGCCATGATGCGCTGCACGTCCGCAGCATCCTGAGCCGCCGCGAGGGCGGGGATCGACTCCGGATCGTTGAATACGTTGGCCAGCTGGGCCACGCTCGTCACGTGCGCCTCCGGCGACGACACGGCGAGGCCGATGACCACCGAGACCGGGTCGTTGTGCGGGTGCCCGAAGACGACCGGGTCGGCCAGGGTGACGACCGAGAGGCCGTCCGCCAGCACATCCGGCCCAGGACGGGCGTGCGCGAGAGCGAGGCCCGGCGCGATCACGATGTATGCGCCGAACTCATCGATGACCTGGATCATCCGCTCCGCGTAGCTCTCCTGCGTCGCACCGGAAGCGGCGAGAGCCGCCCCTGCCAGCTCGACCGCCTCACGCCAGTCGGAGGCGTGAGCTCCGATGGTGATGGCGGAATCGGGCAACGGTGGCAGTGGCATGGCTCAAGCGTAGCTTCCCGCGGGTTACGAACCCTCGAAACCCGCTGTGATGATGTCGGCGAGCTCTTCGCGTTCCTCCAGGGGCAGGAAGGCGGAGCCCGCGGCGTTCAGCTGGAACACTTCGAGGTCGGTGCGGTCGTAGGCGAACGCGTCGGCCAGGATGCTCAGCTCGCGGGTCAGCGACGTGCCGCTCATCAGGCGGTTGTCGGTGTTCACCGTCACCCGGAAGCCGAGCTGGTAGAGCAGGTCGAACGGGTGGTCGAGGATGTCGTCGCCCCACGCGGCGATGGCGCCGGTCTGCAGGTTGGAGGTCGGGCTGGTCTCCAGCGCGATCTCGCGGTCCTTCACCCACTGGGCGAGCGAGCCGAGGGTGACGTAGGTGTTCTCGTCGTCCTGGCGCTCGATGGTGATGTCCTCCGCGATGCGCACGCCGTGTCCGAGGCGCAGGGCGCGGCCGTCGATGAGAGCACTCTTGATGCTCTCCAGGCCGTCCGCCTCTCCGGCGTGCACGGTGGTCGGGAAGAACTGGGCGGCGAGGTAGTCGAACGCGTCGCGGTGGCGCGCGGGAAGGAACCCGGCCTCCGCACCGGCGATGTCGAAGCCGACGACGCCGTTGTCGCGGTGGCGGACGGCCAGCTCGGCGATCTCCAGCCCGCGGTCCGCGTGACGCATCGCAGTGACCAGCTGGCCGACCCGGATGCGCTTGCCGGTCGAGCGGACGTCGTCGATGCCCTGCTCGATGCCGTCCTGCACGGCCTCGACGGTCTCGTCGAGGCTGAGGCCGCGGCCGAGGTGCTGCTCGGGCGCCCAGCGGACCTCCCCGTAGACGACGCCGTCCTCTCCGAGGTCCTGGACGAACTCGCGCGCGACGCGGCTGAGCCCCTCCTTCGTCTGCATGACGGCGGTGGTGAGGTCGAAGGTCTTGAGGTACTCGACGAGGGAACCGGAGTTCGACTTCTCGCCGAACCAGCTGGCCAGGTCGCCCGCGTCGGAGGTCGGCAGCTCGAGGCCGATCTCGGCGCCCAGCTCGATCACGGTCGACGGGCGCAGCCCGCCGTCGAGGTGGTCGTGCAACGACACCTTCGGCAACTCCCGGATGCTCGTGCCGTCGCTGAGCCTGTACCCGCCGTCTGCTTCTTTACTCATGTCCTTCAATCTATCTCAGCGATGGTGGCCGGTTCAGGAGATGCGGTCCGCGATGAGCGGGCCGCCGGTGAGCACGGGCTCGCCCGCGTCGCCGATGCGGTACGCACCGTCGAGGGCTTCGAGCGCGCGCTCGAAGCGGGCCGGCTCGTCGGCGGAGAGCGTGAACAGCGGGTCGCCGGCGCGGACGGTGTCCCCCGGCTTCGCGTGCAGGTCGACGCCCGCAGCGTGCTGCACGGGGTCCTGCTTGCGGGCGCGTCCTGCGCCGAGGCGCCAGGCCGCGATGCCGAACGGCAGCGCCTGCTGTTCGACCAGTACGCCGTCGCGGTCGGCGACGACCGTGTGCGTCTCCTTGGCGACCGGAAGAGGAGCGTCCGGGTCTCCACCCTGCGCGCGGATGGTCTCGCGCCACTTGTCCATCGCGCGGCCGTCCTTGAGGGCTGCCTCGACATCCACGTCGGTCTTGCCCGCGAGTGCGAGCATCTCGCGCGCCAGCTCGATGGTCAGCTCGACGACGTCCGCCGGTCCTCCACCCGCCAGGACCTCGACGGATTCGCGCACCTCGTTGGCGTTGCCGATGGCTAAGCCGAGGGGCACGTTCATGTTGGTGAGCAGCGCAGAGGTCGCGACGCCGGCGTCCCGCCCGAGGTCGACCATCGTGCGCGCCAGCTCGCGCGACTTCTCGATGTCCTTGAGGAACGCACCGGAGCCGAATTTCACGTCCAGCACGAGCGCGCCGGTGCCCTCCGCGATCTTCTTGCTCATGATCGACGACGCGATCAGCGGGATGGCCTCGACTGTGCCGGTGATGTCGCGCAGCGCGTACAGCTTGCCGTCGGCGGGAGCGAGGCCCGAGCCCGCGGCACAGATCACGCCGCCCACATCCCGCAGCTGGTCGAACATCTCCTGATTGGTCAGGTTGGCCCGCCAGCCCGGGATGCTCTCCAGCTTGTCGAGCGTGCCTCCCGTGTGCCCGAGCCCACGCCCGGACAGCTGCGGCACCGCTGCGCCGAACGTCGCGACGAGCGGCATCAGCGGCAGGGTGATCTTGTCCCCGACGCCGCCGGTGGAGTGCTTGTCCGTGGTCGGCTTGCCGAGGCCCTCGAAGCTCATCCGCTCGCCGGAGGCGATCATGGCCATGGTGAGGTCTTTGATCTCGCGGCGGGTCATCCCGTTCAGGAAGATCGCCATCGTCATGGCCGCCATCTGCTCGTCGCCGACGTAGCCGCGGGTGTACGCGTCGATCAGCCAGTCGATCTGCGGCGTCGACAGCTCACCGCTGTCGCGCTTGGTGTGGATGAGGTCGACGGCGTCGAACGCCTCGACCGTGCCTGCGGTCTCGCTCATGTGTGCTCTCTCAGTGGTTGTGCGCTGCGGCGTACTCGGTCAGCTGGCGGGGGCCGAACGCATCCGGCAGCACCTCGTCGATGGTGCGGAAACCGGAGACGGTCTCGAGCACCATGCCCTCCGCCGAGTGCTCGTAGAGCAGCTGGCGGCAGCGCCCGCACGGCATCAGCACGTTCCCGTCGCCGTCCACGCAGGTGAACGCCACCAGGTGGCCTCCGCCGGACATGTGCAGCGCGGAGACGAGTCCGCACTCTGCGCACAGGGTCACGCCGTAGCTGGCGTTCTCGACGTTGCAGCCGGACACGATCCGGCCGTCGTCGACCAGTGCAGCAGCGCCGACCGCGAACTTCGAGTACGGGATGTACGCGTGCGTCATCGCCTCTCTGGCCGCGGCACGGAGCGCATCCCAGTCGACGGCGTCTTCCGCACTCATGATTTGATGTACGGCTTGCCGTCGGCCGCTGGGGCGCGGGAGATGCCGACGAGGCCGGCGACCGCGAAGATCGTCACCACGTACGGCAGCATCAGCATGAACTCGCTGGGCACCGGAGCTCCGATGATCCCGAGCGTGGTCTGCAGGTACGACGCGAAGCCGAACAGCAGGGCGGCCAGGGTGGCCCGGATGGGGTCCCAGCGCCCGAAGATGACGGCCGCGAGAGCGATGAAGCCCGCGCCGTTCGTCATCTCTTTGCCGAACGCGCCGACGGACGCGAGCGTGAAGTACGCCCCGCCGAGGCCGGCCACGGCTCCCGCGAGCGACACGTTCCAGAACCGGGTGCCGTTGACGTTGATGCCGACGGTGTCCGCCGCCTTCGGGTGCTCGCCGACGGCGCGGACGCGCAGACCCCAGCGGGTCTTGAACAGCCCGAACCAGACCAGGAACACCGCGATGTACATCAGGTAGACGATGATCGTCTGCTTGAACAGCACGGGGCCGATCACCGGGATCTCGCTGAGCAGCGGGATCGGGAGGCGCTCGAACCGCGGAGGGTTGTTCAGAACGGGGATGTCGTTGGACAGCACGGTGGAGAAGAGGAAGCTCGTGAGTCCGGTGACGAGCACGTTCAGCACGACACCCACGATCACCTGCTCCACCAGGTACTTGATCGCGAAGGCCGCGAGCACGAACGACACCAGCACACCGGCGAGCATCGCCGACAGCATCCCGATGATGAGCGCTGCGACGACCGGCAGGTGCCAGACGTGCTGCGCCACGGAGGCGATGAACGCGGAGACGAACGCCCCGGCGAGCAGCTGGCCCTCGATCGCCACGTTCACGACACCGGCGCGCTCGGAGATGACGCCGCCCAGCGCGCCGAACACCAGGGGCACGGAGAGGCTCACGCTGCCGAGCAGCAGGCCGGTGAACGGCACGGTGTGGCCGGCGGCCGCCCAGGTGAGGAACCCGAACATGAACACCAGCGCGAACACGATGGCGTACCAGATCGGCACCTTGCGGCCGGAGGCGATGTAGAAGTACGCGCCGACGGCCAGGATCGCGCACAGGATGGCGCAGACGATGCTCGTCGCCTGCGTCGGCACGGTCAGCAGCGGGATGGCGAAGAAGTCGCCAGGGTCGGCGAACCGGAAGCTGCTCTCCCCCTGCCTGGGCAGGAACACGAAGAGCACGATGGCGAGCAGGGCGAAGACGCCGAGCGCGATCGGCGCCTTCCAGCTCTTGATCTGGGTGCGCTCGAGGACGATCTGGTCACTCGACGGGATGCCTGGCTGGGTCTCGGTGACGGTGCTCACTTCGCTGCCACCTCCTTGCTGACGACGGGAAGGGGGGACTTCTTGGACGCGACGCCCGGGGTGGGCAGGCGGAAGATCGCCCGCACGAGCGGCGGGGCCGCGATGAACAGCACGATGAGCGACTGCACGACGAGCACGATGTCGATCGGGATGTCGTTGGCCGCCTGCATGGCGAAGCTTCCCGCCTTCAGAGCGCCGAACAGCAGTCCCGCGATGAACGTGCCCCACGGCCGGGAGCGGCCGAGCAGCGCGACGGTGATCGCGTCGAAGCCGATGCCGGCATCCAGGTCGGAGGTGATGCCCTGCGGGAACGTTCCGAGCGCCTGGTTGACACCGGCGAAGCCGACGAGGCCACCGGCGATCAGCATGGCGACGAAGTAGACGTTCTTGACGTCGATGCCGGCGACACGGGCGGCGTTCGGGTTCTCACCGACCGCCTTGAACCGGAAGCCCATCGCCGAACGGTTGAGCAGCCACCACACGAAGACGGTCAGCGCGATGACGATGACGAACGCCCAGGTGAGGTTGTACTGGTTGCCGAACAGCGGGGGCAGGATGGCGTTCGGCTTCACCGGAGGCGACTTCGGGTTGCTCGATCCGGCCATCTGGAAGAGGCCGGGTGTGCGGAGGAAATACGCCAGCAGGTAGAAGGCGATGTAGTTGAGCATGATCGTGACGATCACCTCGTGCGCACCGGTCCGCGCCTTGAGCAGACCGGCGATGCCGCCCCAGATCGCTCCACCGGCGATACCGGCGGCGATCGCCAGCACCAGGTGCAGCACCGGAGGGAGGTTGAACGACCAGCCGACCCAGCCTGCTGCGCCCGCGGCGATCAGCATCTGGCCGCGGCCACCGATGTTGAACATGCCGACGCGGAAGGCGAGGGCGACACCGAGGCCACCGGCGATCAGCGGCGTGGCGAAGGTGAGCGTCTCGGTCAGGGGCCGGATGCCCGCCGCGAACGACGGACGGCGGAAGTTGTAGATCGAGCCCTGGAACAGGGAGACGTAGGCGCTCGACACCGAGTGCCAGATGGCCCCGAAGGTGTCGCCCGGGCGGGCGAAGAAGTAGCCGGACGCCTTCTGCACGTTCGGGTCGGTGACCGCGATCAGGATGGCGCCGATCACCAGGGCGATGACGACGGCGAGGATCGAGATGACCACGCTTCCACCCGCGATGTCGCGCAGAGCGACCTGCCAGCGGGACGGCGGCTCGACGGCCGGGGCCTTCGTCGGCTCCGGACCCTTGGTGGGTTCGGGGGCCTGGGCGGTCTGGCTCATGCTGCGAGCTCCACATCCGCCGGCAGCTCGCCGGCCATCATGAGGCCGAGCACGGCACGCGAGGTGTTGCCCGGCACGATTCCTACGATTCCCCCGCGGTACATCACGGCGATCCGGTCGGCGAGGGCCGCGACCTCGTCGAGCTCGGTCGAGACGACGATGACGGGGATGCCGGCATCCCGTGTCGCGACGATGCGCTTGTGCACGAACTCGATGGATCCGACGTCCAGGCCACGAGTGGGCTGAGCGGCGACGAACAGGCTGAGGTCGCGGCTCAGCTCGCGGGCGAGGACGACCTTCTGCGCGTTGCCGCCGGAGAGCTTGCCGACCTTGGTGTCGACGCCCTGAGCGCGCACGTCGAACTCCTTGATCTTGTCCTCGGCGAACTCGGCGCGGTAGCCGAGCTGCAGGTTGCCTCCCTTGACGAACGGCTCGCCGTTCGAGCGGTCGAGCATCAGGTTCTCCGCGATGGTGAACTCGCCCACCAGGCCGTCCTCGTTGCGGTCCTCCGGAACGAAGCCGACACCGGCGTCGAGCACCCGGCGGACGCTGTGGCCCTGGATGTGCTTGCCGTCCAGCTCGATCGTGCCCTCGACGCGCGGCTGCAGGCCGAGGATCGCCTCGGTGAGCTCGGTCTGACCGTTGCCCTGCACTCCGGCGATGGCGAGGATCTCGCCCGCCTTGACGTCGAAGCTGACGTTGTTCACGACGAGCTGCCCGATCGGGTCGATCACCGACAGGTCGCGGACGATGAGGGCGGGAGCGCCCGGCGTCGCCGGCTCCTTGTGGACAGTCAGCTCGACGGCGCGGCCGACCATCATCGACGCCATCTCGGTGTTCGTGGCGGTCGGCTCGGTCTCGCCGACGACCTTGCCGAGGCGGATGACCGTGATCCGGTCCGCGACCTCGCGCACCTCGCGCAGCTTGTGGGTGATGAAGACGATGGCCGTTCCCTGCTCCTTGAGCTGACGCATGATCGCCATCAGCTCGTCGGTCTCCTGCGGGGTGAGCACGGCGGTCGGCTCGTCGAACACGAGCACCTTCGCGTTCTGGGACAGCGCCTTGATGATCTCGACGCGCTGCTGGACGCCGACGGGCAGGTCCTCGATCAGTGCATCCGGGTCGACATCGAAGCCGAAGCGGTCCGAGATCTCGCGCACCCGCTTGCGGGCGGCGTTGAGATCGAGGCGCCCGGCGAACCCGGTCTCCTCGTGGCCGAGCATGACGTTCTCGGCGACCGTGAACACGGGGATCAGCATGAAGTGCTGGTGCACCATGCCGATGCCGGCCTTCATCGCGTCGCCCGGTCCGGCGAAGTGCTGGACGACGTCGTCCAGCAGGATCTCGCCTTCGTCGGCCTGGTAGAGGCCGTACAGGACGTTCATCAGGGTGGACTTGCCTGCGCCGTTCTCGCCGAGCAGACAGTGGATCTCGCCTGGTTCGACCGTGAGGTCGATGTGGTCGTTGGCGACCAGGGCACCGAACCGTTTGGTGATGCCGCGAAGTTCGAGCTTCATTCGGGTGGGGTTCCTTCTCTACTCGCCCGGGTGGAGCGATGACGCGCGAAACGGCGGATGGGCCTCGTTGCGCGTCTTCACCCTACCTTTTGCACATATGTCAGTGTGTGCTCAGTTGAGCAGCAGTGACAAGGGCCAAAAGACGGGGAGGCCAGCGCGAGCTGACCTCCCCGATAGTGCGATGTCGCTGTTACGCCTTGGGCGACGACGGCGACTCGACCGTGATCGAGCCGTCGATGATGCCGGCCTTGATCTTGTCCAGCTCGCCCTGCAGGCCCTTGTCCACCTTCGACTCGAAGTTGTGGAAGGGGGCCAGGCCGACGCCGTCGTTCTTCAGCGTTCCGACGTACGGCGTGTTGGTGAAGTTTCCCTTCGCCGCGTCCTTGACGACAGACGCGGTCGCGGTGTCGAGGCCCTTCATCACCGAGGTGAGCAGGATGTCCTTGACCGACGGGTCCGAGATGAAGACGTCGGTGTCGACGCCGACCATCACGATGTCCTTGCCGGAGTCCTTGATCGCCTGCGCTGCCGACTGGTAGATCGGACCGCCGACGGGCATGATCACGTCAGCACCCTGGTCGATGATGCCCTGAGCCGTGGTCTTGGCGGTGTCGTTGGCGTCGAAGCCGCCGGTGAACGCACCGTTCTGAGCCTTGACGTCCCAGCCGACGACCTTGACGGACTTGCCCTTCTGCTGGTTGTAGTACGCGACGCCGTCCGCGAAGCCGTCCATGAAGATCGTGACGGTCGGGAACTGCATGCCACCGAACGTGCCGACGATGCCGGACTTCGAGTAGCTGGCCGCCGCGTATCCGCCGAGGAAGGCGGCCTGAGCGGTGTCGAAGATGATCGGGCGCACGTTGTCCGCCGTGATCTCGTTGTCGTCGACCGTGGCGAAGTCGATGTCCGAGTTGGCCTTGGCGGCCTTCTCGGTGGCGTCCTTCAGGTTGAACCCGACCGAGATGATCAGGTTGCAGTTCTGGTCGACCATGCTCTGGATGTTCGGGCTGTAGTCGTTCGCGTTCTTCGACTCGGCCTTCTTGTAGCTGATGCCGAGGCTCTTCGTCGCGCTGACCATGCCGTTGTAGCTGGTCTCGTTGAACGACTTGTCGTCGAATCCGCCGGCGTCGGAGACCATGCAGGGCAGGAAGTCGCTCTTCGCCGCTCCGGTGGTCGAGGTGTCCGACGGGGCAGCCGAACACGCGGCCAGCATCGACATGACGCCGACCGCTACCAGGCCGAGCACTCCGGCCTTACGGGCTGTGATTGTCAAGGTGGTGTCCTCCAAGATGCAGGCCTCCGCGGGTGAAGGAGGCCATTTGCTGTTCACGTTACCGAATGTGACGAACTGCTCCGTTCGAATATCCGGCTTCTTCATGCAAGCGTTACAAACGCACGCCTGTTTGGCACCTGCTCATTTGAGCATCCCGGCCCCCATCGCGTGTCCCCCGTCTACAGCCACCCGCGCTTCTTGAACACGAAGTAGAGGAGTCCGCTCAGCCCGAGCATGGCCAGGATCGCCAGCGGGTAGCCGAACGTCCAGTCGAGTTCCGGCATGTGCGTGAAGTTCATCCCGTACACGCCGGCGACCAGTGACGGTGCGAAGAGGATCGCCGCCCAGGACGAGATGCGCTTGACCTCCTCGCCCTGCCGGTGGGTGGAGTGCGCGAGTCTCGTCATCTCCTCGTTCTGCCGCTCGGAGACGAGCGTCGAGTTCACCGTGAGGATGTCGCGCAGCAGCTGACGGAAGCCGTCGACCCGCTCGTTGACCACCGTGAGGTGGTCGGCGACGTCGCGCAGCCCGCGCTGCAGCTCCTGGGTGACGCCGTACTTCGACGACCCGTGCTCCAGCGCATCCATCACCGCGGTCAGTGGATGCGTCGCCCTCTGGAAGTCGATGACCTCGCGCGACAGCTCGTAGATGCGCCGGGACACCAGGGCATCCCGCCCGAACACCTGGGTCTCGATCTCGTCGATGTCGTTGGCGAGGCCGGCGACGACCGGGCTGTACGCATCCACCACCGCGTCGATGATCGCGTAGAGGATGGCCTGCGTGCCGAGGGCGAGCAGTTCCGGCTCCCTCTCCATGCGCTGGCGCACGTGCGAGAGGTCGGGCGACTCGCTGTGGCGCACCGTGATGACGAAGTTCGGTCCGACGAAGAGGTGCAGCTCGCCGAAGTCGACCTCCTCCGGCACGTCCAGGTAGTTGGCCGCCTTGAGCACCACGAACAGCACGGTGTCGTAGCGCTCCAGCTTGGGACGCTGGTGGGCGACGATCGCGTCCTCGATGGCCAGCTGGTGCAGGCCGAACTCGTCGGCGAGCGACATCAGCTCCTCGGCGGTCGGCCGGTAGAGACCGATCCAGGCCACGCCGTCCTCCGTCGCGTCGAGCGCGCGGTACGTCTCGGCCAGGCTCTGCGGAGATGCCACCCGGTGGCCGTTGGAGTAGATCGCACTGTCGACCATGCTCGGGCGCGGCTGGCGGGGCGGATTCTGCTCCACCGACTCGTCGGAGGGAGGGTCGACCCGGCGGGAGCGAGAGACGAAGGGCATCGGGATGCCGCGTCGATTGGTGTTCGAGGCCATGAGTCACCTCCGGAGTGGAGCGTACGGGTGGACCGGTCCTGCTCGCAGGGCCACCTAACTGTACGCGCGCTGTCTGCCGCCACGCTGGACGCGCGTGCGCGCCCCGGAGATGACTCGTGCGTAGTGCGCGACGAGCTCGCTGCAGACGGCGTCCCAGCTCCGTCCGAGCACGGCCCGCCTGCCCGCCTCGCCCATCCGGAACCGCAGCGGTGCGTCCGCGGCGAGCATGCCGACCGCTGCGCGCAGCGCCCTGTCGTCCGATGGCTGCACGAGCAGGCCGTCGACGCCGTGCTCGACCAGGTCGATCGGCCCTCCCGCCCGCGGCGCCACCACCGGGACACCGGAGGCGTGCGCCTCCTGGAGGGTCTGCCCGAACGTCTCCTCCGTTCCGGTGTGCGCGAAGATGTCGAAACTCGCATACGCCGCGGAGAGGTCGGCGCCGCCGAGCCTGCCCAGCCAGGTCACGGGCATCCCCCGCAGTTCGCGGGACACCGCCGCTCGGGCAGGGCCGTCGCCGACGATTGCGAGGTGCAGGCCCGGGATGCCGCGGAGCGCCCTCAGCCGCTCCACCTGCTTCTCCGGGGCGATGCGGCCGACGTAGCCGACGACGAGCTCGCCGTCCGGGGACAGCTGGTCGCGCAGTGCGATGGCGGCCGGCGTCCTCCTGTTGTTGGGGTGGTATCGCTCCAGGTCGACGCCGCGCCCCCAGCGTGCGAGCGTTCGCACGCCCGCCGTGCGCAGGTCGTACTCGGACGCGGCGGACGGTACGAGGGTGAGGTCCGCCCCGTCGTGCACCCAGCGCACGTACTTCCAGGCGATGGCCGAGGTCATCCCGAGCCCGTTGCGGCGGGCGAACCCGGCGACGTCGGTCTGGTAGACGGCGACGGACGGCACGGCCAACCTGTTCGCCGCCGCGATGGCCTGCGCGCCGAGCAGGAACGGGGATGCCGCGTGCAGCACATCCGGCTCGAACCTGGCCAGGATGCGTTGCACCTGCGGGCTCGGCAGCCCGACGGGGAACTGGCGGTACGCCACAGACGGCACCTGGTGGATTCGGAACCCGGCGTACTCGGCCGGCGCTCCCGCATCCGGGCACACCACGATCGCCTCGTGCCCGGCGGCCGCCAGATGGTCGAGCACCCGGAGGACGCTCGTGGTCACCCCGTTCACTGTGGGGAGGAAGCTCTCGCTGACCACCGCTACGCGCATGCCGCCAGGCTAGGCAGGGCGGGTGACCCCGGCGTGAACGGCTCGTGTCCGGGAGGGCTCGGTATCCTTTCGATATGGCACATACCTCCAGCGCGCTCGATCGCTTCTACGCAGTGATCCCGGCGGGCGGCATCGGCTCCAGGCTCTGGCCGCTCTCCCGGGCGGACGCGCCGAAGTTCCTGCACGACCTCACAGGCTCGGGACAGACCCTGCTGCGCGACACCTGGGACCGGCTCTCCCCGCTCTCCGGCGAGCAGCGGATCATGGTGGTCACCGGGCGCGCGCACCGCGCGGCCGTCGAGGCGCAGCTGCCCACCCTGGCCGACCACAACGTGGTGCTCGAGTCCGAGCCGCGCGACTCCACCGCGGCCATCGGCCTCGCCGCCGCCATCCTGGAGCGGCGGGAGCCCGGCGTGATCATCGGCTCGTTCGCGGCCGACCACGTCATCAAGAACCAGCCGCTGTTCGGCGCTGCCGTCCGCGAGGCCATCGCCTCCGCGGACGCGGGGTACATCACCACCATCGGCATCCGGCCTACCGAGCCTGCCGTCGGCTTCGGCTACATCCGCACCGGGGACGGGCTCGCCATCGACGGGGCGCCGAGCGCCATCTCGGTGACCGAGTTCGTGGAGAAGCCCGACCTGGAGACGGCGGAGGGCTACCTCGCGAGCGGCGCGTACCTCTGGAACGCCAGCATGTTCATCTCCCGCGCCGACCGTCTGCTCGAGGAGATCGGCCGCTCCAAGCCCGAACTGCTCGCCGGGTTGCTCGAGCTCGCAGAGGCCTGGGACGACCCTGCCACCCGCGGGCCGGCCGTCGACCGCATCTGGCCCGGCCTCGAGAAGATCGCCATCGACTACGCGGTGGCGGAGCCGGCAGCCAGCCGCGGCGTGCTCTCGGTGATCCCCGGCTACTTCGACTGGGACGACGTCGGAGACTTCGCATCTCTCGCCAAGCTCAACTCGGGCGGTCGCAAGTCCGACCTCGCGATCCTCGGAGAGAACGCCCGCGTGCTCTCCGACGCATCGAGCGGCATCGTGGTCAGCCAGTCCGGCCGGGTGATCAGCCTCATCGGCGTGAAGGACATCGTGGTCGTCGACACCCCGGACGCACTGCTCGTCACCACGAGCGAGAACGCCCAGCGCGTGAAGGCCGTCGTGGACGCGCTGAAGCTCACCGGTTCCAGCGACGTGTTGTAAGGGCGCAGCCATCCGGATGCGCTAGCGTTCCGTCCGGCACCTGTCGCGCACCCGAAGATCCCGACAGGCAGCCGGGGGTGGATTCAATGTTCGACGCGCTGCTGACGACCGATGTCGTCGATGGCCCTGTCATCGTCGCCGTGCTCGCGCTCGCGGGCGTCGCCGTCACGTTCCTGCTGGTGCGCCGTCCGACGGCGCGCTGGCTGGTCACCGCCCTCTCCGCCGTCGCGGCCGGACTCGTGGTCTCCGTGGGCATCTGGCTGGTCGCCGTGCGCTGGCTCGACCTCTTCGGCACATCGCTCGGCCTGGTGAACTACGCGTGGATCACCGCCACCTGCTGCGCTGTCGCGCTGGCCGTGGCGAACCTGTGGCGGTCGCCCCGGTGGCGGAAGATCGTGGCGGTGGCGTGCATCCCGGTGTTCATCGCGGCGGGGACGCTGGCGGTCAACGCGACATACGGGATCAATCGCACGCTCGGCAACCTGCTCTCCATCTCGACGGACAAGCCCATCCGGCTCACTCCTCCGACGGCGGCATCCGGATACGACACGCAGCTCTGGAAGCACTGGACGCCCCCTGCCGACCTTCCCGAGCACGGCAAGACCGGGAGCCAGGTCATCCCGAACACCGGATCGGGCTTCCCCTCCCGTCCCGCCGGCATCTACCTCCCGCCGGCGGCGCTCGTGAAGAACCCGCCTCCGCTCCCCCTCGTCGTGATGCTGATGGGCCAGCCGGGCAACCCGGACCCGTACCAGGCGGCGGCGGTGCTCGACCCGATCGCGGCGAAGCACGGCGGGCTCGCGCCCATCGTGATCGTCGCCGACCAGCTCGGCGACCCCCTCAAGGATCCGCTGTGCCTCGACACGAAGCGGTTCGGCAAGGCGCAGACCTTCCTCACCCAGGATGTCGTCGACTGGGCGCAGAAGCACCTGAACATCACCCACGACCGCCGGTTCTGGACCATCGCCGGCTATTCCAACGGCGGGCAGTGCGCCCTCTCGATCGCGGTCAAGCGACCCGACCTGTTCAGCAACCTGATCGACATCTCCGGCGAAGAGTTCCCCGGCTCCGACCACGAGGCGGCCGTGCTGCACGACGTCTTCGGCGGCGACAGGGACGCCTACGAGGACCAGAAGCCGCTGCGGCTCATGCGCGGCAAGGACTTCCGGCACACCACCGCCGTGTTCACGGTCGGCTCGGACGACGCGATGTACCGGCCCGTCGCCCTCCGGGTCGCCGCAGCGGCCAGGCAGGTCGGGATGAACGTCGACTACCACGAGGTGCACAACGGCGGCCACGTGCAGAAGGCACTCACCGGAGGCCTGCAAGAGGGCTTCCGGGTGCTCTATCCGGTTCTCGGACTCGCCGCACCCTCCTGAGCCGATGCGAGCCGATTTGTCTCGACGTCGAGACACTTAGGCACGCCTAAGCAGCGTGGAACAGCCGTGCGGCATAGACTGGTGCAGCGCTCCAGCGCGTCAGCAAGCGACCACAACCAGGGAGGGTTGTTCGTGCCAGATCAAGCGGCAGGAACCCTGCAGCCGACCAAGAACAGGCCGGGCGGGACACTGTACCGGGGCCGAGAGGGAATGTGGTCGTGGGTGCTGCACCGCATCACGGGCGTCGCCATCTTCTTCTTCCTCCTCGTGCACATCCTCGACACCTCGCTCATCCGGGTCAGCCCCGAGGCGTACAACGCGGTGATCGGGACGTACAAGAACCCCATCATGGGACTCGGTGAGATCGCCCTGGTCGCGGCCATCGTCTTCCACGCCTTCAACGGCATCCGGATCATCCTCATCGACTTCTGGAGCAAGGGCGTCAAGTACCAGAAGGTCATGTTCTGGACCGTCATCGTGCTCTGGGTGGTGCTGATGGCCGGCTTCGTCCCGGTGCAGCTCATCCACATCTTCGGAGAGGGGCACTGACCATGACGACCATCGAAGCTCCCCGCACCCCGTCCCGTCCCGCCCGCAAGAAGGGCGTCAACTGGGAGAAGTGGGGCTGGATCTACATGCGCGCGTCCGGCGTGCTGCTGATCGTCCTCATCTTCGGGCACCTGTTCGTGAACCTCGTCATGGGCGAGGGCGTCAAGCAGATCGACTTCGCCTTCATCGGCGGCAAGTACGCCACCCCGTTCTGGCAGGTCTGGGACCTGCTGATGCTCTGGCTCGCGATGATCCACGGCGGCAACGGGATGCGCACCCTGGTCAACGACTACTCGCACAACCGTGTGGTCAACCGCATCCTGAAGGGCGCCATCCTGGCAGCCGTCGTGGTGCTGGTCGTCCTCGGAACCCTCGTGATCTTCACCTTCGAACCGTGCCCTGCAGGCGCTCCGGCCGATCTTCTGCCGTCGTTCTGCCCGGTCAAGTAATCACCTAGTAGCCAACGACTACGGAAAACGCTGTGACAACTGAAACCTCTGAATCGACCGTCATCGACGGCGTCCACTATCACGAGTTCGACATCGTCATCGTCGGAGCAGGCGGGGCGGGGATGCGCGCCGCCATCGAAGCCGGACCGCACGCCAGGACCGCGGTGATCTCGAAGCTCTACCCCACCCGCTCCCACACGGGAGCCGCGCAGGGCGGCATGGCCGCTGCGCTGGCGAACGTGGAGGAGGACAGCTGGGAGTGGCACACCTTCGACACCGTCAAGGGCGGCGACTACCTCGTCGACCAGGACGCGGCGGAGATCCTCGCCAAGGAGGCCATCGACGCGGTCATCGACCTCGAGAACATGGGCCTGCCGTTCAACAGGACACCAGAGGGCAAGATCGACCAGCGCCGCTTCGGCGGTCACACCCGCGACCACGGCAAGGCCCCTGTGCGCCGCGCCTGCTACGCGGCGGACCGCACCGGCCACATGATCCTGCAGACGCTGTTCCAGAACTGCGTCAAGCTCGGCATCAACTTCTTCAACGAGTTCTACGTCCTCGACGTGATCATGAACGAGGTGGACGGGGTCGACCAGCCCGCGGGCGTCGTCGCGTACGAGCTGGCCACCGGTGAGCTGCACGTCTTCCACTCGAAGGCGATCATCTTCGCGACCGGCGGATTCGGCAAGATCTACAAGACCACCTCCAACGCCCACACCCTCACGGGTGACGGCGTCGGCATCATCTGGCGCAAGAAGCTCCCGCTGGAAGACATGGAGTTCTTCCAGTTCCACCCGACCGGCCTCGCCGGGCTCGGCATCCTCCTCACCGAGGGTGCGCGCGGTGAGGGCGCGATCCTCCGCAACGCCAGCGGTGAGCGCTTCATGGAGCGCTACGCCCCCACCATCAAAGACCTCGCGCCGCGCGACATCGTCGCCCGCTGCATGGTCCAGGAGGTGGCGGAGGGCCGCGGCGCCGGTCCGCACAAGGACTACGTGCTCCTCGACTGCACCCACCTGGGCGCGGAGGTCCTGGAGACCAAGCTCCCGGACATCACCGAGTTCGCCCGCACATACCTGGGCGTCGACCCCGTCGTCGAGCCGGTCCCCGTGATGCCGACGGCGCACTACGCGATGGGCGGCATCCCGACCAACACGGCGGCCGAGGTCCTCCGCGACAACACCACCGTCGTCCCCGGCCTCTACGCCGCCGGCGAGTGCGCCTGCGTGTCCGTGCACGGCTCCAACCGTCTGGGCACCAACTCGCTCCTCGACATCAACGTGTTCGGCAAGCGCGCGGGCAACAACGCGGTCGAGTACGTCAAGACCGCCACCGCCGTCCCGCTCCCCGCCGACCCGGCCAAGGCCGTCCGCGACATGATCGACGGTCTCCGCAACGGAACCGGCACCGAGCGCATCGCAGCCATCCGCAAGGAGCTGCAGGACGAGATGGACAAGAACGCTCAGGTGTTCCGCACCGATGAGTCCCTCGCGAAGGTCACCCAGACCATCCACGAGCTGCGCGACCGGTACCGCAATATCGTCGTGCAGGACAAGGGCAAGCGGTTCAACACCGACCTGCTCGAGGCCGTCGAGCTGGGCTTCCTGCTCGACCTCGCCGAGGTCGTCGTCTTCTCGGCCCGCAACCGCCAGGAGAGCCGCGGCGGCCACATGCGCGACGACTACCCGAAGCGCGACGACGAGAACTACATGAAGCACACCATGGCCTACCTGTCGGGCGACCCCCACTCGTCCGACGCCGCCGACCACATTCGTCTCGACTGGAAGCCGGTCGTCGTGACCAACTACCAGCCGATGGAGAGGAAGTACTGATGTCGAACGCCGTGCTCGAGACTCCGCCCGCACCTGAGGCGCCGATCCAGTCGTTCACCGTGACCCTGATCATCCGGCGTTTCGACCCGGATGTGGACACGGAGCCGCGCTGGCAGGACTTCGACGTCGAGATGTTCCCGACCGACCGCATCCTGGACGCGCTGCACAAGATCAAGTGGGAGCAGGACGGGTCGCTGACCTTCCGCCGCTCCTGCGCGCACGGCATCTGCGGGTCGGACGCCATGCGCATCAACGGCCGCAACCGCCTCGCCTGCAAGACGCTGATCAAAGACCTCGACATCTCGAAGCCGATCTACGTCGAGGCGATCAAGGGCCTGCCGCTCGAGAAGGACCTCATCGTCGACATGGAGCCGTTCTTCGCCTCCTACCGCGAGGTGCAGCCCTTCCTCGTCGCGAACAGCACTCCCCCGAAGGACAAGGAGCGCATCCAGTCCGTCGCGGACCGCGCGCGCTTCGACGACACGACCAAGTGCATCCTGTGCGCGGCGTGCACCTCGTCCTGCCCGGTGTTCTGGACCGACGGCCAGTACTTCGGTCCCGCCGCGATCGTCAACGCGCACCGCTTCATCTTCGACTCCCGCGACGACAACGCGCAGGTGCGTCTCGACATCCTCAACGACAAGGAAGGCGTGTGGCGCTGCCGCACCACCTTCAACTGCACCGACGCCTGCCCGCGTGGCATCCAGGTGACGCAGGCCATCGCCGAGGTCAAGCAGGCCATCATGCGAGGCAAGCCCTAAGCACCAGCACGAAACACCACGAACTGCGCGATTTCCACCCGGAGATCGCGCAGTTCTTGGTATCTGGCGGTCGATAAGCTGACACCGTGGCCAAGAAGTCGAAGCGGGACGTCGCGCCTGTGCGTCCCGACCGGGCACTGCAGCGCGCGGAGGGCACGATCGAGCCGGAGTCCGAGTCGCTGAAGGACCGGATCACCGAGGCGACCGAACCGCTCCGCGAGCGGCTCGAACGGCCGGTCGCGCGGGTCACCATCTGGGCCAAGTGGGTGAAGGCGCTGCGGCCGTACCGGGTCTACATGAACTTCTCGTACAGCGATGGCAACCTGCGCGCCGCCGGGATGGGCTACCAGTCCCTGTTCGCAGTGTTCGCCGCGATCTGGGTGGCGTTCTCGGTGGCAGGCATCTGGCTGACAAGCAACCCGGATGTTCTGAAAGCGCTGACCGACGTGATCAACCGCGCCATCCCCGGCCTCATCGCGGTGAACGGCCATCCCGGCGCCATCCAGCTGTCGCAGCTGGAGGGCGCGACCTCGTTCGGCTGGACGGGCATCATCGCCGCCATCGGCCTGATCTGGACCGCCATCGGCTGGCTGTACTACACCAGGCAGGCCGTCCGCGCGGTATTCGGTCTCTCCCGTGACACCACCAACTACGTGCTGCAGAAGATCCGCGACCTCGGCCTCGCGCTGATGTTCGGCGTCGTGCTGCTGATCTCGGCGGTGCTCACCATCGTCAGCACCGAGGCACTTACCTTCGTGCTCGACCTGGTCGGACTGAGCGACACGTTCTGGACCAACTTCGTGGCCAGGGTCTCCGGGCTGTTCGTCTCCGTGCTGCTCAACATCGTCACGCTCGGGGCGATGTTCCGGGTGCTCGCCCGGGTGGCCGTGCCGTGGCGCAACCTCTTCTTCGGCACCCTGCTCGGCAGCCTGACGCTGGCCGGCCTGAGCACCCTCGCCGGGGTGTTCTTCAACGGCGCCACCAAGAACCCGCTGCTGGCGACCTTCGCCGTGTTCATCGGTCTGCTGATCTGGTTCAACTTCGTCTCGCGGGTGATGCTGCTGTCCGCATCCTGGATCGCCGTCGGGATGTTCGACAGGGGCCTCTCCCCGCGCATGGTCACCCCCGAGCAGGCGGCGGCGGAGAAGGCGGCGGAGGAGCACAGCGCGCGCGTCGTCGTCGCCAAGGCGGAGCTGGAGCAGGCGAAGCGGGAGCTCGCCTCCGCGAAATGGCTCGGGCGGCTGCGAGCGCAGCGGGCGGTCGAACGCGCCCAGAACGAGCTCAACGACGTGCTCGACGAGGGGACCGTCGGTCGTCCCCGGTAGGCTTGATCCATGCCTTCGAAGCCCGTGCGTATCGCCACGATCAACACCAACGGCATCCGCGCCGCCTTCCGCAAGGGCATGGGAGCGTGGCTCGACACGCGCGACGTCGACATCCTCGCCATCCAGGAGGTGCGCGCCTCCACGGAAGACATCCAGGCGCTGCTCGGCGAGGAGTGGGACATCCTGCACGACCCTGCGACGGCCAAGGGCAGGGCCGGGGTCGCGATCGCGAGCAGGCACCGCGCATCCATCCACCGGGTGGAGCTCGGAGCAGAGGACTTCGACAGCGCTGGGCGCTGGCTCGAAGCGGACTACGAGGTGGGCGGCACGATCATCACGGTGGTGAGCACCTACGTCCACTCCGGTGAGGCGGACTCCCCCAAGCAGGTCGAGAAGTACAAATTCCTGGATGCGATGGAGGCCCGCCTCCCCGAGCTGCAGAAGCACAGCGAGTACGCGGTCGTGCTCGGCGACCTCAACGTCGGGCACCGCACGCTCGACATCCGCAATTGGAAGGGCAACGTCAAGCGCGCCGGCTTCCTCCCCGAGGAGCGCGCGTACTTCGACCGCTTCATCGGCGCGGAGGGCGACGACGACTACAACGCGGGCGGCGGCCTCGGCTGGGTCGACGTCGGGCGCAAGTGGGCAGGAGAGGTCGACGGACCGTACACCTGGTGGTCGTGGCGCGGGCAGGCGTTCGACAACGACACCGGCTGGCGCATCGACTACCAGCTGGCGACCCCGGCGCTGGCGGCCACGGTGAAGCACTACGCGGTCGACCGCGCAGAGGCGTACGACGAGCGATGGTCCGACCACACTCCCGTGGTCGTCGACTACGCCATCTGACCCGCCTCCCATACTGAGCTTTCAAGGACACACCATGACAACACTCCCCCGCCTCTATTCGGGCATGCAGCCGTCTGCAGACTCCCTGCAGCTCGGCAACTACATCGGCGCTCTGCTGCAGTGGAAAGAACTGCAGACCACACACGACGCCTTCTTCTCCGTCGTCGACATGCACGCCATCACGGTGTCGCAGGAGCCGGCGGAACTGCGCGAGAAGACCCGCAGGACGGCCGCGCAGTACATCGCGGCCGGCATCGACCCGTCCGCATCCACCCTGTACGTGCAGTCGCACGTCCCCGCCCACGCGGAGCTCGCCTGGGTGCTCAACACGATCACCGGCTTCGGTGAGGCGTCGCGGATGACCCAGTTCAAGGACAAGTCGGCCAAGCAGGGCGCGGAGGCCACCTCGGTCGGGCTGTTCGCCTACCCGGTGCTGATGGCCGCGGACATCCTGCTCTACGGTGCAGAGGTCGTCCCGGTCGGCGACGACCAGCGCCAGCACGTCGAGCTCACCCGCGATCTGGCCGAGCGCTTCAACAGCCGGTTCGGGGAGACGTTCGTCGTGCCGCAGGCGATGATCCTCAAGGAGAGCGCTCGCATCTACGACCTCCAGAACCCGACGGCCAAGATGTCGAAGTCCGCGGAGTCGCACGCCGGGGTGGTGTGGCTGCTCGACGAGCCGAAGGTCACGCAGAAGAAGATCATGCGCGCTGTGACGGACACCGACGGCGTCGTGTCCTTCGACCGCGACGGCAAGCCGGGCATCTCCAACCTGCTGACGATCTACTCCTCGCTCTCCGGCCGCAGCATCGAGTCCATCGAGGTGGAGTACGACGGCAAGGGCTACGGGGACTTCAAGAAGGGGCTGGCCGAGGTGGTCGTCGAGACGTTCTCGCCGATCCGCGAGCGCGCCCTCGATCTGCTGGCCGACCCGGCAGAGCTCGACCGCATCCTGGCCAGGAACGCCGAGCGGGCGGAGGAGATCGCCGAGGCCACCCTCGCGACCGTGTACGACCGCGTCGGCTTCCTGCGCCGAGTACGCTGAGGGATCACCGTGACGAGCGCAGAGACGAACTCGCGTGAGCCCGTCGTCCTGACGGGCTCGCGTATCATGCTCTCCGTGCCGGGCGCCTCTGACATCGACCGGGTGGCCGAGCTGTGCTCCGACCCGGCGATCGCGCACTGGACGACGGTGCCGTCTCCGTACACGCGGGGCGACGCGGAGACGTTCGTGCTCGACATTGTCCCTGCGGGGTGGACAGCGGGCAGCTCGTGCACCTGGGCGATCCGCGAGACGGCGGACGGCCCACTGATGGGCATGATCGGAGTGGACGACATCCACCACGGTGAGGGCGAGATCGGCTTCTGGCTGGCGCCGGAGGCCAGAGGGCGCGGCCTCATGAGCGCCGCCGTTTCGCTCGTGGTCGATCACGCGCTCGCGGCGGCCCCCGGCGGCCTCGGCCTCGCGCGGCTGGTGTGGCGGGCGTTCGTCGGCAACGCCGCCAGCGCCTCCGTCGCGCGGCGCGCCGGGTTCCGGTTCGAGGGCACGCGTCGCGCGGGAGGCATCCAGCGCGGCGCCAGGCTCGACGACTGGCAGGCCGCCCTGCTGCCGGACGACCCGCGCGAGCAGTCGGGCGACTGGCCGGACGCCACCTACGTTCACGCGGACGGCTCGTGACCGTTCCGTCGGTGGTGCTGTTCGACCTGGACGACACCCTGTTCGCCCACCGGGCTGCCGTCGCCCGCGGCATCCAGCGGCACGTCGCCACCCTGGGAGAGCCGTACGGCGCCCTGGATGCGGCCACGACGGTCGCGTACTGGCACCAGCTGGAGGAGACGCACTACCACTCCTACCTCGCCGGGCAGCTCGACTTCGAGGGCCAGCGTCAGGCGCGCGCCCGCGACTTCGCCGCCCGCCACGGCGTCGCCCTCGACGACGCCGCAGCGAGCGTGTGGTTCGCGACGTACTTCGAGCACTACGTGGAGAGCTGGGCGCTGCACGACGACGCGCTGCCGTGCCTGGATGCGCTGACTGAGCGCATCCCCGGCGTGCGGTTCGGGCTCATCACCAACGGCGACCTGGCGTTCCAGACGCGCAAGGTGACGACCGTGGCCCTCGACCAGCGGGTCGAGCACGTGATCGCGTCCGGGGAACTCGGCGTCGTGAAACCGGACCCGGCCATCTTCCTGCACGCCTGCGAGGTCTTCGGTGTCGCGCCGTCCGACGCCGTGTACGTCGGCGACCGCCTGCGCACCGACGCGATCGGCGCCGCCCGCGCCGGCCTCACCGGGGTCTGGCTCGACCGCACCGGCGACGCACAGTCGGCGGAGGACGCTGCGGATGCCGCGGCGGCCGGTGTGCTGCGCATCCGGTCGCTCGCCGAGCTGCCGGCGCTGCTCGCCCCCTGAACGCCTCCGAACGCGAGAACGCCGCCCGGCTGAGCCGGGCGGCGTTCGTCGTGGTGGTGCTGACTAGGCGTTCTGCACGTCTTCGTCGACCCAGTCGAAGGTCTTCGTGACGGCCTTCTTCCAGAGGCGGAGCTGACGGTCGCGCTCGTCCGCATCCATCTTCGGCTCCCAGCGGCTGTCCTCCTGCCAGTTCTTGCGCAGGTCGTCCAGGTTCTCCCAGAAGCCCGTCGCGAGACCGGCGGCGTACGCGGCACCCAGCGCGGTCGTCTCCGCGACGACCGGGCGGATGACGGGGACGCCGAGGATGTCGGCCTGGAACTGCATCAGGGTGTTGTTGGCGATCATGCCGCCGTCCACCTTGAGCTCGGTGAGGTCGACGCCGGAGTCCGCGTTGACGGCATCCAGCACCTCGCGGGTCTGGAAGGCCGTGGCCTCCAGGGCGGCGCGGGCGATGTGTCCCTTGTTGACGTACCGGGTGAGGCCGACGAGCGCACCGCGCGCATCCGACCGCCAGTACGGCGCGAACAGACCGGAGAACGCCGGAACGAAGTACGCTCCGCCGTTGTCCTCGACCGTCTTCGCCAGCTCCTCGATCTCCGGAGCGCTCGAGATGATGCCCAGGTTGTCACGGAGCCACTGCACCAGCGAACCGGTGACGGCGATGGAACCCTCGAGGGCGTAGTGCGGCTTCGCGTCGCCGAGCTTGTAGCCCAGCGTCGTCAGCAGACCGTTCTTCGAGTGGACGATCTCCTCACCCGTGTTGAAGATGAGGAAGTTGCCGGTGCCGTAGGTGTTCTTGGACTCGCCGGTGTCGAACGCGGCCTGACCGAACGTGGCCGCCTGCTGGTCGCCGAGGATGCCGGCGACCGGCACCTCGCGGAGCAGGCTGGACGGCTCGACCTGGCCGTAGACCTCGGAGGAGCTCTTGATCTCCGGGAGCATCGACTTCGGGACGCCGAACACCTCGAGGATGTCGTCGCGCCAGCTGAGCGTCTCCAGGTCCATGAACAGGGTGCGGGAGGCGTTCGTCACGTCGGTGGCGTGCACACCGCCGTCCGGGCCGCCGGTCAGGTTCCAGAGCACCCACGAGTCCGTGGTGCCGAAGAGCAGGTCCCCGGCCTCCGCGCGCTCGCGTGCGCCTTCGACGTTCTCCAGGATCCAGACGATCTTGGTGCCGGAGAAGTAGGTCGCCAGCGGAAGGCCGACGATCGGCTTGAAGCGCTCGACGCCGCCGTCGGCCGCCAGGCGGTCCACGATCGGCTGCGTGCGGGTGTCCTGCCAGACGATGGCGTTGTAGACGGGCTCGCCGGTGTTCTTGTCCCAGACCACCGCGGTCTCGCGCTGGTTGGTGATGCCGACAGCAGCGATGTCGTGACGGGTGAGGTCCGCCTTCGACAGAGCCTGGCCGATCACCTCGCGGGTGTTGTTCCAGATCTCGACAGGGTTGTGCTCGACCCAGCCGGCCTTCGGGAAGATCTGCTCGTGCTCCAGCTGACCGGTCGAGACGATCGACCCGGACTTGTCGAAGATGATCGCACGGGTACTGGTCGTGCCCTGATCGATGGCGACAACGTACTCGGCCATAGGTAACTCCTTTGTTTTTGGGGGGGTGGGACTGACGCGGGCCGATCCGTTTCCGGATCGGCCCGCGGGTATTACTTGAGGATGGGGAGCAGGATGATGCCGAGCCAGCCGGCGAGGAGACCGCCGATGATCGGGCCGACGACGGGAACCCAGGAGTACGACCAGTCGCTCGAGCCCTTGCCCTTGATCGGCAGGATCGCGTGCGCGATGCGCGGACCGAGGTCACGGGCAGGGTTGATGGCGTATCCGGTCGGGCCACCGAGGCTGGCGCCGATGCCGATCACCAGCAGGGCGACGGGCAGAGCACCGAGGGCGGCGAGACCGGCGGCCTGGCCGGGCTGGTGACCGAACGCGATCACCACGAACACCAGCACGAAGGTGCCGATGATCTCCGTCACGAGGTTCCACGCGTAGCTGCGGATCGCCGGGCCGGTCGAGAAGACGCCGAGCTTGTTGGCGGGCTCAGGCTCCTCGTCGAAGTGCTTCTTGTACGCCAGCCAGGTGAGGACGGCGCCGATGATGGCACCGATCAGCTGAGCCAGGATGTACAAGGCCACGACACCGAAGTTCACCGGAACCAGCGTGTGCGCGGCGGCGGAGCCGAAGGCCTTGGCGCCGTTGGCGACAAGTCCGAGCGTCACAGCGGGGTTCAGATGGGCGCCGGAGTTGTAGGAAACGATCACACCGGCGAAGACCGCGAGGCCCCAGCCGATGTTCACCATCAGGAACCCGCCGTTGAAGCCCTTGTTCTTGATGAGTGCGACGTTCGCCACGACGCCGGTACCGAGGAGGACGAGCATCGCCGTGCCCACCAACTCCGACAGGAAATCTACACCGATATTGTCCACGTTGACCTTCCAGTTGTTCAGTTGACCCGCACCCTGTTGTGCGATGTGGTGTGGTTCTCGTCAGGGTGGGCAATTGAACGCTATTAGCGCCAGCCCACCGTGACAAGAACCGTGCTATGCACGTTCGTGCATCATCGGAGCGCCGCGGCTTCGCTGCCGTCCTCCGACTCGAGGTGCACCCGGTGGGCGTCGGCGAGTTCCGCTATGAATGCATCTTCCTCCTCAGACCGCCGAATTGGCGACCATCCGAGTGCGTTCGCCACGATTTCGCCCACCTCGCGCACCAGACCGCCGCTGATTCCGCCGACGAACGCGATGCTGGTGCGGCGCAGGAAGACGTCGGAGAGGTGCGCGACGTGCTCGGTGCGCACCAGGTAGTCGATCTCTGCGCGCGAGTAGTCCGGCGCCCCGGCGAGGCGGGCGTCGTCGTCGTCGCTGCCCGCGATGGCGTCGATCACGTACGTCGCCTTGGTGCCGTAGCGGTGCAGCAGCTGGGATGCGCGCTCGGCACCCACGTCTGCGCCGTACCTGGCCACCCAGTCGCGCTCCGCCGCGGGAGTCGACGGGAAGCCGGCGCCTCCACCGATGGCGAGACCGGCGGTGGACACCCTGCGGGACGCGCCGAGCGCATCCAGGGTCTCGTTGGCCAGGTGCTCGCTCAGCGCTCGGAACGTCGTCCACTTGCCGCCCACCAGGCTGAGGACCGCGGCGGAGCCGAGGCCGTCGATGGTGCCGGGGACGATGCGGTAGTCACGCGAGACGAAACCGGGGGCGGTGTCGTCGTGGTGCGGCAGCGGGCGGACGCCGGAGAAGCTGTAGACGATCTGCGAACGGGTCACCGGGATCGTTGGGAAAACGTGCGAGACCAGCTCGATGAAGTAGTCGATCTCGTCCTCGGTGCACACGGCGCGCTCGGACATGTCCGCTTCGAGGTCGGTGGTGCCGACCATGACGCGGCCCTTGAGCGGGTAGATCAGCACGATGCGGCCGTCGTTGTTCTCGAAGAACATCTCGCGGCCCTTGCACGCCTCGAGCAGCTCCTGGTTGTCGAGGACGATGTGCGAGCCCTTCGTGCCTCCCATGAACTCCGTGCTGCGGCCGAGCGCTGCGTTGGTGAGGTCTGTCCACGGACCGGACGCGTTCACGACCACGTCGGCGACGATGCTGAACTCCTCGCCCGTCTCGCGGTCGCGGACGAGCACTCCCCCGTCGCGCGTGCCGATGGCCTCGACGTAGTTGGCCGCGCGGGCGTGCGGGCCGGCCGCGAGACCGTCGGCCAGCACATCCAGGGCCAGGCGCTCCGGGTCGTGGACGCTGGCGTCGAAGTACGTCGCGGTGTACTTGATGCCGGGGTTCAGCTCCGGCTGGGTCTCCAGCGACTTCTTCTTGCCGGAGAACTGGTGACGGGGCACGCTGCCTCCGTCGCGCGAGAACGAGTCGTAGATCGTCAGGCCGGTCTTGATGAGGAACGCGCCGCGCTCCTTCGGCTTGCCCTGCTTGTGGGTGAGGAAGCGCAGCGGGGCGGCCAGGATGCCCGAGAAGGTGGAGAAGATCGGGATTGTGGTCTGCAGCGGCTTGACGTAGTGCGGCGCGATCTTGAGCAGGCCGTTGCGCTCGGTCACCGACTCCTTGACCAGCCGGAACTCGCCGTTCTCCAGGTAGCGGACGCCGCCGTGGATCATGTGGCTCGACGCTGCGGACGCTCCGGAGACGAAGTCGTTGCGCTCGACGAGGATCACGTCGACGCCCTGCAGGGCCAGGTCGCGGAAGGTGCCGAGGCCGTTGATGCCACCGCCGATGACGAGCACCCTGGCGTTCGGGCGTTCGCGAAGTCGTTCGACCTCGGTGCGGGTTGCGTTCGACTTCGTTGCCACGGCTACTCCTGTTTTTCCTCGGGGCGGATTTCTGCCAGCTATAGTTTTCGATGCCCGGACACTTTGTTCAAGCTGGCTGCACATACGTGCAACCGCAGCTCGACGAGAGAAGACGACACCCGAATGCCCACCAACGACACCGAGAACCTGCCGGAGAAGACCCGCGACGCTCTCAAAGCAGGCCACCTCTACTACATGCAGGACCTGACGATGGAAGCCATCGCCCACGAGATGCACACCTCGCGGTCCAGCGTTTCCCGCCTGCTCAGCTACGCCCGCGCCTCCGGGCTGGTCACCATCCAGATCGCCACCCCGCACGAAGGGGCGACGCGCATCCAGCAGGACATCCACGAGCGCTACGGCATCGCCGCGCACATCGTGCCGATGCCGAGCGCCATCAGCGACGTGGACAGGCTGGAGCGCGTCGCCATCTCCGCTGCACGGATTCTCGACAGGTTCATCGACTCCAACCAGACGGTAGGGATCGCGTGGGGGTCCACGATGAGCGCCCTCAGCAGGCACCTCATCCCGAAAGACCTGCACAACCTCGAATTCGTGCAGCTGAACGGAGCGGGCAACACGTACACGACCGGCGTGCTCTACGCGTCGGAGATCCTGCGCCGCTTCGGCGACACGTTCTCCGGCACGATCCAGGAGTTCCCCGTGCCTGCCCTGTTCGACGACCCGCAGACCAAGACGGCGATGTGGCGCGAGCGCAGCACCCGGCGCATCCTGGACATCCAGGAGCGGATGGATGTGGCGATCTTCGGCCTCGGCTCGCCCTTCTCCGAGGTGCGCTCGCACGTCTACGCCGGCGGCTACCTCGACCAGGCCGACTACGCATCCCTCGACGAGTCCGGCGTGGTCGGCGACGTGGCAACCGTGTTCTTCCGCGAAGACGGCAGCCACCACGGCATCCCGCTGAACGAACGGGCGAGCGGGCCGGACATCGACCTGATCAAGCGCGTGCCGCGCCGCGTCTGCGTCGTGTCGGGGCCGTCCAAGGTGCACAGCCTCCGCGGTGCGCTCTCCGCCGAGCTCATCACCGACCTGATCGTGGACGAAGGGACTGCCCGCGCACTGGTTTCGCTGCGAGACTGAGCACATGACCGCATCCGTCCTGCTCATCACCGGCACCTCCACCGGCATCGGCCGCTCCTCCGCCATCGCGGCGGCCCGCGCCGGCCACACCGTCGTCGCCACCATGCGCGACCTCGCCAAGCGCGGACCACTGGACGCCGCCGCCGCAGAAGCAGGGGTGACGCTCGACGTGCACGCCCTGGATGTGACGGACCCCGCATCCATCGACGCCTGCTTCGCGCACATCCGGTCGCAGCACGGACGGCTGGATGCGCTGCTCAACAACGCGGGCTCCGGCCACGTCGGCACGATCGAGGACGAGTCCGTCCAGGAGGTGCGCGACGTGATGGAGGTCAACTTCTTCGGCGTCGTCGCCGTGACGAAGGCGGCCTTGCCGATGCTGCGCGAGACGGGAGGCCGGATGCTGACCGTGTCGAGCGTCGGCGGAGTGGTCGGCCAGCCGTTCAACGAGGCGTACTGCGCCGCGAAGTTCGCCGTCGAGGGGTTCATGGAGTCGCTGACCCCGGTGGCCGGAGCGCTCGGCGTGCGCGTGACCGTCATCGAGCCGGGCGCCGTCACGACCGAGTTCGTCGCGAACGTCGGAGCAGACAGCTCCGCGCCGGCCGCCGACTCCCCGTACCGTCCCCTGTTCGACGCCTACCTGGCGAGGACGGCCGCGGCGTTCGACCCGGCGAACGCGCAGACTCCGGAAGGCGTCGCCGACGTGATCGTCGCGCTGCTCGCCGACGAACATCCGGCGGCCAGGGTGCAGCCGTCCGAGGCGGCGAAGCGCTTCGCAGGCGTGAAGCTCGCCGACCTCGACGGGTCGGCCGTGCAGACGCTCACGGCGGGCTGGATCGCGCAGCAGCCCGCGTAACAGTGCGACGGGAATAGTCCGCACACCGAGGCGTTGACTAGACTCAGAACACAAACGTGCTCCGGGGTCGGTGAAAGTCCGAACCGGCGGTGATAGTCCGCGAGCGGGGCTGCGTGAGAGCGCAGCGCTGTTGAGCCGGTGAAACTCCGGCACCGACGGTAATGGGGTCAGGCAACGCCTGGCCACTCAGTCCGGATGGGAGGCAGCACGGGTGGCGGCCGCATGCGGTCGCCGGCCACGCGACCCCGGCACACGTCTCGCTACAAGAGACAGGACCGATCTGGGATGACGTGGGACGCGGCGATGAGAACCGCCATCGAACTCGCTCACAACGGGCCGGCCACGGGTGTGAACCCGCGGGTCGGCTGCGTGATCCTCGACGCAGCAGGCGCGACCATCGCCGAAGGCTGGCACCGCGGGGTCGGCACCCCGCACGCCGAAGTGGATGCGCTCTCCAAGCTCGGCGAAGGAGAAGCCGCCGGCGCGACGGCCGTCGTCACCCTCGAACCGTGCAACCACTGGGGCCACACCGGTCCGTGCTCCGAGGCCCTCATCGAGGCGGGCGTCGCACGGGTCGTCTACGCGGCCACCGACCCCGGCCACTCCTCCAGCGGAGGAGCCGCGCGGCTGCGCGAGGCCGGCGTCGAGGTGATCGGCGGTGTGCTCGCCGACGAGGTCGAGGCGTTCCTCGGCGACTGGCTCACGGCCGCGCGCCTCGGCCGTCCGTACATCACGGTCAAATGGGCGAGCAGCCTCGACGGCCGCGCGGCGGCCGACGACGGCACGAGCACCTGGATCACCGGTGCCGCTGCCCGGCAGCGCGTGCACGAGCAGCGCGAAGCGTCCGACGCCATCGTGGTCGGCACAGGCACCGTGCTCGCCGACGACCCCAGCCTCACCGCCCGCGGAGACGCCGGAGAACTCCTGCGCACCCAGCCCACCCCCGTCGTCGTCGGGATGCGCGCCGTCCCCAAGGATGCGGCGGTCTTCCGGCACCCCAACCCGGTGATCTTCGAGGGGACGCACGACGTTCACGACGTGGTCGCCGACCTGCACCAGCGCGGCTTCCGCCGCGTGTACGTCGAGGGAGGGCCGACCCTCGCGAGCGCGTTCATCGAGGCCGGACTCGTCGACGAGTACGCCATCTACCTCGCGCCCACCCTGCTCGGCGGCAGCAAGGTCGCCATCGGGGACATCGGCGTGGGGACGATCGCCGACCAGCGGCTGCTGCACATCCACTCGATCGAGCAGCTGGGGGCCGACCTGTTCATCCGGGCCGTGCCGGAACGACAGCATCCAGAGCAGTCACAGAGAGAAGGCAACTGAGCATGTTCACCGGAATCATCGAAGAGCTGGGCGAGATCGTCGCCGTCGACCTCGGCGACGACGCGGCACGGATCACCGTGCGCGGCCCCATCGCCGTCAGCGACGCGAAGCACGGCGACTCGATCTCGGTCAGCGGAGTCTGCCTCACCGTCATCGACCAGGATGCGGAGACGTTCACGGCGGACGTCATGGCGGAGACACTCGCGATGAGCACGCTGGACGGCGTTCAGCCCGGCCGCACGGTCAACCTGGAGCGCGCAGCCCAGGTGGGCGACCGCCTCGGCGGCCACATCGTGCAGGGCCACATCGACGGAACGGCGGAGGTCATCGCCATCACGGACGGCAGCGCCTGGCGCGTCGTGCGGCTCAGCCTCGACCCGGAGCACGCCCCGCTCGTCGCCCGCAAGGGCTCGATCGCCATCGACGGCGTCTCGCTCACGGTGAGCGAGGTCGGCGGGACCATCGACGACGGCTGGTTCGAGGTGTCCCTCATCCCGGAGACGCTCGCGGCCACCACCCTCGGCGAGCGCGTCGTCGGCGACCGCGTCAACATCGAGACCGACATCCTGGCCAGGCACGTCGAGCGGATGCTCGGCCTCGGCTACGGACCACTGACAGCAGAACCCGAACGGAGCGCATCATGAGCCTCGCCACCATCCCCCAGGCCTTGAGCGAACTGCGCGCCGGCCGCCCGGTCATCGTCGCGGACAACGAGAGCCGCGAGAACGAGGGCGACGTCATCCTCGCCGCGGAGCTGGCCAGCCAGGAGTGGATCGCCTGGACGGTCAAGAACTCGTCCGGCTTCATCTGCGCACCGATGACCAACGAGATCGCCGACCGGCTCGACCTGCCGGTGATGGTCGCCACCAACGAGGACTCGCGCGGCACCAACTACACGGTGAGCGTGGATGCGGCCGACCGGCTCAGCACCGGCATCAGCGCCGCGGACCGCGCCCACACGCTGCGCGTCCTCGCCGACCTCGACTCCGTGCCGGCCAGCCTGCACCGGCCGGGCCACATCCTGCCCCTGCGCGCCGTCGACGGCGGCGTGCGGGAGCGCGACGGCCACACCGAGGCTGCGGTCGACCTGCTGAAGCTCGCCGGCCTCACCCCGGTGGGAGCCATCGCCGAGATCGTCGCGGACGACGGCGAGATGATGCGCCTGCCCGGGCTGATCGAGCTGGGCGAGCGCGAGGGCGTGCTCGTCATCACCATCGAGGCGCTGATCGCCTACCTGCAGGAGTTCCACTGCGACCAGCAGCTCGAGACGGTCACCCCGATCCCCGAGACCTCTCGGGTGATCTTCGAGGTCGAGACCACGGTGCCGACCACGCACGGCTCGTTCAAAATGCGCGCATACCGCGACAGGATGACCGGCGCCGACCACGTGGCCATCGTGTCCGGCCAGCCCAGCGCATCCGGAACACTGGTGCGGGTGCACTCCGAGTGCCTCACCGGCGAGGCGTTCGGCTCGCTCAAGTGCGAGTGCGGTCCGCAGCTCGACGCTGCGCTCGACACGATCCAGCGGGAGGGCGGCGTGGTCGTCTACCTGCGCGGTCACGAGGGCAGGGGCATCGGGCTCATCAACAAGCTGCGCGCGTACAAGCTGCAGGAGGAGGGTCTCGACACCCTGGATGCGAACCTCGCCCTCGGCCTGCCGATCGACGCCCGCGACTACGGGGCGGCCACGGCCATCCTGCAGGAGCTCGGCATCCAGTCGGTGCGCCTGCTCACCAACAACCCGGAGAAGGTGCGCCAGCTCGAAGAGCACGGCATCGCCGTCGAGGAGCGCGTGCCGCTCGTCGTGGGCGTCGGCACCTTCAACGAGGGATACCTCGAAACCAAGCGTGACCGCATGGGTCACCTCTTCACCCCTGCAGAGCAGACAGCCGAAAGGACAGCACGATGAGCGGAGCGGGAGCCCCGAACGCCGAGGAGACCGTCGACGGAACCGGCCTGAACGTGGTCATCGTGGCCGGGACCTGGCACGACCAGATCACCGACGGCCTGATCGCGGGAGCCCAGCGCACGCTGGAGGCGTCTGGAGCGACGTTCTCGCTGGTGCGCGTGCCCGGCAGCTTCGAGCTGCCCGTGGCGAGCAAGGCCGCGCTGGAGTCGGGCGCGGATGCCGTGGTCGCCCTCGGTGTCATCATCCGGGGCGGCACGCCGCACTTCGAGTACGTGTCCTCCGCCGCGACGGACGGGCTCACGCGTGTCGCCATCGACACCGGCAAGCCGGTCGGTTTCGGCGTGCTGACGCTCGACGACGAGGCGCAGGGCATCGACAGGGCCGGCCTGCCCGGCTCGCGCGAGGACAAGGGCGCGGAGGCGGCGCACGCCGCGCTCAGCACGGCGCTGACCCTCCGGGCGCTGCGGGCCTGACCCTCATCCACAGGGTCGCCCCCTCCGGCAGCGAGATACCAGTAACTGCGGCGAAACGCCCGGGATGCTCGACAGATAGTGGCATCTCGCCAACGGGCGGGGCAGGTCGGCCTACGGCTTCCAGACCATGAGCACGACGACGAGCACGAGCAGCAGCGAGGCGACGCCGGAACCCGCCGCGATCGCCGGGTAGCCGCGGGAAGACAGGTCGGCGGCCTCGGCCGCCGGGGTCTGCCCGGCCGCGACGGCGGCTGGTGCACCGGATGTCGCACGAACCTCGAGCGCTTCGGCCGCGCGCTTCATGGCGGGCACGACCACGAACAGCGTCAGGCCGAGGGCGATGACGTAGGCGATGATCGACCACAGGATCCAGGGCGTCGTGACCGAGGTCTTGTACTTCGGGTCGGACATCCCCATCACGCCGAAGCCGAAGACGACCACGAGCAGCGACAGCAGCGAGAAGATGTTGGTCGACTTCGCCAGGGTGGTCACCTGTCCCGCGTTTCCGGCGCGGACGGCGCGCATGGCGGTCATCGGGAGGATGGCCATCGGGCCGACGATGAAGACGGCAGACACGACGTGCAGAACAGCGAACAGAGTATCCATGCCTCCAGCGTAGCGATCCGGTCCGTCGCCCGGTTTCTGGCCTGCCGCGGCTCCGACGTATGGTGGAGGGGCGCCACAAGCGCCGTACCCACCGATTTTCTGCTCACGAGTTCGCGAGACGCCCGACCGACGCCCGCATCCACAGCATCGTTCACTGTTCGTCACGCACCCCGGAAGTAGCACCCCCATGTCTTCGACGGCCTCCGTCACCCCACCAGCCGCACCAGCGAACACGCGCGGCCGCGTCATCCTCGCCAGCCTCATCGGCACGTCGATCGAGTTCTACGACTTCTACGTCTACGCGACCGCCGCCGTCCTGGTGTTCCCCGCCCTGTTCTTCACGAACGAAGACCCGACCACCGCGTTGCTCGCGTCGTTCGCCGTCTTCGGCGTCGCCTTCATCGCGCGCCCGGTCGGCTCCATCCTGTTCGGGCACTTCGGCGACAGGATCGGCCGCAAGGGCACCCTCGTCGGCTCGCTGCTGACGATGGGCATCGCGACCGTCCTCATCGGCTGCCTGCCCACCGCTCAGGTGCCGGGCTGGGAGTTCTGGGCGCCGTTCCTCCTCGTGATCATGCGCTTCTGCCAGGGGCTCGGCCTCGGCGGCGAGTGGAGCGGAGCCGCCCTGCTGGCGACCGAGAACGCACCGGCGGGCAAGCGCGCGATCTACGGCACCTTCCCGCAGCTCGGCGCCCCGATCGGCTTCATCATCGCCAACCTGCTGTTCCTGGTCCTCAACCTCTCGATGAGCGCGGAGGCGTTCAGCGCGTGGGGCTGGCGTGTGCCGTTCCTGCTCAGCGCCATCCTGGTGATCGTCGGCCTGTACGTGCGGCTCAAGCTCGTCGAGACCCCCGCGTTCCAGAAGGTCGTCGACACGGGCGAGGTCGCCAAGCTGCCGCTCGCCCGCGTGTTCAAGACCAGCTGGTACCAGATCATCCTCGGCACGTTCATCATGCTGGCCACCTACGTGCTGTTCTACCTGATGACCGCGTTCACCCTCACATACGGCACGACGGCCGCCACCGAGGCGTCCGCCCGCGCGGCGGCGGAGAAGGCGGGCAAGGCGTTCGATCCCGCCGCCTTCGTCCCCGGCCTCGGCTACACCCGCAACGAGTTCCTCATCATGCTCATCGTCGGTGTCGTGTTCTTCGGAATCTTCACCCTGGTGGCCGGACCGCTCGCCGAACGCTACGGCCGCCGCAAGACGCTGATCTGGGTGACGCTCGGGATCATCGTCTTCGGCCTGCTGTTCGTCCCGCTCTTCGGAGGCGGCTTCGTCGGCACGATGGCCCTGCTCATCGTCGGCTTCACCCTGATGGGCCTCACCTTCGGCCCGATGGGCGCCCAGCTGCCCGAATTGTTCCCCACGAACGTGCGCTACACCGGCTCGGCCATCGCGTACAACCTGGCCAGCGTGCTCGGCGCGGCCGTCGCACCGACCATCGCCGTCTGGCTGTGGACGATGGCGCACGGCTCGACGGTCTGGGTCGGCGTCTACCTGTCCCTCGCCGGAGTGCTGACGCTGATCGCGCTGTTCCTCAGCAAGGAGACGAAGGACGTGGACTTCACCGAGAACGTCTCGTAGCGGCGGCGCGGCGGCTAGTCCAGGAACAGCGCGCGCAGCCGCCGCGTGGTCAGGATGAGCCCGAGCACGATCATGACCACGAAGTACAGCACGTGCCAGAGCAGGCCGGCGTCGACGGCGCCGGTGGTCAGGCTGCGGACCAGTTCGACGCCGTGCCAGAGCGGGAGAGCCTGGATGATCACCTGGATCGCGGGCGGGTACACCGTGATCGGGTAGAACGTGGCCGAGAGCAGGAACATCGGCAGCATGACGAAGTTGATCCAGTCCATCTGCTGGAAGGTCTTCATGTAGCTGGTGATGCCCATCCCGAAGCTGGCGAAGCCGAACGCGATCAGCAGCACGGCGGGGAGCGCGAGGATCGCCCACCACGACAGGTTGAGCCCGAGCGCCTGCATCACCAGCATGAAGCCGAGAGCGTAGAGCGCCCCGCGCGCGAGCGCGAGCAGGATCTCGCCGAGAGCCACGTCGAGCGGGCCGAGCGAGGTGGAGAGCATCCCCTCGTAGAGCTTCGCGAAGTGCATCTTGAAGAACACGTTCCAGGTGGAGTCGTAGACCGCGCCGTTCATCGCCGCCGTCGCCAGGAGCGCCGGGGCGATGAACGCCGCGTACCCGACCTCCTGCCCGGACGACGTCGTCACCTGACCGACCATCGCCCCAAGGCCGACGCCGAGCGACAGCAGGTAGAAGATCGGCTCGAAGAACCCGGAGACGATCACGAGCCAGTTGGTGCTGCGGGTGGCGAGCCAGCCGCGCTGCATGACACTGGATGCGTTCCCCGCGTAGAGCGCGCTCAGCGGCCTGGTGTGCGCCACGGTCGCGATCAACGGCTCGTCGGCGGTGGTCTGTCTCTGCCCGCTCACTTGTTCAGCCTCCTCGCCGCGATCCGGCGGGTCCACATCCAGAACACGACGAACAGGGCGACCAGATAGAGCACGTGCGTGATCGTGAGCCAGAGCGGTTCCGCCATGCCGTAGGTGAACACCCTGGCGAGCTCCGAGGCGTGCCAGAGCGGGGACAGCCAGCCGATCCACTGCAGGAACCACGGCATCGCGGTCAGCGGGAAGAAGGTGCCGGAGAACAGGGTCATCGGCAGCAGCACGAAGCGCATCACCAGCGCGAGCTGCCCCGTGTCCTGTTCGAGCGTTGCCACGTACGTCATCACCGGGACGCCGAACGCGACCCCGGCGAGCACGGCGACCGGGATGGCGAGGAACCCGGCGGCGGACGGGACGGCGCCGAACAGCACCATGACCACGTAGTAGATGATGCTGGCGGTGAACAGGCGCGCGACCACCGAGATCACCAGCCCGTCGATGATCTGACCGGCGGCGATCGGGGCGGCGTTCATGCCGTAGAACGTCGGGTTCCACTTGAAGCCGAGCATCACCGGGTATGTGAACTCCTCGCTCGCGATCGTCACCGCGGCCGTGCAGAGGAGTGCCGGCGCGACGAACGCAAGGTAGCTGACGCCGTCGACGCCCTGCTCCCCCAGGTTCTTGCTGACCAGGCTGCCGAGCCCGACGCCCATCGCGAAGAGGTAGAGCAGCGGGTAGCCGATCGCGGTCATCAGCACCGTCTGCAGGTAGGAGCGCATCACGCGGAAGCGGTGCTCCGCGACGTACCACGCCCCGAATCTGCGCGGCTTGACGGCGGCCGCGATGGCGAGCTGCGCATCCGGCGCTGTGCCTGCTGTCGTCGTCATTCGATCAGGCTCCTGCCGGTGAGCCGGAGGAACACGTCTTCGAGGCTGGACCTCCGCACCAGGCTGGTGATCGGGTGCAGGCCGCGCTCGGTGATGCGCACCAGCTCCGCCTCGCCGTCGTCGCTGTAGACCAGGATGCGGTCGGGCAGCACCTCGATGCGCTCCCCGATGCCGTCGAGCCGCTCGGCCACCTCGCTGTTGCGATCGGACCCGAATCGCACCTCCAGCACCTCGCGCGAGGAGTACTCGCGGATGAGCGACGCCGGAGAGCCCTCCGCCATGATGCTGCCCTTGTCCACGACCACCAGCCGGTCGCAGAGCTGTTCGGCCTCATCCATGTAGTGCGTGGTGAGCACGAGCGTCGTTCCCTGCTCCTTGAGCCGGAACAGGCGGTCCCAGAGGATGTGCCGCGCCTGCGGGTCGAGGCCGGTGGTCGGCTCGTCCAGCAACAGGATGCGCGGGTCGTTGATGAGCGCGCGTGCGATGGTGAGGCGCCGCTTCATGCCGCCGGAGAGGTCGTCGACTTTGGCCTTCGCCTTGTCCTCCAGCTGCGCGAACGCCAGCAGTTCGTCCGCCCGCTTCCGCACGCGGGTGCCCGGCAGACCGAAGTACCTGCCGTAGACGATGAGGTTGTCGCGCACCCGGAGCTCGGTGTCGAGGTTGTCCGCCTGCGGGACGACCCCCAGCTGCGACCGGATCTCCGGCCCGTGGCTGTTCGGGTCGAGGCCCAGGATGCTCAGCTCACCGCCCGTGCGCGTTGAGACCGCCCCGACCATCCGCATCGTGGTCGACTTGCCAGCGCCGTTCGGGCCGAGCAGCCCGAACGACTCCCCGGGCGCGACCTCGAAGCTGATGCCGTTGACGGCGGCGAACTCCTTGTACTTCTTGACGAGGTTGTTCGCGGTGATGACAGGCGTTGGCATAGTTCATCACGATAGACCGATCCCCGGACATCTGAGCAAACAAGCAGTCGGCAGGAAGTACGGTCGAAGTAGCACTCGGTTCCCGGCGCACCCCGAACCTCCCCACGAATCCCGAAAAGACGAACGAGACAGTCATGACCACCGAACAGACCAGCCAACCGCGGCGACGCCTCGGCCGACCAGGCAAGGGCGACGACGAAGGCCCCCGCGCGAAGTTCAGCCAGCTCCTCCCATACCTGTTCGAGCACAAGGCCGTGCTGAGCGTCGTCATCGTGCTCAGCGTGCTCGGCGCTGCGGCAAGCCTCGCCCAGCCGCTGCTGGTCAGCCAGGTGATCGACATCGTCGGCAAGCAGCAGCCGCTCGGCGGCCTGGTCTGGCTGCTCGTGATCCTCGTGGTGGTCTCCGCCCTGATCTCCGGCTACCAGCACTACCTGCTGCAGCGCACGGGTGAGGGCGTCGTGCTCTCCTCCCGCCGCAGGCTGGTGGCCCGAATGCTCAACCTCCCGATCAGCGAGTTCGACACCCGCCGCACGGGCGATCTGGTGTCGCGGGTCGGCTCGGACACCACGCTGCTGCGCGCCGTGCTCACGCAGGGCCTGGTGGAGGCCATCGGCGGCGCCCTCACCTTCATCGGCGCTCTGATCGCGATGCTCATCATCGACCCGGTGCTGCTCGGGCTGACCGTGCTCGTCATCGCCGTGTCGATCGTGGTCGTCACGCTGCTCTCCGGGCGCATCCGGGTGGCCAGCCAGCGGGCTCAGGCGAAGGTCGGGGATCTCGCCGCCTCCGTCGAGCGGGCGATCAGCTCGGTGCGCACCATCCGTGCCGCCAACGCGACGGACCGCGAGATCGCGGCGATCGACGCCGACGCGACCGGCGCCTGGAAGATGGGGATCCAGGTCGCGAAGATCTCGGCACTCGTCGTCCCCGTCGCCGGCATCGCGATGCAGGTGTCGTTCCTGGTCGTGCTCGGCGTCGGCGGTTTCCGCGTGGCCAGCGGCGCCATCACGGTGGCGAACCTGGTGGCGTTCATCCTGTTCCTGTTCATGATGATCCTGCCGCTCGGCCAGGCGTTCGGGGCCGTCACGGCCGTGAACTCCGCGCTCGGTGCGCTCGGTCGCATCCAGGAGATCATCGACCTGCCTGCCGAGGACCAGCACGACAGGGACATCGCCCCGCTCGCCCTCAGCATCGGCGCCGCCAACGAAGGGCTCGCACCGGATGCGCCCGCGATCGAGTTCGCGGACGTGCACTTCTCCTACCCGGACTCCTCGGTGAAGGCGGAGCCGACGCCGGACGGAACGCCGCAGGAAGCAACCGCGGCCGACGACGCCGCCAGCATGGAGCGGCTCGCGTTCGAGGCGATGGGCGGCACGGACATCGTCGCCGAGGCCGAGGTCGCCGCCGGGCGAGGAGACGGGGAAACGGACGGGGCAGGAAAGCACCGACTCTCCGGTGTGCTGCACGGCGTGAGCTTCTCCGCCCCGCGCGGCAAGCGCACCGCGCTCGTCGGGCCGTCCGGCGCAGGCAAGTCGACCATCCTGGCGCTGATCGAGCGTTTCTACGACCCGACCGCCGGCGAGGTGCGCTTCGGCGGCCTCGACGTGCGCACCCTCGACCGCGCAGCACTGCGCGGCCAGATCGGCTACGTCGAGCAGGACGCCCCCGTGCTGGCCGGCTCGCTGCGCGACAACCTCAAGCTCGCGGCTCCGGATGCGACGGACGAGGAGTGCATCCAGGTGCTGCACGCCGTCAACCTCACCGAGGTGCTCGAACGCGACGACAAGGGCCTGGATGCTCCGGTCGGCGAAGACGGCATCATGCTGTCCGGAGGCGAGCGCCAGCGTCTCGCCATCGGCCGCGCGCTGCTCGCCGCCCCTCCCGTGCTGCTGCTCGACGAGTCGACGTCGAGCCTCGACGGACGCAACGAGCAGCTGATGCGCGAGGCGATCGACGCCGTGGCCGAGGACCGGACCCTCATCGTCATCGCGCACAGGCTCTCGACGGTCGTCGACTCCGACCAGATCGTCGTGCTCGACCACGGCCGCGTGCTCAATACCGGAACCCACTCCGAGCTGGTCGCCTCCACCCCCCTCTACCGCGACCTCGCCAAGCACCAGCTGCTCGTCTAGCACGAAGATCGAGTCCGAACCTCTTCACGAGACACGCCGGGGAGCGGAGCGAAGAGGTTCGGACTCGATTGTGTACCCGCGGTCAGGCGCGGGGGTCGGGGCGGCGCGGACGCGGCGCGGCTGCGGCTAGGCGCGCAGGTGGTAGCGCAGCGACGCGAGCTCGGCGCGCAGCGCGGCGGGCACCCGGTCGCCGAACCGGGAGAAGAACTCCTCGGTGAGGTCGCACTCGGCCAGCCAGGAGTCCCTGTCCACGTCGAACAGCGCATCCACGTCGGCGTCCGGCAGGTCGAGCCCATCGAGGTCGAGCTCGGCGAGGAGCGGCAGGCGGCCGATCGGAGCATCCACTGCCCCTGCGCTGCCCTCCACGCGACGCACGATCCACTCGATCACGCGGGCGTTCTCGCTGAATCCCGGCCAGAGGAACCGGCCGCCCTCCCCCTTGCGGAACCAGTTGACCTGGAAGATCGCCGGGGCGTTCGAGCCGAGCTTCTCCCCCATCCGGAGCCAGTGGCCCCAGTAGTCGGCCATGTTGTATCCGCAGAACGGCAGCATCGCGAACGGGTCGCGGCGCAGCTCTCCGACGGTGCCCTCCGCGGCGGCCGTCTGCTCGGACGAGATGGTCGCACCGAGGAAGACGCCGTGGTTCCAGTCACGGGACTGCGCGACGAGCGGCACGTTGGTGGCCCGGCGCCCGCCGAACAGGATCGCGTCGATCGGCACCCCGTCGAACGCGTCCCAGTCGTCGGAGATCGCCGGGCACTGTGCGGCCGACACCGTGAACCGGGAGTTGGGATGCGCGGCGGGACGGCCGCTCGCCGGCGTCCAGTCCTCCCCGCGCCAGTCGATGAGGTGCGCAGGCGGCTCCTCGGTGAGGCCCTCCCACCACACGTCGCCGTCGTCGCGCAGCGCGACGTTCGTGAAGATCGTGTTGCCCCACAGTGTGTCGACCGCTGTGGCGTTGGTGGCCGGCCCCGTGCCGGGAGCGACACCGAAGAAGCCCGCCTCCGGGTTGATCGCGCGCAGCCGGCCGTCCGGCCCCTGACGCAGCCAGGCGATGTCGTCTCCGACCGTCTCCACCGTCCAGCCCGGGATGCTCGGACGGAGCATCGCGAGGTTCGTCTTGCCGCACGCGGACGGGAACGCCGCGGCGATGTGGAACGCGCGCCCCTCCGGCGACGTCACCTTGACGATCAGCATGTGCTCGGCCAGCCAGCCCTCGTCCCGCGCCATCACCGATGCGATGCGCAGGGCGAAGCACTTCTTGGCGAGGATCGCGTTCCCGCCGTAGCCGGAACCGTACGACCAGATCTCCCTGGTCTCCGGGAACTGCACGATGTACTTGGTCTCGTTGCACGGCCAGGCGACGTCGTCGTGGCGCGTGCCGCCCGCATCCACCAGGGGTGCGCCGACGCTGTGCACGGTCGCGACCCACGGCTGCCCTGCCTCGATGAGGGTGAGGACCGTCGAGGTGACGCGGGTCATCATCCCGAGGCTGACGGCGACGTACGCGGAGTCGGTGAGCTGCACGCCGACCTGCGAGATCGGGCCGCCGACCGGGCCCATCGAGAACGGGACGACGTACATGGTGCGACCGCGCATGCTGCCGGTGAAGACCTCGCGCAGCTCTGCGCGCATCCCTTCCGGTTCGCGCCAGTTGTTGGTGGGGCCTGCATCGGTCTCGTCGACGGAGCAGATGAAGGTGCGGTCCTCGACCCTGGCCACGTCGCCGGGGTCCGTGCGGGCGAGGAAGCTGTTCGGCCGCCACTCCGGGTTCAGGCGGATGAGCTTGCCTTCCGCGACGAGCTGCTTGGTGAGCCTGTCTGCTTCGGCGAGCGATCCGTCGCACCAGACGACATCGTCCGGCTGCGTGATGGCGGCGATGTCGGCGACCCAGGCGCGCAGGGCGTCCAGGCCGTCCGGCTGGTCATCGAGGTCGGAGAGCGGGAGCTCGGCGAGTGTCATTCCGGAGTCCTCTCGGGTTGAAAGTTTGGCTGTGAACCAAGCATCCGTGAGTTTTCCGGCTTAATCTGCGTCGAAAGCCTGGAAAGAATCGCGATTCTTTCGCTATCGTGAAGGCATGGAGCAGTCCACCGCCGACGTTGCGACGCTCGGCCACCGCATCCGGCACTTCCGCACCCAGCGCGGCCTCACCCTCGACGAGCTGAGCGCGGCCACCGGGGTCGCGGCGAGCCAGCTGTCGCTCATCGAGAACGGCAAGCGCGAGCCGCGCGTCACGCTGCTCACCACCCTGGCGTCAGCGCTCGGGGTCCAGCTCGCCGATCTGCTGTCCGCCGAGCCACCGGATGCGCGGGCCGCCCTCGAGATCGAGCTCGCCAGGGCGCAGCGAGGCCCGCTCTACAACTCGCTCGGGCTCCCGTCCGTCAAGCCGACCAAGGGCACGCCGACGGAGACGCTGGAAGCGCTCGTCGGGATGCACAGGGAGCTCAGCAGGCGCGCATCGGAGGCCATCGCCACCCCGGAGGAGGCACGCAGGGCCAACACCGAGCTGCGCGAGCGGATGCGAGCGCAGAACAACTACATCGCGGAGATCGAGGAGCTGGCCGAGGAGCGCGTGCGCGCATCCGGGCACACCCACGGCGCGCTCACCCACCGCGAGGTCAGCATCATGGCCGAGCAGCTCGGCTTCGACCTGATCTACGTCAACGACCTGCCGCACTCCGCCCGCTCGATCACCGACCTCGCCAACGGGCGCATCTACCTGCCGCCCGCGAGCATCCCGGGCGGTCACGGCCTGCGGTCGATGGCGCTGCAGGCGATGGCGCACCGGCTGCTCGGCCACGAGCGCCCGCAGAGCTACGCGGACTTCCTGCGGCAGCGGCTCGAGATCAACTACTTCGCGGCGTCGTGCCTGATGCCCAGGGAGGCGGCCGTCGGCTTCCTGAAGCAGGCCAAGGACGACAAGGACATCGCGGTCGAGGACTTCCGGGATGCGTTCGGCGTCACCCACGAGGCCGCGGCGCTCCGGCTCACCAACCTGGCGACCACGCACCTCGACATGACGCTGCACTTCCTGCGCGTCGGCGACGACGGGGCGCTCTACAAGGGCTACGAGAACGACGGCCTTCCGCTGCCGACGGATGTGACCGGATCCATCGAGGGCCAGATCGTCTGCCGCAAGTGGGGAGCGCGGTCGGCGTTCACGCACACCAACCGAACCACGGAGATGTACCAGTACACCGACACTCCGGCCGGCACGTACTGGTGCGCCACCCAGACCGGCACGACCTCGGCCGGCGGGTTCTCGATCAGCGTCGGCGTGCCGTTCGACCAGGCCAAGTGGTTCCGCGGGAGGGAGACGACGGCGCGGGCGGAGTCGCACTGCCCGGACGAGTCGTGCTGCAAGCGCCCGCCTGCCGGGCTCGCGAGCCGCTGGGCCGGCCAGGCGTGGCCGAGCGCGCGCCTGCACGCGCACATCCTCTCTCCGTTGCCCTCCGGCTCGTTCCCCGGCGTCGACGACTCCGACGTCTACACCTTCCTTGAGGCCCACTCCGCCTCCTGACCGCTTCCCCAGCAATGGGGGCGGCCGGTCAGCGGGGCTGCATCCGGATGGCTCCGTCGAGGCGGATGGTCTCGCCGTTGAGCATGGGGTTGGCGATGATGTGGAGGGCGAGGGCGGCGTATTCGGCCGGCTTGCCGAGGCGGGAGGGGTGCGGCACCTGAGCGGCGAGCGAGTCCTGGGCAGGCTGCGGGAGGCCCGCCATCATGGGCGTCTCGAAGATGCCGGGCGCGATCGTGACCACCCGGATGAGGTCCCTGGCGAACTCGCGGGCCAGCGGCAGCGTCATGGCCGCCACTCCGCCCTTCGACGCCGAGTACGCCGACTGCCCGATCTGGCCGTCGAACGCGGCGACGGATGCGGTGTTCACGATCACGCCGCGCTCCTCCCCCAGCGCCTCGGTCTGCACCATCGCTGCCCCGGCCAGCCGCACCACGTTGAACGTCCCGATGAGGTTCACCCTGATCACCCTCTCGAACTGTTGGAGAGGGAGGACGCCATCCCTGCCGAGCACCTTGGCGGCCGTGGCGATCCCCGCGCAGTTGACCACCACCCGCAGCGGGCCGAGCGTCGACGCGACCTCCACCGCCGCCCGCACCTGATCCTCGTTCGCCACGTCGGCAGCCACGAACCGCGCGGTCGGGCCGAGGGCCGTCGCCGCCTTCTCGCCTTCCGAGCCGGGCAGGTCGAGCACGACCACGTGCGCGCCGGCCTCGGTGAGGGCACGGGCCGTGGCGTTGCCGAGCCCGCTGGCGCCTCCGGTGACGATGGCCGAGCATCCGTCGATTTGCATGGTGTTCCCTTTCGCGTGTGCCGCGGTCAGCGGAGGACTTCGATGATGGTGGCGTTGGCGGTGCCTCCGCCTTCGCACATGGCCTGCAGGCCGTAGCGGCCACCGGATGCTTCGAGCTCGCTCAGCAGGGTGGCCAGCAGCCGCGTGCCGGACGAGCCGAGCGCGTGCCCGAGCGCGATCGCGCCACCGTGCGGGTTCAGCTTGGCCGGATCGGTGTCGAACTCGCGCTGCCACAGCAACGGGATGGGCGCGAACGCCTCATTCACCTCGTACGCGTCGATCTCGTCCAGCCGCAGGCCGCTGCGGTCGAGCACCTTCCGCGTCGCAGGGAGCACGCCGGTGAGCATCAGAAGCGGGTCGCTCCCGGCCACCGCGAAGCTATGGAAGCGCGCCCGCGGCCGCAGCCCGAGCCGCTCGGCGGCCTCAGCGCTCATGATGAGCGCCGCAGACGCCCCGTCGGTGAGCGGGGAGGAGTTGCCCGGCGTGATCCGCCAGTCCAGCTGCGGGAAGCGCTCGGCGAGCGCCTCGGTGCGGAACGACGGCTTCAGCGCAGCCAGCGCATCCGGTGTCGTGCCCGGCCGGATGGTCTCGTCGGCCGTGACGCTTCCGCTGTCCGGTGTCGGCACGGGCACCAGCTCGCCGTCGAACGCTCCCGACGAGGCGGCCTCCGCGGCGAGCGCGTGCGAGCGGGCGGCGAAGTCGTCGAGCTCGGGGCGGGCGAACCCCGACTGCTCGGCGATCAGCTCGGCGGAGACGCCCTGGTTGACCAGCCCGTCCGGGTAGCGGTGCTTCAGTAGCGCCCCTCCGATGGATGCGCCGCCCACGTTCGATCCCATCGGCGCGCGGCTCATCGACTCCACCCCGCACGCGATCACGATGTCGTACGCGCCCGCGATCACGCCCTGCGCCGCGAATGCCGCCGCCTGCTGGCTCGACCCGCACTGCCGGTCGATGGTGACGCCGGGGACGCTCTCCGGGAAGCCGGCGCTGAGCACGGCCGTCCTGGTGATGTTGCCGGCCTGCTCGCCCGCCTGGGTGACGCATCCGCCGATCACGTCGTCGACGAGCGCGGGGTCGAGCCCGTTGCGGTGCAGCAGTTCGACCAGCACCCCGGCGAGCAGGTCGGCCGGGTGGATGTCCGAGAGCGCCCCTCCCGGCTTGCCACGCCCGGAGGGGGTGCGGATCACGTCGACGATGACCGCTTCGGCTGCCATCTCAGGCTCCGAACGGGTCGGGGGTGAGCGTGTACTTCGTGGACAGGTATTCGTGGATGCCCTCCAGGCCGCCCTCGCGGCCGAGCCCGGACTGCTTCACCCCGCCGAACGGTGCTGCCGCGTTGGAGACGACGCCGACGTTGAGGCCCATCATCCCGGTCTGCAGCCGCTCGATCATCCGCTGTCCGCGCGCCAGGTCTTTCGTGAACACGTAGGAGACCAGCCCGAATTCGGTGTCGTTGGCGATCCGCACGGCCTCGTCTTCGTCGGCGAAGCGCACGATCGAGAGCACGGGCCCGAAGATCTCCTCGCGGAGGATGTCACTCCCCGCCGCAACGTCGGTGACCACGGTCGGCTCGAAGAACGTGCCGGTGCCCGGGATGCGCGACCCGCCCGCCAGCACGGTCGCGCCGCGGGAGACAGCATCCTGGAGGAGCGTCGCCGCCTTGTCGACCGCATCCTGGTCGATCAGGGGGCCGATGGTGACGCCCTCCTCCGTTCCGCGGCCGACGCGCATCCCGCGCACCCGTTCGGCGACGCGTGCCGCGAACTCGTCGGCGACCGACTCGTGCACGATGAAGCGGTTGGCCGCGGTGCACGCCTCCCCGATGTTGCGGAACTTGGCGAGCATCGCGCCCTCCACCGCCTTGTCGAGGTCTGCGTCCTCGAACACGACGAACGGTGCGTTCCCGCCGAGCTCCATCGAGGTGCGCAGCACGTTCTGTGCGGACTGCTTCAGCAGCGAGCGCCCCACCTCGGTCGAGCCGGTGAACGACAGCTTCCGGAGGCGCGGGTCGGCGATGATCGGCCCGGACACCTTCCCGGACGTGGAGGTGGTGATCACGTTCACCACGCCGGCCGGCAGCCCCGCGTCCTCCAGCAGCTTCGCGAAGTAGAGGGTGGTGAGCGGGGTGAGGGCGGCGGGCTTGACGACCACCGTGCATCCGGCCGCCAGCGCTGGCGCAATCTTGCGGGTGGCCATCGCCAGCGGGAAGTTCCACGGCGTGATGAGGAAGCACGGGCCGACGGGATGCTGCGAGACGATCATCCGCCCTGTCCCCTCCGGGCTGGTGGCGTAGCGACCGGCGATGCGCACGGCCTCCTCGCCGAACCAGCGCAGGAACTCGCCGCCGTACGTGACCTCGCCGTTGGCTTCGGCGAGGGGCTTGCCCATTTCGAGCGTCATCAACAGGGCGAACTCGTCTCGACGCTCCTGCAGCAGGTCGAACGCCCTGCGCAGGATCTCCCCGCGCACGCGCGGCGCCGTGGCCGCCCAGTCGTCGGCAGCGGCGACGGCAGCATCCAGAGCGGCAGCACCGTCCGCCTCCGACGCGTCCGCGATGGTCTTGATGGATTCCCCCGTCGCCGGGTCGAAGACGTCGATGCTGCGGCCCGACGTGCCGTCGACCCACGCGCCGCCGATGTACAGCCGGTCGGGGACCTTCGCCAGGAGTTCCTGCTCGTTCATCTCTCTTCTCCCATGTCTTCTGCGCCTGCGCGCTCCTCCACTGCAGCGGCCACCAGCGGCACGGCGCGGTGGTCGATCTTCGTCGCCAGCGCGATCACCGTCGAGGTGCGCGTGATGCCCGGGTCGCTGACGATGCGGTCGATCACCCGTTGCAGGTCGGCGTTCGAGCGCGCGACGGCGCGGATCATCAGGTCGCCGGCGCCGGTGATGGTGTGCACCTCGAGCACCTCGGGGATCTCGCTCAGGTGCGAGACGACCGTCACGTCCCTGTCGCCCTGCGCGATCTCCGCCGTCACGAACGCCGTCACCGGATAGCCGAGCCGTTCGCTGTCGATGGTCGGTGCGAAATCCTTGACGATGCCGGAGCGCTGCAAGCGGTCGAGTCTCGCCTGAACGGTGCCCCGGGCGACGCCGAGCCTGCGGGATGCCTCGAACACGCCGAGCCTCGGCTCAGCGGTGAGCAGCGCGATCAGCTCGGCGTCCAGCTTGTCGATCGGCATGCGGCCTCCTACGGTCCTCGCACATCGTACGACTCGAAAGTGCGAACGCCTACACGCTGACGGCGGCTCCCAGGAACGGCAGAGCAGCCTGCTTGAACGCTCGCGCGCTCAGCGACGTCACGTGGTTGCGACGGGGCAGTACGACCAGTTCGGCGCCGAGCGCGGCCGCCGCGTCCTCCCGCCCATCGGTCACCGGATCCACCTCGCCGACCACGAGCATCGTCGGCGCGCTCGACCGCAGCGGCAGTGGATGCGCGGCCATCCCGGACACGCACGCGGCGAGCGCTGCCGTGTCGACGCCCGGCGCCTGCCGCAGCGACGACAGCAGCGGGGCGAGCGGAGACTCCGGAGGAACGGTGTCCGTGCCGTCGAGCAGGGCGGAGCGCACAGCATCCACCCCCCAGTGTGCGAACTGCTCGACCGTTCCGATGCCGCCGACGACCACCCGGTGGATGCGCTCGGGCGCGAGCCCGACCAGCGCCAGCGTCACCCACGACCCCATCGAGTACCCGACGACGTCCACGCGGTCGAGACCCTCCGCGTCCAGCACGGCGACGAGGTCGCCGGCGAGCAGTTCCGGGGAGTACGCGGCCGAGTCGTGCGGCGCCGAGCTGCCGCCGTGGCCGCGCAGGTCGGGAACGATGGCGCCACGGCCGGCCTCGGCGAGCGCGCGGACCCAGCCGGTCGCCTCCCAGGTGAGCGCTCCGGTGGTGGCGAAGCCGTGCACGAGGAGCACGGGGTCGTCGCCCGGGTGGCGGACGTATGCGATGCGCATCCCGTCGCCGGTGGTCGCGACGCCCTCGTGTCCGGAGTCGGTCATGTCAGTCCTCCGGCAGCTGGAGGCGCACCCGACGCGCAGGCGCCTCGTCGACGGGCACGGTGCCGACGATCCCGGCGGTGTCGTCGTCGACGGTGAAGGTGATCAGCGACGCCCCGACCTCGAGCGTCTGTCCCTCCTCCGCATGGAACCGCGCGACGGTCCCGGACTGCGGCGACGGCAGCTCGACGGCCGACTTCGTCGTCTCCACCTCGACGAGCGGCGCGTTCCGCTCGACGAAGTCCCCCTCGGCGACCAGCCATTCCAGCACGGTCGCCTCCTGCAGGCCCTCGCCGAGGTCTGGCAGGGCGAACGTGATCTCAGCCACGGCGATACTCCAACGTCTTCTGTACGGCTTCCAGGATGCGGTCGATGCTCGGCAGGTACTCGTCTTCGAGCACCGGGGACGGGTACGGCACATCCCACCCTGTCACGCGCTGCACGGGTGCGCGCAGGTCGCCGAAACAGCGCTCGGTGATGAGCGTGCTGACCTCGGCGCCGAGTCCGGCGGTGAGCGGCGCCTCGTGCACGACGACGGCGCGCTTGGTCTTCGCGACCGACGAGGCGAGCCCGTCGGCGTCGATCGGCTTCAGCCAGCGCAGGTCGACCACCTCGATCTCCACGCCGTCCTCCGCGCCGAGCTCGGCGGCCTGCAGGCAGCGGGCGACCATCGCGCCCCAGGCGACCAGCGTGACGTGCTTGCCCTGCCTGACGACCCGGGATGCGCCCACCGGCAGCCGCTCGGACAGCTCGGCCTCGTCCACGGCGGCCTTGTGCCAGTACCGCGACTTGGGTTCGAGGAAGATCACGGGGTCCGGGTCGTCGATCGCCTGCCGGAGCAGCGTGTACGCCTCCGCCGGGGTCGACGGCGACACCACCTTGAGCCCAGGAACGTGCGCGAACAGCGCCTCCAGGCTCTCTCCGTGGTGCTCCGGCGCGCGGATGCCGCCGAAGCTGGGCAGCCGCAGCGTGATCGGCATCGTGAACGCCCCACGGCTGCGGTAGTGCATCCTGGCGACCTGGTTCACGATCTGGTCGATGGCCGGATAGGAGAACCCGTCGAACTGGATCTCCGGCACCGGACGCCATCCGGCCATCGCGAGGCCGACCGCCATGCCCATGATCCCCGACTCGGCAAGCGTGGTGTCGAACACGCGGTCGTCGCCGTACTTGGCGTTCAGCCCGTCCGTGACGCGGAACACTCCGCCGAGCGTGCCGACGTCCTCCCCGAACACGAGGGTGCGGTCGTCGGCGGCGAGGGCGTCGTCGAGCGCGCGGTTCAGCGCGCGCTGCATCGTGGTGACCTCGGCCGCTGCTGGTCGCTCACGCTCCCTGGTGATCTCAGCCATGTCGTGACTCCTCCCACGCGCGCTTCTGCCCGAGCAGCGCAGCAGGCGCTTCGGCGAACACGAAATCGAACATCTCCTCACCCGGCCGTCCGCCGAGCGCTGCGACGTCGGCGCGCACCCGCTCGGTGAGAGCGTTCGCGGTGTCGGACACCTCGGCGAAGAAGTCGTCGCCGACGGTCCCTGTGGCCCGCAGCCGCTCCTCGCACAGCGACAGCGGGTCGCGCGCGAGCCAGCTCTGCTCCTCGTCCAGGCTGCGGTAGCGCCCGGGGTCGTCGGAGGTCGAGTGCGGGCCGAGACGGTAGGTCATCGCCTCGATCACGGTCGGGCCGCCCCCGTCGCGGGCGCGGTCAAGGGCGTCGCGGGTCGCTTCGTACACGGCGACGACGTCGTTCCCGTCGATCCGCACCCCGGGCATCCCGTACCCGGCGGCGCGCGCGGCGACCGAGCCGCCCGCGACCTGCCTGCTGGTGGGGACCGAGATGGCCCAGCCGTTGTTCTGGCAGAAGAACACGACGGGCAGCTGCGAGACGCCTGCGGTGTTCATGGCCTCGTGGATGTCGCCCTGCGAGCTGGCGCCGTCGCCGAAGTACGCGATCGCGCATCCTCCGTTGCGGTCCAGCTTGGCGCCGAGCGCCCACCCGACGGCGTGCGTGACGGCTCCGCCGACGACGGCGTTGATCGGGGCGAGCCTGGCGGCGGCCGCATCCCACAACCCGCCGTGCCACGCACCCTGGTGCGAGGCGAGATAGGCGACGGGGTCGACCCCCATCGCCACGGCGACGCCCAGCTCCCGGTAGGTCGGGAAGGCGAAGTCGCGCGCCAGGTCGAGGGCGGCGGCGCTGCCCACCTGGGCGGCCTCCTGCCCGCGCATCGGCGCATAGCCGGGCACGATGCCCTGCCGCTGCATGGCGACACCATCGAGGTCGAGCCGCCGCACGGTCACCATCGTGCGATACAGCCGCCGGAGAAGCGCAGCATCGTCGCCACGCTCGCCAACGGCGCTCTCGGGAGTGGTCAGGGTCATGCCGCCATGCTCGCAGGGGTGGATGCGGTGGGCAACACGCTCAGCGTGCGCTGCTCATCCTGTCTATTCCGGATATGGATGCGTCGCCGACACTGCACAATGTGCACAGTCGGCCTCGGGCACGGCAGGCGGATTGCGCTACCGCCTACTCGGCGGTCGTCACCGCTTCCGCCCCGCGCTTCTCGTCGTGCGTGGTCTCCTTCCACAGCTTCGACGGCCACCAGATCGCGCGGCCGATGTCGTAGGAGACGGCGGGCACCAGCAGCGAGCGCACGATGACCGTGTCGAGCAGGACGCCGAAGGCGACGATGAAGGCGATCTGCGCCAGGAACAGGATCGGGATGACGCCGAGGGCCGCGAACGTCGCCGCCAGGACGACGCCGGCCGACGTGATGACGCTGCCCGTCACGCCGAGGCCGCGCAGGATGCCGGGGCGCGTCCCGATGCGGAGGGACTCCTCCCTCACCCGCGTCATCAGGAAGATGTTGTAGTCCACGCCGAGCGCCACCAGGAACACGAAGCCGAACAGCGGCACCGCGGCGTCCGCTCCGGGGAAGTGGAACAGGTGGTTGAACACCAGGGCCGAGACACCGAGCGCTGCCGCGTACGAGAGCACGACGCTCGCGATGAGCAGCACGGGGGCGAGGATCGAGCGGAGCAGCAGCATCAGGATCACCAGGATGACCGCGAGCACGATCGGGATGATCTTGATCAGGTCGCTCTGCGCAGTGTCGTTGGTGTCGAGCGCTATGGCGGTGACGCCGCCGACGAGCACCGTCGGGTCCGTCTTCGGCAGGGTCTCCCTCAGATCGCGGACCGTCTGCTCCGCCGCGGCGGAGTCCGCCTCCGACGAGAGGGTCGCGTTGATGAGCACGCGGCCGTCCTTCACGATCGGCTCCGGCGCCGAACCGGCCGGACCGGATGCGCCGCCGGCCGAGGCGGGCCGGGCGTTGCCGGTGTAGAGCGTGGCCGTCGCGATGCCGTCCGTGTTCTCGACAGCGGAGAGGACAGCATCCGCGTCGTCCTCCGCAGCCACGATGAGCACGGGGCTGCCGGAGCCGGCATCGAAGTGCTTCGCGAGGATCTTCTGCCCGTCTGCCGCGTCGGACTGGGTGAGCACGAGGTCGGTCTGCTGCACCCCGTTCGCCTTCAGCTGGGTGACGCCCGCAGCACACGCCGCGAGAAGCACGAGGGCGACGACCCAGGTCACCCTGGGGCGGCGGGCGATGAGGGTCCCGACCCTGCGCCAGAGTCCCGTGATGCCTTCGAGGCCCGCGATGCGCCGGCCATCGGCGTGCTTGTGCTCCGCCGGATGCTCGCCAACGAACTTCGGGCGGAACGGCCAGAACGAGACCCTGCCGAACACGACGAGCAGCATCGGGAGCAGGGTGAGGGCGGACAGCAGCGAGAACACGATGCCGATGGCGGCGATGGGGCCGAGGCTCTTGTTGGAGTTGAGGTCGGAGAAGAGCAGGCACAGCAAGGCTAGGATCACGGTCGCACCGGAAGCGGCGATCGGCTCCCACGCCGCACGCCAGGCCCGCCCGATGGCCGCCCAGCGCGACTCGACGTGTTCCAGGGACTCCCGGTAGCGGGCGACCAGCAGCAGCGAATAGTCCGTGGCGGCGCCGATCACCAGGATCGACAGGATGCCCTGGCTCTGCCCGCTGAGCTTGATCCAGCCCCACAGCGCGAACAGGTAGACCACCAGGATCGCGGCGCACAGGGCGAAGATCGACGTGAACAACACGAGAAACGGCAGCACGAGCGACCGGTAGACCAGCAGCAGGATGAGGAACACGGCGCCGACGGCCACCAGCAGCAGGATGCCGTCGATGCCGCCGAACGCGTTGACGAGGTCGGCGGTGAGCCCGGCGGGTCCGGTCACCCAGCCCTGCGTGCCGTCCGGCAGGTTGTCGGCGACCACGGTGCGCAGGTCGGCCACCACGGTCTTGACGTGGTCGGAGTCCGCGATCGGAACGATGAACTCGACCGCTTTGCCGTCCTCGGACGGGATCGGCCCCGCGACGCTGGTCTCCGCATCGCCTTCCGGCTTCTGCACGCCGTCGACCTGACCGAGCTTCACGCCGAGGCTCGCGTACTCCGCCAGGTCCGACTTCGGGATGCTCGTGTCCGACTGCACGACGACGATCGCCGGGATCGCGTTCGAGTCCGTGAACTTCTTCTGCCACTCCTGCACTTCGGTCGACTCCGCGCTGGCGGGGAGGAAGGCGGCCTGGCCGTTCTCGGAGACGGAGGAGAGCTTGCCGAAGGTGGGTCCGCCGACGCCCGCGGCGATGAACCAGATGACGATGACGACGGCGGGCAGCACGATGCGCAGCCAGCGTGCCGGATTCCAGTCGGATCGGGTCTTCATCAGTGCGCCTCCGGATTAGCTAGCCAAGTTAGTAATCAGCTTAGCGCGCATAACGCGGGGGTGCTACCCCGCATCCCGGCTATCACCCCGCGGTGACGAGCTCCGCTCCCGCGCGGGCCAGCTCCGCCAGCGCCGCCTCCGACGATGCGGGCGCCACCCCCGCCACCAGATCGGTGAGCACGCGGACGCGCTGACCCTGGCTCAGCGCATCCAGTGCAGACGCCCGCACGCAGTAGTCGGTCGCGATGCCGACGACGTCGATCTGGTCGATGCCGTGCTCGTCGAGCAGGTTGTGCACGCTCGACCCCGCCTCGGTGTGCCCCTCGAAGATCGAATACGCCGGGACGCCCTGGCCCTTCCGGATGTGGAACGTCACCGCAGAGGTGTCGAGCGCCGGGTGGTATTCGGCGCCCGTCGTGGCCGCCACGCAGTGCTGCGGCCAGGTGACGACGAAGTCCGGGGACGCCTCCGTCGCGAAGTGCCCGCCGTTGTCATTGTCGGCGTCGTGCCAGTCGCGGCTGGCGAAGATCTCCGCGTACTCGGAGGCGTGCTCGGCGAGGTAGCGGGTGATCCCCGCGGCCACCGCAGCGCCGCCGTCGACGCCCAGGGCGCCGCCCTCCGTGAAGTCGTTCTGCACGTCGATGATGAACAGAGCCTTGCCCATGATGGCCTCCGTCACTGGTTGGAGAGGTTGCCGCCGCACTTGTAGAAGCCGGTGACGAGCGTGTCGATCGCCTGCTTGGCATTGTCTCCCACATTGCCGAGTGCGAACACCGCGAACGTGAGCGGGGTGCCGTCCGCCGCGTTGATGATCCCGGACAGCGTGTACCCGTTGTCGATCCACCCGGTCTTGGCGAGCACGGCTCCCCTGGCGACCGAGTTCGCTCCGGTGAACCTGCTGTATCCCGGCCCGAGCGTGCCGGACTGCCCGGCGACCGGCAGGCCGTCGTAGACGACGCCGAGCCCGTTCTGCTTGTTGAGCACCTTGATGAACAGCTGCGTCAGGTACGACGGCGGCACGGCGTTGTCCGCGCTGAGCCCCGACCCGTCGGCGATGTGGATGCCCGTGGTGTCGATCCCGTACGGCTTCAGCGCGGCGAGCACCCCGGCGTTCTCGGCGTCGAACGTGTTGCCAGCGCCCGTCTTGATCGCGACGAGCCTGGCCAGCTCCTCCATGATCGTGTTGTCGGAGACGCGCATCGCCTGGTCGATCAGCGTGGTCACCGGCTGCGACTGCACGGCCGCGAGCTGCGGGGCCCCCGCCGGGGCGGTGCCTGCGCTGACCGGGACGTTCGTGCCGAGGTACTGCTGGAAGTACTGCACGGCACGGGCGACGGGGTCGGTGCTGCGCGGGGACTCGACGGCGGTGGGGTCGTCCCTGTCGCCGTCCACCTGCAGCGCCGTGATGTACGAGGTCGAGCCTTCGACGACGCGCTCCTCGCGCTCGTCCCAGCTCGGCTGCCAGACCGGGCCGCCGAACAGCGACGTGTCCGTGACGATCGAGGTGATGGGCTGGCCGCCCATCGCCTGGTTGACCTGGTTCGCGAGATCCTGGATCTTCGGGGCGCCGGTGTAGAACGACGCCTGCCCGTCCGGCAGCCGGGAGAGCGTGACGTCTCCCCCGCCGACGATGACGATCTGGCCGGGCGCGCTTCCCTTGACCACGGTGGTCGCCACCCGATAGTCGGGGCCGAGCACCTGCAGGGCGGCAGCGGAGGTGAGGGTCTTCAGCACGCTCGCGGTGGGTCCCGGCTTTCCGCCGTTCCTGTCGAAGACGACCTCGCCGGTGCGCGCATCCACCACCTGGGCTTCGAGGTTGCCGAGCCTGCCGTCCTGTGACAGCCCGGCGACGGAGCAGGTGCGCACGCGGCTCGCCGCCGGCTGGTTGGCGGGGACGGGACGCACAGGGTCGGCGGTCTTGGTCGGGGTGGGCGTGGGAGTCGGGGTCGCGCTGTGGGTCGGGACCGCCGCCGCCTCGGCGGACGAGCCGACGGTCGCGCCGAGGGCGACCGATCCTGCGCCGAGGATGACGAACGCAGCGGATGCCCCGGCGATGATCCACGCCTTCGGGTGGTTCCTGATCGCAGCGAGCACGCCGCCGAAGGCGGCGGCCGCACCGGCGCCGACGCCTGCGCCCGACCCTGCGCGCTCCTCCGAGCGCCTGGCCGCGCGGGTCGACGCCGTGGCGGGATCGCTCGGCGATGCCGAGTCCGCTGGGGGAACGATGGTGGCGGGGGTGTCGGCCGATTCCGGCTCAGAGCCGTCCGGCATGCCAATATCGGGCTGGTCCGATTCGCGCATCCGGGTATATTACCTGCGTTTACTGGGAGAGCGAATCCGGATGCGCCGGTGCGAGCACGCGCCGTGTCGCGGCCGGCGGCGCCAGGATCGCCCGCCCGACCCGCTGCGACAGCAGCATCGACGGCCGCTCGACCACCCGGTAGAACCCCTCCGCCGCCAGCAGGATCACCGGCAGCAGCGCCAGCGCGACGAACAGCCAGGGCAGCCATGCGTCCGCCCTGGTGACCAGCGCGGCAGCCACCAGGATCGGCTCGTGGATGAGGTACACGCTGAACGAGCGCGTGCCCGCCCACTGCACCGGCCGGGTCTCCAGCACCCGCCTTGCCGGGGCTTCGAGCGCGATGAAGACCACCCCGGCCACCCCGATCAGGCTCACAGCGGCGAGCGCCGCGGACAGCGGCGTGTACACCGCGCCCGTCGGCACGAGGCTCGGCGAGATCATCAGCAGCAGCGCTCCCGCGATCACCGGCCACCAGCTCCGGATGCGCGTGGCCAGCCGCGTGATCGTCTCCCGCCGCGAGGCGACGATCATCCCGATCCCGAACACCGGCAGGTACTGCAGCATCCCTCCGGTCAGCCACGACTGCGGGAGTGCGTCGAGCACGGCCGGGAAGCGCGAGACGGCGGACAGGACGATGAGCAACGCGATGCCGCCCAGCCACCAGTCGTGCACGCGCGCGACCTTCAGCAGCACGAACATCACGGGGAGCAGCAGCGAGAACCACACCTCCCAGGTCAGCGACCACAGCGGGCTGTCGAGGTTGGAGGTGCCGAGCACCAGCACCAGGTCGTGCCACACCGCCGAGAAAGTCGGCGGGAGGTGGGTGGCCAGCCAGCTGCTCCCCACCGATGGGTCGCGCGGCACGGCCACGGCCAACAGCAGCGCGAACGCCACGGCACCCCACACCGGGACGTACAGCCTCAGGATGCGCCTGCCGTAGTACGCCAGGATGCTCCTCGGACTCTGCCTGTGCGTCAGCAGCGGGAGCGTGAGCACGAAACCGGAGAGCACGAAGAAGATCAGCACGGCCTCGTGCCCGGGCATGACCAGTCGCAACGGCGTGCGGAACAGCCACCATTCCGGGGTCAGCGGCGTCGCGTCCGCCTTCTCGATGTAGAGCACGGAGACCGCCGGCACCACGAGCAGTGCGTGATAGAGCACCACAGACAGGGCGGCGACCCCGCGGAGGCCATCGAGGGAGCGGTACCGATGACCGGTCGCCGCCGGTGCCGCCCCGTGCGCGGCTTCGGGCGCCCCCTCGCCCGGAGCCGACGTCACGGAACGACCGCCACGGCGTAGTTGTCGAACCGGGTGGTCACCGGGGTGAGCGTCGCCGCCGCCGACACGTACACGCGCAGGCCGACGGCGCCCTTCGCCTGGAGGGCGGCGGTCGCGTCCGTCACGCTCGCCTGCCAGGCGGCGGGCTCGGCCTGGATGGCCGGCCAGAGCTTCGCGCGCACGGTGGTCGGCGACGTGCCGAACACCTGGACGCGCAGCGAGAGCTGCTGGCCCGCCGCGTATGTCAGCCCGGAGACCGGCACGGCCTGCAGGGTGTTGCCGCTCTGCAGCAGCTGCACCTGCACGGCCCCGCTCGAGCTGATCCAGGCGCGGCCCTCGTAGCCGACGGAACCGACCTGGCGTCCGATGGCGGAGACGAAGATCCCGCCACCCGACGACGCGACATCGGTGGTGAAGGTCACCGTCGTGTCCGTCCTGTTCGACGACACCGCGTTCAGCGTCTCCGTCTTGGTGTTCCCGGCCGGCACGATCATCTGCCCGGTCCCGGAGGCGACGGTGTACGCCGTGGCGACCCCCGCGCCCGTCCAGGCGCCGCCGACATCCGCGGTGCCCCAGCCGCTCGCGACCGACCGTTCGAACGCATCCCGTGCCACCGTGTTGCCGGTTGCCGCCGTGACCGTCACCGACTTGGAGGTGCTGGCCTGGCCGCCCCTGTTGTCCGTCACCGTGAGGGCGACCGTGTACGTGCCGGCGGCCGGGTAGGTGTGGCCTGCCGTGGCGCCCGTCGCCGTGCCCCCGTCGCCGAACGTCCACGCGTACGAGGCGATGGAGCCGTCCGGATCACTGGATGCGCTGCCGTCGACGGACACGGACAGCCCGTTCGGCGTCGCCACGAACGACGCGACCGGGTTCTGGTTCGCTCCTCCGCCCGCGATGGTCACCGTGTTGCCCGTTCGGTTGATCTGGTTGCCGTCCGGATCGGTGACGTAGAGGCGATAGGTGTGCTGGCTGCCCCCGGCGAGCCCGCTGTCGGTGAAGCCCATCGCCGGACGGTTCCAGAACGTCGACAGCTGGTTGGTCTGGTAGACCGGGCTGGCGGTGTTGCCGTCGCGGACGAGCTTGTAGTTCAGGTTGGTGTTGTCCTGGTCGTACGTCGATGTCCAGGTGATCCTGGCCTGCCCTGCGGCGGGCGAGGTGGCGTTCGGCGTGGCGGCGGTGTTGTTGTTCGGCCCGACCTTGCTGCGCACGACGCTGTCGAACGCGTACCGGGTGAGCCCGTACTGGGCGACACCGTTGACGAACGGGAACTCACCGCCGACCGCGAGGTACTGACTGTTGCCCGCCAGGCTCCACGCGGCCTGCCCCTGGCCGGTGTACGAACCGGTCACGTAGTCGGGGAACCAGTTCAGCAGCGTCGGCGACGGCTGGCCGCTGAAGTTGAAGTAGCTGCGGTTCCCGTCGTTCGTGAGCGTGCCCGTCCTCGCCTTCGAGAACGCGATGGAGTGGTGGAAGGTGCGCGGGTTGGTCTCCGGGTATCCGCCGACGTTCCGGCAGTCGTGCGGATGGCCGACGGCGTAGAGCGCGTCGCCGAGCGGGTAGACCGAGTACGTGTCGCCGTGGCAATCCTCCAGCCAGATGAGGGCTCCCGAGTTCGCGTCGGCCGCGAAACTGCCCTCCAGATTGCCGCCGGAACCGAACACGTACCCGGCGCCGTAGATGCGGTCGGCTGTCGCGACCAGGGTGGTGATCCCGGCCTGCGTTCCCGCATCCCTGACCACGCTGTTGGCGGGGAAGGGCAGGGCGGTCCCTGTCGTCCCCGTGAGCATGGCCAGGCCGTAGTGGGCGCTGCCGTTCACGTTCTTGAAGCGGCCGCCCGCATACACTTTGCTGCCGTCCGGGCTGACGGCCAGCGCATCCACGACGTAGTCGGCGCTCGCGGTCCAGCCGGTCATCAACGAGCCGTTGGATGCGTCGATCTTGGCGATGTAGCCCCGGCTCGTGCCGTTCACGCTCGAGAACGTGCCTCCCGCGTAGACCGCCGTGTTGGTCGCAGCGAGCGCGCGGACCTGGCTCTCCATGATCGGCCGGAACGAGCTGACGATCTGGCCGGTCGCCGTGCTGATCGCCACGATGCGGTAGTAGTTGCCCCCACCCGCCGTGGTGAAGTCGCCTCCGACGTATACGCGGCTCCCGTCCGGTGTCGCCGCGACGGCCAGCGCCTGCGCGTTCAGCGGCACGTTGAAGGAGGTGATGAGCGCGCCGGTGGTGATGTTGTACGCGAGCAGGTTGCTTCGCGGAGTCGTGTTCGACCCGGCCGGCGACCCTGCGGGGCGCGCGGTGCTGAACTTGCCGGCGACGTAGACGGTGTTCCCGACGACGGTCTGCGCCCAGGCGACGCCGTCGATCTGCGTCGTCGGCAGCGCATCCGCCCCGACGGTCGGCGGCGTGGCCGGATTGGTCGGGTCGGGAGGCATGGTGTCTGCGCTGGCCGGGACGGCGATCACCAGCCCTCCGAAGACGAGACCGATCGCCGTCATGACGGACGCGGCGATACCGAGACCTCGGGACCTGGACGTGCGGAAAATGCTCATGACAACCTCGGGCAGGCTTGTCGTCTCGCGCTGCGGACAGTGCGGGATGCGCCCGGCGGCTCGGCGAAGCGGCGGGCGGATGTGAAGTTTCGGGTTCGCGCTTCGGCGCCGCTCTCGTCGAGCGCTGCCCCGGCTACGAGTTCGGCGGGCTCTCGGCCCAGCCAAACCTGAATGTTTCTCAACTTCCGACCAGAGTACGCCTCAGACAGCCCGGTTGACCCCGTGCTGGCACGGATTTCTGGTGTGAGGCAAAAGAAGAAGCCCCGACCTGCGGGACGGGGCCGGTGGAGCCGCCCAAGGGAATCGAACCCTTGACCTTCTCATTACGAGTGAGATGCTCTGCCGACTGAGCTAGGGCGGCGTGGGTCTCGCCCGGGGGCGTAACACACAGTCAGATAGCTTACCCGATGTTGGAGGGTGCCACTGACCATCTGAGATTGCGGCTCAGCGCACCTGGGTGCCGAGCGCCTGCAGCTGTGCGAACGAGCTGCGGAGGCGGTCGGCCAGCGGCTCGACGCCTCCGTGGTCCGCCCAGCACGACCAGGCGTGGCGCATCCCGGCGAAGGAGACGTATGTGACGAGCCTGGCGCGCTGGTGCAGCGCTTCATGCTCGTCAGCGAGCTCGGGATCGTCGTGGGCGAGGCGGCGCTGCACGATGGCGCTGAGGGCGTCTTCGAATTGGTGCATGCTCGCCATGCGCTGGGCAAAGAGTTCCGGGTTGTCTTTGAGGAGGGCCCTGCGGAGCGCGTGGAGTTCGTGGACGCTCCTGGTCGCGTCCGCCGCCTCCGCTCCCCCTGGATCGCCGTCGGTGAGTTCGATCGTGTCGATCGCCGCGATCAGGAGTTCGCTGATGCCGTCGAGGATGGGCTCGTCCGGCCCGGCGTCGATGAAGCGTTCGATGCGCTCCTCGTCCGGCAGCTCGGGAAGCTCGCCGATGATGGCGGACTCTTTCGACGGGAAGTAGTTGAAGAACGTCCGGGGCGACACGTTCGCCGCGTGGCTGATCTCGTCGATGGTCACCCGGTCGAAACCGCGCTCGCTGGCGAGTTCGAGGGCGGCCAGCTGGATCGCGCGCCTGGTCGCCAGGCGCTTCCGCTCGCGGAGTCCGAGTTCCTCCTGCACCATGCTCATGCGACGATTATTTCATTCTCTGCAAATTTGCACCACTCCGTGGAGGGTCGGATCAGCAGGTCTTGCCGTCCTCCGGGATGGTGCCCTTGACGAGGAACTCGTCGACGGCGCCGTTCACGCACGAGTTGGACTTGTTGTACGCCGTGTGGCCCTCGCCCTTGTAGGTGAGCAGGTGCCCGTTCTCGAGCTCGCCAGCGAGGTTCTTGGCCCACACGTACGGGGTCGCCGGGTCGTTCGTGGTTCCGACGACCAGGATGGGCGCGGAGCCCTTCGCGGCGATCGGACCGCGCTCGACGGTCGAGGTGTACGGCCAGTTCGCGCATCCGATGTCGCCATAGGACATGTACGGGCCGATCACCGGCGCGTCCTTCGCGAGCTGGGCCGCCTGCGCGCGCATCGTCGCCGGGTCGGCGTCGTAGGTGTAGTCGAGGCAGTTGATCGCCATGAACGCCTCGGTGGAGTTGTCCCCGTACGTCCCGTCGCTCTGCCTGTTGTTGTATGCGTCCGCCAGCGAGAAGGCGGTGGATGCGCTCCCCTTCATCACCGAGGTGAACATGTCGCTCAGGTACGACCATGCCGTCGCGTCGTAGAGCGGGTAGATGATCGCGGTGACGAGCGTGTTCGCGCCGAGTTCCCGCCCGTCCGAGTTGCGGATGGGGCTGCGCTCGACCGAGGAGAGCAGGTCGCTGATGGTCTTCATCGAGTCGTCGACCGAGCCGCTGAACGGGCAGTCCTTCTGCGCGAGACAGTCCTTGAGGTATGCACGCAGCGCGCTCTCGAAGCCTTCGGCCTGCACCTTGGTCACGTCGAAGTTGCTCGCGGCGGGGTCGAGCGCTCCGTCGAGGACGAGGCGGCCGGTCTTGCCGGGGTAGAGGTCGGCGTAGACCGCGCCGAGGTATGTGCCGTACGAATATCCGAGGTAGTTGAGCTTCTTGTCGCCCAGCACGGCGCGCAGCAGGTCGAGGTCGCGCGCGGCGCTGACGGTGTCGACGTGCTCCAGCAGCGATCCGGTGTTGGTCGAGCAGGCGGAGCCGAAGTCCTTCGACACCGTCGTGTTCTCCGCGATCCACTCGTCCGACCCGCGCGTGCCCGGCGTGATGCCGTACAGGTATTCGTCCATCTGCTTGGCGTCGTAGCACTTCACGGCTGTCGAGTGCCCGACACCCCGCGGATCGAAGCCGACCACGTCGAAGTGCTGCTGCAGCGTGCTGTCCGTCGCGTAGTCGACGGAGTCCCTCACGAAGTCGTAGCCGGAACCGCCAGGGCCGCCAGGGTTCACCAGCAGCGATCCCTGCCTCGTGCCCTTGGCGGTCTGCCGGATGAGCGCCAGCTCGATCTCGCCCGCCGACGGCTTCTTCCAGTCCAGGGGCGCTTTGGCCGTCGCGCACTGCTTGCCGGAGGCGCAGCTCTGCCACTTCAGCACCTGGCTGTAGAACGGCTGCAGGTCGGCGGCGACCTGCTCGGCGACGGGGGTGGAGGTCTGCGTGGTCTTGGCGGGGATGAACCAGGTGACGCATCCGGTGAGGGTCAGGGCGACGACGGCGGCGATCGCGACGAGCGCGGTGCGGGTGCTGCGGCGCGCTCGGCTCCGGGCGGGGCGAGCGGCTGGGCGGCCCTGGCGGGTGGTCACTGGTCGTTCCCCTTTCGAGCGGCACCGCCGCGCAGGATGGTGGTGAGCATGGCCTCGATCGCCAGCGCGGGCGCGACGTTCCCGTCGATCCTCTGCCGGGCGGTGGCGATCGCATCCATCGCGGCGAGCGTAGCTGCGGGACTCGTGTGAGTGCTGAGAGCATCCAGCCGGTCGCGCAGTTCGAGGTTCACGAGCTCGCTCTGACTGCCGAGCTGCAGCATCATCACGTCCCGATACAGCGAGAGCAGGTCGACCAGGATGCGGTCGATGCCGTCGCGGAGGCTGCGCGTCGCCCGCCGTTTCTGGTCCTCCTCGAGCTGCCGGAGCTGCGAGCGCAGCGCGGGAGGGATGGTGCCACCCGGTTCGATGCCGAGCGAGCGCAGCGCGTGCTCGCGTTCCTCCGCATCCCGTTCCTCGGTGATCGCCTTCGCGTCTGCGCCGGCGATCTCGAGCAGGCTCGCCGCGGTGATCACGGCGTCGGACACCGACCGGATGCGCAGCACGCGCTCCAGGGTCTCCTCGCGCCTGCGCCTGGCCTCGTCGTTGGTCGCGAGCCGGTGCGCCATGCCGATGTGGCTCTGCGCGTGCCTGGCAGCCCGTTCGGCCGTCACGGGGTCGACCCCGTCACGGCGCTCGATGAGGGACGCGACATCGGACACGCTCGGAACGCGCAGCCGCACGGTGCGGACCCGCGACCGGATGGTCGGGATCAGGTCGGCGTCGCTGGGCGCGCAGAGGATCCAGACGGTGCGCTCCGGGGGCTCCTCCAGAGCCTTGAGGAGCACGTTCGACGTGCGCTCGCTCATCCGGTCGGCGTCTTCGATGATCATCACGCGATACCGGCCGACGGACGGGGAGAACTGCGAGCTGGCGACCAGCGTGCGCACCTCCTCGATGGAGATGATGACCCGTTCGGTGCTGAGCACGGCAAGGTCGGGGTGCGTGCGCGCCTCCACCTGGCGCTGTGTCGCCAGGTCGCCCTCCGGGGTGCCGGGGCTGAGCAGCGCGGTCGCGAAGGCGAACGCGAGGTTGGACCTCCCGGAGCCGGGCGGCCCGGTGATCAGCCAGGAGTGCGTCATGCTCCGTCCGGTCGGCGAGCCGGACGTGGAGCCTGCAGCCGTCGCGGACCCTGCGGCGCCTCCTTCAGCGACGGCGACAGTGGATGCGCTGGGCGCAGACCCTCCCGCCGCTGCGGCTTTGAAGATGGCGATGGCGTCGTCCTGACCCGTCAGGTCATCCCACACTGCCATGCCTCCCAGGCTAGCGGTCGCCACCGACACCGCCGAACCCACGACGTCTCCGGATGCGCGGCTCTCGGCCACGATCAGACATATGCCTGGTCACACATACGCCTGGTCACACGTACGGTTCGAGCCTGGCGCGGATGTCCGCGGCGATCTCGTCGACGGGACGCGATGCATCCACCACCAGGAACCGCTCGGGCTCCGCCTCGGCCAGACCGAGGTATGCGCCGCGCACGCGGGCGTGGAAGTCGGACTTCTCTGCCTCGAGCCTGTCGTAGCGGGTGCGCGAGGAGTCGAGCCGCTGCCTGGCGGTGGCCTCGTCGAGGTCGAGGAGGATCGTCAGGTCGGGCAGGAGTCCTTGCGCCGCCCACAGCGACAGGTCGCGGATCTCCTTCGGGTCGAGCACCCGGCCTGCGCCCTGATACGCGACGGAGGAGTCGAGGTAGCGGTCCTGCAGGACCACCTCTCCGCGCGCGAGCGCCGGCCGCACGAAGGTCTCGATGTGGTGCGCCCGGTCGGCCGCGTAGAGGAGGGCTTCTGCGCGCGCGGCGATGTCGCCCCGGTGGTGCAGCACGATCTCGCGGATCTCGACGCCCACCTCCGTGCCACCCGGCTCGCGGGTTCGCACGACGGTGCGGCCGCGCGCGGCCAGCCACTCCTCGATCAGCTTCGCCTGCGTTGACTTGCCCGTGCCGTCGCCGCCCTCGATGGTGATGAAGAGCCCGCGACGTTCCGGATGCGCGTCGACCGTGCTCACTCCGCTGCCGGTTTCGTGGCCGCCGCCTTGCGTGTGGTGGTGGTCTTGGCTGCTGTCGTCTTCGCCGCGGTCGTCTTCGCCGCCGTGGTCTTCGCCGCTGTCGTCTTCGCCGCCGTGGTCTTCGCCGCAGGCTTCTTCGCGGGCGCCTTCTTCGCCGGAGCCTTCTTGGCCGGAGCCTTCTTGGCGGGACCCTTGGCTCGCTTGTCAGCGAGAAGCTGCACTGCCCGCTCGAAGTCGACCTCGTCGACCGTCTCGCCGCGCGGGATGGTCGCGTTCGTCTCGCCGTCGGTCACGTACGGGCCGAACCGGCCGTCCTTGACCTTGATCGCCTTGCCGCTGACGGGGTCGGCGTCGAACTCCTTGAGCGCGCTCGACGCCCGGCGGTTGCCGTACTTGGGCTGCGCGAACAGTTCGAGCGCCCCCGCCAGGTCGATGCCGAAGATATCGTCCTCGCTGGTCAGCGAACGGGTGTCCGTGCCCTTCTTGAGGTATGCGCCGTACCGCCCGTTCTGGGCCTGGATCTCTTCCCCGCTCTCCGGGTCGATCCCGACCGTGCGCGGCAGGTCGAGCAGCTGCAGGGCGGTGTCGAGGTCGAGGGTCGCGAGATCCATCGACTTGAACAGGGACGCCGTGCGCGGCTTCGCGGCCGCTGCCTTCTTCGCCGGCTTCTTGGCCGGAGCGGCGACGACTTCTCCCGTGGCCTGGTCGACGGTCTCCGCCGCGGCCTCCTCCGGGTCGATCTCGGTCACGTACGGCCCGAACCGGCCGTCCTTCGCGACGATGTTCTTGCCGTTCTCGGGGTTCACGCCGAGGACCCGGTCGGTGAGGACGGGCGCTTCGATGAGCTCGTGCGCCTTGGCGGGCGTCAGCTCGTCGGGGGCCAGCTCCGGCGGGATGTTCACCCGGCGGGGCGTTGCCCCTTCGGCCGCGCCTTCTTCGGCGACTTCGAGATATGGGCCGTACTTGCCGATTCGCAGCGTCACGTCGTCGTCGATGGCGATCGAGTTGATGCTGCGCGCGTCGATCTCACCCATGTTGTCGATGACCCGGCGCAGGCCGGTGTGCTTGTCGCTGCCGAAGTAGAAGCTGTTTAGCCAGTCGACGCGCTCGGCCTCGCCGTCGGCGATGCGGTCGAGGTCGTCTTCCATCTCGGCGGTGAAGTCGTACTGCACGAGGTCGCCGAAGTAGTCCTCCAGCAGCCGGACGACGGAGAACGCCACCCAGCTCGGGACGAGCGCCTGGCCGCGGGGCGTGACATACCCACGGTCGACGATGGTCGAGATGATGCTCGCGAACGTCGACGGCCGGCCGATGCCCAGCTCTTCGAGCGCCTTGACGAGGCTGGCCTCCGTGTAGCGCGGCGGCGGGGTGGTCTCGTGGCCGTCGGCCTCCACATCCTGGACATGCAGCTCCTGGCCGACCTGCAGCGGAGGCAGCTTGGCGTCGGCGGAGTCGGACGAGTTGCGCTCTTCGTCCTTGCTCTCCTCGTATGCGTTGAGGAAGCCGCGGAAGGTGATGACGGTGCCGCTCGCGGTGAACTCGCCGACGGTGCCGCCGTGGACGCCCTCGGTGATCTTCGTCTCGACGGTGACGGAGGCGGTCTGTCCCTTGGCGTCGGCCATCTGCGAGGCGACGGTGCGCTTCCAGATCAGGTCGTACAGGCGGAACTCGTTGCCGCGGAGCACCTTCTCGAGCTCGGCGGGTGTCCGGAAGACCTCACCGGACGGGCGGATCGCCTCGTGCGCCTCCTGGGCGTTCTTGCTCTTCGAGGCGTATGTACGCGGCTTGTCAGGAACCGTCTCCGGTCCGTAGAGCTTGGCGGCCTGGGTGCGGGCCGCGTTGGTGGCCTGCTGGGAGAGCGAAGCGGAGTCGGTTCGCATATAGGTGATGTAGCCGCTCTCGTACAGCGACTGTGCGACGCTCATCGTCTGCTTCGCGGAGAAGCGCAGCTTGCGCGCGGCCTCCTGCTGCATGGTCGACGTGGTGAACGGCGCGGCCGGGCGGCGGGAGTACGGCTTGGAGTCGACCTTGCCGACCGTGACGACGGTGCTCGGCTGCGAGATGGCGGCGGCGAGGCTGGTCGCGGTCTCCTCGTCCAGGGTGCGCGCGTTGGACGTGAGCTTTCCGTGGTCGTCGAAGTCGCGCCCTGTGGCGACGCGCTCGCCGGACAGCCGGGCGAGCCTGGCCTCGAAACCGTTCGCCTCTTCCGGCGTGAAGTGTGCGGTCAGGCCCCAGTACGAGGCAGGGACGAACGCGAGACGCTCGCGCTCCCTGTCGACGACGAGCCTGGTCGCGGCGGACTGAACACGCCCGGCGGACAGTCCGGGGCCGACCTTGCGCCACAGCACCGGCGACACCTCGTACCCGTAAAGCCGGTCCAGGATGCGCCTGGTCTCCTGGGCATCGACCAGAGCGGTGTCGATCTCTCTGGTGTTGTCCCGTGCCTTCTCGATGGCTTCTTTGGTGATCTCGTGGAACACCATCCGCTTCACGGGGACCTTCGGCTGCAGCACCTCGATGAGGTGCCACGCGATGGCCTCTCCTTCGCGGTCCTCATCCGTGGCGAGGAGGAGTTCGTCGGCGTTCTTGAGCGCCCGCTTGAGGTCGGCGACGGTCTTCTTCTTCTGGTCGGAGACCACGTAGTAGGGCTCGAAGCCCTTCTCGACGTCGACGGAGAACTTGCCGAGCGAGCCCTTCTTGAGCTCGGGCGGAAGGTTCTTGGGCTCGATGAGGTCGCGGATGTGTCCGACGGATGCCATCACCTCGTAGCCGTCACCCAGATACTGAGCGATCGACTTCACCTTGTTCGGTGACTCGACGATGACGAGTTTCTTCGTGTCAGACACCTGACTCCTCTTATATGTACGCACTGTGTTGCAACAGTTAGACGTTCGTAGCGCGCTCCCCCGGCGCCGCACCCCTGCGGCGAGCGTGGGCCACACGGCCCGACAGGCAAACCATACACACCTGAGCCGCTTGTCTGCCTAATCCGCGGTTCTGCGTTCGCCGAGGGCGCAGCCCTTGTGGTTGCGGGAGGCGGGAGGAAAATGAGGTCATGGCTACCACTTCAACGACGACGTATACCGCCAAACTGACCGACGGCCCCCTCGAGGGCAAGACCATCGCGACCGAATACCTGGACAGCGGCCAGCCCCGCCCGCGACTCGAGATCCCGTCCCCGACCGCGGGCAAGCGCTACCTCTATATCCGCTCCTCCGCGATCGAGTTCGCCTCCGACGACGCCCTCGACCGCCGCCCGAGCGCCGTGGAGTACCGCTATCTGGAGGCCATCTTCGACTGACCATCCCGTCCGCTGCCCTCACGGCCTGCTCTCACTGCGTCCCTGGCGGACCCGCGCGGGCCGAAGCGTGCGCCGCCAGCCCGAGGTAGGAGACGGAGGTCTCGACGATGGCGACGACACCCTCCAGCTCGCACGACAGCAGCTGCGCGGCGTTGGCCGCCGCGACGCTCTCCGCCGCCTGACAGGGGCTCCCCGGCTTGAGCCCGGACGCCACATCCGCCGCGGCGAGCGCCGCAGCATCCGCCGCTGCCGCCGCCACGCGCCGCGCTGCGAACGCCCCGCCGAGCGCGACGGCCACGGTACCGGAGCAGATGACGGCACCGATCACCGCGACCGCGAGCACACTGGCCGCACCGCGGTCACTCCGGAGACGCGCACTCAGCCGGCGCCTGCGTGACCGCGCCTCGGCGCCCGGGCGGCGTGTGGCGTCTCGGCGCTCTAGCTCACCCATCTCCTCCTCCTTCCGCGGCGCCTAGTCATCGAGCGCGCACGCTCTCGCCGAGACGGCCAGCCCGAGCGCTCCGAGGCCGGTGACCGCGCTCGCGCTGGTCGCTCGCGCGCAGACCATTCCTCCCTCACGCTCGACGGTCAGTTCCGCGTTGGCCATCCGGCGGGCGGTGTCTGCGGGGTCGTCGCCCCGGGCGAGCATCCGGGCGGACTGGGCGGCCGCATCCACCAGTCGCGACTGCTGGGTCACCGCCTGCACGGCACCGAGGCACAGGGCGAGGCAGGCGAGCACGGCGGGAAGCGCCACCGCGAACTCGGCGGTCACGCTTCCCCGTTCGCCGTCAGACCCCGGTGGTGAGTGCACGTGTCACCAGGTCGGTGAGGATGGCCTTGACCTCGTCGCCACGCAGCAACACCACCAGCAGCCCGGCGAAGCCGACCGCCCCCATCGTCGCCACCGCGTATTCGGCCGTCGCCGACCCCCGTTCCTCCCGGATGACCCGTGAGATGAATCCCGTCATGATGCCTCGTTCCTTTGGTCTGTGTCTGTTGTTCGTGTGTTGGTGCGGTCGCGGCTGCGAGCGCACTTCCAGCCTTCGGGGTGGGACGAGTGGTTGCTCCATGCATCCGGGATCGGTGGAGAACCGTCAGAATGCGGAGACTGTGGAGGAGACGATCGAGAGAACCACGGGAGCGACGCCGAGAAGCATGAAACTCGGCAGCACGCACACCCCGAGCGGGACCATCGACCGCACGGCCAACGCCGCCGCGTCACTCCTCCCCTGCATCCTCCGTCGTCGCCGCGCCTGAGCCGCCGCGCTCCGCAGGAGGTCGACCGCAGGCGCTCCCGCCCGTTGCGCCAGGCTCAGGATGCGCGCGACGGACGCCCGGTCGTCTTCGTGCACCGGATGAGTCGCGCATGCCTCGTCGCACAGGGCCAGAGCGTTGGGCACCCCGAGCCCTCCGCTCAGCGCGACGGCGAGCAGGTCGTGTCTCAGGCCTGGGAGGTCGGATCCGGGGCTGGCGCGATGCAGGAGGGCGCGCATCCACCGTCGGCCGAGCAGGAGGAGAAGGGTGCCGGAGCCGAGGAGTGCCCAGCCGACCACCGAGCCGGTGAGCGTTCCGAGCAGGTCGACCCCCATCACGACCGCGAGCGCCATTCCCACCAGCGGCAGCCAGGAGACGAGCCGGGCGGTCGCCCGCGGTCCGGCGAGGGCGATGGCGATGTCCCGCTCCGTCTCCGCGCGGTCGCGCAAGGCGTCGGCGATGGTGCGGAGGGTGGGCGCCAAGGGTGCACCTGCGGCGTCGGCGACGTGCCACGCGGCGGCGAGTACCCGACCGGACGCGTCGTCGGGCGACCGCGAGCGGGCGCGGCGGGGAGGAGCGAGCGTCCCGGCTCTGACGGCGGAGGTGGAGTCGACGGAGGCCGCCGATGCAGCCACAAGTGCGTCGGCGACGCGCTCGCCCGCTTCGATCCGCACGACCGCCCGCACGACGAGTGGATGCGCGGAGAACTCCCGCACGTACCCCCAAGCCGCCGTGGGCGTCACCCCGGCTTCCAGCAGCGCGACGAGTTCCTCCACCAACTCCGCCAGCTGTTCAGCCGCTGCGCCTGGCCCGGCAACCGCGCGACGACCACGCCGGCCCTCCTCACCGCGCACCCGCGGTCGACGCACCGACCCCGTCACCCCTCCTCCACCACGGCGAGACGCCCATCAGCCGCCACGGTCAGGCGCCCGAAGCCGGCCACGCGACGTACGCCGTCCACCCGCTCGACGTGGACGAGCATCCCGATGCCGCTGACCGCCTGTCGCGCGAGGGCACGCTCGCCGAGTCCGGCCAGAGCGCCGAGTGCTTCGAGGCGGGCGGGGACGTCGGCGAGCGCGTTGGCGTGGAGGGTTCCTGCCCCGCCGTCGTGGCCGGTGTTCAAGGCAGCGAGGAGGTCGACCACCTCGCTGCCTCGACACTCGCCGAGGACGAGGCGGTCGGGACGCATCCTGAGCGCCTCCCTGACCAGTCGCCGGAGGTCGACTCCGCCCGCTCCCTCGAGATTGGGCTGCCTGGACTGCAAGCCGACCACATGCGGGTGTGCGATGCGGAGTTCGGCGACGTCCTCGATCGTGACGATCCGCTCGTTCGGGGGCGAGTGGGACAGGAGGGCGCCGAGCATGGTGGTCTTGCCTGCGCCGCCGGCCCCGGTGACAAGCAGGTTGGTGCGAGCCGCGATCGCCCGCAACAGCGCCTCCGCCTGTGCATGGGTGATCGCGTCGTCGGCGAGCAGGTCGGGCAACAACAGCACGCGCTGGTGCGGGATGCGCACGGACAGCTGCGTGCCACCGGTCGAGACGGGCGGCAGCACGGCGTGGACGCGGATGCCGTCGAGGAGGCGGACGTCGACGAACGGCGTCGCCTCGTCGATGTGCCTGCTGCCGCTCGCGATGAGGCGCACGGCGAGGTCTCTGGTGGTGCGTTCGTCGGAGGTCCAGCCGTCGATGCGCCGGAGTCCGCGCGGTCCGCCGTCCGCCCAGAGCGCGCCACCGGCCGTGATGAAGAGGTCGGTGATGTCGTCGCGCAGCAGATAGGGAGCCAGCGGGCCGAAGGTGCGCCAGAGGCCGCGGTCCCCATTCGGCGGGCGTGATCGCTCCACAGCGTCCACCGTCTCGATGGGATCCATCGCGCCAACCGCATCCCGCCCGGCCACATTCTCTCTACGTCTCGTCTTCATACCCCGACGCTACGTATCGCCCAGCACCCGGCGCAGGACCCCACGAAAACCGTGGAGAACCCCGCAACCGCGCGACCTGTGGAGAGCTGCAACCGGAAAGGCCGGTTAAAAAGAGGGGGGCCGCACCTATTGGGGGGAACAGGTGCGGCCACTGCGGCGCATGATTGGGGGGAATCGTTTGCGCCGCACGCCAGAATTAATATTCGGCCGAGAAACAGTTTACGCACAATCAATGCAAACGCAAGTCTTCGTCGAGGTGGTCACCGCCAGGTTGTAGAGTCGTGGATTGTCGCGCCACGACTTGACCATTCAGCATCGCAAAGGAGCGAACAGACTCCCCATGAGCAACACAATCGACAATCTGCTGCACGAAGCACGCCGATTCGCACCCAGCGAAGAGTTCGCGGCGAACGCGGTCGCGACAGCCGAGCTCTACGAGCGTGCCGCCGCCGACCGCCTCGGATTCTGGGCCGACCAGTCCCGTGAACTCCTCCACTGGCACAAGCCGTTCACGCGCACCCTCGACTGGACCAACCCGCCCTTCGCGAAGTGGTTCGACGACGGCGAGCTCAACGTGGCGTACAACTGCCTCGACAGGCACGTCCTCGCCGGCAACGGCGACCGCATCGCCATCCACTGGGAGGGCGAGCCGGGCGACAGCCGTTCGATCACCTACGCGGAACTGACCGCGGAGGTCAAGAAGGCCGCCAACCTGCTGACCAGCCTCGGCATCACCGCCGGCGACAGGGTCGCGATCTACCTTCCGATGATCCCGGAGGCGGTCATCGCCATGCTGGCCGTCGCCCGCATCGGCGCCGTGCACTCCGTCGTCTTCGGCGGGTTCAGCGCGGAGAGCCTGCGGTCGCGCATCGACGACGCGTCGGCGAAGCTCGTCATCACGGCGGACGGCGGATGGCGCAAGGGCAAGGTCTTCCCGCTCAAGAACGCCGTGGACGCGGCCCTCGCCTCCGGCGACACCACCGTCGAGCACGTGCTCGTCGTCAAGCGCGGCGAGAACGACGTGGAGTGGACGGACGGCCGCGACCTGTGGTGGCACGACGAGATCGCCCAGGTCGACGCCGACCACGTCGCCAAATCGTTCGAGGCGGAGCAGCCGCTGTTCATCCTCTACACCTCGGGCACGACCGGGAAGCCGAAGGGCATCCTGCACACCTCGGGCGGCTACCTCACCCAGGCCGCGTTCACGCACAAGAACGTCTTCGACCTGCATCCGGAGTCCGACGTCTACTGGTGCACGGCCGACATCGGCTGGATCACCGGCCACAGCTACGTCGTCTACGGCCCCCTGGCCAACGGCGCGACCCAGGTGCTCTACGAGGGCACCCCGGAGACGCCGCATCCCGGCCGCTGGTGGGAGATCATCGAGAAGTACAAGGTCTCCATCTTCTACACGGCGCCGACCGCGATCCGCTCGTTCATGAAGATCGGCCGCCAGCACCCGCAGAAGTTCGACCTGTCGAGCCTGCGCGTGCTCGGGTCGGTCGGTGAGCCCATCAACCCGGAAGCCTGGATGTGGTACCGCGACGTCATCGGCGGGAACACCACCCCGGTCGTCGACACCTGGTGGCAGACGGAGACCGGCGCGATCATGGTGTCCGCTCTTCCGGGCGTCACGACGCTGAAGCCGGGCTCTGCACAGGTGCCGCTCCCCGGCATCTCGATCGACATCCTCGACGAGGCCGGCGTCCCCGTCGGCAAGGACCAGGGCGGCCTGCTGGTCGTCACCGAACCGTGGCCGAGCATGCTGCGCGGCATCTGGGGCGACCCGGAGCGGTTCAAAGAGACGTACTGGGAGAAGTTCGGCGACAAGTACTTCGCCGGCGACGGCGCCCGCTACGACATGGACGGCGAGATCTGGCTGATGGGCCGCGTCGACGACGTCATGAACGTCTCCGGCCACCGCCTCTCGACGGCGGAGATCGAGTCCGCGCTGGTCGCGCATCCACTCACCGCCGAGGCTGCCGTGGTGGGAGCAGCGGACGAGACCACCGGCCAGGCCGTCGTCGCGTTCGTGATCATCAAGCAGAACCAGCTGGAGCAGGCCGAGGCGATGGATGTGGCCGCCGAGCTGCGCAAGCACGTCACCGAGCAGATCGGCGCGATCGCCCGCCCCAGGGAGATCTTCATCGTCACCGAGCTGCCGAAGACGCGCTCCGGCAAGATCATGCGGCGCCTGCTGCGCGACGTCGCAGAGGGCCGCGAGGTCGGGGACACCACGACGCTCGCGGACACCGCCGTGATGAGCTCGATCCAGAGCAAGCTGTCCTAGCGCAGCCCGTTCACGCAGAGGGGCCCGCATCCACACCGGATGCGGGCCCCTCCGTCGTACGGGATGCCGTCGTACGGGACGCGTCCTACTCGAACGACAGAATCAGTTCGACCTCGACCGGCGAGTCCAGCGGGAGGACGGAGACGCCGACGGCCGAGCGGGCGTGGACGCCTGCGTCGCCGAAGATCTCGCCAAGCACCTCAGACGCTCCATTGATGACCCCCGGCTGGCCGGTGAACGAGGGGTCGGAGGCGACGAAGCCGACGACCTTCACGATCCTGGTCACGCGGTCGAGCGAGCCGATGACGCTCTTGGCGGCAGCCAGGGCGTTGAGCGCGCAGGTGCGGGCGTACTCCTTGGCGTCGTCGGCCGGGACGAGCCCGTGGCCGTCGCCGACCTTGCCGGTGGCGGGGAGGGCGCCGGACACCATCGGGAGCTGGCCGGAGGTGTAGACGTGGTTGCCGTCGACGACGGCCGGGGTGTATGCGGCTACGGGCGGCACCACATCCGGGAGCTGGATGCCGAGCTCGGCCAGCCGGGCTTCGATGGCGGCCATCAGGCGTCGTCCCCGTCGATGATCGGGCGCTTCAGGTAGGCGACGAGGCCGCCCTCCGGACCGGTGACGACCTGCACCAGCTCCCACCCTTCCGAGCCCCAGTTGTTGAGGATCGCGGCGGTGTTGTGGACGATCAGAGGCGTCGTGAGGTATTCCCAGCGCGGCATTGTGCTCCTTGCGTTCGGGGGGTTTATCAGGTTTATCACCTACCCTGATCCTATGTCTGCCAAAAAACCACGGGCTAGAGGTGTGCTCGGCGCCGTCGGCGCGTTCGTCGGCATGAGTGCCGTCGCAGGCCTCCTTGTCACGGCCGCCGTGACCCCCGCGATCGCGGTCACGGGGATGGCCGCCAACGACAGCATCGGCGTCTTCGAAGGCCTTCCCGAGTACCTCGAGATCGGCCAGCTCGCCCAGCCGACCACCATCTACGCCAAGAACGGCGACCAGGACGTCCAGCTCGCGACGTTCTACTCGCAGAACCGTCTGCCCGTCACGTTCAGCCAGATCTCCCAGGCCGCGAAAGACGCAGCCATCGCCGGTGAGGACCCCCGCTTCTACTCCCACGGCGGCGTCGACATCCAGGGCACCATGCGCGGTGTGCTGTCGACCGTCGTCGGCCACGATGTGCAGGGTGGATCCTCGATCACGCAGCAGTACGTGAAGAACGTGCTCCTGCAGAAGTGCGAGGCCATGCCGGTCAAGACCAAGGAACAGAAGGCCAAGTACCAGACCTGCGTCGTCGATTCCACGGGCGTCTCGCCCGACCGCAAGGTCAAGGAGATGAAGTACGCGATCGGCGTCGAGAAGAAGTACTCGAAGGACGACATCCTCGCCGGCTACCTCAACATCGCCGGATTCGGCGGCTCGGTGTACGGCATCGAGGCCGCTGCGAAGTACTACTTCAACACCTCGGCCGCCGCGCTCACGCCCGCACAGGCAGCGAGCCTGATCGCGATCGTGAACGAGCCGACCACGCTCAAGATCGACAGCCCGGACAGCAAGAGCAACGGCGCTGCGAACGGGTACGCGAAGAACAAAGAGCGCCGCGACTACATCCTGAACAAGATGTACCAGTACAAGAAGCTCACCAAGGTGCAGTACGACGAGGCGGTGAAGACGCCGGTCACGCCGGTGATCACCCCGTCGGTCCGCGGTTGCCAGACGGCGGGCGGCTCCGCGTACTTCTGCGACTACGTGCAGCGCATCGTGCAGAACGACCCGTCGTTCGGAGCGGACAAAGACACCCGCGCGGCGAACTTCAACCGCGGCGGATACAAGATCTACACCACGATCGACCTCACGCTGCAGCAGACGGCCGAAGAGACGATGGCGAGCTACGTGCCGCCGACGTACGGCGACGTTCAGCTCGGTGCCTCGCTGGTCGGCGTTCAGCCGGGCACGGGACGCGTGCTCTACATGGCGCAGAACAAGCACTACAGCCAAGACCCGGATGTGCTGATGGACCCCGCGTACACCTCGGTGAACTACAGCACCGACCTCGACTACGGCGGCTCGAACGGTTTCCAGGTCGGGTCGACGTACAAGGTGTTCACGCTGGCGGAGTGGCTGAAACAGGGCCACTCGCTGTACGAGTCGGTGAACGCCAACGTGCGCACGTACAACCAGTCGCAGTTCAAGGACTCGTGCGGCCAGTGGGGCGGCTCGTGGCGGCCCACCAACGACTCGCCGGGTGAAGAGGGATACCGCACAGCGCAGAATGCGACCACCAACTCGATCAACACCGCGTTCGTGGCGATGGCCCTGCAGCTCGACCTGTGCGAGATCAAGAAGGATGCGGAGGCCTTCGGTGTGCACGACGCGGCCGGAGTGCCGCTGAAGAGCAACCCCGCCTCCGTCCTCGGCACCAACAACGTGGCGCCTTTGACGATGGCGACCGCCTTCGCGGGGATCGCGAACAACGGCCTCACCTGCACGCCCATCGCGATCGACAAGATCGTCAGCGGCGATGGCAAGGAGATCGCGCCGCCGGCCTCCAAATGCACGCAGTCGGTCGACCCGGCTGTCGCTCGAGCCATGGCATACGCGCTGAAGGGTCCGATCGAGGGCGGCACCGCCTCCGGAACGAACACCACCGGAGTCGACATGCTCGGCAAGACCGGAACCACCGACGGCAACAAACAGCTCTGGCTCATCGCGGCGACGACGAAGGTCGCCGGCGCGTACTGGGTCGGGAACATCGAAGGTGACACGGACATGCGCCGGATCTATCCGACCCACGGCAGCAGTCCAGCCAGTCTGCGCGACAACGTCATGAACGCCGTCATGACGACGGCCGTGAACAAGTACGGCGGAGATGACTTCCCGCGCCCGGACAACAAGCTGCTGCAGGGCGCACAGGTCACCATCCCCGACCTCACCGGCAAGTCGCCCGCCGACGCCAAGTCGATCCTGAACGGCCTCGGCCTCGACGGTGTCGATGGCACCGCGGTCGACTCGGCTGCCCCCGCTGGCACCGTCGCCGGGACCGACCCGGCCGCCGGCACCTCGGTCACCAAGGGCAACGGCGTGACGATCTACACCAGCAACGGGTCCCTCGTACCCCTGCCGAATGTGGTCGGGCAGAAACTGTCCGACGCGCAGAAGGCGCTCAGCCAGTTCAGCGTGAAGGTCACCGGCGGAAGCAACAAGGACGGGATCGTCGAGGCGATGGACCCGGGTGCTGGCACGCCAGCAAAGCCCGGATCCACGGTGACCCTCAAGATCGCCGCCGCCGAGCCGTCGCCCGGAGTAGGAAAGTAGTGGCGGGCCGTTCCGGCCTGCACGCGGCGGGCACTGCACTCGGTGTGCTCGCCGCCGCCGGTGCGGCCGCGTTCGCGTGGGGCTCGCTGGTCGAGCGACGCCTGTTCACCCTCCGGCGCGTCACAGTCCCCGTGCTGCCCGCCGGGGCCGAGTCGATCAGGGTCCTGCACCTCTCCGACCTGCACATGGCGCCGTGGCAGCACGACAAGCAGGAGTGGGTGCGATCGCTCGCCGATCTCAAGCCCGACCTGATCGTCGACACCGGGGACAACCTCGGCCACGCCGACGGCCTCACCGGCATCGAGCGCGCGTTCGAGCGCTTCGAGGGCATCCCCGGGGTCTTCGCGCACGGCTCGAACGACTACTTCGGGCCGCAGCGCAAGAACCCGCTCAAGTACTTCGTCGGCCCGTCCACCAAGAAGGCGTCGACCGCTCCCCGGCTCGACAACGCCGCCCTCACCTCCTACTTCCGCAGCCTCGGCTGGCTCGACCTGAACAACGCGGCCGGAGCAGTGGATGTGCGCGGCACCCACCTGGAGTTCTTCGGGGTCAACGACCCGCACATCCACTTCGACAGGGTGGAGGCCATCCCTGGCGCGCTGGACGAGCTTCGCGAGAACGACCCGTACGGCGAAGACTCGCTGTGGCCGCAGGATGCGCCGCGTCCCGCCCGCCCCACGGTCACGCTCGGCGTCACCCACTCCCCGTACCGCCGCGTCCTCGACGCGTTCGTCACCTACGGCGCCTCGATGATCTTCGCCGGGCACACGCACGGCGGTCAGGTCTGCGTCCCCGGCTTCGGCGCGCTGGTCACGAACTGCGACATCCCGCGCAGCCAGGTCAAGGGCCTGAGCATCTGGCGTCACGCGTTCCGCTCGGCGTTCCTCAACGTGTCTGCCGGCCTCGGAACGTCGATCTACGCGCCGGTGCGCTTCGCGTGCCGCCCGGAGGCGACGCTCGTGACGCTCACCGCATCGGCCTGAGTGGTCACGAGCACCCCCCAAGCTCGTGTATTCTTATTGAGGCCTACGGGCCAATCGGGGTGTGGCGCAGCTTGGTAGCGCGCTTCGTTCGGGACGAAGAGGTCGCAGGTTCAAATCCTGTCACCCCGACAGAAAAATGCCGGAGCATGTCAATGCTCCGGCATTTCTGTTTCCGGCCTCTCGGCAGGCCGTGCCGATAGCCTGGGGGCATGTTCGACGACGTGGATGCCGTGGCCGAGTCCGAGGGTTTCAGCGGGGTGGTCACGGTCGACGTCGACGGCGTGGAGGAGCTGCGGGTGGTGCGCGGCCTCGCCGACCGGCGGTGGGGCATCCCGAACTCGGTGGAGACGGCGTTCGCGCTCGCGAGCGGGAGCAAGGGGTTCACGGCACTCGCGGTGCTGTCGCTGGTGGAGGACGGAGCGTTCGCGCTCGACACCCCGGTGAGGGAGCTGCTGGGCGACGATCTGCCGCTCATCGACCCACTGGTCACCGTGCGGCACCTGCTGACGCACCGCTCCGGCATCGGAGACTATCTCGACGAAGGCGATGACGGCGCGATCACCGACTACGTGATGACCGTGCCGGTGCACACTCTGGTGAACGCAGCGGACTTCCTCCCCGTCGTGGATGGCTTCCCGCAGGTGTTCCCGCCCGGCGAGCGGTTCGCGTACTGCAACGGCGGGTTCGTGGTGCTGTCGATCATCGCGGAACGGGTGAGCGGCACCCCGTTCGCCGACCTCGTCGCCCAGCGGGTGTTCGAGCCGGCCGGGATGCGGAACAGCGGCTACTTCCGGTCCGATGCGCTGCCGAGCGGCGCGGCCGTCGGCTACCTGTTCGCGCCGGGCGATGGCGACCGCACGAACGTGCTGCACCTCCCGGTGCGGGGCGCCGGCGACGGCGGCGCGTACGCGACGGCGGGCGACCTGAGCAGGTTCTGGCGTGCGCTGTTCGCGGGGGCGATCGTGTCCAAGGAGACCGTCGCGCTGCTCAGCGCGCCGACCAGCGCGGGCGTCGAGGGCAGCCGCGCATACGGCACCGGGTTCTGGCTGGACGACGGCGGCCGGGTCGCGCTCGAAGGGTACGACGCCGGGGTCTCGTACTACGGAAGCCACGACCCGGCGACCGGGCGGAGCGTCAGCGTGCTCTCGAACTGGTCGGACGGCGCCTGGCCGGTCGCCCGCGCACTCCTGAGCAGCTGACGCGCCAAAAGCCGAACCGCTACCGTCGCACCGGCAGCATGTTGCCGTCGAAGAACGCCGCCAGCTCGTTCCGCGCATCCAAGGGGAAGATCCCGGCCACGTACTGGTCGGGACGCACCACGACGATCACGCCGTCCCTGCTGAGCTCGCGGTCGCGGAAGATGTCGCGGCCGTGGCCGGCGGCGAAGACCTGGTTGAGGTCGATCAGGCCGTACGGCACCTTCACCGGCTTGAAGACGGCCGGCACGTCGCCCGGCTCGACCAGCGTGTAGTCCTGCTGGTAGATGACCTTCGTGTCGAAGGTGGCGTCGTCGTCGCCTCCGGACGGCGTGAAGCGCATCCACGGGGAGGCCGGATCGGTGCGCCACCACTCGGCGAAGTCGGCGGTGGGTGTGCCGGTGAGCGCGGGCGCCGCGGTGTCGGCGAAGACGTAGACGCGCCAGCGGCCGTCCGCCTCGTGCAGGTGCCCGAGGTGGCGCCAGCGGTTGTCCGCGCGACGGATCACCTCGGCCGACTTGAAGCGCTTGCCGAGCGGGAAACCAGGAGCGAGCGCCTGGTGCTCGTCGCCGGTGGTGATCATCGACGGGGCGTACTGCGTCATGAAGCCGGCGGGGAACTCGAACGTGGAGACGTAGTAGCGCTCCAGCTCGCCGGGGTCGTCCCACGAGTCGGCCGGGCGAGCCAGCATGTCCGACCACTCCTTGTCGAAGTCGATGAGGTTCTGGGCGACGACCTTGCGCTCGTCCTCGTAGGTCGACAGCAGCGATTCTGGCGCGCGCCCTTCGAGCACCGCTGCGAGCTTCCAGCCGAGGTTGAAGCCGTCCTGGATGGACACGTTCATGCCCTGCCCGGCCTTCGCCGAGTGGGTGTGGCAGGCGTCGCCCATGATGAACGCGTGCGGCGTCCGTTCGCCGCGCAGCTCGGCGGGCACGTCGTCGAAGCCGTCCGTGATCCGGTGGGCGACCTCGTACACCGACGACCAGGCGACCTCGCGCACGTCGAGCGAATACGGGGCGATGATCGTGTTGATCCTGGCGATCATCGCATCCACCGGGGTGGACCGGATGGCGCCGGCGTCCGCCCCGTCGACCTCGCCCAGGTCGACGTACATGCGCACGAGGTAGCCGCCCTCGCGCGGGATGAGCAGGATGCTGCCCGCCCCGTGCGACTGGATCGAGCACTTGACCTGAATGTCCGGGAAGTCGGTGTTCGCGAGCACGTCGAGCACGCCCCAGGCATGCATCGCCGCCTCGCCGTGCAGGTGGTGGCCGAGGGAGGCGCGCACCCTGCTCCTCGCCCCGTCGCCGCCGACCAGGTACTTCGCGCGCACCGTGCGCTCCTCGCCTGCACGCTCCCCCGCCACGTACCGGATGCGCGCCTCGACCGGGTATTCCGCGCCCTGGTGGATGGTCAGGTCGACGAACTCCACGCCGTAGTCGGGCACGATGCGGCCGGGGGCGCGCTCCGCGTCGCGCAGGAAGTAGTCGAGGATGCGGGCCTGGTTCACGTAGATGTGCGGGAACTCGCTGATCCCCGTCGCGTCGTCCGCTGCGCGGGAGACCCGGACGATGCGGGACGGGTCAGCGGCGTCCGGCTTCCAGAAGCACATCTCGACGTTGCGGTACGCCTCGTCGACCACCTCGTTCGCGAACCCGAACGCCTGGAAGGTCTCGACGGAGCGCGCCTGGATGCCGTCGGCCTGCCCGACGGCCAGGCGGCCGGGGCGCTGCTCGATGGCGCGCGCGTCGATGGACGGGAAGCGGGAGAGCTGCGCGGTGACGGCGACGGCGGCGGGGCCCGTCCCGACGATGAGCACATCCATCCGGTCGGGGATCTCCGTCGGCCGGTCGATCCCGTGCCCCTCCGCCGGTTTGATGCGGGGGTCGTGGTCGACGTAACCGCGGTGGTGGATCTGCATCTCGGTGCTCCTCATTGAACAAGCTCGCTGTTTCTATAGTTGCGACATCGTTGCAACTATAGATACGATGCTAGTTGTCGTCGCTGGGCGTCGCAAGACGCGCGCGAGAGCGAAGGGATCCGGATGCCTCCAACTGCTAGTGCCGAGGGCGGATCGCAGACCCTGGCCCGCGGCCTCAGCGCCCTCGCCATGATCGGCGAAGACGGAGCATCGCTGAGCGTGCCGGAACTCGCGAACCGGCTGGGCATCCATCGCTCGATGGCGTACCGGCTGGTGAAGACGCTCGAGCAGCACGGCTTCGTGGAGCGGTCGCCGTCCGGCGAGCTCGAACTCGGCGCGCGGCTGGCGTCACTCGCGCGCGGTGCGGCCAGGAGCCTGCAGACGGCGGCGGCCCCCGAGCTGGCCGCTGTGGCGGACGAGCTCGGGATGACCGCCTTCCTGGTCAGCTTCGACGGCGAGGTCGCCGTCACGCTGACCAGCGCCGAGCCGCGGCACGCGGAGACCACGGTGGCGCAGCGGCCGGGCAGCCGTCACGCGATCGGGCAGGGTGCGCCGGGGCGCGTCATCCGCTCGCTGCTGCAACCGGACGAGTTCCCTCCGCAGCGCTTCGAGCGCAGCCACGACGAGGTGCTGCCCGGGCTGTACTCGATCGCGGTCCCTCTCGCCCTCCCGCACGGCAGGTCGGCCGCGATCGCGGTGCTGTACCTGCCGCATCCACTGGATGAGGAGCACGTGGCCGACGTGCTCGTCGCCGCGGCAGGACGGATCGCGGCGGCGTTCCGGTAGATGACGAGATGCCAGTAACTGCGCCGGATTCGGCGCATTCGGGCGCAGTTACTGGTATCTGGTCAGGCGCGGGGCGCGCCTAGAACGCGTCGGGGCGGGCGAAGTCGACCGTCAGCTCCTCCGCGTGCGGGTCGATGTGGGTGCGGATGTACGGCAGCGTCCTGGCGATGGAGGTGTCGATCCTGGCGCGCAGGTCGTCGGACGAGACGGCGTAGTCGGTGAAGTCGCGCTCGCTCGCGTAGATGCCGAGCGGAAGGGTGAGCGACTGGAAGAAGCCGAACAACGGCCGCATCTGGTGCTCCACCAGGAGCGCGTGGCGTTCGCTGCCGCCGGTGGCGGTGAGCACGATCGGCTTGTCGACCAGCGCATACTGCCCGACGTGGTCGAAGAACAGCTTGAACAGGCCGGTGTACGTCGCCCGGTACGCCGGAGAGCCGACGACCACGATGTCGGCCGCCTCGACCGCTTCGAGCGCTGCGATCGCGTCGGGGCCGAGGCTGTTGCGGAACGGGCCGAGGCTCAGCTGGCCGAGCAGCGGGGCCAGCTCGACCGTGGTGGGCGTGCCGCCCACCGCGGCGGCGAACGCCTCCGTCACCTCCCGCACGAGCACCGTCGTGCGCGAGGGATGCGTCGGGCTGCCGCTGACGCCGACCACCGAGATCCTGCGCTCGTCCGCCATCAGAACGACCCGACGTTCGCTGTGCCGAGCTGCAGCGGCGCGACCGGGTTGTCCAGGTTCGCTCCCCCGCGGTAGCGCGCTCCGATGTGGTCGTCCGGCAGGCGGTTGTTCCCCTCGCCGAACAGCCGCTCGCGCAGCGTCCCGGGATGCGAGCCCTCCTCGGGCAGACGGCCGCGCTTGCGCAGCTCCGGGACGACCAGTTCGGCGAAATCGCGGGCGGTGTCGAACGAGTGGTACTGGCGGAGGTTGATGCCGTCGAGGCCGTCCTCGTCGAGCCAGCGCTCGATCTCGTCCGCGACCGTCTTGGCGGTGCCGACCACCAGGAAGCGGTCGTCGCGGTTGCCTCCGATGAAGTCGAGCGCCTGGCCGACCGTCTTGTCCAGCGGGAGGAACGGGACGCGCTCTGCCGGGAACTCGGCCCGCAGCAGCGCCTCGCGCACGGTGATGTCGCGCGGGAACGCGGTGAGGTCGACGGGCAGGCTGCTGTGGGCAAGGATGCCGTCGAGGCTCGAGTGCTGCTGGTAGAGCCGCCACTTGTCCGCGGCCTCCTCCTCCGTGCGCCCGACGATCACCCCGGCCATCGCGATGAACTTGACCGCGTCCCTGCCCCGGCCGTGGCGCTCCGCCGCGTCGCGCATCCCGTCGGCGTTGCGGCGGAACTCCTCGCTGGTGCGGCCCCCGGTGAAGACGACCTCCGCGTGGCGGCCGGCGAACTCGATGCCGGCCGGCGACCCGGTCGCCTGGAACATCACGGGCGTCCGCTGGGGAGAGGGATGCACGATGTGCGGCCCAGCGACCTTGAAGCGGTCTCCGACGTGGTCGATGTAGCGCACCTTCGACGGGTCGGTGAAGATGCGGCGCTCGCGGTCGGCGACCACCGCGTCGTCGTCCCACGATCCCTCCCAGAGCTTGTAGAGCACATCCACGTATTCGTCGGCGTACTGGTAGCGCAGGTCGTGCGGCACCTCGCCGTCGAGCCCGAAGTTGTGGGCGGCGTTGGGCAGGTAGGAGGTGACGACGTTCCAGCCGACCCGCCCCTTGGTGAGGTGGTCGAGCGTGGACATGCGCCTGGCGAACGCGAACGGCGGCTCGTAGGTGGTCGAGAAGGTCACCCCGAAGCCGAGGCGCTTGGTGACGGCGGCCATCGCGGGGATCACGAGCAGCGGGTCGATGTTGGGGCTCTGCAGGCCCTCGCGCAGCGCCGTCTCCGGGCCGCCGCGGAACACGTCGTACGCGCCGATCACGTCGGCGAGGAAGACGCCGTCGAAGCCGCCGTGCTCCAGGATCTGGGCGAGCTCCGTCCAATAGTCGAGGTCGGCGAAGCGCTCCCTGTTGTTGCCGGGCAGCGGCCAGAGCCCGTGGGTGATGTGGCTCACGCAGGCCATCTCGAACAGGTTGAGGAACAGCTGTTTGCGCTCTGGCATGGGTCTCAGGCGCCTTCCTGCGCGACGCGCGCGCTGTCGTTCTGCCGCCCGGCGAACGATGCCGGGTCGAATTCGGGGATCGCTGCGATCAAGTCTCGCGTGTACGGGTGCTGGGGGCGCAGGAATATGTCGTCAGGTTTCCCCTGCTCGACCACCACGCCGTCCTTCATCACGAGAACGCGGTCGCTCAGGTGGCTGATCACGCCGAGGTCGTGCGAGATGAACAGGTACGCGACGCCGGACTCGCGCTGCAGCGCGACCAGCAGGTCGAGGATCTGGGCCTGGATGGTCACATCCAGTGCCGAGACGGCCTCGTCGAGCACGATCACGTCCGGGCGGGGCGCGAGGGCGCGCGCGATGGCGACCCTCTGCCGCTGGCCGCCGGAGAGGCGCAGCGGGAACCGGCCGAGCACGTCGGCGGTGAGCCCGACCTGCCGCAACAGCTCGACCACGCGCGCCTTCCTCGCCGCGGCGTCGGCGAACCGCTCGCCGCGGAGGGCGTCCAGCAGGATGCGCTCGACGTTCCAGCGCGGATCGAACGAGCTCAGCGGGTCCTGGTAGACCACGGAGATGCGAGGCCGGAGCGTGCGGCGCTTGCGCTCGCTCAGACTCGACCACGCCTGACCGAGCAGGCGCACGTCTCCCCCGTCGAGGCTTTCGAGCCCGAGGGCGAGCCTGGCCGTCGTGCTCTTGCCGGAGCCGGACTCCCCGACGATGCCGAGGGTCTCCCCCGCTGCGAGCGCGAACGAGACGCCGTCGACGGCACGGGTGACCGTGCCGTCCGCCGTGTGGAACCGCTTGACCAGGTCGGTGGCCTGGAGCACGGGCGCCTCGGGGACGGGAGCATCCTGAGCCGCGCCGGCGACCGCATCCCGCACCTCGGGGAACGGCGGAGACGCCGGGCTCAGCGGGGTGCCCCTGGTGGCCTCGCTCGGCACCGCGGCGATCAGCGCCTTCGTGTACTCGTGCTGCGGGGAGCCGAGCACTGATGCGATGCTGCCCTGCTCGAGCACCTGGCCCCCGCGCATCACCAGGATGTGGTCGGCCAGGCGGGCGACGACGGACAGGTCGTGGCTGATCAGGATCACCGATGCGCCGCGCGCCTTCATCCGTTCGAGCTGGGCGAGCACCTGCGACTGCACCGTGACGTCGAGCGCCGTCGTCGGTTCGTCCGCGATCACGATGTCGGGGTCGAGGGCGATGGCGGAGGCGATCAGCGCGCGCTGGCGCAGCCCGCCGGAGAGCTGGTCCGGCCGCTGACGCGCCCGCACCGCGGGGAACGGCACACCGACCCGTTCGAGCAGGTCGAGCACACGCTGCTTCCTCGCCGCCCTGTCGCCCCAGCCGTGCAGCCGCAGCGCCTCCGCGATCTCCTGGCCGACGGGGCGCAGCGGGTCGAGCGAGACCAGCGCATCCTGCAGCACGAAGCCGATGTCCCTGCCCCGGATGCGCCTCCACTGACGCGAGGTGAACGACCGCACGTCCTCGTGGTGGATCTCGAGCACGTCGGCGTCGACGATCGCGTTGCGGCCGGCGAGACCGACGATCGACCGCGCGGTGACGCTCTTACCGGAGCCGGACTCGCCGACGATCGCGACGCACTGGCCGGGCAGCAGGTCGAACGAGACGCCGGACACGACCTGGCGCACGGCGCCGTCGATGCGGAACGCGGTGCTGAGGTTCTGGACGCGGAGCCGGGTGGCCGGCCAGTCCAGGTCGTCGACCACGCTGTCCGCGGCCGCTGGGCTCTCCTGGGTGACGCTCATCAGCGCTCTCCCTTCTCGAGACGGAGTTGCAGGTGGCGGCCGATCGTGGTCGCGGCGAGCGCCACGGCGACGATGACCAGTCCGGGGACCACCACGAGCCACCAGGCCTGGGTGATGTACGCGCGGCCCGCGTCGAGCAGGGCGCCCCACTCCGACGACGGAGGGGCGACGCCGAGGCCGAGGAACGACAGGCTGGACGCCCAGACGATCGACTGGCCGACGGAGAGGGCGAACACCGCGACCAGCGGGCGCAGCGCGTTCGGCAGGATGTGCGCGCGGATGATGCGCCAGCGCGAGTGCCCGAGGGCGGTCGCCGCCTCGACATAGCCGGAGTTCCTGGCGCCGAGGATCTGCCCGCGGATCATGCGCGCGTATCCGGGCGCCGTGCCGAGGCCGACCGCGAAGATCTCGGTGGCGGCGGACGGTCCGGCGATGGCGATGAGCAGGAGCGCGAGCAGCAGGGCGGGGAAGGCGAACATGACCTCCACGAACCGGTCGACCACGACCGCGGCCGGCTTCGGGCCGAGCGCGGCGATCGAGCCGAGGATCAGTGCGGTGACGACGCCGACCGCCGCGGCCCCCAGGCCGATCAGCAGCGACTCCCTGGCGCCCCAGACCACGCGTGTGTAGAGGTCGCGGCCGGACTCGTCCGTGCCGAACCAGTGCGCGAACGACGGCGGCTTGAGCGCTGAGGCGTAGTCGATGGCGGTCGGCGCGTGCACCGTGAGCGCCTGCGGGGCGAAGGCGGCAACGGCGAGCAGCAGCGCGAAGGCGACCGCGACGTAGAGCCCCCACGGGCGCCGTGCGATGGCCGAGGCCGCCGCTCCGACACGGGATGCGCGGTCTCCGCTGCCGACGGAAGGTGTGCCGAGTGCTGTCATGACAGGTCCATCCGGGGGTCGATGATGGTGTAGACGATGTCCACGAGCAGATTCGCCACCACGTAGACGACGGCCACGAGCGTGACGATGCCGACCACGACGGGCAGGTCCTGGTTGTTCACGGCCCCGACGAGCACCGAGCCGATGCCCGGCCGGGAGAAGATCGACTCGACGATGACGGCGCCGGACAGCGTCGCACCGAGCGCCCAGCCGGAGAGCGTGATCGCGGGGATGACCGCGTGCCGCAGAACGTGCCGCAACCGGATGCCCCACTCGCCCATCCCGCGCATCCTGGCCGACAGCACGAACGGCTGTTCGAGCGCCCGTTCGAACTCGGCCCTCGTGCTCTGCGCCATGAACCCGGCGAGCGGGATGGCGAGGGTGAGCGCGGGCAGGATCAGCCCGTTCACGCCGGTGCCGCCGATGATCGGGAACCAGCGCAGGCCGAGACCGAACACCAGCAGCAGGATGATGCCGAGCCAGTATGCGGGGAGCCCGGCCGCGACCACGTCGACGGTGGCGCCGAGCGCGCCGACGCGGGGGCCGCGACCGGCGGTGACGGTCACCCACACGATCATCAGCACCCAGGCGAAGACGATCGCTGTCAGCGACAGGGTCACGGTGGCGCCCAGCTGTTCGCCGATGATCGCGGTGACAGGGCGGTACTGCTGGTACGACGAGCCGAAGTCACCGGCCAGCAGGCCGCGCAGGTAGTCGAGGTACTGCACGATCACCGGGCGGTGCAGGCCGTACTGCTCGTTGATCTGCGCCAGCTCCGCCGGGGTGCGCTGCTGCGCCTGACCGGCCCGGATGTTCAGGATGGCCGTGGCCCTGTCGCCGGGGAGGGCGAGCTGGGCGAAGAACGCGACCGTGGCGGCGCCCCAGAGCACCACGACGGCGGACACGACCTTGCGGCCGACCGTGAACAACACGCGCCGGGTGCGGCGCGGTCGCCGCGGCTCCTCCCCGATCGGGGAGGAGGCCGCGACGGCCGGCGAGACCTGGACGGTCTCGCTACTTGGTGAGGTATGCGTCATAGAACGTCGGTCCTCCCTGTGCGTGCTCCTGCCAGACGCCCTTGAGCTTCGTCGAGACCGCGAGGGTGCTGAGCCTGTCGTAGACGCCGATGGAGAGCGCGTGCTCTGCGATGTAGTCCTGCGCCTTCTCGTATGAGGCGTTCTGCGCATCCACGGTCGCTGCGGAGTTGCCGTCGAGGATGTACTGCGCGAGCGTCTGGTCGTTGTAGAAGGCGGAGTTGGCGTAGTTGGGGTCGTCGGCGGTGGACGGGCGCCAGTTGATGTAGAGGATGCCCGCGGTCACGGCGGTCCAGTAGCCGACGCTCAGGTCGTGGTCGTCGGGCGTCGAGTACTTCCCGGCGAAGAACTCGCTCTGCGGCACGGGGATGAGCTGCACGTCGAAGCCGACCTTCGACGCCTGCTCCTTCACGCCCTGCAGAATGGCGGCGCCGTCGGAGTTGATGATCGAGCCTGCGCCGTACGGCAGGATCACGCTGAGCGCTTTGCCGTCCTTGACGCGGACGCCCTTGCTGTTCTTCTGCGACCAGCCGGCCGCATCCAGCAGCGCGTTCGCCTTCGCGGTGTCCTGGTGGTACCAGTTCGCGGCCTTCTCGCTGTATCCCGGGGTCGCCTGGCTCACGCCGCCGTTGCCCTCGACCGGGATGACGCCCTGGCCGATGGTGTCGACGATCTGCTTGCGGTCGAGGCTGTACGCGAACGCCTGGCGCACCTTCTCGTCGGTGAACGGACCCTTCTGAGTGTTGAACGAGATCTGCTGCGGGCGGCCGGGGGTGACGTACTTCTCCAGCTGGTATCCGCCCTCCTTGAGCGTCTTCCACTGGATGGCCGGCACGTCGTAGATCGCGTCGACCTGCCCGCTCTGCAGCGCGGCGACGCGCGTCGTCGGGTCCGCCACGAACTTCCAGTCGACCTCGTCGACGTAGGCCGGGCCGGTGTGCTTCGCGTTGGCCGGCCAGGACGTGTAGTTCGCGTTGCGGGTGAGGACGATGTCCTGCCCGCGGTTCCACTTCTTCACCACGAACGCGCCGGAGCCGATCGGCGCCTCGCAGTTCTGCTCCTTGGTGCGGGTCTCCAGCGCGTGCTGCGACTGGATGCCGAAGTAGCCCTGGCTGAGGTTGTCCGCCAGCCGCGGGTACGGCTTCGAGAGGTTCACCTGCAGGGTCTGGTCGTCGACCGCCTTCGCGGACGAGTAGTAGCCGTTCAGCCAGACCTTGGCCGTGCTGTTGCCGCCCTTGACCCAGTAGTCGAAGTTGTACGCGACGGCGGCGGCGGTCACCGGGGTGCCGTCGGTGAACGTCACGCCCTTCTTGAGCGTGAAGGTCCAGGTGAGGCCGTCGTCCGACTGCTTCCAGGCGGTGGCGAGCCAGGGGACGACCTTGTGGTCCGCATCCAGCGAGGTGAGGTTGTCGAGCACCTGGTACGAGAGGTATGCCTGCTCGATCCAGCCGCCGAACACGCACGCCGGCTCCTGCTGGTGGGCGTAGACGATGGTGCCGCCGGTGACCTTCTCACCGGTGGAGGCTGTGGACGAACCGGCGCACGCGGTCAGCGCCAGGGCGCTGGAGAGCGCGAGAGCGGTGGCTGCGATGGCGGTGCGGAGGGTGCGCGAACGCATGGGGGGGACTCCTCGGGGGTGCACGGACGGGTGATGTCCGACCACGCTAGAGAAGCCGTTCAGGATGCGCAGCAACCGGTGCGACGGATAGCGCAACACTGTGTCATTCGTCGACATGTGCTGGCGCAGCGCCGCCGAGGAGCGCTACCCTGCCGAGCCTCCGAGCACGTCCCGCACGATCTCCAGCGACCGGATGCGCCCATCCACGGTCGCAGCGCCGGACGCGATCGTCAGCTCGTCGGCCCCGGTGGAGGCGAGCAGCGCTTCGAGCCGAGTCTTGACCTCCTGCGGGGTGCCGACCGCCTGCCTGGCGTTCCTGGCGGCGATGAACTCCTCTTCGAGCGGGCTGAACTCGTAGGCCAGCGCCTCCTCGATGCTGACCGGCTGCGGCTTGGCTCCCATGCGCATCCGGAGGAAGGACAGCTGGCCGGGGAGCGACAGGGCGCGCACCACCTCGGGGTCGTCGTCGGAGACCACGTTGACGGCGATCATCGTGTGCGGCTCCCGGAGCGATTCGCTCGGCTCGAACCGCGAGCGGTAGAGGTCGAGCGCCTCCTCGGTGTGGTCGCCGGCGAAGTGGTGCGCGAACGCGAACGGCAGCCCGAGGGCGGCGGCGACCTGCGCGCTGAAGCCGCTCGATCCGAGCAGCCAGATCTGCGGGGCGTCGCCGAGGCCGGGCACCGCGATGATGCTGTGCAGCGGGTTCGCGTCGCTCATGCCGCCGGTGAAGAAGCCGATCAGGTCGAGCAGCTGCTGCGGGAAGTCGTCGACGCCGAGACCTTCTGTGCTGCGGCGGAGGGCCATCGCCGTCGCCCCGTCCGTTCCCGGCGCGCGGCCGATGCCGAGGTCGATCCGGTCGCCGTAGAGCGCGCGGAGCGTCCCGAACTGTTCGGCGACGACGAGCGGCGCGTGGTTCGGCAGCATCACGCCGCCGCTGCCGACCCGGATGCGCGAGGTCGCGGCCGCGATCCCCGCGATGAGCACGGCCGGCGCGCTGGAGGCGATGGCCGGCATCCCGTGGTGCTCGGCCACCCAGAAGCGCTGGTAGCCCAGCTCCTCCGCGGCCTGCGCGAGCCGGACGCTGCCCGCCACGGCGTCCGCGTTCGTGCCCCCGTACGGCCGGTTGGCCAGATCGAGGACGTTGAGCGGGACGGGTGCTGGTGCAGGGCTTGGCGTGGTCACGTGGAAGTCAACCGCCGCCGCGGTGCTGCGATTCCCCCAGGCGGGAAGTTTCCCGTTCGAGAGAAAGGGTGCGGCTCACCTCGTTGTGAGCCGCACCCGTTCCGCTGCGATCAGGACTGGCTCGCCCTGCGGCGTGCCGCCGCGATGAGCGAGAGCACGATCAGGCCGACGACCACCAGTGCTCCGCCGATCCAGGCGAAGTACCAGCCGATGGTCGAGCCCGTGGAGGCGAGACCGGTCGAGCTGGAGCTCGTGGTGGATTCGGGAGCGTCGGCGGGGAGCACCGTGACGGTCACTGCGGAGGCGGCCTGGCTCGTTGCGCCGGTCGCCGTGACGGTGTACGCGCCGCTCGCATCCTGCGGGACGGTGACCTCGACCTGCGAGCCGCCCTGGGGGGTGGCCGTGGGGTCCGAGCTGAGGGTGGCCTGGGACGCGTCCTTGCCGGAGACGACGTACTGGACGCCCTCGGACGGCTTGAACGTGCCGGGCGCGCAGGTCATCGTGCTCGTGCCACCGGCTGCGACGGTGGTGGGGCTGATGCTGCAGTCGCCGCCGTGGGTGTACGGGACGGCGTTGGCGGCGGCTGGTGCCGCGAGGGCGATCGCAGCGCCGATGATCAGCGCTGCCAGAACTTTCTTGGACATTCGGGGAGCCTTTCGGGGAGGCCTATCAGTGCACGGGTACGTCAAACTTGACGTTTCCTCACTTTACCGTCGTGCCGCAGTCCAGGGCAACGACCGACACCTTTCCGGATGCCCCCACATCGGGGGACGTCCGCGGCAGCGTCGGTGTGACTTCCACATCCATTCCGGGCTCCGTCTGCTTCACGTTCAGCAGGTCGACACTGACCGTCTTCGACTCCCCGGGAGCCAGCTCGACCGTGAAGACGCTCACCGGCCGCTTCTCGTCCGTGCCGGAGATGGTCGCGTACGGAGCCCCGTCGCTGGTGGTCGAGACGAGCAGGCCGTCCGTCGCTCCGTACACGGCGACGCGTGTGCGGATGTTGCCGGGCGGCACCCCGTATGTCCCTGCGCCGGTGACATAGTCGGGCAGCGTCGTGCCCGCGTCCGCGGGGGCCTTGTTGGTGAGCGTGACGGTGATCCTGCTCGTCGGCTTGCCGTCCACCCGGCAGATCGCCGTGCCCGCCTCGACCTTGGCGGTGAGGTAGTAGTCCATCTTGGCGCCGGTGGCGTCGTTGAAATACACGCCGAGACCGGCGGTCGACGCGTCGGATGCGGGAAGCGCGCCGGACAGCGTCGTCGGTGCCAGCACCTTCTGCTCCTCCGGATGCGCGCTCCACACCAGCAGACGCCGCTGCGCTCCGGCGTTCGCGAGCGCCTTCACCAGCTCGCCGCCGTCCGCCTTGCCGGAGGCGACGCTGTCGAAGACGGCGGTCGCGGCCGAGGCGAAGTACGCATCCTGCTGCTCGGGCAGCGCGAACTTCTTGTAGCTCTCGCTCAGCAGCAGCGGGATGGCGTCCGCCGCGGTGAGCATGTCGCCCGTCGGCAGCGCGACCGGTCCCGTCGCCTTGAGCAGCCCGGTGAGCACGACGGGGTCGATCGTGAGCACGCCGTCCACCGCCCCTCCGTGGGTCTCCTTCCACATCGTGGCCGCCGTGGTGGCCGCGAGCGGGAAGTGCGGCGTGAGGTTCACATCCTGAATGAACCGGGCGAGCAGCGGGCCGTACAGCCCCTGGGTGGACGCCGGGATCGCGGACACCGGAGCCGGCCACGGGCCGATGCTCGTTCCGGAGGACTGCGCTTCGAGCGAGATCGCGCCGTTGTCGGCCTTGATGAGGGCGAGCGCGCCAACGAGACCGCCGGTCGCGCGCAGCTCCGCCGGGTTCTGCACGAGCACGAGGTAGGTGCGCGGCCCGTCCGCCCCGAGCATCGGGGGCAGCAGACGGGCACTGTTGCCCACCGCATCCACGACGGTCGCCGCCTTGCCGAGCTGGGTGCGCAGCCGGTCGACTGCGCTGGTCACCTGCGGGATGGTCCCCTCGGTGTCGATGCCGTCCACCTCGGTCTTGGCGTGATGGAAGGCGAGCTGCGCCTTCACCACCACCGGCCTGGCTGCGGCGATCGGCGCGAGGTCGATCTTCTTGTCCACCGGCTTGATCGCGCGGGGGTCGACCTGGTTCGCGATCCCGACCAGCGGGTCGATCACCTCGGAGGCGAGCTGGTCTGTGGAGGCGGCGGAGACGCGCACAGCCGTGAGGTTCGAGCCGAGCAGTGGCACCAGCTCCGCGACGCGCCAGACGGGGTCGCCGGTCAGGGAGGCCGCCTCCGCCGCGTGCGTGCGCAGGGTCTTCGCCGCGGTCTTGGCCGTGGCGATGTCGCCGGCGACCACAGCGGTCTGCACCTGCTTGGCCGCGGGAAGCGCCGACTCCAACTCGTTCTTCGCCAGCAGCCCCCGGATGCTCACCCATGCGCCGACGAGCAGCAGCACGAACACGACGGCGGCCACGATCCAGAGGATCGTCCTGCGCCTCGCGGGGTTCTTCTGCGGGCGCGGCGGAGCCCCGGCCGGGGTGTACGGGGTGCTGCCAGACGTCGCCATACGACTAATCTAACAATTCCTCACTTTTTGCGGAGGGTTTCTTCCCACCCAGAACCGGGGGTATTTCCGGATGCGGTCAGCGACCGAGTCCGCGGTACGTCCATCCGGCGTCCCGCCAGGCTGCGGGGTCGAGGCAGTTCCTGCCGTCGATGATGCTGCGACGCGCGACCAGCTCGCCGATCGCAGCGGGGTCGAGGCCGGTGAACTGCGGCCACTCGGTGAGCAGCACCACCACGTCGGCGTCGCGCGCCGCCTCCTCGGCGGACGCGGCGTACATCAGCTGCGGGGCCTTGCCCGCCGCGCTCTCCAGCGCCTCAGGATCGGTGGCCGTCACGACGGCCCCCGCCTCCGCGAGCCGCATCGCCACGTCGAGCGCCGGGGAGTCCCGGATGTCGTCCGAGTGCGGCTTGAAGGCGAGCCCGAGCATCGCGACGCGGGCTCCCTCGAGGTCACCCACCTCCTCGCGCACCAGCTCGACCACGCGCTCGCGGCGTCGCAGGTTGATCTTGTCCACCTCGGTGAGGAAGGCCAGCGCCTCCCCCTTGCCGAGCTCCCGCGCCCGGGCGCTGAACGCCCGGATGTCCTTGGGCAGGCAGCCGCCGCCGAAGCCGACGCCGGCGTTCAGGAAGCGACGGCCGATCCGCGCGTCGTGGCCGATCGCGTCGGCCAGCTGGGTCACGTCCGCTCCTGTGGCCTCCGCGATCTCCGCCATCGCGTTGATGAAGCTGATCTTGGTGGCCAGGAACGCGTTCGCCGAAACCTTCACGAGCTCGGCCGTGGCGTAGTCGGTGACGATCACCGGCGTGCCGGTGGCCACCGCCGAGGCGTAGACCTCGTCCAGGATGCGCGCTGCGCGCTCCCCCGCCTCGCCGGCCGGGACGCCGTAGACGAGCCGGTCGGGGGCGATCGTGTCCTTCACGGCGAAGCCTTCTCGCAGGAACTCCGGGTTCCACGCGAGCGTCGCGCCCGGCATGGTCGACTCGACCTGCTCGGCCAGCCGCGCCGCCGTCCCGACGGGCACGGTGCTCTTGCCGACGAGGACATCCCCGGGCTTCGCGTGCTTCAGCAGGGTGCTGAACGCCGCATCCACGTAGCGCATGTCCGCGGCGTCTCCGTCGGCCACCTGCGGGGTGCCGACCGCGACGAAGTGCACGTCGGCGTCCGCCGCAGCGGCGAAGTCGGTGGTGAACCGCAGACGACCGGATGCGATCGAGGAGGCGAGCACGTCGGGCAGGCCGGGCTCGAAGAACGGCGCCTGGCCGGAGGACAGCAGGGCGATCTTGCGTTCGTCGACGTCGATGCCGACGACCTCGTGGCCGAGGTGTGCCATGGAGGCGGCGTGCACCGCACCGAGATAGCCGCAGCCGATCACGGAGATTCTCATGCTGAAGTCGTTTCTTCCGGGGAGCGGGTGCTCGGACGATCAGGTGAAGTCGGGGTCGGGCTCGTCAGTGTACGCGGCGGCGTCGAGTGGCCAGTGCCTGCGGCCGTTGTTGAGCACGCCCTGGCTCTCCTGCAGGTAGCAGGCTCCGCAGAGCGACTCGTAGCTGACGGATGCGCCGTCGATCGCGACCTGGTCGCCGTCGAAGACGAAGATCCCGTCGATCTTGCGCGCGTTGAAGATGGCTTTCCTGCCGCAGCGGCAGATCGTCTTGAGCTCTTCGAGGGTGTGCGCGATCTCGAGGAGGCGCCTGCTGCCGGGGAAGGCGACGGTCTGGAAGTCGGTGCGGATGCCGTACGCCAGCACCGGGATGTTCTCGAGCAGCGCGATCCGGAGCAGGTCGTCGATCTGCGCCTCCGTCAGGAACTGCGCCTCGTCGACGAGGAGGGCGCTCACATCGCGGTCGAACCGCTTGATCGTGCGCTCCCTGTGCTGCTGGAACTTGCCGTACGCGTCGGACTCCGGCGCCAGCAGGTAGTCGACGTCGCGGGTCACCCCGAGTCGCGACAGGATGCCCATGTCGCCCTTGGTGTCGATCGACGGCTTCGTGAGCAGCACGCGATGACCGCGCTCCTCGTAGTTGTAGGCCGCTTGGAGCATCGCCGTGCTCTTACCGCTGTTCATCGCGCCGTAGCGGAAATACAGTTTTGCCACGCACCGATCCTAGGGGGTGCCGCCCGAACGTCAGGTCAGGTAGCCGTCCTCGGCGGCGCGCCGGATCAGATCGGCGCGGGAACTGGTGGGCCTCCCCGCCTTGCCGTACTTCTCCCTCACCCTGCGCAGGTAGGTCTTCGCGGTCTCGTATTGCACGTTCATCGCCTTGGCGACCTCGGAGGTGGTCCTGCCGTCGGCATAGAGCGTGAGCGCCTGCCGCTCTCCGTCGCTGAGCCGCGGTCGCGCGGACTCCGGGATGCTCGGCTTCGGCCGCCACGCCGGTTCCTGCTGTGCGGTCTTCTGCGTATCGTCCGTGCCACGGCCCATCGCACTGAGGGCGGCCTCGAGCACCTCGGACATCGGCTGGGTCTTGCTCAGGTAGGCGACGGCGCCGGCGGCGAGCGCCGCATCCCGATCTTCGGCGGTGTCGACGGCGCTGAGCACGATCACCTTCGCCCCCGCCGCCCGGCAGGTGCGCACGCGTGCGCCGATGGAGATGGTCTCCCGCAGCTGCAGGTCCATGATGACCAGATCGGTGGGGAATTGGTCGCTGTGCACGAGTTCGAGCCAGCTGCTGGCCCGCAGCACCAGGTCGAGGTCGGGGGCGTTCTTCTCGATCCACGACGAGAGGCTGTCGAGCAGCAGTTCGTGGTCGTCGAGCAGCGCCAGGCGGATCGGCGGTGGCGGAGTGGATGCGCTGGTCACCTGTTCTCCCCTTCCGGGTCGGCGAAACGGATCGTGATGTTCTGGCCCCGGCTGCGCATGGACGCATCCATCGACACCGAGCGCAGGGAGCTGAGCAGTGCGGCGATGGCCCTCCGCTGGTCGCGCGGAATCTGCCCGGCCGCCGCGGTCAGCTCGAACGCCGGATGCTCCGGGTTGCTCGCGACGATGCGCACGGACGCCGGGTCGAGCCCTGGCAGCGCCGCGACGGTCGCGATGATGGCGCCGACGATCGCCCGCTGCTCGTCACTGAGCACCCTGTCGAGCCGTTCAGGGTCGTCGACCATCCGGAGGGTGCGCGTCGTGCGCTGGTCGAGTCCGCGCTGGGCGAGCGCGTGGGAGAGGCGTTCGGCGAGCCAGGTGCGGTCGACGGCGGTGACGGTCCCGTCGCGCAACCGGACGGCGAGCTCGCGTGCCTCCGCGGTGTCCGCCTGCGTGATCTCGCCACGCCGCAGCAGGTCGGCGAGGAACGGCACGGTCGACTCGTTCAGCGTGGACATCTGCTCCTGCCCCACCATGCGCCTGGCGGTTTCGCGCAGCTCGGTGTCGAGCTCGGCCTGCCCGCGCTTGGCGACCTGCCGCCAGGCCAGCGTCTCGCCCGTCATCGTCCAGGCGTACCCGCACCCTCCCAACGCGAGCGCGACGATCGGCGTCGCGGACACGGTGAAGTACACGACGGGACTCGTGACCAGCGCGAGCGAGGGCCCTTGCAGCGCCGAGGAGAGCCCGAGTGCGAACGCGGAGACGATGGCGACCCCCATCACCTCGGAGATCGGCCGGTACAACGGCATCGCGATCAGGAACAGGGCGACGGCGATCTGCCCCCAGTCGTCCTGGATGCGCAGGTTGCGTCCCCACGACGCCGCCGTGAACGCGAGGGCTGCGATCAGCGTCACCGCCATCACGGAGAGGTGCGCGCCGCGTCCGAACGGAGCGAGGGCCGGATGCGCGCGCACGGAGAACGCGATGCCGGCGAGGACGAGCAGCACGATGGCGGAGTACGCGAGCGCGGGGTCGCGCAGCTGGTGGGCGTGCTGGACGGTGGAGTAGACGGCGTACCCGACGGCCACCACGCAGAGCAGCGGGACGAGCATCCACGCCGATTGCACGCCGAGCGGGTCGAGCCGCTGCGGGGTGCGTTCGAACGACCCGGATCGCAGCCGCACGATGGTGGCGTCGTCGAGCGCGGTCATCCCGCCGCCTCCTCGTCGCCGGCCGGGACGACGATGAGCACGGTGGTGCCGACGTCCTCGCTCGAGTAGATGGTCACGGCGCCGCCGACGCGTCCGATCCTGTCGTGCACGGACTGCCGCAACCCGAGTCTGTCCGCCGCAGCAGCCGACGGCACGAATCCATGCCCCTCGTCCACCACCATGACGGAAACCGAGTCGCCCGACGACGACAGCGTCACCTCGGCGGTCGCGCTCCCGGAGTGCCGCACCACGTTGACGAGGCACTGCCGCACGGCCAGCCCGACGGCCCGCCTGCGCTCCTCCGACAGCCGGCCGATCACATCCCGGTCGCCGGAGATGCTCACCGCCAGCCCTTCGTCGCGGGCGGACTCGACCGCCCGGTGCAACTCGCTGCCGAGCCACACGTCCCCGGTCGTGCCGTCACCCCGTGGATGCGCGTGATGCGCCTCGAGGCCACCCCCGCCCGCGAGCGAGTCGCCTCCCTGGCTCGCGCTACCTGCGCCGCTCGTGTCGCTCGCGCCGTCGCCACGCTCCCCTGCCTCGGGACCGCCCTCCACGTCGCGAGCAGCCGCCCCCGCCGCTCCCGGCGCCCTCGGCACCCCCGGCACCGCGCCGCCGAGCGACGCGAGATCGGCTTCGATGCGCGCCCGGAGCCGCGGCGCCAGCGGTCCCGGCGTCGCGGCGGCCACGGCGAGCAGCTCGCTGAGAACCGTGTCGTGGAGGTCGGCCGCGTACTCGGCGATCACGTCGCGGCGCAGGTCGATGAGCCGCGCATCCCGGACGGAGCGGTGGATGGCGGACTGGGTGCGGCTGCGCGTGCCGCGGGTGATCCCGTCGAAGGCCAGTACCCCGACGAACAGCAGGTACGCGCCGAGCGAGATCGCGTCCGGCCGGAACACCCGCCCCGCGTTGGACGCGGCCAGCATCACGGCCACTTCGGCGAGCGCGAACCCCACGGTCGACCACAGGATCCCCGTCAGTGACCCCGTGCCCGCTCCGCCGACCAGCGTCATCGCGACCACCGGCAGTGCCACCACGAACAAGTTGGTGTCCGTGTAACTGGGCGTAGTCGTCAGGAGGATCAGCACGTAGACGTACGTGGAGAGCGCCCCGACCACCAGGTAGGCGACAGTCAGCGAGAGCGTCCTCCCCCGCGCCAGCAGTACCAGTAGTCCCACCATCGGCAGCAGCACCAGCAGGCCGACCCACGAGAACGCTCCGGCGGCCCCGAACCCGGCGACGGTCACGTTCACGAACGCGGACGCCAGGCACACCAGCCCCGCCCAGCGCGCAGCAGTGGCGAGCGCCCGCGAGTTGGCGACCCGCGCGAGATGACTCGGTAGCCCGAGCGACATCTCCACCCCCTCGTGTCCTGAGCCTCCGCCTGAGCCTCAGGGGGATTATGTCACCTCCGGCATCCCGTGTGTACCCCAATGTCCAAACGATGTACCCCGCACGCAACCCTCAGAACAGCGTCGGCTGCACCCCGAGCACCGTGAGTCCGTTGCTCTCCGCATCCACCTCCTCCGGGATCACCCTGATGCGGCGCGCTCCCGCTGCGGCGGACACCACCTGCCGCTCCCCCTCGCCGTCGCGCAGCATCCCGAGCGCAGTCGACCTCACCCCGCCTGTCAGGGGGTCCTCTTCTCCGCGCTGCAGCCCGTGCGCACTGATCAGCGGCTTGATCTTGGCCGCCAGCCATTTGCGATACTCCTTCGGAGCGTGCGCCCCTCCGCCATACATGCGGCGGTACTGCGGCAGCAGCTCGGGATACTCCCTCCCGAGCCACAGGTAGTACCACTCCTTCACGCCCGGCTTGAGATGGAGGGCCGTGTAGAGCACCGACGTCGCTCCCGCCTCCTTCGCCTGCCGGAGCGCTTCGTCGAGGTGCGCCCCGGTGTCGGTGAGGTAGGGCAGGATCGGCATGAGGAACACCGCGCAGTCGAGTCCGTGCTCCCGCACCGCCGTGACCGTCGCCAGCCGCGCCTTGGTGGTGGGCGTTCCGGGCTCGACCGACTGCTGCAGCTCGTCGTCGTAGACCGCGATCGACATCGCGAGGTCGACGGGCACCCGCCGGGCGGCGTCTGCCAGCTGGTCGAGGTCGCGCCGCAGCAGGGACCCCTTGGTGAGGATGCTGAACGGCGTGCCCGTGTCTGCCAGTGCGTCGATGATCCCCGGCATCAGCGCGTACCTGCCCTCCGCCCGCTGGTACGGGTCGGTGTTGGTGCCGAGTGCCACCGGGTGGTGCCCCCAGCTCGGTCGGCTCAACTCTTTGCGGAGCACATCGGCCACGTTGACCTTGACGATGATCTCCTGGTCGAAGTCTTTGCCGCCGTCGAGCTCGAGATAGGAGTGCGTCGGCCGGGCGAAGCAGTAGACGCACGCGTGCGAGCATCCACGGTATGGGTTGATGGTCCAGCCGAACGGCATCGGCCCTCCGCCACCGGGGATCTTGTTGAGCGCCGACTTCGCGAGCACCTCGTGAAACGTGATGCCCGCGAAGTCGGGGGTGCGCACCGACCGCACCAGGTTGTTGAGCCGCGCCAGCCCCGGCAGCGTCGACGGCTCTTCGGCCGTGAGTTCTTGCCCGCTCCATCTCATGGATTCATTCGAACATATGTTCGAAGGTTAAGCAAGCGCGGTCAGGCCACGATGCGGCCTCCGGCCATCTCGACTCGCTCGCCCGTCCACGCTCCGCGCAGCCAGCGGTCGTGGCTCGCCACCACCACCGCCCCCGGATACGCGCCGAGCGCCTCCTCCAGTTCCGTCGCGAGCGACAGGGAGAGGTGGTTGGTCGGTTCGTCGAGCAGGAAGACGTGCGGCGGTTTGGCGAGGATCAGCGCGAGCGCGAGCCTGCGCTGCTGGCCGATCGACAGAGTGCCGACCGGACGGTCGACGTCGCGCGGCGCGACCAGGCCCAGCCCCGTCAGCGGCACAGCCTCCGCGCGCCGTTCGCCCAGCCGCTCCTCGTAGATCCTCCGCGGGCTCGCGGCAGGGTCGGCGAAACGCACGTCCTGTTCGAGGAGGCCGACCCGCAGGCCCTTCCTCCTCGTCACCGCACCGGAGTCCACCGGCTGCCGTCCGGCCAGCGCCGACAGGAGCGTCGACTTGCCCGCCCCGTTGTGACCGGTGATCAGGATGCGCGACTGCGGCTCCACTCGGAACGACACGACATCGAGGCGGTCCGGGATGCGCGCATCCGACACCTGCACCAGCGTGCCAGCCTCCTCGTTCAGCGCCTGCGACCCGGTCGGGATGCCCGCGAAGCTGAGGATCGCCGGCGGCTTGCGCACCTGGTTCTCCGAGAGGTCGTCGAGCCGACCGGACGCGTTCTTGATGCGGCGGCTGATCTGCTTGTCCAGCGCACCGCCCTTGAACGACTTGGCGAACTTGTCGTTGTCGCGCACTTTGCCGGACCAGGCGATGCCGCGCGCCGTCACGTCGACAGCGAACTTCAGCGCCTTCAGCTCGTCCTGCTCGTCGGCGAACTGCCGCTCCCAGCGCTCACGCTCGTCCGCTTTCGCGGCCAGGTATGCGCTGTAGTTGCCGCCGAACACCGTCGTGTCGGAGCGCGAAGGGTCGAGGTCGAGCAGGCTGGTCGCGACCGCATCCAGGAAGGCGCGGTCGTGGCTCGCGAACACCACCGGACCACGCCAGGCGATCAGCTGGCGCTCCAGGAAGAGCGCAGCGTCGTCGTCGAGGTGGTTGGTGGGCTCGTCGAGGAGGAGCGCGTCCGGCCGCGAGAGCAGGAGCGCCGCCAGGGCGAACCTGCTGCGCTGGCCACCGGACACCTCGGACAGCCGTCTGTGCAACGGGATGGACCCGACACCGAGACCGTCGAGGAGTTCGTCGCGCCGCGCATCCACACTCCAGATGTCGGCACGCTCCGCCGCGTCGAGCGCCGCGGCATAGCGGGAAGCCGCGTCCGCATCCGGGTCGTCGCCGGCGAGCGCGGACGCCGAAGCCTCCAGCTCGCGCTCGATCGCCCGCACCTCCACCAGAGCGCTCTCCATGAGCGCGGTGAGGGTGTCCTCGGGCGTGAAGCGCACCTCCTGCCAGAGGATGCCGGTGCGCGCCGGACGCACGAGCGCGCCGCCGTCCGGGGCCTCGGCGCCGCCCAGGATGCGCAGCAGCGTCGACTTGCCGACCCCGTTCTCCCCGATCAGGCCGAGCCGGGAGCCCGGTGCGACGGTCAGCGAGACGTCGGTGAGCACGCGCCGATCGCCGTAGCTCTGCGAGATGCCGTCGGCCTTGAGGTGGTCGGCGACCGCCGCGACGGGAATGGTTGTTGGAAAATGCACTGGCATGGGAAACCGCCTTGTCGAGCGCTCCGAGGAGCCGTTTCCCGCCGGGTGTTCCCGTCGACAGCCGCGCCGGAGCGCTGAAAAGCGATGACCTGGTCATCTGGCTATGTCGACGGCGCCACGATGCACTGCATCGCGTGGGCGAAAGCCTCAGGCGCGGGACGATAAGGAGATTCCTACTTCATAGCGCCGACGACTCTACCAACGTCGTCGCCGAAATGTCCAGCGCTTTCCGAAAGGCTCAGCGCGAGATGTGCAGCACCTCTGCCGTTTCGGCGACCACGCGCTCCGCCTCGGCAGGCTTGTCGTTCAGCGTCGTCCCGATGGTGGGCACGAGCTCCGTGAGCGTGGGCAGCCAGGCGTCGTATCGGTCGGGGAAGCACCGCTTGAGCACGTCGAGCATGATCGGCACCGCAGTGGATGCGCCGGGCGACGCCCCGAGAAGACCGGCGATCGAGCCGTCCTCCGACGCGATGACCTCTGTGCCGAACTGCAGCACGCCGCCCTTCTTCGCGTCCTTCTTCATCACCTGCACGCGCTGGCCGGCGGTGATCAGCTCCCAATCCTCGCTCTTGGCGGTGGGCATGAACTCCTGCAGCGCCTTCATCTTCTTGGCCCGGTTGGCGAGCAGTTCGCCGACGAGGTACTTGATGAGGTCGAAGTTGTCCTTCGCCACGGCGAGCATCGGGATGAGGTTGCCAGCGCGGATCGAACCGGGGAGATCCCACCACGTGCCGGTCTTGAGGAACTTGGGGCTGAATCCGGCGTACGGCCCGAACAGGAGCGAAGCCTGTCCGTCGACCACGCGCGTGTCGAGGTGCGGCACCGACATGGGCGGTGCGCCGACGGCAGCCTTGCCGTAGACCTTCGCCTGGTGCTGGGCGACGATCTTCGGGTCGCTGGTGCGCAGGAACTGGCCGGAGATCGGGAAACCGCCGAAGCCGTTGATCTCGGGGATGCCGGACTTCTGCAGCAGGTGCAGGGCGCCGCCGCCCGCGCCGACGAACACGAACCGTGCCGTGACCTCGTGCGGGGTGTGGCCGACCTGGTGGCGCACCTTGAGCTTCCACAGCCCGTCCTTGGTGCGCTTGATGCTGCGCACCTTGTGATTGAGGGCGATGTCTGCCCCGCGGTCGGCGAGGTCGTTCACGAGCGCCTTGGTGAGCGCGCCGAAGTCGACGTCGGTGCCGGCGGGAACCCGGGTGGCGGCGACGCGCTGCTTGGGGTTGCGCTTCTTGGTGAGCAGAGGGGTCCACCCGGCGAGCACAGCCGGGTCTTCCGTGTACTCCATCCCGGCGAAGAGCGGCTGGTCTTTCAGCGCCTCGTAGCGCTTGCGCAGATAGGTGACGTTGTCGCGGCCGTGCACGAACGTCATGTGCGGGGTGGAGTTGATGAACGTCGACGGCTCGGGAAGATCGCCGGACTTCACCAGGCTCGCCCAGAACTGGCGGCTGAGCTGGAACTGCTCGTTGATCGCGATGGCCTTTGCCGGGTCGACGCTGCCGTCTGCGGCCTCCGGCATGTAGTTGAGCTCGCAGAGGGCCGCGTGGCCGGTGCCCGCGTTGTTCCACGGGTTGGAACTCTCCTGCGCCACCTCGCCCAGGTTCTCGTAGAGCCGGATGGTCCAGTCCGGCTGCACCCTCTGGATGAGGGCTCCGAGCGTGGCACTCATGATGCCACCGCCGATGAGGACGACGTCGATGGGAGATTTGCTCACCAGACAATCCTACGGTGCCCGGCGCCCGGCTTTGTCCGGGAGCCGCTCAGCGCACCGCCGACGAGGTCGTTTCAGGCGGTGACGGGGGTCGAGAGGCGCTCGGCGACGATCTCCGCGATCTGCACCGCGTTGAGCGCGGCACCCTTGCGGAGGTTGTCGTTGCTGATGAACAGCGCGAGCCCACGACCGGCGGGGGCGCCCTCGTCGCGCCGGATGCGTCCGACGAAGCTCGGGTCCTTGCCTGCTGCTTCGAGCGGGGTCGGCACGTCGGTCAGCACGACGCCGCGGGCGCTCGCCAGGAGCTCCTCCGCGCGCTCGGGGGTGATCGGCTTGGCGAACTCCGCGTTGATCGACAGCGAGTGACCGGTGAAGACAGGGACGCGCACGCACGTGCCGCTGACCAGCAGCTCCGGCAGGCCGAGGATCTTCCTGCTCTCGTTACGGAGCTTCTTCTCCTCGTCCGTCTCGTTCTCACCGTCGTCGACGATCGAGCCGGCGAGCGGGATCACATCGAACGCGATGGGACGCACGTACTTGACGGGCTCCGGCAGGGCGACGGACGAGCCGTCGTGCACGAGCTGCAGCAGGTTCTCGTCGGCGACGGCCGCGCGGACCTGCCCGGCCAGTTCCTCGGCGCCGGCGAGGCCGGAGCCGGAGACGGCCTGGTACGTGCTCACGATGAGGCGTTCCAGACCGGCCTCCTCGTGCAGGACCTTGAGGACCGGCATGGCGGCCATCGTGGTGCAGTTCGGGTTCGCGATGATGCCCTTGCGCGCATCCGCGATGGCTTCGGGGTTGACCTCGCTGACGACGAGGGGCACATCCGGGTCCATCCGCCAGCCGCTCGAGTTGTCGATGACGATGGCACCGGCCTCGGCGAACCGGGGCGCCTGCGCCTTCGAGCCGGTCGCACCGGCGGAGAAGAGGGCGATGTCGATGCCGGCGACGTCGGCCGTGGCCGCGTCCTCCACCACGATGTCCTCACCCTTGAACGGCAGGGTCGTGCCGGCCGAACGGGCGGAGGCGAAGAAGCGGATGCGCCCGACCGGGAAGTCGCGCTCTTCCAGCAGGCGGCGCATGACGCTGCCGACCTGGCCGGTCGCTCCGACGACGGCGACGGTGAGTTCTCTTGTCTCGCTCATGGTGTGGCCCCTTCGGGTCTCGTGTTGTGAGGTCGAACGACGGTCGTGCTGCGCGCATTCCCGCCGCGATGTGAATGGGGGCAGTGGTCGCGCCCGGTCAGCGCCCCGTGCCCGCGTAGACGATCGCCTTGTCGTCTCCGTCGAGGCCGAACGCCTTGTGCACGACGCGCGCAGCCTCGTTGACCGTGTCTGCGCGGGTGACGACCGAGATGCGGATCTCGCTGGTGGAGATCATCTCGATGTTGATGCCGGCGTCGAACAGGGCGGCGAAGAGCTGGGCGGAGACTCCGGTGTTGGTGCGCATCCCGGCGCCGACGAGGGCGAGCTTGCCGATCTGGTCGTCGTACTGCAGGGACTGGAAGCCCACATCCGGCTGCTCGGCGTTGAGGGCGGTCAGCACCCGCTGGCCCTCGGACTTGGGCAGGGTGAAGGAGATGTCGGTGAGGCCGGTGGCTGCGGCGGACACGTTCTGCACGATCATGTCGACGTTGGCCTCGGTCTTCGCGACGATCTTGAAGATCTGAGCGGCCTTGCCCGGCACATCGGGCACGCCGACGACGGTGATCTTTGCTTCGCTCAGATCGGTGGCGATTCCGGCGATGATCGGCTCTTCCACGGTTCCGTCCTTCTTCTTCGCGGCCTCGGCCGCTGCTTCGTTGAGCACGAGGGTTCCGTCGTTGTTGTTGAACGAGGAGCGGACGTGCAGGGTCACGTTGTGGCGACGCGCATATTCCACCGCGCGAATATAGAGCACCTTCGCGCCGGCCGCGGCCAGTTCGAGCATCTCTTCGCTGGTGATGCGGTCGATCTTGCGCGCGTTGGGCACGACGCGCGGGTCGGAGGTGAACACGCCGTCCACGTCGGTGTAGATCTCGCAGACCTCGGCGCCGAGTGCGGCGGCGAGGGCGACGGCGGTGGTGTCCGAGCCGCCGCGGCCGAGGGTGGTGATGTCTTTGGTGTCGCGGTTGAAGCCCTGGAAGCCGGCGACGATCGCGATGGCGCCGTCGTCGAGCGCGTCCCGGATGCGGCCGGGCGTCACGTCGACGATGCGCGCTGCGCCGTGCTGCGCGTCGGTGATCATGCCGGCCTGGCTGCCCGTGAACGAGCGCGCGTCGTATCCCATGCTGCGGATCGCCATCGCGAGGAGCGCCATCGAGATGCGCTCTCCCGCGGTGAGCAGCATGTCGAGCTCGCGCGGGGCCGGGATGGGGGTGACGTCGTGGGCGAGGTCGAGCAGCTCGTCCGTCGTGTCGCCCATCGCGGAGACGGCGACGACGACCTCGTTGCCGCCCTTGCGGGTCTCGACGATGCGTTTCGCGACGCGCTTGATGCTCTCTGCGTCTGCGACGGACGATCCGCCGAATTTCTGCACGATGAGGGCCACTGATACTCCTGGGGATAAGCCGGAACCCCCATCCTACCGGCGATCACATACGCCGAATCCCATATGACGCCGCCGGTCCGACGGCCCCGGCAGGGGTGGTCGGCAGGGCTCAGGAGATGAGGCGTCTGCCCTCGAACGCACGGCCGAGGGTGACCTCGTCCGCGTACTCGAGGTCGCCTCCGACGGGCAGGCCGGAGGCGAGCCTGGTCACGCGGATCTCCATCGTGGTGAGCAGGCGGCTGAGGTAGGTGGCCGTCGCCTCGCCCTCCAGGTTGGGGTCGGTGGCGATGATGACCTCCTGCACGGTGCCGTCGGCGAGGCGCTGCATCAGCTGCCGGATGCGCAGGTCGTCCGGGCCGACGCCGTCGATCGGGCTGATCGCCCCGCCGAGCACGTGGTAGAGGCCGCGGAACTCCCTGGTGCGCTCGATGGCGACGACGTCTTTCGCCTCCTCGACGACGCAGATCAGCTCCGGGCTGCGGCGGGGATCGCGGCAGATGGAACAGGTCTCCTGCTCGGAGACGTTGCCGCAGATCTCGCAGAAGCGCACCTTGTCACGCACTTCGAGCAGCACTTCCGCGAGCCTGGTCACGTCGAACGTCTCGGTCTGCAGGATGTGGAACGCGATGCGCTGCGCCGACTTCGGCCCGATGCCGGGAAGCCGCCCGAGTTCGTCGATCAGCTCCTGGACGATTCCTTCGTACACGCCTTACCTCGACCCGGCAGGCGGTGCTGCCTGCTCTTCGATGAAGGTGGCGCCGAGGATCTCGCGCACCACCGCCTCGCCGTACCGCTGCGGCTGCTGGAATGTGGGGGTGCGCGCGCCGGACGCCGGTGCGGTGCGCGCGGGGCGCTCCTCCACGCGGCCGGCGGATGCGGGCTGCTGGGTGGGGGTGGATGCGCCGGGCGCTGCTGGTGCGGACGCTGCTGTCGGTGCGGACGCTGCCGCTGGCGCTGCTCGCTCGATGGGCTCGTCGTCGGGTGCGCTGACCGCCCACTCGCCCTCGGGCTCGTCGGGGACGGGCGGCTCGAACGGCGGCTCGGTCTCCGGCGGGGGCACGTCGTCGTGCGGGTAGTCGTCGCGTTCGAGCGTCGCGACGGCGGATGCGGCGGGCGCGGAGGCTGCGCGGGCGGCGGGGGTGGGGGCCGAGGTGGTGGCCGAGGTGGTGTCTGCCGGGGCCGAGCTTCCGCCGGGGATGCTTACGACCGCCCACTCCGTCGTCACTGCGGCGGGCGTGGTGGCAGTGGAGGTGGCGGTGGACGTGGTGGCGGCTGCGGAGGTGGAGGTGGCCGCGGAGGTGGAGGCAGCCGGGGCGGTCGAGGTGGAGTTAGCAGCGGGGGCGGACGCCGCACCGCCCTGGCCAGACGCGGGCGCGGAGCCAGCGCCGGCGGACGACGCGGAGGCTGCCGGCGCGGAAGCGGGAGCGGAGGGCGCAGCGGCCGAGGGCGCTCCGCCGCCGGGCGCTGGGGTGCCGGGGGTCGGGCGGGTTCCGCCGGAGGGCCCGGGGCCGCCGCTCTGGGCGCCGTCGGCCCTGGCGATGAACTTCACCCGGATTCCGAGTATGTCGACGATGGCCTGGCGGAGGTACTCGCTCACGCCCTTCGTGTCCGTGCCCTGCTGCTGCTTGAAGCTCGCCACGTCGTTGTCGCTCGGGAACGACAGGGTGAGGACGTCATCGTTGAGGGAACGGACCTGGGCCGTGAACACGACCATCCACGCGCTGCGCTTCGCGCGCTGCACGGCGTCGAGGATCTGCGGCCACGCGTCTTTGACCTGCTGGGTCGTGACGGGACCGACCGGGGCAGCAGCGCGGGTTGCGGCGGGTGCAGTGGATGCAGTGGATGGAGCGACCTTTTCGGCGGCAGGCGCGGTGACCGAAGCGGCGGGCGCCGAGTCAGCGCCGGCACCGCCCGCAGCGACAGGCGCATCCACCGATGCAGGCTTCGCAGCCGCCGCAGCCGTCTCGCCCGTGGACGCAGAGGCCGCCGCAGCAGGCACGGGTGCAGCAGCAGGCGCAGGTGCCGGTGCGGCAGCAGCAGGCGCCGCCGCAACCGGAGCGGCAGCAGGCGCAACCCGCGGCACCGCCACAGGCTCGTACGCCGCCGGAGCCTCAGCGCCCCCAGCCGCACCACCCGTCGCGTCGCTCACGCCGACCCTGCGCTCCAGCCGCTCGACGCGGGCGAGCGCACCGCGCTCGCTCTCGTCGCTCGACGGGACGAGCACGCGGGCGATCATCAGTTCCAGGTGCAGGCGCGGCGAGGTCGCGCCGGTCATCTCGGTGAGGGCGGCGTTGACGATGTCGGCCGAGCGCGAGAGCTCTGCCGCGCCGAACTTCATCGCCTGGACCGCCATCCGGTCGAGTTCGTCCTGCGGGATGCCGCGCAGCACGGCGGCGGCGCCTTCCGCGCTGGTCGCGGAGACGACGATGAGGTCGCGGAGGCGTTCGAGGAGGTCTTCGACGAAGCGGCGCGGGTCTTGCCCGGTCTGCACGACGCGGTCGATGGCGCCGAACGCACCGGCGGCATCCCGTGCTGCGATGGCGTCGACCACCTCGTCGAGCAGGGCGGCGTGCGTGTAGCCGAGCAGGGCGACGGCGCGCTCGTACTCGACCGACTTCTCGTCGGAGCCCGCCATCAGCTGGTCGAGCAGGGAGAGGGTGTCGCGCGGCGAACCGCCGCCGGCGCGCACGACGAGCGGGAGCACGCCGGGTGCGACCTGCACGCCTTCGCTGTCGCACAGGCTCTGCACGTAGTCGAGCATCTGCGCGGGCGGCACGAGCCGGAACGGGTAGTGGTGGGTGCGCGACCGGATGGTGCCGATCACTTTCTCCGGCTCGGTGGTCGCGAAGATGAACTTCACGTGCTCCGGCGGCTCCTCGACGATCTTCAGCAGAGCGTTGAAGCCCTGCGGGGTGACCATGTGCGCCTCGTCGAGGATGAAGATCTTGTAGCGGTCGCGGGCGGGAGCGAAGATGGCGCGCTCCCGGATGTCGCGCGCGTCGTCGACGCCGTTGTGGCTCGCGGCGTCGATCTCGACCACGTCGAGCGAACCTCCGCCGTCGCGGCTCAGCTCGATGCAGCTCGAGCACTTGCCGCACGGGGTGTCCGTCGGACCCTCCGCGCAGTTGAGGCACCTGGCCAGGATGCGCGCCGACGTTGTCTTGCCGCAGCCGCGCGGACCGCTGAACAGGTATGCGTGATTGACCCGGTTGGTGCGCAGCGCCGTCATCAGCGGTTCGGTCACCTGCGACTGCCCGATCATCTCGGCGAAGGTGTCTGGCCGATAGCGGCGATACAGTGCGGTAACCACCCCATCATGGTACTTGCCGCCGCTGACATTCGGACCGGAGGATCGCAGCGGGATCAGGCCGGTGGTGCGATCACCTCCCCGGCACGCTCGACGGCTCGGAGAGCGCCTCCAGGATGCCGTTCCAGAGCCGCACCCTGGCGTTCTCCGTCGGCTGCGCGTACGGAGCGGCCGGCAGGTACAGCGGGGTGTACGGCGGCGCATAGAAGAGGTGCGTCGCATCCGGAGCGCGCACGTAGACGTCGCCGATCCTGTCGCCCCTGGCGGTGATCCCCGCGTTCATCCACGCGCATCCGTTGTCGAGCTGTTCGTCGCGGCCCGCGCAGCCGAGCACGATCGGGCCCGGGATGCGGGACAGCTTCAGCACGTTCGCGCTGCTGGTGTCCCGCGTGCCGGAGGCGCACGGCACCCAGCTCCCGCCGACCGTCACCGCCGGGTTGGGCACGGGAGAGTTGCAGATCAGGCCGGTCGTGCCTCCCGGGGCGATGGCGCCGTAGACCAGGCCCGGATACGCCACCGCCGTCCAGAGCGCGAGCTGCGCGCCCCGGGAGGTTCCGAACGTGAAGATCCGCTGCCGGTCGACGCCCGGCTGGGAGCGCAGCCAGGCGAGCGCGGACAGGAAGCGCTCCGCCGGGAACGTGTGCGACGGATCGAGCTGCCCGGCGGAGCCGAAGGTGGACAGTGCGAGCGCCGGGTAGCCGTTCGCCGCGAGCTGTGACGCCGCGAGGACGCCCGTCGGGGTGCCGTTGTCCGTCCCGTCGAAGACGATGATGGCCGGGCGCAGCGCGGAATCGCCCGCCGTCGGCTCGAAGTAGTCTCCCGAGATGCCGTCGTCGAAGACCGCGTGCGACACCGCCCCGGACGCGAGGCCGATCCGCTCCACCGAGGTCTGGGCGATCCTGCGCCCGCCGACCGCCGCCGCCAGCACCACCCTTTGCGTCGTTGCGCCCCAGGTCTCGCTCGACGATGCCGGCGCCCCGGATGCGCTGCGCAGCGACCAGAACAGCCCCATCCCGTCCGCCCCGGCGAAGGGCGCGTCGACCGGCGCCTGCCTGTCGAGGTCGACGGTGCCGCTCGCCGGCACGAGATAGTCGGCGTGCGACGACCAGAGCGCGCCGTCGCGGACCGTCGCCGTGATGGTCACGCGCTGGCCGGGAGGGAGGGCGGTCAGCCGGATGCCGATGGGTTGCCAGACTGGGCTTGGATTCCTGTTCAAGACGAACCGCGGACCTTCGCGTCCCGCACCCGTGTCGGGTTGGGCGCATCCGGTGAGCACGACGGCGACGGCGGCGAGCACGGCCACGACAGCGGCGACCCTCCGGCCGAAGCCGCCCGACTCGTCCCTCCGAAACACTCCCCCGCCCATCACCGCACCGCCCTCTCCAGCGTCGCCAGCGCATCCCGCCAGAGCGCGGCCCGCGCCTGCTCGGTCGCCTGCGCAAGCGCGGGAGACGACTCCGACAGCCCGACGGGCACGAGCGGCGGCGTGCTGATCGCGTGCCCTGCCCCGACGGCACGCAGCAGGACGTCGCCCGTCCGCTCGCCCCGCGCGTGCTCCGCCGCCGTGAGCCACTCGCACGCGTTCGACAGAACCTCGTCCGCCGTCCCGCAGGCGAGCACCACCGGGCCAGGGATGCGGTCCAGCCGCAGCGCCGGAGTGTCCGCGATCGTCCGCACCTGGCTTTCGCACGGCACAGGATCTCCCCCGCTGGTCAGCGGCGACGCTCCCCCGGAGGCCGTGCAGAGCAGAGAGGTCGGACCGCTCGCCGCGATGGCGCCGTAGACCGCGTACGGCTCGTTCGCCGCGAACCAGAGGGCGAGCGGGGCCGCCCGCCAGCTGCCCCACACGAAGATGCGGGACGGATCGACCTCCGGCTGCTCAGCCAGCCAGGCCCGCGCGGCGTCGAACGACTCGACGCTGAGCGCCGACGACCCGGGGATCTGCCCCGTCGGGCCGAACGACGGGAGGATGAAGGCGGGGAACCCGTTCGCCGCGAGCTGCCCGGCGACGAACCTCCCTGAGCCGCCTCCGTCGTCGCCGTCCACGACGATCACGGCGGGGCGGGGCTGCGTCGGGTCGGGGAGCGGCGTCACGAAGGTCCCGATCCTCCTGTCGAAGTCCGCGCCGGCTTCGTCCCGTTCGCTCGGGCTCAGGAGGTCTCGTGCGAACACGTCGCGCGGCGCCGTCGCGGTGTTGAAGCCGGTGCGGTGCAGGATCGTGGAGGCGACCTCCCTGCCGTCCTGGTCGGCCGCGAGCGTGATGTCGATGTCGTTCCCCGCCCAGGTCTGCTCCAGCTCGCTCTGGCTCACGGGAGGGCCGGTCATGCTCCAGAACAGGGCGGCGGGATCCGGTGCAGGGTACGGCGCGAGGATCGGCTTCGCCCGCCAGAGCGCGATCACGCCGTTCGGTGGAACGACGTAGACCGCCCGCGACGTCCAGGTGCCGGATCCGGTGTGCGCCGTCGCCGTGAGCACCGCATCCCCTCCCGGCCGCAGTCCGACCAGCGAGACGAGCACGGGGTCGGTGACTCCCGGATGCAGGAGGTCGACCACGAATCGTGGGCCGAGCGAGCGCGGCGCCCCACCGCATCCGGTCAGCACGGCGGCGACCAGCAGGGCGGTGACCAGCGCGGCGGCGCGCGACCATCGACGGCCTCTCACGAGCGACCCGCCCTCAGCAGCGCGTTCAGCACGGCGTTCCAGAACGCGATCCTGGCGCGCTCGGTCTGTTGCCCGCTCGGGCCGTCCGGGATGGCGATCGGCAGCCCGGGAGGCACCATCGTCGCGTGCGACGCTGCGCTCTCGCGGAGGACGACGTCGCCCGCCCGCGTGCCCCTGGTGGCCATCGCGGCGTCGAGCCAGGCACAGGACGACCGGAGCGTCTCGTCGCGCTCCGAGCAGCCGAGCACCAGCGGCCCGCGGACGAGCGAGAGAGCGGGCACCGCCTGCGCGTCGATGACGGACGGGTCCACGCGGCAGCCCGCCGGCCTGCCGTTCTCGAACACCGGGCCGACCGCGCTCGACGGCAGGCAGAGCAGCGCCGTCGCTCCCCCGGAGGCGAACACTCCGGCGAGCCGCCAGGAGAACCGCGCGGCCGTCCACAGCGCCAGCTGCTCCGACGGGCCGGTGCCGTAGACGAACACCTGCCGCCCGTCCACGTCCTGCCGTTGGTCGAGCCAGTCGAGCACGGCGCCGACCGTGTCGGCATCGAGGATCGAGGTCAGGCGCACGCCGTCGGCCGACTGTGTGACAGGGACCACGAACACCGATGCGCCGAACAGCGTCAGCAGCGGGCCGACGAAGTCCCCGGATGCGCCGGGAGCCTGGTCGTCGAACACCACGACGGCCGGGGTGCGCGGCCGCTCGATCGAGCGCGCGCTGTAGAACGTGCCCACCTGCACATCCTCGTGCGTCTGCTGCGGGATGCGCGGTGCCGTTCCACCCTCCCTGGCCGCCGTCGCCGCGAGCAGGTCCCTGGTGAAGACGCCACTGGTGCGGATGCCCGCCCCGATCCCCTGCAGGCGGAAGGTGCGGGCGGCGATCGGCCTGCTGCCGTCGAACGCGGTGACCGTGACGGGGGACGTCTCGCGCATCCACTGTTCGGCGAGCGCCTCCTCGCCCAGCTGCGGGCCGCGCAGCGACCAGAACAGTCCGGCGGAGTCCGGCTCGGCGAACCGGGAGAGCTGGGGCCGCGCCGCGGCGAGGTCGAGCGTGCCGGAGGCGGGGACCGTGTATGTCGCCGACGAGTTCCAGAGCCCACGCGGTGTGCTCATCCTCGCCTCCAGCCGCAGGCGGCTCCCCGGCTCGGCCCCGACGAGTTCGAGCGGAACCGGCCAGAGGACCGATGTGTACCGGATGAGCGGAGGCGTGACGAAGCGCGGCCCTCCCTGGACGACCGTCGACGTGCATCCGGTGAGCGCTGTCGCCGCGAGCAGCAGCGAGCACACGGCGGCGAACACAGCGGAGCGGCGGGCGGCGAGCCATCGCCGCCCCGTGCCGTTCCGCGCGCGCATGTCACCACCGCAGCCGGTCGCCGGTCACCCGGCGGCGGAGGCCCCCGTCGCGCTCTGCCCGATCGCTTGCACGGTCTGGCGGGCGATCTCCAGCTCTTCGTCCGTCGGCACGACCAGCACGGTCACCGGAGAGCCGTCCGCCGAGATGACCCGCGCTTCCGACGACGGGCTGGCGTTGCGCTCTGGATCGAGCACGATGCCCAGCCCCTCGAGCCCGGCCAGCGCATCCGCCCGGAGCGCTGCGTCGTTCTCGCCGATGCCCGCGGTGAAGGTCAGGACGTCGAGCCCGCCGAGCAGTGCGGTGTACGCGCCGATGTAGTGCTTCAGCCGGTGCACGGTCGTCGCGAGGGCGAGCTGCGCCGCCTCGTCTCCGTCGTTCGCCGCGCGCCGCACATCCCGCATGTCGCCGGTGCCGGACAGCCCGAGCAGACCGCTCTTGCGGTTCAGCAGCTCGTCGAGGCCGTCGATGTCGAGGTTCGCCCTCCTGGCCAGATGGATGAGGACGGCCGGGTCGAGGTCGCCGGAGCGGGTGCCCATCACCAGCCCTTCCAGCGGCGTGAGTCCCATCGACGTGTCGACCGAGCGTCCGCCGTCGATCGCGCAGGCGGACGCCCCGTTGCCGAGGTGCAGGACGATCTGCTTCAGGTCGGCCAGCGGACGCCCGAGGAACTCCGCGGCGGCCTCCGACACGTATTTGTGGGAGGTGCCGTGGAAGCCGTACCGGCGAACACGGTGCCGCTCGGCGAGCGCGGCGTCGATGGCGTACGTGTACGCCTCCGGCGGCAGCGTCTGGTGGAAGGCGGTGTCGAAGACGGCAACGTGCGGCACATCCGGGAACGCCTTCTCCGCAGCGCGGATGCCCTGCAGGTTGGCCGGGTTGTGCAGCGGGGCGAGGTCGGCGAGGTCTTCGATGTTGATCTCGACCAGCGGCGTGACGATGGTCGGCTCGAAGAACCGCTTCCCGCCGTGCACCACGCGGTGGCCGACCGCGACAGGTGGATGTTCGGCGAGGCTCGGGCCGTCGGCCTCGAACGCGTCGATCATCGCCTGGAACCCGGCGGTGTGATCCGGGATCTCCAGGCTCCGCTCGCTCGTCCCGTTCGGGCCGCGATGGATGGTGTGGCCGGACCGTTCGCCGATCCGCTCCACCAGCCCGCTCGCGAGAGGACGCTCGGTGTCGAGGTCGATCAGCTGGTACTTGAACGACGACGAGCCGCTGTTGACGACGAGGACGGCGCTCATGAGAGACCTGCCTGGATCGCGGTGATGGCGACGGTGTTGACGATGTCGTCGACGAGCGCGCCGCGGGAGAGGTCGTTGATCGGCTTCCTGAGTCCCTGCAGCACCGGCCCGATCGCCACGGCGCCCGCGCTCCGCTGCACCGCCTTGTAGGTGTTGTTGCCCGTGTTGAGGTCCGGGAAGATGAACACGGTCGCCCGTCCCGCCACGGCCGAGCCCGGCAGTTTCGCCGCGCCGACCGCCGCATCGGCGGCCGCGTCGTACTGGATGGGGCCGTCCACGGCGAGCTCGGGAGCCCGCTCGTGCACGAGCGCCGTTGCGGCGCGCACCTTGTCGACGTCGGCGCCGGACCCGGACTCCCCGGTCGAGTACGACAGCATCGCCACGCGCGGCTCGATGCCGAACTGCTCCGCCGTCTCCGCGGACGAGATCGCGATGTCCGCCAGCTGCTCGGCCGTCGGATCCGGGATCACCGCGCAGTCGCCGTAGACGAGCACCCGGTCGGCGAGCGCCATCAGGAAGACGCTCGACACCACGGACACCTCCGGGCGGGTCTTGATGATCTCGAACGCCGGGCGGATCGTGTGCGCCGTCGTGTGCGCCGCCCCGGACACCATCCCGTCCGCGAGGCCGAGGTGCACCATCATCGTGCCGAAGTACGACGGATCGGTGACCGTGTCAGAGGCCTGTTCGACGGTGATGCCCTTGTGCGCCCTGAGCCGCGCGTACTCCGTGGCGAACCGCAGGCGAAGCACGTCGTCGAACGGGCTGAGCACTTCCGCACCGGAGATGTCGACACCGAGCTCGATCGACCTCGCGCGCACCTCGAACGGCTCCCCGAGGATGGTGAGACGTGCGACCCCGCGGGCGAGCAGCGTCGCCGCAGCGCGCAGGATGCGGTCGTCCTCGCCCTCCGGAAGCACGATGTGCTTGTCCGCCGCCCTCGCGCGCTCCAGCAGGTCGTACTCGAACATGAGCGGGGTGACCACATCCCGTGGGCTGACGTCGAGCCGCTTGAGCAGGGCGTCCGCGTCGACGTGACGCTCGAACAGCGCCTGCGCGGTGTCGTACTTGCGCTGCGAGTCCGCGGCGAGCCTGCCGCGGGCGTGCGTGATGCGCACGACCGTGTCGTAGGTGCCGAGGTCGGTCTCCACGATCGGCAGCGGAGAGCGCAGGCCGGCCAGCAGCCGCTCGATCGGCTCCGGCAGCTCGAACCCACCGTTGAGGACGATGCCGGCGATGGACGGGAACGTGCCGGATGCGTTCGCCATCAGCACCGCGAGCAGCACCTCAGTCCGGTCGGCGGGCACGACTACCACCGCACCCTCGATCAGGCGAGGGAGCACGTTGTTCATCGACATCCCGGCCACGACGACGCCGAGCGCCTCGCGCGCGAGCAGCGACTCGTCGCCCGCGATGAGGGTGGATCCGGTCGCCTCCATGATCGAGCGCATGCTCGGGGCGACGAGGAACGGGTCCTCCGGGATCGCCCAGACCGGGGCCGTATCGCCGTTCGGCGTCTCACCGACGGCCGACTGCACGGCGTGGACGACCGCGTCGAGGTCGTCCGGGTCTGCGCGGTTGGCGATGACGCCGAGGAGCGCGACGTGCTCGTCCCTCAGCTCGGCGACCGCCAGTTCGGTGAGCTGCTTGAGGTCTTCCGCGGTGCGCGGCTCCGCCTGGCCGAGCCGCTCGCCCAGCCCCTGTCCGATGCGCCCGCCGAGGACCAGCAGCACGGGAGCGCCCAGGTTGGCGGCGATGCGCGCGTTGTAGCGCAGCTCGGTCGGGCTGCCGACGTCGGTGTAGTCGGAGCCCAGGATGACGACCGTGTCGCAGCGGGACTCGACCGCCCGGAACCGGCGGACGATCTCGGAGAGAGCGGCATCCGCATCCAGGTGCACATCGTCGTACGTGACGCCGATGGCCTCCTCGTAGTCGATGTCGGCCGTCTCCCGCTGCAGCAGCAGTTCGAGCACGTAGTCGCGCTCGGAGGTCGAGCGCGCGATCGGACGGAAGACGCCCACCCTGCCGACGGCACGGCGGAGCGCTTCGAGCACGCCGAGGGCGACGGTGGACTTGCCGGTGTGACCTTCGGCGGAGGTGATGTAGAGGGAACGCGCCACGACTCAGTCGACCCGCTCGATCGCCGGGACCTCGTATCCGCCGTCGAGCAGGATCTGCTCCGGCGCGTAGAGGCGCATGATGGGCCGGAACGCGCCCTGCGGCGTCGGCAGCCAGTTGGCGGCTGCCGTCGGGTCGGTGGGTCTGGTCGTGCTCATGGTGATGGTCAAGCCTCCGTCGTCGTCGTACACGATCCCTCGCGTCCTGTCCCCGATCGAATACCGCGCCGCCTCGTTCTCGACGAGGTAGAAGTTCGGGAGGTCGTACATGGTGATGGACCAGAACGCGCGCACCGGCGGCGTCGGATGCAGGCGCAGGGTGTACGTGTGCTCTCCGGTGAGCGCATCCCCTGCTGCATCGAGATAGGTGAAGAAGTACGCGGCCTCGTAGCCGTGGTTGCCCCAGAGCCCGCCGAGCGCTGCTGCGGCCCGCGTCGCATACCTGGTCTTCGCATCCGTGTGCTTCCAGGCAGGATCGTCGAGCGCCCCGACCTCGAAGAAGTCGATGTTGTAGTCGAAGATGTGCAGGTTGACCTGCCAGTTGTTGACGACGGGACCGTCGCCGGTCCGCACAGCCATCTCGAGGGCCTGCTTGCCGGCGGCGTACCCGGCCTCCAACGCCTGGCGCACCTCCTCCGGCGCTTCGGCCAGCGTGTACGCACTGGTCAGCCCGAGCACGCTGTACGAATCCAGAGCCGCCCTGTCGCGCTCGGCGGGCGGGAAGGCGATGGCCCAGGTCCGGAACCGCTCGAAGAAGTCGAGCGCCTCGCCCAGACCGCCGGCGACGACCGGCATGCCCTGCGGAGGCGTGAGCGACTTCCGGATGGGCGTCAGCGCGAGCGAGTTCTGCAACTCCTCGACGGCCGCCAGGTCTTCCTCGCCGTCGCAGGCCCACCGGCCGACGATCGTGGCGATGCGGGTCGGGAAGCGGATGACGGTGACACCGTCGCCCTCCGGGCCGCCCTCCCACTCCGGCGGCACGAGCAGGAAGTCGCCCCGGCCGTTGCCGGTCGCCCTGGTGCCGACGTATGCGAAGTTGTTGGTCCACGCATCCACGAACTGCAGCACGTAGTAGCGGTCGCCCGCATCCGGAACGCTCAGCAGGATCGGCCCGACACTCAGATCGACGGGGGCGATCGAGTAGACGGTGTCGTTGTTGATGGAGACGAAGGTGTCACGCGGATCCGCCAGCGAACGCGCGTGACTGAACGAGTTGAACGACGCTGGGGGAAGCGATCCGATCCCCGTGGTCGTGAGGCGGAGGATCTGCTCCCCGTTGAAGACCAGCGGAAAACCGAAGACATACGCTTCGGACGCCAACTCGCTCAATGGCCCGGTCATCCAGCACCTCACTCAATCGGCGGATCTCGACCGCTCTTCTACAGAGTGTAGAAGAGCGCCTGTGCTCTGCTCAACTGTACGCGGAACAACCTGACCGACGGCAAAGAAAAAGACCCCTCACGCACCCGCCAGAGCCCGGTTACCCTTGCTGCGTTTCCGCCCTGGGGGAGTTGGCCTGGATGGCGCCACGTGAGGAGCCGGGAACCAGTGTAGCGGGTCAGACTGAGAGGTGTTGGCACCGAGCACCCCCGCGGACCCGGTAGGATACTTCGTGGCCGTTGCTCCTTCGGGAGTGACACCGCCTCAGGAGAATTCGCCTAGTGGCCTATGGCGCACGCTTGGAAAGCGTGTTGGGTGCAAGCCCTCGGGGGTTCGAATCCCCCATTCTCCGCCATTTCTCCAAGTGATTGAAGGCCCCGAGATCCGCGTGATTACGCGGAAGTCGGGGCCTTTGCCCTTTCCTCACTCGGCCGATTCGGCTCTCCGTGCCCACACTTTGCCCACATTTTTCTGATGACCCCCCTCATTCAGGCGCATCGCGACCTCATCGAGGTCGTCGTCGAAGAGGTCGGCGTAGGTGTCGAGGGTCATCGCAGCCGACTTGTGCCCGAGCATCCGCTGGACGGCTTTGACATTGGCCCCCGAGCTGACCGCCAGGCTTGCGGCCGTGTGTCGGAGGTCGTGCGGCGTGAGCCGCTCGAGGCCGGCTCCGGCGAGCGCGGTCAGGAACCAGGACCGCTTGTTCTTGCTGGCGCTCGGGCGGCGGAGGAAGCCGCCGAACCGATCGGCGAACACCAGATCATCAAGGCCCTTCCCGGCACAGAGACGAGTAAGCGGTTCCTTCAGGAAGTCCGGAAACGGGACGGATCGTCGCTCCCACGACTTGGGAACGCCCTCGACCACGTTGCCGTCGACCTCGGTGGCGGTGTGGTTAATCTCCAATCGGCGCCGCCTCATGGAGACGTCTCGGACGCGAAGTCCGGTGGCTTCGGCCCAGCGGAGTCCACAGTAGGCGAGAACCATCAGGAGCGTCGCCTGCATGTCAGTTTCAGCCGCTTCGGCGAAAAGAATGACCTCCTCGTGACTCAGGTATCTGCGCGCCTTGCTTGAGTGCTTGCGTGGCACACCATCGGCCCCGCGGGCAACGTTCTTGGGGATACGGCCGTCCTTCAGCGCTACATCGAGGATGCCGGCCAGAACCCCGAGCGCGCGCAATACGACCGTCGCCGAACGCGGCCTTGACGCGTCGGCGGTCCATGCTGCGCGTGGGTTCGAGGCGGCCGACCCCTCTCCCAGCTCACGGATCCATTGCGCAACGGCACTCGGCCGAATTGCACCGACAGCCGTGGTAGCCCACCGCGGCTGGACGTATACGCGCCACGACGTCTCGATGGAATGGAAGCTCGAGGGCTTCATCGCCTGACGCTTGTTTGCGAGCCAGGCTGAAGCCAGCTCGCCGACCGTCACCCTCGATGCCTGCGGGTCTACGAACGAGCCGGCTGCCTTGGACACTTCCACATTCGCCAAATAGAGCTCTGCGTCGCGCTTGGTCCGAAAGCCGCGCTTGTCCGTTTGGCGATGTTCTGGTGTGCGATATCTGACGCGCCAACGACGACCAGCGCTTGTCTCGTATGGAGTAACCGTTCCCATGACGACCTCCTCACGTACACGTTCCGGAGTTCGCCTTGGATCGGCGCGCACGCTCGCGGAAGAGCTCTCAGCGGGAGAAATCTTCAAAGAATTGCATTGACGGGTGGCCACCGGTACCGATCACAAGCGCGCCCCGTACCGCCCGAGGCTGACCGCCTGTAGCGTCATTCCGGCTCCGCCAGAACCACAAACTTGAACGAAAGACGCGGAACTCTGTCTGGCGAAGTTTCACGAATGGTCACGCGTTTGACTTCCAACGCGGCCACTCGACCCGACGTGTTGATCAAAATCACCGCATCTCCCACGCGAGCATGCCTACTGCGCGACGAAAAGTCGTATGCGGCGATCGGCCCAACTTCGGACAGCGGTGTCTCCGGCGCGATCGCAATCGAATGAATATCTGCGGGATCGCTATAGAAATACGCCGACCCGGACCCTGCGCCCGACGTGGCGACAGTGAATTGTTGAGCTCCAGTGCCGATCGTGAAGCGGCCGTTGTTGTTTTCGTACGGAAACTCGATCTCGCCAACAAGCGCATCGGTGCGGTACTCGAGCGGATCGTGGCCGATTTGGATTGCAGCCAACGTTTCGCTTGCCTCTGCAAACGGATTCGGTCCTAGAGGCGGTCTGGAAACGATTCGTCGACCGTAAAGCTCGTGGATCAGCTCTACGTATTTCGACTCGAACGCTTGATCCTCGCGAAAGTCCACGTACCTGCTCCCGCTTAGAAAGGTCGGCACCGGGGGCTCAACAGCTGCGTTTCGAATGACGGGAACAATGCGATTCGAAATGGGATCAGTCATCATCGCTGCGGTCATGATCTTCTTCTCGTACCCGGCACCGTTTCGACCCGCATTTGCCTTTCGGATGTACTCGTCCGAGCTGATTAGAAGGACTCGGTCCGAATCACGGAGGCCAGACTCCATGAAGTGCGGAAGGTCATCGCCCGCCGCCACATCCCAACGGTCGTAGATGACATCTACGCCATTAGCCATAAGGCGTGTGCAGAGCTGCAAGACCCACGTGTCAATTGCTGGCTCGGAGGCGTAAGAGACGAACACCCGCGGGTGGTAGTCGGGTGAACTCGCGCGCAGATCAGTCATAGTTGCATCTTGCCCGAAGCGAGCGGCAAGTCATGCTGCGCCTCACTGCGGCCGGATCACCCCTTAACGCGCCATCTAGCATCGAGACATGGCGCCCGATCATCGCCGTATTTGCGGGTGTAGATCAGGGAGGTCTACGACTTCCAGTCGGCTGCGCCCCCGCAGCCGCCGGTTTTGGTCGAATCACTCCGAGGAACGCGAGCACCAAGTCAGTGTTCGAAGTCGGGCATGTCTCGACTTCGTTTCACTACGGGTCGGTGTAACGAGTGACCAGGATCACGGAAGTCCGGGTCGCGTCGAAGTGTGTTCGCGAGTAGTTGCCCACGGCGGCATAGCGGGCGGTCGTATAACGAGGCTGCGCGATGGGACTCGAACCCACGAGCTGCGCGCAAGATGCTTACAGCGCCAAAGGACGGCCGCATCCAGTTACCGCTCGCAGCTCACTACCCCGTCCTCCGAACAGCGATCGAGTCGGCCTCTCTCGGCGTCTGGGCCGTCGCACCCGAGGAGCGTCGTGAGCGTGTCAAGCGGGTACTTCAGGTCAGAATTTCTGACCTGAAAGAAGATGGCAGGCTTGTCCGCGTCTTCACGAATGCTGAAACCCCCGACGGGAAGGCGGAGACGATCGCAAAGCAGCGAAAACTGCGGGCCTTTGTGCGCGCCGAGATACCGAAGAAACACTCGGTTCGCGAAGTGGGTGAGGCGCCCGGCATCGCGTTCGACGAGATTTCGTCCGGTCACCCTGGCTTCGGCCCCATCCTTAGCGACATCGGCCCGACCTTGGGCCCTGGAGCAAGCGCCGCGCGGGGCGCTTGGGGGTTTCTCAGCGGTCTAAGCCACTCATCATTCAGGAGGATGCTCTATGCGAGCGACGTCGAAAAGATCGCATCCGACGGCGACAACCGTGCCTGGCTGACGACGAAACCTTCGGTGACTGCAATGGCACTCGATGCTGCGATGCTCGCCCGGGTCACGCATTTGAACCTCATCGCCAACCGGAGCGGGAACGAGGAATTCCGAAGGGAAAAGTTACCGATCCGCAGGACCGGATGGTCCTTTACTTCCTAGCCACGAGTACGCGCGACTCGCATGGGCACAAAAGGCTCGATCATGTTCGCGGGCGCGAGCCTCCAGGGTGTGACCATTGAGCGCGTCGCTGCCGTCGACGTTGGTCTCAGCACGGAGCAGATCGCGGAATGCAATGTCATTTCCGATATAGGCGAACTCCCTCGACCCCGGCGTTGGATGGCTGATTGACGTCGCATCACACGATCCAACAAACGAGCGAGATTCTCAATGGCTCGCAAGGGACTTGCGCGATGATGAAGCGCCAAACATCCCGAATTCACCACCCGCACGACTGCAGAATCTGAGCGCCGACACGGACCTCCGTGCGGATTTGCACGGCCTCGCCCGGCGCCGATGTCAACGAGAGCCGGATCGTCGCGACGCCCTTGTCGTCAGGGTAGGAGTCCTCGGTGGCCAGCACGCGACCGTCGGACGTCGCGACCGTGGTCGCCTTCGCGGCGTCAGGCAGCTGCGCGACGCTCCCGGTCACCGAGACAGTCGAGGCGTCCGAGGCACTCCGCTCGATCTCGGCGCTGCAGGTGATCGCGCTGGCGCCCTGCGTCGAAGTCGGCGTCGGCGTCGGCGTCGGCGTCGGCGTAGCAGCATGGGAGGCCACCGCGGGAGCCGGCGACCCGAAGACATGGGCGCTCTGTTGGGTGCAGAGCAGAAAGAGCAGGACGCCCGCGGCGGCACCCAACGCGAGCGCGAAGACAGGCGCCCGGCGCGTGCCTGCCTCGCGTGCGATCGCCCAGACGATCCACGCCCCGACCGCCGCGATCGCACCGGCACCGAAGCCGGGGCCCCAGATGGCGACCCCGAACGCGAGCAGCGCCGTCAGTACGGGAGGCAACACCCACAGCCACTTGCCGAGCGGAGGGGCCTTCTCGGGAGGAGCCGCAGTCTCGGCCACCACGCCTGATGCCGGCGCGGCAGCTTCACTCAGTGACGACTGTTCGCCCTCGGAGGGAGCGTTCTCTCCCGTCATGCGAGCATCCTCGCAGGCGGCCCATCGTTCGGAGAGGTGACACACCGGGGCATTCACTTGAAATACTGCGCGGAGTAGGCTACGCGCAGGGTGGATCGGAGGAAGCCATGGGCAACAATAGTGCTCCGCACACCCCGCCCGGTCAGGGGCCGCTGCGGGAAGGGCTTGGAGGCGCCGTGTGCCCGCTCTGCGGGAAGCCGATCGTGAATGTCCGTAAGTCGAGGCAGTGTTGCGTCGCTGGGCACTGGACCGACCGCTCCTAGGCAGAAATGGCTGACCTCACCTCCGATCCAAGCCTCGGGACGACATCGACCATCGGCAGGTATTTCGGCGTCGTCTCGACCGTCCCCTCGCTGATCGGTACCACGTGGTTGTATCTGCTCTTCGTGCTCCGTCCCTGGCAATCGCCCCTCGACTGGTCCGCGCTCGCCACGAACAACCCGATCGCCCAACCCCTTCAGGGCCTGGCGCTCATCGCGGTGGCGATCACGATCGCCGTCGTCACGCACCCGATCCAGTTCATCATCACCCAGGCCATGGAAGGGTACTGGGGATCGAGTCACGTCGGCCTGGCGCTCGCATACAGACGAGCTCTGACGCAGGCAAGGCGCCGTGAGACGTCAGTGGCGCTTCAGGAGCAGGCGCTCGCGGCGATCCCTCCGACAGATCGACGCGGCCACCCGTGGTCAACCCTGATGCGAGCCCTCACGTTCACTGCGAGCACAACGGTCATCGGCTCCTATCCGGCCAACCCAGACCACATCCTCCCGACCCGCCTGGGCAATGTACTTCGCCGCTACGAGACGCGCGGCGGCAAGGCGATCGATCTGCCCATTCTGGACTGGGCCACGTACATCGGTATGGTCGCCGATCCTGGCCACACCGCCTATGTCCAAGACCAGCGGCAGGAGATGGACTTGGCTGTGCGGATGACAGCGGTCAGCCTTTTCTGCGCCACGGTCTCGACAATTGCCCTCTGGCCGCACGGCCTCTGGCTTCTGCTCGCCGTGCTGCCATTCGCGGCGGCGTGGATCTCCTATCGCGGCGCCTTGTCCGCCGCGCACGCATACGGTCAAGCATTCGAGGCGTGGCTCTACCTCAACAGATTCAAACTCTACGAGCAGCTCCACCTCCCAGCCCCGCGGAATTCCTATGAGGAACGGAGGCTGAATGAGGTGCTGGACATGCTGGTGCAGGGCGACGACGCGTACGAGGCCCGTTACCGCCGTCCCTCAAACGACAAGCCCACCGGCTGAGTACCGGGCCACGCGGACGGTGGCGCCATTGCGGAGGAGGGCGTGGGATTCGAACTCTAGCGCGGTCCCAGCTCACCTCAGACACCTAGCGGACATCCGCGGAATATCGGGCAGGTGAGACGTTCCTCGCTATCACGCGATGCTCCTCTGTTTCACCCGAGTGTTGTCAAAATGTTGTCACGAACGCTGATCCGTGAGCTGCCAACGGCGAACGCACTCAAATGGTGGTGCAACACGCGCATGGGGCTCACGAGTCTCACTCCCCTGCCGATGAATCACATTCATCCAGCAGTCGTGCCTCAGACGCCGACGCTATGGTGGAAGGAACTAGTTCCGGCACGGGCTCAAGGACCTCGCGCCAGCGCCCGCGACATCAGTTCCGCTCTCGCCGACCCGTTCGAGAACTGGAGCCATTTCCGCACGCGAATCTGACGCCGCTTTCGTCCATGCCTCCCGCCCTTCCGCAACGGTCAAACCAGGAACGACGGTTGTCCGGTGAGATGGTTCTAAGCGGTCGGCCGACGTCTACACCTCGCGAGAAGCCACGAAGGGAGCCGGGATTAGGGCGACGTTGCCTTCATCGCCTAGTCGCCGGCCTGTATAGCGTCGACACCGCAGCACGAACCGTCTAGGCCCGTAGTTACGACGGGGAGACCGGCGCAATCGGGGCACGCTCGCAGCACCGAGCTCGACCTGCGACCGTCCACGACCTGCGCCGCGCAGCAGCCAGCGTCGACGTGAGCGCGGGAGCCGACGTCGGCCACCGGATCGACGTCTCTTGTTTGGCGCGGCGCGTGGGATTCGACGTCGAGGGCGGAGGCGCCGCCGCCTTCCGTGGATGCGGCGCGGCGCAGGTCGTGGATTGCGCCCCTGGACCATCTTCGCAATCGCGGAACAACGCGCGAAGTGGATCGAGGGGATGCGGGGCCAGGGTCTCCGGCAGCGGCCGTCGACCACAGCCTCGGCATCGAGAGCAGCGATGAACGGTACTCGATCGGACATCAGCTGATCGTGATGGCAACGAGGCCACCGATTCCGATGATGTAAAGCAATAGGACGATGAGGGAATCGAGACCCATCCCGGCGACATGTCTGCGGGGCCGGAACACCAGTCCGATCGCATAGACGACGGTCAGGAGCGCCGCGAGCGCTGTCAGGTAGATGTCGCTCGAGTGGGCTTGCGGAAGAACCGCTTTGCCACTGATGAGCGAGGCGACGAGAAAGAGGACGGGCAGGAACGCGTTCCCGCCGAAGATGTCGCTGATGGCGAGGTTGTCGTCGCCCTGTTTTACGGCTTGCAAACCCGTGGAGATCTCGGGAAGGCTCGTGGCCAGCGCGAGCCAAGTCGCCCCGAACAGCACACCAGAGAGACCGATTCTGCTCGCGGCTGCATCGCCGGCCTGTTCGAGCGCGACTCCGGCGATAAGGGTTGCGACGGCCGACACGCCGAAGATCACGGCCGCGCGTGCCGTGCTCATCTGTGTCGAGTTCTTCCTCGTTCGAGTGCGGTGTCCGCTCGGATGCGGCGTGGTCGTGTCCGGCGCGGCGCCGTTTTGGTGCCATGGCAGGCCCTTCCCTGCCCGGTGCACGAGGAACAGTCCGATGACCCAGATCGCCGCGATCAACAACACGTCAGGTGTGACGCGAGCAAAGAGCAGGCCGGGCGGAAGCTGACTACCCGCGATGACAACAGCGAGGACGGCGATCACTACGACCGCTTCCAGAACGAGGCCGAGCGAAGCCGCGCGATAGGTGATCGGTTTCACGTCTTTACCGCGCTTGCCGAAGGTGTCGAGGACGACGATCACCACCGTCTGGATCGCGATGCCGCCGAGGATGTTCCCCACCGCGACATCGATCGAGCCGGAGAGCGCGGCGCTGACCGTGATCGCGATTTCCGGAAGGTTCGTAGCGACCGCCAGCACGATCAAGCCACCGAGCGCGTCTCCGAGATGCAGCCGGGTGTCCAGTACGTCGGTGGTCTTGGACAGCTGAATCCCGGCGACCCAGATCACTGCTGCTCCACCGACGAAGATCAGGACAAGGAGCCACAGCGGAAGAGCTCCCATGCCTGCACCGTCCTCTCTGGCGCGCGAACCTATGCGCGCGTCTCACTCGTCGAGCATACCCGCGTAAGGGCAACTATTGCATTTGCGCAAGTATGTGGTTGCATGGATCGCAGTTCTGACGAAAGGTGTCGCAATGGATATGTACGAGAACTCCGCGGTAGTCCCCGGCGGCATCCTCCGTGGCGTCGCACGCGTCACGCATGGCAGTGCCGACCGGTGAATGGATCACGTATCGAGGACCACGCGATTATCGGCGACCTCCACACCGCCGCGCTGGTGGCCGCTGACGGCTCGATCGATTGGCTCTGCCTGCCGCGTTTCGACTCTCCGGCGTGTTTCGCAGCCCTGCTGGATGAGGAATCTGCTGGACGCTGGATCGTGACACCCGCTGGCTCATCTCGCTGCACGCGCCGTAGCTACCGCGGCGATACGCTCATTCTCGACACAGAATGGGAGACCAGCGATGGTCATGTGAGAGTAACCGATTTCATGCCCCTCCGAGGCGAGAGCGCTGAATTGGTGCGGATCGTCGAAGGCCTCTCCGGCTCCGTGCCGATGCAGCTGGAACTCGTACTGCGCTTCGACTACGGCCATGTGGTTCCTTGGGTGACGCGCACCGACCGGGGAATCCTCGCCGTCGCAGGACCTGACTCCGTCCAGATCACCTCCGACATTCCGCTCACCGGTCGCGATATGCGCACGGCAGCAGAATTCACCGTGAGCGCCGGCGACCGAGTACGCTTCTCGCTTACGTGGACTCCTAGCCACCTGCCTCGACCTCAACCCGCCGACCCTGACGCTGCGCTCGCAGCGACCGAGGGGTATTGGAGAACGTGGAGCGCGCAGAGCACCGCCTCCGGACCGAACAGAGACGCTATCCAACGGTCCCTCATCACCCTGAAAGCGCTCACGTATGCACCCACCGGCGGTATCGTCGCCGCGGCGACCACGTCATTGCCAGAACAACTCGGTGGGCCACGCAACTGGGACTACCGATTCTGCTGGTTGCGCGACGCCACATTCACTCTTCAGGCGCTGCTCACCGCCGGATACACGGACGAAGCCCGCTCCTGGCGAGATTGGCTTCTCCGGGCAGTTGCCGGGGACCCTGCGGAGTTGCAGATCATGTACGGGCTGGATGGTCGCCGCCGATTCCCGGAGGAGAGACTGGACTGGCTGACCGGTTTCGCCGATTCGGCGCCAGTACGCATCGGAAATGCGGCCGCCGATCAGTTCCAACTCGATGTCTGGGGAGAGGTACTGGGCGGCCTCGCGCTTGCTCGAACGTCGATCGGCGCCGACGAAAAGGACGCATGGGACCTTCAATGCGCGCTCCTCGAACACGTGGCGGGTACCTGGCGCGACCCGGACAACGGTCTGTGGGAGATGCGCGGTCCGCGGCAGCACTTCACATACTCGAAGGTCATGAGCTGGGTGGCCGCCGACAGGATGATCCACGGCGCCCGCCGATTCGATCTGCCTGGCCCTGTTCGACAGTGGGAGCAGATGCGAGCCGAGATTCGGCGTGACATTCTCGAGCACGGTTTCGACCGATCACGCAACACGTTCGTGCAGGCATACGGAAGCAATGAACTCGATGCATCCCTGTTACTCATCCCGCGGGTCGGGTTCCTGCCGGGCGACGACCCTCGGGTGGTCGGAACGATCGACGCTATTCGGAAAGACCTGACCGAGGACGGACTCGTCCTGCGATACCGCCCCGAACAAAGCGACGATGGGCTGCCCGGCACGGAGGGCGTCTTCATCGCGTGCTCATTCTGGCTTGTCGACGCTTTGAACGGCGCCGGTCGTTCTGCCGAGGCGGCCAAACTCTTCGGTCGTCTCCTCGAGCTTCGCAACGACGTCGGGCTATTGAGCGAGGAGTGGGACCCGCACTCGCACCGTCAACTGGGCAACACGCCGCAGGCGTACAGTCACACCGCTCTCGTGCGGAGCGCGTTCCATCTGTTGGCCGGCGGTGCGAGCACCACAGAGGATCGCATTCCCATCAACCGCGATGATGGGCGCGTTGGTCAGGCTGATCCGCGTCATCGCCGGGGTATGTGATCCGTTCCCCGTCGACGCGAGCGAAGGAGGTGAGCCCGTGCGGTTTCGCATTGGTTCTGGAGAAGATGTCGATGATGTCGAAGCGGCGGATGAGCAGCGCATCCGCGATCAGTGAGCGGTGACACCGCCAAGGAACCGCCTCGGCGCACATTATCGCGACGACTGTGTCGGCGGCGATGGAGATGAGTTCGTCCAGGCCTGCCGAGAAGGCAGGCGATTGCATGTAGTCGGCGTACGCCCGGAACGATGCGTTGCGCCACCCGCCGTTCAGGTCCGTGCGATTGCCATGGCGGAGACCACCGAGTTTCTCAATGAGATGGTATCCGAGGTCGGTCGCGGCGAGCTCCTGGGGCAGCACGCTGATTCCGTACTGTGGGTTGTGTCGCGATTTCGGGATGCTCCGCACATCAACGATCGTCTCCACGCCGTGCGCTCTCACCATCCCCACGAAATCCAGAAGCGGGTGCGTGGAGTGGCCGATCGTGAAGATCCGGGTGCCGCTCACTGCGCTCCCCCAGGCGTCGTCGCGGCTTCCGGGCCGTCCGACTCGACCGTGTCCACCTCGCCCGACCCGCGCGCCCCGAGCGACGCTCCGAGCTGAAAGTACTGCCGAAAGCTGAAGATGATCGGATTCCACTGCTGCGGGTCGATCCGATCGGTGCCGTCGACGAGAAGGCGCGGGTCGGCGTGAACGCGCACGACCTCCGCCTCGACGATGACGTAGCCGGGTTCGATACCGGTGGTCAGCCGCCGGGCCCGCGCTTCGAGCTGGAGAGCGCATTCGGCAACGCGCGGTGGCACGACGAGGTCCGAGGCTTCTGGATGCAGGCCGGCGAGAGCGAACTTGTCGCGCACATACCGGTAGCGGTCCGCTTTCGCATCGGGGACGACGTTGCGCCCTGTGACCTCAGCCAGCACCTCCACGGCAGACCAGAGTTCCGGTGATGCGAAATTGACGGTAAGGTCTGCGCGGCGCGTCAGGTTCTCGATCGTCTGACCGTCGCTCTCGATCCCGAGGACCATCATCTGACCGAGTGCCCAATAGGAGGATGCGGGCGCGAGATTGAACGTGCCCTCATCGTTCTCGGTCGCGACGAGGAATACGGGCGTACCCGTGTACAGCACCTTCGGTCGCACGGCCACATGCGTCACGCCGTTCGCCGGAGACAAGCGCTCCTCGGCCAGAGGCCGGACGGCCTTCATGCCGCTCCGTGGTTCCGTGGCGCGTCGACGTCCAGCAGTCCGACGACCCGATCGGGCGCAACTGCGCCTTCGGCGAGCTTGTAATTGGCGCCGACCACGGCGAGCTCGCCTGCGCCCACAGCAGCCTGGATCACGGTGGAACGTTCGATGATCTCGGTGACGGTGTCGCGGAGGTGCTCTCGTCCGACCTCGGCGGGATCGATGTCGACGGTCGACGCGGCGACCCTGCGCACAGCGCTGCCGATCGGAGCAATCAGCGTCCTGATGTGGTCAGGCAGAAGCGGCGGGTGAGCGGACTGGGCGTCGATAGCCGCAGCGACCGCTCCGCAGGAGTCGTGACCGAGGACGACGACGAGAGGGACGTGCAGGACTGCGACCGCGTATTCCAGCGAACCGAGAACCGATTCGGAGACGACCTGTCCTGCGTTGCGGATCACGAACGCGTCGCCGAGCCCGAGGTCGAAGATGATCTCTGCGGCGAGACGTGAATCCGAACACCCGAAGATCGCGACAATCGGCGCCTGCGATGCCGACAGGTGCGCACGCCGGTCGACGTCCTGATGCGGATGCAGTGGCGTACCGGCCACGAATCGGGCGTTGCCGACAAGCAGTTCTCGAAGGACGGTTGCAGATTGGGTCACAGTCTCTCCTCGGCGGGACGATTGGAAACAATTCGGCCTGAGCGGTGGCGGATCTCCCCTGGGTCCCGTGCACCCGAGCCTCTTCCACAGTAGCGCCAGAACGCGCAAGGTTTGCGTGTCCGCAACGATTGGAGCAATACTTAAAGCATGACGAGTTCGAGACCGGCGGCTATACGCGCCGTAGACGCAGCGCTGTCGGCAGCGAATGTCATGATGCGCGTTGCCGCGCGATCCGTCTTCGAGGTCGAGGACCGGGTCACGACGCCGCAGCTTCGCGTGCTGATGATGATCGCCGCAACGGGCCCGCAGAACCTCGGCGCCGTCGCATCCGAGTTGGGTGTCCATCCTTCGAATGCGACGCGAGCGTGCGAGAAATTGGTGCAAGCCGGATACATCACTCGCTCAGACCACCCGAGCGATCGCCGCTACATCCGGCTCGAATTGACCGACGCCGGCTCTGATCTGGTGAACCACGTTCTGGATCAGCGCCGCACTGCCATGACCCAGGTGCTGGAGAGCCTTCCAGATGAGGAACAGAAGCGAGTGGCCGCCGCGTTCGAAGTCTTCGCCAGTGCGGCGGGCGGCGAGCCTATCCACGACGGCCGTTTCGCCTTTTCGCTGCAATCGTAGGCGACGAGCGCCGGCCCTCTTCGTCGAGGGTCATGACCAGCTGGTCGACGAGATAAGGCTCGCTGTCTGACCTGCGCAGGGTGAGACCGTGGCCCGGCGAACTCGCGTCGGGTACGAGGTCTCCATCGGTCAACGCCGGACGCCCGTCGAAGAAGAGCGATTCGATGTGCGCGTGATCGTGAAAATACTCGACATGCACGACATTGGAGAGGGCAGCGCCGAGGGTTGCGTGAATGGACGGCGCCGTGTGCGCGCTGATCGGGACACCAGCGGCTTGCGCGATGGCAGCTGCTCGGGTGAATCCCGTGATTCCGCCGCACCGGGTTGCGTCGGCCTGGATCGTGTCGACGGCGCCGGCGTTGAGCATGCGAAGGAAGTAGGCCGGGGTGTACCCGTACTCCCCCGCAGCGATCTGCATTCCCGCGGGACCTCGGTCGCGGAGAAAACGGAGTCCCGCCAGATCGTCGCTGGACACGGGTTCTTCGAACCAGGTGACGTCCTGCTCGTGGAATCGTTCCGAGAACCCGAGCGCTTGTTTGCGATCGTATGCGCCGTTCGCGTCGACGAACAGGGCGACTCGCGTTCCGATCGCTGCCCGCGCCGCGGCCACGCGTTGCACATCGTCGGCCGGGGACGATCCGACCTTCATCTTCACGGCGCGAAAGCCGTCATCTGCCCAGGCGCTGAACTGCCCGTGAAGCTGAGCGGCAGAGTAACTGGTGAATCCGCCGCTTCCGTACGCCATGACCTTCGATCTGGCACGACCGAGGAGGCGGACCAGAGCGGTGTCGAGTCGCTTGGCTCGGAGGTCATGGATCGCGATGTCGACGGCGGAGATCGCGCTTGCGCACACTCCTTCCCAGCCGAGGTTGCGCATGGTTTCAGCCATCGACCAGAACGTCGATTCGATGTCCATCCTGTTCGAACCGAGCACGATCGGTGCGAGCTGATCTCGAACGACGCGGACCGCCGCCGAGGACGTGTATGCGTACCCCAGGCCGACCAACCCGTCCGACGCCGCCTCGACGACGAGCACGCCGGTCGAGTCCCACACGGCGGTGCCGTCCGATTCCTGTTGGGGGACGCCAGCCGTCGTCGTCGGCACGGTGTACGCGCTGACCGTGAGCTGGTCGATCCAGTCGGCCGAGCGCATCTATTCGCTCTTCTCGTCAGTTGTGTCACCGAGGTGCAGTCGGTCTTTGACACGCTCGACCCCTTCGGCGAACAGTGCCGCTGCGGAGTCGCGGATCACCGCCATATCGCTCGGGTCGCCTTTCAGCAACGCTGTCGCGGTATTCTTCGCGTATTCGGCAGTGATGTGCGGGGGCAGAGGTGGCACGTTCTTGCTGGTGTGTGCGTCGATGAGCGTCACACCCCGGTGGGCGAACGCGTCGTCCCAGGCTGCAACGACCTGGTCGTCATCGGTGACCGTGATGCTGCGGAATCCGAGCAGTTCCGCCCAGCCGGCGTAGTCGACGCTCTCGACCACCTGGGCGGTGTTCCACACGGGGTTCGCGTCTTCAGTCCGCATTTCCCAGGACACCTGGGTGAGGTCGTTGTTGTGCAGGACAAGGACGATTAGTTGCGGGTTGTCCCACCGGTCAATGTACTTCTTCACCGTGATGAGCTCGTTCATGCCGAGCATCTGGAACGCACCGTCACCGATGGTGCAGATGACAGTCCTGTCCGAGTATGCGAACTTTGCAGCGACCGCGTACGGCATCGCGGCGAGCATCGTCGCGAGCCGACCGGAGAGGTCGCCGAGCATCCCGCGACGCAGCCGGATGTGGTGTCCGTACCAGTCGGCTGTTGTCCCGGCGTCGGCGGTGACGATGGCCTGCGGCGGCAGGCGTTTGTTGAGCTCGTGATACACACGTCGCGGGTTCACACCGTCGTCATAGTGCAACAGCGCCTGCGCTTCCATCTCCGACTCCCACTCGACCATCTCGTCGGCGACCTTCTGTTGCCAGTCGAGGTCGGTCGTTTCGTCAAGGAGCGGGATGAGCTCTGCCAGCGTGGCCTTCACGTCACCCCAGAGGTTCAGCTCGGTGGGATAGCGCAAACCCAGCTGTTCAGGCTTGAGATCGACCTGAATGGCCCGCGCCTGCCCGGTAGCGGGCAGGAATTGACCGTACGGGTAGTCGGTGCCGAGCATCACCAGCGTGTCGCAGTCCTTGATCTGGTGCAGGCTGGGCAGCGACCCGAGCAGTCCGAGCTGCTGTGAGTGATAGGGAATCTCGGCCGGGATCACCTGCTTGCCGCGTAGAGCCGTGATGATTCCGGCGCCGGAGAGCCGTGCCGCTTCGAGGACCTCGTCGGTCGCCCCATTGGCGCCGTGCCCGACAAGGAAGGTGACTTTACGCCCGGCGTTGATGATCGCGGCCGCCTTCACGAGTTCGCTGCGCGGCGGGACGACAGAGGTGGACGGGGCGACAGCGCTCGACCGTGACACCCACATCTCAGGCGAGGGAGGCGTCATCTTCATCCCTTGAACGTCGTGAGGCAAGATGACGACCGCGGCTTGCAGACGCACCCGGGCGGTGCGGAACGCGGTGTCGATCACGGCCTGCGCCTGTTCGGGCGAGACGATGGTCTGCACGTAGCAGGCGACATCGGCGAACACCCGTTCGAGGTTGTTCTCCTGCTGATTGAAGGTTCCGAGGGAGTTCAAGCCCTGCTGGCCGACGATCGCGACGACGGGCTGGTTGTCCATCCTCGCGTCGTAGAGGCCGTTGATCAGGTGGAACGCTCCCGGGCTCGAGGTCGCGGTGCACACGCCGGTTTCGCCGGTGAATTTGGCGTGCGCTGTCGCCATCAGTGCGCAGACCTCTTCGTGGGTGGGTCGGATGTATTCGACGCCGACACCGTCCCGTTCGGCCTTCCCGAGTGCACCGTCGAACTCGCCGATGCCGTCGCCGGGGAACCCGAACACCCGAGTGACTCCCCACGCTTTGATACGCTCGATCACAAACTCGCTGACCGTTGTCATGTGATTCCTCTTTCGATTCTGTTCGGGTGTTTCAGCAGTCGGTCGGCTGCGCGGGCGGCGATCGCCATGATGGTCAGGGCCGGATTGGCGCTGCCCTGGGTCGGTAGGACACTGCCGTCGGTGATGAGCAGGTTGGGAACGGCGAAGCTGCGGCAGTCAGCGTCCACCACGCCGTCTTCCTCACGCGCGGCCATTCTGGCCCCGCCGACGAGGTGTGCGTAGCGTTGGATGGTGATGGTCTCGCGGGCGCCGGCTGCGGTGAGGATTCGCTCCATCACCTTTTGCGCCGCATGGGCCAGCGCTCGGTCGTTGTCGCATTGGGTGTAGGAGAAGTGGGCGATCGGCAGCCCGTACCGGTCCTTCTCCGCGCTGAGGGTGACCCGGTTATCGGGTTGGGGCAGGAACTCGCAGAGCGCTCCGAAGCAGGCCCAGTGCACGTAGTCGGACATGTAGTTGCGCAGGTCCGCTCCCCAGCGGCCTTCTGCCATGACGTGTTCCGCCCAGGTGATCGGTAGCGGGGAGACGGTCTGGATGGAGAAGCCGCGCTTGTACGGTTTGGTCGGGTCGGTTTCGTAGAACTGTTCGGTGCTGACTTCCGGTGGCGGTCCTTTCCACATTCGGATCTCTGCGTCGAATCGTCCGGCGGTTTGCGGTGCGCCCTGCACCATCAGGAAGCGGCCGACCTGGTCGAAGTCGTTGCAGAGCCCATTCGGGAAGCGGGCGGAGGTCGAGTTCAGCAGCAGGCGGGGTGTCTCGATGGAGTATCCGGCGATCGCGACCATTCGTGCGTGCTGGAACCGTGGCCGGCCGTCTTTCACGTAGTGCACGCCGTTTGCTAGCCCGGTGCGCTGGTCGATGCCGATGGAGGTCACCATGCTGTCCGCGCGTACTTCTGCGCCGTGCGCGAGCGCGTCCGGGATGTGGGTGATCAGCGGTGACGCCTTCGCGTTGACCTTGCAGCCCTGCAGGCAGAAGCCGCGGTAGATGCAGTGCGGCCGGTTGCCGAACCGGCCGTTCGCGATCGCGACCGGTCCTACCTTCGCCGTGATCCCGCACGCCAGGGCACCGCGTTGGAACACCTCCCCGTTCCCGGAGACGGGATGCGGGCGGTGCGGGTACGAGTGCGGGTCGCCCCACGGCCAGTCCTCCCCCGCCACCGGCAGTTCGCCCTCGATGGCGGAGTAATAGGGACGGAGGTCGTCGTAAGCGATCGGCCAGTCAGCGCCGACACCATCCGCCGTCCGGGTGTGGAAGTCACTGGGGTGGAACCGGGGGGTGTATCCGGCGTAGTGCACCATCGACCCGCCGACTCCGCGGCCGGAGTTGTTGGATCCGAGCGGGACGGGGTCGCCGCCGCCGATCTGGCGTGGTTCTGTCCAATAAAGCTGATGGGAGCCGGCTTCGTCGCTCACCCAGTCGGTTTCGGGGTTCCAGAACGGGCCGGCGTCCAAGGCGACGACCGTCCAGCCGGATCGCGCAGCCCGTTGCAGGAGCGTCGATCCGCCTGCACCACACCCGACGATGACCAGGTCCACGTCGTCGTTGTCGTCGAAGCGGCGCATGTCGTCGCGGAGGCGGTGTTCTGGCGCGGCGCCGTTCGGCGTGAGCAGCCATGCGGACTCGTTGCGTTCCCGCACCTTATCGGGCATCGGATGTCCTGGTGGGGTCGTCGTCGGGGTTCGCGTCGGCGACTTCGAACGGTTCACGCCGGTCGATGCCGAGGTTCTTGTAGCCGCGCGGGTAGGCGGGGCCGGCGAAGCCGATCTCGTTCCACGCCGACGGGTGTGAATAGAACGCGGTGCACGCGTACCGGGTCCACAACCCCCACACGGCCGACGCTGGCATGCCATGCCAGTCGGCGGATCCGAGGCGCTGAATGTCGGCTAGTAGTGCATGCTGGTCGTTCCAGGTGCAGTCAGCAAACACGGCACCATACGTGGCGTTCGCGTCGTCGTCGAGGGCGGCCAACGAACGCCGCCAGGCGTCCGGGTCGGCCGGCATCGAGTCGTAGTGCCACCCGTCGGTCTCCTTCTCCGCCAGCCGGGAGTCCACCATCCGGGTGACGGGCACCCGGGGTTCATCGCGCTGATCGAGGAGCTGGTCGAAGAGTGCGGTGGCGCACGCTTCCTCGACGACGTCGAAGAATCGCATCTGCGGCAGCAGCCCGAGCCGTGACTCGACGACGGCCTCGGTGGCCGCATCCCAGTGCTCACGTTGGCTGAGGACATCGAAGCCGGGGAAACGGTCGCCGCCGTTGCTTGGCGAGAGCGGCAGGGTTGTCATTTCTCGCGCCTCAGGATCGCGGCGAGCAGTCCCATCCCGCCGACCATCGTCACCAACAGAGGCGCCAGGAGCGGGGGGCCCATTTCGAGGTTGTAGCGCAGGTTTTGCCACCCGCCAGGTTTCTGGGCGACGCCGCGGGCGTGCAGGTAGGTGCCCTGGAGCCCATTCGCGATGATCGTCGCCGACGCTACGGGCAAGACGGTTTTCGCCATTCGATGACTGAGCAGGCCAGCGATGCCGGCTGCCGCGCCGACCGGTCCGAGGACCACCGGCACCCACATCCATTTGTTGCCGAAACTGGCCTTGTCGTGCTCGAAGAAGATCTCGCCCGCGGTGACGAGCGCACCGACGGCTGTCAGCGTGGACAGGGATCGTTCGAAGCGTCCGGTTTCCACGTTCTTCACCATGCGATCGATGCCGCGCACCGCTGTGCGTGCGGATTTTCTGCTGGCACGAAGTGTCATCGGTGGCCTTTCGTCGGACGGGCGTCGGAAGTGGACCTCGTTGTCACTGGTACTCCGGTTGGCTGATGGGGTGAAGGGGGATGTACGCCATCGCAGAACGCACGGTCAGTGGGTGCGAGCGATGATCGCGTCGACGTGTCCGTGGCCGGGTGCGACGTGTTCGAGGATGCGTTGCCAGGCGCTGGCGATGAGGTCGCGGCCGCCGCGCTCGGACACGAAAGTCTGCGACAGCGGAAGTTGCTTGCTGAACCAGCGCCCGTCTACGGGGGTGGCGTAGTCGTCTCGTTTGCCGATCGCGATCAGAGTGTCGGCAGAGACCCGTTCGAGCGATGGCGGGTCGGCCTCAAAGCAGGCCACGTCGGTGTCGACGCCGACGCTGCCCTGCAGCCGAGCGTCGGCGAGCATCCGGTTCACACGCCGCTCGTACGAACTCGTGTCCCGTTCGGAGAACCGCGGGATCAGTCGGTTCGGATCGAACCATGATTCCGCGTCAGATTCGCGGGCGTCCGCCAGCGTCGGCCAAGCCGGGCAGCCGACCAGCGCCAAACGGTCGACGAGGTCTGGGTGACGGGCGGCGAGGGTCGCAGCGAACAGGCCGCCCTCTCGCCATCCGATGACGCCGATGCGCCCGAAATCGGTGTGCGCGACGGACGACGCGGTGGCTTCGGCCCGGGTGAAATAGTGGGCCACGTCATCTGCCCATGCCGCCGCGGACGGAGTTGTGCCGTCCGGATAGGGATCGGATGAGCCGTACCCCGGACGGTCGAAGGACACCAGATGCACACCCCAGGTGGAGGTCAGAACCGGGTCAGGATCGAATCCGGCCGCACCCGCGGTCGGATGGCACAGCAGGACCAACCGGTTCGCCATCGGATCGCCGAGGCCGGACATGCCGACCGTGCGATCGTTGAGGAACCGGAATTGGCGTCCTGCCACGTCAGTGCTCCGCCTTCGGGTAGTTGCCGTGACGCTTCTCCGTGCTCGTCACCTCTGGTGCTTCACCGTGGTGGGAGGCGCCGGTGTACTCTCCCTCGACGTGCGGGTCGGGTGCCTCCGCCTCGGTCTCGGTGTATTGACCGTGCACCGTGCGTGGCGCGGTGTCCCCGTGCTGGGTGTACTGCCCCTCTAGAGAATCCCGTTCGGTTGCGAACTCGTCTCTTGCTTTGTCCATCCTTCTCACCTCGATTAGTTGCTACAGCGCAATTATTGCACCAACGCCAGCCTTAGTGAAGATGCTGCTAACGATGAATTGCCCGGGAATCGACCCGAGCTCGTGGGCACGCGACCGGAGAGCCCTACCACTTCCCTGATTGGATATCGAGGTCATTCGCAATGATTGCGGCATCGCAATTGCTTGCTTACAATTGCGGACAATCCATCCCGAGGGGAGAACGCATGCAATTAGATGGCAAGACCATCGTGGTCACCGGCGGTAACAGCGGCATAGGTGCCGCCACCGCGATCGCAGCAGCAGCGGAGGGTGCACGCGTCGTGATCGACTACGTCGCCCATCCCGACGACACTGCCGACCTCGTGCAACAGATCGTTTCCACCGGAGGCGAAGCAATCGGCGTCGAGGCAGATGCTTCCCAACCCGACGGCATCCAGAAGCTGATCCGAGCCGCGGTCGACGAGTTTGGACGGCTGGACGTGTTCGTGAACAACGCCGGAATCGAAAAACGCATGTCCCTGCTCGAGATCGACGAGGACACCTTCGACGAAGTTATCGCGGTGAACGTTCGCAGTGCGTTCTTCGGAACGAAATTCGCGGCCGAGCAATTCATCCAGCAAGGCCCCGAGGGAGGTGTGGTCGTGAACATGTCCTCGGTTCATGAGGACTGGCCGATGCCCGGCAATATCGCCTACTGCGTCTCCAAAGGTGCCATGCGGATGCTCACCCGAACGGCCGGGGTCGAGCTCGGCCCGCACGGGGTGCGCGTCGTCAACGTGGCCCCCGGAGCGGTGAACACTCCGATCAATGCGGCGACGATGACCGACCCGGACAGTCGCCGAAAACTCGAGCAAAGCATCCCGCTCCGAACGGTCGCCGATCCGTCGGCGATCGCCGACACGGTGATCTTCGTGGCGTCCAACCAGGGCCGTTACCTGACAGCGACCACCGTTTTCGTCGACGGTGGGATCATGCAGGGAAGCGTCGGGCTGTGACCGCGGCGCCGCACATCCTCATTCTCGGTGGCGGGTATGCAGGCTTCCACGCTGCTCGAGGACTTCGCCGCGCCGCACTGTCCGGACGCGTGCGCGTGACGGTGGTCGAACCGCGACCGTACATGACATACAAACCCCTGCTGCCCGAAGTCGCTGGGGGCCACACCCAACCTCGTGATGTCACCGTCGACCTTTCCCGGCCGCTCTCCTTCGCCACCGTCGTCGGCGGGACGATCGAATCCGTCGACTGCCGGTCGAAGACCGCCGTGATACGCACCCTCGACGGAACCGAACGAGCGACCCGATACGACCACGTTGTCTTCGCCCTCGGCGCCGTCACGAAAGCAGCGCCAATATCCGGTCTGGCCGAACATGCCGTCGGATTCGAATCACTTGAGGAGGCCGTGTTCCTCCGCAACCATGTCCTGGACCGCATCCAATCTGCGGCGAGCACGACAGACGCCGCCGTTCGCAACCGCGCCCTCTCCTTCGTCTTCGTCGGCGGCGGTTACACCGGGGTTGAAGCGATGGCCGAGCTCCAGGATCTCGCCAGCCGCGCCCATGCAAGCTACCCCACTTTGGACCAGGCAGCGCAGCACTGGATTCTTGTGGAAGCAGCTGGTCGGATCGCTACGGAGCTACCCCCTTCGCTCTCCGACTGGACCCTCCGCCTCCTCCGGCGGCGCGGGATCACCGTGAAAACGAACACGGAAATGCGCTCCTGCGAGAACGGTATCGTCCACCTCACGGACGGCACCCAGCTCGGCGCGGACACGATCGTGTGGGCGGCCGGCGTCACCCCCAACCCGGAGCTGGACCGGACGAACGCTCCCCGAGGTAGCAAAGGTCACGTTCAAGCCAACGCGCGCCTCCAAGTGATCGACAACGACGGCACACCACTACCTGGTGCGTGGGCGATCGGCGACAACGCCGAAATCCCCAACCTCACCGCGCCCTCACAACCCGCATTCTGCCCGCCAACTGCCCAACACGCTCTCCGACAAGCCCAACTCGTCGCAGACAACATCCTCCGGGTCCTGGATGGCACCGAACCGTTCGCGTACCGGCACACGTCGCTCGGCACCCTCGCGAGCTTCGGCGCACGGCGCGGCGCCGGCGTCGTCAAGGGCGTGCCGGTTCGAGGCCAGCTCGCCTGGGTCATCGACAAGGCCTACCACGGTGCAGCTCTTCCCAGCATGTCCAGACGGATACGACTCGCGGCGAACTGGGCCGCAAACGTCCTCGCAATCCGGGACCTGACATCCACGTCCGCCGTCCAACATCCGCGCAGGACTTTCGAGCGGGCGATCGCCGGGCAGACGGAGGAGAAGAATCACGCGCCGTAGGTCCACCGCCAGGCCCTACTTGTGCGGTTGACGAGCTGAGCCAGGCGGGGCGATCGTTCGGAAGCTCGTCTTCTCGTTCACGCGACGATGAGTACCGAGCAGAGCAGCAATACGGACACGCCTTGTATGACGGCGCGCAGCGTGATGATCGATTCCCATCGATCCTGCAGCTCCCGCGCATTTTCCGGCACCTCACCCGCCAATGCGGCGGCGCTGAGTCGCGCATTGATCGGCTTCGAGATTCGCGTGAAGAGAACCAGCCAGGTAAGCAGCAGCAGTAGTGCCGCTCCCGCGAGGAAACCGGGCGCTGGCATCCGCCCGATGAAGGCGATGATCGCCGTGGCCGCGGTGAACACGACGCCAAGGATGCCGGCGATCGGGAGGCGACGGTCTCCAAAATGGTGACCGCGCCCGACGGCCTGCACGAGCGTGCGCGCATCCACACCGGTGTAGACCGGGCGGAGTACGACCGCGGCGAGCACGTCGGCGCCGAAAATCACGGCTACTCCAAGGATGGCGACTGTGGTGGTGATCGAAACGATGACGTCCATGCGGGGTCCCTTCTAGGCTGGGTCTGTCTACGGCTGGGGCGTGAGTTGGGGATAGCCGAACTGCTTACGAGTCAGCGCGTCGAATGTGCGGTCCGGAAGGATGGTGGCGAGGGCGACGGCGATGTTTGCGCCAGGGCCGATCCGGTAGCGAGTTCGCGGCCGTCGGGTCAATGCCGCTTTAGCGATAATGGCCGCCACTGCATCGGGGCTTGAGAATTGCCTGGTGAGCGCTGGGTTGGCGAAATAGGTGCGCATCGCGGAGGCCATCGCCGAGTATGGTCCGCGCGCGGAAGCCCGCTCCACGCGTTCCATCGCGTTGTCGTGCCAGTCCGTTGCAACGTAGCTCGGCTGAACAACTGTGACGTCGATTCCGAACTGCGCGACTTCGCCGCGGAGCGAATCCGACAACGCCTCAAGTGCGAACTTGGAGGCGTGATACCAACCTCCCATTGGGGCAGCGAACTCCCCAGCCAGCGAGGACACGTTGACGATCCTTCCCCGACGTGCGGCTCGCATCCCTGGCAGGACGGCTTGTATCAGCCCGATCGCCCCTAAGACGTTGACCTCGAGTTGCCGGCGGGCGTCGGCGAGCAGCGTTTCTTCGACGCTGCCGAATTCTCCGTATCCGGCGCAGTTGATGAGCACATCCACACTGCCTGCGAGACGGTTTACCGTGTCCACCGCCGCCAGGATCGATTCCTCGTGGGTGAGGTCGAGAGCGACAGGGGTGACGCCTGGGATCTCGGCGATCGCCCCCGTCGTGCGGGCAGCGCCAAAGACTGTCGCTCCGCCCGCGGCGAGCAGGCGAGCTGTGCGAGCGCCGATGCCCGCGGACGCACCAGTGATCAGAATCGTAGTCATGAACAGCTCCTATCTGTGAATGTGATTCACAGATAGGGACGCTACAGTGAACGCCATGCACAGTCAAGAGGATCGCGCGATTCGGCAACTCTGGGGTCTCGGCGCCCCTGCGGGTCGAGGCCCGAAGTCGCGGTGGAGTGCGGCCGAACTCGCGGGAGCGTCCGTCGATCTCGCGGACGAAGTCGGTCTTGGTGGCATCTCGCTCGGGAAAGTCGCCGAACGGCTCGGCATGACAACCACGGCCATCTACCGCTACGTCGACTCAAAGGCAGAGCTTGTCGAGTTGATGGTGGATGCTGCAATCGGCGACCCCCCTCCGATCCAGGGCGATGACTGGCAGCAACGGTGCCGGGCGTGGGCGTCGCAGCTCGCCGACCGCTACGCCGAACACACCTGGCTGTGCGAAGTCACGCCGACGAGGATGCCGACGCAGCCGCGCGCGTACGCCTGGATCGACGCCCTCGTCGGCGCGATCACAGATCAGACCGACGTCGACGCGCTGCGGCTAGCGCTTCTCTTGGACAATCTCGTCCGCACCTACGCCTCACTCGAGATGAGCCTGCGTCGCGCAACCCCGACGCCGTGGCTCGCCGACATTGTCTCTGCCCGCTATCCGCGGCTGGCGATTGCAGCCGACCAGGACGTCTCGGACGCTCGCCTCGAGCTCGAATTTGCTGTGGATACCGTACTCCGCGGCGTGCGATGACGCGCATCTCGGTCGAGGGCTGCACGAGCGTGAACGGACTGTGCACGCCGACGGGGCCTTGCCTACTCTGGACGACAGTGCGGCGAAACGTCAGCCCTGCCCGGCAGCAGGGGCAGTGTTCTGCCTGGTTCCCCGTTCCTGCAGAGGAAGCGTGGCCAGCATCTGATAGTAGCGACTCATTGCTGGGACGTACTGCTCCCACCCCGGCAGAGCCGTCCGGTCGTGCACCGCGACGAGCCGGTCGAGGTAGTAGTCCCAGCGTGCCCCTTCCGAACTGTCCGTCAGCACACCAAGGCGACGGCCGAACGTGAGCGTGGTGTGGCCACCGGATTGGACGACATGCCAGTAGACCCGCCACGAGTCTCCCGCGCGCCCGATGTCGGCAGCGAACCGATGTGGCGCCTCACACTCGAGTACTGACACATCCTCCCAGGCGGCGTCGTCCCCGTTCAGCCGGAAGCGGAGCGGCCCGGTTGCCGGCGACCCCGTGAATTCTCCCACCCAGCTGGCCAGTCGCGGGGACCGGCTCAGATAGGACCACACCTCTTCGATCGAGGCGTGGAAGATGCGGTCGAGGACGACGTAGACACCGTCGTCTCTCCGAATCAGGCGACCAGTTGGCGCGGCCATGAAGACCTCCTCGCGTCCAGGAGAGCACGAGTTCGTGCTCCTTCGCAACCGTTGCGATTTCGCAATGAATACTACTACGATGAGATGGGTTGGCGGTGGGGATACTGCCGCCGGCCCGCCACCTCGACGACCAGCGGGCTACGCGCCCGATCGCCCCGAAAGTAGACGCCCCCTTTGCTCCTCGCCGACTCCGGATTCACCGGGCCGTCCATCAACGACTTCTTCCCACCCGCCCTGTTGTTCGCAGGGACCCCGTTCGAAGTCAACAGGGTCACCATCATTCGCCTCATCGCCACGCTTGCGATCGTTCTCGTCTTCGGGCTGGGAACAAGACGACTGAAGGTCGTGCCCGGTCGCTGGCAGAGCGTTATCGAACTCGGCTTGGACTTCGTCCGCGTCAACATCGCTGAGGACCTGTTAGGAAAGAAGGACGGCAGACGGTTCCTGCCGCTCTTGACGACGATCTTCTTCATGGTGCTCTTCTTCAACCTCACCAGCATCATCCCCGGACTGAACATGGCGGGATCTGCGGTAATCGGAGTGCCGTTAGTGCTCGCCATCGTCACCTACGGCACGTTCGTCTACGCTGGCATCCGACACTCACCGGGCGGCTTCTTCCGCAACGCGTTGTTCCCACCGGGCGTGCCGTGGCCGCTGTACATCATCGTCACCCCGATCGAACTGATCTCAACGTTCCTGGTGCGACCGGTGACGCTCATTCTGCGGTTGATGATGAACATGGTCGTCGGGCACCTGCTGCTGGTGCTGTTCTTCTCCGGGACCGAATGGTTTATCTTCGAAGCACCCGGGTTGTTCAAACTGTTCGGTGTCGGCACGCTAGTGTTCGCATTCGCGTTCACACTGATGGAGATCCTCGTCGGGGTGCTGCAGGCATACATCTTCACCTTGCTGACGGGGGTTTACATCCAGCTCGCGGTCGCCGACACCCACTGACCTGACCCTCAACCGCGCGGCCGAAGTTGGGTGCGGAAGTAGTCCTCCAGGTGGTCGTCGCCGAACGGGGACGCCACCATATTTTCCGTCAGCGCCGCGACCAGAAACTGCGCCGGCCCGTACACTCGCTGTGGGGTGACGGCGGACGCCGCCGCGATTGCTGCTCGCGCGAGACGACGCGGAACGTGAACGATCCGCGGCCGCCGGTCGGCGACGTAGAACGCGAGCTTGGCAACATCCTCGTAGGAGTACACGTCCGGGCCGCCCACCGCCCGCTCGGCGACACCGGCGGCGGCGGCTTCGAGACAGGCCGTGGCGAGGTCCGGGCCGGAGATGGGGTTGATGAAATTGCGGCCGTCACCGATCAGGAATGCCCGACCGTGTTGCGCCATGCGCAGGAACTCTCCCATGTCGGAGAAGAACCCGGTCGGCCGAATCACGGTCGACCGCAGCGGCGACGCTGTCAGCTCGTCGACGAATCGTTCCTTCGCCGCGACCAGACGAACACGACCGCGCAAGGTCTCCCCGCGCAGCACCGACACGTACACGAACCGGCGCGCCCCGGCCGCTTCCGCCTCCCGCAGCAGCGCGAGGTTCCCGGCGTAGTCGACCTTCTCATACCCGACACCGTCCCGCTGCCGGGTAACGCCGATTGTGGAGATGACCGTGTCGACATCGTCGGCTACATGGCGCAGCGAGTGCGGGTCGGTGACTTGCCCGACGAACACGTCATCAGCGGTCACGGTCGTCCGTTGCTCCTCCCGCCTGACGAGAGCCCGCGTCCACACCCGACGGCGCCGGAGCTCCGCCACGATGCACCCGCCGAGGTGTCCGGTCGAGCCCGCGACGAGGACCCGTCCAAAGGCATCGCCAGTCATGTCAGCGTGCTGGTGCGAGGACCCGGGAGTGAACGTGTCCTCGCACCAGTCGCCGCCACTCGCAGCTCACATTCCACGAGTGTGCCTCTATCTGCCGCCCGTCTCCGGCGTATCCGGTCCCGGAGGCCGCCCAGCGCGTGCGCCGTACCCGTCAGCCTCCAACGTGTCGGGCCCAGGAGGCCGACCATTTGTGGTCACACGCTCCACCCGGTGGCCACCCCGCTCTACCGCGAGCCGCATCTTGCGGGCGTTCAGCACGTCGCCGATGAACAGGTCGTAGACGAGGACACCGACGATGCCGCCGATCAACGGACCCAAGATCGGCACCCACATGTAGCCGCTGAACCAGTCGCCATCTCCCGGCACAGCGAGGTTCCCCCATCCTGCCGCCCAGGCGAGGAGCCGCGGCCCAAGGTCACGGGCCGGGTTGATGGCGTACCCGGCGTTCGCGCCGAACGAGATCCCGATCGCCGCCACGGCGAACCCGATGATCAGCGGACCAAGATTCGACTGCACCGCCGTGTTCCTCAGATCGATCACCGCGACCACAATCAGCACCAGGAACATGGTGCCAACGATCTGATCGATCAGCGGCCACCACATGTTCCCGTGAAAATACGGCGCGGGGAAAGTGGCGAAGATCGAGAACGACGCCAACGTATGCCCATTGACCTTCGTTCCCTTGCTCGCCGCGTCGAACGCATTGATCGCACTGACGTATACGAGCAGCACCAGCGCGGCTCCGACGAACGCACCCACAAGCTGCGAGGCCATATAGGGCAGCACTTTCACCCAGGCGAACTTCCGCCGGATCGCAAACGCTAACGTGATTGCCGGATTCAGGTGGGCCCCGCTGACACCGCCGGCGATGTACACGCCAAACACCACCGCGAACGCCCACCCCCAGGTGATCAGCAGCCAGTCGCCCGTTCCGAGGAAGAACGTCGTCGGCCCTTCCGTGCGCCCCGAGCCCGGCAGCGCCGCCACCGCCATCGCAACCACCCCGTCACCAAAGCTGATCAGCACGAACGTGCCAAGAAACTCGGCCAAACACTCACCCCAGAGGCCACCTCGTCGCTTCAGTCCGGAACCTCGGAACAGGACCGGGATCGATTCGTCAGTCATGCCGCACCTCCACCATCGAACAGGTACGGGCACGCACCACCAGCGTGTCCTTTGCAATCGAATGCTAGGACGACCTTCAGAAAAATACAAGGTCTAGCGCAACCTTTGCGAATACGCAAAAGCAACGGTATCGTCATCCCATGACAGACGCGCCCACCACACCCTCAACAACAAGGAAGGCGACAACGTCGAACAACGCCCCCGACACGAACCCCACCAGGGCTGCCCCGGAACAGAGCGATCGGTCCACGGATCGCCCGGGAGCAGGAGGGAAGCGCCGACACCGAGGCGCTTCCCTCACCGCCCCATTCGAAGAGTCAGCGGATGACGTCGGCGATCCGTCCTGCTGGTTGCATCGACTGTGCAACGAATGCGGTGCAGTACTCGAGGAGCGTGACACACGATGCCCTCGATGCGGGACTCACCGATCAGAAATCGCAGGCTGAACCGCGTCAGACGCGGAAAGCAGCCTCTACGCCCTGACGACCACCCATCCGATAGAAGCACGTCGCGAGACATGCCATGCAACGGCTCACGGTCCTCGTGTGACAGAACCGAGCGAATGGTGGTCGCGCTCCCGCTGCTCAATCGCACAATCGGTCAACGGCTCCGAACCGCCCAACGACGGGCAGGCAGCCATCGCGCGAATCACTTATGGAGACGTGCCCATCGCGACCACCCGCGGTTACCAGTCAACCGAGGAGCGCCGACGGCAGATGATCGACGCTACATCCGGGGTGATCGCTGAGCACGGCTTCGCTGCGACATCCTTCGCGCGCATCCGCGAAGTCGCGGGCCTCAGCAGCACCCGCATGATCTCGCATCACTTCGTCGACAAGGCGGCCTTGATGGGGCGGTGGTCAAGAAAATAGTCCAGGGTGCGGCGGCGACCGCCGATACTGCACGCCCGTTGCGATCACGACACCGCGGGCGAACATATCCGTCTCGTCGTCCACGCCTACACGAAATCCAGCGGAGGTCCAGGCCAGCGCGGTCGCCGAACGCGGGGCGATGATCCGGGCGCCGATCTTCACAGCTTGCAGTGTCCCCGCTCGAGTCAATTCACGGCTGGAGACGCCGTGCGGGAAACCCAAGTAGTTCTTGATGCGCGACGATGTCCCCGCTTTGCCACCAACGCCAAGCTCTTCGACAAGCAGCACGTCAAGACCGTCAGAGGCGCCATACACCGCGGCTGCCAGACCAGCCGGTCCAGCCCCGACGACGAGCATGCCGCACCGCTCCAGCCCATGCGCTTCCCTAAGGTCGAGTCCGAATGCGGCGGCGGACTTCCGGTTGGTGGGACTCGAGAGGACGCGTTGCCGACCGGTCACCACGCATGCACCGTTCTCCGGCAGCTCGCACCCCGCCGCCAGGGCGCCCCACGCCGCACCGTCGCCGCGCAGCACGGTGCGGTAGGGAATCCCGTTGCGCTCGGCGAACGCCCGCAGCCTGCGCAGGTCGGGATCGCCCTCGTCGCCGGCGAGAACCAAGCCGCCCTCGCCACCGAGCGCGCCGTGCGTCGTTCACGAACTTCTCGAGGAGCACTCTTCCCAACCACCCTCCGAAACGCCGGAAGCACCTGGATGGTTATGAGGGTCGACGCTGCTCCCTCGTCCGCCCCGAGAGCGAATCCGGCTCTATCGTCTCCGGCCTCGACCACAGTCGATCGCTCGAAATTCCGGGTCCAGAGGTCGAGATTCCGATCGAGCGCGGGCGTCCACTGTTCGAGCCGGTCGAGTTCAAATTCCGCCATTGGCCTGTTCGGCGACATAGATCATCGAGATGTCATCGACTCTGGCACCCCTCACTGTGAGCGCACGAGCGGGATGCGCCTCCAGGACGACCATCAGCGGTTGCTCCTTCTTATCGAGTTCTCCGGAGATCATAGCGATCGCTTTCCCAGCGGACAGCACGCCACGTGCGCAGGTTTTGCTGGCATAGGCGCACGCTGTCGTCGGGTTGCCCGTCTGCCTGACCGTCGATCGTAGTTCGCTGCCGCGAGCTGCATTCCGGGCTTTCGCGGCATATCCTCACTCGCTGCGCTCCCTGCGGTATTCCACGACCCGGCACTGCGCTCCGCTCCCGCTCACCCTCGATCCCCTTGCCAGACAGGCGAACAAAAACAGTTGAAGGGAAACAGAAAAATGAGCGACACCACCACCGCGGCGGGCACCATCGAACACCTCGACCCGCACACCCTCATCATCGAGGACAACGTGCGACCCTCCGCACCCATCACCCCCGCCTTCGTGCAGTCCATCAAAGAGAACGGGGTGCTCACCCCCGTCCTCGCCCACCGCACAGACGGCGGCCAGGTGACCGTCCGGGCAGGACAGCGCAGGGTGTTCGCCGCCCGCGAAGCAGGGCTGGCCACCATCCCCGTCTACCTGGTGGAGGCAGACGAGGTGGCTGCGGAGCGGATCGTGCAGCAGATAGTCGAGAACGACCAGCGCGAAGCCGTCAGCGACGGCGACCGTGCCGCCGCGTTCCAGCAACTCGCGTTCGAAGGACTCAGCGTCACCGCAATCGCACGACGCACCGGGACCAAGCAGAAGGAGGTCCGGACCGCGTTAGCCGTGGTCGAGAACAAGGCTGCGGCGAGCGCAATCCAGGAGCACCCGCTGACCCTGGATCAGGCGGCCGTCCTGATCGAGTTCGACGGCGACGACGAGCTCCGCGCCGACCTCATCCAGGTCGCGACCACGGACCCGGCGCAGTTCGCGCACGCGGCCCAGCGGGCACGCGACGACAAAGCCCGCGCCAAGACAAAGAACGACGCGGTAGCCGATCTGGCCGGACGCGGCTACCTGATCCTCGCCAGCGATCCCGGTTACTACGACACCGAGTACACACGGATCAGCGAACTGCTCACCGCCGACGACCAACGGGTCACCGTCGAGCAGATCGAGAACCAGGAGGGGCGAGCAGCCTTCGTGCGCGTCTACGCGGACGGTGATGCCAACATCAGCTACTTCCTCCACGATGCGAAAGCGGCTGGGTTCCACAGCTACGGCGGCACCCAGTCCACGTCCGGCCCGATGACCGACGACGAGAAGGCCGAGCGGCGCATCCTGATCGCCAACAACAAGGCGTGGGCATCCGCCGAGACCGTCCGCCGCGAATGGCTCACCAACCTCCTCTCCCGCAAGACCCTTCCCAAGGACGTAGCGGTGGTGATCGCGAAGGGTCTGACCATCCACCGGCAGGCGGTCAGCACCGCCGCCCGCGAGGGCAACGAGCTCGCCCACCAGCTGCTCGGCCTGGAGCCGTCCGGCTACTTCGAGAACGACAGGCTGGCCGCGCTGGTCGAGCGGACCCCGGCGAAAGCTCAGCATGTGACTCTCGCGGTCGTGCTCGGAGCGTGCGAATCCGTCACCAGCAAGCAGACCTGGCGGCACCCGTCGTCCACCGACGCCGACTACTTCACCCAGCTCGCCAGTTGGGGGTACAGCCTCAGCGACGTCGAACAGATCGTCACCGCCCACACGGCAGCCGAGGCGGAACCAGACGCCGCTCAGGTCAGTGGGCGGCCTGGCGAAGGCGACTGATCACCCTGGACGGAAGCGGACCCGCGCACCGAGCCCGCTTCCGTTTTGCGCGGTCAGGAGAGCCCGCGAGTCGTAGCGCCGACCATCGATGGCACGACGACCGGACCTCCTCGCTGGGCTACCCGGTTGAAGGCCAGGAACGGCACACACGCTGTCTCGGCCGTCAGCGCGGCAAGCCGGCCGATCGGTGTGCGCGGGTCAGCGGCGATCGCCCACCCGTCCACGGCGTACCGGCTCACCGTGTCCACGCACTCTTGCTTCTCCGCGGCGGTCGGGTTTGTCGAGCCGACTACCCCGATCAGTCCGCCCTGCAGTTCCGGTCCCATGTCTCTCGTATCGATGACGAATACCCGCATCCTGATCACTCCCCTGGTCGATCGACCCTTCTATGGGTCGGTGTCAAATTGGTCTGCCGGGCCGGCGTGACCAGGTGGAGGCGGTTGTGCTGTCCTGCTCCTGATCGAACCTTCTATGGGTCTGTGTCAAATCAGCGGGTGTTGCGTGGTTGTCCCGCCGATCAGTTTTTTTGCCGTTCCGGCAGAGAGATCGAGAGCGCGTGGAGGCAGCGCAGTGCCCGGCGGGAGCGGTTGCTAAGTGGAGGGAGCGCAGCGAGTGGAGTCTGCAAATAGCGACCGGAGGGAACGGAGATGACGGAGGAAGCTATGATCGGCCGGCCGGAATGGCGAAAATACGGTGGCAGAAACAGCACGCCGCAGGCGTTCCGAACAGCGAGATCTGCGCCGCCTCCGTGCGGCTCCGCTTGGCTGTGGTGGCTAACCCGACTGGGTGTTAGGCCATGACGGCGTTCAGCTGCCGGAAGAGTTGACGAGCCAGGTAGCGTTTCAGGCTGCGGCGGACCTCGCGGCGGCTTTTGCCTTCCGCGGTTCGACGCGCCATGTAGTCCTGAGTGGCGCGGTCGCAGGTAAGTCGGACCCGGATGATGGTGTCCAGTGCCCGGTTCAGTTGCCGATCGCCTTGCCGGTTCAACCGGTGCCGGGTTGTGTTGCCGCTTGAGGCTTGCAGCGGGGCGGCGCCGGCGAGGTTGGCGAACGCGGCTTCGCTGCGAATCCGGCCCTTGTGTGAGTAGGCAGCGACGAGCTGAGCGCCGGTGACCGGGCCGACTCCGCGGATGCTCTGCAAGCCGGGAGCGAGTTGCTCGACGTAGTCGGCTAGCACCTCCCGGTTCAGATCGAGCTGCGCGGTGAGCTCGAGCACCGAAAGCGCGAGCCGGCGGGCTTCCTGCCGGATCGTGGTCATCGGGGCGTCTTCGACAGGACGATGCCGCCAGCCGACGATCTCGCGGACCTGGCCGTCCGTGAGCGGCTTGCGGACGTCCATCCCCAGCTGGAAGCTGCGCATCAGTGCGGTGAGGGCGTTACGGTCCGCGGTGCGTCGCCCATCCATAGCTTGCCGCGCCATCAGCAGGACCCGCAAGGCGGCGCGGATCCCGTCCGAACGTGGGGCCGCGAGCCGCTCGACGTCGGTGGCGATGGCGGTGCGTGCCGCGGCAACGGCGTCGATCTCATCGCACTTGCCGCGCGCAGCACGCGCTGCCCGTTTCGGGGGCCGGACATCGCAAACGGCCAGGCCCGCGTCCTGGAAGACCCGGGCAATGACAGCGCCATAGGAGCCAGCCCCTCGATCGCGATTAGCAAGCGACCATCACCGCGGCGATGCATCCAGGCCAACGCCCGGCTGATTCCGGTGGGCGAGGTGGGGAACATCGCCGAGTCGATCACCCGGCCAGTGTCCGCAGCTAGCACCGCGTAAGTGTGGGTCTTGGCGTGAGTATCCACCCCGACCACGTAGTCGTATTCGTCGGTCACAGCCGTCACCGAGCACTCCTCCCTTTCTCAACGGACGTTCATCACGTCGGTCAAGGGTGTTGCGAGGCGCATCTCTAACGAGTCACGCAACCCAGAACGCCCGGAGCGGACGACCTTCTATCAAGCCATCGGAACAGACAAACCGACATTCAGCCCCCAGCGCGCGGACGGGTCGATCGGAAGGCACCGCCTCACGGCGGGCCAGTTTTTCTTGGAGTCACGCAGCACCAGGGCCGAAGGTCAGTCTGTCAGCCAGCCTCAGACCAACCACTGATCATTAGAGTTTTTCTTGCCGTTCCGGCACAAAGATCGAGAGCGGGCGGAGGCAGCGCAGTGCCCGGAGGGAGCGGTTGCTAAGCGCAGGGAGCGCAGCGAGTGGAGTCTGCAAAAAGCGAGTGGAAGGAACGGAGCTCCAGCGCGTACAGCATCGGCTACATCAGCGGATGGGCAAACGAAGACCTTGATTTAATTCGCGAGACCGCAGCACGCGTCCTCCGATGCGCGCAGACGCTCGCCCACATGACGGACGAGCGGAACGCTCCATAGAGTTCAATGGGTTCGCTGACAACCTGACTAGCGGCCCCGAACACGACGTCCAGCCGAGCGAGCGTCCCGGCCGACGTGCAGGCAGGAAAGCTCGCCGTCGCCGCGCTGCCCACCCTGGCCAAGGCGACCGCGTACTCGAGCAGGGCAGCCGGAATTTTGTCGCCCGTATAGAAGGTGGCACCGGCATAAGCGATTTTGCGCATGACAGGACGGTCGTCTACGCAACGGCGCGACCAGGGATTGCACCCAGCTGAATTGGGTCTAGGCCTTCGGTGGCGGTACGGGCAGAGCCGGCGTCTGCCGCAACTCAAGCAGCGGGCAGCTGAACGGATCCTTGTCTCCCAGGCCGACGCGGTTGATGTGCCTTGTCACGATGGCGTACGAGCGCAGAAGCCCAGTCTGGGTGTAAGGCACGCCGTGGTCTTCGCAATACGCACGAATAGTGGGCGCCGCGCGCCGCAGGTGTGGCCGCGGCATAGACGGGAACAGGTGATGTTCGATCTGGTAGTTCAGGCCGCCCATCATGAAATCCAACACCCGGTTGCCGCGGATGTTGCGGCTCATCAGCACCTGCCGGCGCAGGAAGTCGAGCTTCACATCGTGTGGCACCAGCGGCATTCCCTTGTGGTTAGGTGCAAACGACATCCCCATGTAGAAACCAAACAGACCCAGCTGCACCGCTAAGAACACCGCCGCCTTACCCGGCGATAGCACCAGGAACACCAGGGCAAGATAACCGACGATGCGGACCACGAGGAACGCGATCTCCACCGGCCTGCGCTTGACCGGCTCCCGGGCGAAAACCCGCCTCACACTCGAGGCGTGCAACGAAAGCCCTTCCAGAAGCAGGATCGGGAAGAAGAACCACCCCTGATGGCCGATCAGCCAGCGCAGCGCCGCAGGGCGTTGTGTCGCTTGCCGAGGGGTGAACGCGATCACCGGCAAGTCAATGTCCGGGTCGGCACCCTCCCTGTTCGGATTGGCGTGGTGCCGGGTGTGCTTGTGCTGCCACCAGCCATAGCTCATCCCGACGAACAAGTCGCCGATGATCAGGCTCACCCAGTCATTCCACCGGCCGGAGCGGAAGATCTGCCGGTGCGCGGCGTCGTGCCCCAGGAAGGCGATCTGCGTGAACAGGAAAGCGAACACCGCCGCCGTGAGCATCTGCCACCAGCTGTCGCCGACGAGCACGAAGACGACCACCAGCGCGCCGGTGAGCAGCGGAACCAAGACCAGCTTGCTCCAGTAGTACCCGTACCGGCGTCGCAGCAGACCAGAGTCCCGGATGATGGAGGCGAGTGCCGTGAACTCACCACCGGAAGGCGGTAGCAGTTTCGGCTGACTGACAGAAACCTCAGACATGGCAACGCCCGATCTGTTGCTCATGGCGTCAAGGTCAAGGCCGCCGCGTACCACCATCGTACGCGCGTGCAGTTCCGCGCTACCCGTGAATCTTCGCCGACTTCGCAGCGGGGCCGTATGGTCATCCCATGAGCAGCGAGCCAACACGAGCGGATATCCCCCGACAGGTGATGGCGGTTATCTACAACCCGTCAACGTTCCCGCCGACGTGCTTCGCAGCGAGGTCGCCGGTGCAGAGGCGGAGCACGGTTGGGCGACGTCGCTCTGGTTCGAGACGGGACGGGAGGACTCGGGTACCGCTGCAGCCCGGGCCGCCATCGCCGCGTCACCGGATGTCATCCTCGCCGCCGGCGGAGACGGAACCGTGCGCGCAGTCGCTGAGGAAATCCACCCGACAGGCATTCCGCTGGCCCTCCTGCCCTCCGGCACCGGCAACCTTCTCGCCCGCAACCTTCACCTCACTCCGGACGACCTGCCTCGAACGGTCGAAACCGCGTTCACCGGAACCGAGCGCCTAGTCAATATCGCCACTGCGTCCTACCGAACGCCCGATGGTGCGCTCCAGCAGCGGGCGTTCGTCGTGATGGCCGGCATCAGCTTCGACGCGCATACGGCCTCGAACTCCAACAGCGCGTTGAAAAAGCGGATCGGGTGGGCCGCCTACGCGGACCCCATCGCCCACTCCGTGCTCAAAGGCAAACGCATCCGCCTCCGGCCGGGGATCGACGGCGGTCACGCCCACACGCTCAACGCACACACAGTGATCGTCGGCAACTGCGCCACCATCACCGCGAACATCCCGCTCCTGCCCGACACCATCGCTGACGACGGGCTACTCGACGTTGTCGTCTTTCGACCCCGAGGCCCCGCCGGTTGGGCGGAAATCGGAACACGACTGGCAACAAACGGCCTCCTCGCCCGAAGCCGCCCAGGCCGCTGGCTGATGCGCAAGACCCCGACCTGAATGCTCTCGACTACGTGCAGGCCGGCCGCTTCGACGCCCACTTCGACTCTCCCCAAGAACTCGAACTCGACGGCGACCCCGTCGGCCTAGTAACCGCGGTCAAGCTCACGGTTCATCATCGCGGTCTCCCCCTTCGCGTCCCCCGCTGAACGAAGCATCCCGCACCCATCGTTTCCCCGCCCATACGCGGGTACCGTGACCGGCATGCTGACAGTAATCGTGATCCTCTTGGTCGTCTGGGCGATCCTGGCTGTCGTCGGGTTTGCGATCCAGGGCCTGCTCTGGCTGGGCATCATCGGCATCATCCTCTTTATCGGAACCTTGATCTTCGGTATCGTTCGGCGCAGCGCCCGCAAGAAGAAGTCCGCCTGACTTCCTGCGTCAACGCCCAGGCGTACACTCCGAACTACAGCGTCCTGGACCCAGACCGCTCTATCGGCAAAGACCTCTGCCGATGCCGGTCAGGAGGACACCATCAGAGTCACTCGAGTTTCGACGCTTCCGCCATGGACCGCCCATGTCTGACGATGCCTACACCGACGCGGCACTCGCCCTCACGGTGGCGGCCGAGAACGGATCCAGTCTCTGCCTTTCGTTCCTGAACGCGCTGCCCGTGACCCATGCCGCCATCTCGACACTCGGCGCACCCTTCGGCTCTGAGACGATCTGCGCATCGGACAGCCAGGCGGCTCGCCTGGACGAACTGCAGATCGACTTCGGTGCTGGACCCTGCTGGGTCGCGCTGCAAACAAGGACCCCCGTCGTGGACGCTGACCTGAACGCGCCGAAGGAATCGGGATGGCCCGTGCTGCGCGACGCGATCCGCGACACCGGGATCCGCTCCCTGTACGCCTTCCCCCTGGTAATCGGGGAACTGAATGTGGGCGCTGTCGACCTCTACGCCACCACACCCGCGGCCCTGAACCCGACGCTGATCGCCCGCGCATCCGCACTAGCCGACCTCGCCGCAACCCACGTGGCCCGGCAGGTGATCCGCCGCCTACCACCCGTCGACCGCGACGACACCGACCCCGCCGCGTACTCCAGACGCGAGATCCACCAGGCAACCGGCATGATCATCGCCCAGATGCGTGTGAACGCAGCAGACGCACAAGCCCTCCTCCACGCGCACGCGTTCACCCTCGGCCGCCCCGTGCGCGAAGTCGCGGCGGACGTCGTGGCCCGGCGGATCAAGTTCACCCGAGACGACACTGCGGACCGCGACTAAGGTGAGGACATGAGGGCCCAAAGCAAGGAGCGACAGCTCGCCGAAGCGTTCGTCACCCTCGCCGACACCATGGTCGACGAATACGACGTCGTCGACCTCCTGCACACCGTCGTCGAACTCTGCTCCTCCCTGCTCGACGCCACCGACGCCGGCATCCTGCTCCCCAACACGGCAGGCGACCTCGAAGTCGCCGCGTCCAGCAGCGAGCGCAGCCGCCTCATCGGACTGCTGCAGCTCGGCGAGGGCGAAGGGCCCTGCGTTGACGCATACCGAACAGGCGACCTCGTCACCGTCGACAACATCGCCGCCACATACGCACGTTGGCCGTCCTTCGCGATCGCCGCCGCCGAATCCGGGTACGCCTCCATGCACGCCATCCCGCTGCGACTGCGAAAAGAGACCATCGGCTCACTCAACCTGTTCCGGGACCGCACCGGCGGATTCTCGGCCGATGACGCCGTCACCGCCCGAGCACTCGCCGATGGAGCAACAATCGGCATTCTGCATGAACGCTCCCTGCGTGAATCGGACATCGCCCGCAGCCAGCTGCAACACGCGCTCGACAGCAGAGTCATCATCGAACAAGCCAAAGGCGTGATCGCGCACACACAGAATGTGGACATGGACGACGCCTTCCAGCTAATCCGCGCCCGCGCCCGCAACACCCGCACCCGTCTCTCCGAGGTCGCCCGCCAAATCGTCGAGCACCCGTTCGACACCGCCGCCGCGGCGCCGAGGTCGCAGCACTAACCCATTCGACGGAACCTGTGCCCGCAGACAGGTTGCGCCCGTAGCATCCAACATAAGGGCACCGATCGGCCAAACCCCCGGTGAACCGCGTTTGGCGGCGCCCACTGACACGCTTCCCGCGTTTCTCACGACCACGCCGCCCCGGAACAGGACACTTTGCGCGGTCGCCCCATCGCCTTCTGAATCTGAAGCTGCCGCAAACACCCGCCACCTGATCAGCCGACGGTCTACTGCACTTCCGAACAGATCAAGAAGCGCATCCTCATGGGCTATCTGAGCCTTGACGGCTACGAGACCGAACTCGACGACCGCACCCTCGCGCACATCCACGTCGTAATCATCCACAAACTCAGCAACGGGCTGCCAGCCAGCCCGCGTCTGTCTCCGCCGAAAAGTTACATCCACCGCCTGGGCCGCGTCCGCGCGATGTCGCTCAGGCGGTACCTTATACCGCCAGAACAGCACCGACGTGGCGGGCGACGAATTCGAATTCGCGGTGAAAGGGCGACCTGTTCACCCCGAGCGCGGACTTCCCCATGGTGCGCCCGGCACGACGTCCGGCGTCACTCCCGCGGCCGCGAGAAAGACGACGTAGCGCGCTGAGTGAGTACCTGGCGCGACGGTATCAGCGACGGCGGACTTCCCGGTACGGCGGCCGCGGCTCGCGGTTCTGGAAGGTGAGAATCGCCGGGTTCACGATCGAACCGTCCTGGATCTCGATCGCGCGCCGGATGGTCGGGTCGGCCTGCCAGGCGTCGGGGCCAGCCATCACGACCTCGAGGAACGGCGTCAGCGCCTCCCCGATCTCCCAGGTCGCGGAGTCCCAGAGGTAGGACGGACTGTGGTCGACGGCGTAGTACTGCACATGATCGCCGACCTCGATGATCGGGGCGTCGAAGCTGGTCGAGCGCGCCCAGCTGAATCCCATGCCCTCGTCGCACGAGACGTCGACGATCAGGCTTCCCGGGGCGAAAGCCGAGAGATCGTCCTCCGTGAGGTAGGTGAGAGGCGCGTTCGGATCCTGCAGGGTGCAATTCACGACAATGTCCGCCTGCGCGAGAAAGGGGGCGAGCGGCACCCTCCCGGCGTCGGTGATGACGTGACTGAGGAACGGGGCGTCGTCATCGTGATCGAACTGCACGATGCGCACCGAGTGGATCGGAGAGCCGACCGCGGCGACCTCCCGGTTGGTGAGGACCTGCACGTCGTGGATGCCGTGGGCATTCAGTGCGGTCACCGCACCACGCGCGGTCGCTCCGAACCCGATGACGACGGCGTTGAGCCGCCGGCCGTAGTCGCCTGTGCGGCCGACCAGCCCGAGAGCATGGACCACTGAGCTGTACCCGGCGAGCTCGTTGTTGACGTGGAAGACGTGCAAGGCGAAGTTGCCACTGCTCGTCCAGTGGTTCATGGCCTCGAAGGCGATCAGGGTCAGGCGCTTGTCGATTGCGCGCTGCGTGATCTCTCTGTCCTGCACGCAGTGCGGCCAGCCCCAGAGCACTTGGCCGTCGCGGAGGTCGTCCAGGTCGGACGGCTGCGGTTTGGGGAGCAGCACGACATCGCTCGACGCGATCACGTCGGCGCGGGAGGCGATGCGTCCGACCAAGGGACGCAACACCTCGTCGGTCGCACCGAACCGAGCGCCGTACCCGGTCTCGAGCACGATGCGCTCCCGCAGCTCGGCCGGGATGCGGTCGAGACGAGCCGGATGCAGCGGCAGGCGGCGCTCATCCGGCTTCGCCGAGGCCGCGAGGACGCCGAGCGTCAACGGAACAGAAGAACGGGAATCGGCCGACATGTTGGCTCCCTCATGGGCGCCGCGGTGGCTCCGTTGTCCCAGCCTAAGCCCGCACATTGCGTAGAGCGCATTCGCAGGTCCTATCGGGAAGACACGACCGAGTCACGCGAGACGGCGATCCACGGCACGATGTCGATCTCCCACCGCGCCCTCCGCACCGCGTTGTCAATCCACCCTCCGCCGCCCCACCACACCATGCCAGCGCACCTGCGCATCCCTGAGAGCGAGGAGGCACATGCCCAGAAAGGACGACACCCCAACTGCTTCTCGTCGTGGGTCGATACTCCGACCCGGACACGGCCCTGGCCTCCCGCGCCTTCACGGGACGATTGCCGAATTCGATCAGCGGGATGTCTCCAGCTGCGCTTCCGAACGGTTCTGTCTATCGATACGGGAGACCGTTGCCCGGGCCGACGTCCCATCCTGCAACGCGCATCAGCAGGGCGTCGCCTCGGGATCGCTGTCGGCCTCGTTGGATGCGGCCTCTCAGACGGTGAGCCCGCGACCGCCGGTGCCTACCTGACCACAACTGGCGAGCTGAGGGCAGCCAATCTCTCACGTTCCAGCCCCCCGGTCGGTGGCCGGCATGCCCAATCAGCTGCGGGAGGAGACCGATGCAGTGACCTGAGCTGCGGCTGTCTTAGTCGTCCGACGCGCGTCTGGTGTCGAGGCTGGGGATCAACGCCGCGAGCCCGTCGAGAATCATGACAAGCCCGAATTCGAACTCGTCACCGAGGTCTGAGATCGGTCCACGCCGACAGCATCACAGGCCGCCGTCCGCCCGAGCCCCTGTCTCAATAGCTCCCAGAACCGCGCCTCCCGAACGCGGTGTTCCAGCCTCGATCCCATCTGCAACACTCCTGACCACGGTGGTGTTGCAACGACCAGCTGAACCCAAGATCCCCTTGCGGGAACGTCGTCACACCTGAAGCCGACAGGGGAAGCATGTTCATCGCGACGAGGGTCGTCGCCGCCTTCGGTGACGTGAGTTCTGACGATTCCCGGTCCCGGCCTTCAACCGTGAACGTCGCGCTTCCCGCGCCCCGAAACGTACAACGTTGGATCCGGTTGTGAGCGTCAGCCCGGACCAGTTGCGAGGACGTCGGGTCACTCCGTGCATAGCTGGCCGCGGCGACGATTTGAATGGGCAGGTTCCCGTCATGCACGATCCTGCTGAGGCTTGGTTCTGGATGCTCCTCCTTCGCCGTATACCCCGTGTGTGCTGTCTCGGCTGAACTGATCGAGCAGCGCCACGGCGATGAGCACCGCAACAAGCGCTGCACTTATCAGCAGTGCCGGGAGAGCGCAGCCAAGCAAACCCAGCGCCGCACACGCGGTGATCGCTGCCAACCGGCTGTATCCCAAGCGACGCATCGCCCGCAATTGCAGAGCGACTTGTGCAAGAAGGAAGAGGACCGGACCCGCGACGACTGCGATCAGCTCAGCACCGCCCAAAGGTTCCAACGGGTGTGCGATCACGAGTTCGTCGCCCACGGCCGCCAAAATGATCCCGGCGACGACTAACACGTGGCCGTACGTGTAAATGTCCCGCGCACGACCGGTTCGGCTGGCCTCACGGTCGAGGGAACGTTCGCTGAGTTCGCGGGTGGACCTGAAGTAGAGCCACCACAGTGCTGCCGATCCGGCGAAGGCGCTGATGAAAGCAGCCACGGTCCCTGGGTCTAGTTCCTGTCCGGCGGTCGTGGCCCCGGTTAGGATGATCGTCTCGCCGATTGCAGCGATCACGAACAACCCGAATCGCTCGGTGAAGTGGCCGGTAGCGAGCCGCCAGGAGCCCGCCGCAAGCCGCGGTCGGCCGGGGAGCGGAAAGAGAATGCGTGGAGCGATGTAGTCGAGGGCAAGCGCAAGCAACCACAGCCCTGCTCTCAAGCCGCCCTCGGCCATACCACCAGAGATCCAGAACACACCGGCGATCAGGAACCAGACGAGAATGCGCCCGGCCTGCTCCCGTCCGACGCTGCCTCGGTCTGCCGCTACGAACGTGAGGAAGGCGTGCCGGCCGACTTGAATGGCGAGGTAGGCAACAGCGAAGAGAAGGCCGTACTTGCCGAAGGCGTGCGGGACAGCGATCGCCATGAGCAGGCTCCCAAGCATGAGCGCGATCAGCAGGAGGCGGACGGGATTGGTCTCCGGATTGAGTTCGTTCGTGGCCCATGTCGTGTAGTTCCACGACCACCACACTGCGAGCAGGACGATCGCTGCCTGGCCAGCTCCCACCCAAGTGAGGTGATCAAGGAGCAGATGCGAGACCTGCGTGATTGCGAACACGAACACGAGGTCGTAGAACAGCTCCAGCGTCGCGGCTCGCTGGGCCTCGGCGTCGTCTCGACGTCGAAGCTGACCGTTCACCACGGCACGACGCCGTCGCGGTCGGCCGGTGTAGCCAGGCCAGAGGTGGCGATGTGCAGCGCTGCCTCGAATATGCGGGCCGGCCGAGTCACAACGCGCTTGGTCAGCGTGGCCCCGTCAGGGCAGACCTGAGCGGTGGCGTTCGCCGTCCGCAGCTTGAGGGCTTGCTTCGGGTCGGGCTGGGCGGTCACGGAATCTCCAATCGCAACAGGGAAAGGTGCAGGCGCGGTCCGCGGTTTGGGTCGCGAACCGCGCCTGCGAGGGCCGGTTAGGCCGACAGTGCTGCCTTCAGGTGCGAGACGGCCTGGGCCACGGCTGCCTTCGCGGCGCTGGTGTCGTGCAGGCTGTTGACCATCACGAAGTCGTGGACGATCCCGGCGTAGCGAACCTGGGTGACCTCAACGCCGGCACGGCGGAGCTTCGCGGCGAACGCCTCGCCCTCATCGCGGAGCACGTCAGCCTCGCCGTTGATCACGAGCGTCGGCGGGAAGAACGCGAGCTGTTCCTCGGTTGCTCGGAGCGGAGAAGCGGTGATCTCGGCGCGCTCGGTCTCGCTCTTCGCGTACTGGTCCCAGAACCACCTCATGCCGTCGCGAGCCAAGAAGTATCCCTCCGCGAACTCGTCGTACGACGCGGTGTCGAACTTCGCATCGGTGACCGGGTAGAACAGAACGGCGCCCTTGAACGTCACGTCGCCGCGCGCGTCGCCCATGAGGTTCAGCGCAATGGCCATGTTGCCGCCGACGGAGTCACCCGCGATCGCGACGTTGGATCCATCGAGGCCCTTGTCGGCGCCGTGCTGCACGACCCACTTGGCGACGGCGTAGGACTGCTCGTTCTGGACCGGGTACTGGTGCTCGGGCGCACGGTCGTATTCGGGGAACACGCGGGCCGCGCCGGTGCCGACGGCGAGGTCGCGCACCAGGCGGTCGTGGGTGTGCGCGTCGCCGAACACCCAGCCCGCGCCGTGCGTGTAGAGCACGACGGGTAGGACGCCGGTGGCGCCCTTCGGCTTCACGATGCGGACGGGGACACTGCCGGTGGGACCGCCCTGGACGGTGATCCACTCCTCGTCGACCTCTGGCTTCCAGATCTCCTCGTCCTGCACGCCGTCGACGGCCTTGCGTCCGTCCTCGGGGGCGAGCTGGTAGAGGTACGGCGGGTTCGCGGTGGCGTCGACGAACGCCTGGGCGGCGGGTTCGAGGGCGAGGTTCTTGGGGTTGCCGGTGGGCATGCGGTCTCCTTGAGCGTTGGTGGAACAGGGGAGTCGGTTGGACAGGGGTCAGCGGGACGACAGCGAGTCAGCGCGCGGTGACGGCGGCGATCGTGGCGTCGGCTGGGTCTTGGATCGCGTCGACGATGTTCTGCGGATGGGCCCGCACAGTGAGGTCGGTCAGACCTCCATCAGCGGGGTCGCGTCGGTGATGACGCCGCGCCTGTAGCGGCCGGTAGCTCACCAGGGGAGGATGCCGTCGCGGTCGGTCGCGGTTCCGGTGGGCGTGGCCGGGCCGAGGGTGGCCATGCGAACCGCTGCCTCGGCTCCTTCTGCGACGCTCTGGCCGACGTTGCCGGTGAACGCCGTGGCCGTCTGCCCCGGATCGACTGCGTTGAACCGGACGTCCGGGATGGTCTTCGCGTATTGCGTGGTGAGCATCGTGACCGCGCTCTTGGAAGAGCCGTACGCCGCGAGGGTGTACTGCGATTCCACCCGGGCGGGGTCCTGCGTCAGAGCGAAGGATCCCATACCGCTGGTCACGTTGATCACCGAGGGGTCGGTGCCCTTTCGGAGCAGCGGAAGGAACGCGCGTGTGACTCGTACGAGTCCGAACACGTTCGTTTCGTACACATCGCGCAGCTGATCTGCAGTCATGTCCTCGGGTGCTGCCACCTCACCGAGGATGCCTGCGTTGTTGATGAGGACATCCAAGTGCCCCACCTGCGCTCGCACGTTGGCAACAGCAGCTGCGACGGACGCATCGTCCGTCACGTCCAACTGCACGAAGTGGGCGCCGAGGCGGTCGGCCGCTTCCTGTCCGCTGGCCGCGTCGCGGCCACCGATCCAGACGTTCTGGCCTGCGTCGATCAGACGACGGGCGACCTCGTAGCCGAGTCCGCGGTTACCGCCAGTAATCAGAGTTGTTGTCATGTGTTTCTTGCCTTTCCAGCTTCTTGTTTCTCTCGGGTCAGGCCGCGGGCCGGAAGGGACGCAGCAAACGGATGCCGTCCTCGATGGATCCGTCGATCAGCTCGAGCATCTCCGGCACGAGTGCCACCATCCGAGGCGCGCTGAGGTGGGCGTCGAGGCTAGCGCGCCTCTCCCAACGCTCGTAGATTACGAACGAGCCGGGCTGGCCTTCGACCTCGTGGGCCTCGTAATCGATGTTGCCGGGATCGTTACGGGACGGCGTTACGGCGGCAGCGATGAACGCCTTGAGGTCGTCCTCCTTGCCGGGCTTGGCCCTCGCGTCCCAGAGGACGGTCACGTAGCCATCAGGGTTCGCTGTCATGCGAGTTCCTTTCGTTAGTGGGATACAAACGGGATTCGTTACAACCATTTGCTGTAACGAAACTCCTTATCTGCACAGTAGCGGCGCTCGTCCGTTACAGTCAAGTTGTGTAACGGAACGCGAGCCACGCAGTGCCACGCGGCGCGATCAGGAAGGGATCCGGATGTCCGGCAAGAACATGAAAGCGGGGGCGCAGGCGAACGCCAGCGGTCGACCCCGCGACCCGGCAATTGAAGAGGCCATCATCGATTCGACGCGCAAGCTGCTCGCGACGAAGGGTTACTCGTCGACGACGATCGGTGACATCGTGGCCGACGCCGGTGTGACACGACCGACGCTGTATCGGCGGTGGCCAAACAAGTACGAGCTGGTCGTCGAAGCCATACAGTACGGGTTGCGCAAGCAGCGCGAGGCGTACCCGCCCCTAGACCTCGATGCCCTCACTCCACGAGAAGCGATGGTCGAGGCGGTACGTCGGATCAACCCACGCTTCCACAATCCGCGGGCGATGACTCTGCACGGCAACTTCATGGCCGAGGCGGAGCGCGAGCCAGGCCTGCTTGCGCAGATGAGAGAGCACGCGAACCAACCTAGATGCCAGGAACTCGCTGACGTGATCACTGAGCTTCAACGACGAGGCCACGTGCGCGAGGACGTGGACGTGGACGTGATCGTCAGTCTGTCATTCGGCAGCTACTTCGCCGACTTCAATCGGTACGGACGTGAAGTGCCAGTCGACTTCGCTGAGCGCGTTGTGGCCACGCTGTGGCCCGCTATCGCTGGGGGCGACGCGTCACCGTTAGCGTGAGCCGGAAACGAGCCGCGCCGCGTGCGTCACCCCACATAGTCCGCCAGACCCCACTGACCGGTGAACGGTCGGTCTACGGGACACGTGACTCGATTGGAGCGAGGCCAGCAGGACCCCCAGCGCGAGATGGAAGGAAGATTCCCGTAAGACCCGCCCGCGAAAAAGCCCGGCAATGGCGCCTCAAACGCTACAGGCGGAGCCAGCCCCATCCGGCACATCAGCGTCTCGTTCACAGCCAAGTCCTCACCGCCACCAAAGGCGCGCCATACGTCGGCTGGGCGTCGATGTAGAGAACGGTGAAGTCGAAAATCTCGAAGTAGCTGGCGAGGAAGCAAAGAACAGAGAGCAAAGACGAAGAACACACGACGAGGACAAGGACGAGGACCCAGGGAGGCCAAAGACACCAAGAACGAAGGAGACACCGCGGCAAAAGAAACGAAACAACAAAAGCCAATGCACGTAGGCACTCTTTGAGATGAATGTGCGATTTGCGCGCCAAAATGAGCGCGCAACCGGAACGTGTAAGTGTGAGAGGTGGAGTTGCGCGTTGGAAGCGCGGGCAAGCGGCCCAGGGGGTCAAGCAGGCGGTGCGCTACGCCTTCGGCGGCGTTTGCGATGCGACCCTGACTGCCAGGACCGCGGACGGTGCGCTGGCTGCGGCCGGGTATGCGGATGCGGTGATGACCCGGTACATCGTGGAGCACGGCGCCATCCGTGACGACCTGCTCACCCGGACCCAGTTAAGGGATTGGGTCGACGGTGTCGATCCGCTGACCGGGGAGCGGCGGGGTCGGGATCTGGAGTCTCCGGTTGCGGATTTGATTCTGGATGCGACGATCAACGCGCCGAAGTCGTTCTCGATCGCGGCGATGCTGGACCCGGAGTTGGCGGCCGCGTATGAGGATCTGCAGGACCGGTTGCGGGATCGGATCATCAAGTTGTGGCAGTCGGAGCTCAACGCCCGTCGCGGGAAGCAGGGCGCCATTCGGGAGGACCTCGCCCGGATCGAAGTCGTCGAGCTGCGGCACGAACGGTCCCGTTCGTTAGACCCGCACAAGCACCGCCACCTGTGGCTGAACGTCAAAGTCCGAGGCCTCGACGGCAAATGGTCGAACGTCGACACGCGAGTCGCGCTGCGGCTCCAGAACGTCGTGAACGCCGAAGGTGACCTTGCCTCTCGAACGGACCCCGCGTGGGTCGCGGCGCTGGCTGCCAAGGGCTTCACGCTGAATGCGGATGGGGAGATCGCGCAGTTGCAGCATCTGGTGCGACCGCTTTCGAAGCGCTCCGCACAGATCGAAGCCAACAAGGCAGCTCATTTCCGCGCGTGGACGGAACAACACCCGGGCGTGGAGCCTTCCGCCACCGTCCGGACCCAGATCGATCAGTGGGCATGGGCGGCTGGCCGGCCGAACAAACCGGGGCAACTGGACGAAGAGGACTGGGCGTCCGTTGTGATGGCCGAACTTCTGCACGCCGATCCAGAGCTCGGCGGGCCACGATCTGCGGTCGTGCCGAAATCGGTAGCCATCGACAACCTTGACGTCGAACTCCTAGCGGCGAAGGCGATCGTGGATGCGGACGCTCGGTCAACCGGGACTGGAGGCCGGTTCAGCGACATGGATGTCCGAGCCGGAGCAGCCCGAGCGGTCGCCGCCTCCGGGGTGACAGCCGAGCATGCTCAGCTCGCGAAGGTCCTCGACGAAATAGTCTCCTGTGCCACCCGTACTCATACCGTGACGCTGCTCACAGAGCCCAACATACCTGCCCATATCAAACGCCGAATGGCAACGTCGACCGCAGCGCTCAAGGCCAGTGTGGCTCAGCGAACCGACGCATTGGCCGCACCTGGCGAGGTGGTCCCGTTCGCTGAAATCACCGCTGTTGCGAGCGCGATCGAACCAGAGCGGACGCTCGACGAGGGCCAACTCAAAGGCGCCTCCTCGATCGCGGGAACAGACAGAATCGTCGCTATTGCGGGGGCGGCAGGAACGGGAAAAACGACAATGCTCAAGGTAGCCGGCGCCGCTCTCCGCCGCCGAGGCCGCAGCATGATCATCGTGGCGCCGACGAAGAAGGCCTCCGCCGTCGCAGGCCGCGAAGCGGAGAGCGCCTCATCGTCCCTTCACCAGCTGTTGCACGATTACGGATGGCGATGGACTAGCAGTCCTGCGGGCGCGATCGTTTGGTCCTGTCTAGGAATCGGTGATGAAGACCCCGCGACCGGAACGCAGTACTGCGGGCCGCGTATCGGTATCCGACCGGGCGATCGCATCGTCGTGGACGAGGCGGGAATGCTCGACCTCGAGGCAGCAGCTGCTCTCCTTGACGTAGTCCACAGGACCGGAGCGTCCGTCGCTCTCGTAGGAGACCAGCACCAAGCCCTGCCGGTAGGACACTCCGGCGCCATGGCGCTCTTCTGGCGTCGGGCATCGCGGCAGATCGAGCTCCTCAGCATCCATCGATTCAAGGATCCTGCGTGGGGGGATCTGAGCCTCAGACTGCGCAAGCCGCAAGGGCCAGAAGACGCGAGAAGGGTTGCCGAGGAGCTGATCAACACTGGCCACGTCGTGCTTGCAAACGACGAAACGGAAGCCCGGGAGGCAATGACCGCTGCCTGGTTCAGGGCAAGTCGCGAAGGACTCAGCGTCGCATTGGTGGCCGCTACGCACGCGGAGGCTCAAGCCGTGAGCGAGGATATCCAAGCCCGACGCATAGTCGCCGGCACCGTCGACACGCGCGAAGCTGTGTATGGACAGTCCGCGCAGCCGATCTTCGTCGGCGACGTCGTCCAGACGCGTCGCAATGACAACGCCAGCGACGTGCAGAATCGCCAAAACTGGGTAGTTCGGAGTGTTTCTGCGCAACATGTGATGCTTGCGTCAGCCAACGACTCAACGGACCTCCGCAAGATCACTCACGAGTACGCGATATCTCACCTACACCTCGCGTACGCAACCACGGTCTACGGAGTGCAAGGCGAGACGACGGATGTTGCCGTTGTCGGGCCAGGCGTCGATGCTGCTGGCTTGTACGTCGGCATGACTCGAGGCAAGCAGGACAACGAAGCCGTCGTCGTTGCTCGAAACGGATCCTCCGCGGTAACCCAACTTGTCGAAACGATGGAGAGAGTTTCTGTCGAGGAGACGATCGAGAAGTCGCGCGCGGCCGCACGCGTAGAACTCAACCGCGCCGCTCAGTCCGTAACGACTCCCGTACCAACTCCACATCACGCTGCAGACGTCACCCGAAACTGACCCGAACTAGTTGGACGAGAGACCACTGTCTCGCAGCCGGCGGCCCACCAGATTCGCGCCGTCGAGATCACCGCTGAATGGGTCAAATCGCAGGATCCCAATGCCCAAACCATCCGCACCGTCCTGGGCATCTGGATAGACTCCGCCGGCGACGAAGATCAGCGCCCTGCGTCCATCCGCAGCAGATACTAAAGCGGCACGCTTGACTAGTTCGATATCGAGGTTTCCACCTCGATTGTTTACCCAACCCAAGAAACGAGAACTGTAGAGGTCACAGGCCTGTCGGGAGTCCCCCTCCGTCGCAATCGAATCAGCCGCGCCTAGGTACACCATCCACTGCCGACACAGCTCAACTGCTTCATCGTTGGATACCCCCAAAGGCCGCGGAGGCGGAGGCGCTTTCGTTCCCATATGCCTAGTGTCTATCAGGCCGCACACACTTGGACTCGAATCACCCACCTTCGGACGCCAGTTGGCGGCATACCCGTTTTTGGGGGCCGAGGAATCTTGCCCAACTCTGCAATGCTGACTTCGTGTCCTCACCGGCCTTAATGACAACGGCGGTCGTTTCGCGCCGCGTGCGTACTCACCAGCCAGTTCTCGTCGGTGAGTCACCTTCGCGCACATCACCGGGGGCCTTCAAGTGGACGTGATTATTGGCAGCGATCGGGTGACAATTGAGAAGGCGATTTTCTTCGACCTACTCGAGAACTCGGTCGTCAATGGGAGAGCACCCTACCGGCGAGCTCTCGAAACATCGGAGATCACGTACTCAGACCTCCTAGCGCTTTCTCGGAAGGCTGAGGTCCCGCACCCTCTGTTCTTCGCGCCCGTTCCTGTTGTTCAAGCTCAGCTCCGCTTGAAGAACGAGAAGCTGCTTCAAGGCGTCGTACCCGACACATTTACGATCAACACGCGGGCACAAGTCCAGCTTCGTGACGTGGAGCTGATCATCAAGGACCTGCTGCGCAAGCAGTCTTTGGCGAAGAAGCACGACCCGACGTTGACCAAAAACCAAATAGTTGGGCTTCTCAAGCGACCCGGAACGAGTGCGAACGAAGACGCTCAGCTGCTACTCGACGCCCTCCATCTCGACATGGATTCGATCCGCGCCGCACGGACCAAGGATGCCGCACTCGAACTGATCATTGCGCGGCTTGAAGCCAATCAGGTGCTTATCTCAAGGAGCGTACGAGGGTTTATGCCCCAGCTCATCGAGGTTCGCTTCAGCGGAATGACGGTGCGTGACTCGAAGGTTCCCTACATCTTCCTAGCGGGTGGCGATCACGGAGATTTCCAGGAGCCGGTTGGGAGACAGATCTTCACTCTTGTGCTTATGGCGGTGCTTGTGGCTCGCGGAGTCTTCGCGCCGGTGAGCTATAACGCAAGTAGCACAGCAGTCGACGCAGGGCGCGAATACGACATCGTTGGCGAGATCCTGATGCCCTCTGACGAACTAGAACACGTCAAGTTCGCAAGCCTGGAAGAAGTGAAAATCGCCGCCGATCGATTCAAAGTCACTCCGAGCGCCATCACTGTAAGAGCTATGCGCCTTGCCCGGCTCAGCGCCGAACAAGCCATTGGATACCTCGCTGAACTCGAGGCGGAGTTTCGTGGCAGGCCAAAGCCACGTCCGCGACAGCCAAAGCCTGTAAATGCAATTCGAAAGTACAGCGGCAAAGAACTAACGAGCCGCATGCTGCGCGCGGTTGATGAAGGGCGCCTATCCGAACGCGAGTTCTGCCGCGTCGTGTGCTTGAACAGGATCGGCCCGTCAAAGATCAGCGAACTGAAAGCCGCAGTCCAATGAACGAGGAGATGTACCTCTTAGACAACAACGCACTGTCGCACCTCACCCGAGCTCAGAGGTCGAGCGCCTATTTCCGCGAGCGGTGCCGACTCCCTTCTGAGGTACTCCGAGAGGCGACGGGTTATCCAGACGCCGAAGCCTTTGAGGCGGTGGAATACACCACAACCTCCAGCGTGCTCGAGTTCCTTCGCGTAGTCATGGAGACCGAACGCGAGGGCGATACGGCGCTCCTGAATCTTTACGCGAACAAGGGCGCAGCAGACCCGATGATCATTGCCTGCGCGCTGGACGCAACGCGGGAAGCGGCAGCACTCCTCTTTGGTCCAACTTGGATCGTCGTCTCGAACGATAACGCTGTTCGCGCGAGGGCCCGAGAACTCAAAGTTGAGTCATTCACGCGCGAAGTGTTCCTATCGCGAACGAGAGGCGAGTGGGACGCCACGTGAGCACCAACGACGGCCGTTGCTGCTGCGGGATGCGCCCGGCAGGGTCTTGGCCTTTCGATATTCAGCCGCCTAGGGCGAGTGAAAGAGGGGGGGTGACATCGTTGCCCTACTCCTTCGAATCCCGCCACTGCCCCGTTCCCGTTCGTACGAATCCGCATTCGTCCATTAGACGGCTTGCATCGCGCCGATCTACCCCGAACCGCAGCGCGAGTTCAGAGAACCGCCACTCTGCTTGAGCGTTCACGGGTTCGATCAGTTCTGAGGAAAGCCGTTCGGTTTCAATCCAATCTGCAGCCGCGAGCCGTGACCCGATCTGTCTGCGGCGCGAAAGCACCCCAGTAGCGCGAGATACTCCGGAATAGACGAGTTGCACATTTCCGGCCACGGCCAGGAGATCAACAACGAGTTGCGCAATCAAGCCGGCGTCGCCGAGACCGCCCCATCCAACGAGGAGTCTTGGAGGATCGGCACGCAAGTCCTCGCCGAGCAATCCAGCCACATCGGCCACGGTTAAGCCTGCGGTCGGCACCAACATCCATTGATCTGTCCTGTCGTCGGCTGGCCCCCACCACCACCGCGTGTGCTCGATCGTTGCGGTAACGGGCTTTCCCAGAACCTTGGAGTATTCCGCCCAAATGATGGTGGCAAAGTCGGCTTGGTCGTCGGCGTAGAAGCGGACAATCTTCTCGGGACTCTCAAACCTACAAACGCGGACGTTCACCTCGACTAGCACTATGCAAGCGTATGAGAACTCGGAACGCGAGCACAGCGCCAGCGGCTTGACCGGGGACGGACGCGCGAAACCCAGAGCACTTCGACGGCTTGCGCTCAGTCGCTCTTTCGAGCCTGCGTCGTCTGGGCCGCTTGCTGCGGAGCTGCCGGGGGCACGATCGGCTTAGAACTCGAAGACCGCGCCTGAGGTCTCACTTGGACCCTCGCCGGTTGCAGGCCAAATTCCTCGTGCCGCGCCGGCGGCTCGGGTTTGTTCACTTCTTCGGCGCAGGGGGTGGCTGGATCGCCTGAGAGGAAGGCTGCCGAACAGGTGGCTGGTATTGCACCCGCGCGGGCTGAAGGCCCTTCTCAACCAGTCGTTGTGAGTCGCCAGTTGTTCGCCACTCACCGTTTGCCTTTTCAGCCATGAGTTCCTCCCTCTGCCATTATCTCCTTTTGAGAGGAGAACTGTGCCAACTTCCATCTGGGGCGTCGCCTTCTATGTATTCGCACTGTTCCCTGGCGTAGCGTTCGTCTTCGCCCGCGAGGGGCATCACGCATCGAGCAAGCGGTCGGCGTTTCGCGAGACGGCCAGCGTCGTGTTCGTTAGCGCTGTTTGTGACGCGGTCGTTGCCCTAGTAGTGGTTGCTATCGCTCTATCAGTTCCCGAGATAGCAAACACGATTACAGCGATGCTTGATGGCGACCTCTCGTGGGCACGCTCAAACTTTGGATGGGCGCTGGTGTTGGCGCTGCTAGCACTCGCGGCAGCAACATTTTTGGGCTTCTTCCTTGGTTCGAAATGGGCCCACGACCACGGCATGAAGCTCCTGTGGTCAGCGGCCATCCCAAGGGACGTTTCGGCTTGGCAGAAGGTTCTCTATCCGGACGAACGTGTCGAAGTAAAAGTGGGGCTTACGTTGAAGTCCGGGGCATGGGTCTCAGGTACGCTCTGGGATTTTGACAATGATGCGGACAACAGCCCGCACCGCACAATCACCCTGTCGGGCGACCTCTCCGCCCGATCTAGCGGCTCCGAGGAACCTGTGCCTTTGTCAGAGACGGATTGGGTGGTAGTCGAAGCTGGCGACATCGAATTGCTCCAGGCCTCCTACTACGAGCCGGCGGAAGAGGGCGACCTCGGTACGCGAGATGCGGGCAGGCCTAAGTCGCGAAGGTGGAAGCGTATTGCCTTGGCCGCGCTGGTCGTCGGGGCGGCAGCCGGGCTTGTGGCTGTGCTGAGTCCGAGCCCGTCGGTGTGGATTCGACTCGCTACGGTGGTCGCCCTTGCAGCGTCAGTCCTGTTTGGCATCTTCGCGGCAAGAGGTCGTGCATGATTCGCGGTATCGAGTGCCTAGCTCTAGCAAGGTCCAAAGGTTCGGGTGGTCCTTGGAAATCGGACCTGACGAGGGTCGGCGATAGGTTCGAAGGCTGTTGAAGCACAAGAGGGGCTGCCTCCTGGACAGCCCCTCTTGTGTCGAGCTTAGGCAAGCGTCGGTTGCCCGTAAGTCGACCCGCTCACGATCGGCCCGGTCGCGGTTGCGTCCGGGCCGTCAGCTTTTGGGGCGCGGCGTGTGACCTCCGCGGTGGTGTAGCGGAGTGAGGGGCCGACGCTGTCGGCGACAACTTCGGTGGCGGCTCGGGGTTCGCCGGTGGCCTGGTCGGTCCAGTGGCGGAACTCGAGGTTGCCGTTGACGATGACGGTGTCGCCTTTGGCGAGGCTGGCTCGGACGTTCTCGGCGGTGCGGCCGAAGACGGTGGTGCGGTGGTACTGGGTGTCGCCGTCGACCCACTTGCCGTCCTCCAGCTTGCGGTCGGTGACTGCGACAGTGAACTTTGCGAACTTCGTGCCGTTCTGTGATTCGCCGTAGTCGGGGTCGGCGACGAGGTTGCCTTCGATACTGATCGGGACTCGTGTGCTCATCGTTCTGTTCCTTTCGATTGGGCGACCTTTCGTCGGGTCGCGTTCACATACACGTTCCGATCGGGCCTGGGAAAATGCGCGCTGGAGGCGCGCAACCCCGGGGTTCTACGGCTACGGCTGCGAATGGCTCTGACTGATCCAGTCCGCCCAGCCCGACGGCACTGCGTCGTGGCCGATCTGTTGAAGTTCGGTGTGGCCGTTGTGGCATTCGCCGTTGTACCAAGTCGCGAGTCTCGGTATAGCGACGGCGAGGCGTTCGTGCCAGCCGATAGGTCCGTAGCCGGCATCGAGGCTGTCGAAGCTGACAAGCCAGGCCGTGCGAAGGGCGGAGAGCTCTTCAACGAGCGCGCCGTGCTTGTACCAGCAGGGCGGGATCTTCCGGATCGGGAGGTTGTAGCGGTGGGTGAACCAGGTGACCCAGTCCCGCAGTTCGGCCCAGACCTGTGGGGCGTCGGCGTCGTCGAGGGTTCGCCAGTTGATGACAGCGATGCCGAGCATCCCCGGGGTTCGTCGGGGTGCCTGGTCGTCCCAGGTATCGGGGAGCGAGGCCACGAGTTCATCGAGTGGGATGTCGTCGGTCACTGCTGGTCCAGGGCTTCGATGTAGCGGCCGATCTTTGCGCGGAGGCGCGTGATGGCTTGGAGGGATGCGGTGCGGCGGGAGACGAATCCAGAGAGGGCGCGGTCGCGTTCGATGAGCTGGTGAACGTATTCGTGGCAGCGCGGGTGAAGGGCGGTGAGATCTTCGTGGCGCTCATGAGCGATCCAGCCATGCGGGGTCTGGGTGACGCCGCGGTAGTCGAGGTGGTGCAGCTCGAGGTTTCGGGCGCTGCCTGCGCCGAGGCACAGAGCGCAGCGGATCGTGATGGCACGGCGTGCTTCCTCGATGAACCAACGGTCCCGGCGGCCGAACCAAACTGGCGAATGGAGGTAGCGGGTGCGGTAGTTGTTGTCCCTAGTGGGACGACGACGGTTGGACATCAGTGTTCCTCCCGGGCAGATCCTCGGCGGTCCAGCGCGGCTTGATACTGTTCGGCAAACACGACTTGCTGGTCGAGCTCGGTGAGCTGCTTGCCCGTTCTGACCTGGCGGGCGTCGTCGCGGTCGGTCCAACCGCGCAGGTCCAGAAGAATCCCGCGACGCGTCCTGTAGGCGAGAAGCCCGACGGTCTCGGGCATTCGCCGAATCTCGTCAATCGTCATGACCGGCACCTTCTCGTTGTTGACATTGGTAGAGGATCCGGTTTCGTTGTACGAATGGCCCGTGTTCCGGATGCGGCGCAGGCCAAGGAGCGATTCGATGTCGCGGAGGTGGTCGACGTCGGACGCGCCGCCGAGGAGGAGCTTGGCGGTGGCGGCGGACCAGATTGTGTCTGCCTCGGACCTGGACCATGCGGTTTCGGCCTGGGAGAGGGCTTGGAGGACGACGACGGTGGAAATGCCAATGCCGCCGCCGTCGGCCATGATCCGTGGCAGTGCGGGCCAGGAGAACATGTTCGCGATCTCGTCCAGGATCAGTGCGAGCGGCAGGTCGAGGCGAGAGCCGGGTGAGGCGAGTGCCTTGCGGCGGGCGGTCTCGACGATGTCGTCCAGGATCGCCCCGAGGAAGCCGCCAACGGACCCTGCGCCGGCACCGGTGCCAACGAGATAGAGGCTGTTGGATCCGGCGAGGAACCGGTCGAGATCGAACTGCTCTCCCGGTCCGGGCGTCATCGCGTTCCGGATCGCGGGGATCGACAGCGGGCGGAGGGCGCCGAACACGCCGAACCAGGAGTTGGCGAGGAGCTTCTCGTCGCCGTTGATGATCGCGTCCAAGTCCTCGGACCAACCGGGCGATCCTTGATTTGCGAGCACCCCAACTGCTTCCAGCGCGAGGCGCGGGTT
>NZ_JBXAPT010000002.1:0-772281 GCF_058806515.1 Leifsonia sp. GW821-FHT13C05 | reverse complement strand
CCCCCCCCCCCCCCCCCCCCCCCCCCCCCCCCCCCCCCCCCCCCCCCCCCCCCCCCCGCTACACCTGTTAACGGGCAATATCCGCAGCTTTGTACACAGGTCGGACCGCCCCGCATGCGGGTTTCACCACAAGAATGAAACTGTTTTCTACACACAGGGTGTGGAAAGAAAAATCCCTGGTCAAGCGTAAAATAACTCGCGAGATTCATTTTTAGTCCACACCTTTCCACACAGGTTGTGCACAAGCAGCGCGGCGTTTCGCGCAGATTCTCCCCAACGTTATCCACAGGGCGAGTTGTGGCCTGTGGATGTGCTCCATAGGGTGGAGCGAGGTCGGCGGAAGCCGGTCGCAGGGAACCGGCGATGTCGGTGGTCACCCGCAAGATCCTGATAGTCAGCGAGCCGTGCCACGCAGTGTGGCGTGAGCGAGTTTCACTGGTATTCAGGCTGCTCGGGATGCGCGCCGTGAAAGGCCCGCGCCGGTCGCCCTGCCCGGACAGACGTGACGGAACGAAAGAGGAGAAAACGTGTCGATCGCCCACCTGGGTCTCGCAGACCAACGCGAACCGGGCGAAGCGCGCACCTCGGAACGGACACCGCCGCACGACCTCCTGGCCGAGCAGAGCGCCCTCGGCGGAATGCTGCTCAGCAAGGATGCGGTCGCCGACGTCGTCGAGGTCGTCCGCGGACCCGACTTCTACATCCCCAAGCACGAGATCATCTACGACGCGATCCTCTCCCTCTACTCGCACGGAGAGCCGACCGACGTCATCACCGTCACCGACGAACTCACCAAAGTCGGCGAGCTCTCCCGCGCGGGCGGCGCCGAATACCTGCACACGCTCACCAGCCTCGTGCCGACGGCGGCGAACGCCGGGTACTACGCGAACATCGTCGCCGAGAAGGCTCTGCTGCGCCGCCTGGTCGAGGCCGGCACCCGCATCACGCAGATGGGCTACAAGGCCGAGGGCGAAGTCCTCGACCTCGTCAACAACGCGCAGGCCGAGATCTACTCCGTCACCGGTTCGCAGGAGACCGAGGACTACGTCCCCCTCTCCGACGCCGTCACCGTCGCCATCGACGAGATCGAGGCCGCGAAGCACAAGGACGGCTCGATGACGGGCGTTCCGACCGGCTTCGCCGAGCTGGACGAACTCACCAACGGCCTCCACCCCGGCCAGATGATCATCGTCGCCGCCCGACCCGCCCTCGGAAAGTCGACGCTCGCCCTCGACTTCGCCAGGGCCGCCGCCATCAAGCACGACATGGCCACGATCTTCTTCTCCCTCGAAATGGGTAGGAGCGAGATCGCGATGCGTCTCCTCTCCGCCGAGGCATCCATCCCGCTGCAGAGCATGCGCAAGGGAATGGTGGAGAGCCGCGACTGGACGACCCTCGCATCCACTCGGGGCCGCATCAACGACGCCCCCCTCTACATCGACGACAGCCCCAACATGACCCTCGTCGAGATCCGGGCCAAGTGCCGCCGCCTCAAGCAGCGCGTCGGCCTCAAGATGGTCATCATCGACTACCTGCAGCTGATGACGAGCGGCAAGCGCGTCGAAAGCCGCCAGCAGGAGGTCAGCGAGTTCTCCCGAGCCCTCAAGCTGCTCGCCAAAGAGCTCCAGGTGCCCGTGATCGCCCTCTCCCAGCTGAACCGTGGCCCGGAGCAGCGAGCAGACAAGCTCCCCGCCCTGAGCGACCTCCGCGAGTCCGGCTCGATCGAGCAGGACGCCGACATGGTCATCCTCCTCCACCGCGAATCCGCCTACGAGAAGGACAACCCCCGCGCCGGAGAGGCCGACCTCATCGTCGCCAAGCACCGAAACGGCCCCACCCGCACCGTGACGGTCGCCTTCCAAGGCCACTTCTCCCGGTTCACGGATATGGCGCCGGTGTAGGCGGGCCACCCCACCAGCGCAAACTCCTTGCCTCGCCCCGTCCCGCGTCGGTAGCCTCGCGACCGTGACCCGGATGCGCTCCGGCCTCCCCGGCCGCGGGCTGCCTTCCGCGTTCCGAGACGAGAAGGAGACCCAGCATGGCCACCGAATCCCGCCACGTCGCATCCCTCATCGGGGCCGGCGACACGTACCGCACCGAGCTCGGCAGCATCTCCGAGCTGACCGCGGAGGACTTTCCCATCCTGAGTGGCATGTCGCTCAAGCGCATCGTGCTCGAGCCGGGTGCGATCCGGGAGCCGCAGTGGAACGTCAATGCCAACCAGATCGCATACGTGGTGGCCGGTACCGTGCTCGTGTCGATGCTGGGGGACGGTGACGAGTTCTCGACCTTCGTCGTGAAGCCGGGGCAGATGTACCACGTCGCCTCCGGCGCGGTCTATCACATCGAGAATGTCGGGGAGGGGACTGCCGAGATCATCGCCTCGCTGCGCTCCGACCGGCCGGCGCACTTCTCACTGCAGAACAGCTTCAACGCCATGTCGGATGCGGTGCTCGGCAACACCTACGACCTTCCCGCCTCCGCGTTCGAGGTGTTCGGGCGGCAGGATGCTGCGCAGATCGTGCGGCGCGACGGGGCGGCGCGCATCCCGGATTCGGCGGGGCTGCCTAACGCGCACCTGTTCGACATCGAAGCGCAGAACCCGCCGCTGTCGTACAGCTACGGCTCGGCGAGGCTGGGCCGCAAGCAGTTCTGGGCCGCCCTCGACGACCTGTCGATGTACTCGCTGAACGTCGCGAGCACCGGGATGCGCGAACCGCACTGGCATCCTGTAACCGCCGAACTCGGTTACGTGCAGAGCGGGCATGCGCGGATGACCGTGCTCGACCCGGACGGCAGCCTGGACACCTACGAGCTGGAGCCGGGGCACGCGTACTTCATCCCGCGCGCGTACCCGCACCACATCGAGGCGCTCGGCGAGGAGGGCATCCACTTCCTGATCTTCTTCGACCAGCCGACGCCCGGCGATGTCGGTTACCGGGCCACGGCGTCCGCGTTCTCGCGGGAGGTGCTGGCGGCCTCCTTCGGGGTGCCGGAGCGGCAGCTGCCGCAGTTCCCGCCGACGCCGGTCGACCCGCTGATCGTGTCACGCAACAACCCGCTCGACCCTGTGGCCTGAGCGGGCACTGTCCGGGATGCTCCGGACACACGGCCGTAACGCGCTCGCCGCATAATGCAAGCATGTCGAAGACCGCTGCCGCCCCCTCCATCGTGTCCGCGTGGGCGCCGATGGCCATCCCGGCCTTCCGCGTGCTGTGGTTCGCGCAGCTCGGCAGCAACATCGGCACCTGGATGCAGACCGTCGGCGCCCAGTGGTTCCTGGTGGATGCGGCGGCCGGCGCGACCGTGATCGCCCTCGTGCAGACCGCGAGTCTTGCCCCCGCGATGCTGTTCTCGCTTCCCGCGGGAGTGCTGGCCGACTCGCTCGACCGGCGCAAGCTGCTGATCTGGGGGATGGTCGCGAACGCCGTCATCGCGGCCGCGCTCACCGTGGTCGCGCTGCTGAACGACCTCACCCCGCTGAGCCTGCTTGCATTCACCTTCCTGTTGGGCGTCACTTCCACGCTCACCTCGCCCGCCTGGCAGGCCATCCAGCCCGAACTCGTCCCGCGCGAGCAGATCGGGGCGTCGTCGGCCCTCGGCGGCGTGACGGTGAACGGGGCGAGAGCGGTCGGGCCGGCGCTCGCCGGAGCGATCCTGTCGCTGACGGGCGCGCCCGTCGTGTTCGGCATCAACGCGCTGAGTTTCATCGCCGCAGCCGTAGCGCTGGTCTGGTGGAAGCGGCCGCCGCAGGACGGACTCGACGACAGGGAGCGGTTCGGTCCCGCGCTGCGGGCGGGTGTGCGGTACGTCGCGTCCGCCCACCTGGTGCGGCGCATCCTGTTGCGGTCGGCCCTGTTCGCGGCGCCGGCCAGTGCTCTGTGGGCGCTCCTGCCCGTCACGGCGAAACGACTCGAACTCGACTCCAGCGGCTACGGCCTGCTCCTCGGCGCGCTCGGGGTGGGCGCTGTGCTCGGGATCTTCGCCCTGCCCGTGGTGCGCAAACGGTTCTCGGACAACGTGGTGGTGGCGGTCAGCGCCGTGCTGTTCGCCGTCGGGACTGTCGCGGCCGCCTACCTGCCGTACATCCCGACGCTCCTCCTTCTCGTCCTCGCCGGGCTCGCCTGGATCGGGACCCTCACGGTCCTCAACGCCGCCCTGCAGCTGACCCTGCCGCAGTGGGTGCGCTCGCGCGGTGCCGCGGTCTACATCCTGGTCTTCATGGGCACGATGGCGATCGGCTCGTTCCTCTGGGGACTGATCGCGCAGCTGTTCGGCACCACGAACGCGCTCGCCCTCGCCGCGCTGCTGCTCCTACTCGTGGCCGCGAGCGTGCGGCTGCTGCCGCTCCTGCCGGGGACCGGAGAGATCGACCGCACCATCTCGCTCACCTGGGCGACGCCGATGCTGGTGTTCGAGCCGGATCCGACGGACGGGCCGGTGCTCGTCGAGGTCACGTACCCGGTACGGGCCGGTGAGACGTCGGAGTTCCGCGCGGCGATGGAGCACGTCGAGGACTCGCGCCGCCGGACAGGTGCATCGCGGTGGAGGCTCTACCGCAGCGGGGAGGACGAGAACAGGATGCTGGAGGCGTTCGTCGTGCCGTCGTGGGGCGAGTTCCGGCGGCAGCAGTCGCAGCGGCTCACGGGCAGGGATCGCGAGCTGTTGGCGGATGCCCTCCGCTACTGCGACGGCCCTGCCACCGAACGGCACTACTTCGCCGCCTGACCGGGTGCTATCGCAGCGGCGAAAGAGTCATTCTCCGGAATGATGCGAACGCATCCCCATCGGCGTTGAATATCGGTATGAACGTCAACCTGCTTCCGCTCGTCCAGGGCGCCGGCGCGGTCGCGCTGGCCGTCGTGGCGTTCTCGTTCGCACTCACCTGGCCGTCTGTGGTCGGCACCATCCAGGCGTTCCGGTCCGAGCGCGTCCGGCTCCTCGGGTTCGTCGGGCTGGGGCTCGCCATGCTCGCCTCCGCCGCGCTGCTCTACCTGGTGCCCGGGCTGCTGCTGCGGGACGAGCTCGCGCTGCTGATCTCGTTCCCGCTCGGGGCCACCTGGGTGATCGCCGCCATCGCGCTGATCGTGCGCGGGATGCTGCTCGACGGGGCCGCCAGGGTCATCTCGTACTCGTTCGCCGTCGTTTCCGTCAGCGGGCTCGCCGCGGGGGTCGCCTCCGCGCTCTGCGCGCAGCACAGGATCGCGGACACGATCACGCCGACCGGCGCGTTCCTGCTCGCCCTGACGGCGGTCGCCGGGGTGGTCTTCTGGTCGAACAGCGTGGACAGGATGGCGCGGGCCTAGGAGGGCCTGGCCACACCTCCACGGGTTGGCGCATCCCGCGCCCACCGCCGCGACACCCACACCACCCCGAACCCGACGCACAGGATCACCGCGGCGATCAGCAGCACGTAGAACGAGACAGACAGGTATCCGTTCGGCGAGGTGTGCGGGTTGAGGAACGGGTACGGGTACCACGGCTGCTTTCCCGTCACCGGGTCCGCTCCGAACGGCGCCCGGATGAGCGTGTAGACCGCCCAGACGATCGGGAACCCGACGATCCACCACAGGACCGAGTTGCGCAGCGCGGCACGTCCCGGCGCGAACAGCCAGTCGATCAGCAGGTAGACGGGGCCGACGACGTGCAGCACCTCGTTCGACCACTCCACCGTCTGGCCCTGCGGCAGCGGAATGTTGCGCAGCAGCAGGTTGTAGACCACGCCGGTCGTGACCATGTACGTCGTCACCGCCGCCCGCAGCCCGGTGAACCAGCCGGGGTCGTCGCCGGTGCGGGTGAAGAGGAAGACGGCGCCGATGCCCAGCACCACGACGTAGCCGATGTTCGAGTCGATCGTGAAGAAGCTGAAGAAGTTCACAACGTAGCCGGCGATGTTGCCGCCCTTGCCCGAGATGAAGTTCACACTCGTCGCGAACTGGGCGACGATCGCCACGATGGTGAGCAGGCACATCGCCGCTCGGACGATTCCGAAACCGATCCGCATCCGGAGCCCTTCGTGGTCGGGTGGTGCTCGGACAGGAGACAGCCCGAGCATACCGAGCGCCCGCGCGCGCACGCGGCAAACGCGCAGGCGCACCGCGACTAAACTAGCGGGGAAACCCGTACGAGAGAGGTCGCCGAGTGGCACCCGCTGTTCCTGCCCCGAAGTCCAACCGGTACTGGGTGGTCCCCGCTGTCCGCGCCGTCGTCGCGCTCGCGGCGACCGCCGTCATCACCTTCACCAGGGATGCGCACACCGCCGAGTTCGGACTGATCGTCTTCGGGGTGTTCGCCATCCTCGACGGACTCGCCACGGCGGTCCTCACAGCCACCAGCGGCCTCCGCGGCAACACGCGCACCCTCTTCATCGTGCAGGGCGCCATCGGCGTCATCGCCGGTGTGCTCGCCCTCACGCTGATGACCAGCGGCCTCGGCCTCTACCTCTATCTCGTGACCGTGTGGGCGGCGCTCACCGGCTTCCTCGAGCTCTACAACGGCATCCGCAACCGGGGCAGGGATGCGGCCGCCCGCGACTGGCTCATCACCGGCGCGCTGACCGCCGTGCTCGCCATCGCCTTCCTGCTCATCCCGGTGGATGCGCTGCTCTCGATCGGTCTGTTCGGGGCGTGGGCCGTGATCGTGGGCGTCTTCCAGGCGATCGGCGCCGTGTCGCTGAGGAGCGCATCCCGTGCCGTAGCCGCCGAGCAGAACGCGGGGAACGGATCGTGACCAAGCGTGACAAGAAAGACCAGAGCGTGACCTCCGACTCGAAACTCCAGCCCACCCGCAAAGACCGGTTCCTGCCCGCGGAACTGCTCGGCATCTCGGCGGCGCTCGCCGTCTTCGTCGGCCTGATCGTGCTGATCGCGACCCGCGAGTTCCTGCTCGCCGGCGTGAGCTTCGGCATCGCGTTCATCGTCGCGCTCGTCCTGATGGCGCTCTTCGCGCTCGCCTTCAAGCCGAACGCCGCCGAGGTCCACGACCTCCAGGAGCAGAACGGCGAGTCCCCCGACTCTCCTGACTCCCCCAAGCCCTCCGCGCACTAGCCCAAAACAATCGAGTCCGAAGCTCTTCACGCGACACGCCGAGCGTGACCGTGAGTAACTTCGGACTCGATTGTCTTTGGGGTCAGAGCCGGTCGACGAGAGCCGAGGCGAGGCCCGTGTACGTGTGCGGCGTGAGCGCGAGCAGACGGTTCTTGGCGGCCTGGCCGATGTCGAGGGTGTTGACGAAGTCGGTGAGGCCCTGGTGGTCGACGCGCTTGCCGCGGGTGAGCTCCTTGAGCATTGCGTACGGGTCGGTGATCTGCGACCGCCCCGCCGTGACCTCGGCGCGGATGACCGTCTGGATCGCCTCCGCGAGCACCTCCCAGTTGGCGTCGAGGTCGGCAGCGAGCAGGTCGCGGTCGAGGGCGATCTGACCGAGGCCGCGCTGGATGTTGTCCAGGGCCAGCAGGGAGTGCCCGAGGCCCACGCCGATGTTGCGCTGCGTGGTGGAGTCGGTGAGGTCGCGCTGCAGGCGGCTTGTCACCAGCGTCGCAGCGAGCGAGTCGAGCACGGCCGAGCTCAGTTCGAGATTGGCCTCCGCGTTCTCGAACCGGATCGGGTTGACCTTGTGCGGCATCGTCGACGAGCCCGTCGCGCCGGGCTCCGGCGTCTGCCGGAAGTAGCCGAGCGAGATGTACGTCCAGATGTCCGTCGCCAGGTTGTGCAGCACCCGGTTGGCGTGCGAGATCTTCGCGTACAGCTCCGCCTGCCAGTCGTGCGACTCGATCTGCGTGGTCAGCGGGTTCCAGTCGAGCCCGAGACTGGTGACGAACTCCTCCGAGATGCGCGGCCAGTCGGCGTCCGCATCCGCCACGAGGTGCGCGGCGAAGGTGCCGGTCGCGCCGCTGAACTTGCCGAGGTATTCGTTGTGGTCGATCTGCTTCGCGATGCGCTCGAGGCGGTAGACGAAGACGGCGAGCTCTTTGCCCATCGTCGTCGGCGTCGCCGGCTGACCGTGCGTACGCGCCAGCATGGCGTCGTCGCGGTACTCGAACGCCTGAGCGCGCAGCTCGCCGATCACGGCGCGCAGCTTGGGCAGCCACACCTCGTTCACGGCCGCGCTCACCGTGAGCGCATAGGAGAGGTTGTTGATGTCCTCGCTGGTGGCCGCGAAGTGGGTCAGCTCGGCGATGCTGTCGAGCCCGAGAGCGTGCAGGCGCTCGCGCACCAGGTACTCCACGGCCTTCACGTCGTGCTTGGTGGTGGCTTCGAGCTCCGCGAGCCTGTCGATCTCCGGCTGGCCGAAGTCGTCGACGAGCGCGCGCAGCGAGCGCACCTGCTCCTCCGTGAGCGGGGTGGACCCGAACATCCGGTGGCTCGTCAGGTAGATGAGCCATTCGACCTCGACCTGGACGCGGGCCCGGTTGAGGCCGGCCTCCGAGAGGTGGTCGCCGAGGCCGAGCACCGCCGAGCGGTAACGGCCGTCGAGTGGGCTCAGCGGCTGGGGAGGCAGCGCGGTCATGGGTCTCCTTGCGTGGTGGGGTCTGACCTATTCTCCCGCATCCACGCTGTCAGCGTCGCGTGAGCGGGCGCAGGATCAGGCCCATGAGCCAGGCGATGAGCGCGAGCACCAGGGCGCCGAGCACACCCCACCAGAAGCCCGCGATGTAGAGCCCGAAGCCCATCAGTCCGCTGATCCACGCCACGAGCAGCAGGAGCAGCCCGTTCACGATGAACGAGATGAGCCCGAGCGTCAGGATGTAGATCGGGAACGCGACGATCCGGATGGCGGTGCCGACGATCGCGTTGACCACACCGAAGATCAGCGCGATCAGCAGATAGGTGAGGATCGTCGGCAGCGTGCCCTCTGCGTATGGGCGGACGGTGACGCCGGACACGATGAGGGTCGTGAACCAGAGGGCGAGAGCGTTGATGATGAGCTTGACGAGGAATCTCATGCGTCCATGATCCCAGGTGGCGCATCCAGGAAGCGAGGGGTGGAGCGAGAATTCCCGCGGCGGTATGCGGCCGCGGGTAAGTTAGGGGCGTGAGTACCGAACACACCCGTGGCGTGAGGCTGCGCCCCGAGATCGTGGCTGTTCCCGCATACAAGCAGGGAAGGCCGGCCCCGGCCGACGGCTTCAAGCTGTCCAGCAACGAGAACCCGTTCCCTCCCCTTCCGTCGGTGGTGGATGCGGTCACCCGCGTCCTCAGCGACCTCAACCGCTACCCGAACGCGGGCGGCGGCGACCTTCGGCAGCGTCTCGCCGACCGGCACGGCGTCGACGTCGAGCAGGTGCACCTCGGAAACGGCTCCGTCTCCCTGCTCTCGCAGCTCATCTCCGCCGCGGCGGGCGTCGGCGACGAGGTCGTCTATTCGTGGCGTTCGTTCGAGGCGTACCCCGGGCTCGTGACGGTCGCCGGCGCGACCAGCGTGCAGGTCCCAAACCGCGCGGACGGCAGCCACGACCTGGATGCGCTGGCGGCGGCCATCACCGACCGCACCCGTGCCGTCATCGTCTGCACCCCGAACAACCCGACGGGCACGATCGTCACCGCGGCGGACTTCGAGCGCTTCATGGCCGCCGTGCCCTCCGACCTGCTGGTGCTCCTCGACGAGGCGTACTACGAGTTCGTCACCGACGACGACGCCGTCGACGGCATCCCCCTTCTCGGCCGATATCCCAACCTCGTGGTGCTGCGCACCTTCTCCAAGGCCTACGGTCTGGCCGCGCTGCGGATCGGATACGCGGTCGGTCCGGCGCACGTACTCGACGCCGCCCGCTCTGCGGCGATCCCGCTGTCCGTCACCGACGCCGCGCGCATCGCCGCGCTCGCCTCCATCGAGGCGGAGGACGAGCTGATGGAGCGCGTCGCCCGCATCGCGATGCGCCGCGACCAGCTGCGGGATGCGCTGATCGCGCAGGGCTGGGCGGTGCCGGAGGCGCAGGGCAACTTCGTCTGGCTCGCCACCGGCGACCAGACCGCCGAGGCGAACGACGCGTTCTTCGACGCGGGACTGACGGTCCGCGCGTTCGTGCCCGAGGGCATCCGGATCAGTGTCGGGGAGCAGGAGTCTGTGGACAAACTCCTTGAGGTGGCCGCAGATATTGTGCGGAACCTACCAAATGGGCACCCCGCCAAGCGGTTAGGTTAGACAGGTGGTTGCCACGAACGATACCCCGCGCCCGGCGAACACGGTCCAGCTGCTGACAGCAGACGGCCGTTTCCAGCCCAGCGAACTCGCAGCGGAATACCTGCCCTACCTCGAACGACTGGACGAGGACGACTACCGGCGGCTGTACCGCGACATGGTCAAGGTCCGCGCCTTCGACCACGAAGCCGCGAACCTGCAGCGCCAGGGCCAGCTCGGGCTCTGGGTGCCGAGCATGGGCCAGGAGGGTGCGCAGGTGGGCTCCGCCCACGCCGCCCGCCCGCAGGACCACCTCTTCCCCTCCTACCGCGAGCACGTCGTCGGCATGATCCGCGGCATCGACCCCGTCGGCATCATGGGGCTCCTCCGCGGCACGACGCACGGCGGCTGGGACCCGACGGACCCCGCTGTGCAGAACTTCCACCTCTACACGCTGGTGATCGGCTCGCACACGCTGCACGCCACCGGATACGCGATGGGCATCAAGTTCGACGGCAAGGTCGGCACGGGCAACCCGGAGACCGACGAGGCCGCCATCGTCTACTTCGGCGACGGCGCCACCAGCCAAGGCGACGTGAGCGAGGCGTTCGTCTTCGCCGCCAGCTACCAGACCCCGCAGGTCTTCTTCCTGCAGAACAACCAGTGGGCCATCTCGGTGCCCGTCACCACCCAGTCGCGATCGCCGCTCTACCTGCGATCCAGCGGATTCGGCATCCCCGGCGTTCAGATCGACGGAAACGACGTGCTCGCCTCGTACGCGGTCACCGCCAAGCACCTCGACGACGCCCGCAACGGCGAAGGCCCGAGCATGATCGAAGCCCTCACCTACCGGATGGGCGCCCACACCTCCAGCGACGACCCGAGCAAGTACCGCACGGACGAAGAGACGGCGTACTGGGGCGAGCGCGATCCGATCGTGCGGTTCAGGACGTTCCTCGAACAGCAGGGCGTCGGTCAGGCGTTCTTCGACAGCGCGGACGAGGAGGGGGCCGACCTGGCCGCCGACGTCCGCAGGCGCACCCTCGAACTGGAGGTGCCGCCCATCGCGTCGATGTTCGACAACGTCTACAGTGAGCCGCACCCGCTGATGGACGAGCAGAAGCAGTGGCTCACCGATTACGAAGCATCGTTCGGAGGTGACGCATGAGCGACGTGAGAAGCGAAGCGCCCGAGACGGAGGGCGAGATCGTCGAGGCTGAACTGGTGGAGACGCCGGAGCACTCCGACGCACCGGTCGGCGAGGACACCCAGGCCATCGACGTGGTCGAGATCATCGAGAGCGAGCCGGGCTCCATCGTGCTCGAAGAGCACGTCGCCGAGCAGGAGTGGTCGCGCGAGTTCACGATCGAGGACGCGGCTCCCACCCCCACGGGCACCGAGACGGCTCAGGATGCGCGCGCCGAGGATGGCGAGCAGGCCGAGGCCGCAGAGTCGTCCGAAGCCGCCGAGTCGTCGGAGTCGTCTGAGCCCGCCGAAGCCGCAGAGCCCGCTCAGCCTTCCGCGCCCGCCGAGCCGGAGCCGCGCATCCAGTCGCTGCCGATGGTCAAGGCGCTCAACGCCGGACTGAGGAAGGCGCTCGCCGACGACGACCGCGTGCTCATCCTGGGCGAGGACGTCGGCCCGCTCGGCGGTGTCTTCCGCGTGACGGAGGGCCTGCAGAAGGAGTTCGGTCCGCAGCGCGTCATCGACACGCCGCTCGCCGAAGCGGGCATCGTCGGAACGGCCATCGGTCTCGCGATGCGCGGGTACCGTCCCGTGCTGGAGATCCAGTTCAACGGCTTCATCTTCCCCGGCTTCGACCAGATCACCACCCAGCTGGCCAAGCTCACCAACCGGCACGACGGCAAGATCAGCATGCCGATCGTCATCCGGGTGCCGCACGGCGGTCACATCGGCGCTGTCGAGCACCACCAGGAAGCCCCCGAGGCGTACTTCGCGCACACGGCCGGCCTGCGCATCGTCGCACCGTCGACCCCGCACGACGCGTACTGGATGATCCAGGAGGCCATCCAGTCGAACGACCCCGTGCTCTTCTTCGAGCCGATGAGCCGCTACTGGCCCAAGGGCGAGGTCGACCTGGCCGAGAACGAGACGCCGCTGCACGCCAGCCGCGTCGTCCGCACCGGCACGGACGCCACCGTCGTGGCGTGGGCCGGGATGGTCAGTGTCGCGATGCGCGCTGCAGAGCTCGCCGCCGAGGAGGGCCGCAGCATCGAGGTCATCGACGTGCGCTCGCTCTCGCCGATCGACTACACGCCGATCGTGGAGTCCGTGCGGAAGACCGGCAGGCTCGTGGTCGCCCAGGAGGCGCCCGGCAACGTCAGCGTCGGCTCGGAGATCGCCGCGACCGTCACCGAGAAGGCGTTCTACTCCCTCGAGTCCCCCGTGCTGCGGGTGGCCGGATTCGACACCCCGTTCCCTCCCGCGAAGCTCGAGGACATCTACCTCCCCGACGCCGACCGCATCCTCGAAGCCGTCGACAGGGCGCTCGCGTACTGATCCGGCCGCCGCAGCGCGTCCGCGTCGTCACCTGATCCCGCTTACCGAAAGAAGTCGCACATGAGCGAATCGAAGTTCCTTCTTCCCGATGTCGGCGAGGGTCTGACCGAGGCCGAGATCGTCGCCTGGAAGGTCGCGCCCGGCGACCCGGTGGCGGTCAACCAGGTGATCGTCGAGATCGAGACGGCCAAGTCGCTCGTCGAGCTGCCGTCGCCGTTCGAGGGCGTCGTCGGCGAGTTGCTGGTGTCCGAAGGACAGACAGTGGATGTGGGCACGCCCATCATCACCGTTTCGAGCGACGCCGGAGCAGGCTCGGCCGACGCCGGCGAACCGCAGGCGGCGGAGCCGCAAAGCGAGGTGGCCGAAGCCGCCGCCGACACCGCGGCCAGCGTCTCCCACGAAGTGGATGCGCCCGCCGAGAAGCCGGGAGCAGTGCTCGTCGGCTACGGCGCGGCCGGACACGGCGCCAGCAGGCGCCGCAGGGTCACCCATCCCGGCACGTCGGCCATCCCGGTCGCGACGAGCGGCGCAGCCGCGCCTGCGCCCGCTGCCGCGGCAGCGCCGGCGGCCACAGCGAGCCAGGCGGCCGCCGCCCCGGCCACGGCGGCGACGCAACCCGCCCCCGCCGCACCGTCGCTCACCGTGCGCTCCGAGGTGCACGTGACCCCGACCATCCCGGTGATCGCCAAGCCGCCCATCCGGAAGCTCGCCAAAGACCTCGGCGTCGACCTGACGCTGGTGACCCCCACCGGTCCGATCGGCGAGGTCACCCGCGAGGACGTGCTGCGCGAGGCGACGCAGGCGAGCGTGTTCCGCAACATCCAGACCCCGGAGTGGCCGAACGACCGCGAGGACCGCATCCCGGTCAAGGGCGTGCGCAAGACGATCGCGAACGCGATGGTGTCCAGTGCGTTCAGCGCTCCGCACGTCAGCCTGTTCGTCGACGTGGATGCGACCCGCACGATGGAGTTCGTCAAGCGCCTCAAGAACTCGCCGGACTTCATCGGCGTGAAGGTCTCCCCGCTGCTCATCATGGCGAAGGCGATCATCTGGGCCGTTCGCCGCAACCCCACCGTGAACTCGTCGTGGACCGACGAGGAGATCATCGTGCGCCACTACGTGAACCTCGGCATCGCGGCGGCGACCCCGCGCGGCCTCATCGTGCCGAACATCAAAGAGGCGCAGGAGATGTCCCTGCTCGAACTCGCCACGGCGCTCGAACAGCTCACCCTCACCGCCCGCGACGGCAAGACGACCCCGGCCGAGATGTCAGGCGGCACCATCACGATCACCAACATCGGCGTGTTCGGGATGGACACCGGCACGCCCATCCTGAACCCGGGCGAGGTCGGCATCGTCGCCCTCGGCACGATCAAGCAGAAGCCGTGGGTCGTCGACGGCGAGGTGCGGCCGCGGTTCGTCACAACGCTGGGCGCGTCGTTCGACCATCGCGTGGTGGACGGCGACGTCGCATCCCGGTTCCTGGCGGATGTGGCTTCGATCATCGAGGAGCCCGCGCTGCTGCTCGACTGATGATGGTTTTGACAATCATTATCAATAAGGATTAGTGTGTGGGGGTGCCGCTCACCGGCGCGCATCCATCGACCAGCCGAATTAGACAGGCCCCCACATGAAGTCGCGCTCCATCGCCACACTTCTCACCCTTCCGCTCGCCGCCGCCCTCGCCCTCACGGGATGCTCGGCCGGCGCATCCGGAGCAGCGGACTCCGACAAGACCGTCTCCGTCGTCGCCAGCACCAACGTGTACGGCGACATCGCCAAGACCATCGCGGGCGACGCCGTCCAGGTCACCTCCCTGATGGACAACCCGGCCCAGGACCCGCACTCGTTCGAGGCCAGCGCCCAGAACCAGCTCGCCGTCTCCAAAGCCGACATCATCATCGAGAACGGCGGAGGCTACGACGACTTCATGGACACGCTGAGGAAGTCGGCGGGCGACAAGGCGGCCGTGCTCAACGTCGTCGACATCTCCGGCAAGAAGGCGACGGCGGGCGACCACCTCAACGAGCACGTCTGGTACGACTTCCCCACCATCCAGAAGTTCACTGGGAAGCTAGTGGATGCGCTGACGAAGGCCGACCCGTCGCAGGCGTCGACGTTCAACAAGAACGCCGCAGCCTTCACCGCAGACCTCGGCGATCTGGAACAGCGCACGGCCGACCTCAAGAAGAAGTACGCGGGCGAGGGCGCCGCCATCACCGAGCCCGTTCCGCTCTACCTCCTCGACGCCATGGGGCTCGTCAACAAGACCCCGGAGGCGTTCAGCTCGGCCATCGAGGAGGGCACCGACGTGTCGCCCTCCGTGCTCAACGAGATGCTGCACCTGTTCAGCGACAACGCCGTGAAGGTCTTTGCATACAATGAGCAGACCAGCGGCCCGGAGACCGAGAAGGTCCTCGCGGCGGCGAAGAGCGCAGACGTTCCCGTCGTCCCTGTGACAGAGACCCTGCCGGCAGGCAAGGACTACATCAGCTGGATGACGAGCAACGTCGACGCCGTGGCCAAGGCCCTCGGCGAATGACCGCCGAAGCGGTCGAGCCGCTGGAGCGCGTTCCATCCCCCGACCAGCGGCCCGTGGTGCTGCGGCTCAGGGACGCGAACCTCGGCTTCGGCGACCGCACCCTGTGGAGCGGCCTCGACCTGGATGTGCACGCCGGCGAGTTCGTCGCCGTGCTCGGTCCGAACGGCTCCGGCAAGACCAGCCTGCTGAAGACGATCCTCGGCCAGCAGCAGCTCGACTCCGGCACGATCCAGTTCGACGGTCACGACGTGCGTCGCGGCGACAGGCGGATCGGGTACATCCCGCAGCAGAAGATCATCGCCTCCGGCACCCCGATGCGCGCCCGCGACCTCGTCGCACTCGGCGTCAACGGGCACCGCTGGGGGCTGCCCATCCCCACCAAGGCCGACAAGGCGCAGGTGGAGCAGCTGATCGACTCCGTCGGAGCACGCCGATACGCCAACGTGCCCGTCGGCAGCCTCTCCGGCGGCGAGCAGCAGCGGCTCCGCGTCGCCCAGGCGCTCGCCGGGGACCCGTCGCTGCTGCTCTGCGACGAACCGCTCCTCTCCCTCGACCTGCAGCACCAGCGCGGCGTCAGCGAACTGATCGACAAGCGCAGGCGCGACCACGACAGCGCCGTCGTCTTCGTCACCCACGACGTGAACCCCGTGCTCGGGATGGTCGACAAGGTGCTCTATCTGGCCGGCGGCCGGTTCCGCGAGGGCACCCCGGACGACGTGCTACGCAGCGACGTGCTCACCGAGCTGTACGGCACGCCGATCGACGTGATCCGCAGCCGCGGGCGCATCGTGGTGGTCGGGATCCCGGACTCCGAGACCCACGACCACCACCATCACGGGCACACCGCGCATCCGGAGCCTGCGGCATGATCGCGCACCTGGCAACCAGCACCGACCTGTGGTCGCAGCTGTTCGACTTCGCCAACTACGGAGAACTGCTCGCGCTGGTGAAGAACTCGATCTTCGCGGGAGCCGTGCTCGGCGTCGTCGGCGGACTGATCGGCGTGTTCGTGATGCAGCGGGACATGGCGTTCGCCGTGCACGGGATCAGCGAGCTCTCCTTCGCCGGCGCGGCCGCCGCCCTGCTGTTCGGGGCGAACGTCGTGATCGGTTCGGTGGCCGGGTCGCTCATCGCGGCCGTGCTGATCGGCCTGCTCGGCGCGAAGGCGAGGGACAGGAACTCGATCATCGCGGTGCTGATGCCGTTCGGGCTCGGTCTCGGCATCCTGTTCCTCGCGTTGTACCCGGGCAGGAGTGCCAACAAGTTCGGGCTGCTCACCGGGCAGATCGTCTCCGTCGACGACCCCCAGCTCGGCTGGCTGCTCGGGATCGGCGCCGTGGTGCTGATCGGGCTCCTGGTGATCTGGCGCCCTCTGACCTTCGACAGCCTGGATGCGGATGTCGCCGCCTCCCGCGGGGTGCCCGTGCGGTTCGTCGCCCTGGCGTTCATGGTGCTCCTCGGGCTCGCCGTAGCCGTGTCCGTGCAGATCGTCGGAGCGCTGCTCGTGCTGTCGCTGCTGGTGACCCCGGCCGCCGCCGCGATGCGCGTCTCGTCGTCGCCGCTCGTCGTTCCCCTGCTCAGCGTCGGCTTCGCGCTCGTCTCCGTCGTCGGAGGCATCATGCTCGCGATCGGCAGCGCCCTGCCGATCAGCCCGTACGTCACCACCATCTCGTTCGTCATCTACGTGGTCTGCCGCCTGATCGGCGGACGCCAGGGTTCACGGCGACTCGTGAGGCAGAACGGATAACCTGGCGTGGTGAAGCGGAACACCTGGCAGCGCGAAGCCGTCCGAGAGGCATTGACCTCCACGGAGGGCTTCATCAGCGCGCAGGGACTCCACCTCAGCCTGCACGAGACGGGGTCACCCATCGGGCTCGCCACGGTGTACAGAGCGCTCGCCGACCTCGCCTCCGAGGGTGAGGCCGATTCGCTGCAGTCGCCGGAGGGTGAAGCCCTCTACCGCGCGTGCACGACCGGCCATCACCACCACCTGATCTGCCGCAACTGCGGCCTCACGGTCGAGATCGAGGCGGACGCCGTCGAGCAGTGGGCCCAGGCCGCTGCGGCGGCGCACGGCTTCACACAGCCCCAGCACGTGGTCGACATCTTCGGTCTGTGCGCCTCCTGCTCCCGCCTGGCGTGAGCAGCGCATCCCGGGCGATTGGCGGGATGCACGGATGTGACGTACTATTGATGTTTGGCTGAGTGGGCCTCTCCTGCTCAGATCGTACGTGAACCCCAACATCTCCGGATTTCTGGGGTGAACCGTGCCGACAAGTGACCTTGGGCGGAGCATCCGGCTCCGCGGTATTGGAGAAAAGACAATGGCAGCAGTGTGCCAGGTGACTGGAGCCGTTCCCGGCTTCGGACACAACATCTCGCACTCGCACCGACGCACCAAGCGTCGTTTCGACCCGAACATTCAGAAGAAGACGTACTACGTGCCGTCGCTTCGCCGTAACGTCACCCTGACCCTGAGCGCCAAGGGCATCAAGGTCATCGACGCCCGTGGCATCGAGTCCGTGGTCAAGGACCTCCTGGCCCGTGGGGAGAAGATCTAATGGCAAAGCAGCAGGACGTTCGTCCGATCATCAAGCTTCGTTCGACGGCTGGAACCGGTTACACCTACGTGACCAAGAAGAACCGTCGCAACAACCCCGACCGTCTCGTGCTCAAGAAGTACGACCCCGTAGTGCGCAAGCACGTCGACTTCCGAGAGGAGCGCTAAACACATGGCTAAGAAGTCCAAGATCGCCAAGAACGAGCAGCGCAAGGTGATCGTTGACCGCTATGCGGCACGTCGTCTCGAGCTCAAGAAGGCCCTGATCGACCCCAACGGCACCGACGAGTCGCGCGAAGCGGCTCGCAAGGGCCTGCAGAAGATCCCGCGCGACGCCTCCCCGATCCGCGTTCGCAACCGCGACGCCGTCGACGGCCGTCCCCGCGGAAACCTCAGCAAGTTCGGCATCTCGCGCGTTCGCTTCCGCGACATGGCGCACCGTGGCGAGCTGCCCGGTATCACCAAGTCCAGCTGGTAAACAGCGAGACAGCATCCTCGAAGGGGTGTCCGGCTTCGGCCGGGCACCCCTTCGTCGTTCCCGCCGGGAGGTGGATGCGGTCCCCGCGCCTGCCCAAATGCTCCCTACTTTGTGAAAAACGCCGAGAATCCGCGTGTTTTCGCGGGTTTCTGATACATTCGAGGCGGTCAACCGACCAAACGTAACGGCCAGTTTGGCCTCAACCGTTCCACATAAAAGCTGTATATCCAGCACAAGGTCCGAGGAGGACACTCAATGGCTGACAAGTCGCTGAACAAGACCGAGCTCGTTGCCGCCGTCGCCGCGTCGTCGGGTCAGAGCCAGGCTGCCGTCGGTGGCGTGCTCGACGCATTCTTCGCCACCATCGCGGAGACCGTCGCCAACGGTGGCAAGGTCACCATCCCGGGATGGCTCGCTGCAGAGCGCACCGAGACCGCTGCCCGCACCGGCCGCAACCCGCAGACCGGCGCCGAGATCGCCATCCCGGCCGGTCACCGCGTCAAGCTGACCGCCGGCTCGAAGCTCAAGGCTGCCGTCAAGTAGTCTCACCGGCTTGATCGAGGGCGGCACCGCACGGCGGTGCCGCCCTCGTCGTCTGTCCGCACCTGTGTGCGGGCTCTCAGCGCGTGAGACGTAGGCTTGTCCGGTGCCCCGACTCGTCCGCATCATCGGTCCTGCCGTCCTGCTGATCGTCGCGATCGTCTCCATGATCGCGGCCCTCGCGTTCGGCGGAGGCGCTGCGGCACCCCTCCTGGCCGACCCGGGGGCGCTCGTGCGGTGGGGTCTGCCAACGGCGACCCTCATCGTGAACCTGAGTGCCGCAGGCACGATCGGCGCGCTGGTACTCGCCTGTTTCGCGTTCAGCCCGGAGAAGGACGAGTTCGGCAAGTCCCTCGACTTCGCCGCAGGCTCTGCCGCGGTGATGACGGTCGCGAGCGCGGCCACCGGCCTGTTCACGTTCGTGAGCGTCTCGAACGTGCCGTGGTCGTTCGACGAGGCGTTCAGCAACGGCCTCAGCTCGTTCGTCACCAGCGTCTCCATCGGGCAGGCCTGGCTGGGCATCACGCTCATCGCCGCCGCCGTCACGGTGCTCTGCTTCGCGGTCCGCAACCACACGGCCCTCATATTCGTCACCGCTCTCGCCATCGCGTCGATCGTCCCGATGGCGCAGCAGGGCCACAGTGCGGATGCCGCCGGTCACGACGCGGCGGTCACCTCGTTCGGCCTGCACGTGCTCTTCGCCGCGATCTGGCTCGGCGGGCTCGTCACCCTCATCGTCGCCAGGCGCACGCTCGACAGCGGCCGCCTCGTTCCCGTGCTTGAACGGTATTCGTCGCTCGCCCTGATCGCCTTCATCGTCGTCGCGGCCTCCGGCTACGTGAACGCGGAGCTGCGCGTCGGCACCCTGGCGCAGCTGGCCACGCCGTACGGCATCCTGGTGCTGGTCAAGGTGGCGGCGCTCGGAGCGCTCGGCGTCTTCGGCGTGATGCAGCGGCGCATCCTGATCGGCAGGCTCAAGGCGGGCGGCAAGCGCAGCACCTTCTGGTGGATCGTCACGGCCGAACTCGCGTTCATGGGGATCGCATCCGGTGTCGCCGCCGCGCTCGCCCGCACCGCGACGCCCGTGGCGGAGAAGCTCGGACAGTCTCCGACGCCCGCCCAGATCCTCACCGGAGAGAAGCTGCCGCCCGAACTCACCTGGGGCCGGCTGTTCACGAGCTGGAACTTCGACCTGCTCTGGGTGCTCGCGTGCGGCTTCGCGATCTTCTTCTACCTCGCGGGCGTCTGGCGGCTGCGCAAGCGCGGAGACGCCTGGCCCATCCATCGCACGGTGTTCTGGATCCTCGGCATCGTGCTGCTGTTCTACATCACGTCCGGCGGCGTCAACGTGTACGAGAAGTACCTCTTCTCCACCCACATGCTCGCCCACATGGTGCTGACGATGATGGTGCCGCTGCTGCTTGTGCCCGGAGCGCCGGTCACCCTCGCGCTGCGGTCGATCAAGAAGCGCACGGACGGCTCCCGCGGCGGTCGGGAGTGGATCCTGCTGGCGGTGCACTCCCGCTTCGCGAACGTCATCTCGAACCCGGTGGTGGCCGCCGTGCTGTTCGCCGGGTCGCTCTGGGCGTTCTACTACACGCCGCTGTTCCGCTGGGCCACCACCGACCACATCGGGCACGAGTGGATGATCATCCACTTCCTCATCACCGGCTACCTCTTCGTGCAGTCGCTGATCGGCATCGACCCCGTGAAGTACCGCCTGCCGTACGCGTTCCGACTGCTGCTCCTGCTCGGGACGATGGCCTTCCACGCCTTCTTCGGCCTCTCGATCATGCAGAGCACCGGTCTGCTCCTCGCCGACTGGTTCGGCTCGATGGGCCGCACCTGGGGCGACAGCCCGCTCGTCGACCAGCAGACGGGAGGCGGCATCGCCTGGAGCGTCGGCGAGATCCCCACCGTCATCCTGGCGATCGTGGTGGCCATCCAGTGGAGCCGCAGCGACGACCGCGAGACCAAGCGCCGCGACCGCAACGCCGACCGCACGGGCGAGGCGGAGCTGAACGCGTACAACGAGCGGCTGCAGAAGCTGGCGTCGCGGGATGGAGCGCGGCGGTAGGGGCGAGCCGGTAGGGCCGAGCAGCCCTAGTCCGCCACCACCAGGTCGATCCCGCCGTCGTCGCGGAGGGTGATCTTCGACACGGACATCGCGAACGGCTCGTCGGTCTCGCGCTGCGACACCGACCCGTCGAACAGCGATTGCACCGTCACGGACAGGTGCGCGGCGCCCTCGGAGCGCGGCATCACCCATCCGGTCTCCCCGGCCTGGATGGTCACCGGCGGGTAGCGCACGATCGACCAGGCCGGCAGTCCCTGCACCCTGTCGTCGATGACCGCTCCGAACGGGCAGCCCGCCGGTTGCAGCACCTCTTGCTTGGCGCAGTCGTCGAGGAAGTCGTGGAGCTGCGTCTGCACGACGGAGACGAACGCATTGTTCGGCTGCGCATCCACTGCCACCGGCACCCGCTGCCCTGCCGCGGCGGGGAACGCGACCGTCTCGGCCGTGAGGTAGCGGGAGTGATGCCCCAGCGAATACCGGGCGGGGGCGAACAGGAGGTAGTCGGCTGCGACGGAGAACGCGTCGGCGGGCTGCTTCTCCGCCGCGCGGGGTTCGAGGGTGTGGCCGGCGATCGTGAACGTGTCCGCGTGCTGCACCTGGATGTGCGCGACCGTCAGCGGCGTCTTCGCGAACTCCCACAGCGGGAGGACCCCGAGCACCGACCCGGTCTGCCGCACGGTGAACTTCGCCGTCACCGGATGCCCGTCCGCGCGGGCTGCGACCTCCACCAGGTGCGCGCCGGACGCCAGCTGGTCGTCGCTGACCACCCGGATGGCGGTGAGGTGAGGGAGCACATCCGGTCGGAGCAGTTCGCGTGACGGCTTCTCGGGCAGGCCCTGCGCCGACAGGGATGCGGGGGTCGGGTCTGCGCCCGGCATCGCCATCGCGGCGCGCACGTCCCTGGCGGCCAGCGCATCCACGTAGGAGGTGGCGAAACCGGCCGGGCTGTAGAACGCGCGCTGCACGGCGCCGACCGCGGCGACGAACGCCAGGACGAGCAGCACGGCCACTCCGGACCAGATCAGCAGGACACGCGTGCGGGGGCTGAGAGCGGCGAGCGGATGCGCGGGTGCACCCTCCGACTCGTCCCCACTCATGCCGCCATCCTATGGGCCTGTGGAGAACCGCCGCCCGAGCCCGGTGCCGCGTTAGAGTAGTTCGGCAGGTCGCGCGACGGAAGGGAATCGGATGGGCCGACTCTCCCTCACGCCCGAACAACAGCGGGTGTTCGAGCTGATCGAGCACACCCGCGAGCACGTGTTCGTCACCGGTCGCGCCGGCACAGGGAAATCCACGCTGCTCAACCATCTCTCCTGGAACACGGAGAAGTCGCTCGTCATCTCCGCGCCCACCGGGGTCGCGGCGCTGAACGTCGGCGGGCAGACCATCCACTCGCTGTTCCGGCTGCCGATCGGGGTCATCGCCGACCACGACATCGAGCAGAGCGCCGAGCTGCGCAAGCTGCTCAACAGCATCGACACCCTCGTGATCGACGAGGTCTCGATGGTCAACGCCGACCTGATGGATGCGGTCGACCGCAGCCTGCGCCAGGCCAGGCAGCGCAACAAGGAGCCGTTCGGCGGCGTGCAGGTGGTGCTGTTCGGCGACCCGTACCAGCTGGCTCCCGTGCCGGGCGATCCGGAGGAGCGGGCGTACTTCGGCGACACGTACCGGTCGATGTGGTTCTTCGACGCCAAGGTGTGGCAGGAGGCCGACCTCAAGATCGTGGAACTCGTCGAGGTGCACCGCCAGCACGAGTCCGACTTCAAATACATGCTCAACGCGGTGCGGCACGGCCAGGTCACCAAGGAGATCGCCGACCGGCTCAACGAGATGGGCGCCCGCCCGGCACCGGATGACGGCACGATCACGCTGGCGACCCGCAACGACTCCGTCAACCGCATCAACGCGGAGGCGCTGCGCCGCCTGCCCGGCCGCGCGCTCACTGCCAAGGCGGAGGTCAGCGGCGACTTCGGCGGCCGCACGTACCCGGCAGACGAGACGCTCGAGCTCAAGGTGGGGGCGCAGGTCATGTTCCTGCGCAACGACGTCGGCCAGGGCGGCGAGGGGCCGCGCTGGGTCAACGGCACCATCGGCACGGTCACCCGCATCGACTCCAACGTCTACGTGGACGTGGACGGCGAGATCCACGAGGTCGAGCCGGCCATCTGGGAGAAGTTCAAGTACTCGTACTCCCCCGCCACCAAGAAGCTCACCAAAGACGTCGTCGCCGAGTTCACGCAGTTCCCGCTGCGGCTGGCGTGGGCGGTCACCATCCACAAGTCCCAGGGCAAGACGTACGACTCCGCGGTCGTCGACCTCGGCCAGCGGGCGTTCAGCCCCGGCCAGACCTACGTGGCCCTGAGCCGCATCACCTCGCTCGACGGGCTCTACCTGTCCCGCCCCCTGCGGCCGAGCGACATCATGGTGGATGCGGACGTCGAACGATTCATGCGCACCCGGCCCCGCGAGGGCTGAGGCGCGCACACGCCGAACACACGCGACAGGAGACTCAGATGGCGGTGACCTTCGTGCTCGACTTCAGTGACGGGCAGCACGTGGAGACGAGCGGGAACGGCGTGATCGGGCGCAACCCGGCCGCGCACACGCCGGGGACCGAGCTGGACGATCCGGCGCACGCCGAGCTGATCACTGTGGCGGACGACGCCAAGTCCATCTCGCGGGCGCACCTGGCGTTCGGGCAGTACGACGGGATCTTCTGGGTGCTCGACCTCGGGTCGGCGAACGGCACCACGATCGTGTATCCGGGCGACGGCGCGTACGCGTGCGACCCGAACACCCGGCACGAGGTCGATCCCGGGTCGACGGTGCGGTTCGGGAACGGCTCGTTCGTGCTGCGGCGCGCGGGCGTCTAGGCGGCGGCTTTGGCCGCGGCCAGGTCTTCGAACAGCGACGTGTTGAAGGCGTATGCGACGATGACCTCGTCGATGACGCGCTCGCGCTCCGCGTCGTCCCAGTCGACGGCGTCCAGCTGGGCGCGGTAGACGTCCTTGAACTCGCGCGGCTTCGCGATCTCCGCGAACAGGTAGAAGCCGACGCCGTTCGTCTCGAACCCGAACTGGCGCTGCATGAGGGTGCGGATGATCTGGCCGCCGGACAGGTCGCCGAGGTAGCGCGTGTAGTGGTGGGCGATGAAGCCGCCCGGCCAGTCGGCGACCTCGTGGATGCGGTCGACGTAGCGCACCGTCGTGGGAACGGGGGCGATGCGGTCGCGCCAGTCCGCGCCGAGCAGGAACGCCAGGTCGGCCTCGATCGCGGGAAGGCGGGTCAGCTTCGGGGTGATGAAGGCGGCGGCCACCGGGTCGTCGCTCATCCGGCCGGCGACCGCCTCCAGGGCCTCGTAGATGAAGTAGTGCTGGGCCACCAGGGCGATGTAGTCCTCGCGGCAGCCCTTCCCGGTCATCAGGTCCTGCATGAAGCCGGCACCCTCGCTGGACCCGTGATCGGTTCGGGTCCGCTCACGAAGGGCTTCGGAGAAGGGGATGATTGCTGCCACGATGCTCCAGCCGTTCTGCTTGCTAGTTAGGGTTACCTAAGGAAGGGTGCCCTAAGTGTAGCAGCGAGGCTGGGAAACGCCAGGGTGTCGAAAGCCGGTCCGACGAAGCGCGGCTCAGTGGTGCCCGGAGTGCTGCAGGTGCACATCCACTGCCGCCACACCCGCGTCCGTGACACCGAGCGCCGGGATGGTGACCGCGCTGACCGCTGCTGCACTCAGCAGGAGCGCCAGCACGAAGCGCAGGGCGCCCGCATCCGGGTTGGCCGCCTTCCCGCGGCGCAGCACCACGGCGATGGTGGCCGCGACCGCGACGTCGAGCAGGGCGGCGACCGCGAGCGGCAACGGCGGCAGCGCCAGGACGGTCCCGGCCTCCGACGTCGCTCCCACGGTCGCGACGACCGCCCAGGCGCCCACGGGCACCAGCGCGGCGACGAGTGCCGCCCGGAAGAAAGGCGGACGGTCGCGGACGAAAGCCGCGACCGCCCACCCGAGCTCCCCTGCCGCGAACGCCACGAGGACGATCGCGGCCGGGAGGGGTGCGCTGGCGGCGAGAGCCGCGTGAAGCAGCCCTGCTCCCAGCGCAGCCACGGCGAGCCAGGCGCGGGTGGCCGCCGAGACGGCCACGCCTACAGCCTCCCCCTGAACTGCCCTGGTCATGGTGCTCACCGTGACTCGTCTCTCAGCCGGGTCAGGCGACGGCCGACGTGCGGCGGACGGTCTTCTCCGCGCCGAGGCCGACGCCGAGGAGCACGATGGCGCTCACCAGGTGAAGGAAGTGGTCGGGCGTGTTCAGCGCCAGGATGTTCGCGCCCGTGCCGACCAGGAAGAACCCGACGATGCCGAGCAGCAGGTAGACGGCGCCGACCGTGGTGTTCACGGCCTTGGCGGCGGCCACCCTGGTGAGCCCGGCGATGAGCAGCGCAGCGCCGATCAGCAGGTGGGCGATGTTGTGCAGCGGGTTGACCTCGAAGATGCCGAGGATGAGCCCGCCCTTAGTGGCGACGAAGCCGACGCCGCCGGTGTAAGCGAAGCCGAGAAGCCCGACGACGAGATAGACGGCGCCGAAGATGGTGGCGACCAGACGGTTCGGTGATGTGCGCATGATGTTCCCTCCTAGTGTGCGGCGCGGCTGGCGCTGCGCCTCATCTCCTGGTTCGGAGGATGGGCGGGAACGGATTGGTCGCCTATTCGGTGCGCGGCTCGATGCCCAGCGTCCGGCACGCCGAACGGTAGAGCAGCACGACGGCTTTGCGGATGTCCGCGCGCTCGGCGACCGGGATCGTCCACGGGATGCGCACGTCCGTCGCGTGGTCGTCGGCCGTGGCGACACGCCACGTGCCGCCCTGCGCATCCAGAGCCGTCATCGTCGCCTGCGCGGCGTCCGGCACTCCGTTGGCGCGCACGATCACGAGGTTGTCGTCCGTGTGGTCGCTGTTCATGTGGCGGAGGACGGCGTCGACGATCTCGGGAGGGAAGCTCTGCATGCCACGATCGTATGCTGCACGGTGCGTCCCCCGTGAGCGGTTAGAATCCTTTGACCAGGGACACCGAACCCATCGGGGGATGGCAATGCGACGACGAGCGAGACGGATCACCGCCGTCGCACTGGCGAGCGTCCTCGCCCTGGTTCTGGCCGCGTGCACCCCGAATGCCGGCGCGAGCTCCACGCTGCCGAAGCAGGTCGCCGGCGGCTTCTCCTCCGAGGTCACGGGCAAGCTGAAGACCGCGGTGACGGACGCGATGAAGCAGGCAGGCGCATCCGGAGCGATGGTCGGCGTGTGGGCGCCGTGGGCGGGCAGCTGGACCGACGGCATCGGCACCACGACCCTCAAGGGATCGAAGCCGGTCACCGCCGGCATGACCTTCCGGATCGCGCAGAACACCATGCCGATGACGTGCACGGTGCTGCTCGGCCTGGTGGACGACGGCACGGTCGAGCTCGACGACCCGCTCACCAAATGGCTGCCGGGGCTGGTCGGCGTCGACGGCGTCACCCTGCGGGAGCTGTGCCAGAACACCTCGGGCATCGGCGACTTCCAGGGCCAGCTGAACCACATCTTCCTCAACAACCCCACCAGGCAGTGGCCGGCGCTCGAACTCGCCAGCGACGGCCTCGCAACGCAGCCGTTCGGCAAGCCGGGCGAGAAGCTCGGGGTGTCGATGACGAACTTCGTGCTGCTCGGCATGGCGCTCGAGAACGCGGCGGGGAAGTCGTGGCAGGACCTCTACTCCCACTACATCTTCGACAGGCTCGGGATGACGTCGAGCTCGTTCCCCGGTCCGTCGCAGCTCACCGTGCCCGGCCCGCATCCTGCCGGATACTCGGTGGGCATCGACCCTGCGGGCGCCGTGGTCTGCGAGCCGATGCGGGATGTGACGCAGCTGTCGCCGTCGATGGGCTGGACCGCATCCGGTGTGGTCTCGAACGTCCCGGACCTCAAGTCGTACGTGCAGGCCCTCGCCAGCGGTTCGCTGGTGTCGGAGAAGTCGGCGAAGGCGCAGGCCGCCGGCATCCCGAACGGGTCGGACTGGCAGAAGTACGGGCTCGGCGTGCAGATCCTCGGCCCGCTGCGCGGTAGCGCGGGAGCGATGCCCGGCTACATGTCGGCGATGTACAGCGACCCGTCGTCCGGCCTGACCATCGTGGTCGCCCTCAACAACTCGACGCCGGGGCCCGCGTTCGCGCAGTACCTCGCGCAGCGGCTCGCCTCCATCGTCTCCAAGGTGCCGGCGAAGGTGAAGGGCGCGAAGGTCGTCGCCGGGCTTCCGTGGTCGGAGGCGCAGATGACGGAGGCCATCGGCAAGACCGTGCCGTGTCCTCCCGCCAAATAGTGCGCGGGGTCTGAATTCAGGCGCCCGCGAGGGCTGCGAGCTCCGCCTGCACGGGGAACACGTCGTCGTCGAGCACCAGCTGGAGTCCAGCGCCGGTCGCCCTGTTGACGAGAACGGGAGCGGCGAGGTTGACCGTGCTGCCCTCGCGCGACGGGGTGACGACGACGAGCGCCAGCACCTCGTCCGCCGTGCTGACGCCGAGGTCGGCGGCCTTGTCGTCCGGGAGTTCCGGCGAGTAGCCGGGCAGGTGCCTGGCCGCGTCGATCGTGAACAGGCGGATCTCCGGGCGCTCGGCGGCCTGCAGCGTGTACAGGCCCTCCGCGCCGGCGACGGCGGTGAGCTCGAAGTCGACCAGCGGCTCCAGGCCGGGAGGCGGGGCGAGGAAGCTGACGGCGCTCATCGGAGGAAGTCCATCAGCGTCGGCTGGAGCACCTTCGCCGTGACGGCGATCGCGGTCTGGTAGTTCACATCCTGGGTCTTCAGGTCGAGGAGGACCTTGCTGAGGTCGACGTCCTCGAGGCTCGCGCGCTGGCCTTCGAGCGAGTTCGAGTTCACCGCGAGCGTGTCCTTCGCCTTGTCGATGCGGGTCTGGCGCCCACCGATCTCCGCGTGCTCTCCCACGATGGCCTTCATCCGGTTGTCGATCTCGCCGAGGCGAGGTCCCGTGTTCACCCCGGAGCGCAGATCGCTCACGGTGTTGTCGATGAGCGCGAACACCGAGCTCGCCCCCGTGCCGAACACCGCTGCACCGTCGGAGTCGACGCGCACGGTCGAGTCTGGACCGACTCTGCGGTCGACTGTACTCCCGGCGACGCCGGTGAACGTGTAGTCGGGCTGGAACGCGACGCCGGCGTTCGAGTTGCCCGCGAAGACCGTTCGGCCGAGGTAGGTGGTGTTCGCGAGCGAGAGCAGGCTCTTCTTGAGGCCGTCGAGCTCGGTGGCCACGGCCTCCTTCGCCTCGGGAGACAGAGCGCCGTCGTTGGAGCCCTGCACCGTGAGGTCGCGGACCCTGTTCATGATCGCCTCGACGGAGGTGAGCGTGGAGTCGGCGGTGGTGAGCCAGGCGTCCCCGTTGTCCGCGTTGCGCGCATACTGTGCGTTGGCCGCCTGGTCGGAGCGGACGCCGAGGGCGCTCGCCGTGGCGGTCGGGTCGTCCGACGGCCGGTTCAGGAGGCGCCTGCTCGTCGCCTGATCGTAGAGCGCGGTCTGCCGCTGCAGGCTGGCCTGCAGGTTGTTCTGCGCGTTGAGCGTCTGGGTCGCGTTCGTCACACGGGTGAACACGGTTACCTCCCGACCAATCCGGTGTGGTTGATGAGCACGTCGAGCGCTTCGTCGACCGCGGTCATCACGCGGGCGGCACCCTGGTACGCATGCTGGAACGCCAGCATGTTCATGTTCTCTTCGTCGAGGTCGACGGACGAGTTGGAGAGCTGCGCGTTCACCGCGCCCTTGGAGGCGAGGTCGGCCAGCGCGGACTGCTGCTGCTCCGACTTGCTCGCAACGCCGATGCGCACGACGAACGCCGTCCACTGCTTGTCGACTGCATTCGGGCCGGTGCCGAGCTGGGCGATGGCCCCCGCGAGGCTGCCGTCGCTTCCGCCGGCACCCGGCGTCCCGGTAGCGATCTGGCCGATGGTGGTCGGCACGACGGACAGGCCGAGCGCGGCGGGCTTGGTGGCGTCGATCGCGAAGAAGTCGAGGCCGGTCGCGCCGCTCGGGGTCGCTCCCGTGCGGTGCAGGTCGTTCACCCGCTGGGCGAGCGTGACCGCGAAGGCGTTGTATCCGGCCGCTGCCTCAGCCAGCACTCCCCCGGTGCCGGATGCGTCTGCCGGCGCGAGCGTGGAGATCGCGCCGGAGATGGCGCCGCCCTCCATCGCGATGGCGGAGCCCGGACGGCTCGCCCACTCAAGGCGGACGGGGTCGCCTGTCGCATCCCCCATCAGCCGGGCGCCTGCGGCCTGAACGGCATTGAACGAGGTCTCGGAGACGATCGCGTTGCCGCCGATCAGCACATCCACCGTTCCGTCGTCGCGCGGGCGCACGACACCGCCGGCGAGGTTGGCGATCTGCGTGGTGAGCACGTCGCGGCGGTCCATCAGCTCGTTCGCCGAGCCCCCGGAGGCCAGCGTCGACCGGATGCGGCCGTTGAGCTCTGCGACCTGGCTCGCGGCCTGGTTGAGGTCGGTGACCATGCCGTCCACGTTGGTGCGCAGAGCGCTCCACTGGTTGTCGACGGACGCGTAGCCCTGCGAGATCTGGGTGACCAGGCTTCCCGCCTGGCCGAGCAGCACGCCGGCCGGCGCCTGCTCCCCCGCCTGGTTGGACACGTCCGACCAGGCCGACCAGAACTTCTGCAGCTGCGCCGAGATGCCGTTCGTGCCCGGCTCGTTGAGGGAGGCTTCGAGCGTGGAGAGGGCGGACGCCCTGGTGTTCGAGTATCCGGAGAGGGCCGTGGTGGTGCGCACCCGCGCATCCAGTGCTGCATCGTCGAGACGCTGGATGCCGTCGACGCTCACACCCTGGCCCGGGCGGACGCCGCCGACGAAAAGCCCGGCCTGGTTGAGCGCCGGCACGCCGGACGTCTGGACGCGCTGCCTGGTGTATCCCTGCGTGTTGGCGTTGACCAGGTTCTGGCCGACCACATCCAGGCCCGCCTTGGCGGCGACCAGCCCGGTGTACGCGGTGTTGAGTCCGCTGAAGGTGCTCATCCTGTCGCTGTCCTACGCTTCCGTGTCGAAGAGCCTGGCAGTGGATGCGCCGGGCCGGCTCTCGCCGCCCGCGCCGTACACCCCGGGGTCTCCCCCGCCGCCGGCGAGGCCGTTGATGGTCTCCTGGGTGGAGCGGGCCGCTTCGCGCAGCAGGCGCTCGTTGGTGTCGCGCACCTCGGCGATCTGGGCGGTGAGCTCGATCATGGCGGCCAGGTGCGAGGCGAAGATGTCGGACCAGATGCCGTCGGGGGCGGCCGTGGCGAGTTCGCGGAGGCTGGAATCGGGGCTGATCCCCCACTCCTCTGCGAGCGAGGCGACCTCGACGGTGCGGGCGAGCCCGACGGAGCGCATGCGCTCCATCACCTGCTCGACCTCGCGGGTCGCGTGGGAGATCCAGCGCGACTTGCCCGCGGTGAGCAGTAGCTGCTCCTCCTCGAGCTTGAAGAGCAGCAGCTCGAGCAGCTCGCGTTCCTTCCAGAGCTGCGCAGAGAGTTCACTCGCCGCCATGTCGCTACCAACCTCCTCGTGAGTCGTCGTGCGCACATGGTCCCCTTGTGTCCGCGGCGCCGGTCTGCGCCGTCACCAGAGACCATCGGCAGGTTTGGCCTCGATGTTAGGGGCGGCGGCCAGTGAGTTGGCTGGGACGCCTAGCGCTTTTCACATGAATGTCAGTATTCCCCGTACTGGGGGTAGGTACTGCCCCATAGTGGGGGCGCGACACCCCCGCGCGGAGTTACTTGCAATTGTTACCGTGAACACGAGCAAGACCCCTAGCGCCTGTTCGGCACCCGAAGTAAGTCCGGACATTCCACAGAACCGCCCGAGCACCACCCGCACCGAAACCACCGGCGAAGGCCGGACGGACGCGGGCGCTCGGCAAACCAGGACAGGGGTCGCCCGCGTGAACCGCACAGAACGCAACACGCTCGTCGTCGAGAATCTGCCGCTCGTCGGCTACCTCGTCTCCGACCTGTGTTCACGAGCGACGCACCTGTCGCGCGACGACCTGGCCTCCGCCGGCGCCCTCGCCCTCGTGCAGGCCGCCGGAGCGTTCGACCCGACACTGGGCATCCCGTTCGGGGCATACGCCCGCACCCGCATCGTCGGCGCGTTCGCCGACGAGATGCGCGCGAGCGATTGGGCGACCCGCTCGGCCCGCAAGCGCATCAAAGAGACGATGGCGGTGCAGGAGAGCCTCACCGCCGGCCTCGGCCGCACGCCCAGTGTCGAAGAGATCGCCAACGCGCTGGGCGTCGACCGCGAGACGGCGGCCGCTGCGCTGTCCGACGCATCCAGGACCGTCACCACCATCGACGAGACCGTCGAGACGATCCTCGTCTCCGACGCCGTCTCCCCCGAGGACTCGCTACTGGCCGGAGAGCAGACCGCATACGTGCGCGCCGCCGTCTCCGCCCTCCCCGACCGGATGCGCTACGTGGTCGAGGCCATCTACTTCGACGACCGCACCGTGACGGAGGTCGCGGAAGAGCTCGGCATCACCCACTCGGCCGTGTCGCAGCAGCGCTCGGAGGCGATCCGCCTCATGCGCGAGGGCATGGCCACGCACTACGCGGACGAGGGAGACCCGGAGGTCATCGAGGCGAAGACCTCGCAGGCCCGCCGCAGCGCATACCTCGCCCGCCTCGCGCAGCACGCGGTGGCGAACGTCGCGCGGCTCTCGCCGCCGCCGTCGTCCACCTCGGCACGCGCATCCTGAACTCGTCGCAGATCGTCGCAGATCATCGCTAACGGGATGGGCGCGACGGCCGATAGAAGATGTTGCAGCCCACGGACGGGCCGCACAAACCCAATCATGGAGGAATAGCAATCATGGGTATGCAGATCAACACCAACGTGTCGGCACTCAACGCCTACCGCAACCTGAACAACACGCAGAGCGACCTGTCGAAGTCGCTCGAGAAGCTGTCCAGCGGCCTCCGCATCAACCGTGCGGCGGACGACGCGGCAGGCCTGGCGATCTCGCAGGGCCTGAAGTCGCAGGTCGGAGGCCTCACGGTCGCCGCCCGCAACGCTCAGGACGGCATCAGCGTCGTGCAGACCGCTGAAGGTCAGCTGACCGAGGTCCACTCGATCCTGCAGCGCGTGCGCGACCTGGCCGTCCAGGCCGGCAACGACTCGAACAACGCCGACTCGCGCGCCGCTATCAAGACCGAGGTCGACCAGCTCACGAAGGAGCTCACCCGCATCTCGGGCGACGCGAACTTCAACGGCATCAAGCTGCTCGATGGCTCCAACGCCACGCTGACCTTCCAGGTCGGTGCGGGTTCCGTTGCCGCCAACGACCAGATCGCGGTGGACCTGTCCGGTGCGAACGTCGCGACCGTCGCGACCGCCGTCGGCGCGCTCACCTTCGACAGCGCTGCGAACGCGCTGACCTCGATCGCTGCTCTGGACACCCAGATCACGAACGTGTCGACCGCTCGCGCCAACCTCGGTGCGGTCCAGAACCGCTTCGAGAGCACCATCCGCAGCCTCAACGTCTCCAAGGAGAACCTGTCGGCCGCGAACTCGCGTATCACCGACACCGACATGGCGGACGAGATGGTGAAGTACACCCGCTCGAACATCCTGTCGCAGGCCGGCACCGCGATGCTCGCGCAGGCCAACCAGTCCGGCCAGGGCGTTCTGCAGCTGCTCCGCTAGTAGGGCCGCGGCCGGGATGCGCAACCCCAAAGCGCATCCCGGCCGCACCACCGGCTGACCCTTCCCGCACGCGGGCAGGACAGCGAGAAGACACGAAGGGAGACGCTCATGGGCTTGGCCATCGACGGGCTGATCAGTGGTCTCAAGACCACCGACCTCATCGACCAGCTGATGCAGGCGGAAGCCATCCCGCAGACCCTGCTGAAGAACAAGGTCAGCGACTCCACCAGCTACATCACCGCGATGCAGGCGCTCAACACGAAGGTCGCCGCGCTCGCAGACGCCGCGACGAAGGCGTCGAAGCCGGCAGGCACAGACCTGCACACCGCGTCCAGCAGTTCCACGGCTGTGACCGTCACCGCAGGAGTGGGTGCCGTCGACGGCACCATCGACTTCACGGTGGACAAGGTTGCCCAGTCCCAGGTGATCGTCACCGGCCCCCTCACCCAGTGGCCGGACGAGCCGCCCGTGCTCACCTTCGTCGCCGCAGACGGCACGACCAAGCAGGTCACCGCGGCGAGCTCATCCCTCGCCGACGTCGCCGCAGCGATCAACAAGGCGGGCGTCGGCGTCAGCGCCACCCGCGTCGCGGCCGGCCTCGACCCGGTCAGCGGCGCGCAGACCTACCGGCTGCAGCTCAGCTCCACCGCCACCGGCTCGACCGGGGCGTTCACCGCATACCGCGGAACCCCGGCCGACGTCACGGCGGGAGCGGCCACCAACCTGCTCACGGAGCCGGGCGCAGCCCAGGTGCGTGCAGCACAGGATGCGCAACTCACCCTCTGGAGCGGCACCGGCGCCGCGCAGGCCGTCACCTCCACCACCAACTCCTTCGCCGACGTGCTCCCCGGTGTCTCGATCACCGTGAGCGCAGCATCCACCACCCCCGTCACGCTGACAGTGGCCCGCGACGACAAGTCGATCACCGACCTGGCGAACACCCTGGTCAGCAGCCTGAACGACATCTTCGGCTACGTCAGCTCGAAGCAGGCGGTGTCGACCACCACCAACGCGACGGGCGGCACGGTCGTCACGGCCGGAGCGTTCACCGGCGACTCGACGGTGCGGGACGCGAACCAGAAACTGCTGAGCGCCGCATCCGCCCCCATCGACGGCGTCTCGCCGTCCAAGTACGGCATCACCATCACCCGCGACGGAACCCTCACCTTCGACAAGGACGTTTTCGGGGCTGCGCTCGCGGCCGACCCGGAGAAGGTGAAGGCGGTCGTCCAAACGATCGCCGGCCGCGTCGCCGACGCCGCCACGGCGACCAGCGACAAGTACGACGGCACGATCACCACCAAGATCGCCGGCGAACAGAAGACGGTGAAAGGCCTCAACGACCAGATCACCGACTGGGATTCCAGGCTCGCCGACCGCCGCTCGACCCTGGAGAAGACCTACGCGAACCTCGAAGTGCAGTTGCAGCAGCTGCAATCGCAATCCTCATGGCTGACCGGCCAGCTCGCCTCGCTCTCATCGAGTTCCTCGTGAGCCTCCTGAGCGGCACGGCCGCCAAACTCAACGCGTACAACAGGGATGCGATCCTCTCTGCCTCCCCCGTGCGCCTCCTGACGATGCTCTACGACCGGCTGGTCCTCGACCTGACCCGCGCGGAGACCGCACAGCGCGACGGCAACTGGCCGGTGGCCTGGGAGAACCTGCGCCACGCCGACCAGATCGTCGCCGAACTCGCCTCCTCCCTCCGCCTCGACGCCTGGGACGGCGCAGACGGCCTGCTGCAGCTCTACACCTATGTGGCCGACCTCATCGTCTTCGGCAACATCGAACGCGACCCGGACAAGATCCGCGAAGCCATCGACCTCATCGAGCCGCTCCGCCAGACCTGGCACGAAGCCGCGGCACTCCTCCCCTCGGAGACGGGCGGCACCCTTGGCACAGCCTGACGACTTCGCCCAGTGGGAAGAAGACGACGCACACTCCCCCACCGGCTGGGAGGACGCGCTCACCCAGATGGAGCACGACCTCCAAGGCGCACTCGCCACGATCGACCCGGTGCCTTGGCGCCCACCCATCGCCCTCGGCCCGATCCCGCCGGAACTGATGGAGCGCGCGGCGCGCATCCTGGAAGCGCAGATGCACACCATCCGCTACCTGGAAGACGTGCGCCAGACGACGGCGAAGCACCTGGCCGCCGTGCGCTCGGTGCCGTCGGCCGAGGTGGGGCCGCATCCGGTGTACTTCGATTTGATCGGTTAGCGGTCCGCGTCTCCGAAGTGCGCGGCGAGTGCTGCGGGGTCACTGATGTCGCCGCTGAAAAGCGTGCCGTCGATGAGGACCGTCGGGGTGGACACGATGCGTTTGAGGTCCGTTCCAGGAACGGGTGTTGTCGTGGCGCGATTGGTTTCGGACTGTACCCACCTGTTGAACGTGCCGTCGTCGATGCAGTTCACGACGCCGGACCCAGTGATGGACGCAGGAAGCAGGCCTTTGATCTCCGCGTCGGTGAGTCCCGGGGTGTTCTCTGCCGGTTGATGCGCGAAGAGAGCTTGGTTGAAGTCCAGGAAGGACGCGGGCGCGTGGTCGGCTACGCATACCGCTGCGTTCGCCGCCCGGAGGGAGTACTTGGTGCCTGAGGACATGGTCGTGAGAATGGCCAACGGATGGACTTCGAGCGTCGCCGTTCCTGCAGCGACGCGGGAGGCCAGCTGCTGTCCGTTCGTGGACTCGAAGGTGCCGCAGTGGGGGCAGAGGTAGTCCTGGTAGATCACAACACGCACCGCACCGCTCGTGGTATCGCCGATGACGATCGCTCCCGATTGAGTGTTCCGCGGTGCAGGTGGAGGTTGGATGGCCGCCATGATCCCCATCGTGACTGCGAGCCCAATGGCAACGATGCCGACCGTTCCACCGCCGACTGCGAACAGCCGCCTCCGCTTGGAGCGGCGACGTTCCTCTTCACGGAGAGCGCGCGCAGCGATCCGAGCCGCATCGCGTCGATCCCGCTTCGGAATCTTCGGGTGAAGGTCTGTCATCGTGTTTCCTTCGTTATGTCTGTCACAGGCTGGTGAGGAAGGGCCAGAGAAGCGGGAAGTTCGCGAGCAACACGAGGAAGACGACCGAATAGCAGAGGAGAGCGATGGGCCACAGCCATACCCGCAGCACTGCTCCGCCGGCGGACCGGACTGCCGCGCCGCCGAGGGCGCCGCTGGAGGCAGCCCACGCCGCCGTGGCGAGCGTCAGTGGAATCATCACGGCCCAGACCACAAGGCAGTAGGGGCACAGCGCGCCGATCGACGACACCGTCTGCACCATCAACCACACGATGAATCCCATCCCCAGGCACACGCCGACGACGAACGCAAGAACGAACCATCGTGGGAACCGGGCTCCGCTCACAAGGCTGACCCCGACAACGATCGGCGCCACGAAACACACCACGCCGATCAGTGGATTGGGGAAGCCGAGCAGCGCCCCCTGCCACGAGTCCATCGCCGGCGCGCAGGTGATGAAGGGGTTGACGCTGCAAGTGAGTTGCGCGGTCGGCGATTCAAGGTGCTTGAGCTTCTCGAGCACGAGCGCAAAGGATGCGGCCAAGCCCACGAGCCCGAGCACGACGAAGAGCGCACCACCGTACGTGTGCGATTGCTTGCTGATGATGCGCTCCTTGTCGTTGATCGGTGGTTAGCGGCGCTCGACGAACCACTTCGCGTTATTGGTCGTGAGGTTGCACGAAGCAGCGAGGGCGCCGCTGAGCGGGGCCTTCATCCATCCGCTGTATTTCGTCCACGTCGACTCCCACGGCCACGCCGCGTAGCAGGTGACGCCCAGACGGAATTCGCCGCTTCCGCTGCAACTCGTTGAGGCGATGCTGCCGTTGTAATTCACCCCGCTGCACGAGGGTGCAGCGCTCGCGGCCGGTGCGGCAGCCACGGCCATCCCGCCGAGGACAGCCAGGGAACCGGCCAATGTCACGATTCTACGCGTCAGATTATTCATTTTACATCTCTTTCTGCTGAGCAACTTCGCCCGCAGAAGGAAGATAACAGTACATATATTAAATATATTAATCGGCAGTAGACGATGCACGCTGCCCCACCCGGCTGAGAGGACGCGCTGACTCAGATGGAGCATGGTGTACTTCGATGTGATCGGCTGACGCGTATATACTCTCTCGACAAAGGCATATATGTTGAGGAGGAGTGCGATGAGCAACGCCACACTGCCGACCCGGAGCAAGAAGCTGATCGCGTTCCGCGACGACCAGATCCGGGCTCTCGCCTCCATTGCGGACGACACCGGCTCGAACTTCACCGCAACGGTCCTCGACGCCGTCGACGCGTACATCGCCGCGCACGACAGCACCACGCAGCAGATCGTCGAGCGGCTGGCGACGAAGAACGCCGGTCTCCTCGAGCGACTGCGGGACGCTTGAGCGTCCGGTTCGTCACCCTGGACGAGGCGCTCCTCGTCATTCAGGTGGTGCACGGGCGCGAACCTCTCGGCTTCATCCGGGACACCGTGCTGCTGCAATCGGCGCTGGAACGACCGAAAGCCACCCTCTTCGGCCGCGATGCATACCCCGACGACTATGCGAAGGCGGCCGCCCTTCTGCACTCGATAACCAGGAACCATCCGCTGCTCGACGGGAACAAGCGCGCGGGCTGGCTCCTGTGCGCCCTGTTCTTCGACCTGAACGGCTACGAGGAGCGCTACGACGAAGACGCGATGTTCGACTTCATCCTCGCCGTATCTGCGGGCGAGATGGAGGAGATCGGGCAACTCGCACGGCAGCTAGCCGTGTGGTTCAGTCGCCGCTGACCACTGGCGAATACCGCACGTAATCGGAGACCTTATCCCCCGCCCCCTTCGCCTCGCCGAATCCATCGTTGCGGAACCGTAACTCCCCCTGCGGCACGGTGAGCGTCACCGCAGCACCGGTGGCGGAGCAGGCGGCGGCCGCGCCGTCCGATTCGGGCACGACCACGAGGCAGACCCCTGAGCCGTCGGCCTGGCGGGTGAGGTAGACGCGCATCCCGTTCGCCAGACCCTGATACCGGGATGATGCGGCATCCACGTCGAGGGAGCGAGCGGCCGGGGGCAGCGCATCGGACGAGACCCGTTTCTGTGTGAACGGAGCAGGCGTGGTGGCCACGCACGCCGTGAGCGAGAGCCCGGCGAGGATCGAGCATGCGCACGCCAGTCGCCTACGCCCCGATGAGAAATTCCACATGCCATGACCGTAGCGTGTCGACCGCAATCGGGCCGCGCCGGCGAGGCCGCAGCGGTTTCCACACACACCTCCCCCAGCCTGTGGATAACTCTGTGCAAAACAGGTGGATGAGGTACGGAAACGTGTGGAGGACACGCGCGAGATGTGTGGACTCTCAGAGGTTCTCAAGGTTCAAAACCGTCTCTGATCAGGCTTTCTGAACGCCATGACTCAGTTTCGAACAGGACTTCGAAACTACCACCGTGTAATTCGACCACTGTGCAGAGCTGTGGATGAACCTGTGCACGAAGACGGTTACAGAGCCCTTTCCACAGGCCGATTTTCACAAAGCAGCTAACGTTCGCGAGAGCCCTGCCGATAGCAGAGAGTGAGCACGGACAGCTCGCAGATCAGGCCACGGATCGGCCGCCACACCAGACGAATCTCCGATGGGATGCAGCTGTGCTCGAATCCGTGACCAGTGCCGCGCTCGCGAGTGCCCTCGACGGCCTCGCCGCCCGGCAGCGCGCTATCGCCAACAACATCGCCAACGTCAACACGCCCGGATACACCGCAGAGCGCGTGTCGTTCGAGGATGCCCTCGCTCGGTCCGTCGCGCACGGGGACGGGCACGCCGCATCCACTGTCGCCCGCTCGCTCGAGCCGACCAGGACAGACGGCAACAACGTCAACCTCGACACAGAGACCCTGTCCAACGTGGACACCGTGCTGCGCTTCCAGTTCGCCTCGCAGGCGGCCGGCGGCCAGTTCTCGTCCATCCGAGCGGCACTGAGGACCAGCTGATGACATTCGACGCGATCGGCATCGCGGGCACGGGACTGACCCTGCACCGCAAGTGGCTCGACGCCATCTCCGACAACCTCGCCAACATCAACACGGCGAAACCGACCGACGGGGCCGCCTTCCAGGCGCGCTACGTGGTCGCCCAGGAGGGCGAAGGCACCACCGGTGTCTACGTCGCGGGCGCCGCATACGGCAGCGCCGAGGGGCGGATGGTCTACGAACCGGACAACCCCGTCGCCGACGAGAACGGCTACGTGCGATATCCGGACATCGACCTGTCGTCGCAGATGGGCGCCCTCATCATGGCGCAGCGCGGCTACCAGGCCAACGCGGCCGTCGTCGACCGCGCCAAAGAGTCGTACCAGGCAGCCCTCGAGATCGGACGCAACTGATGCCCATTCCCGCCATCGGCGCCGTCAGCGCCATCGACACCACCGGCGCCACCAGTGCGCTGTCCGCAGCATCCGGGGCCACCGGCACCGGGGGAGCGGCGTTCGGGAACTCGCTCACCGGCGCCATCGACAACCTGCAGCAGCTGCAGGGCACCAGCGACAACCTCGCCATCAAGGCCGTCACCGGCGACCTCACCGACATCCACGACGCGACCATCGCGTCGTCGCGCGCCCAGGTCACCCTCGAACTCGTCGCCGGCGTCCGCAACAAGGCCGTGGATGCGTTCAACGAGATCATGCGGATGCAGGCCTGATGCCCCAGCAGGTCACGAGCTTCTTCCGGCGGATCGGCGACACGATCCGCGGGTTCTCGATCGCGCAGCGCGTCATCGCCATCATCGGCGTGGCCGTGGTCGCGCTCGGCGTCACCGGGCTTGCGATGTGGGCGTCCCAGCCCGCGTACACCCCGCTGTTCTCCGGGCTGCAGGCGACGGATGCGTCCAGCATCGTCGACCAGCTCCGCACCGACGGCGTCCCGTACCAGCTCACCGACGGCGGAGGCACGATCCTCGTGCCGCAGCAGAAGGTGTACGACGAGCGACTCAAGGCCGCGTCCGCCGGGCTGCCGACGGCGACGACGGGCGGATACTCGCTGCTCGACAAGATGGGCGTCACCTCGTCCGAGTTCCAGCAGTCCGTCACGTACAAGCGTGCGATGGAGGGCGAGCTCGGCTCGACGATCAGCGCCATGAAGGGCGTCAAGACCGCATCCGTGCGCCTGGCGATCCCGGAGGACACCGTGTTCGTGTCCGAGAAGAAGGACCCGACGGCCTCGGTCTTCGTGGAGACCCAGAACGGCGTGACCCTGTCCGCCGACCAGGTGCAGGCGATCGTTCACCTCACCAGCGCGGCCATCACCGGGATGAAGCCGACCGATGTCGCCGTCATCGACGCATCCGGGACCGTGCTCAGTGCCGTCGGCACCGGCGCGGTCGGGGGAGCGGACAAGCAGGCCAGCGACTACGAGACCCGCGTGAAGACGGCCGTGCAGGCGATGCTGGACAAGGTCGTCGGCCCGGGCAACGCCACGGTCGCCGTCGCCGCGGACGTGAGTACGGAGTCCGCGCAGCGCACGGAGGAGACGTACACGACTCCGACGAACGCGCCCTCGCTCAGCGAGACCACGCAGTCCGAGACGTACACCGGCTCCGGGGGAGGAGCGGCGGGCGTGCTCGGCCCGGACAACATCGCCGTGCCCAACGGGGCCAACGGCAACGGCACGTTCAACTCGCAGTCGAGCACCAAGGACAACGCGGTCGACAAGGTCACCGAGCAGCGCACCATCCCGGCAGGAGCCGTGAACAAGCAGACCGTCTCCGTCGCCCTCAACAAGGATGCGGTCGGCGGCGACGTGAGCACGAACGAGATCCGCAACCTCGTCAACGCCGCAGCGGGGATCGACGTGGCCCGCGGCGACTCCGTGAGCGTGGAGATGGTCAACTTCAGCAAGGCGAGCGCCACCGAGGCCGCCAAGGCGATCCAGGAGGCGAAGGACGCAGCCGCAGCGGACCAGCTCACCGGCATCATCCGCTCGTCGATCATCGGCGCCGCCATCGTCGCAGCGATCATCATCGCGTTCGCGCTCTTCCGCCGCAGCCGCAAACGCGCGGAGGAGAACGCATCCGTCGAGGGCACCGACACCGTCGAACTGGACGCTGCCGCGTTCCCGATCGCCCTCGAACAGGCGCCGCCCACCGTGCCCATGCAGCTCGATCCGGTGCCGGACCCGACCGCTCCCGAGCTGGAGGCCGAGCGCCGCCGCGCCGAGATCGAAGCGCTCGCCGAACGCGACCCGCAGAAGACGGCCGAGTTCCTGCGCAGCCTGATGGATGAACGGCAGGGCGTATGAACGAGCTCAAGGCGCCGCTGAGTGGGGCGCAGAAGGCCGCCATCGTGCTGATGAACATGGATCAGCAGCGTGCGGCGCAGGTGATGAAGCAGTTCTCCGAGGAGGAGGCAGACGAGATCACCGCGGAGATCCTGCGCCTGCGCAGGGTCGACCCCGCCATCGCCGAGAAGGCGATCAGCGAGTTCCACGACCTCACCGTGCGCGGCGGGATGAGCACCCGCGGCGGCAGGGACATCGCGGTCGGGCTCCTCGAAGCGTCGTTCGGCGCCGAGAAGGCCACCGGCGTGCTCAACCGCGTCGCGTCGAGCATGGCCGGCAAGCAGTTCGAGTTCCTGGATGCCGTCGAGCCCGGCCAGGTGCAGATGCTGCTCACCGGCGAACTCCCGCAGACCAGCGCGCTGGTGCTGGCCCACCTGCGCCCCGACCACGCATCCCGCATCCTCGCCGGACTCGACGAGACTGCCCGCGCGGACGTCGCGCACGCCATCGCCACGATGGGCAGCGCCAGCCCGGATGCGGTCCGTGTCGTCGCAGACACGCTCAAGCAGCGCGCGGGGGCCGTCGTCGGCTCGCGCGACTCGTCCGACGTGGTCGGGGGAGTGCAGCCGCTCGTCGACATCATCAACCGTGCGGACGCGAGCACGGAGAAGGCTCTGCTCGAAGCCCTCGAACGCCGCAACCCCGAGCTGGCGGAAGAGGTCCGCTCCCGGATGCTCACCTTCGCCGACATCGTCAAGCTGGAGGACCGCGACGTGCAGCAGGTGCTGCGCGGCATCGATGCAGCCATGCTGGCCGTGGCGATGAAGGGCGCGACCGAGCAGGTCATCGAGACCATCACGACCAACCTGTCCGAGCGCAACAGGGAGATCCTCGCGGACGAGATCCGCGTGCTCGGCCCTGTGCGCCTCTCGCAGGTGGAGGACGCCCGCGCCGAGATCGTGCGGGCGATCCGCGACCTGGAGGCCACGGGCGCGATCACCGTGCAGCGGAACGACGAGGACGCGTATGTCGAATGACGCCGTGTTCGCCCCCGTCGCCATCCCGGTGATCGCGGAGACCGCCGAAGCCGTCGCACAGGCCGGCGTCGCCCGCTCGCGCGGGTACGCCGCCGGGTACGCGGACGGCTTGCGGACGGCGGCGGAGGAGCAGCGGGCGTGGCGCGCGGCGGCGGATGCCGAGCGTGCGGCGGACGACGCGGCGGCGGCGGAACGGCTCGCGGTGCTCGCCACAGCACTGCGGAATGCGGCGATCGAGCTGCGCGAGGCGACGGTGCCGGTGCTGGCCGAAGCGGAGGAATCTCTGGTCAACGCTGCTTTCCACCTGGCTGAGGCCGTGGTGGGGGATGCGTTGACCGACCGCACGGCCGCCGCGCGCGCCGCCGTGGCGCGCGTTCTCGGCGGAGACGTCGCTGGGGCGGTCGCCGTCGTGCGGCTGAACCCGGACGACCTCGCCGCCATCGGCGCAGGGGCCGCCGGAGACGCCGTGCGGCTCGTGGCCGATCCGACGCTCGCGCCGGGGGATGCGGTGGGCGAGCTGCCCGACGGCTGGCTGGATGCGCGCATCCACTCGGCGCTCGACCGTGCACGGGAGGCGCTGGGATGAGTGCAGCCCTGGACACCGCGACCCTTCCGCGCATCGCCGACGCCGTGCGCGCCGCGCGCGTGGAGAAGGTGGGCCGCGTCGTCGGCATCGTCGGCCTCGGCGCGGAGGTGGAAGGCGTTCCCGCCGCGATCGGCGACGTCGTCGTGGTGGGGGAGCGGCCCGGCGTTCACGCGGAGGTCGTCGCGACCTCTGCGGAACGCATCCGGGTGATGCCGTTCGGCAGGCTGACCGGCATCGGCGCTGGTGCTCCCGTCCGCGCGCTCGGTGCTCCGCTGCTCGTGCCGACCGGCCGCGGGATGCTCGGCCGCGTCATCGACTCCCTCGGCCGCCCGGTCGACGGCAAGGGCCCGATCGAGCCGGACGGGTTCGTCCCCATCGACAACCGTGCGCCGGAGGCCATGCGCAGGGCGCGCATCCAGAGCCCGCTCGGCCTGGGGGTGCGCGTGCTGGACACGCTCGTCACGGTCGGGCGCGGGCAGCGGCTCGGCCTGTTCGCAGGTTCCGGTGTGGGGAAGTCGTCGCTGCTGTCGATGATCGCGCGCGGCACGGAGGCGGAGATCTCGGTGATCGCGCTGGTGGGGGAGCGCGGCCGCGAGGTGCGCGAGTTCCTCGAAGACGACCTCGGCCCGGAGGGGCTCGCCCGCTCGATCGTCGTGGTCGCGACCTCCGACGAGCCCGCCGTGATGCGCCTCCGCGCGGCGTTCACCGCGACCCGCATCGCCGAGTCGTTCCGCGACGCAGGCGCACACGCGGTGCTGATGATGGACTCGCTGACCCGTGTCGCGATGGCGCAGCGCGAGATCGGCCTCTCGGTGGGCGAACCGCCCGCCACCCGCGGATACCCGCCGTCGACGTTCTCCCTGCTGGCCCAGCTCCTCGAACGCGCAGGCACCGGCGAGGTCGGCTCGATCACCGGGCTGTACACCGTGCTCGTCGACGGAGACGACCACAACGAGCCCATCGCAGACGCCGCCCGCTCGATCCTCGACGGACACGTCGTGATGGACCGCCGCCTCGCCGTCGTCGGCCACTTCCCCTCCGTCGACGTTCTCGGCTCCATCTCGCGCCTCGCCTCCCGCGTAACGACGCCGGAGCAGCGCGCAGCCGCCGTCGCACTGCGCAGCATCCTCGCCGCCAAGGTCGCGGCCCAGGACCTCCTCGACGTCGGCGCGTACAAGACGGGCACCAACCCCCGAGTGGATGCGGCCGTCGCGCACGAAGACGCCATCAACGCCTTCCTGCGCCAGAACCTCGGCGAAAGCGCCGACCCCGCCGAAGCCTGGCAGCGCCTCGGCATCCTGGTGAACCAGCTCGGAGGTGTCTGATGGCACGGGCGTTCCAACTGGCCGGACTGCTGCGGCTGCGGCAGATCGAGAAAGACCACGCGGCGAGCGACCTCGCAGCGGCCAACGCCTTCCGGCGGGATGCGGGGGAGCGGCAGGCCCGAGCCATCGCCGCCCTTCACGCCGTGCCCGTCGAAGCGACGGATGCAAGCACGCTGTTCGCGATGGCGGCCGCCCGCGCATCCAGTCGAAGCATGCTCGCCGACCTCGCAGCGCTCGCCGACCAGGCCGACGCAGAGGTCGCGGAGGCGCAGACGGCGTTCGGCGAGGCGAAAGCACGCGCGGTCGGTCTGGAAAAGCTCGAAGCACGGCACAACGCGAGCGTGCTCGCCGGAGAACTCAGCGCAGAACAGGCAGCCATCGACGAGATCGCCACCGGCGCCTGGGTGCGCGAACGGGAAGGGAACGACGCATGACAGTCACCGACGCACTCGCGAGGATCGCCCAGATCCAGGCGACCCTGGTGCAGATCGACCAGCCGACGGCGACCTCGACGGGCAAGGCGTCCGCAGCCTCCGCAGCATCGGCGACCGACTTCGCCAACGCGCTCGCCGGAGCGGTGGGCGAGACGTCCGCCGTGGGCGGGACGGCCGGCGGCGGGTCGGTGACGGGCGCCGACGTGGTGGCCGACGCCAAGAAGTACCTCGGCGTCCCGTACGTCTTCGGCGGGACGACGTCGAGCGGCCTCGACTGCTCCGGCCTGGTGCAGCGCGTGTTCAAAGACCTCGGCATCGACGTCCCCCGCCTGGTCTCCGGCCAGTCGACGCTCGGCACCGAGGTGCCGTCGCTCGCCCAGGCCAAGCCGGGCGACCTGATCGTGACCAACGGCGGCGACCACATCGTCATCTACGCGGGAGACGGCAAAGTCATCCACGCGCCGAGCGAAGGCCGCAACGTGAGCCTGGTCGACAACTGGATGGACGACTCCGACATCGTGACCATCCGCCGCGTGGTGCCCGAGGCGAGCACGGCGCTGGCGAGCGCGCCCGCGATGTTCAGCGCGAGCGGGATGGGCGGGGTCGGCGGTCTTTCTGGGCTGTCTGGTGTTTCCGGGTTGTCTGGCCTTTCCGGGTTGTCTGGACTCTCCGGGCTCTCCGCCCTTTCCGGCGTCTCCGGGCTGGCCGGGCAGTCCTCCTCCGTTCCGTCTGCCGCGGCGCAGGCGGCCCAGCTGCAGGCGCTCATCTCCTCGATGCTCGGCGGAGGCGCAGAATGAGCCCGACCATCGCTCCGGTGACCGCGGCGCCGTCCGCCCCGGCCGCCGCGCGCAAGCCCGGCACGGGTGGAGACGCGTTCCAGCAGTTCCTCGCCGGTGCTGCTCCCACGAACACCAACCCACGGGATGCGCGGGATGCACGGGATGCACGCCCGGCATCGCGGGACGAGCCGTCGTCGTCCGACGCGCGGCCCCGCAAGGCGGTCAAGAGCGGCGCAGAGAAGGCCGCGGGTGCGGATGCGGGTGCTTCTGCGAAGCCGGTGGACGCGGCAGCTCCCGTGACGCGTGGGGATGTGGGCGTTTCCAGTGCCGCCGGTTCCGCGGCCGGTGCTGCCGGAGCCACCGCTGCCGCTGGCGGTGCCGGTTCTCAGGAGTCTGCTGCAACCGCCGGAGCGAGCCTTGCAGGCGATGCCGTCGCCGATGCGCTCGTCGCCGCAGCCGACGCTACTGCTGCGACGGCGACAGCCGGGACACCGGAGGCGCTTGCCGCCGCCGCGGCGTCGGGGAACGCTGGCGGGAAGGGCAAGAACACCACCGACTCCCGCATTCCGACATCGCCTAATGTCACCGGCGCCGTTCGTGGCGCGACTTCGGCGGCCACAGGTGCCGCGGCGGGCACGGTTTCCGGTCCGGCTGCTCGGGCGGCTGGCGCTGCCACCGCCACGAGCTCGGCGTCGACGGCGGTCGGTGCAGCTTTGGGCGCGGTGGCCGTTGACGCAGGTTCGGGCACAGCACTCTCCGGCACTGCTTCGGCAGCGTCCGCTTCTTCCGCCGATGCCGCTGGCACTGCCGCGACTTCGCCCGCGCCAGCCGTCCCCGCCACCCCTGTGACCGCGACCGCGACCGCCGCCTCCGCTGCGACGGCCACCTCCGCGACTGGCGCCGCCTCCGCCGCCTCCGCGACTGCCGCAACCACGGCCTCCGCACCCACAGCGGTCACCGCAACGGCCGCTACCCTCACCGCCGCCAGCGCGCCCCCCTCACCCCGCACCGCCGACGACGCACCGTCCGCGCCCGCCGCACCGACCGCATCCACCGCCGTCGCCGCCCCCGCAGCACTGGCCGCGCCCGCCGCCACCACCCCCACCATCGCGACCTCCGCCCCGGCACCCACCTCCAGCCCCACCCCGGCGCCCGCAGCACCCCCGGCGCTCCCGCAGCAGCTTGCGCGACCGATCTTCACCCTCGCGTCCGCGGGCAGGGGCGACCACGTGATGACTGTGCACGTCACGCCGGACACGCTCGGGCCGGTCACGGTCCGGGCTCACGTCGGTGCGGAGGGTGTGCGCGTCGAGTTGTTCGCCCCGACCGATGGCGGCCGTGACGCACTGCGCGCCATCCTGCCCGACCTGCGGCGCGACCTCAGCGGCGCGGGACTCTCCGGCAGCCTCGACCTGTCCAGCCAGAACCAGCCGCAGACCGACGACCAGCGCGGCGGAACGGCGGACCGGCAGGGGAACGCCCCCACCGCATCCCGGGCGGAGCAAGCCGGCACCGCCGCCGACAGGACCCCCGAACAGCAGCGGACTGCACGCTACGGCGGCGCAGGTCACACCATCGACCTCGTCGTCTGACACCCACCGACCGACCGACCCAACCAGCCTCAGAACAGAAGGGAGCCACCGTGGCCGTCGACCCCGTCACCGGAGCGAACGACACCGCCGCCACAGGCGGCATCTACTCCACGCTACCCACCAGGCAGCCCAAGCAGTCTCTCGACAGTGAGGCGTTCATGCAGCTGCTGGTCACCCAGTTGCGCAACCAGGACCCGAGCTCGCCGATGGACACCAACCAGATGATCTCCCAGACCACGCAGCTCGCGACGATGGAGAAGCTCACCAACCTGGACACCACCAGCCAGGAGGGCTTCGCCCTGCAGATGCGCACAGCGGCGGCCGCCCTCGTCGGGCACACCGTCAGCTACCTCGACAAGGACGGCGCCACCAAGACCGGCGTCGCCTCGTCCGTCTCGTACGCGGGGTCCGTCCCCGTCGTCACGGTCGGCGACCAGAAGATCAACCTCGACGCGATCTCCGGTGTGGTCACCCCCACCCCTGACCCCGCGCCGACCGCCTGACATCACCGAACCTCACAGAAAGGCAGCATCGTGCTCCGTTCCCTCTACTCCGGAATCTCCGGCCTCCGTTCGCACCAGACCATGCTGGATGTGACCGGCAACAACATCGCAAACGTCAACACCACGGGCTTCAAGGCGTCCGCCGTGCAGTTCGAGGACACCCTCTCCCAGCTGGTGCGCGGCGCCGGCGGCGGCCAGGGCGCGGCCGGCGGCACCAACCCGGCCCAGATCGGCCTCGGTGTGCTCGTCGCCGGCATCTCCACCAACTTCACCCAGGGCGCTGCGCAGGCGACCGGCCGCGCCACCGACATGATGATCAACGGCGACGGCTTCTTCGTCACCAAGGTCGGCGGCGAGACCCTGTACACCCGCGCAGGCTCGTTCGACCCGGATGCGCAGGGTCGCCTGGTCGGCCCGGGCGGCGCGATCCTGCAGGGCTGGAACGCGGTCAACGGCGTCATCCAGCAGGGCGGGGCGCTCGGCGACGTGACCATCCCCCTGAAGGCTGTCGCCCCCGCCTCCGCCACCACGACGGGCACCGTCACCGGCAACCTGCCGTCCGGGACCGCCATCGGCGAGCAGCTCGTGCGCGACGTGAAGGTCTACGACTCCACCGGCGTCGCCCGCACCCTGTCGCTCACCTTCACCAAGACCGGCGCAGGCTGGAACGTGGCGGGCACCGACGGCACGGCCACCGGCACCAGCACGCTCGCCTTCAACAACGGCGTGCTCACCGGCCCGGCCAGCATCACGGTCGGCGGCGTCGCGGTCGACCTCAGCGCCGTCACCGGCTACGCCGACCTCACCACGGTGGCGTTCAAGGAGCAGAACGGCCGCCAGGCCGGCACGCTCGAATCGTTCAGCCTCTCCCAGGACGGCACCCTCATCGGCCTGTTCTCCAACGGCGACAAGCAGGCGGTCGGCCGCATCGCCCTCGCCACCTTCGTCAACCCGGGCGGCCTCGAGAAGGCGGGCGGCTCCGGCTACCGCGCCTCCGTCAACTCCGGCAACCCGCAGCTCGGCGGCCCCGGCGACGCCGGCCTCGGCTCCATCCAGGGCGGCTCCCTCGAAATGTCCAACGTCGACCTGTCGCAGGAGTTCACCAACCTGATCGTCGCCCAGCGCGGCTTCCAGGCGAACGCCCGCATCATCACCACCTCGGACGAGGTGCTCCAGGAGCTGACCAACCTGAAGCGGTAGCAGCGCGTCGGGACGCGCGGCGTCTCACGGCAGAAGGGCCTCCGGCGCACGCCGGGGGCCCTTCTGGCTTGTCCGGGCAGTCGGCGTCACCATTCCGGCACGTCGACGCCCAGCCACCTCCCCAGGTCAGCGATCTCTGAGTGGACCGCGGCGTGCTCGTCCTCGTCGAATGGCTCGAACTCGTGAACGGCGGTGACCCTCAGTTCGTCGTGCTCGGGGTCGATTTCGGCGTCGAGCATTCCCACGAACCGGTCGCCCAACAGGATCGGATGGGCGAAGTACCCATACTTTCGCTGCGGCTTCGGCTTGAACTGTTCGAGGACGTAGTCGAACTCGAAAATCTCGCGCAGCCGGGGGCGATCGAAGAGCATGCCGTCGTACGGGCTGAGGAACGCGGCGCGGCCGCCTTCGTCATCCTCGAGCGCTGCGAGTGCCTCGGGGTCGACGCGCCATTTTTGGCGCATCCCGTCGATCGTGGCGGGCTCGCCTGCTTCCCCCACGGGGGTCCAGGGGGATCGCTGCTTGGCGATGCCGGCCGCCTGGAGCCTGCGCTCGTTCAGTAGCCGTTCGGCCTCCTCGTCGTCGAATTCGGGCAGATCGGGCGGGTAGACGCGTTCGGCCAGATCCCAGCGTCGATGGCGTCCCTTCCGTCCCGCGACGGCGACCTCGCCCTGCCGCTGGAGGAAGTCGAGCATGTGCACGACCTGGTTCGATCCCGACCAGCCATCGGGCGGACGGGCGACGTCGGCGGTGTCCGGGATCTCGCTGGCCAGCAGCGGACCTTCGGCCCGCAAACGTGCGAGGACGTCGGTCCGGAAACGGTCGTTGGCCTCCAGCCACTGGCGGCTGCTCTCCCTCCGCGGCCAGCGCCGCATGGCCGGCAGCATCAGCGGAAGCAGACTCACCGGACGGAAGGCTCCGTCGAACTCGAACAGCAGCCGATCCGATTCGACGGCCTTCGCAAGCTGGCCTCCGTCGTACGCGGAGCCGATCCGCGACCAGAGGATGGTGTGCTCCGCCGGCGCGATGGTGGCCGTCGGGTCGATTTTGATGGCACCGAGCTGCTCGGCGATCCCGACGACATCGTCAGGGCGACCGGCGTCCAGTAGCTGCGCCTGCACGGCGATGCGGCGGGCCTGGTCTCGGGTGAGCCGGTGCATCACGGAGTCCCCGCTCTCTCCTCACTGCAGGCAGAACTCGTTGCCCTCGGGGTCGCGCATCATGATCGCGAACTCCTCGAACGGGCCCCACGAACCGATGAGCGGCTTCTCGACCGTTGCCCCCAGGGAGACGAGGCGGTCGCGTTCGGCCTCCAGCTCGTCACGGGATGCCCGACGGTCCTCGAACGGGGTGATGTCGATGTGCATCCTGTTGCGTTGCCTGCGCTCGTGGCGGTAGCGGGTGAAGTAGAAGCGCTGGTGGCTGCGGTCCCCGTCCCAGGCGACGGCGCGGGAGGCGATCGCGTCGTCGTCCAGCCCGTTGGCCTTCAGCATGGCGAGCTCGTCGTCCGACCATCCTGTCGGCTCCGGATAGCCCATCGCCGCGCTCCAGAAGCGGGCGAGGGCCGCAGGGTCCTCCGCGTGGATGGTGACGTTGGCGATGCGCGCGGTCATGAGTAGAGGGTATGGCCTCCGCAGCCCGGCGAGAAGGCGTCGGAGGCGTTGAGGGCCGCCCGCCGACCGTATGCTCGTCCCGTGCCCATCATCCGCGAGCTCGGCCCGACCATCCTGGGCGTGCTGCTGCTCGCCGCGCTGGCCACCGCCGTGCTCACGGTGTACCGGGTGCCCCGCCGGTGGGCTCCGCTGCTGGCGATCCTCCGCGGGGCGCTGCAGCTGGCGGTCATCAGCCTGATCCTGGCGGGAGTCATCACCAGTCCGGTGTGGGTGGCGCTCGCCCTGCTCGTCATGTTCTCCGTGGCCGCCGCGACCGCGACGGGGCGGGTCGGCTGGTCGGTCGACCACGCGACCATGATGGGCGTCGCGATGGCGACCGGCATCGTCGTGACCCTTGCCGTCGTGTTCCTCACCGGGGCCATCGAGTTCTCCGCCCGCTACGCGCTCGCGATCGGCGGCATCGTGATCGGGAACGCCATGAGCATCGCGACACTCACCGGACGCCGATTCACCGAGGCGACCATCGACCACTGGGATGAGGTCGAAGGCTGGCTCGCGCTCGGCGCCACCCCCAGGCGGTCGACCCTCGACCTGGCGCGTGGCGCCGTCTACTCCGCGCTCATCCCGTCGGTCGACCAGACCAAGACGACCGGTCTCGTGACGTTGCCCGGCGCGTTCGTCGGCGCGATCTTCGGCGGGGTGTCACCGCTCGAAGCCGGACGGTTCCAGGTGGTGGTCCTCGCGGCGATCATGGCGGCGGGGTCGATCACGGCGGTCATCGTCTCCGCCTGGCTGGCGCCGGTGCGGACGCGGCCCGTCGTGCTGGACTGACCGCGACGGCTATCCGGACGCCGTGGTCGTCGATCCGAGCACCTGCGGGATGAGCTTCCGGATGGCGTCCTCCTGGTTCGACAGGACCACCACATCCACTCGGCGGTTGAGGGCGAGGTCGGCGTCGGTCGTTCCGGTGGCGCTGGCGAGCGGCCGGGCGGAGCCGTAGCTGAGGGCGACGATGCGTTCCTGGGGGAAGCCGTCCGTCTCCACCAGGTGACGCAGCACGCTCGTCGCGCGCCCGGCGGACAGCTCCCAGTTGGTCGGGTACGGGGCGCCCGGCTGCCGCAGGTCGGCGTGGCCTTCCACGGACACCTGGTACGGCGTCGGCGTGAGCACGGGGCCGATGTCGTTGAGCACCTGCGTCGCCTGCACGCTCAGCTCCGCGCGGTTGGAGGCGAAGAACGTCTCGTTCCCCACCAGCCCGATCGTGAGCCCGCGTGCGTCGATGCGCAGCTGGACGGCATCCTGCAGCCCGTCCTTGGTCAGCGCGGCCAGGATGCGGTCCTTCAGGTCTTTGAGGTTCTGCGCCTCCTGCTGGGCGAGGGCCAGGTCGGTGTTCTTGCCCTTGTCGTCCACCTGGGACGGCGGGACGATCACGCCGGTGGCCGTGTCGATCTTCTGCGACTTCACCTGCCCGAACCCGGTCGCCAGCGAGTCTTTCAGCTCGGCGAACTTCTTCTGGTCCACCGTCGACATCGCGAACAGCACGATGAACATGCACATGAGCACGGTGACCATGTCCATGTAGGAGGCCATCCAGCGCTCCTCGTTCTCGTGCTCCTCCTCTGGCTCGTGCTTGCGACGGCGGCGTGCGGACATCGCTACGCAGCTTCCTTGAGCTTCTCGGCCTTGGGCTCTTTGGCGTCCTTCTTGCTGCTGCCGGCATCCGGGACCATCGCGCGCAGGCGCTCGCCGAGGAGGCGCGGCTGGCTGCCGGACTGCACGGCGAGCACGCCCTCCATCAGCAGGGTCATGCGCTCCACATCCAGTTCGGACAGCCGGCGGAGGCGGGCGCCGAGCGGCAGCCAGAGGAAGTTGGCGGACAGCAGGCCCCACAGGGTCGCCACGAACGCGCTCGCGATCATCGGCCCGAGCTCCCCGGGCTCCGCCAGGTTCTCGAGCACGTGGGTGAGCGAGACGACGGTTCCGATGATGCCGATCGTCGGCGCGTAGCCGCCCATGCCGCTGAAGAACTTGGCCGCGACCCTGTCCTTCTTCGACTTGGTGGCGATCTCGTCCTCCAGCAGCACGCGGAGCTCGTCCCCGTCCGTGCCGTCCGCGATGTTCTGCAGGGCGCGCTTGAGGAACGGGTCGTCGATGGTGTCCGCTTCCTGCTCCATCGCGAGCAGTCCGTTGGCGCGGGCCTTCTCCGCGAGGTCGACAACCTGGTCGATGACCTGCTGCGGCGGCTCGATTTTGCCCCGCAGTGCACGCGGGATGGACTTCATGGCCACCATGAAGTCTTTGAGCGTCCCACTGGCGATACCGACGGCGAACGTGGCGCCGAAGACGAGCACCATCGGAGCGGGAAGCACGAGGGCGCTGAGGTGCGCGCCCTCCATCGTCACCATGGCGACGACGGCGCCGAACGCCAGGACGATGCCGATTATGGTTGCGGGATCCATTACTTCTTCCTTGCGCGGAGGGGAACGGTCCGAGCTTCGGGATGCTCGCGGTGCGCATCCGGGGCCTCGTCGTCACGGCCGGTGTCCGCGGGGGGAACCAGGCCGAGCTGCGGGGCGCCGGAGGGGCGCGTGTTCGCGGTGGGCAGATCGTGGGCGAGCGCGATGACCCGCGCCCGGTATGCGGCGATCTTCTCGATGACCTCGGACATGCTCTCCGTCACGATGAACTTCGCGCCGTCGACCATCACGAGCGTGGTGTCCGGGCTCGCGTGGATGCGCTCGATGAGGTCGGGGTTGACCGCGAACTGGCTGTCGTTCAGTCGGGTGACGACGATCATGAGGGCGAATCCTGGTCTCGGCTCCGGGTGAGCCGTCACAGGGGCACTATCGGCCGGAGGGGGCCAGGCGTAAGGGCGCGTGGCCGATGGATGCGGGCAACCGCTCCGGCCGCCGAGGTCAGTCGGCTCGGCGCATCCCTGCCCGGTGCTGGTCGACAAGGAGCTCGGCCGCCGCGCGGGCCTGCTCGGCGGCGCCGATGGTGATCGCGACATCCGCGCCGCGACGCCGGGTGATCACGATGCCTTCGCTCTTGCGCGTGACGTACGCGATGCCCCTGGTCGAGATCCGGAAGCCCCAGCCGCCCCAGCGGAGTGGGCTGATCTGCTCGGCCGACATCGCGTCGATGTCGTCCAGCTTCACCCGGATGAGCGGGATGCGGAAGACCGTGGAGACGAGCCGGATGCCCCGGGCGTCGACGACGAGCCGCACGCTCGCGAGCAGAAGGAGCGTGCATCCCAGCAGAAGCAGGAAGGTCGCGGCGGCGATCAGCGCCGGTGTCGCGATGGCGGCGACCAGGCACAGGATCCCGCCAGCGATCAGTGCGGCGGCCGGCGCGCCGAACCACGCGCTGCCGGTGGTGCCGGACCAGACCAGCCGATCGCCCGAGCGCAGCGGAGGGGTCGGGCGCTCGCGCCGGTCGTCGTCGTTGTCGCCATCGCTGTCCGTCTGCCCCTCTGTGGGAGGAACGAAAAGGAACGCCAGCGCCCCGAGCCCCACGACGGGGATGAGCAGAAGGAGCCGGGCGCCGAGCACGGCCTCCTCGGGTGTCGCGGCCGCAGCTGTGGCCTCCGCCGATGCCGTCCAGGCGAGGGCGGTCAGCCCGGCCAGGCCCACGACGATGCCCACCCACATCCGGGCCTGGGGTGTGGTCCGCGCGGCGACGACGAGGGCGATCGCACCGGCCGTCAGACCGGTGACGATCGCTGCGAACATCCAGAACGTGGGCCAGGTGTCCGCGAAACCGTCAGGGGTGCCCGTTCCGGACCAGTGGGACGCCATCCGGGAGCCGAGCTTCGGGCCGACGGTCACGGCCGTGATGATCAGCCAGGCCGGCGGCACCAGAGCGAGGGCGACCGCGATGCTGCGGCGGACAGCTCCGCGGCGGCTCATGCGATCCCCTTGATGATCACGGAGAGCTCTGTCGAGCTGATCCCGGCCTTCGCGGCCTCGGCGACGAGGGAGGCCGCCGCTTCGAAGACGGTGCGCACGGAGGCGGTGTCCCCGGCCACGACGACAGCGCCTCGCCCGCGCCGCAGGTCGATCACCCCGGCCTCGCGCAGGGTGTCGTACGCGCGCAGCACCGTGTGCATGTTCACTCCGAGCGACCCCGCCAGCTCCCGCGCGGACGGCAGACGTTCTCCGACGCGGATCTCGCCGCCGGCCACGCCGAGCCGCACCTGCGCGACGATCTGCTCGGCGAACGACGCGGCGGACTCGGCCTCCAGACGGATCAACATGTTCGCATTCTATACAAACAAGTGGCAAAGGGAGAAAAGTCCCTAACGCATCCCCCCTCCCCGCCGATAGTCGGCACCGTGACCACCCTGCACGCTCCTGAGACTGCGCCAGAGGCGCCGGTGTACGACTTCCGGCGTCCGACGACGCTGGCGCGCGAGCACTCGCGGGTGCTCGAGCTCGCGTTCGAGACGTTCGCGCGGCAGTGGGCGACGCAGTTGACCGCCAAGGTGCGGGTGCTCAGCCAGGTGGAGTGCGAGTCCGTCGCCATGCAGACGTACGACGAGTACGCCGCATCGCTGCCCGCGACCACCGCGATGGTGCTCTGCGAGCTCGACGGCATCGCGCCGAAGGGCGTCATCCAGTTCCCGACCGTCGCCGCCCTGTCCTGGGTGAACGCGATGCTGGGCGGAACGGGCAACCCGGTGGATGCCGAGCGCACCTTCACGCAGATCGAGCACGCGCTCGTGCGGCGCCTGATGGACGACGCGCTCGAAGACCTGCGGTATTCGCTGGGCGCCCTGCTGGTCACGCCGATCGGCGTCGACGCGATCCAGTACAACTCGCAGTTCGCGCAGGCGGCGGCCACCGCCGAGCTGATGATCGTCGCCACCTTCGAGCTGCGGGTGGGGGAGAACGTCGCACCGGCGACACTCGCCCTTCCCGCCATCGTCCTGCTCCCTCAGCTGGGGGAGACCAACCCGACCAGCAGTGCCGACGACGCACGCGAGCTTCTGGATGCGCAGCTCGCCCACGTGCCCGTCGACGTCTCCCTGCGGCTCACCCCCGCGCGGGTCAAGCCGAGCGTCGTGCTCGGGCTCGCCGTCGGCGACCTGCTCCCGATCCCGCATCCGCAACACCGACCGTTCGATCTCGCCGTCGGGGGCCACCCCGTCGCCGGTGCAGCGCTGGGCTCCAGCGGCTCGCGCCTGGCGTGCGTGATCGTGAACACAGAGGACTGACAGACCATGAGCATGACCACCACCGGTACGGCGTCCGCCCTGAGCGCATCCGATGCGCTCGCCGCGGCGAACGCCCTCGTCGGCGTCCTGCCGACGGGCACGCCGCTGACCCCGCGCCTGCACACGCTCGGCGCGTTCGCCGGGGCGACAGGCAGCGCCGTGGTCGCCAGCTTCGTCGGCGCCGTGTCCGCCGATCTGGCCGTCGTGCTGCTGGATGCGCCGAGCATCGTCGACGACGCGGCGGACGGTTCGCCCGTCGTCGCCATCCAGGATGTGCTGCAGCCGGCCATCGAGGCGGCCAGCGACACGCTCGGCGCCGGGGTGCTCGACGACGCGCGGGTCGAGGACGCGACCCAGCTGTTCGAGGACGCGGGAACCGTCGTGTTCGAGCTGGCCGGTGCATCCGGGATCGTCGGCTGGTTCGCCATCCGGGGACGTGCGAGCGCGAACGAGCGCGACCTCGGCTCGGGGTCGATCGCGGGGAAGCTGGGCCGCATCAGCAACGTCGAGATGGCGTTGACGGTGGAGATCGGCCGCACCAGGATGCCCGTGCGCGACGTGCTCGCGATGGAGCCCGGCGCGGTCATCGAACTGGACCGCTCAGCCGGGTCGCCCGCGGACGTGCTGCTCAACGGCCGTCTGATCGCGCACGGCGAGATCGTGGTCGTCGACCAGGACTACGCGGTGCGCATCACCAAGATCCTCGACGCTTCGGAAGACCTGGACTGACTTTTCGTGGACACCCTGTTCGTCGCCTTGCGCGTTCTCGTCGTTCTCGGCGTGATCGTCGCTCTGCTCTGGTACGTGCAACGGCGCGTCACCAAGGGCAAGCGCGGCGTGCGCCGCGGCAACGCCGTGACCGTGGTCGGCCGCCAGGGCGTCGGCTCGAAGGCGTCGGTCGTCGTGGTGGATGTGGACGGCACCCGGTTCGTGCTCGGCGTCACGGAGCGGAACGTCAACGTGCTCGCCTCCGGTGACCGCCCGGTCGACCTGGAGGCGGAGGTCACCCCGATCGCCCGCGTGCGGCAGACGTTCGCCAAACCGATCAACCCGCAGAGCCCGCTCGACCAGCAGAGCACCATCGAAGACCACCCCATAACCACCCAGGACGACGCGCAGGATGCGCTCCCGTCCGCAGCAGCAGGACGGCAGGTGGGCGCCGTGAAGCCCGCGAAGAACACCAGGCAGGATGCCGATTACCTGACGGCGCAGGGACGCGCCTCCGTATTCGACGAGGCCCTCAAGGGCTCGATCCTGTCACCGGCAACGTGGAGGCAGGCGAGCTCGGCGGTGCGGCCCAAGAAGTGATCGCCGCGGCCGGGCGGCTGATCCGCTCCCCACGGTTCGTGATCGCGATCGTGCTCGCCGTCATCTCGGCGGTCGCGATGGTGCTGCTCACGGCGAATGTCGCGCACGCAGCCCCGCTGCCGATGGTGCCTGAGCCCGTCCCCACCCCGACCGGTCCGGCCGGTCCGGGCGGAGGCACGGGCGGCGTCACCATCGACATCAACGGCCCGAACGGCACACCGTCCGCGGCCATCCTGACCCTGCTGGGCATCACCCTGCTGTCCGTCGCGCCCGCGCTGCTGCTGATGATGTCGTCGTTCACCAAGATCTTCGTCGTCCTGGCTCTCACCAGGAACGCCCTCGCGCTGCCGTCGATCCCGCCGAACCAGGTGCTCGCCGGCCTCGCCCTGTTCCTCAGCCTGTTCATCATGAGCCCGGTGCTGATCGACATCAACAACTCGGCCGTTCAGCCGTACCTGAACGGCCACATCGACTTCACCGCGGCGGTGCATCTGGCCGAGGGGCCGTTGCGCGGGTTCATGCTGGCGCACGTCCGCGAGGAGGACATCGCGCTGATGACGCGTGCGGCCGGGCGCCCGAACCCGGCGAGCCCGTCCGCCGTCCCGATGCTCACGCTCATCCCGGCGTTCATGATCTCGGAGCTGCGGGCCGCGTTCATCATCGGCTTCGTGATCTTCGTGCCGTTCCTGGTGATCGACATGGTCGTCTCCGCCGCGCTGATGTCGATGGGCATGATGATGCTCCCGCCGGTGATGATCTCGCTGCCGTTCAAGATCCTGCTGTTCGTGCTGGTGGATGGCTGGGGCCTCGTCATCACGAGCCTCATCACGAGCTATCGGGGTGGCGGATGAACGCGAACGCGGTCCTCGACATCGCCATGCAGGGCCTGATGATCACCGCCAAGCTGGCCGCCCCGATCGTGGTCACGGCGCTCGTGGTCGGCTTCGCCATCTCCCTGGTGCAGTCGATCACCCAGATCCAGGAGGTGACGCTCTCGTTCGTGCCGAAGGCCGCTGCGGTCGGCGTGGCACTCATCGTCTGCGGCCACTGGATGATCTCCGAGCTGATCACCTTCACGAACGTGCTGTTCGAGAAGATCCCGTCGCTGCTGGGCGGCGGCTGATGTACATCCCCATCGACCTGTCCACCATCGAGGCCATCGCGCTGGCGTCGCTGCGCATGGTCGCGTTCCTGGTGATCGCGCCGCCGTTCTCCTACAACGGCATCCCCGCCCAGATCAAAGGGATGCTCGCCATCGGCCTCGCCGTGGCCGTCGCCCCGCGGGTCGCTGCGGGGTACCACTCCGCAGACATCGGGATGTTCCTCGTCGACCTGCTGCGGGAGCTCGCGGTCGGCGCGACGCTCGGCTTCCTCGTCTACCTGGTGTTCGCCGCCGTGCAGTCGGCCGGCAGCCTGGTCGACCTGTTCGGCGGCTTCCAGCTTGCGCAGGCGTTCGACCCGCAGTCGATGATCAACGGCGCCCAGTTCACCCGGCTGTTCCAGATGACGGCGCTGGCGCTGCTGTTCGCATCCGGTGCGTACCAGTTGATCATCGGCGGGCTGATCCGCTCGTACGACGCCATCCCGCTGGCGGCGGGCATCGACCTCTCCGACCCCGCCAAGCAGATGGTCACCGGGGTGACGCAGATGTTCGTGGCCGCCGTGCAGATCGCCGGGCCGCTGATCGTGGTGCTGTTCCTGGCCGACGTCGGCCTCGGCCTGCTCACGCGCGTGGCACCGGCGCTCAACGCGTTCTCGCTCGGTTTCCCGCTGAAGATCATGCTCACCGTCGTGCTCTCCGCGGTGCTGTTCGTTGCGTTGCCGGGGGTCGTCGAGGGCCTGACCGGTACTGCTGTCAAGACGATGCTGGGGGTGGGCCGATGAGCGACGCGCAGGAACGCACAGAACAGGCGACCGACAAGCGGATGAAGGAGGCCCGCGAGAAGGGCCGCCTCGGCAAGTCGATGGACCTCACCGCGTGGGTGGGCGTCGGGGCGGCGGCCGTGATGCTGCCGTTCACCATCGGGCTCGGCAGCAGCGCAGGGGTCGACCAGCTGTTCACCGTGCGCTCCATCATCGAGAACCCTGACCCCGCGGCAGCGCTGAAGGCCCTCGGGGACGGGCTCGGCAGCATCCTGGGCACCATCGGCCCGCTGCTGGCTGTCGCCGCCATCGCGATCATCGGCGCGGCGGCCGCCCAGGGCGGCGTGCATCTCAAGAAGCTCGAGGGCAAGTACGAGCAGTTCAACATCGTCAAGGGCGTCGCCAGGGTGTTCGGGATGCGCGCGCTCTGGGAGGGCGCGAAGACCCTGCTCAAGTCCGCGGTCGTCGCCGTCGGCCTCTACCTCGTGGTGCAGGGGCTCATGCCCGTGCTGCTGACCGCGGGCAGCCTGTCGCTGAACTCCCTGCTCGCCGCCGCGACCAGCGGCGCGACCGGCCTGCTGCAGGCCGCGGTCGGCGCCGGCCTGGTGCTCGCGGGACTCGACGTGCTCGTCGTGATGCGCCGCAACCGCAAGCAGACGCGCATGACCAAGCGCGAGGTGCGCGACGAGCAGAAGAACAGCGACGGCGACCCGCTGATCCGGTCGCAGCGCCGCTCCCGCCAGCTCGCGATGAGTCGCAACAGGATGATCGCCGCCATCGCGATGTCGGATGTGGTGCTCGTCAACCCGACGCACATCGCCATCGCCATCAAGTACGAGCCCGGCAAGTCGGCCCCGCGCGTGGTCGCGAAGGGCTCCGGAACCATCGCGCAGCGCATCCGCGAGAAGGCGGAGGAGGAGCGGGTGCCGATCGTGAAGGACATCCCGCTCGCCCGCGCGCTGCACGCCGGATGCCAACTGGGCGACGAGATCCCCGTCGACCTCTACAACCAGGTGGCGAGGGTGCTCGCGTTCGTCATGTCGCTGAAGGCCCGCGGCTCCGCATACGGAACCCACACCATGACCCCGATCCTGGGAGGCATCTGATGAGATCGACCACCACCAAAGTCGCCGTGCCCATCGGGGTCGTCGGCATCATCATGCTGCTCGTGGTCCCTGTGCCCGCCTGGCTGCTGGACACGCTCATCATCGTCAACATCATGCTGGCGCTGGTCATCCTGCTCACCACGATGTTCGTCAAGAAGCCGCTCGACTTCTCGGTCTTCCCGTCGCTGCTGCTGGTGGCGACCCTGTTCCGGCTGGGCCTCAACGTCGCATCCACCCGCCTGGTGCTCGGCGACGGATACGCCGGCCAGGTCATCCAGGCGTTCGGGCATGTGGCGGTGGGCGGCTCCATCATCATCGGCGCGGTGGTCTTCCTCATCCTGATCGTCATCCAGTTCATCGTGGTCACCAAGGGTGCCGAGCGCGTCGCCGAGGTCGGCGCCCGCTTCACCCTCGACGCCATGCCCGGCAAGCAGATGGCGATCGACGCCGACCTCAACGCCGGTCTCATCACCGAGGAGCAGGCCCGCACCCGCCGTGCAGAGGTGTCGGCGGAGGCGGACTTCTACGGGGCGATGGACGGCGCATCCAAGTTCGTCAAGGGCGACGCCATCGCGGGCATCCTGATCATCGTCATCAACGTGGTCGGCGGTATCGCCATCGGCATGATCCAGCGCGGCATGGAGATCGGCGACGCGGTCAACTCGTACACGCTGCTGACCATCGGAGACGGCCTGGTCACGCAGATCCCCGCGCTGCTGATGGCGGTCTCCACCGGCATGATCGTCACGCGCTCCAACGCGGAGGCCGACATCGGCACGACGGCGAGCGGGCAGCTCAGCCAGTCGCGCAACGCCCTGACCATCGCCGGATGCGCGGCCATCGTGATGGCGCTCATCCCCGGGATGCCGCCCATCCCGTTCGTGCTGGTCGGCGCGTTCCTGATCCTCGCGGCGCAGCGGCTCAAGAACTCGCAGGCCGCCGCGAAGAAGGCGCAGGCGGCGCAGGCCGCCGTCGCGAACGCCGGCAAGGGGGAGACCACGGACGATCTGCTGGAGCAGATGCGCGTCCACGCCCTGGAGATCACCCTCGCGCCCGACCTGGTCGACATCGTCAGCGGAGCGTCGGACGACCTGCTCGCCCGGGTGCGCGCCCTGCGCCGCAAGATCGCGCTCGAATTGGGCATCATCGTGCCGCCGGTGCGCACCAGGGACAGCGCGGACCTGCCGCCGTCCACCTACGTCATCAAGATCGCCGGCGTGGAGGCCGGGCGCGGTCAGGCGCCGAGCGGGCGGGTGCTCGCACTCGGCGACGCACTGGATGCGCTGCCTGGTACCCCGACGGTCGAGCCGGTCTTCGGGCTGGGTGCGAAGTGGATCCCGAGCGAGATGCGGCACAGCGCCGAACTCGGCGGTGCGACCGTGATCGACCGCGTCTCCGTGCTCATCACGCACCTGTCGTCGATCATCACCGCGAACGCGGCCAGGCTGCTCACCCGCGAGGACGTGCGCCAGCTCACCGAGGGCGTGAAGCAGGTGAGCCCGTCCGCTGTGGATGAGCTCATCCCGAACCTGCTGACCCTCGCTGAGGTGCAGCGGGTGCTTCAGGGGCTGCTGATCGAGCAGGTCGCGATCAACGACCTGCCGCGCATCCTGGAGGCCCTCGCGCTGCGGGCGAAGACCTCGAACGACCCGGAGGGGCTGGTGGAGGCCGCGCGGTCCGCCCTCGGCCCTGCGGTCGTCGCACCGCACCTGGACGGGTCGACGCTGCGGGTCATCATGATCGACCCCGGCCTCGAACAGGCCATGCTCGAAGGGCTGCGGCCCTCGGAGTTCGGCACACAGATCGTGCTCGACCCGGTGCGACTCGAAGCGGTGCTCAGCTCGCTGCGGCAGACGGCCGCGCAGCTGGACGACCAGGGCGTCTCGGCGATCCTGGTCTGCGCCCCCGCTCTGCGCCCGGCGATCCGGCGGCTGGTGGCCGGGCAGCTGAGCGGCCTCGCCGTGCTGTCGTACCAGGAGGTCACGTCCGTGCCTGCGCAGATCGAGACGGTGGGGGTGGTGCGCGTTGTGGAGCCGATCGCGGCCTGAGTGGATGGACGCTGCGGAGTACGGCGGCGACGCCGAGGAGGAGGTGCTGCCCGCGGTGTCCACCTCGTCGGCGGCGTTCGCGGCGATCCTCGACGATCTCGTGCGCGTCGTGGGGGAGACGGAGTCCGGTGCGCTGGCGCCGGAGACGCAGGAGGCGCCGGAGAAGACCGAGCCGCCGGAGCTGGATGAGCGGTTGCAGGCCGCGCTCGTAGCCCGGCAGGAGGCCGCGGAGGCCGTTCCGGTCTCACCGCCCGCATCGCCCGCGCCCGCATCGCCCGCGCCCGCACCGCCCGACTCGCCCTCGCACGCGTCCGCACCGCCTGCCCGCCTGCGCGGACGCGGCGACCTCACGCTCGTCGTCGGACTTGGCGCGGACGCTGTCTCCGCATCCCGTGTCTTCTCCGCCTCGGTCGAGGACGCAGAGGTGCGGCCGGGCGGCTGCTCCCGCGCCGCCGCCCCGCGCGTCGACGACCGCCGCGGTGCACTGCGTGCCAGGGCGGACGGGGTGCGCAGGGAGCGCTCGGTGATCGCCGCATACGGCCTGGAGCACGGCGCGGACGACCTGCCCGCGCTCGCCGAATCGCTCGCCGGGATCGCGCCCGATCAGGTCTGGGTGGCCGTCGACGCGTCCCGCAAAGCCGAGGACACCGCCGCCTGGGTGGCCGCAGTGGATGCGGTGCTCGCGGTCGACGGGATCGCCGCATCCGGTGCCGCCTTCACCAGCACGCCGGAGTCGGTGGATGCGCTGGGCTTTCCCGTCCTGTGGCTGGACGACGCGCCCCGCTAGGCTGAAGCAATGCTGGTATTGACGCGCAAGGTCGGGGAGCGGGTGCTCATCGGCGACGACATCGTCGTGACGATCCTGGATGCGCGCGGCGACGGCATCCGGATCGGCATCGACGCACCGCGCGGGGTCCGCATCCAGCGCGACGAGGTCATCCGCGCGATCACCGAGGCCAACCAGCAGGCGACAGAATCCGCGGCGACCACGGTCGACCCGGAGGCCGTCATCAAGAAGTCGCTCGGCCTCGACTGACCGGCTGTCGTTTCGGCGTGGGCGCTAGCTCAGCCACTCGAAGTAGAACGTCCCGACGCCGACCGCGATGAGCACGCCGGCGATGATCCAGAACCGGACCACGATGGTCACCTCTGCCCATCCCATCAGCTCGAAGCTGTGGTGGATCGGGGTCATCGGGAACAGGCGCCTGCCGTGCGTCGCCTTGAAGTACGCCCGCTGGACGATGACCGATCCCGCCTCGATGACGAACAGGCCGCCGATGAGGATGAGGAGGAGCTCGGTGTGGGACTCGATCGCCAGGGCGCACAGCGCACCGCCGAGGCCGAGGGATCCCGTGTCGCCCATGATGATCTTCGCCGGGTTGGTGTTCCACCACAGGAAGCCGATGAGTGCGCCGCAGATGGCTGCGGCCACCACGGCGAGGGAGAGCGGATCGCTCGTCGGGTAGCACCTGGCCAGGTTCTCCGGCCGGATGTTCGCGTTGGAGCAGGACTGGTTGAACTGCCAGAACCCGATGAGCACGTACGAGCCGATGGCGAGGATGGATGCGCCGGTCGCGAGGCCGTCGAGCCCGTCGGCGAGGTTCACGCCGTTCGTGGTCGCCGAGGCGAGGACGTTCACCCAGATCAGGTAGAGCACGATCCCGACCACCGGCACCGCCGTCGCGATGCGCGCGAGGTCGAGTGCGGGGATGTCACGCACGGCGGAGATCGCGGTGGACGCCGGGGTGTGTCCTGAGGCATCCGGGAACTGCAGGGCGAGCAGGCCGAAGACGGTCGCGACGACCGCCTGGCCGCCGATCTTGGCCCAGCCGCCGAGCCCCAGGCTGCGCTGGTTGTGCACCTTGAGGAAGTCGTCGACGAACCCGACCGCCGCCATCCCGACGAACATGAGAAGCACCAGGAGCGACGACGGCGAGATGCCGTCTCCACCGTTGACGAGTGCGGCGACGAAGAACCCGAACAGCGTCGCCAGCAGGATGACGATGCCGCCCATCGTCGGCGTGCCCCGTTTGGAGTGGTGCGATTGCGGGCCGTCGTCCCGGATGAACTGGCCGAGTTCGAGCCGCGTGAACAGCCGGACGAAGAGCGGTGTCAGAAAGAGCGAGAAGGCGAGCGCGAGCGCGCCGGCCAGAAGAAGAGTCCCCACGGCTGCAAGTCTGGCAGTCGACCCGGCAGAATACTGGCATGACAGTCCTCAGGACCGAGCGCGGCCTCGACAGGCTCGTCAACTTCTCCGACGCGGCGGTCGCCATCGCGATCACCCTGCTGATCCTGCCGCTCGTCGACGTGGCGGCGGACATCGAGCACCAGTCGGTCGGCGCGTTCATCGGCGACCACCAGGGCGAACTGCTCGGCTTCGGCATCTCGTTCGTGGTGATCGGCCGGTTCTGGATCATCCACCACCAGGTCTTCGAGTGGATCCGCGACTACTCCATCACCCTGATCTGGCTGAACTTCCTCTGGCTGGCCTCGATCGTGTTCATTCCGTTCGCCACCAACCTGGTGTCGACCGTCGGCGGCGACCGCGGCGACGTGGATGCGGTCTACATCGGCAACATGGTCGTCGCGAGCATCGCCATGTGGATCATGGAGGTGCACATCTGCCGCCGTCCCGAACTGCTGCGCGACGGCGCTCTCGAAAGCATCGACCTGCTCCGCAGCATCTCGCCGACCATCCTGCTCGCCGTCGCGCTGGTCCTCGCGGTGCTCTTCCCGACGGTGGGCCTGTTCTGGCTGCTCGTGCTGTTCCTCGGCCGGCCGTTGCACCGGCTGCTCGCCCTCGTCTTCCGTCGCCGGGGTTCACACGGCACGGCCTGAGGGCTACCGTCGTGGCGACACAGTCAGGAGAACCGATGCGTCCCAAGTTTCTGCTCATCCTCGTGATCGCGGGCATCGCCTACGTCCTCGGCGCGCGCGCCGGCCGTGAGCGCTACGACCAGATCACCTCGGCCGCCACGTCGTTCTGGAACGACCCCAACGTGAAGAAGGCGCGCTCGGAGGCCAAGAAGAACGCCGAGAAGGCGCGCAAGCTGGCCGCCAAGAAGCTCCGCTAGCTGTCGCGCTCGGTGTAGTCGCCCTGCTCCTCCTCCGCGGGGACCTCGGCGGTCTCGTCCGTGTCGGTGTAGCTGCCCTTCACCGCTGGATCGGGGCCGACGCCCTCCTCCTCGGTGTACTGGCCGTGGACGGTGCGCTCCGTGGGCGCTTCGCCGTCCACCTCGGTGTAGCTGCCTTCGAGGTCGTCGCGGTCCACCGGCTCGCGCTCTGACTCGTTCGTGCTCATCCTGGCTCCTTCCGCCGACAGGCTGAGCAGACCTCGCTCGCCGTCGGCACGCTGTCGTGAGGTGAGCCTACGCCCGCGGCAGGGGCGCGGCTAGGGATGCGCGGCGCACGTTCGTGCAGCATCCGGAACGTGGCTGCGGGCGTCAGCCTTCGCGACCTAAAGACGGTCGATGGAGTCGCTGTACATCGACGCGGCGATCCATTCCGAGGGCGGATCGTGTCCTATGCCGGCGTTCGCCACCCACGTTCCGGCATTCACCAAGTCCACCAATGCGCTGATCGCGATAGGGGTGTCGTCAGGCGTCAATGGTGACCGGTGCATGAGGGCAGGCTATCGAGGTGGCCTCGTCGTCAGGTCGTTTCCGTCACGTTTGCTGTAATAACCGTTAGCGGCGGTGTCTCGCAGCTGGGCAACGTCAGGTAAGCGGGCCCGAACAGACCTACCCAGAGAGCTGGGCTGGGGGGACGGGTCGGCGCTCGGTTCCGCAGCGCGTGGAGCGCGAGGAGGCCGTCGACCATCTGCAACGCGGACATGTAGAACAGGGCAAGCACACCGACACTCGATGTGAGCCGGAATTGACCGCGCCCGTTCCGGAAATCGGTGACCTGCTCGTGCTCCAATACGAAGCGAATCATCGCGTTGTTTCCGTGCGCCAGACCGCTCGACATTCGCCAGAGCGTTAGCGGCGGCATGAATAGGTCTGGCAATCGGCTAGGGATAGCGTCGAGCCGTTGGGTCACAGTTTTCAGCCTCAGGCTTCTGCCTCGAAGGCCCGGCCGGGCGTCTCGGAGCTGTTCCATACGGCTCGCCATTCGGTCGAAACCGGGATCCTCGCTGTCTCCAAGCTCTGCCGCGACCGTGCGCACGCTCTGGCGGTGGTCGTACGTGAGTTGAAGTGCTCGCAGGACTCGCTCATCCCGTGACGGTGGTGAGAGCAGCCAGATAGCCGTGCCGATCGTCTCAAACGCTGACCGGATGAGTGTATACATCGACATCGGGAGGATGTTTAACTGGCCTGCCTCGCGGCCGCTTTCGACCGCGAGTTTCACCGCATGAAGTTGGTCCATAGCCACCGCAAAATGTGACGCCACCAAGTCCGAGACGGGCTCATAGGGCGTTGCGGCGTCGTCTCCTTGCAATGCCGAGTTCCCCTCACCAACGAACGATCGTTCGGGCTCGTTCAGGGCGTCAAAACGGCGGAATAGGTACGGCAGCGCGATGGCGCCCTGTTCCTCGAACTTTGGGTCGCTCAGCTGGTTGCGCCGGCGAGGCGAGTTGGTCTCGTTGCTCATGGTCCCTCCTGCATCAATGGCTCATTCTGCTCACAAGTGACGATCGTGCCGTCCCCCATTTCCATAGATCATCGCCATCTAGTTGACAGGCCTGTATCCATTCTGTACCGTTTAGTACACGCCGTACCAAACGGTACAGTCAAAACCATTCAGTACACACTGCTCTCGAAGGAGCCCATCATGTCTCGTCCCCCGCTTCCCCCGTTCACCAAGGAGACTGCGATCCTCAAGGCCCGCGCCGCCGAGGACGCGTGGAATACCCGCGACCCCGAGCGCATCTCTCTCGCCTACAGCGAGGACAGCTGGTGGCGGAACCGCTCGACCTTCGTGCAGGGTCGTGAGGAGATCGTGACGTTTCTCGCCGACAAGTGGGAGCGCGAGTTGGACTATCGCCTGATCAAGGAACTGTGGGCCTACACGGGCAACATGATCGCCGTGCGTTTCGCGTACGAGTACCATGACATCGATGGCCAGTGGTTCCGTGCCTACGGCAACGAGAACTGGGAGTTCGACGAGGAGGGCCTGATGACCCACCGCCACGCGAGCATCAACGACGTCGCCATCGACGAGTCCGAGCGCACGTTCTTCTGGGATGTCTCCGGCCCCCGTCCGGCCGACCACCCCGGCCTGAGCGAACTCGGTCTCTGATGGCTCGAACCGTCCTCGACCGCTCGGACGCCGTCCTCGCTCTCGCCGGGGTGTTCCGCAAGCGAGGGTTCGAGGGCGGCTCCCTGTCGGTCATCCAGCAGGAGACCGGCATCGGCCGCGGCAGCCTTTACCACTTCTTTCCCGAGGGGAAGACGGACATGGCTGCCGCCGTACTGGCGCAAGTCAGCGACTGGTTCGAAGAGCGCATCTTCACCCCCCTGCGCACAGCCCAGAACGCAACCGAGGCGATCGAAGCGACCTCGCAGGAGGTGGCGGAGTACTTCATTTCCCGTGAGCGCGTGTGCTTGTTCGCCGCGATCACGTTGGGTGAAGAGCAGGAGGCCTTCACCGGCCCGGTGCGGAAGTACTTCACCGACTGGGTGGATGCCCTCGCGGGAGCGCTGCGCGCCGGCGGGCTCTCCTCTGAGGAGGCAGCCGACCGCGCGCTCGACGCAGTCGCGGCGATCCAGGGCGGGCTGATCCTCGCCCGCGCCTACGGCGACGACGCGACCCTGCTCGGGATCGTCGACCGCGCCAAGCAGCACCTGCTCGCCCCTGTCCGCTGAGCGGACTCGATGGGGCGATGCGGACACGCCCTTTTGAGAGTCTTCGATCAGCGCCCAGTACTGAGCACGTGACGCTCGCGGCTCGCCGCCGCGCCGGTCAGGAGCTGCGGGATGAGCAGCACGATCAGGGTGATGACCGGCACCGCCCAGCCGCCCGTGACGGAGTGGAGGGCGCCCAGCGCGAGCGGCCCGAATCCGGCCAGCAGGTACCCGATCCCCTGCGCCATCGTCGAGACGTGCGCGGTGTGCCTGGCGTCGGGCGAACGCAGGACGATGTAGGTCAGCGACAGCGCGATGACGGCGCCCTGCCCGAGGCCGAGGGCCGTCATCCAGACCCAGGGCAGCGCCCCGGAAGGCGCGAGGAGCAGCCCGGCGAAGGCGACGGCGCAGAGCACCGCGGAACCCGCGACCGGAAGCCAGGCCGGCCGCAGCCTGCCGATCGCCGCCGGCACGGTCAGCGCGGCGAGGATGCCAGGGATGCTCGAGTACGCCAGCAGGAGGCCCGCGTCGTGCTGGGTGGTTCCCGCGTCGTGCAGGATGGACGGGATCCAGGTCAGGGCCGCGTAGTAGCTCAGGCTCTGCAGCCCCATGAACCCGGTGACCGCCCAGGCGACGGGATCGCGGAACAGGCGCGCGAACCGCGGTTCGTCGCGAGGCTCGGTGATGGCGTCGGCCATCGGCGCGTGGGCCACCGGCGCGTCCGCGACCGGCGGCCGACCAGGCCTCCTGAGCGCGCGCGGAATCCAGACGACGAGCGCCAGGACGGCGGGGACGACCCAGAACCCGAGCGCCTCCCTCCACGACCCGCCGAACGCAGACATGAGCGGCACCGTGAGACCGGCGGCGACGGCCGCGCCGATGAACAGGGAGGTCGAGTAGAGCCCCATCATGAGCCCGACCCGGTGCCCGAAATCCTGCTTGACGGCGGCGGGCATGCACACGTTCGCGACGGCGATGGCGGCGCCTACGAGCACAGTGCCGCCGAAGAGGGCGATCGGCGACGGGATCAACCGGACGCCGATGCCGATCGCGACCGCGGCCATCGTGATCCCGAGAAGCCGGTGCAGCCCGACGCGGCGGGTGAGAGCCGGGGTGAGGAACGCGAACGCCCCGAAGGCGAAGACCGGGATGGTCGTGAGCAGGCTCGCGGTCGCAGGCGACACGCCCAGACCGCTCTCGATGGAGGAGAGCACGGGGCCGACCGACGCGACCCCGATGCGCAGATTGAACGCGATGAGCAACAGCCCGGCAGCCACATAGGCGCTGAAGAACGCCGCTCCGCGAGCGGGACGCCGGGAGATGGCGGGGGTCGAAGCGGTGTCCGGTGGCTCACTGATCGTTGTCATTCCGGCAGTTCAGCACCTGTCACCCGGCACGCGAAACACCTAAACTTCCAGATTGTGTCGGTTTCTCGCCAAGCAGTGGCTCTGGATGATCTCCGCCTCGAGACCACCGGCGGCGATCTCACGACGGAGGGCGCGTACCTCGTCGCCCACGCAGACACCTCGCCGCGCCATTCGCACCCTCTCGGGCACCTGGTCCACGCGGCCTCCGGCGTGCTGTCGCTCGTGACGGACGACGGCACGTGGATCGCCCCATCCAATCGGTTCGCCTGGGTGCCGGCGGGCATCGAGCATTCGCACCGCGCCCACGGGCGGACGGACATGCGGGTCGTCTATCTCGATGACGCGGCCGCGGAATCCCTGCCTCACCGGCCCGCCGTGCTCGTGGCCTCCGCCCTGGCGCGGGAGGCCGCTCTGGCGATCACCTCGGGCCTGCCGCGGTCGGAGTCCGCGCTCGCCCGGCTCAGGAGCGTGATCGTCGACGAGGCGGCGACGACCCCCGAGCAGCCCCTTCACCTTCCGGAACCGCGGGATCCGCGATTGCGCGCCGTCGCGCGCGAGGTCGAACGGGATCTCGCGTCTCCGCATTCGCTGGTGAGCATCGCGGAGCACACCGGAGTGGGCGCGCGCACGCTCAGCAGGCTCTTCCGCGAAGAGACGGGCATGGGATACCGGCAGTGGCGCCTCCAGCTCCGGGTGCATCGCGCCCTCGTGCTCCTCGCCGGCGGCGCAACGGTCACCGACGCGGCGGCGGCCTGCGGGTGGGCGAGCACGAGCCAGTTCATCGCGCAGTTCTCGCCGCTGGTCGGGATGACCCCCGGCCAGTACCGCAGTTCGCTCCGACCCGCCACGCCATCCACGGGAGGTAGATTGTCTGCGTGATGGATCCGGATGGGCAGACGGTGGCGGTCATCGGACCCGGCGCGATCGGCACGACCGTCGCCGCGGCGCTCCACGAACGCGGACAGCAGCTCACGATCGTCGGCCGCTCTCCGCGCGCGGAGGTGAGGCTCCGCACCGACCGTGGCACCGTGGTCGTGCCCGGACCGGTCCTCACCGATCCCGCCCGTGTGCCTGGCCCCGTGGATGTCGTGTTCCTGGCCGTCAAGGCCACCCAGATCGCCGCTGCTGCACCCTGGCTCGACGTCCTGTGCGGTCCGCGGACGATCGTGTGCGTGCTGCAGAACGGCGTCGAGCAGGTGGAGACGGTCGGGCCCCTGGCTCCGGAGAGCGTCGTGCTGCCTGCCATCGTCTGGTTCCCCGCTCAACGCCACCCCGACGGCTCGGTCGAGCTCCGCGGAGAGGCCAGGCTCACCCTTCCGGACAGCGCGGGAGCGGACACCGTGCAGCGCCTGTTCGACGGCACGATGTGCGCGGTCGAGGTCTCCGGCGACTTCACGACGCTCGCCTGGAGGAAGCTGCTGCAGAACGCCGTCGCCGGTCTGATGGCCCTGACGGGACGCCGCGCCGGGATGTTCGCCCGCGACGACATCGCCGCGCTGTCGATCGCCTACCTCCGGGAGTGTCTCGCGGTCGCTCTGGCCGAGGGAGCGAGGCTCGACGACGACGAGCCCCTCCGCCTCCTCGACAAGTTCCGCGCGTTCCCCGCCGACCTCGGCACGTCGATCCTCGCTGACCGCGAGGCGCATCAGCCGCTCGAATGGGACGTCAGGAACGGCATCGTCCAGCGGCGCGGTCGTGCCCTCGGAATCGACACCCCGATCAGCGACGTGCTCGTCCCGCTTCTGGCCGCGACGAGCGACGGCCCCGGCTGACACGCGATCCTGGCGTGCCGGTTTCGGCATAGGATGTCCGTCGCTCGGCGAGCGCGGAAATGGGGTGCACTGGTGGCAGATGAGCGTGTGACCATCGTCGACGTGGCGAACAAGGCCGGCGTGGCGATCAGCTCCGTCTCGAGCGCGCTCAACGGACGTCCCGGGGTGTCGGACGTCACCCGCGACCGCATCGTCCGGATCGCCGCCGAGCTCGGATTCGTGCCGTCGCTCCGCGGCAAGAGCCTGTCCGGCCGCCGCGCGTACACCGTCGGCCTCGTGCTGCACCGGGATCCGGATGTGCTGGAGCTCGACCCGTTCTTCGGCGGCTTCATCGGCGGGATCGAAGACGCCATCGACCCCCGCGGATACGCGCTGGTGCTGCAGATCACCGCGGAGTCCGACCAGGTGCTGCAGCGCTACGAGAAGTTCGCGGCCGACCGCCGGGTCGACGGCGTCCTGGTCAACGACCTGGAAATCGACGACCCGCGCATCGCGCTCATCGAAAAGCTCGGCCTGCCGGCGGTCGCGATCAATCCGGGAGCCGACTTCCCCATCCCGGCGGTCAGGCAGGATCCGGATGCGGGCATCCGGGCCACCGTGGAGCACCTCGTGGAGCATGGTCATCGCCGCGTCGCGTACGTCGGCGGCCGGCAGGACATGATCCACTCCGCGCAGCGCGAGCGCGCGTGGCTGACCGCGATGCGCGAGTTCGGGCTGACGCCCGGCCCCGTCGTCCCCGGCGACTTCACCTACCTCGCCGGCGCGTCCGCCGCGTCCGCGCTCCTCGAACTCGCTGAGCCGCCGACGGCCGTGGTGTGCGCCAACGACCTGTCCGCCATCGGGCTCATCGCCCAGGCGCAGCACCTGGGCGTCGACGTGCCGGGGGAGCTGTCGGTCGCCGGATTCGACGACATCCGCCTCGGCACATACGTGCGGCCGTCGCTGACGACCGTGCACACCAGCCCGCGGGAGCTCGGCAGGGAGTCCGGCAGGATGCTCATCGACCTGATCGCCGACGGCGCGGTCGACGACGTGCGCATCTCGGATGCGGCCTTCATCGCCAGGGACTCCACCGGGCCGGCTCCCGCCGGACGCTGAGCCCCACGGTAGAGCTCCATCCGCGTGACCCCCGAATGGGGGTTGTCCTCGCGCACTCAAGCATGACAGCATGAGCTACCGAAACGTTTCGGTAAACGCACGCTGTGCGATCCGAAACGTTTTGGACACACCCGAAGCACTGCACCTGCACCTGCACCTGCACCGACCCGAACTCGATGAGGAGACATCACATGGCGACGAAGAGGTTGCGCAGCACGACACTCGGCCGGCGGATCATCGCCGGCGTCGTTGCGGCGGCCACGATCGGCGGGCTGGCGGCCTGCTCCAGCGGCACCGGCGACACGAACGGCGGTGAGCCGAGCGGCAAGCTCCAGCTCCTCGTCTCGAGCAGCGACGCCACCGACGCCGGATTCCGCGCGGTCAACGACGCATTCGAGAAGAAGTACCCGAAGGTGGACGTGGTCTTCTCCACCGTCTCCAACGACAACTATCCGGCCACCAAGTCGTCCCGCCTCACCGCGGGCAACCTCGACCTGTTCGTGGTGAAGGGCCTCATGGAGACGCCCTCGTACGCCAAGGACGCCGCGACGGACGACGCGCGACTGGCCAAGGCCGGCGCCCTCGTCGACCTCACCGACGAGGCGTTCCTGAAGAAGTACACGCCGAGCCTGCTCGACGCGCAGGCCATCGGCGGCAAGCAGTACGCGGTGCCGACCGGCGTCAGCTACTACACGGGCGTCTTCTACAACAAGAAGATCTTCGCGGACAACGGGCTGAAGGTCCCCACCACCTGGAGCGAGTTCACGGCCGTCGTCGACGCGCTCAAGGCCAAGGGCGTCACCCCGTTCGGGATGGGCGGCAAGGACAGCTGGCCGGCCGGTCTTCCGATGCTCGCCTCGGTCGCGTCGCTCTACCCGACGGTCGCCGACAAGCAGCAGCTGGCGAAGGAACTCTGGACGAACAAGGCCAAGCTCACCGACCCGACAGAGGTCAAGGTGCTGCAGCAGACCGAATTCGTGCTGCAGAACTCGCAGCAAGGTGCGGCGGGGGCCGACTACGCCTCCATCCCTGCCGGGTTCGCGGCGGGCGACTTCGCGATGACGGTCGACGGAACCTGGGATCAGCCGACGCTCGACGCGGCGGTCGCGAAGTCGTTCGACTACGGCTACTTCCCCTTCCCCGGATCGGACAAGGCATCGGACAACGCGCTGCTGAACGGGAAGACCGAGCTCCAGCTCGCCGTCCCGACCTCCGCAAAGAACAAGACGGCGGCGCTCGCCTGGCTGAAGTTCTTCTCCGACAAGACCAACTACGAGCTGTTCCTCAGCAAGTCGGGCTTCTCATCGGCTCAGCCGGACGCATCCACCAGTGCGTTCCTCCAGTCGATCGGCGAGTACACGAAGTCGTACGAGCCGGCGTGGGACCAGGTCTGGTTCGCCAACAACAAGGCCGGTCAGGATGCGGTCTTCCCGTTCAACTACCCCGCCCTGAGCCCTCTCGGTTCCGCGACGCCTGAGCAAGCCGCCGAGGCTGCTCAGAAGGCGTGGTCGGCGGCCGGATGACGCTGCCGGGAGGGTGGCCGGCAGCAGTGCCGGCCACCCGCCCCGGGCGTCGAGAGACACCATGACTGAATCATTCCCCTTCCCCCGCCGCACGCCGGTCCGGGTCACCTTCGGGCTCGGGATGCTGCTGCTCGGCATCTTCGGCTTCGTGCCGGCGATCGGCGTGCTCGTCGCATCCTTCACCGACCTCCGTGGTCTGCCCGGCCTCCCGATCAACTTCGTCGGCCTGCAGAACTACGTCGACTTCTTCTCGCCGGCCAAATGGGCGGACAGCGCGAACGCGCTGCGGAACACCATCATCTTCGCCGTCGCGAGCACCGTGGTGCAGATCGTGGTCGCCCTGGCCATCGCCGTGCTGCTGAACCGCCGGCTCAGGGGCCGCAACTTCTACCGCGCCGTGGTGTTCATGCCCACCATCCTGGGCGTGACCGTGACCGGCCTCGTCTGGTCCCTGATCTTCAACGTGAGCGGCGGGCCGGCCGCGTCGCTGCTCGACCTCTTCGGCGGCAAGTCGGCGTTCTTCGGCGACCCGCGCCTCGCGCTGACGCTCGTGATCGTCGTGCAGGTGTGGATGGTGCTCGGCGTCTCCGTCATCATCTTCCTCTCCGGGCTCCAGGCGGTTCCGGAGGAGCTGAACGAAGCGGCCGAGATCGACGGCGCGAACGGCTGGCAGCGTTTCCGGAGCGTCACGGTGCCCCTGCTCGCTCCGTCGATCACGGCGAACGTGCTCCTCGGCATCGTCAACGCCCTGCAGAGCTATCAGCTGATCTACGTGCTCAGCGGTCCGAACAACCGCTCCACCCAGGTGCTCTCGCTCCTGGTCTACGTGCAGGGCTTCGGCGGAGCATCCGGTACGACGCTGTCGCAGTCGCAGGGCTACGCGGCAGCGGTCTCGATGGTCCAGTTCGTGCTGGTGGCCGTCGTCTCGATCATCGCCCTGACGATTCTGCGCCGACGAGAGGCGAAACTGTGATGACCACGTCCACCGAATCGCTGCCGGCGACGAGGGAACGCTCCAGCGAGACGACGGTGCGCCGTCGGCGGCGTATCCCGGTCGGCGCGTACATCTGCGCGCTCATCCTGATGATCGTGTTCCTGTTCCCGCTGCTCTACCTGCTCAACACCGCGCTGAAATCGCAGGCGGAGTTCGTGGCGAACCCCGTCGGCCTGGTCTCCGACCCGCAGTGGAGCAACTTCGCCACCGCGTGGGAGAAGGGTGACTTCGGCGCGTACATCCTGAACAGCGTGATCTACACCGCAGCGGGATCGGCCATCGGCACCCTGCTCACGCTGGTGCTGGCGTTCCCGGTCGCCCGCGGCTACGTCCGCGGCGCCAAGTACTGGTCCATCGTGTTCGTGCTCGTGCTGTTCCTGCCGAACGCCCTGATCACCCAGTTCCAGCTGCTCCTGCGGCTCGGGCTGTACGACACGCAACTCGGCTACATCCTGCTGGTCGGCGTCGGCGTCGGAGTCGGCCCGCTGCTGCTGAGCGGGTTCGTGAAGTCGATCCCGCGCGAGCTCGACGAGGCCGCCGCGATGGATGGGGTGGGCTACTGGCGCTACCTCTTCACGTTCATCCTGCCGCTGGCCCGCCCGGCCCTGGTGACCGTGTTCATCCTGCAGGCGGTGTGGATCTGGAACGAGATCATCCTCGCGACCGTCCTGCTCGCCGACCCCACCAAGTTCCCGGTGACCGTCGGGCTCTACGCGTTCAAGGGCACGTACGGCAACCAGTGGCCGCTCCTCGCGGCGGCCACGTTCATCGTCGCCGCGCCGTTGATCGTCGGCTACATCTTCATTCAGCGCTACCTGGTCAACGGCGTCGTCGGCGCCGTCAAGGGCTGACCCCGTTCCCCGCACCATCTACCCCGCAAGAGAGGTCCTGTTGTCCACCACCGTCCCCGCCGTCAGCACCGCTGTCACCGTCCCGTATGTCCTCGAGCGCGCCGGCGTCGTCATGGAGCCGGACCCGGCAGATCCGCGCCAGGTCGACGGCGTGCTCAACCCCGCGACGGTGCAGGACCCGGATGGGACCGTGCACCTCTTCCCCCGTCTGGTGGCCGAGCACAACGTGTCCAGCATCGGCCGGGCCAGGGTCGTGGTGACCGACGGCGTGCCGACCGCAGTCGACGGGCTGGAGGTCGCGCTGGAGGCGGACCGCGGCTGGGAGCACGGCACGGGTCACGGCGGCGTCGAGGACCCGCGCATCACCCCGCTGAAGGATCTCGGCATCCACGTGATGTCTTACGTGGCGTTCGGCCCGCTCGGCCCGAAACCGGCGCTCGCCGTCTCGACCGACGGTGTGACCTGGCGCAGACTCGGCCCGATCCAGTTCGCTTACGACGACGCCCTCGACACCGACCTCAACCTGTTCCCGAACAAGGACGTCGTCTTCTTCCCCGAGATCGTCTCCGACCCGGATGGCCGCCCCAGCTTCGCGATGCTGCACCGGCCGATGTGGGACTTCGGCTTCGTGCGCCCCGAGGAGCAGCCACCGCTGCCTGCCGGTGTGACGGACGCGCGCGCCAGCATCTGGATCTCGTACATCCCCGTCGATGAGGCCGTTCGCGACCTGACGGCGCTGACCAGGCCGGCCGGCCACCGGTTCGTCGCCGGCCCGGAGTACGACTGGGAGGCGCTGAAGATCGGCGCAGGCCCCGCTCCGCTCCGCGTGCCGGAGGGCTGGCTGCTGCTGCACCACGGCGTCACCGGCGACCTGCCGGGCGGCTCGTTCGTGCCGCAGGCGTTCACCGTGCGCTACGTCGTCGGCGCCATGCTGCTCGACGCCGACGACCCGTCGCGGGTCCTCGCCAGGACCAGCGAGCCCCTGATGACCCCCGAGACAGCGGACGAGACCGCTGGCACGGTGGCGAACGTGCTCTTCCCCACCGCGATCGAGAAGATCGGCGGGGAGCACTTCGTCTTCTACGGTGCGGCCGACACCCGGATCTCGGTCGCACGCCTGGTCCGCACCCCCTGACCCCCAACCCCCACCTCAGCGAACAAGGAGTCCTGCGCAATGATGCGTCATCCTGAAGACCCGAACGCTCCACGTCTCTCGCTCGCCCGCCGCTCGCGCCTGTCGGCGCTGGTCGCATCCCTCGTCGTCGCCCTGCTGAGCATCGCCGGCCTGGCCGCGCCCGCACAGGCGGCGGATCTGGAGACGGACGTCTCCACGATCGTCAACCGCTTGCAGGACTACTACCTGAGCCAGGGCGACGAGGTGCAGATCGCCAACGGCATCTACCTGGCGCAGACCTCGAACGCGCTCGACTACGTCGCATCGCAGAACGCGGACGGCTCCTGGTCGGACGTGAACTACCAGGACACGACGAGCTCGGCGAACGGCAAGACCTGGGATGCGTACAAGGCGCTCTACCGGATGGTCGCGATCGCTCAGGCGTACCGCGACCCATCGGCGACGGGCCACGGAGACGCGAAGCTGATCGACGCGGAGCAGCGGGCGCTCGCATACTGGGACGCGGTGAATCCGGGGAACACCAACTGGTGGGAGACCGAGATCGGCGAGTCCATCGCCATGGGCCGCATCTCCATCTTCGTCGGGGACGCGCTGAGCCCGGATGCGGCGGCGCTGGCGATCAAGCACAACCAGGGCAAGCTCGATCCGGCGGGCGCGAACGGCGCCTGGCGCACCTCCGACTACCTCTACAAGGCGCTCGCCACCCGGGATGCCGCCGCGATCACCGCGGGCTTCGCCACGATGGTGCAGACGGTGGCGGTGGACGACTCCGGCACCGTGCAGGAAGCCGTGCAGCCGGATGCGACGTTCTGGGCGCATGGCGCGCAGCTCTACAGCGAGGGCTACGGCATGGCGCTGTTCACGATGGTGGCGATGTGGGCGGACTCCGCCCGCGGCACGAGCCTGGCCTTCACCCGCGACCAGCTGGACACCATCGCGTTCTACATCGTCGACGGCACCCGCTGGCTGATCCGCGGCGAGATCGAGATGCTGTACCTCCTCTACCGTCCGGCCACGACCGTCGACGGCGTGACGAGTTACGCGGCCGTCTTCCTGGATCCACTGGACAGGATGGCGCGCACCGACCCGCTCTACGCGACCGCCTACCGCCAGATGGCGGACAACATCCGGGGCAAGACCGCCGGCAACGGCGCGATCGGCGACACATACTTCTGGCGGTCGGAGTTCTCGTCGCACCAGCGGGCGGACTACGGCATCGTGACCGGTCTGAACTCCAGCCGCACCGTGGGCAGCGAGTACCGGTCCACCATCCGCAAGGACGTCGGCAACGAGGTCGTCTGGAACCGCACAGGCACCACGGCCATCCAGGTGACCAACAAGGAGTACACCGACCTCGGTCCGGCATTCGACTGGTTCCACTACCCCGGCACCACCGTGCCGTACGTGAAGGAGACCACCCTCGGCAAGGACGGCCGCTCGGCCAACGGCGGGGCGTTCACCGGCGGCGTGTCGGACGGCATGTACGGCGCGACGGTGGAGAGCCTGGACAGGGTCGGCACCCAGGCGCAGAAGAGCTACTACTACTTCGACGACGAGATGGTGGCGCTCGGCGCCGGCATCCAGTCGACGTCGGCCGCGCCCATCCACACCACGGTCAACCAGGTCGCCGCGAAGGGCAACGCGTCGGTGGACGGGCAGAAGGTCGAGTCCGGGACGGACGGCAGAGTCGTCGGCGACCCGTCGTGGGCCTACAACGACAAGGTCGGCTACGTGTTCCCGTCCGACCAGGCGGTGACCGTCTCCGACAAGACGCAGACGGGCAGCTACTACGGTGACCAGCCGGAGAGCCACGACGCGTTCTCGCTGTACTTCGACCACGGGGTGAAGCCGAGCAACGCCGGATACGAGTACATCGTGCTCCCCGCCAAGTCGGCCGCGCAGACCGAGGCGTACGCGGCGAACCCCGCCGTGAAGATCCTCCGCAACGATTCGTCGGTGCAGGCGGTCCAGCACGCCGGCCTCAAGCGGACGATGGCGACCTTCTACCGGGCCGGTTCGCTCGACCTCGGCGACGGCCGCACCCTCTCGGTGAGCCAGCCGAGCATCGTGATGCTCGACGAGTCCTCCGGGACCCCGGTGGTGAGCCTGTCGAACCCCAGCCAGCCCGGGATCCTCGTGGATGTGACCCTGAGCGGCGGAGCGTCGGCGTCCCACGGTTCCTTCGTGCTCGGCACAGGGGCGAACCTGGGCAAGACCGTCACGGAGCCGCTCGCCGCCGACGACTCGGCCGGCTCGCCGTACACCGCGAGCGGGTCTGTGGCCGGTCACGGCCCGTCGCTGGCAGGCGATGGGGACACCGCGACGACGTGGCAGTCGTCCGGCGCAGCGCCGTGGCTCCGCCAGCGGCTGACCGCCGGCTCGTACGCCATGGGCGCCGACGTCGACTGGGGAAGCGACTACGCCACCCGGTTCCTCGTCCAGACCTCCCTGGACGGCACGACCTGGACCGATCAGAAGCTCGTCCAGAACGGGACGGGTGGACACCAGCACGTCGACTTCCCGGCCACCGCGGCGAACTTCGTCCGCATCCTGCCCCTGGACGGGCCGGGCGGCGGGTCGTACTCGGTCGGGGAGTTCTCCGCTCTCTCCCGCGTCAACCTCGCCCTCGGCGCCCCCACCACGGCGTCCGACGGAACGAGTCCGGCGAGCGCGACGGACGGGAACGCGACCACCAGGTGGATCGCCGACAGGACGGGCTCACCGGATGCGTCCTGGCTGCAGGTCGACCTCGGCAGCGTGCAGAAGATCGGTGCAGCACGGTTGTTCTGGGAGGCGTCGTACGCCAGCCAGTACAAGATCCAGGTCTCGGACGACGGCCGCACCTGGCGCGATGCATACGCCACCCCGGCAGCGGGGAGCGACGGCGGCACGGACCTCGTGGCGCTGAACGCGACCGGTCGCTACGTCCGGATGCAGACGGTGAAGCGGGCGCTGACCACCTACGGGGTCTCGCTGTGGGAGTTCGAGGTGTTCGGGGACGGCGCCATCACCGCGGCGCCGACCGCCGGCGGGCGGGTGAACCTGGCCGCGGGCAAGCCGACCACGGCGGACAGCGTCTACAACAACCTGGCGAACGTCCAGCCCACCGCCGCCACCGACAGCTCGAAGACCACCAAGTGGTCGTCGGCGCGGCCGACCGGCACTGCTCCGTACACCAACCGCAACTGGCTGCAGGTGGACCTCGGCTCTGTGCGGCCGGTGTCCCAAGCGGTGGTGGAGTGGGAGTCGGGCAACTCGACCGACTACCAGCTCGAGGGCTCGGTGAACGGCACCGACTGGACCCAGCTCGCCCACGTGCAGAACTCCGGCACCGCGGATCACCGTCGTGACACGACGGACTTCCCGACGGCGGAGGCGCGCTACGTCCGCGTGATCGGCTCGCCGGCGACCAAGTACGGGCTCAACATCTGGGAGTTCGAGGTCTACGGCGGCTACAGCCTGACCTGCCAGGCTCCTGTGACGGCGGACCGCGAGAGCACTGCCACGATGACGGCGAAGATCAGCCCGGTCGACGCGGGGGACTCCTTCACGGCGTACTCGCTCGACCCGTCGGTCGCGGCGGTCTCGGCCGCGCCGCAGCCCGCTGCGGACGGGACCATCGCTGTCGCCCTCACGACAGGGGCGCCGGGAAGCACCTCCATCGTGCTGGTGCACGCCGCTGGCGACGAGTTCGTCCGGTGCCCCGTCACGGTGGCGGTCGACCGGAGTGCGCTGCAGGCATTGGTCGACCGCGCCGCCGGTCTCGACAGCACGCAGTACGCCGCCGCGACCTGGGCGCCCGTTCTGCCCGCCCTGGAAGCCGCGAGGGCGACGCTCAAGGCCGCCGATGCCACCCAGGCCGCGATCGACGGCCGCGCCGCAGCGCTGAAGGCCGCGATCGACGGGCTCCGCGCCACGGCGAGCATCAGTGCGCCGGCCGTCACCGCGAAATGGGGAACCGCCGCGACCGTCACCGTCACGGTGTCGTCCCCGCTCCCGGTCAGCGGTCAGGTGACGCTGACGGAGGGGTCGAAGGATCGAGGTGTCGCGCCGCTGCGTGACGGCGTCGCCACGTTCACCCTCCCCTCTGGCCTTGCGGCAGGCGACCACACGCTGACGGCGACGTACTCCGGCAGCGACACGGTGGAGGGCGCCAGCACGACCGTCGTCGTCACGGTCACCCTCCCGGCCGCCTGGAGCAAGACCACGACGTACAAGACCGGGGACATCGTCAGCTATCGCGGGTCGGTGTATACGGCGGGATGGTCGACCAAGGGCGAGCAGCCCGGCGCGAGCAACACCGGCGCCTGGCAGGAGCTCGCGCTGACCGAGGACGGCGCGACGGCGTGGACGGCATCCCGGGTCTTCAACGGCGGGGAAACGGTCGTCTATCAGGGCAAGACGTACCTGGCCTCCTGGTACAGCCGCTCGGATGTCCCGGGTGGGGCGACCGGCCCGTGGCAGGAGATCGCCACCGCGCCGGACGGCACGGCGCTGTGGACTCCGTCGCGCATCTTCAACGCCGGGGAGAAGGCGAGCTACAAGGGCGTCGTCTACGTCGCCAAGTGGTACTCCCGCAACCAGGCTCCTGGCTCCGCGAACGGCCCATGGGCCGTCGCCGGATAGCAGGCGCCGGCCTTCAGGCGGGAACCGGTTCGGGTCCGGTTCCCGCCCAGCGGGTCGTCCAGGAGGCGGGCAGGAGCCGCGTCACCATCTCGGACGTCGCTGCGCGAGCACGGGTCTCCAAGAGCGCCGTGTCGTTCGTCTTCAACGGACGCCGCGGCCTCAGCGAGGCGACGACGGAGCGCATCCTCCGGGCGGCGGACGACCTCGGCTGGAAGCCGAACGCGCGAGCGCGGGCGCTCTCCTTGGACCGCCCGAGGAGCGTCGGCCTGGTGGTCGGACGGCACGGGGTCAGCCCTGGCGCGTGCTCCGACCTCGCCGGGTTCATCGACGGGGTCGGCACGGCGCTCGCTGCGACGGACACCGCCCTCGTGGTCCGGGTGGTCTCATCGGCCGCGGAGGAGACGGGTGCGTACGACCGGTTCGTGCGCGAGTCGCAGGTCGACGGCATCCTGATCGTCGATCTGCGCACCTCCGACGACCGTCCGGCCGCTCTGACCGTCCTCGGTCTCCCGTTCCTCGTCGCGGAGCACGTGGTGGCGAATGCGGACGAGTGGGAGGGCACAGCCCAGGCCGTGCGCCACCTGGCCGCGGCCGGACACGAGCGCATCGCCATCGTCGCCGAGACCGGGACGCTGCGGTCGGCGCGACGGCAGAAGGCGTTCGCCGACGAATCGCGTGCGCTCGGGTTGTCCGCGCGCGTGATCGGCCTCACCGACCCGTCGCCGGCCTCTGCGCGGACGGCCACCGACCGGCTGCTCGGGTTCAAGGCACCGCCCACCGGGATCCTCTACGACACCGGACTCCTGGCTTCGGCCGGGATGGGCGTGATCGGGCGCCGGGGGATGCGGGTGCCGGAGAGCCTTTCCGTCATCAGCCTCGACGACAGCTCGTTCGCGCTCGTGACGGAGCCCGCCATCACCAGCGTGCGACGCGACGCATACGCCTGGGGTCGGGCATGCGGCCTCCGTCTGGTCGCCCTGCTGGGCGGGGATCCCGTCGCCGAGGCCGAGCTCCCGCCCGCAGAACTCGTCGTGCGCGCCAGCACGGCGCCACCATCCACCACCCCCCCACGAAAGGTCCCGCTGATGCCCCGCCTCGTCGCCTTCGATCTCGACGACACCCTCGCCCCGTCCAAGTCGCCCGCCGCTCCCCGGATGATCGAGCTGCTCACCAGCCTGCTCGACGTCTCCGAGGTGTGCGTGATCTCGGGAGGGAGGTTCGAGCAGTTCCGCGACCAGCTGCTCTCCCAGCTGCCAGGGTCGGCACGGCTCGACCGGCTCCACCTCATGCCCACCTGCGGCACGCGCTACTACCGCTGGGACGGCGCGGGATGGAGACTGCAGTACGCCGAGAACCTGACCGATACGGAGCGGACGCAAACGCTAGCGACGGTCCAGGAAGAGGCGTCGCGCCTCGGGCTCTGGGAGAAGGACACCTGGGGTCCCGTGCTGGAGGATCGCGGGTCGCAGATCACGTTCTCCGGGCTCGGTCAGCTGGCGCCCATCGACAAGAAGGCCGCCTGGGACCGCGACGGGACGCGGAGGAACCTGCTCCGCGCCGCCGTCCAGTCCCGGCTTCCCGGCCTGGAGGTGCGCGCAGGAGGCTCGACGAGCATCGACATCACCCGCCACGGCGTGGACAAGGCGTACGGGATGACCAAGCTCTCGTCGCTGACCGGGATCCCCTTCTCCGACATGCTCTTCATCGGAGACCGGCTGGACCCGGACGGCAACGACTATCCCGTGATCGCGCTCGGAATCCCCACCAGGTCGGTGTCCGATCCGTCGGAGACGGCGGCCATCGTCGAAGGACTGCTCGTCACTTCGTGAGGACCGCCGCCACCTCCGGGATGCGCTCGATGTAGCCGGCGACGAGCGAGCGGGCGACGGTCACGCTGTCGACCAGGGGATGCAGGGCGAACGCCGCCACCGCCTCTTCCTTCGAGCCGGTGAGCGCCGCGGCGATGGTGTGCCGTTCCACCGACTTCACCAGCGACATCAGGCCCACCTGGTGCAGGTCGGGCTGGTCGGTGGTCAGCGGATGCACGCCGTTCGCGTCCACCAGGGTGGGCACCTCGACGACGGCGTCGTCCGGCAGCCCGTGGATGGTGCCGTTGTTGCGCACGTTGAGGATCATCGTCTGGCGCTCGTTGCGGCTGATCGCGGCCATCACGCCGAGGGCGACGCCCGCGTATCCCTGGTGCGACGGGTCCTGCTCGCGCTCCTTGACGTGGGTCGGCGCATCCTGGGTGCCGCCCTTCGCCTCGGCCATGTACGAGGCGCTGCGACGCTCGACGGTGGTGCGCCACAGCTCGGCGACGCCCTGGCCGGCGTCGGACGCCTTGGTGTAGAAGGCGCTCTGCGAGTCGGCGAGGAAGTCGCCGCGGGTCTTGCCGGACTCCCGGATCGTCTGCACGGCGTCGCGGTTGAAGTAGTAGTAGTACAGGTACTCGTTGGGCACGGAGCCGAGGTTGCGGATCCAGTCCGCCCCGAACACGTGGCCCTCCTCGAGCGCGCCGAGCAGGGCGTCGTCGGCCAGCAGCTCGGGGAGCACGTCACGGCCGTCGTAGAGGAGGCGGCGCATCCAGCCCAGGTGGTTGAGGCCGACGTAGTCCATCTGCACGCGCGTGTGGTCGAGGCCGAGCAGGCCCGCGACACGACGGCCGAGGCCGGACGGGGTGTCGCAGATGCCGAGCACGCGGTCGCCGAGCACCGACTGCATGGCCTCGGTGATGATGCCGGCCGGGTTGGTGAAGTTCATCACGTACGCGTTGGGGGCGAGGTCCTTGATCGCCTTCGCCGCCTCGACCATCACGGGCACGGTGCGGATGGCGTATGCGAGTCCGCCAGGGCCGGTGGTCTCCTGGCCGAGGACGTTGAGGTCGAGGGCGACGTGCTCATCGCAGCGGCGTCCCTCCAGGCCGCCGACGCGGAGGGCGGCGAAGATGAAGTCGCTGCCCTCGACGGCGCGGTGCAGGTCGGTGGTCGGCACGAGGCGCGGCGCGTCGGGGAACCCGGCGGCCAGCTCGGTGAGGATGGCGACCATCGTGTGCAGACGGTTCTCGTCCACGTCGTAGAGGGCCACCTCTTCGACGCGCGGTGAACCGGTGTCCCGCAGGAGGGCCTGGTAGACGTACGGCGTGCGGAATCCGCCGCCTCCGAGGATGCAGAGCTTCATACGACAGTGACCTCTCCGCCGGCGTTCCGGCACAGTGCGAGCGTTTCTTCCGGAGCGCCGGTCGTGGTGACCAGCGCATCCACTTCGGTGAGGGAGCAGAGCCGCAGGGCTCCTGTCCCGGGGAACTTGGCTTCGGAGGCGAGCAGCACCACACGGTCGGAGGCGGCGATCATCGACTGCTTGATCGGCGCCTCGACGGCCATGTTGTCCACGACGTGCCCGTTAGCCCGCACGCCCGTGCAGGAGAGGAACACGATGTCGGCGCTCACCTGGCTGAGGGCGAGCTCGGCGAGCGAGCCGACCAGGGTGCGGTAGTTGCGGCGGACGACGCCGCCGAGCAGCACCAGGCGCACGGCGTCGTCGTCGCGCAGCTCGTCGAAGACGGCGAGGCTGGAGGTGATGACGGTGATGTCCCTGCCGCGCAGGAGGCGAGCGACCAGCGGGGTGGTCGTGCCGATGTCCAGGATGATGACGCTGCCGTCGGTGACCATCGCGGCCGCCGCCTCCGCCATGCGGCGCTTGAGGTCGGCGTCCGTCGTCTCGTCGAAGGTGCCCTCCTCCGCGCTGCGGCCGTGGTCCTCCACGGTGGCGCCGGGCGTGAGGACCGCCCCGCCGTAGGTGCGGGTCAGCTCGCCGTTGCGGTCGAGCAGCTCCAGGTCTCTGCGGATGGTCGACTCGCTGACGGCCAGTGCTTCGGCCAGCTCGCGCACGGAGGCGGAGCCGTCCGTCCGCAGCGCAGACAGGATGCGGTTCTGCCGTTCGCGAAGAATCATGGTGACACTCTACTCACAGATGAGCAGAGTCGCGCAAACACGAGCAGAGAAAATACTCAGATACGCAAACTTAACAAAAGTGCGTCACGCAGGTAATGTAATCGAAACACTCGCTGCTCAAGCTTGCTGAATATCAGCGGTTCCGTCGCATAGTCACGCAAAGTCGAGCATCGAGTGTCGAACCCCGCGGATCCGCAACGAAGAGGAGAGCCCGTGATCGAACGACCGCTGCACCAGGGAGCCGAGCTCCTGTTCGCCGGCGAGATCTTCTGCGACGTCGTCTTCTCCGGCGTGGACGTCCCCGCCGTGGGAGCAGAGGTCTACGCGGACGCCTTCACCATCACGGCGGGAGGCGTCGCGAACCGGGCGGTCGCTGCTGCGCGGGCCGGCGCATCCACTCTGCTGCTGTCGCGCCTCGGCGACGACCCGCTCGGCGAGCACATCCACCGGATGCTCGACGACGAGCCCGGCCTCGACACCCGCCTGCTCGAACGCATCGCCGACCATCAGAGCCCTGTCACCGTGTCGCTCACCACCCCGGAGGACCGCTCCTTCATCACCTACCAGGTGGAGCTCGGGCACCAAGACGTCCCTGACGACCTCGGCCCCATCGGCGCGACCCACGTCGGCGTCGCCCACGAACTGCCCGCCTGGGTCGGCCGGATGCGCGCAGCGGGCACCACGGTGGTCGGCGGCGTCGGCTGGGACGCCTCGGGAGACTGGTCGGGCGACGTGCTTCGCCGCCTCTCCGAGGTGGACGTGTTCGTGCCCAACGACGCGGAGGCGATGCAGTACACGCGCACCGACGACGCGGTGGCGGCGGCCAAAGCACTGGCGGAGCACGTGCCGCTCGCCGTCGTCACCAGGGGACCGCGCGGCGTCGTCGCCGTCGACTCCGCGGCGGGGGAGATCGTCGAGGTGGAGGCCGTGCCCGTCGCGGCCGTCGACCCGACAGGGGCGGGCGACGTCTTCGTCGCCACGTTCATGGCAGCGCTCGGCCACGACTGGGACCTGCGCACCCGCCTCCGCTTCGCGTCGCTCAGCGCGACCATCTCCGTCACCGGTCTCGGCGGCGCGGCCAGCGCGCCGCGGCCGCAGGACCTCATCGACTTCGTCGACCGTCGCAACCCGGCGGGCGATTGGTCGTTCCTCGACCGCATGCGCGTGCCCACCGGCTCGCACTGACCCATCGATCCCTCGCACCCTCGCACCCCAACCGAACGGACACTGCAATGAAGAGACACACCAGCAAGGTGGCGCTGCTCGCCGGCGCCCTCACCGCGATCGCTCTCGGACTCACCGCGTGCGCGCCGGGCGGCTCGGCGCCATCCGGAACGCAGAGCCTCGGACCGGTCTCCAAAGACTTCGGCAGCAGCAAGGTCACCCTGACCGTGTGGGATCAGAACACCGACGGCGGCATCGACGACGCGCAGAAGCAGCTGAACGCCGCCTTCACCAAGAAGTACCCCAACGTGACCATCAAGCGGGTCTCCCGGTCGTTCTCCGACCTGAAGACCACGCTCAAGCTCGCGCTCTCCGGCGACAACCCGCCGGATGTGGTCCAGGCCAATCAGGGCTACCCGGACATGGGCGCGTTCGTGAAGGCCGGGCTGCTCCGGCCCGTCGACGACTACGCCGACCTCTACAAGTGGAACGACTACTACCCGTCGAGCCTGCTCAAGCTCAACTCGTTCTCGTCCGACGGCAAGAAGTGGCAGGGCGACGACCTCTACGGCGTCTCGCAGACCGGCGAGCTCGTCGGCCTCTACTACAACAAGGCCGTGCTGCAGAAGGCGGGCATCAGCGAGGCGCCGACCTCGCTCGACGAGCTCACCGCGGACATGGCCAAGGTGAAGGCCGCCGGTTCGCTGCCGCTGGCGTACGGCGACGTGGAGAAGAGCCCCGGCATCCACCTGTACGGGTTCGCGTTGTCGGCGCTGGCCGGATCGCAGAAGGTCAACGACCTCGTCAACGGCTCCAGCGGTTCGTGGACGGGCGCCGACGAGGTGAAGGCGGCCGACGTCGTGCAGGGCTGGCAGAAGTCCGGGTACATCACCCCCGGCGCCAACGGCGTCTCCCGGGATGCGGCGGTCGCCTCGTTCGGCAACGGCGACTCGGCGTTCCTCATCACCGGCACCTGGTACCTGGCGACGCTGGCCGAGGCGACGGCATCCAAGGACATCGGCTTCACCGCGCTGAAGCCCGCCGGATCGGACACGCCCGTCACGATGGGCGGAGAGGGCCTGGCCTGGGCGATCACGTCCAAGTCGAAGAACGCGAACGCGGCGGCCGCGTACATCGACTTCGTCACGGACAAGAACGCGTCCGAGGTGCTCGTGAAGACGGGCAACCTGCCGACGGTCGTGCCGAGCGGGTCCGAGCAGGCCACCGGCACGGTCACCGGCGACGTCACCGCGAACTACATCACCATCTCGAAGTCGAACGGCATCACCCCGTACCTCGACTACGCGACGCCGACGTTCTACGACACCATCACCGCGGCCGCTCAGGATCTGATCGCCGAGAAGGCGACGCCCGAGCAGTTCACGCAGACGCTGCAGGACGACTACGCCGCCTTCACGAAGAAGAACGGATGACCGTGACCGCACACAAGGACGGACAGGCGGTCGCCCCCGCCGTCCGACCGGCTGTCAGCCCGGCCGGAGCAGTACGCTCCGGCCGGGCGGGGCGACGCAGGAAGCGCAGCCTGGTCGCATACCTCTATGTGCTGCCCGCGTTCCTCGTGTTCGCGGTCTTCCTCGGCTGGCCGTTCATCCAGACCGTCCAGTACTCGTTCTACGACTGGGACGGCCTCTCGCCCGCCACCTGGGCCGGATTCGCGAACTACGTCTCGGTGTTCACCGACACGGCGCTGCGCGGCGCGTTCGGGCACGCGCTCATCCTGATGGTGTTCTACGCCGTGATCCCCGTGGTGCTCGCACTGTTCCTCACCGCCCTCATCTCCCGCGCGAACGCCCTGCGCGGGATGAGCGCCTTCCGCACCGTCCTGTTCCTCCCGCAGGTGATCGCCTCGGTCGTCGTCGCGACGATCTGGGTCTCGATCTACTCGCAGGACGGCCTGGTCAACGAGACCCTGCGGTTCCTCGGCCTCGACGGGCTCGCCAGGGTCTGGCTCGGCGACTACGCGTTCGCGCTCCCCGCGATCGGGTTCGTCGGCACCTGGCTCAACATCGGGCTGTGCCTCGTGCTGTTCCTCTCCGGCGTCGGCAACATCCAGCCGGAGCTGTTCGAGGCGGCGCGGCTCGACGGAGCGGGGGCGGCGCGCGAGTTCTTCTCCATCACGCTCCCCGCGCTGCGTGGCCAGATCGCCGTGGCGCTCACCCTCACCATCGTCTCGGCGCTGAAGACCTTCGACCTCGTCTACGTGACGACGGGAGGCGGCCCTGGCACCTCGACCACCGTGCCGGCGTACGAGGCGTACAACCGGGCGTTCAACACGGGACAGGTCGGCTCGGCCGCCGCCGTGGCCATCGCCCTGACCCTCGTGATCATGGTCGTCACCGCCCTGATCAGCCGGATCCAGCCGAAGGACGTGCAATGAGGCTCACCCGCCGCGAGAAGATCGTCGACTACATCGTCCTCTCCCTCTTCGCCCTGTTCGCCGTCATCCCGCTGGTCGGGGTGCTGTTCTCCGCGGTCACGCCGTCGGCGGACAACCAGGGCGGGTTCGCCCTTCCGACGAAGATCGACCTCGGCAACTTCGCCACGGCATGGACCGAAGGGCACTTCGCCACGTACATGTTCTCGAGCATCGTCGTCACGCTCGGGGTGATCGTCCTCACCACCGTGCTGTCCGTGCTCGCCGGGTTCGCCTTCGCCCGCCTCGACTTCGCCGGCTCCGGCATCATCTTCTTCGTGATGCTCGCCGGGCTCATGCTGCCCGCGGAGGCGTTCATCATCCCGCTGTACTTCAACCTGCGCAGCGTCGGCCTCACCGACTCGTACCAGAGCCTCATCCTGCCGCAGACCGCGCAGTCGCTCGCGTTCGGCATCTTCTGGATGCGCAACCAGTTCCGCGCCTTCCCCGGCGAGATCATCGAGGCGGCCCGCATCGACGGCGCCCGCGACCTGCGCGTGCTCTGGCAGGTGATCGTGCCGCCGTCGCTCGCCCCCATCATGACGATGTGCGTGCTGGTCGCCATGTGGACCTGGAACGAGTTCCTGATGCCCCTCGTCCTCATCACCAGCGAGGACCGCAGGACGGCGCCGCTCGGCCTCGCATTCTTCAAGGGCGAGCATCTCACCGACTACTCGCTCCTGAGCGCGGCGGGCATCATCGTCGCCATCCCCATCGTCGTCCTGTACTTCTTCCTCCAGAAGCGCTTCATCTCCGGGATGCTCGGCGGCATCTCCGCGAAATGACGCCGCTATAGACGACAAAACCTCACCCGGAGTAGTGTTCGCCCGTCACCAACGATGGGGTGGGCACCATGACGGACAGCGCGACGGCCGGCGGCGCCGACGGGAAGCCGAAGCCGAACCACATCCTGGAGCTGCGGATCCACGGGATCAAGAACACGCCGCCGGCAGAGATGCTGGGCGTCGACAAGTCCGATCTGCGGCAGTACCAGGGCGACGAGAACGGCGGCTTCTGGCTGGCGACGCGCCTGCCGGAGCCCGACCCTGACGACGACACCCCGAATCCAGCCGTGCCTCCGCCGGATGTGCGCCGCGAGGCGTACTCGTGGGGCGCGATGGCGCGCTACGGCGGAGGCGCCCTCGTCATCATCGGGCAGTTCTTCGTGCAGATCGCGTGGCTCCTGCTGCTGCCGTTCGGGCTGACGAACAGCGCCTACTGGACCAGGCGCATCCCGAATCAGAACGCGGGCGGCGAGTGGCGGGGCGGCGTGGGGGTGACCTCGCTGCGGGTGTTCGCGCTGGGGCTGACCCTGCTCTACGTGTGCGCCCTCGGCTCGGTGAGTCTCGACCTGATCGGCACCCAGTGTCTCGGCGGGGCCGCCTGTCCCGCCCTGCCCTCCGGCGTGCTCGACTTCCTCACGTCCGGCTTCCTGGCCGAGCGCGGTCGTCAGCTGGCGGTGCTGTCGCTGGTGCCGATCGGTGGGGTGATCGTGCTCTACCTCGTCTCGCACAGCGCGCGCACCCGCTACGAGGCCGGCATCTTCAACACCGTGCGCCGGATGCGGAACGCCGACACCCCGATGCGCGCCACCGAGCGGCGCCCGCTCAGCGTCGAGGGCTTCTGGCAGCAGTCCCGCGTCGGATCGCCGACGGAATGGCTCCACCTGTCCGGCGCGTTCTGCCTGATCGCGCTGCTGCTGGTCTGGGACCGCGTCTTCGCCGGTGCGCCCGGCTGCGGCGAGCTGCAGTCGTTCGGGCCGAGTGGATGCGTCGCCCGCCTCCTCGGCCCGGGCGGAGACCTCTGGTACTTCACGGCGGCGGGCGTCGTCGCCGCGGCGGGCATCGTCTGGATCGTGGTCCGCATCGTCCGCTCGTCGGACACGGTCAACCACTCGGGGGAACGGCTCGCCGCCTTCCTCCGCGACGAGCAGCGCCGCCGCGAGACGGTCGCCGCGGTCACCCTCGCCGCCTCGGTGGTCCTCTACGTGCTGGTCCTGGTCGCGCTGTTCGCCAACGGCGCGTACCACCGGTCGCCGTCGTTCGCGTTCCTCGGCCTGGTCTCCGCGCCGTCGATCATCCTGGGTGTGCTGGTCGCCATCTGCATCTCGGCGCTCGGCTGGCGCCGCGGCGTTCCGCACGTGCTCTCCATCGCGCTGATGACGGTCTCCGGACTCACCTTCCTCATCGGGGTGTCGATGAACCCGGCGCGGCTCGGCGGCCAGCCCGGCGCGTTCCAGTGGGTGTACTACCTCGTGGCCGGGCTGTTCCTGGCGGCGCAGCTCGTGCTCGTGGGGGTGTGGCCGCGCATCCACGGCACCAGGGACCGGTACCGCACGGAAGGCTGGGCCGGGATGGGTCCAGGGGTGTGGATGCTGCTGTCGCTCGGGGCGGCGATGCTGCTGTCCACGCTGCTCGTCCTCGGCGTGCAGAGCTGGCTCGGCAGTGGCACGCCGGCTTGCGGCTGCGCCGCCCCGGTCGGCCGCGCGCTCGACGCCCCGATCGCGTTCAGCAACTTCGGCGACGTCGTGCCGCTGATCGCGGTGCTGCTGCTGCTCTTCGTCGCCGGCATCGTGGTGCTCAGGATGCTGTGGGTGCCCAAGCTGACCACCCCGCCGACCCCGGGAGGCTCCCGTCCGCTGCTCGAGCCGGTGGAGGAGTACAAGGACGGCGTCATCGAGCGCGGACGGACGACGGACCGGCTCGCCATGCGGATGTTGCGCGCCCGACGGTTCGCCGCCCTCTTCCACCGCGGAGAGCCGATCCTCGGCGTGCTCGCCGGGCTGTTCGCTGTGGGGTTCGTGGCGGCGCTCGCCGTGTCGAAGATCCAGTTCTTCGCCTGGATCGACGGCTTCGTCGCCCCGGCGCTCGGGCTGATCGCGGTGAGCGCTGTCGTGCTCATCGCCGAGAACGCGATCACCACCAAGGAGCGCCCCATCGGGGTGATGTGGGATCTGATGTGCTTCCTCCCGCGCGCAGGGCATCCGTTCGGGCCGCCCTGCTACGCCGAGCGGGTCGTGCCGGAGCTGCGCGACCGCGTCGTCGACTGGCTCACCCACGATCTGAAGCCGCCGCCCGGTCTGAGCATCGCGGAGCAGCTGGCGTGGAAGGAGCAGCAGGAGGAGGATGCGCTCAGCCATGAGCGGCCGTTCAGCGTGATCCTGAGCGCGCACAGTCTCGGCGCCGTGCTCGCGGTCTCCTGCCTGTTCACCTTGCGGCCCTCCCAGCAGGATCAGCTCCGCAACGTCGGCCTGCTCACATACGGCACGCAGCTCCGCACGTACTTCGGCCGCTTCTTCCCCGAACTGTTCGGACCGGGACCGCTCGGGACGCCGACCCAGCTCACGCCGTCCCTGCGCCGCGCGGACCCCTGGTTCACGCAGGTGCAGGCCGACCACGGCGGCACCGACGTCCCTCCTCCGCCGGCGGACACGGCGGACCCGACCCTCGTCGGCCTGCTCACCCAGCCGAACGGCGAGATCGCCTGGTTCAACCTCTGGCGGCGCACCGACTACCTCGGCTTCCCGGTCTTCAGCCACCGCGCCAACCCCGTCGACGGCGGTGCGGACGAGTTCGGTCCCCCGCGCTACCTCGTCAAGGTCGCCACCCACCCCGACTACCAGTCCACCCCTCAGTACATCGCCAACCTCACCCGCATGATCACCCTCCTCTCCCACCCCCGCAAATAATCGAGTCCGAAGCTATTCACGCGACACGCCGCATCCACCCGTGAACAACGTCGGACTCGATTTTCAGGAAACCGAGCGGTGTATGGTATTCGCACACAGGCAGATCACTTCGAAGGAGAATCATGGGTCGGCTGGCACGCGCGTCCGCGTTGAACACCGAAGAGAAGGCTGCGCTGACGAGCGGCGCGAGTTTCTGGGAGACCGAGGGCATCGACCGGGTGGGCATCCCGTCGATCTACCTCACCGACGGTCCGCACGGTGTGCGCAAGCAGGCCCAGGGAGGGGACCACCTCGGCATCGGCGACAGCGTCCCGGCCACCTGCTTCCCGCCCGCCGTCGCCCTCGGCTCGTCGTGGGACGCCGAACTGCTCGAGCGCGTCGGCGCCGCCCTCGGCGAGGAAGCGAAGGCGGAGGGTGTCGGCGTGCTGCTCGGCCCCGGCATCAACATCAAGCGGTCTCCTCTCTGCGGCCGCAACTTCGAGTACCTGTCGGAAGACCCCATCCTGAGCGGGCGGCTCGGCGCATCCCTGGTCCGCGGCCTGCAGTCGCAGGGCGTCGGCGCCTCGCTGAAGCACTTCGCCGCCAACAACCAGGAGACCGACCGGCTGCGCGTGAGCGCCGACGTGGACGAGCGCCCGCTGCGCGAGATCTACCTCCGCGGCTTCCAGCACGTCGTGCAGCACGCGGCCCCGTGGACCGTGATGTGCTCGTACAACCGCATCAACGGCGTCTACGCCAGCGAGGACCCGTGGCTGCTCACGCGCGTGCTCCGCGACGAGTGGGGCTTCGACGGCGTCGTCGTCTCCGACTGGGGCGCCGTCAACAACCGGGTGGATGCGCTGGTCGCCGGCCTCGACCTGGAGATGCCGTCGAGCGACGGCGTCACAGACGCGCAGCTCGTCGCCGCCGTGCGGGACGGCTCCCTGGAGGAGTCGGTGCTCGACACCGCCGCCGAGCGCGTGATCGACCTCGTGCAGAAGGCCGTCGACAACGCAGACGCGTCCGCGACGTACGACCGGGATGCGCACCACGCGCTCGCCCGCGAGGTGGCCGCCCGCAGCGTAGTGCTCCTGAAGAACGACGGGGTGCTCCCGCTCGCAGCCGCATCCGGTCGCAGCATCGCCGTGATCGGCGAGTTCGCGCGCACCCCGCGCTACCAGGGCGCCGGTTCGTCGCAGATCGTGCCCAACAGGCTCGACAACGCACTCGACGAGATCCGCGCGCTGGCGGGCGAGAGCGCTGTGACCTTCTCAGCCGGTTACGCGCTCGGCGACACTGGCGCCGACACCGACGCCGCAGCTCTCACCGCCGAGGCCGTCTCCGCCGCACAGGCGGCAGACGACGTGCTGGTCTTCCTCGGTCTGCCGGGCGAGGACGAGTCGGAGGGCTTCGACCGCGAGCACCTCGAACTTCCGGCAGCGCAGACCGCCCTCCTGGATGCGGTCATCGCGACCGGCGCGCGCGTCACGGTGGTCCTCTCCAACGGTGGCGTCGTCCGCGTCTCCGGATGGGCGCACAGGGTGGCGGCGATCGTCGAGGGCTGGCTGCTCGGCCAGGCGGGCGGCGGTGCCATCGCCGACGTGCTGTTCGGCGTGGTCAACCCGTCCGGGCGTCTGGCGGAGAGCATCCCGCTGCGGCTGGAGGACACGGCCTCGTACCTCAACTTCCCCGGCGAGAAGGGGCACGTCCGGTACGGCGAGGGCCTGTTCGTCGGCTACCGCGACTTCGACGCGCGGGATGCGGAGGTCAGCTTCCCGTTCGGCCACGGCCTCTCGTACACGGAGTTCGCGTTCTCGGGTCTCGCCGTCTCCGGCGACGCCGACGGCATCGAGGTATCGCTGGACGTCGCGAACACGGGGGAGCGGGACGGTCGCGAGATCGTGCAGGTCTACGTGTCCGTGCCCGGCTCGTCGGTGCAGCGCCCAGTGCGCGAACTCAAGGGCTTCGCCAACGTGGCGGTGGCGGCGGGCGCGTCCGAGCGCGTGAGCGTGCGCATCCCGAGCGAGGATCTGGCCGTCTACGACACGGCGCAGGAGCGCTGGGTGGTCGAGCGCGGCGAATACGAGGTGACGGTCGGTGCGTCGTCGCGCGACCTGCGCGGCACGGCGACGGTGGCGCTGGCCGGTGACGCCGGGCTGCCGCTGCTGGCCTTCGACTCGACGCTGGGCGAGTGGCTGGCGCATCCTGTCGGCGGGCAGATCCTGATGGGCGCGCTCGCGCAGTCCGGGGGCGGAGCCGTCGCGGGGATGCTCGACGATCCCAGCCTGCGCCGCATGGCGGAGTCGATGCCGCTCAACCGGGTGGCCGCATTCCCCGGCAGCCCGGTCACGGCCGAGCAGATCCACCAGCTGGTGGCGGCCGCGAACGCGGCGACGGCGGCCGCAGCGAACGCCCCGGCGAGCGTGCCCGCGTAACGTACACCGCTGCCGGACCGGCCTGAACCCCCTTGCGAGAGCGAGGGGGTTCGGCGTTTGCTGGGGCTGAACCGGAGCGAGAGGAGCATCGGATGAGCGACACCAGCGGACTGCCGAACACCACGAGCGAGGGCGTGCCTGCGGAGGATGACCCGACGCGTTTCGAGGGCGGTGACGGCGCAGCTCGCGACGCGCAGTCGGCCGAGCCTGCGGAGACCGCCGACGCGCCGGATGCGGACACCGGCGCTCAGGCCGAGCCGGACCTGACCACGGGCGACGCCGCCTCCACCGGCGCGGAGGGTGCGGAGCCGCCGCCCGCCGAGCTCGACCCGGCGCAGAACCCGTCCAACCCCGACCTCGTCGACACCACGGAGGCTCCTGACTAGCCGTCCCGATCGACGTGGAAGCCCCGCTGGCCCCCGACAGGGTCAGCGGGGCAGTCGTGTCCAGCGGTGGATGCACACCGCACCGGCGACACCGAGCGCAGCGGCGCAGACGGCACCGGCGACGAGCAGCCCCACCGCCGTCCGGCTCAGCCCGGTGTCGGCGGCGAACGTGCCGCGTGAGGCCGCGACGACGAACGCAGCGGAGAACAGCACGAGCAGGAAGCTGGCGAGATAGCCCGTCAGCGCATCGCTTCGTGCGCGGAAACGCATTCCGCGGTCGGTCACGGTCGGCCTCCCTCAGTGGTCGCAGTCGTGGGTGGGGCCCGACCGGCCCCACCCACGGGGGACGCCGTCACCCGGTTCGAGCGTCCGAGAGACCGCAGAGGCGAGCACCTCGCGCGATGGGATGTCTCTCACGAGAGGAGACGGCGAACTGCCGGAATCCTGACGCGAGACGTGCGAAAAACTCAGCGAGGGGGCTGGCGGGACACGAACATCCACGCGGCGCCGACGGCCACGCCGACGATGAGGAGGGCGATCCCGGTGACCAGCACGGGCGCTGTGCCGCCGACGCGCGGAAGCAGCAGGCCGAGGGCGAACGCGACGACGCCGACGTTGATGAGCACCGCGGCGAGCCAGCCGAGGGTCGTGCGCAACGTCGCCTTCACGCTCGTATCGTAAGCCAGGACTGCTCCGCAGGGCCGGGGCGCGCGCATCCGGTCGCTGGGGATGAGCGGGAGGAGCGGCGGATCAGGCCTCGCCCTGGTTGCCGGTGGCGCCCGGCGCCGGCTCCAGCGCCTCGTTGATGAGCGACGCGACCAGCATCTTCCAGTCGGATCCCTCGTGCAGCGTCTCGACGTGCCCGGGCGGAATGGCGCCGAACACCGGCTCGTGCTCCTCGCCCTCCCTGGCCACCCGCACCAGCACGCCCAGCTCGGCGTGGGACTCGTCCAGCACCACCCAGCGGCCGGGGGCCTGCTTCTCGACGTGGAAGATGCGGCTGCGATACGGGAATCGCACACTGGACATTTCGAGTTCGCTGGCGGACATAGCGTGCCCCTCTCGTCGGATGCTCGTTAGGCAGCATCCAACGCCCGCACGGCCCTCTGCGCAACCATTTTCCTGCCACGGACCTAGGTTGGACCCATGAGCGACTCCGTGCACAACCTCGACGACGCCATCGCCTCCATCGCCGAGCACTGGCAACCGCACCGCCTCACGAGCGTCAACGACTACGACGTGAAGGTCGTCAAGCTGCTCGGCGAGTTCGTCTGGCACACGCATCCGGAGACCGACGAGCTGTTCCTGGTGCTGTCCGGGCGCCTCACCATCCAGCTGCGCGACGGGGATGTGCACCTCGGCCCGAACGACGTGTTCGTCGTGCCGCGCGGGGTCGAGCACTGCCCGCTCGCCGAGGAGGAGGTGCGGGCCGTGCTGTTCGAGCCGAAGGGCACGGTCAACACCGGGGATGTGGGCGGCGAGCGGACGAGCCAGCTGCGCGAACTGCCGGACGCGTAGACGCCGGATGCGCAGCCGCGGGATGCGCAGACGCCGGATGCGCAGCCCGGGCCGCGCCGCGGCTAGAGCCCGCCGGTCACCCGGATGGTCGTGCCGGTCGCGTAGGACGCATCCGGCGACAGCAGCCAGGCCACGGCGCCTGCGATCTCTTCCGGCTGCCCGCCGCGACCGAGCGGGACCGTCGGCGCCACGATGTCCGGACGGTCGGGCTCGGGATGGAAGTCGGTCCAGATCGTGCCGGGGGCGACGCCGTTGACGCGGATGCCGAGCGCGGCGACCTCCTTCGAGAGGCCGACGGTGACCGCATCCACTGCCGCCTTCGCCGCCGCGTAGTGCACGTAGCGGCCGGGGCTGCCGAGGTAGGCGGACGCGGAGGAGATGTTGACGATGGCGCCGCCGCTCGCGCCGGGAGCGCTCATCGCGCGCACGGCGTGCTTCGCGCAGATCAGTACGCCCACCAGGTCGACGTCGATGTCGCGGCGCACGGCCGCGATGTCGGCCTCGGCGAGCGGGCCGAACGCGCTGGCCGACCCCGCGTTGTTGACCAGTCCCGTCACCGGGCCCAGTTCGGACGCCGCCGCGAACACAGCCTCGACCTGTGCTTCGTCGGTGGTGTCGACGGCGCAGACGATCGCGCGCCTGCCCGCTGCGCGCACATCGGCGGCTACCGCTTCCGCGGATTCCACGTCTGTGCGATAGCAGACGACGATGTCGTGACCGTCCGCGGCGAGACGGCGGCTGATCGCCGCCCCGATGCCGCGGCCTGCACCTGTGACGATGGTGAGAGGCATGACCTCAGACTATGGCGTCCAGGTTCTTCAGCAGCTGCGCCGGATCCTCGAACACCGCGAACGCCCCGGCGTCGGTCAGCTCGCGCTCGCCGACACCGCCGCTGAGCACCCCGACCGAGCGCAGGTGCGCCCGCGCCGCCGCCTTCAGATCCCAGACGGAGTCGCCGACCATGATCGCGTCGGACGGCGTCGCGCCCGCCCGTTCGAGCGCCACGTTCAGGATGCCGGGGTCCGGCTTGGCCGTCTCGACGTCGTCGGCGGAGGTGGTGGCGTGGATCGCATCCGGAGCGTCGATGGCGTCGAGCAGCAGGTCGAGCTCGTCGTCCGGCGCCGAGGTGGCCAGCACCACGGCGATGCCGCGGGACGCGATGGCGCGCAGCAGCTCGGGCACCTGGTCGAAGGCGCGCAGCCGCGGCGCGAGCTCGCGGTAGTAGCGGGAGTGCAGGTCGGAGGCTCTGCTCATCCACTCGTCGTCGTGGTCGCCGGCGACCGCGCGCAGCAGCCGGTCGGAGTCCTGGCCGATCGCACGGTGGATGCGCCACGCGTCGGTCGGGGAGCCCAGCTCGGCGAGCGCGCGCTGCCAGGCGTCGACGTGCAGGAAGTTGGAGTCGACGAGCGTTCCGTCGACGTCGAAGAGCACAGCGGTGACCGTCATGCTTCCTGTCTACTCGCTGAGCGCGGGGAGGCAAGGGGCGCGGCTCGGAGCGCCGGGTCAGGCGGCCAGACGCTCCCTGGCGGTGCGCAGCCGTTTCGACAGCCCACGGACGGCGTCGACGGGCAGTGCGTCGAGGTCGAACCACTCGACAGCGTCGCTCTCCTCGTTGGCGCTGGGCACCGCATCCCGTGGCGCCTCGGCGGCGAACAGCAGGTCGAGGTGGATGTCGCAGCCGCCGAACCGTTCGCCCAGCTGCTGCGCTTGCAGGTCGATGGCCTCGGTGGACAGCATCCGGAACGACTCGAGCCCGCTCTCCTCCGTCACTTCGCGCGCCGCAGCGGCGGCCATGTCCGTGTCGCCCGGTTCGAGGTGGCCGCCGAACTGTACCCAGAACCGCCCTTTGCGGTGGAACGCGAGCAGCACCCGCGTTCGCGAGGGATCGAACACGACGCAGCTCGCCGTGACGTGCGCCGGGCCGCCCTTGAACAGCAGCTCCTCGCCCCCGTGGATGCGTTCGGCCACCGACGCGAAAAGCGTCCGCTCCGGCCGCCCGAACCACTGCGGCGCTGTCGTGAAGAACTCGCTGGCGGTCTCGCGGTCCACGGTCCTCCTCGGTGGCGGCGGGTCTCGGTTCCTACGAGGGTAGCGCTCCGAGCACGCGGCGGATAGCGCCCGCCGATGGCGGCGGATAGCGCTCGGCGCCCGACGCGGCACGCGCTCCGGGCCCACGGCGGCCCACTCTCCCGGCACGCAGCGGACACAGCTCCGCCGCCCAAAGCGGCGGGGGTTTGAAAGCCACGGGGCGGCGGAGTGCGGCGTTCGGACGACGCCTCCGAGCACAGTACGCACCCCGCCCATGCCCACCACCCCGTTGACTCCACCCCGAGATGCCAGTAACTGTCGCGAAACGCCCGGGATGCGCCACAGTTACTGGCATCTCGCGGCCAGACGCCGCCAGACCGTGAGGGGGCGGCCGTCGATGTGGGTGCCGGAGCGTGTCGGCACGAAACCGCAGCGGGTCGCGACGGCCTCGCTTGCAGCGTTGCCGTCGAGGGTGCTCAGCCAGACCTCGGGCACGCCCTGGGCGTCGAGCCACGCGACCAGCGAGTTCACCGAGGCCGTCACCAGCCCGCGGCCCCGGCCTTCCGGCGTGAGCGCGTAGAACACCTCGAACCCGTCCTCGCCGCGGCCGAAGCCGGCGGTGCCGACCGGCACCCCGTGCTCCTCGACCACGTACCGGATGCCCGACCCCGCGTCCGCCCGGGCCACGTTCCGCGTGGCGCGCTCCTTCGCCTGCTCCTCCGTCATGTCGGCCGCGTACATCGTCCAGACGGGCACATCCGGCACCCGGGCGAGCTCCAGCTCGATCCGCCAGTCCGCCGCCTCCAGCCTCCGCAGCACCACCCCGGCCACCCCAACCTCGACCACCCGCGGAAACGCATCCATCCCCTCACGCTACCCACGGCGAGATGCCAGCAACTGTCGCGAAACGCCCGGGATGCGCGACAGTTACCGGCATCTCGCCAGCGAGCCGAGCCCGGCCCGGCCCTACACCGCGGCGAGGCTGGGGACGGCGGCGACCGCGCGGGTGCGCGCGGAGTCGTATGCGCCCAGGATGATGCCGAGCACCTCGATGCCCTCCTTCTGGGTGTGGATGGGGCGGGTGCCGTCGAGGATGCTGCGCGCGAAGTGCCCGAGCTCCTCGCCGAACTGGTCGACGGGCTCCAGGTCGAGGACCACCGGCTCGCTGCCGCGCAGGCGGTAGCTGAGGGTGGTGCCGTCGCTGGTCAGGCTGCCGAGCGAGCCGACCGCCGAGAAGCGCTCCGTGCTGTCGGCGGCGTCGTACGCCCAGCTGGTCACGACCGTGCCGATCACGCCGTTGTCGAACCGCACCACCACCGTGGCCGAGTCCTCGCCCTCCATGAAGGTGAGGCGGTGGGTGGCGAGCATCGCCGTCACCTCCACCGGGGAGCCGCCGGCGAGGTGCAGCAGCAGGTAGCTGGGGTGGTATCCGGTGTCGATCAGTTCGCCGCCGCCGCTCGTGGCCGCGTTGGCACGCCAGCCCATCGTGGACGGGTCGAAGTCGTTGTAGAAGCTGTCGGTCGTGCGCACCTCGTAGACGGTGCCGAGCCTGCCGGACTCGATCAGCTCCTTCGCCGCCGCCACCGCGGGCAGGAACAGCTGGTTGTGGGCGCACATCAGCGTCACCCCCGCCTCGTCGACGGCCGCGGAGACCTCGCGGGCCTCCTCCGGCGTGAGGCAGAGCGGCTTCTCGCACAGGATGTGCTTGCCGGCGCGGGCGGCCGCGACGATCGCATCCTTGTGCAGGTGGTGCGGCAGGCAGATGTCGACGGCGTCGATGTCGGCCTCGGCGAGCATGTCGCGGTAGTCGGCGTAGATGACGGCGCCGGTGTCGCCTGCGCGAGCCTCGGCGGAGGCGCGCACCGGGTCTGCGACTGCGGCGAACGTGATCGTGTCCGGGTTGAGGGCGTACCCGGCGACGTGGGCGCCGGCGATGCCGCCCGCCCCGATCAGGCCGATGCGGACGGTGGATGCGTTGCTGGAAGTCATGAGTGTCTTTCTGGTGGGTGAAGCGAAGGAGAAGGGGTCGCTGGACTGCCCGGCGACCAGTGGATGCGCGACGCGCGAGCGCCCGGAGCGCAAGCGCGCGACGCGCCAGCGCCCGACGCGCCGACGAAGGAACAGACCCGGCTACACGACCGCGCGCGCAGCCGCGACCGGCACCGCAGCCCCGCTCGCCGCCGACGCGTTCGCCGCGACGACCATCCTGGTGAGCGCCAGCGCGTGGTCCAGGTTCGCGTCGGCCGTCGTGCCGGAGTGGATGCGGTCGACCCACTCCGCGAACGCGCCGTCGAGCGCATCCGGGATCGGAAGCTCGCGCCACTCGTCGCCGTGCTCGCCGCCGCCCACCAGCAGCGTCGGGCCGCCGAAGCCGTAGACGGCCACGCCTTCCGTGCCGCGCAGCTCGATCGTGAACTGGCCGGGTGCAGAGGCGACGCTCGCCTCGAACACGCCGAGCGCTCCGCCGGGGAACTCCGCCGTCACGACCGCGTTGTCCTCCACCGGATGCCCGGTGACCGAGCCGTACACCGCGCTGACCGCGAGCGGTTCGGCCCGGTGGAACAGCCGCGTCAGGTAGGCCGGGTGGCAGCCGAGGTCGGTCAGCGCGCCGCCGATCGCCTCCTCCGGGTTGCCGAACCGGTCGGGCAGCCAGCCGGCCACCCAGCCGTCGTGCGCGAGCCGCACGCGCGAGTACGTCAGCGTTCCGAGCGCGCCGGAGTCGATGAGCTGCTGGAACGCCTGCGTGTACCCGTCGTAGAGGCGGGGCAGCGAGACGACGAGCGCCACGCCAGCGGACGCCGCCGCGGCGACGATGTCCTCCGCCTCGTCGGCCGTGGGCGCGAGCACCTTCTCGGTGAAGACGTGCTTGCCGGCAGCGATGGATCGCAGGATCACATCGTGGTGCTGGTCGGTGGAGGTGGTGATGGTCACCGCATCCAGAGTGTCTCGGGCGAGCAGTTCGTCGAGGTCGGGGACGAACTCCACCCCGAAGGCTTCCGCTGCGGCGCGGCCGCGTTCTTCGTCGTCGTCCCAGACGGCGACGAGTCTGGTGTCCGGATGCTGTTGTGCGGCTTTCGCGTAGTCTCCGGCATGCACATGCCAGAAGCCGATCGCGGCGACGGTGAGGGGTTGGGGCATTGCAGTAGGCCTCCCTGCCTGTATTCGTTGCGCGCGAACGCATCCAGCCTAGCCAGTTCCGCCCGCCGGTCGTCAACTTTTGCCGCACACCGGGCGAAAGTCGCGCGGGGGTCGCGGCGCGCCGCGTTCGTTCACGGAGCGTTCAGACTGCGGTGGTGGGATGGGCGTGTGAAGACGCGAATCGCGGAATACCCGCGGCCGGACCACTTCCTCGTGCACATCAGCGACACTCACCTCCTGGCGGGAGGTGAGAAGCTTTACGGCTCCGTCGACAGCGCGCACCACCTCCGCAGCCTCCTGGCCGACCTCGAAGCGTCCGGCGGCAGGCCGGAGGCCATCGTGTTCACGGGCGACATCGCCGACAGGGGACAACCGGATGCGTACGCGGAGGTCCGCGCGATCGTCGACCCGGTCGCGGAGCGCCTGAGTGCCCGCGTTGTCTGGGTGATGGGCAACCACGACGAGCGCGACGCGTTCCGCTTCGGGCTGCGCGACGAGCTCCCCGCTGCCGAGCCGATCGACGACGTGTTCTGGTTCGGCGGCCTCCGGGTGATCGCCCTCGACTCGAGCGTGCCCGGCCACCACTACGGCGAGGTCACGGATGCGCAGCTCGACTGGCTCGCCGCCGAGCTCGCCTCCCCCGCACCGGAGGGCACGATCCTGGCCATGCACCACCCGCCGGTCCCGAGCGTGCTCGACCTGGCCGTGTCCGTCGAGCTGCGCGACCAGTCCGGCCTTGCCGAGGTGCTCGACGGCAGCGATGTCCGCAGCATCCTGGCCGGTCACCTGCACTACTCGTCGATGGCGACCTTCGCGGGCATCCCGGTCTCCGTCGCGTCGGCCAGCTGCTACACGCAGGACCTCAACGTGCCGGTCGGAGGTACCCGCGGCCGCGACGGCTTCCGCGCCTTCAACCTCGTGCACGTGTACCCGACGACGGTGCTGCACTCCGTGGTGCCGCTCGGCGCCTCCCCGGCGCTCGACTACATCGACCCGGACGAGAGCGCCCGCCGCCTCGCCGCCGACGGCATCCGCATCCCGCCCCGGCGAGTGGATGCGGGCGGCAGGCACGACCCGTCGCCCACCACTCCCATCCAGGTCATGGCGTGACGGACGTCATGGCGTGACGGACGCCGCCCCTGTGCTCTCGCGCGGCAGCAGCAGGTGCGGAGCGACGATCTCCTGAGCAGGCAGCCTCGGGTCGTCGATCCTGGCGGCGATGCGTGCGATCGCCTGTTCGGCGATGAACGGCGTGTCCAGTGAGACGGTGCTGAGGGACGGGCGCGCGTACCGGCCCTCCTCGATGTCGTCGATGCCGATGATGGCGACGTCGTCCGGCACCTGCAGTCCGGCGTCGAACACGGCGCGGGCCGCGCCCATCGCGAGCAGGTCGGAGTAGCAGAAGATCGCATCCGGCCGAGGGGACTCGGCGAGCAGCGACGACGCCGCGGCGTATCCGTCGGCGCGGCTGTAGTGGTCGGCCGCCCGGATGAGCGACGGCTCCGGGCCGAGGCCGGCGCGTTCGAGGGCCGTGGTGTACCCCTCCGTGCGCTGCAGCGGGGTGGTGTAGTGCTCCTTCGGCTGCGCACCGATGGCGGCGATGCGGGTGCGGCCGATGGCGATCAGGTGGTCGGTCGCGTCTGCTGCGGCCTGCACGTTATCGATGGCGACGTGATCGAACCGGCCGTCGAAGGTGTGCTCGCCCAGGAGAACGAGCGGCATGGTCTGGGACTCGGTGACGCCGCTGAGCTCGGCTTCCGTGGCGAGCGGGGCGAAGAGCATCCCGTCGAAGAGCATGTTGCGGTCTGTTCCGCGGAGGAGGTCCTGCTCGCGCTCGTGATCGTGGCCGGTCTGGTCGATCATCACCTGATAGCCGACCTCGGCCGCCGCGGTGATGACGTCGCGCGCGAGCTCGCTGAAGTACGGCACGTCGATCTCGGGGACGACCAGGGCGAGCAGGCCGGTGCGGCCGGTGCGCAGGGTGCGGGCGACGGGGTTGGGCCGGTAGCCGAGCTCGTCGATGGCCTGTTCGACGCGTGCGCGCATCTTCGAGCTCACGTGCTCGTATCCACTCACCACGTTGGAGACGGTGCGCACGGACACGTTCGCGTGCTCTGCCACATCCCGGAGCGTTGCCGCCATGCTCTCTCCTCTCGACCAACCGACGTTTGCAACGATAGCAAACATCGGGTACGGTTTTGCATACGTTGGCAAACGACCGCACGAAGGAGTGTCATGAAGCTCACAACCCCGCGACGGCGGAAGGCCGCGATCACGCGGATCGTCGCCATCGGAGCAGCCGGTCTCATCGCCGTCGGCCTGTCCGGCTGCGGGCCGGAGATCGGCTCGGCCGACCCCACGACATCGAGCACGGTGCTGAAAGCGCCGACCGAGAAGTCCCCGAAGGGCGAGATCACCATCTGGGATCGCTCCGGCGACCTGTTCAAGGTCTTCGACGCGGCCATCGCCGACTTCAACAAGGTCTACCCGGACATCACGGTCAAGCACGAGGCCGTCGACATCGACGCCAAGCTGCAGAACACCCTCATCACCGGCACCGACGTGCCGGACGGCGTCTTCCTCGACGACGCGAAGGTCGGCGGCTACGCCGAATACCTCTGGAACCTCAAGGATGTGCTCGCCCCGTACACCAAGGACATCGCGCAGCAGAAGGTCGACGTCAACACGGTCAAGGGCGGCATCTACGGCGTCCCGTTCGACCTCGATCCCGGGCTGCTGTTCTACAACGCGAAGGCCGTGGCCGCCGCCGGGATCGACCCGGACTCGATCAAGACCTACGACGACCTCCTCGCCGCCGGCAAGAAGTACCAGGCGTACAAGCCGGGGTCCAAGCCCATCCACCTGGAGCAGAGCGCCTTCCTCGGACAGCTGCAGCTCGAGATGTACGCCAGCCAGCTGGGCACGAGCCTGGCGGACGCGGACGGGAAGCTGCGGCTCGACTCCCCGGAGTACAAGCAGATCCTCGGCTGGCTCGACGAGGTGCAGAAGCAGGGCGTCGGCACCCGCGCCGAATACCTCAGCCCGAGCGACATCGGAGCGCTCGACTCCGGTGACGAGGTCTTCTACCCGTGGTCGATCTGGTTCGACTTCGCGCCGCAGCAGCAGCTCACGGCCACGAAGGGCGACTGGCGCGCGATGCCGCTCCCGGCGTGGAAGGACGGCGGCGCACGCAGCGGCGCGATGGGCGGATCGTCGTTCGTGCTCCCGAAGGAGGGCAAGAACTCGCAGCTGGCCTGGCTCTTCTACAAGTTCCTGATGTACGACGAGGCCGGATACACCGCGGTCTACGGCCCGAACGACGTCTACCCTGGCGGGCTGAACACGTCCATCCCCGCGTACCAGCCCGCCGCGAACCCGGACAAGCCGCTGTTCAAGCCGATCGAGGCGATGGGCAACCAGGATCTCTGGTCGACCGCGATCGAAGCAGGCAAGGAGATCCCCGGCGGCGCACCGCTGCCGACCTGGTGGGCCGGAGCCGTCGACTACCTGGGCAACGACATTCAGAAGATGCTGGACGGCTCGCTCACGCCCGATCAGGTCATCGAACAGTCCTCGAAGGACATCCAGACCAACCTGATCGACCGCCAGTAGTGCTGCCAGGCCGACCCGACCGCCGAACCGAGGAACACCCGTGACCACAACGACCGCCGCGCAGACCGCGCCCCCCTCTCCGCCCCGCGCGGCGAGGGGGAGCAGGGGATACGCGTTCCGCAGGGCGTTCGCGCCCTACCTGTTCGTGCTGCCGTTCGTCGCGATCTTCCTCGCGTTCAGCATCTATCCGCTCGTGTTCACGTTGCGACTGAGCTTCACGAACTGGCACGGAGCGGGAGCGGCGGAATGGGTCGGCCTCGGCAACTACGCCTACCTCCTCGGCAGCAGCGCCTTCTGGTCGTCGCTGGCGAACTCCGGCATCCTCTGGCTGCTGATCGTCCCCATCCAGATCGTGCTGTGCGTCGTGGTGGCCGTGCTGCTGGACAACGCGAAGCTGCGGCTGCGCGGCTTCTACCGGGTGGCGTTCATCGTCCCGTTCGTGACCCCGCTCGTCGCGGTCGCGCAGATCTGGATCGTGCTCTTCGACCAGAACTACGGGGCGGTCAACGGGGTGCTCAACCTCATCGGGCTCCCGGACGTCGGCTGGCTGGTGACCAGCCAGTGGGCCAAGCCGACGCTGGCGCTGCTCTTCCTCTGGAAGACCAGCGGGTTCATCATCATCATCCTGCTCTCCGGCCTGCAGTCGATCGACGCGAACATCTACGAAGCCGCGTCGATCGACGGGGCCGGCCGGGTGCGGCAGGTCTGGAGCATCACGGTCCCGCTGCTGCGGCGCACGATCATGTTCGCCGTCGTGCTGCAGACGCTCGCCGTGTTCCAGATGTTCGCCGAGCCGTTCGTGGTCACCAAGGGAGGGCCGTACGGCTCCACCACCACGGCGGGACTGTTCCTCTACAACCACATCACGCGCGCCGACCTCGGCACGGGCGCGGCCAACTCGTTCCTGCTCGTCATCGTCGTCATGGCGCTGTCGCTCGGGTTCGTGAGACTCCTGCGGGCGAAGGACTGAACCGTGACCACCACAGCAGAGACCCGCATCCATCGACGGCCGCTCATCGGGTCGAACGTGTTCCTGATGATCCTCACCGTCGCGTTCCTCGCGCCGGTGGTCTGGGCCGTGCTCTCGGCGTTCAAACCGGCGGGCGACATCATCCGCGACCCGCTGGGCTTCGACCCGACAACGTTCACGCTCGACAACTTCCGCGGGATGTTCCAGGACGTTCCGATCGCATCCGGATTCGTGAACACCGGCATCGTGCTGGTGTTCAAGGGGGCGATCACCCTGTTCTGCGCCCCGCTGGCCGGGTATGCGTTCGCCAAGTACGACTTCCGGGGCAAGAACCTCATCTTCGGAACCGTGCTGCTCACGCTGATGCTGCCGACCATCGTGCTCATCATCCCGCTGCTGCTGGAGATGAAGGAGCTCGGCTGGGTCAACACCTACCAGGCGCTGATCCTCCCCGGTTCCGTCGACGCCTTCGCCATCTTCTGGATGCGCCAGGTCATCTCCGCCGTGCCGGACGAGCTGCTCGACGCGGCCAGGGTCGACGGCTGCGGTGAGTTCGGCATCTTCTGGCGGATCGTCGTCCCGGTCATCCGGCCGGGTCTGGCCGGCCTCGCCGTGCTCACCATCATGAACATCTACAACGACTTCGTCTGGCCGGTCGTGGTCGCGAGCTCCAGCAAGATGGCCACGCTGCAAGTGGTGCTGTCCACCCTCGCCCAGAACATCTCCGGCAACAAGGTGGGCGCAGACTACGCGACGGTCACGGGGGAGCTGCTGGCCGCCAGCTCCGTCGCCCTCATCCCCCTGCTCATCCTGTTCATCGTGCTGCAGAAGCACTTCATCAACGGCATCCTCGCCGGCAGCGTCAAAGGCTGACCTCATGCGCGCCGAACGAACGAAAGGCATCACATCCATGTCCGTCCCGAAGCCCGAGTATCCGCGGCCCGACTTCGACAGGTCAGAGCGCTGGCTCACCCTCAACGGCGATTGGGGGTTCGAGCCGGAGGGCGGGGAGCCCACCACGATCGTGGTGCCGTTCGCCTGGGAGACGGCAGCATCCGGTGTCCGCCGCACCTGGCTGGAACGCGCGGTGTACCGTCGCTCCGTCACCGTGCCGCCCGCGTGGGACGGCCGCCGGGTGATCCTGAGCTTCGGCGCCGTGCACCACGTGGCCAGAGTGCTGCTCGGCGGAGTGGTCGTCGGGGTCCACACTGGCGGATACACCTCGTTCGAGTTCGACGTGACCGAGCTCGTGACGCCGGGGGAGCCGGTCGAGCTGGTGGTGGAGGTGGATGCGCCGGCCGACAAGCGGGAGATCCCGCACGGCAAGCAGCGTTCCATCCCGCGCGACGACTACGACGGGGTCTCCTTCACGCCGACGTCCGGCATCTGGCAGTCGGTCTGGCTGGAGGCGCGCGGCCGCAGCTACGTGGAGTCCGCCGCGATTCGCGGTGACTCGCTCACCGGATTCGCCGTCTCCGGCCGGGTGGTCGGCGACGCCCCGGCCGGCGCTGCGGTCGTCGTGACCGTCGACGGCCGCGAGACGACCATCGCGGCCGACGCGGACGGCCGGTTCGACGGCACCGTGACTGTGGATGCGCCCCGGCTGTGGAGCCCGGCCGACCCGCACCTCTACGCCATCGAGTTCCGCGTGGGCGAGGGGGAGGCCGCCGACCGCGTGGTGGCGACGGCCGGTCTGCGCAGCATGGAGGTGCGCGGCGAGCAGCTGTTCCTCAACGGCCGTCGGCTGTACCTCCGGGGCGTGCTCGATCAGGGCTACTGGCCGGACTCCGGCCTCACCGCCCCGGACGACGCCGCCCTGGTCCGGGATCTCGACCTCGCGGAGGAGCTGGGCTTCAACCTGGTGCGCAAGCACCTCAAGTTCGAGGAGCCGCGCTGGCTGCACGCGGCGGACCGGATGGGGATGCTGGTCTGGGCGGAGCCCGCCTGCCCCAGCCGGTTCACCCCGGACGCCGCGGCCGCCTTCGAGGAGCAGCTCCCCGAGCTGGTGCGCCGCGACGGCAACCACCCGTCGATCATCGTCTGGGGTCTCTACAACGAAGAGTGGGGGCTCGACTGGGATATCCCGGGCAGCCAGGAGCGTGCGGAGGCCGCCATGCACGCGTACGACACGATGCGCGCCCTGGACGACTCGCGTCCCATCGTCGAGAACTCGGGCTGGGCGCACGTGCGCAGCGACCTGGTGGACTGGCACTACTACGACGAGGACCCTGCGGCGTGGGCGGCGAATGTCGCTGCCCTCGCCTCCGGAGAGAAGGAGTCGTTCGAGGTGAAGCTCGGTCCGGACTTCGTCGTCGACAAGTCCTTCTACGGCTCCGCCGACTTCCCGCGCACGGGGGTGCCCATCCTGAACAGCGAGTTCGGGGCGGGGTTCACCAGTCTGGAGCGGGCCTGGCACGTGCGCTGGCAGACGCAGGAGATCCGCCGCCACGACCGTTTCGCCGGCTACGTGTACACCGAGCTCACGGATGTGGAGCACGAGATGGCAGGACTGCTCGACGCCGATCGGCGCAGGAAGGACTGGGGAGGGCTGAACCCGGCGGACAGCAACGCCGAGACCGTCCTCGTCGTCGACATCGTGCCGCAGAGGGCCGGGGCGGACATCCCGATCCCCACGAGCCCGCTCGGGGTGGATGTGCGGGTCTCGCACCACGGGGACGCCCCGGTCGACGGCGTCCTGCACGCCGCCTGGTCGGCAGCCGGTTCGCCGCTGCCCACCGTCGATGAAGCACCGGATGCGCGGGCGGACGTCTCCGCCGCACCGTTCGCGGTGACAGAGCCGGTCACCCTCACCGTGCCGCCGCCGCCCGGCGCTGCACGGCTGCACCTGTGGCTCGAGGCCGACGGCCGGTGCGTCGCGCGCACCTTCGTGGACGCGGCCGTGATCGAGCGACCGAACCGCCGCGGGGCCCGTCAGGGCTGAGCGGCGGCCGAACGGCGCGCGCCCTCCCTGCCAACGCGGGCGCGCGCCGTCCCCGGCCCGGCTACCCTTCCAGGCGCTCCCACGGAGCGGGGAACGGGAAGTACCTCTCCAGGAATTCGGTCACGATCCTCGTGCGCTCTTCCACGCCGATCTCCGGTTTGGAGCCGTCGTTGAGGCAGAACATGTCCTGGTCGCGGCGCTTCAACAGTCTGCGCATCTTCTCTTCGGCCTCGTGCAGGGTCGTCTCGATGTACTGGACGCGGGCCTGCGTCTGCACGACGGCCCGCCCGGTCATCAGCGAGTAGTAGTGGTAGAGCGAGTTGGTCACCGAGATGTCGGTGGCTGAGCGGAAGGGGCTCGCCGCCGTCCTGGCGAAGTCGTCGGGGAACTCGCGCTCCATCTCGTTGAGCACGCTGACCCTGAGCGGGGCTGCGCAGTGCTCGAGGTGCCGGGTGGTGACGGCACCGAAGCGCTCCCAGAGCAGGCGGCGGTTGACGCGCGCCGCGTTCTCGAAGCCGCTGCGCGCCGGGTCGCTCTCGCCGAGTCCGATCCGCGTGCCCGCCTCCACGAACTTGGTCACGCCGCCGGGCGAGAAGAAGATGTCCGGCGAGATCGGGCGCCCGATGAACATGTCGTCGTTCGAGTACAGAAAGTGCTCCGCGATGCCCGGGATGTGGTGCAGCTGGCTCTCCACCGCGTGCGAGTTGTGCGTCGGCAGCGTCGACGTGTCGACGAAGAAGTCCTCGCTGCGCATGATGTGCACGTTCGGGTGCGGGGCGAGCCAGGACGGCAGTGGGGAGTCGGTGGCGATGTAGATGTTGCGCACCCACGGCGCGAACATGTGCACGCTCCGCATCGCGTACTTCAGCTCGTCGATCTGGCGGTAGCGGGCCTCGTTGTCGTCGCCGTCGCCGACCACGTACGCCGCCTGCTGCGCAGCGCGCTTCCGCTGGAACTCCGCGCTCGAACCGTCCACCCAGGAGAACACGATGTCGATGTCGAAGGCGATGTCGCTCGCCAGCGGGTCGAACATGTGCTCCAGCGTGCGCCAGGTGCGCCCGTAGATGGTCACCGATTCCTCGATCGCCTCGTTGCGCGGGAGGCGCGTGCGCATCAGCGCGTTCGGCCGCGGGGCTTCGATGTCCTCGTCGCCGAACCGCCAGAACTCCAGCTGCATGGCGGTCTCCGCTCCGTAGCGGAGGCGTCCGATCGGTTCCAGCCGCGGGCGGAACAGCCGCAGGACGTGCGCCTTCCTCCTGGACAGCCTGCCGTCGGCGATCAGCGTGGGCGCGCCGTCCACGTCGACCGGGCTGGCGTAGAACGGCTCGTTGGCGAACGCGGTCGCGAGCGCCGCCGTGATCTCCTTGCGGCGTCGGCGGTCGACGGCGATGACGCGCCTGTCGTCGTCGCCGCGCACCAGCAGGTGCTCGATGCCGGCCGAATCCAGTGCATCCCGCACGGCCAGCAGGTCTTCGACCATCGACTCGCGCGGGGTGAACGGCCCGGAGACGAGCGTGAGCACGCCTTTGCGCAGCACGACGTCGTCGCGCCGCAGGGTCGGGTTGCTCGTGTGGGTGTCGCCCACGACGACGACGGGCTCAGGGTGGTCGGAGAGGGCGGGAGACGGGTGATCTGCCATATGGGCCCCACTCTATGTCGTCCCGAGCTAAGTTCCAGCCCCGTTGTTCAGCCGCGCTCGCAGGGTTACTGGAAGAAAGTATTCGGGTCAATCCCCCCGCCCCGAAAAGTTTCGACCGGTTTCATAGTGGAGAATACTTGCATGGGAAAACTGGTCTACGGCTCCGGGCAGGAGTACGACCTCGACGATCGCGTGTTGAGCCACGTCAAACTCGCCATCGTGGCGAAGCTTCGTCGGCACGAGAGCTTTCTCCTCAACTGGGACGTGCCTGTCGAGCAGGGCTCCGGCCGCGTCTCGATCTGGATCAGCCGTGAGGTTCCGCTGTCGTTCCAGTTCAGCGGCAGCCGCCCGCCCGCGATCAACACCCAGTGGCTCGAAGCGCTCATGCACACCTCGCAGCGCACCGGCGGCATGGTGGTCATGAGCGAGGACACGGTCGGGCAGCACCTCCCCGGCTGACCGCGGCACCGGCCCGCGCACGCACGCACGCCCGCTCAGTCCCGTGCGGCCCTCACCGCTTTCTCCGCCTCCCGCAGCGCCGCCTGCGCCTGGGTGATCCTCCTCCGCAGCTCCCGCTCGGCCGCCCGCGACTCCGCGAGCTCGTCCTGGGTGCGTTCCAGCCGCCGGGCGAGCGCATCCCGTTCGGCTTCGAGGTCGGTGCGCCTGTCGACCTCCTCGTCCAGCTCGTCGTCGAGGGCGTCCGCATCGGTGCGCGCCCGTTCGAGCGCCTTCTCCGCCGTCCGGATGCGCCGCTCCCGTTCCCGGCGTTCGCTCGGCGTCTCCGTCGGCTCGGCGTGGGCGGGTGCGTTCGCGGCGGTGCGGGTCGTCTTCCGGGCCGTGTGGGCGACGGTCGCCGCCTCCACGTCCACCGGCAGCGCCACCGCGTCGGACACGTCGACCTGGTCCACCCCGGTCGACTCCAGCGACCGCACCAGCAGCCCGCTGCGCACCGCCGCGGCCGCCGCGGCGTCGATGACGGCGGCCTGCAGCGTGTCCTCCACCTCGCGCAGCACGGCGGGGCTTGCGGTGCCAGCGCTGCTCGTCGCCTTCTGCAGCAGCCGTTGCCGCTCGCCGGTGAGTTCGCGGATGGCGGTGCGGTCGCGTTCGGCGAACGCTTCGCGCATCCGGTCGCCGACGTCGAGGATGGCGTCGACGACATCCGGATGCTCGCGTACCAGCGCGTTGACGGCGGCCGCGGCGGCCGACGGCTTGCGCAGCCCGCGGATGTCCGCGGCGAGCGGCGTGCCCGCCTTCCCCGCCGCCGCGTTGCGGGATGCGGTGAACTCGGCCGCGGGCAGCGCGTAGAGCTCGTCGGCCACCTCGCGCAGGTCCATGCCGTGAGTGTACGACGCGGGCGGGCGCTCGGTCAGTGGTTGCGGAGCGCGCTGATCAGTTCCTTCTTGGTCTTCTTCGAGTAGCCGCTGAGGCCGAGCTCTTTGGCGCGCTTCTTGAGGTCGGGCACCGTCCAGTCGTCGTACGACCCGGACTCTCCGCCTTTCTTGCCGACGGACGAGCGCCCGCGGGCCGCTGCGGCGTTCGAGATGCGCGCCGACTTCTCTTTCGAGTTGCCCTCCTTGCGGAGTTCTTCGTAGAGCTTCTGGTCTTTCAGTTCCGGTTCGTTGCGCCCAGGCATCGACCGCCCCTTCCGTCTGATCCGTTGTCGCCGCGCACGCTACCCCGCCACCGCCTCCCCGGCAATGGCCCTGCAACGGCGAAGGGCTCCGGATGCGGGTGCATCCGGAGCCCTTGGACGTTCGGTGGTTCTAGACGGAACGCCGACCGCTGATCATGCGAACCAGCCACACGATGATGGCGAACACCAGGAGGATGATTCCCACCCAGAGCAGCCAGTTGAGGGCCTGCACGAATCCGCCGGTGAACAGGAGCACGATCGCGACGATCGCGATCACGATGAGCAGAATGTTCATTTTCCGTTACCTGCTTTCTTTTGCGGTCGACCATGACGACGACCGGCGCCCACGGTAGACCTCGGAACGCAGGGTGTCGAGTGCCTCGGGCGAGATCGCCTAGCCGACCGACCCTGCCCCGCGCCCCGCTTGCAGTTCGAGCCCGGCCAGCAGCAGGTCGAGGCCGGCGCGGAACTGATCGCGGTCTTCGTGCACGGCGAACTCGTCGACGATGTAGTGGATGAACGGATACTCCGCCGGGTCGAGCGCGCGCCATTGCTCGGTCGCCTCGGCCAGGTACTGCCGCTGGTCGAGTTCGCCCGAGATGACGGCGTCCGGCAGTTCCTGGCCCATGTCGGCGGCGGTGCCGATCACGAAGCCGACGACGGCGGATGCCGCGTAGAAGCTCTGCCGCGCGGTGAGGCCGAGTCGCATGACCTGCTGGCCGATGCGCTCGTAGAGCATCAGCGAGTGGACCTGGCGCCCGGTGTCGCGCATGGCGTATGCGCCGAGCCAGGGGCGGTCGGCGATGGTGTCGAAGAGCGCGTGGGCGACGGCACGCAGTTCGGCGATCGGATCTGCTGAGGACACATCGGCCACGTCTTCCAGCACGCCGGCGAGAACGGAGTCGGCCGCGAGGTCGAGGAGTTCGTCGCGTCCGGACACGTACCAGTACACGCTCGCCGGGCCGCCTCCGAGCCGGGAGGCGAGGGCGCGGATGGTGAGCCCCTGTGCGCCGGATTCGTCCAGGATCGCCACGGCTTCGGTGAGCACGGACTCGAGGGACAGCGAAGCGCGGGGACGCTGCGAAGCCGTGTGGCGCCGTGCGCGCGGCTCCGCGTCTCGCTGTGTGCTGCTCATGCCACCCATCCCATCACAGTCGACCTGCCCCTTGCAGTTTATCGAACACTGTTCTATTCTATCGAACGGCGTTCGAAACTCGAACACCGTTCGATACTGGAGTCGCTATGAGCACCGAATCCATCACCACATCCCGCAGCTACGTATCCATGAAGGCGGCCTGGATCCCCCTCGCCGCGCTCTGCCTCGCCTTCTTCGTCGAGATGGTCGACAACACCCTGCTGTCGGTCGCCCTCCCGACGATCGCCCGCAGCCTCGGAGGCGACACGACGTCGCTGCAGTGGATCACCGGGGCGTACTCGCTCACCTTTGGGGGCTTGCTGCTGACCGCCGGTTCGATCGCCGACCGCTTCGGGCGCCGCCGGGTGCTGCAGGTGGGCTTGGGGTTGTTCGGCCTGCTGAGCCTCGGGGTGCTGCTGGTCACGAGCACCGGTGAGCTCATCGCGCTGCGTGCGCTGCTCGGCGTCGCGGCGGCGATGATGGCGCCCATCACCAACTCCCTCGTGTTCCGGCTGTTCGACGACGAGAAGCTCCGGATGCGCGCGATCACGCTGATGATGGTGGTCGGCATGTCCGGCTTCGTCCTCGGGCCGCTCCTGGCGGGCACCGTGCTCGCGCACCTGTCCTGGCAGTGGCTGCTGCTCGTGAACGCGCCGATCGCTCTCATCGCCTGTCTCGGCGTGCACTTCGGCGTCGCGCCGGACACGGCAGACGGTCTCACGAAGGACAAGCTCGACGTGCCGGGGGCCGTCCTCAGCATCCTGACGATCGGTCTCGCCTGCTACACCCTCACCAGCGGAGTGCAGAACGGGTGGCTGTCGCCGGCCACGATCGCGGTCGCGTTCGGTGCGGTCGCATCCCTCGTCCTGTTCATCGTGCGCGAGCGCCGGGCGGCAGCGCCGATGCTCGACCTGTCGCTGTTCCGCGGCGGCACCGTCCGGGGGGCGGCCATCGCCCAGATCGGCACCTCGCTCGCCATGTCCGGCGTCATGTTCGCTCTGGTGCTGCACTTCCAGTACGCGTGGGGGTGGTCGCCTCTGGTCGCCGGACTGGCGAACCTGCCGATCATCCTGACGATGATCTTCGCGACACCGCTCACCGAATTGCTGGTGCGTCGCCTCGGCCACCGGATGGCCTGCTTCGTGGGTGCGCTGCTCCTGGCAGCGGGTCTCGGCATGATGGCGTGGAGCGTCCAGCAGAACTACGTGGCCGTCGCGCTCTCCATGATCGTGATGACGATCGGCCTCCGCACTGTGATGACCATCTGCGCGGTGGCCCTCGTCGGGGCGATGCCGGAGAACCGCACGTCGATGGGCGCTGCGATGAACGACGCAGCGCAGGAGGTCGGCACGAGCATCGGCACCGCGGTCGTCGGAACGCTCATCGCCGTCCTCGTCACCACCACTTTGCCGAGCGGTGCGTGGAGTCACCAGCTGGTCGCGTCGTACTTCGACGGCGAGCAGATCATCTTCGGCATCCTCGCGGTCGCCGTCGGCATGATCGCGGGGATCGGCGCGCTCACGCTGACGAACGCGCGCACCGTCGACGAGCACGCCCCCGCCGACGCGGAGACGGCCGCCTGACGCAGGCGGCCGTCTCCGCGTCGATGGAACCTAGGCGCGCGGGGCGCGGGACGCCTTCACCGCAGCGAAGTACTGCGAGGCGGGCTTCAGCCAGATCAGGATCGTGGCGACGATCGCCGCGATCACCTGCACGCCGCCGATGAAGTACAGGCCGCCGAGGTTCAGCAGCGAGATCACGGTGAGGACGGTCAGGACGATGCGCGCCCAGTTGCGGCCGCGGCGCATGAAGACCGCGAACAGCACGAAGACGAGCGCCCAGAAGATCAGGGTGACGACCGCCCAGACGATGCCGAACGTGATGGCGGCGTCCGTCAGGGTGTTCGGGTCGAGCTTCGTCCCGGTGGTCTGAGACTTCGCCAGGCTGTCGGTGATCTGCTGCAGGATCGTGTCGCGGTTGGCCGACACGGAGATCGCCGTGACGATACCGCTGATCACGCTGAGCACCGCGGCCGCGATGTACAGCCAGAACGCGATGGTGATCTGCGACGGCGGCTCGGTCGGTGCGGCGGGAGCCGGTGCGGAAGGCGCGGCCGAATATGCCGGGAAGCCACCGGATGCGGCAGCGGACGGATACCCGGGAGCCTGGGTCGGCGGCGTCTGCTCGACGGGCGCGGCCGGCGGAACGGGGGAGGCGGGAGGTGCGGGCGGAACAGGCGGGACAGCCCCTCCGGCGTCCGGCGCAGGAGGAACATTTCCGCCGGTGGGCTGTTCCGGCGTGCTGTCGTCGTTGGGAATAGTCATGCCGCGACCCTACTGCCGGACAGACCGCTGTGACTACTCTCCCGGAAACCAACCGGCTCTGCTCCGTCTCCAGCCGCGACAGAGATTGCGGTTCACGCGAGATCGCCGTGCAAGGCCGCCGAGGCGTTCTGCCCGCATTTGTGTCGTCAGCCGAAGGACCGCAACCCGGGAAACGACGGAGGCGTCCGGCGCTCAAGCGACAGTCGACCAATTCGCCGTGAAGAGAGCCCTAGACGGTGCGTCGTCGAGCGTTCCACATCGGACGCGGAGATGCTGCGCCGACAGCGCTTGCAACCTACGAATCGATTTCGCGATGAGTGAGGTTCTAATCGCAGCTGTAGCTAAGGCCCCAGCTGGTCGCCCACGAATTTGGATATCCGGATTTACGCGCCCAGTATTTTCGGGGTGCGAGAACCTGTTCCGTACCTGAGCGTGACCTTGTTTTGGGTTTTGAAGAACGGGTCCGATGAGCAGGTCCATGAAATCGAGACGGTCCTAGTGCAAGCAAAGCCTTGGAGGTATCCCGGGCTGGAGCCGATTCGGTAAAGATCGTCGCACCGGCCGGAAGCGGCTGCTTGCGCTGGCGCAACGCACGCGATTCCAAGACCGATCCGCCACTCCTCCGGCTTCCGGCCCGTGGAATGACGAACTCGGCCACGCGCTCGTTGACCGTGTCGTCCATCGCGAATCTGCCGCACATGCAGGTGGTTGTAGAGCTTCCGTGGGCACCAGCCCACAGTCTGGCGCACTCCTACTTCGGAGCCGATCCGGCTCCCCGGCCCTCTCAACGATCAACACCCGCTCGCACTTCGAGGCGAGCGCACACCCGGCAAGAGGGCCGGTGCATAGGGAGAACTGAACAGTCCACCCATCGAACAAGCCGACCACGCACGGTCGGCCGGAAAGCAGGAATACCGTGGAACAGAACCAGCCCTTGAAGGGGACCATCACCCTGGCGTCCTTCGTCGTCGCCGCCGCCGTGGTCATCGTGCCGCTGTTCAATCCCGACGCGCAGGGCTATGCGCTGGCGCTGGTGCGCCTCGCGCTGGCCGCCCTCCCATGTGGCGGAGCGTCGTGAGGTAGTGGCGCGGCCCCGAACGTGAACACCGCCGGCTGTAGAGGGGACCTACGGCCGGCGGTGTCACCGCCGCTCTGATGGGGGAGCGGCGTGCGTGCGCGAAGGCATCACACCTATGAGACGCACGGCAGCGGGGATCGTGACGCCGCTTCACCGCCGTGGCGGGATCTCCCGCCGCGGCCTCGGGCGGACGGCGTCTTTCCATACCCAGCCCTCGTGCTGCTGCCCGTCGCGGCTGGTGAAGCGGATCTGCACGGCGTGCTCGTTCCAGGCGATCACCTCGACGTCGGGGCGGACGACGGCCTCGTGGAAGCGCACGTACGCGGTGATCTTCACAGCGACCCTGTACTGGGCGGACATGGACGACCCGAGCTACCAGGACGAGGAGCGTGTGCCGTTGGCGCTCGGCCCGACCGGGCCGCCGCCGGCTGAGATCCGCATCGGCACCCACGTCGACGGCAGGCAGCTGCTCGAGGTGTACACGCTCGACGACCCGTACGACCTCCCGGATGCGGTCTACTACCGGCACACCGCCACGATTGCGGGCTAGCCGGCCTCCCGGTCGATCAAGATGGCGTTGGCCACGAACCCGTCCGGGACCTTCGCCAACGCGGCCGCCTTCAACATCTCGTACTCGGCACCCTGCTCGATGATCTCCTCGCCAAGCTCATGGCTGGCCCTGTCCTCTATCCGCACTCTCACACGCACGTGCACACCTCTCGTCCTGGTCGATCCGGTTAGTGTGTTGCGGCCGGACGTTCCCGCCTATCCGACCAGGCCGAAGCGTCTTGCCACAGCACGCATCGCCGGATCGTCGCGTTTGATCTCGTCGGTACCTGCAATCTCGATGCCGGGGGGAGCTGCCGAGTTGTAGGGCAGCCAGACCGCACGGCACCAGGTCCCGCCGTGCTTGCTGCCGAAGTGGATTCCGCGCGGGTTCGACCCGTCGTCGAGCTCCGCGTCGCGCACGAGCTCGGCGAGCATTGTGGTCACCAGTCGATTCTCGCTTCGCAGCGCGCCCGTCGTGAGCGACGGAATGCCCTGGTTGGCGAGGAAACGCGCCACGTCACCATCGGCAGGACCCTGGAGCGCCGCGATGGTGTCGGGGTGCTCAATATCGACCAGCCATCCTCCACCGACGGTGCGTGCCCGGTACATCCGGCGACGTTCGTACCAGCTCGATGGCAGAGCCCCGACGCCGCGGAAGTCTGCCTCGTCCCACTCCTCGGCGATCGCACGAACAGTCTCGTCGATCGTGAGGTTGAGGGCGGCCGCTATCGGAGCCAGCGAGTCATTGCTGCCGTTCACGCGGCGAAGCGGAGAGAGCACCTCTGCGAAAGCGCACTCGTCGGATCCCGCGAGGTAGTAGGTCCGCCCGAGTGTGTCGTAGCGACCCCACTCCTGGCGATGCACATCAGCAGATCGGTACGGCGCGGACGGCTGCGCGTAGTCACGTTTGGCCACATGGAAGCCCACGGCGTCATCGACAGGGATAAGCCGCAGCCCGCTCCTCGTGCAGGTGTGACTCTCGGCCGGGCTCACTCGTCGACGTCGTCGTCGATGAACGCTTGAGCCGCACGACGCACCTCGGCGTGATGGTCCTCCCGGATCGCCATCACCGGAGTGCCCTCGCCGAGCAGGGGGTTGCCACCGATGAACCAGCGCCGTGCGACGTCTCGTCCTTCAACAGCTTCCAGGGAGATCCAGATCTGGTGAGCGAACTGCAGACGGTTCCACGCAGCGTCCCGCGGCTCCGGACCGTCCGGGCGCGCCCAGTCGTACGGCTGCTTCCGATTCTTCGCCCCGGCCAACGCCGCCACCAGCGTCGAACCGAGCGCCTCGTTGAGTTGACGCACAATCTCGTGCGGATCACTGCGGTTCGTGCTCCGGTGCAGCGTCACCGGCGTGTGGATGCTCATGCATCGACTCTACGCGCCTTTGACAAGTGAATGTCAAAAAAGTAACTGAAAAGTAACCCAACTGGCGTGACCCGGGAGGCTGCCGCCACGGTCGAGTAGGCTGCGGTCTGGGTCGGCGGTCGAAAGATCCACGAGGAACACCGGCTTGTCCGCGCGCGCCATCCCGGGATGAATCAGTTCACGTTGGCAGTTTGGTCGCCGTAGGGACTGACGAGGAACACGTTTACGGCGATGGAGGAGAGCCAGAGCCACCCGTTGGCCTCGTAGGATAAGAGGAACTTGCCACTGTCAGCGGCGTTGGTCCAGCGGGCGAACATGTCGTCCAGGTCCTCGCGCGTCGTTCCGTCCGCGAAGTACAACTCGAGCATCGACGTGTCGAGATCGTGTTGCCGCAGCTTCGCGAGCAACGAGTCGACGAACCCAGCCTCAGCGTCGCGTGCCGCATCGTGGACGGTGTACTCAGGCTCCCGCGCCGCAAGGGCATTGAGATTGTAGACGAGCATCCCCGCGTGATTGTTCGTGAAGGTCATGCACGAATGCTAACCGTTCGGCGTGAAAGGCAATTCCAGAGGCGGATCGGTGTGGTCCCATTTGAAAGTGTACGTCCAGTCGTCTCGGTTGCTGTGGCCGCCCGCGTGGAAATACCACGCCGTCTCACCCGTCGCTGCAACAGTGCGCCCTATCCGATTGGGGGGATTCCCGCCAACTGACGCATACCGGTCAGTCTCGTTATCGTGTGGCCCGTCCATGAATTCGACCTTCACAAAGTCCGGTGCGCCCGCCTGCTCATCGCTCATAGCGCCAATGAAACACCCCGACTGCGCGGTGCGCCAGAGTCCGTGCAATCGGGGCCTTGAAACAGCCTGTCGACTTCGAAGTACCGGGGCATTGAGACCCGGATCGAACTGGCAGGAGCGGGTGTCAGTGAGACGGGAGTTGCCTCCCGGCCAGGCCGACACCAACCGTGCCGGCGGCCTGGGCGTCGGCAGTGGCGCTGAGCTGTGACACCGTGGGACTCGACGATTGCGCGAAGGGGCTCGTCGTCGGGGCGCTCGAGCTTTAACCAGTGGGTGAGGCGGAGGGTGCGCGGGCGGTCTTAGTAGGAGTCGAAGAACTGGGTGGCGTTCCCGGGGAAGTCAGTGGGGTCGAAGGGGATGTGCTCGACGTGGGCCGTGAACACGGCGTCGAACAGCTCGTCCTTGGTACCGAAATACCGGTAGATCATGGCCTTGTTCGCGTCCGCGTCCTCAGCGATCCGGTCAACGCGGGCACCAGCGATACCCAGGGCGCCGAACTCCCCAGCGGCCGCTTCCAGGATGCGCGCGCGGGTGGCATCCGCGTCTCGCAACCGAGTCCAGCGGACAGACTGCGGCAGGTTCGTCACTTCGGCTCACACAGCCGAAAACCGGTCGCTCCGGTAGCGGCGTCGTTCCCGGTCAACACTGCGTTAGTTGATACCGTGGTCGCACGAATTCGGAGGAGCAGCATGTCACTTGAGTCCCGCCTCGGCGTTGCGTCTCGTCAGCCCGATCGGACGATTGTCGAGCACGCACCCCAGGTACTGCGTCGGTTCCTGAGGGAACACCTCGCTGGGAGTTTGGGACCGAAGGGCGCACTCACCGTGGTCGGGGCCGAACTCGACGAGGATACGAGCGATTACAACAGTCCATCGTGGGTGGCCAACAGGCTTGACGAACTAATGGCCGACCTCGATTGGCTCAGCGTCTATAGGCTCCTTGAGGAGCATCGGCCATCGCGCCGCAGTCTGGCGGCCTACGACACTGAGGTGAACGTGGTGCTTGCGCGTGCAGGTGTTGCCTACGAGATGGTGGAGGGAGAGTTTCATCGGCTCGATGAGACAGGTGCTGCGTTTGGAGTCGCGGGCGGCGAACGGGACGCCCTCGAGGTGCTGGTCGGCCGGTTCAAACCGGCACGCGAACATTATTTGCTTGCGGTGCGGGCGCTCGACGCGATACCAGCCCGGCCGAAGGACGCGATCCGCGAATCGGTCAACGCGCTCGAGGGTGTCTTGAAAATCATCACCGGCCGCAAGAGCGTTTCGCTCGGTGACGCAGCGTCAGAGCTCGTTCGAGATACGACCGACTGGCGAAACGCACTCGGCGCCTCGCTGAAGTCGCTCTACGGGTATGTGTCGAGCGTGCCTGGCGCCCGGCACTCGTCGTACACCGACGCGGAAGTATCGAACGATGAGGCCGCTCTCGTCGTGCGCATGTGTGGGGCAGCGATCGTGTACTTCATCGACGAGCACACCATCGACCGCTGAGCGGCGCGGCACCGCGCGAAAGCCGTCGGCGGATCAAAGGCCACGTCGGAACTTGCAGTGGCCGCCTCGGAATCGCCTAGTCGGCATACTCGCGCGATGTGCGAATTCGGAAACGTCGGCGCGCTCGACATCGACAAAGTAGTGCACGGAACCAACGGCTCAGCGACGCGAACGTCTACCACCGGCCTCACGTCATCATGAGGCAGACGTGCCGGGCTGTTCAGCAGGAAGGACGCGGTAGTAGAAGATGGCCAAGGCGTCGTAACCCATCGCCCAGCGGTGGTGAGTGGTGTCTCCGATCATTCTGATCTGGACGCTCGATTGCGCCCCAACGTTCTCGGTGCCGACCGTCCAGGTGAAGGTGACATTGTTCCCGGTCAGTGTTTGGGCCGATTCATGGCCCGGCCACGGGGTGAGCGTCCAACGAATCTTTCGACCCTGAGGGTGAGATGCGCTGCAGGTAAACGAGACGGTGTCGCCGACTCGGAGCACCAGGCCGGTGCCAGCGCTCGGGTTCTCCGTCGCGAGGGTTTGGATCCCGTCGATCTCGTTTCCGAAGCTGTCCCTCACGAAGTCCACTCGAGCCCAATAGTCCTCGTCTGGTTCGTTCTGACTCACTGCGATTGTCACCCGATTCCTGATCTCACCCGCGATTCCTGACAGAAGGTCTTCTTCGAACGGCAGAAGGGTGCGGTTATGAGCGACCGTGTTCCGCAGCTGATCGAATCGTCGGATCAGCGCCAAGGTGTCTCGCTTGTCACCCAGCGCCGCCGCGAGAGCCGCCCAATGCCGGTCGGCAATGGCGACCAGCTGGTAGAACTCGGCGTAGTCGAGGAGATGCGTTGACACGGTTGCGACTCCGCGAGGCTCGCGGCGCCTGGCTTCGGTCGCCCGCTTCTCAGCCCAGTCGGCCCGCTGTTCCGGCGTCGATACCCGCTCTAGCCAGTCCGTGCCGTACGCATCGGAGAATGCCGACTCGTACAGCTGCCGGAGTGCGCGCTCGATAACCTCGAGTGCTTCAGATGGAGCTAGTTCCGACATCTCGGCCTCCTCGTTCGTGACCATATCGCCTTCACGCAACGAAGCGCGAGTGCGCGCCAGAATCAGCCCTGAGCTGTCTGAGACCAGGGTCGTTTGCGTACCGGTTTCCAGGGATGACTGGTAGGGCCGGGCGCTACTGCGGAGTAGATGTTTGTACCCATTAGGCCCACATTCCTGCGAACTCTTCCGCGTAATGGTTGGTGAACGACCGGGTCAACTGCGTGAAATAATGGCTGATAATAATGATTATGTCAGTTTGTATCGTGTGTATTAGCAATATTTGCAGGTGCACGCTCCCTCAGGACCTCTGCGATCAAGGCGAGCAGCTCTTCTGAATCATGGTGATCGTTGGGTTCAACGCGTAACTCCCACAATGATGGCCACTAGCCCGATGACGATCGCGAAAGCCCCCACCGAGCCGAGGTAAACGCCGCTGAACATCCAGGTCGGTGCGCGACTCGATGAGGACGAACGGTGTACGAGCCCTTCAATACGCGAGCGAAGAACAATGGTCGCGATGCCAATCAGGACCAACAACAGACCGAGGATAACGGCGAGTACCGAGAACACGTTACGAACCGCCTAGGTGTTGAATGAGCGACACAACCCCGAACGTGAGCATGGCTGCCCCCAAGAGCGCAATTGCAACCCCGGTGACGCCAGCCCAAAAAGGCGTCTGCAGCAGACCGAGCGAATTTCCGCGGTCATCGCCGAGCGCGGACTTTTCGGAAGAAACGATCCAGTCTCTCAATTGTCTGCGAAAGACAACGATCAGAATGCCGCTCACTAAGACGAGCGGGCCGATGATCATGTTGGGAACAATAATCCCGGGATCTAGCAAGTGCATGTCACCAACCCCATCCGACGCCGCCACTGCACCCAAGGTTTAGTCCAGGTGAGTACCCTCCGCCACCATAGCCGAGCGGACCGTGCTCTTGAATCCCGCCTTCAACGTAAGCACCGACGGGTCCCAGTCCGGCCGAACAGTCACCGCCCATATACCAACCGGGCTCCGTCTCCGTGGTGAAGCCAATTTTATACTTGATTCCGGCCTCCGGTCCGACGCCCAGACCAACGCGACCGTGACCGTCTGCTCCGACGTCAACATTCACGCACGCCAGTGCGCACAAGCTCGCACCCGCGCCTACGCCCACCTTCTTCACCCACTCTGGCGCAGGCGGCTCGTGATTCAGAATCGCCTGTTTTCCATTGTATTTCGCAAGCAGCTCTGGCATGGAGTAGCTCGACAGCGGCCGCGTCGCACGATAGGACGATGCCTTGATTCCGCGGTTCACGTGAGGGGAATAGGCCGTCCTCGCGGTTGAGCCAACGATCGGCGTGGTCGTGCCGTAGTCCGATAAACGGAATGAGTAATTACCGGTGAGGTCATTGCTGTTGACGGGGTCGTTTGGGTAGGTGTAGTCGTTGGCGTTGCCCCCTGGGACGGGGTCGACGGAGAGGAAGAGGCCGAGGAGGGGCACGTACTGGCGTGCACCCATTTCGATGGTGTCGAGCCCGCCGAGGGTGAGCATGCCTTTACCGTGTTGTCCTTCGTATCCGTTGGACACGTTCGGGGTAGTTGTATTCGCGGGTCCGTTGGTGTCGGCGGTTGTGGTGCCGATGCACCCGGTGGCGGGGTCGATGGGGTCGCCGTATGGGTCGGTGAGGAAGATCCCGCCGACTCGCGTACCCGCAGCGTCCGCGGTTGCGATCACGTGCCCGCTGAGGCCGGCATACGACCACACCTGCGTACTCGACTGGATGGACACGCTGGCCCCGCCGGGGAGGCTGAGTGTCTGCTCCTGGACGTGGTTAGCGCTGGTGAGTGTGAACGCGGCCGCATCTCCCCCACCCGCGTAGGCGTAATTGGTAACGGTTGCGCTACCACCGGCCGGGGTTTGGGTGACGCTGATGATCCGGTCGGTTGCGTCTCTTTTGTAGACGATGGTGGTGCCGTCGGAGAGCGTGGTGTTCATGTGTCGGTTGGTGTCGTCGTAGGCCAGAGTCTCGGTCGCGAGCTTGGTGATGTTCCCGTGGCTGTCGTAGACCAGATTTGGGGTAGCCCCAGTGCTGGTGAGCGCAGTCCCGAGGACGATGTCGGGGCTGGTCGGCGCGCCGCTCACGGTGTCGGCGGTGAGTCTGTCCGTGTTGTCGTAGCAATACCCCATCGACAGGGTCGGATTCGGCGTGCTCGCACCAGGTGCGGTGGTGATGTCCGTCATCCCAGTCCGGTCACCGTCCGCGCCTGCGGTTGTGTTGGCACCGCAGCCGCCTGTCGCTGCATACGAGTAGGTGAGCTGGTTATACGGGACCTTCGCGGAGGTCAGCCTGCCCGCGCCGTCGTACCCGTATGTGGACGTGTACGTGGCTGCACCATCGACGATGGTGTCCTGCACAATCCGCCCCGTCTGCGATAGCACGTGGCTGTCGGAGAGAGTCGCCCCGCCAGCGAGACTCCATACCAGCGATGAGGCGGCGCCGGTTGGTGCGTAGCCGAGCGTTCCGGAGGTGCCGTTGCCGGCGTTGCCAGCCCCGGAGGGATAGGCAACGCCGGTGAGGACTCCGCCCGTGTAGGTATTCTGGGCGATCGTCTTGCTGTCCTCGGAGACGGTGAGGGCCTGCCCGTCACCGTTGTAGGTGTACGCCTCGGTGTGGGTGGTGCCGTCCGCGAGCTTCGCCGTGGCGGAGACGGTCTGCATAGCCTGGTTGTAGCTGGTGGTGGTCACGGTCCCGGACACGTCGGTATACGTGAGCCGTTGCCCGTCAATGCCGATGGTGCTGGTGATGGTTCCGGAGGCGTCGGACACGCTAGAGGTGAGGGGGTCACCGGTGGCGGTCCCGTCGGATGTGTACTTGTTGGTGACGGTCCGCGCGGGGGATCCGCCGAACGCGGGGAAGGTTTGGGATGCGATCCGGCCGCGGCTGTCGTAGGTGGTGCATGCCCAGGTGGTGTCACCGGGGTTCAGGGTTGCGGCGACGCGACCCATGACGTCGTACACATACTTCGCTGTCCGGGCCACCCCTGTGGCCGGTGTGGGACCGGTCGCTGATGCGGTCAAACCGTATTGCGGGGTGTTCACGGGTACCCCGCAGATCGGGCTGCTCACTCCGAGGGCGGTGCCGTAGGAAACCGTCGGGGTCGACGTTCCGCCGTAGTAGGCGGTCGTTGATTTCGTTGCCGCGCCGGCCGGTTTCGTCGACGTGAGTTGACGCAGATATCCGGTCCCGGGCGCTTCGGTTGTTGACGTGGATGTCAGGTTCAGTCCAGCCGAGTCGACGCTGGTGGAGGCGACCGTCCCGAACCAGGGGTTCGAGTATGTGGTCGCCGTGGACGCGGCGGGCACGTTGGCATTGCTGACCCCGGCCACGCCGGTCGGGGCGGAGTCGGCGGTGGAGGTCTTCGTCACGAGATTGTAGGCGGGTGAGAGGTCTGCGCCTGGGATGGCGACATTGTTCGCGGGGGCTGTGGGCAGCGCCGCCCCTGTCGTCCAGTCCAGCTCGAGGTGTGCTTGCGCAGTCATCTGCTGGTAGGCAAGCCGGATGCGTACCGTCTGACCGAGCGTCGCGGGGATCGTGTATCCGGCTGAGTAGCGGGCGGACCCGCCTCCCCAGGTGTTGATGACGAGTTTGTCGTTGACCCAGAGCATGGTCCCGTCGTCCGCGTACGTGTACAGGGTGTAGTTCGCGGTCGACGGGAAGGTCAGCAGGCCGGTGAATTGTGCGGTCCAGTTGATACCGGTCGACCCGCCGACGACGGTTCCGGTCGGGCCCGTGATGGGTGAGACGGTGGTGGAGGCGCCATTGGTGGTTCCCCAGTCGTGGCTGATTGCTCCGTTGTTCTCGGGGGTGGCGGGGGTGGAGGCTGCTGCGGGCACAGACAGCGAGTACGCGGCGGGCGGGCCGGCGAGGTTGCTGTTGTTGTACCAGGTCGCATTGAGGCCGTGCAGAGTGCCGTCGTACGTGGAGGTGCTGGTGGCGATCGCTGTCCCGTTCATGGCCGGGCAGGTTCCGGTCGGGATGGGCGCGTCCGCCGGGTCTGCCGTTCCGTTGGCGTCGAGAGTGGATGGGCCGAACGGGAGCGCTGCGGTGGCGCCGAAACAGGCGGCGGGTGCCGGACCATAGGTCGCTACGGCGCGGTCCTGGGTGTCGTAGACAGTGCTTGATTCGTGGCCTTGGGCATCCAGGGTGGCGAGGACGTTGTCGTGGCTGTTCCACAGTGTCTTGGAAATGAGCCCGGATGCGGTCGTTGACGTGGTCTTCTGTAGAGCCGTGTTGTAGGTGACTTTGAGCTCGTGACCTGGGCCACCGGCGGGTGGGGTGAGCCCTGCGACGTCGACGAACGAGATCCCGTCCTGGGTTGCTGTCGGCGCCGACGAGTACGTGTACGTCTTCGATGGTTGCGGGTCGCTGCCGAGCGCCGCGAGCTTCACGCTCGTCGCCCGCCCACTCGTGTCGTAGCCGATCGCGGTGACTGGCCGCGGCGAGCTGGTGTGCAGGGCCGACCAATCCGTTTGCAACGAGGTGGACACGGCGCTGAGTAGATTCGATCCACCAACGGCCTGGTAGCTGAACAGGGTGAGCGCACCACCTGGGTTCAACACCCCGCCGAGTTGACCGGTGCTGGTGTACTCAAGTTGTGTCGTTGTCCCGTCGGGGTACACGATTGCGCACATCATCTGATCGGGTGCTGCTGCCCAGCCGGTCCCGGACGGCGTTTGGCAGACCGGTCCGGTGGCGGTGATACCCGCGTTCGCCGGGATGCCGAGGTTCGAGTACTGCTCCCCCTTGTAGGCGAAGTACGCGGCCCGCTGGTATGAGGGGGCGCTGGCGGTGCCGGTGTTGGAGAGCGGGTCGGACAGGCTGCGGAGCGCGTTGTCCAGGCTGCTGTTGCTGACATAGCTGGGGATCGGAGTGGCCGGTTTGCTGCCCGCATCTACCGGTGGGGTTGCGGAGGTGAGCTTCCCCGCCGTGTTGAACAGGTACACGGTGCCGTCCTCGGCGGTGAGGGTGAACGCTCCCGTTGTGTCGGTGGTCAGCGTGCTCCGCTCCCCCGCCGGCGGTGTGTACCCGCCCGCCCCGGCCGCTTTCGTGTACACATGGGTGCCGCCGGCGGAGTCCGTGACGGTGACTGAACTTCCACTGGTCTTCAAGGACACATACTGACCTGCCGCTCCGACGATCGGGGCGGATGCGGCCCACCCGTCCGGGAGCGGCGGGTTCGTGTGCGTGAACCAGTTCGCCGGGACCAGCTGCGGATTGGCCGGCGCGATGGTGCTCTCCACGGACAGGGACACCGAGGCTTCTCCGCTGCGCTGGAAGTAGTTCACCGTGATCGGCAGCGGTAACGGCACCGTCGCGCCGCCCAACTTTGCCGTCCCGTCGGCGGCGACAACAAGGACCTGCGAGGCCGCGGTCTCGAATTGCGGGGTTCCCTGCGCCTGGTGCGCTGTCCACTGATCGGTGATCACCGGTGTCGTATTTAGTGTGAGCTCAGCGCCATCGTCGCTTTGGAAGCCGAACGCGTACGAGCCCGCGGGCGGGTTGATGAACCCCGTCCATTGCACCTGATAGTTCGACTGGTTCACTCCTGGTGCTGGTGAATCGAGTTGACCCCAGTTGTCAGCGATCTGACTGTCCGTTTGTACCAACGCGACCTTCGCCCCCGCAGGCAGAGGGTTATACGAGGGAGTCAGATTGTTGGGATCGAGATTGTAGTAGTGGCTGGTCAGACCAGCGTTCGACACCTGCTCAGAGTTGTAGGTCAGTTGGAAGCCCATCGGGCCGCCGACCGTGTTCACGGTTGGTGTGGGCACACTTGTGGAGGCGTTGCCGTTGGCGAGATTGACCGTGACGGGCCCGGCGGTGTCGGTGGGGGCTGGTCCGGATGTTGTGACTCGCCGGTTCACGACGATCCGCTGCACGCTTGCCGCCCAGTCGTCGTACACGTCGTTGACGACGAGCGACCAGGTGTACCCGGTGTTGTCTTGCAGGACGTTCGCGGGCACCGTCCAGGTCAGCACGCCGCCGACAGGAGTCAGCACCTGCGAAAGCACCACTTGCCCTGTTGCCCCGTCCTGCCCGGACGCGAGCCTCATCACATACTGCAACGGTTTGCCATTGGTTGCTGTGGCCGCCGGTGCGGTGAGCGTCGGTGTGGTTGTCGCGACCACTGAATTATCTGATGGTGTGGTCGCCCCGGCACCGGGTGTCGGATTCGTGCTGGTCTTCCACGAATAGATCGAACTCGACCCCGTCGTCCCGTACTGGTCTTGCACCGCTGCCTGCCAGTAATACGTAGCTCCCGGAGCGAGCATCCCGGGCGGCACCTGCACTTGCGAACTCGACGTCCATCCGGACTGCCACAACGGGCTCGACATGTTCGCGTTCGCCGACACCGAATACCATCGGTTCACCGGCGCCGAACCATTCGAGGTGTCCTGCGTCGTCGTCGTCGCCAACGTCGGCGTCGACGACCCAACCGCTCCACCCTGCGGGGACGACGACGTCGCCGCGAACCCGTTCGGGTCCGCGACGGAGACCGTCGACGCCGCGATGGTCGGCTTCGACTCATACGAGATAAACATCTGCAAGCCGAGCGACTTGTACGTGTACGCCCCAGGCGTTTCCTGGCCGGTCAACATCAAGTACGCGCCCGACGTGCGATTGTTCACCCACGTCGCGTACTGATTCGTCAGACGAGCATCGTTCGCGACACCGTAGCCTGAGGTTCCGGACGAGACAGTTATCGGTGACAGAGTGGTCCCCTGTCCGTTGAAACTCATCGCATTCGCCCAGAACACCCACGCATTCGTTGCGTCAGTGGAGCCGTCGCCGCCGTACCATTCCTCTAGGTTCACTCCGAGAACCTGATACCCGAAAAGCTGCTCATAGTTGAAGTGGGTGACCGTACGCCACATCGTGTCTCCGCTAGCTCGCGAATTTCCGACGTAGGCGACACCAGTCAACTGAGAGCCCGTGCTCTCATAAGAATGCGCGTCATCCGCGTAGGGGGAGGCCGTGGACGGGTCGACGAACACCGGATACACCCGGGACGGGTCGTTCAGCCACGTCGCGTCCGGGGTCAACGTCATCGTCCAGTCGTCATCGGACACCTGAGCCAAGGAGACGGGCACATTGGTCACAGCAGCCCCGGAGACGCCGGGGACGGCCGAAGAGTCGACCATCGCGGGAATCGGTGTGATGAACACAACATTGCCCAGGACGTCCGTGAAGGTAACGTCCCCGAACTGATCCCGGCCAAGCTGCAAGCCGGGTGCGTGTACTTTCCATGTCCATGACGGGTTGGCCTCAGTCGGAGCTTGGTTGAGAACCAACGTCTCCTTCACCTGGCCCGCCGTGACCTCATACGCGAGATCCTCACCAGCCGCGACGCCCGTGTACGCGACCGACGAGTCGGAATCGCCACCCGACGCCGTCCGATCGACTGCGCTCGCCCGCGTGGCGGGCCGCGGCTTCGCCCCCTCCAAACTGAAGGAGACCGTGTAGCTCGACGACGAGACCTGATAGTCACCGGACGACGAACCAGACGTCGCCGCGAACTTAGGCGCCAACGGGTGATCCGCAACCGCATACCCGCCACTCGACGTCTTCGTCGCCGTTGTGTTCACCGGAACCCACGAACCATCAGACCGCGACACATTCAACGGCTCCGTCGAGAACTGCGCCGTCTTCGTCGAATCCTGATTCTGATACACCGTCTCAAACTCAGACCGCGAAATTGGAGTCGAAGTATCCGGGTTGTATCCCGCAGCTCCCGACATCGTCTTCGTCGGATGAGGATCAGCCGGCGCACCCGGCAACTCTCCCTCGGCCCGCACCCCACCGCCCGCCGTCAACGGATCCCCCACGACTGGCGCGGCCGACTGGCTCGGCAGCGGACTGAGATCCCCTGCCGAAGTCTCAGTCGCTGAAGCAGCCGGCACCGTGAACGGCTGCACGGCTACCGCAACTGCCATCACCGATGCCGCAACGACGGACAAACACGCCCTAAACCAGTCCCCCGACTTCAACACGGCGCCTCAGCTCTCCGCCACCCCCGAGGCAGCAAAACTGAACATACTTGGGCAGCACAGCTGAACACACCATCCAAATAATGAGAAACCACACATATAAGCTTTCGCCCGCGTTCGAATAGTTGGCGCAGGAACATCCCCGCAGGCTAGGAATCTCCGGAAGAGTGCACCCGGACGTGATAACCCCGTTATCCAGCCGTGTCGCCGCCAGCGTCCCGGGACCCCGCTAGGCCGAGCGACCTGGTCTCGCCACGCCCGCATTCCGTTTCAGAGGGATTTTCATTCACGTGCACCGTGGCGTCGCGTGTGCCGCGCGTTTCGCCCCGTTGAAGCTCCAGAGCAGCGCTGCTCTCTCGTCCCAGATCAATAATCGTCACCTAACAGGTCTCAAACATCCCATCAACACATAATTGATACCCATTGCTATGTCAGCTGTGCACCCACGCCACTTGGTGACCCCGACAGCGGCAATTCCTTCGAGTTACGTAACGATGAGCCAGCTGCACTCGCCGTGACTACTCTCCCGCGGGCTCGGCGTCATCCACGGGTTTCAGCGCCGACGTGGCCGGACCCTCGAGCACGGTGCCGTCCGGTGCGAAGCGGGAGCCGTGCAGCGGGCAGTCCCAGGACAGTTCGGCGTCGTTCCAGCGCACGACGCCGCCGAGGTGGGTGCACACGGCGGAGAGGGCGCAGGTGACGCCGTCCACCGTCGAGACGGCGACGGGCGAAGCACCCCGGCGGCCGACCACGCCCGTCCCCTCAGCGGGCGGGGGAGCATCCACCGGGAGCTGTCCTCCCGTCTCCGCTTCTGCCCACTGGGTGACCGCCGCCTTGCCGACCCCCGCGTTGAAGACGGCGCCGGTGGCGATGTCGATCGGGTGGGTGACCCTGTGGTGCAGCACGCGGGCCCACTCGATGGTCTCGCCCGTGAGGTCTGCGGTGAGGCTGAGCGCGGCGGCGACGCCGTTCGTCATGCCCCACTTGTTGTATCCGGTCGCGAGGAACACGCGCCCGCGTCCGCGCGGCAGCCAGCCGACGAACGGCACCTGGTTGGCCGAGCGGTAGTCCTGTGCCGCCCACCAATGCGTGCGCTCCGCTCCGGGGAAGGTCGTCTCCGTCCACGCCGTCAGATCGGCGACGAGAGCCGCAGGAGACTCCGCGCGACCGGCGACGTGCCCGTTTCCGCCGACGAGCAGCAGCTCGCCGTCCGGCGATCCCGCCGTGCGCAGCGACCTGGTCGGCTCGTCGGCAGAGAGGTACATCCCGCGCGGCAGTTCGCCGGGCACCCGGAACGCGGTGATGTACGAGCGCAGCGGTTCCGTCTTGGCGAAGTAGAGCCCGCGATCCAGGATGGGCGTTCCGCTCGCCAGCACCACGTTGCCCGCTCGCGTCGTGCCGGAGGTGCTCGTCACCACCGCGGGTTCGCTCGCCGAGACGCCGGTCACCCGCTCCCCTTCGACGATCACGCCGCCGAGCGCCCGCACGTCGGCGGCGAGCGACGCGAGCAGTGCCATCGGGTCGACCTGCGCCTGCGCGGGCAGCCGCAGTGCGGCCTCGACGGCGAAGGGCAGCTCGCACCCGCGCTCCTCCGTCGCCGCCAGCCCGGCGACGCGGGCGGCGGAGAGTTCGGCGTCGAGCTTGTCGCGGCCATCCAGTGTCGTCGCGTACGTGTACGCGTCGCGGACGTCGTACGGGATGCTCCGCTCGTCCAGATAGTCGAGCAGCCAGCCCTGGCCGGCGGTGTTGGCGTCCACGTACGCGCAGAGCACCTTGTCCGTGGTGTGGCGGCGGATCTGCGAGAGCGTCGTGCCCTGCAGCAGGCTGACCTTGCCGGTGGTGTTGCCGGTGGTCACAGCGCCGACGGTGCGCGCTTCGAGCACGGCGACGCGCATCCCGTGCCTGGCCAGCAGCAGGGCGGTGGTGAGACCGGTGAGTCCTGCGCCGACGATCACGCTGTCGTACTCGCCGCCGTCCACGAAGGGATCGGTGGGGATGGGGGCGGCGACGTCGCGCCAGAGCGAGATCATGTCGGGTGCGGTGTCGCTCAGTTCAGCGAGTCGAAGTCGAACCAGAAGGCGTCGTCGTCGTCCGACCCGCCGTCGCCGGGATCGCGCGGGATGGTTGCCGTCTCGATCCTGACTTTCGTCTGCGCCGTGACGAACACCTCGCTCGGCGGCCTGCTCGATTGGGTGATCTGGATGAAATCACCATCGGATCGACTCGCCTTGACGACGCTGCTCTTCAGCTCCTCCACGGGAGCGCGGTCGACGAAGGTGAACCGAAGGTCGTCGATGTAGACGTGGAACACCTGCATGCCCTCTCCCGTGTCCTTAGCTATCTCGTCGTGATAGTACGCGGCGTTTCCGGATGCGCCAGTGCATCGGGAGAACTTTCGGAAGCTGCCAGGAAACTGAGCATCAGAGATAGTCCAAGTCGAGGTCGTCCGACTCTTCCGTTCCCTTCGTGACGAACCCGGCCTTGGTGCCCAGCGCTGCCACCTTCTTCTCGAATGAGTCCACGAACTCCTCGTCCACGAATTCGTCCGTCCCCGGCAGGTGCTCCGCGAGCATCTGACTGGCCGGACCGAGCACGAGCAGCACCTCCGTGACCGCGCCGTCCTCTCCGACAGCGGGCACCGACAGCTCGGCGGCTGTTCGATGCTCCGCCAGTGCAGCGGCATAACGCAATATCACGTCGGCGATCGCGTCACCGGTCACCATGGACCCGCTCGCATAGTGGATGCGTTTCATAGACCATCCATACCGCCTGAGCCGGTCAGGTCAAGGTCTTGTGCGGATGCCCGCTTCGGGATTCTGGTGCGCGAGCTAGCATGACCAGCGTGACAGACCCCCATCCCGATCCCGCCATCGTCGCCCGTCTCCGCGCGGCGGGATGCGTGTTCGCCGAGGACGAGGCGCGCCTCATCGCGGAGGCGGCCGCGGACGCCGACCAGCTGGAAGAGCTGGTCGCCAAGCGGGTCTCCGGCCTTCCGCTGGAACCGCTGATCGGCTGGGCGGAGTTCTGCGGCTTGCGCATCCGGGTGGCCCCCGGCGTCTTCGTGCCCAGGCATCGCACCGAGTTCCTGGTGGAGCAGGCGGTGGCACTCGCGGCTTCGGATGCGGTAGTGCTCGACCTGTGCTGCGGTGCCGGTGCGATCGGCGCTGCCATCGCATCCCGGGTCGGCGACGGCGTCGAGCTGGTCGCCTGCGACATCGAGCCGGCGGCCGTGCGCTGTGCGCGGGAGAACATCGAGCCGAGGGGCACGGTGTACGCGGGCGACCTGTTCGACGCGCTCCCCGCCTCCCTGCGTGGGCGGGTGGACGTGCTCGCGGTGAACGCGCCGTACGTCCCGACCGAGGCCATAGCGTTGATGCCCCCGGAGGCTCGCTTGTACGAGCCGGCCGTCGCGCTCGACGGAGGGGCGGACGGGCTCGCCGTGCAGCGCCGCGTCGCGGTTGAGGCCGATGTGTGGCTGGCTCCCGGCGGTTCGCTGCTGATCGAGACGAGCGGCGAGCAGGCGGCCCGGACGGCCGCGCTGTTCGAGGAGGCGGGGCTGCTGGTGCGCACGGTCGCATCGGACGAGTACGACACGACCGTCGTGGTGGCCACGTCGTCCCGTTGATATCTAGCCGGGCTAGGGATATCGTGACCGGCATGTCGACCACCGCTGTCACCGACGCCGCCACCGCGACCCGACCCGTCGCCGCAGACCGGGTGCGCCAGATCGCCGTGATCGTCGGCGCCGTCCTCGCCGTGATCGGCGCGTTCGTCGGCTCCGGAGCGGCGGGAGGCACCCCCATCCAGAAGGCGGCGGGCGGAGCGCTCAGCGCCGACGCCACCATGCTCTCCCCGGCGGGCCCCGCCTTCTCGATCTGGTCGGTGATCTACCTCGGCCTCCTCGGCTACGCCATCTGGCAGGCGCTCCCGTCGCAGGCCGCCAAGACCCGCCAGCGCCGCATCGGATACTGGATGCTCGCCTCGCTGCTCCTCAACGCCGCCTGGATCCTGAGCGTGCAGTTCGGGATGCTCGCCATCTCCGCGGTGCTCATCGCCGCGCTGCTCGTGGTGCTGATCGTGGCGTTCGTGCTGCTGCAGCGCATCCCGGGCGGAACGACGGCCGACGCGATCCTGTTCGACGGCACCACCGGCCTCTACCTCGGCTGGGTGATGGTGGCGACGGTCGCCAACGTCACCAGCCTGCTCGTCGCCGCCGGCTTCGACGGCTTCGGCTGGAGCCCGCACGCCTGGGGCATGGCGCTCGTGGTGGTCGCCGCCATCCTCGGCGCCGCCCTGGCGATCTGGGACCGTGGCAGGCTGACGCCCGCCATCGCGAGCGCGTGGGGCCTCGCCTGGATCGGTGTGTCCCGGCTCACCGGCACGCTGGAGTCCGCGCCCGTCGCGATCACGGCCATCGCCGCTGCGGTCGTGCTGCTGATGATCGCCGTCGCCGTCCGGGTCTCCGGCCGCGGCCGCTCTGCGGTGGACCTCGGGTGACGCTCCCTAGATCGTGATCCAGCCGGCCGCGAGCGAGACGATCGCCGCGACAGCCAGCAACACGGCCAGGACGCAGAGCACCGCCTCGAACGGACGGAACACCCGCAGGCCGCGTTCCCGCCGCGCCGCGACGAACAGCAGCGTGCCCGGGGCGTAGATGATGAACGTCAGCAGCAGGTAGCCGGGCCCCGCGGCGACGATCAGGAACAGTGTGTAGACGGTCGCGATGATCGCCACCGTCAGCCCACGGCGGCTGCGACCGCCCGGATCGTCGCCGGCCCGCGTCTCGAGCTTCAGCGCGTACCCGGCGGTCAGCACATACGGGATGAGGGCGAGCGAGCTGCACAGGCTCAGCATGAACTGGAACGCGTTCTCCGAGAACAGCGTCACGATCAGCAGCGCCTGCACCAGCAGGGTCGTCAGCACCAGCGCGGCCACCGGGACGCCGCGCCTGCTCACCGCCGCCAGGAACCGGGGAGCGTCCTCGTTCTTCGCCGAGGTGAACAGCACCTCCGACGCCATCAGGGTCCAGGACAGGTATGCGCCGAGCACCGAGACCACGAGACCGACGCTGATCAGCGTGTACCCCCACGGCCCGACGATCACCTGCAGCACGCTCGCGACGGACGGCTCCCGCATCCCGCCGATCTCCGCCCGCGGAGCGACGCCGAACGACAGCACCGTGATGAGCACGAACAGGCACAGCACGCTGAGGAACCCGAGCAGCGTGGCACGGCCGACGTCGCGCCGGCTCTTCGCGTAGCGGGAGTACACGGAGGCACCCTCGACGCCGAGGAACACGAACACGGTCAGCAGCATCGTCTTCTGGATCTGCCCGAACAGCGACGACGCATCCGGGCTGCCCGTGCCCCACAGGTTGAGCGTGAAGGTGTCCCAGTTGAAGCCGATGGCCACGACGATCACCAGGAAGATCACCAGCGGGACCACCTTGGCGACGGCCACGATGGTGTTGATGAACGCCGCCTGCGGCACCCCGCGCCGGATCAGCAGGAAGAACCCCCACACCCCCACCGTCGACACGGCCACGGCGAGCACGGTGTTCCCCGCCCCGAACGCCGGGAACAGGGCGCCGATGGTCGAGCCGATGAGCACCCAGTACGTGACGTTCCCCGCGCATCCACTCGCCCAGTAGCCGAACGCGGAGAAGAACCCGACATAGTCGCCGAACCCCGCCTTGGCGTACGCGTAGATGCCGGAGTCGAGCGCGGGCTTCCGCACGGCCAGCCGCTGGAAGACGAACACGAGCGCGAGCATCCCGGCCCCGGCGATGCCCCACGCGACGATCGCGCCGATCGCGCCGGTCGCCCCCGCGAACGTTCCAGGCAGCGAGAACACGCCGGCCCCGACCATCGAGCCGACGACCATGCCGGCCAGCACGAGCACCGGAAGCTTGCGCGTTTGAGTCACGTGCAGACATTTTACGTTTCTTTCGCGGCGCTCGCCGCCGCCGCTTCCGCCCGATCCCCACCGCCTCGCCCCCACCGCCCCCACCCCACCGCCCCACTGCCGCCCGAGCGGAACATTCGGCGCTCACGACCGCGAACTCCGTTCAAGCGGAGAATTCGGCGGCGAGTCGGCCGGGAACTCCGGTCGAACGCGCGCCGCGCGCAACGCAGGAGCAGCCGGCCGACACGCCGCGCTGATCCCCGTCCGGACGGAGTTCGCGATCGTGAGCGCGCAGATTTCCGCGTAAGCGGAGAACTGGTGTGGGTGTGGGTGGCAGCCGCGAGGCAACGGACGGCAACGGCCGTATGGTGGAGGGATGGGCGGAGTGGTGATCGGGTTCGCGATCATCGCGTTCGTGATCGCCGTCGGCTACGTGGCAGGGCGGCTGGGCATCGGCGGGCCGCAGGCGTCGTTCGTCCTCAACAGGATCGCCTTCTTCGTCACCAACCCCGCGCTGCTGTTCGTGACCTTGGCCAGGGCAGACCTGCACGTCGTGTTCTCCGCGCAGCTGCTCATCTCCGGGGTCGCCGCGATCTCCGCCGCCGGACTGTTCGTGCTGCTCTCGCGCCTCTTCTTCCCGCGAGGGGCGGCAGAGACCACCATCGGCGCGCTCGGAGCCGGGTACGTCAACGCCAACAACATCGGCCTGCCCGTGGCCGTCTACGTGCTGGGCAGTGCGACGTACGTAGCCCCCGTGCTGCTGCTGCAGCTGATCGTGTTCGCGCCGATCGCCCTCACCGTGCTCGACATCACCTCGCGCGCGTCGGTTTCCGTGCGCTCCATCCTCACGCAGCCGGTCCGCAACCCGATGATCATCGCCTCGGTGGTCGGCATCCTGATCAACCTCAGCGGCCTCCGGTTGCCGGATGCGGTGTTCCAGCCGTTCGTGCTGCTCGGCGGGGCCGCAGTGCCCCTGGTGCTGATGGCGTTCGGGATGTCGCTGCACGGCTCACGCCCGCTGCACGCCGACCACGGCAGGATCGAGATCATCACCGCCTCCGTCATCAAGGCGGCGGTCATGCCGCTGATCGCGTTCCTGGTCGCCTGGCTCGGGTTCGGGATGTACGGGCACGCGCTGTTCGCCGCCGTCGCGCTCGCCGCACTGCCCGCCGCTCAGAACGTCTACAACTTCGCCGCCCGCTACGAGCGCGGGATGACCGTGGCGCGGGATGTGGTGCTGCTCACGACGCTGTTCGCGGTGCCCGCCCTCCTGCTGATCGCGGCGCTGCTGGCGTAGCTGCGCCGCTGCGCGCTCCGCGCCGCGTCAGCCGCGGTCGAGCGAGTGCAGGTACTCCGCGTTGCCGCGGATCGCCGCCTCGTAGCGCAGCAGGTCCTCCGTCCGGATGTGGTCGACGGCCAGCTCCATCAGCTCGGCCACCGCCGCGTCGCTGCGCCCGGCCGCGTGCAGCGAGAGCGCGTGCCACATCCGCACGGACTCCGACTTCGGGTACAGGGCGAGCGCCTGCTCGAGGGCGGCGAGCGACTCGTCGAACCTGCCCAGGTTCCGCAGCGTGCTTCCGTACTGCAGCAGGCAGCGGCGGAGCGTGTCCCCGGTGAGCCCGGCATCCATCGCCTGCTCGTAGTAGCCGAGCGCCGTCTCCTCCTCGCCGGCGGTGTCGTACGAGCCGCCGACGTCGTACAGCACGTACGCGTTGCCTGGGTTCTCGGCGAGCACCTCCAGGAAGGCGTCGATGGTCGGCTGCATGTTCTGCCTGTCCCGCTTGTCGAAGATGTCGCGCAGCTGCTGCTCGAGGCGCGGGGTGACGTGGGCGACCATGCTCTTCCTGTTCCTGTCGGGGTGAGGCCACCATACGTCGAAATCCAGCCGTCCCGTTCGACGCAGTACCGTAACGTCACCCTTCAGGAGGCACGGAATGCGCTACTTGTTTCTGATCACCACCGCGCTCGACGGCGAACCGTACCGCGAGAGCGAGGACACCATCGCCGACTGGATCGCGGAGGTGGATGCGCGCGGCAGGGAGGCGGACGGCGACCGCCTGCGCCCCATCGAGGAGGCGAAGACCGTCCGCGTGCGCGGCGGCAGGCTCCACGTGACGGACGGCCCGTTCGCCGAGACCAAGGAGTGGGTGGCGGGCTACGACGTCATCGACTGCGACTCGATGGACGACGCCGTCGACCTGGCATCGCGGCACCCGATGGCGCGGTTCGGCCGTGTCGAGGTGCGGGAGCTCTGGCCGCTGGGCTGAGTGTTCGGCGGGCTGGACTCTCGGCCTGATGAGTATTCTCGTTGCGTGGAGCAGACGAGCGGGGACGACGCGGCGGTGACGCTCATCCGGTCGACGCTCGCCGAGGCGGTGCGACGACTGGATGCGGCGGGCGCGCGCGACGAGGCGCTGGCCGAGTTCGTGCCGAGGCACCGGAAGCTGCTCGTCACCCGGGAGGCCGTGCTGCGGCCGGTGGGCAGGGTGTGGCGGCTGGGCGTGCTGCTGCTCGACCGGCAGGGCGTGCTGCGCGCGACAGGGGCGATCATCCGCGCGACCGCGCCCGGCCGTCCCGCCTACCAGTCGCAGTCCGCCGAGACCAGGCGCGCGTACCGGGCAGCGGCGCAACGCGGGCACTTCCCGGACGGAGAGACCGTCAACTACGACGCGGCGATCATCGACCTGGATGCGGCGAGCCTGCGCGCATCCAGAGGCCCGCTGTTCGTGCGCGACGGACGCGCCCTGGTGCGCTGGAACGCGACGACACCGGATGCCGATGCCGTCGCGTTCGACGGGTACGTCGCCGAGCGGGTCGGCCTGCTGACGGACCCGCCGCAGGGCGCCTGAGCGCCGGGCGCCTACGCGCCGCTGGGGCTCGTGCTGCCCGTGCTGGAGCTGCTGCTCTTGCCGGTGATGTCGTCGAGCTTGCCGCTGGCCTTGTCGACCAGGTCGCTCGCGCGGTCACCGAGTTCGGACGCCGCCTTGCCTGCGAGGTCGCGGACGTCGCCTTTCACCTGCTGAACAGGGTCGGAGTGCGTGAACCCGCTGACCTGACGCTTGATGGTGTCGTAGGTCTTGCGCCCTGACCGGGACCCGAGCACGAAGCCAACGGCCGCGCCTGCCAGGAAAATGATTACCTTCATCGTCGTCCTCTCCGTGGTGGTTGTTCCACGCACCGTACGCGCCCCGCCGTCGATGGGAAGGGGGCACGGTGCCAGAATGGCTGCGTGACGGAGCCGTCGAGCGTCCGGCCCTCCGAGGGTGGCTCGCGCACCGCAGAGGTGCGTGCGTTCGAGCACGCCGTGTCTGCGTGGGCGGCCGGCGTCGCGCCTCCTCCCGTCGCGCCTGTTCCCGGCGGCGACGGCATCGACACCGCCATCCTGGTCGAGGGCGCGAGTGACCGTGCAGCGGTCGAGGCGCTCGCCGAACTGCACGGCAGGGAGCTGCCGGGCGAGGGCTGGGCCGTGCTACCGATGGGCGGCGCGATGAGCATCCGGAGGTTCGTGGCCATGCTCGGACCGACCGGGATGGGCGTGGCGCTCCGCGGCCTGTGCGACGCCGGCGAGGTGCGGTTCTTCCACTGGGCGGGGATGCGCGCCTCCGACATCCACGTCTGCCACCCCGATCTGGAGGGCGAACTGATCGGCGCCCTCGGCGTCCGCGGCGTCGAGGAGGTGCTTGCCGCCGAGGGCGATCTGCGCCTGTTCCGGATGTTCCAGCAGCAGCCCGCGCAGCGCCTCCGCCCCGTGGAGCAGCAGCTGCACCGGTTCCTCGGCACGACGTCAGGACGCAAGGAGCACTACGGGCGTGCCCTCGTGCTGGCGCTCCCGGCGGAGCGGGTGCCGCAGCCGCTCGTGGCGCTGCTGGCGCGCGACTGAGCCGGAGTCACGCGGTCAGCGCGTGCGCCTCCCGCGTCGCCTCGACCGTGCTCTCCTGCCGGATCGAGAACGCGTTGTCGTCGCGCACGAGCAGCAACTCGACGCCGTGCTGGTGGCGCAGCACGACGAGTGCCGAGCTGTCCGTTTCGAGCACGCGCTCGACCTGGCGCAGGAAGATGCGCGCCATCTCGTCGCTCACGCGGAAGTCGCGGCCGAGAGCGTGCACGATGTAGCAGGGCGCGGCTGCCGGGCGCGCCTCGAGGTGGGTCTCCGCGCGGAAGCGGTCGCACGCGCGTTGGTCTGCGTGGGAAATCGTCATGGGTCCTCCGTCGACGTCGGATCACGAACGGTAGGCCGTTCCCCGCGGGGGTATAGGGGTTGCGCGCGGACCGTACTCATGCATCCGGTGGCGGGAGCGCGCATCCGGTGGCGGGAGCAGAATAGGCCCATGAAGACTTTCACCCTTCCGAACACCACCGTCGAAACCTCGAACATCATCCTCGGCCTGATGCGGATCACCCCGCTCGACGACGAGCAGATCCGCAGCCTGGTGCGGTCGGCCAGGGATGCGGGGATCACCATGTTCGACCACGCCGACATCTACGGCGATGTGCGGCACGGCTGCGAGACGCGGTTCGGGGACGCGGGGGCCATTCCGGCGTCGGAGCGCGACCAGGTGCAGATCCAGTCGAAGGTGGGCATCAGGGACGGCTACTTCGACTTCTCCCGCGAGCACATCCTGACCACCGTCGACGAGTCCCTCTCCGCCCTCAAGACCGACTACCTCGACCTGCTGCTCCTGCACCGCCCGGACACGCTGGTCGAGCCGGACGAGGTCGCCGCCGCCTTCGACGAGCTGTTCGAGTCCGGCAAGGTCCGCAACTTCGGCGTCTCCAACCAGACCCCCGGCCAGATCGAACTGCTCAAGCGCTCTGTGCGCCAGCCGATCGTGGTCAACCAGGTGCAGCTCAGCATCACCCACTCCCCGCTGATCGCCCAGGGCATCGCCGCCAACATGGCCGCCCTCGACCAGTCCATCGACCGCGACAACGGCATCCTCGACTACAGCCGCCTCAACGACATCACCCTGCAGGCCTGGTCGCCGTTCCAGAAGGGCTTCTTCGACGGCGTCTTCCTCGGCGACCGCGAGAACTACGCCGAACTGAACGAGGTGATCGACGGGCTCGCGGCGAAGTACGACGTGCAGCCCGCCGCCATCGCCGTCGCCTGGATCACCAGGCACCCCGCGAACATGCAGGTCGTGCTCGGCACCACGAACGTGCACCACCTGCTCGACTCCGCAGCGGGAAGCGACGTGCCGCTCACCCGCGAGGAGTGGTACCGCCTGTTCACGACGGCGGGACACATCCTGCCGTAGCGGACGGGCTGCCGTAGCGGGTGCGCATCCACTCGCCACGCGCGCATGAGCGGGCCAGCGTGTCGGCCGAGCATCCACTCGCAACGCATGCATTCGCGGGCTACCGTCGGAGGGTGCAGGTCGATTCGCTTCCGGCGCCGCTGCGCGATCTCGCGTCGCGGCTGTGGTTGTGGCGCGTCGCCTCAGCACGGTCGCGCACCATCCGGCCGATGGACGCGCCGCAGGCGTACGCCTCTGGACGCGACAGCATCCGGATGCTCGTCGTCGGCTCCGGCCCGGCCGCCGGCTGGGGAGTGGGCAGTCACGACCTCGCGCTGCCGGGCGCCCTCGCCCGCGCGATGGCCGCGACCACCGGGCGGGGCGTCGTCGTCGACGTGCTCGCCGGCGCGGACATCGGCGTGCGCACGCTGCGGTCGGCGCTCGCAGACGCCGACCTGTCCCGGTATGCGGCGATCGTCGTCAGCGTCACCATGACGGACGCACTGCACCGAGCGGACCCCGAGCGCTGGGAGGCCAGGATGCGGGCGGTGCTCGACCACATCCGGTCGCGGTCGCAGGGTGTCGTGGTGTGGCTCGGGAGCCAGCCGATCCGGTCGGTGCGGCCGTACGACAACGAGTATGGCGACATCGTCCAGCGGTCGGCGACCGAGCTGAACCGGCGCGCCGCCGCGGTGTGCGCCGAAACCGACCTGGCCGTGTTCGTCCCGCTGGCCGCCCCACCGCACAACGACAGCGCCCGCCACCGCACCCCGGCCGACTACCTGTTCTGGGCGCGACAGATCGCCGACGTGATCGCCCCGGACGTCGCCGACGTGATCAGCACCGTCCCGCCGGCGCCCGCGGAAGACAGGGTGGACGCCATCGCCAGGCTGCGGCTGCACGAACGGGGCCCGGATGCGCGCCTCGACGGGATCATCGGCACCGCCCGCCGCACCCTGCAGTCCGACATCGCGCTGTTCTCCGTGCTCGACGACGAGAAGCAGTGGCATCTGGCGTCCAGCGGCACGCAGCTGACCGAGTTCCCGCTGGAGGAGTCGGTGTGCGTGTACACGATCGCCACCGACGACGGCATGGTCATCCCGAACGCGGAAGCCGACCCGCGGTTCGCGGAGAACGACATGGTGACCGGGCCGGCGCACCTGCGCTTCTACGCCGGATATCCGGTGGAGGCGCCGGACGGGACGCGCATCGGCGCGATCTGCGTCTTCGGGCGCACGGCGAGGGACCCTGCGGAGTCGGAGACGGATCTCGACGTGCTCCGCGAGCTTGCACTGCTCGCCCAGCGCGAGCTCTGGCGCTGGGAGCCGGGCGAGCAGTAGGCGGCGGGAGGACGGCTGAGCCGTCCCGCCCGCGCCTGACGTGCGAAACCCTAGAGGGCGCGGATGTTCTCCGCCTGCGGGCCCTTGGGGCCGTTCGCGGTGTCGAACTCGACCTTCTGGTTCTCTTCGAGGTTGCGGTGTCCGGCGTTGCCGCCGACGATCGCGCTGTGGTGCGCGAAGACATCCTTCGTGCCGTCATCGGGCGCGATGAACCCGAATCCCTTTTCGGAGTTGAACCATTTGACGGTGCCGGTGGCCATATCGTCATTCCTTTATTCGTGTTGCGGGCCACGCGATGCGACCCGTCGACCGCGCCGGTGACGACGCGGACGGTGGATGCGCGAACCGTGTCGACGGTGCGCGCGAGCTGAGCTGCCCTGGATGCGGTCGGCGGCGGCGATGCTGCGCGAGCGCTGGTGGGCTGAAGTGGTGCGGTGAATGTCCGTTCGGCAGCGGATCGCTGCGAAGAAACGGCCAGAAGAACGCCGGACGCTGCCTGAGAGCTTAGCGCCCCTTGGTGAGAGCCTGCCGCACGCGGTCGAGCGAGCCGCCCAGAGCGGCCCGAGGGGAAAAGGATTCTAGCATTTAACGTAATGAATTTAGCGTATCGAGTTACTGTAGACGGCACGGCTTGAAGTGCGGTGTTACCGGGCCGACTGTCGTGCTGTGTACTGCTGCGGTGATCGGCGGGTAGGCGCAGGCGAACATCGCGCGGAACACCGGCCAGTGCTTCGGAACCCGCTGGGCGAGCTATCCGATTCCGAACAACTTCCACAATGTGTATGTTCATTGCTACGCCTAGAGGACGGTGAATTCGATGGCCATCGACGAGTCGAAGCGGACGGGGGACCCGTTCCGCAACGCGGTCAGGACGGGTGTGTTCGCGTGGATCTACTGGCTCCTGACCGCTGCGGCGATGATCGCGGCTGTTGCCGCCGTGTTCGGCGACACGCACCAGCGGATCGTCACAGGCGCGATCGCCTTCCCGGTGATCGTCGCCCTCGCGATTGCGCGATTCTTCGTGGCCGCGAGGATTCGGCGGCAGCGGTAGGGCCGGCTAGCGCCCCGTGGTGAGAGCCTGCCGCACGCGGTCGAGCGAGCCGCCGAGGCCCCACTTCTCGGACAGCTGATCGAGGGCGGCGCTCCGGTCGTCGTCGGGGGCCTGGATGCGCGCATCCACGGTCGGCAGGTCGAGGTCGCGCACCACTTCGACCACGCGGGGTGCGACCTTCAGGTAGTCGGCGGCCGCCTCGAAGCGGGCGCGCATCGGCGCCTTCATGCTGCTGGCCGGGTCGGCTGCCGCTGCGAGGATGCCGTCGAGGTCGCCGTACTCGGTGAGGAGGGTCATCGCCGTCTTCTCGCCGATTCCGGCGACGCCGGGCAGGCCGTCGGAGCTGTCGCCGCGCATCACCGCGAAGTCCGCGTACTGCTGCGGCCGGATGCCGTACTTGCCGACCACGACCGACTCGGTCAGCGTCTCCAGGTTGCCCATGCCGCGGGCCGTGTAGATGACCCGCACGTCTGCGGCGTCGTCGACGAGCTGGAAGAGGTCGCGGTCGCCGGTGACCACATCCACCGGATGCGCCTGGCCGGTCGCGAGCGTGCCGATCACGTCGTCCGCCTCGTGCTGCGCAGCCCCGACGACCGGGATGCCGAGCGCGTCCAGCACCTCCCGGATGATCGGAACTTGCGTCACCAGGGCCTCCGGCGTCTCCTCCACATCCACGCCGTACGGAACCTCGCGCGCCACCCGGTGAGCCTTGTAGCTCGGGATGAGGTCGACCCGCCAGCGGGGACGCCAGTCGTCGTCCCAGCACGCCACCAGCTCGTCCGGCCCGAAGTCGGTGACCAGCTTGGCGATGATGTCGAGGAAGCCGCGGACGGCGTTCACGGGCGTGCCGTCCGGCGCGCGGACCGTGTCAGGAACCCCGTAGAACCCGCGGAAATACAGGGAAGCACTGTCCAGAAGCATCGTTCGCCCGGTCACGCCCCCGATCCTCCCACGCCGGGCGGGGTGGGCGCGAGGGGGTGGATGCGCGTCACAGCGACGCGGGAAGCCGGTCGATCGTCTGCGACCACCCCGCGTAGCAGTCGATCTTGTCCCACTCCGCGCGCTGCTCGTCGGTGAGGTGGCCGGGGAGTGCCTGGTGCAGCCGCAGCTCGGTGCGGTCGCCGGGCAGCGGGATGAGGGTGATCGTCACGCGCGGGACGTCCACGGCGTCGCGGGTCGACGCATCCACTGGAAGTTCGGGCCAGCCGCCGACCGCACCCCAGTCGAACACGAGGCGCTCGCCGGGGACGAGCTCGCGGTAGATGCCGCCCGTGACGTAGCTGGTGTCGTCGTCGACGATCATCCGCTGACGCCAGGCGCCGCCGACGGTCGCGTCGGCGACGATCGGCTCGGTGACCTCGCCGTGGCCGCTGAAGAACCAGCCGAGGTGCTCCGGCTCCGTCCACGCCGCGAACACGCGCTCGGGCGGCGCGTTGAACGTCCGCACCACCGTGAACGCCCCGGCGGTGTCGTCGCCGTCGCGGTCGCCCTGGTCGCCGTCGTTCGTGCTGTTCCTACCACCGTCGTCGCTCATCGTGTCCCCTCCACGGCCGATCTTCGCACGCCGCGCGGCGGTGTCGATAGGGTGAGATGACCGCCGCCCAGACCGAGAGGCCCACCTGTGTCCGATCTCCGCCCGATCTCCGCAGCCCCCAGCATCCTCCGCGCCTCCTTCTGGCTGTGGATCGTCAGCGCTGCCGTCTCCTTCCTGGCCGGGATCGTCGGCGTTGTCGCGTCTGTGCAAGCCGGCGCATCCGGTTCGGCCGCCACCGCCGTGCTGTCCGGCACGGTCGTCGGCGCGATCGTCGGTGCCGGCCTCCGCGTCGTCATCGCCATCTTCCTGGCGAAGGGCGTCAACTGGGCGAGGATCATCCTCACCATCCTGGGCGCCCTGACGATCCTCACCTCGCTGCCCTCGCTGTTCGTCGGCGACCTGCTGGGCATCCTGCTCCTCGCGCTCACCCTCGCGGCGGGCATCATGATGTGGTCGCCCGCCGCGTCCGCCTACCTCCGCCGCCGCTAGCCGCGCGAAACACCACCAACTGTCGCGAAACGCCCGGGATGCGCCGCAGTTACTGGCATCTCGCGTTCAGTCTTCGACGTAGAGGCCGAGCTGTTCGCCGAGCCTGTCCCGTTCGAGGAGGCGGCGGCCTGCGCCCTTGGCGCTCGCCGTGGTCAGCGTGGTGAGGATGTGGATGACCAGCGCCACCGAGGTCGGTGAGTTGGCGAAGGATGCGCTGGCTGTGTCGACCACGAGGGATTCGTCCGCGATGGCGACGAGGGGCGCATCCGGCGCGTCGGTGATCACGACGAGCGTTCCTCCCGCCTGCTTGAACAGCTCGGCGAAGTCGATCGTGTATTTGCGGTAGCGGGCGAGCGAGAAGGCCACGAGCACGTCACTGGTGCGCACGTCGCTGAGCACGTCGAGCGGGCGCACGATCGTGCCGTCGATCAGGGTGACGTTCGCGAGCCCGGCGCTGAGGTCCATCGCCAGCAGGGATGCGTAGGTGAACGACTTCGCCGCGCCGAGCACGAACCGGCGGCGCGCGGCGACGATCATCCCGGCGATCAGTTCGAACGCCGGATCGTCCTTGGCCCAGTCCAGCGCGTGAGCGAGCTGCTCGCGCTCCTGTTCGACCACACGGCGTTTGAGGACGAGGGCCGATCTGCGTTGCACCCTGGCGTCGTAGCGCTCGTGCGGGCTGTTGAGTTCTCCGGGATTCACATCGCGCCCTTCTGACGACATAGGAGCAGTATCACAGGAGATTCCTCCGCAGTTCATCCCCCGCCGTGCGCATGACGGAGAGCACCCGGTCGCGCACGTCGGAGCCGCGCTGCCAGTTGGCGAGCACCGCGTACGCGACGCGTCGGTCGGGGGTCATCACGAGGCCGGTGTCCGCACGCACCGTGGAGATGGTGCCCGTCTTGTTCCACAGCCACACGCCGCGATCGAAGAGGTAGTGCGCGAGCGGGTCGAGGCCGAACGCGGACGCCACCATCGACAGATCCATCCCGGCGCCCAGCCAGCGTTGCAGCGTGTCGGAGGAGGCCGGGCTGAGGTCGGCGGCCTGCGCGGTGCGGGTGACGAAGCGCACGAGCTCGTCGGCGTTCGCGTGCGAGAGCGTGCGCGGGGCGCCGGGAGGCAGCGGCCAGCGGACGATGTCATCGAGCCCGGAGTGCTCGTAGCCGATGGCGCGCGTGTGCTCCTGCACGGCGGGGAGGCCGATCACCCGGCAGAGCGTGTTCGTCGCCGCGTTGTCACTGACGGCCCCGATCAGCGCCGCCACGTCGTAGAGGGACAGCGTGTCGGCCTGCAGCAGATACCAGAGCCCGGAGTTGTCCATCCATTCGGATGGACGCCGGGTGACGCGCTCGTCGAGCGAGCGGGTGCCCGCATCCACTTCGGTGAGCAGCCGGTGCAGCAGGAACACCTTCCCGACGCTGGCGGTGTCGAGCACGAGGTCCGGCCGGTGACGGAACAGCGTCTCGCCCGAGTCGATGTCGACGGCGAGCGCGGAGAACCGGAGGCCGGGCAGCTCCTGCTCCAGCTCGGCGAACGGCACGCTCACGAGGCGGGGATCCCGGTGACGTGCGCGCGCAGCTGCTCGCCGATGGCGTGCATGGCCGCGAGGACGGGCGCGCGCAGATCGTCTGCCGCGTCCTTCCAGTTCGCCGCGACCGCGTAGGCGACGGTGGCGGCCGGGCCGGAGAGGTGTCCGATGTCGATGCGGGCGAACGACGTGCTCCCCGTCTTGTGGCGCAGGATCATGCCCTGATACTCGTCATCGACGTGTGCGAGAGGGTCGAGGAGGAGCGCATCGGCGACCATGGATGTGTCGACGTCGGCGGCCAGCCAGTCCAGCACGCGCGCACTCACGGCGGGCGAGACGATGTCGCCGGAGCCGAGGCGACGCATGAGCTCCGCGAGCTCTGCCCCCGTGCCGTACGACGGTGTCCACGGCAGGTCGGGCGTTCGCTCGTTGCGGATGAAGTCGTGCAGCGACGTGTCGGTGAAGCCGAGCGACGGCGCCACCGCACGCACGGTCTCCAGCCCGCACAGCCACAGGAGGGAATTGGTGGCGAGGTTGTCGCTGACCGCGCCGACGAGCAGCGCGGCGTCCTCCACGGTCACACGCTGGTCGCGCATCCGGTACAGCAGTCCGGAGTCGGCGACGCGGTGCTCCTCGGGGATCTGGACGCGCTGACCGGGGTCGAGCTCCCCGGCCTCCAGCCGGCGCGCCACCTCGATCAGCAGGAACACCTTGCCGACGCTCGCCGTCTCGCAGACGACGTGCGGCTCGTGGGCCGCGAGGACGCCGCCACCGTCGTCGCGGCCGCTGCCACTACCGCTGCCGCCCCCGGCGTCGACGACGCAGATCGACCACCGCACCCGCGGGTCGAGCTCGGGCATCGCGATCGCCGTCACAGCGACGCCCCCACCGTCAGGCGGATGGCGTCCGGCTGCGCGATCAGCGCACCGTCCACGTTGAGCGGAATGCTGAGCGCGTTGGGGTCGTGCCCGAAGCCCTGCTCCCACAGCACGGGCACGCCGAGGCCGGGCAGCAGCTCGTCCACGAGCTCCCGGATGGCGTCCAGGTCGCCGCAGTTGTCCCACGATCCGAGCACGATCCCGGATGCGTCCGCCAGTCGTCCCGCGCGACCGAGCTGCACGAGGAATCCGTCGATCCGGTACTTCTGCTCGTCCACATCTTCGAGGAACAGGATGCCGCCCGGCCGGTCGAGCGACTCCCGCGCTCCCATCGCACCGGCCAGCAGACTCAGGTTGCCCCCCGTGAACCGCCCTTCGGCGACACCGGGCACGAGCACCGACGTCTTCGGCCCGACGATCTCGCGTCCCCGCCACGACTCGAACAACCAGCTGCGCACGTCGTCACGCACGAATTCGGAGTCGCGGAACACGTCGTTTCCGACCATCGGGCAGAACAGCGTCGGCACATCCAGGTTCACCCGGAACGCTTCGTGCAGGGCGGTGATGTCGGAGGAGCCCGTGAGGAGCTTCGGCCGTCCGTCGCGCCGCAGCGCCGCATCCCGCAGCTGCTCCCAGTCGAGCCCGTCGAGCAGCCTCATCGCCCCGTAGCCGCCCCGGATGCACACCACGGCGTCCGCGTCGGGGTCCATCCACGCATCCACCAGGTCTTGGCGGCGCCCGTCGTCCGGCCCGGCGAGGTAGCTGGCGTGGGGGTGCGGGTCGAGCACGTGCTCGCCGACCACCACGTCGAGCCCCCAGTCGCGGTAGTAGCCGACCGCGCGCTCGAGGCTCTCTGCACTTCCCAGTCCGGACGGCGACACGAACCGCACGCGGTCGCCCGGCTTCAGCGGGGCCGTGTCGAGGTACGCGGACCTGTCCACTGCGAGGCTCGATGTGCTCATGCGAGCCTCCGCTCGATGCTCGGCGCGGCAGCGAGCAGCCTGCGCGTGTACGGGTGTTGCGGATCGAGGAGCACCTGCTCCGTCGGTCCGTGCTCCACGAGGGCGCCCTCGTACATGACGGCGACGGTGTCTGCGATGTTCCACGCCAGCCCGAGGTCGTGCGTGATGACCAGTGCGCTCAGGTCCAGCCTGTCGCGCAGCGAGAGCAGCAGCGCCAGGATCTCGCCACGCACCGAGGCGTCCAGCGACGCGACCGGTTCGTCGGCGACCAGCAGCTGCGGACCGACCGCCAGCGCACCGGCGATCACCGCGCGCTGGCGCTGGCCGCCGGACAGTTCCTGCGGGATAGCGCGGAAGAAGCGCTCCGGCGGGAGCAGTTCGGCATCGGCGAGGCTCTGCGCGACGCGCTCCTGCTCGTCGCCCTGGAAGCGCTGCACGCGCAGGCCCTCGGCGACGGACTCGTAGACGCTGATCTTGGGGTTCAGTGCTGCCGACGGGTCTTGCAGGACCATCTGCACCTCGCTGCGGAACTCGCGCAGCGCGCGCCCCCGGTGCGGGATGTCTTTGCCACGGAACCGGATGGTCGAGCCGTCGTCCGCCCGCTGCAACCCGACGATCGTGCGGGCCAGGGTGGTCTTGCCCGACCCCGACTGCCCGACCAGCGCGAGGATCTCGCCGCGCCGGAGGCTCAGGCTCACGTCTTTGACGGCCGCGAGCGGCTTGCCGCGCCCGTGATACGTGACGGTGACCCCGCGCGCTTCCAGCACCACCTCGTCCGAGAGGACGCGCGATCTGTCGGTGACCGTGACCGCGTCCGCGCGGCGGGTCACCGGGTTGAGCCTGGATGCGGGGTCGCCGATCGTCGGGAACGCCTCGGCCAGCTGACGCGTGTACGGGTGTTGCGGATTCGTGCACACCTCGTATCCGTCGCCCACTTCGACGAGCTCGCCGTCGCGCATGATCGCGATCCGCTCGCAGGCGGTGGCGAGCACGGAGAGGTCATGGCTGATCATCAGCATCGAGATGCCGCGCTCGGAGACCAGGGCGCTGATCATGTCCAGGATCTGCTTCTGCACGATCACATCGAGGGCCGTCGTCGGTTCGTCGGCGATGATGATGTCCGGCTCGCAGGCGAGCGCCATCGCGATCATGACGCGCTGCTTCTGGCCGCCGGACAATTCGTGCGGGTACGCCTCCGCTTTCGCGGGTGCCAGGTCGACCGCGTACAGCAGTTCGAGCGCGCGTGCCTTGCGCGCCTTGTCGGTGCGCCACGCCTCGGAGACGTGCAGTTCGAGCGCCTCGACGATCTGCTGCCCGACCGTGCGCACGGGGTTGAGGGAGTGCATCGCGCCCTGGAAGACGATGGATGCTTCCGCCCAGCGCAGGGCCCTCAGCTCGCCGAACCGCAGGTCGGCGATGTCGGTGTCGCCGATCAGCACGCGGCCGTCCAGCCTGGCGTTCGCGGGCAGGAGTCGCAGCACGCTCATGGCGAGGGTCGACTTGCCCGATCCGGACTCGCCGGCGATCCCGAGAGTGCCGCCGGCGGGCAGCTGCAGGGACACGCTCTTGACCGCGGCGATCTCGCCCTCGTCGTTGCGTCCCGCCGTGCGGTAGGTGATGCTGACGTCGTCGAAGGTCAGGTCGGGCATCAGCGGCTCCTCAGCGTCGGGTTCACGATGGTCTCGACGGCGCGGCCGATGAGGGTGAAGGCGAGGACGACCAGGACGATCGCGATGCCGGGCACGAGGATGTACCACCAGTAGCCCGCCGTCGCGGCCGACACATCCATCGAGTTCTTCAGGACCGAACCCCACGACTGGAGAGTGGTGTCGCCGAGCCCGAGGAACGACAGGGTGGACTCCGCGATGATCGCCGACCCGACGGTGAGGGTCGTGTTCGCCAGCACGAGCGGCAGCACGGCAGGGAGCAGATGCTTCACGATGATGTGCCAGTGCCCGGCGCCGAGCACCCTGGCCCGCTCGATGTAGTCGCGCGACTCCACGGAGAGGGTCTGCGCCCTCACCACGCGCGCGGTCCCCGCCCAGGAGGTGAGCCCGATGGCGATCACGATCGTCCAGACGCCGCGCGAGAGCACGGACGAGAGGACGATCGCGAGGATGAGCGACGGCAGCACGAGGAAGAAGTCGATGATGCGCATCAGCAGGCCGCCGGTCCAGCCGGTGAAGTGGCCGGCCGCGATGCCGACGATGGTGCCGATGATCATCGACACGGCGGTGGCGGCGAAGCCGACGAGCAGCGAGACCCGTGCGCCCCAGATCATCCGCACCCACAGTTCGCGCCCCTGGTCGTCTGTGCCCAGTGGATGCGCGATCGACGGCGGCGCGAACCGCGGCTGGTCGAGGAGCTTGGTGACGTCGAGCATCCACGACGGCGCGAGCACCGGGGCGAGGAGCGCCAGCAGGATCACGACGACGAGGAAGATCAGCCCGGCCATTCCGGCGCGGCTGTGCGAGAACTCCCGGCAGAAGCTGCCGAACGCATCCCTTCGCCTGGCCCACGCCATGCTGCGGGGCGAACGCCGTGCGGTTGCGGTGGTGGTGCCGCTCATCCGCGCCTCACTCTCGGGTCGAGCCGACGGTACACGAAGTCCGCGACGAGGTTCATGACGATGATGATGGCCGAGAAGACCACGAACGTTCCCTGCAAGAGCGGAAGATCCGGTCCCTGGATCGCCTGGTAGGTGAGCTTGCCGAGTCCGGGCCAGGAGAAGACGGTCTCGACGGTGACGGCGCCGGCGATCAGGCCGCCGATGTGCATGAAGACCAGCGTCACGGTGGGCAGCAGCGCGTTCGGGACGGCGTGGCGACGGCGGAGGTCGTCATCCCTCAGCCCTTTGGCGCGAGCGGTGACCAGGTAGTCCGCGCTCTTCTCCTCCATCACGGATGCGCGCATCACCATCACGTACTGGGCGTAGACGACGGCGACCATCGTGATCACCGGCAGCACCATGTGCGACGCCACGTCGAGAACCATGCCGAGCGGATCGTCCGGAGGGTTCGGCGACGTCATGCCGCCGGTCGGGAACCAGTGCAGGGTTCCGCCGAACACCATGAGCAGGATCAGTGCGAGCCAGAAGGTCGGCACCGACCACAGCACCAGCGAGGTGCCGGTGGTGACCTTGTCGAACATCGAACCAGGTCGCCAGCCCGCCTTCTGGCCGAGCCAGAGACCGAGGGCGATGGCCAGGATCGCCGAGGTTCCGGTGAGCAGGATGGTGTTCCAGAAGTATTCGCCGATGAGCGATGCGACGCTCTGCTTGTAGACGTAGCTCTGGCCGAAGTTGAGAGTGACGACGTTGCCGATGTACTCGCCGAACTGCTGCCAGAGCGGCTTGTCGAGGCCGAGCTGCTCGCGCAGCTGCGCCATCTGCTCGGACGTCATCGGGTGCTCGCGCGCCATCGCGGCGACCGGGTCGCCCGGCAGGATCTTGAAGGCGAAGAACCCGAGGATGATCACCATCACGAGGCTGATCGCCGCTCCGCCGATCTTGTTCAGCGCGTATTTCAGCGCTGGGGCGCTGCGGACGGTCGCCTCGCCTTTTTCCTCGAGGATCACCGCCTCTGTGACGGGGGTTGCGTTGCTCATATGCCTTCTCTTCTGACGCGACGGGAGAGCGGTGGCCGCGACGGGAGTCCGCCGCGGCCACCCGGTCGACTATTCGACGTCGGCGCTCGAGCGTCGGCGCACCACGAAGAAGATGATCGCACCGATCACGATGAGGACGATCACCCCACCCGTGACGAGGAGGCCGACGTTGGGGCCGGAGTCGCTGCTCGCGCCGTCTCCGACGGGTGCGACGTCCATGAAGCCCCAGTAGCCGGACTGGTTGGCGATGATCCCGCCCTTCGCCGGCATCATCCGGAAGTCGGTGAACCGGTCGGAGCGGTAGGCCTCGAGCCCGTTGGCATACCAGTACACGATCTGCGCGGTGTCCGTGAAGTTGAGCTGCAGCATCTTCTGGACGATGGCCTCACGCTTCTTGGCGTCCGTCTCGGTCTGCTGCTCCTTGTAGAGCTTGTCGTACTCCGGGTTGCACCAGCCGTCCTGCGAGGTCGCGCCGGTGCCGTCCGTCTTGGTCGGCAGGCTCGAGCAGGTGTTGATGCTGAGCTGGTAGTCCGGGTCGGGTCCGACGCTCCAGCCGCTGAAGTAGATGTCGTAGTTGCCCTTCAGCGTGTCGGCGTTGATCGTGTCGGAGTCCGTCGAGATCGGCTGGATGTCGATGCCGATCGTCTTCATCCACGGCTGGAAGTACTGCGCGACCGTCTGCTCCTGCGGGTCCGTCGAGTCCACGAAGAGGCGGAGCGAGAGGCGCTGGCCGTCCTTGACGCGGATGCCGTCCGCTCCGACCTTCCAGCCCGCGGCGTCGAGCTTGGCCTTGGCCTTGTCCGGGCTGTATGCGAGTGCCTTCACGGCCGAGTCGTCCGTGGGCAGCGTCCACTGCGGGTACGACGACGGGATGAAGCTCGTGCCGGGGTTGCCGAGGCCGTTGAGCACTTTCGACAGCAGGGTCTTGGTGTCGGTGCCCATCCGGATGGCCTGACGCACGTTCACGTCCTGCAAGGCCGGGTTCCCGTTTCCGAACGGCTGGCCGTCGACGGTCTTGACGCCGGAGTTGAAGCTGAACGACGAGAACCGGCGGCCGATCCCCGAGTGCTCGGTGATCCCCTCCGCGCCCTTCAGCGCCTGGTACTGGGTGGGGGTGAGGCCGGTCACGAAGTCGACGTCGCCGGAGCGGAGGGCCTGAACCTGCGCATCCGAGTTCGTGTAGTACACGTACTGGATGGTGTCGATCTTCGGGGCGCCCTTCCAGAACTTCGGGTTGGCCTTCATGGTGATGAACTGGTTGGCCTTGTAGCTCTCCAGCAGGAACGGTCCGGAGCCGACGACGTCCTTGTCGTTCGCGTACGTGGCGGGGTCGGAGATCTTCTCCCAGACGTGCTTGGGGAGGATCGGGACCTCGATGCCGGGGTTCGGAGCCTGCGGCGCCTTGAGATCGATGACGACGGTCTTGGCGTCCGGCGCCTTCACGTCGGAGAAGTTGGCGAGGAAGTTGCCGTTGGCGACGGCGAGGTCGGGGTTGGTCATCATCTGGTCGAAGGTGTACTTCACGTCGGCCGAGGTGATGGCCTTCCCGTCGGACCAGGTGAGACCGTCCTGCAGGGTGTACACCCACTTCTTGCCGCCCTCTTCGACCTTCCAGTGGTCGGCGAGTCCCTTCGTCGGCGAGCCGTCGACGTCGCTGTTCTGCACCAGGTTCTCGTACATGTAGCGGAAAAGGTTGGTCGGAAGCAGATAGATCGAGGTCCAGGGGTTGAAGCTGTCGACGAACCCGGAGGTCGCGATCCTCATCGTCTTGGCATCTTTGCCGGACGTCGGGGACGAGGTGGGGTCGGCGGCCTGGACGCTGTGCGGCTCCGCCGCGTTCGCTGCGCCGGCGGGCGCGGCGATGATCGCTGCTGCTGCAACGAATGACAGCGCTCGGATCAGATGTTTGCGGTGCCTGGTGCGCATGGGAGTCCTTCCATCGGCCGAGGTCCAGAGCAGGACCACGAGGGTTGCAGTAATGGAACAGCATGGAGCACGTCCTGGTCAACGTATTCGTGACAGATGTTAATGAATTCGTAACGCCATGCGGGTGGCGCGGTTAAGGGTGGGTTTGCCGATAATGTGCACAATCGCATTCCCGAGCACCGCAAAGTGCCCATCAAGGTGCCTTTCAGCGCGCAAATCGTGTGCAAATTGCCCATTCACGCTGAAACCGATATTCGTCCATATCGGTTGCTGGTGGAGGATGATGCGTACCGGATAATCCATTCGGGCGAGGAGGAGCGATGCCAGGAACACCGGAGGCCGACGCATCGGAGTGGCGCACCAGCCTGGTGCGCGCCGAAACGGACGAGGGATGGACGGGCCGTCAATGGACGTCGAATGTGCTCGCACCGGCTTGGGCGGGCGACGCGGGCGCCGACCAGGCCGTCGCCTCGTGGAACCTCGACCCGGACGCGACCGCTGTCGTCGAGCTCCGTGCGCGCACGGCCGGCGAACGCTGGCATCCCTGGCAGACCGTCGCTCTGTGGGGCGACATCGGCCGGCGCAGTAGCGCGGCGCCGGGAGGCGCAGCCGGCGCTACGTCCGGGGCGCCGACGATGGAGACCGACGTTCTGACGGCAGGGAGCGCAGGCTCGTTCGACGCGGTGCAGCTGCGCATCACGCTCGGCCACGAAGGCCAGGGTGAAGGCCGGGAGGGCGAGCGCGCCGCATCCAAGGATGCGCTGCGCCTGGCCGCGGTGAGCTTCAGCGCACCGGATGATGCGGGGTCAGCGTCGGCTCCGGATGCGGTCGTCGGCCCGACCGAGGAAGGGACGTTCGGTGCCGCTTCGGCCGTGCGGCCTCTGTCCCAGCGGGCGTACCCCGCCCGCGCCGACCTCGGCGGCGGCGGTCCGGCGTGGTGTTCGCCGACCTCGCTCACCATGGTCACCGCCGCCTGGGGTGCCCGGATCCCGGCCGCTGGATCGGCCGACGTCCCGGCCGGAGCCGACCCGCGCGTCCCGTGGGTGGCGCCGGCCGTGTACGACGCGGCATATGACGGGACGGGCAACTGGTCGTTCAACGTCGCTCTCGCCGGAGCGCTCGGCTTCGATGCCCTGGTGACGAGGCTGTCGTCCCTGCGCTCGGCTCGCACGCTGACGGATGCGGGGATTCCGCTCGTGGCGTCGATTTCGTTCGCGCCCGGCGAGCTGCCCGGAGCCGACTACGACACCCCGGGTCACCTGCTCGTGATCCGCGGCTTCGACGCTGGCGGGGATGTGCTGGTGGCCGACCCGTCGAACCCCGGCGGTGATGCCGGGCTGCGCACCTATCCCCGCCGTGCGTTCGACGATGCCTGGTCGCACAGTCGCCGCACCGTCTACCTGATCGTGCCGCGTGGCCACGCTCTCCCTCCGAACCCGGAGGGAGAGTGGTGACGGGGGCGCGGTGGTCAGTCCGCGGCGCGGGGCGCGCGAGGCGCGATGGCCGCGAGCTCCGGGCCGCCGAGCACCGCCGTGAGGAGGTCGATCCGTTCGCCGAGCGAACGGAGCGACACTCGCTCGTCGACCGCGTGAGCGCCGCCGCCCCGGGGGCCGAAGCCGTCGACCGTCGGGATGCCCAGGCTCCCGAGCAGATTCGTGTCACCTGCTCCACTCGCCGGCCTGCCGGTGACCGTCTGCCCGACACGCGCCCCCGCGGCTGCGATCGCCGACAGCAGGTCGCCGTCTGCGGCAGACGGGCTCCACGCAGGACGGTGGCTGCGCAGCGTCGTCTCGACCACGGCGCCGCTCCGTACCGGGGAGAGAGTTCGCAGCGCCTCGACGACAGCGTGTTCCGTCTGTCCGTCCAGGAACCGCAGGCCGATCTCCGCCTCGGCCTCCGCGGGGACGACGTTCGCTCGTCCGCCACCTGTGATCGTCCCGACGTTGCAGAGCACCTCCGAGTGCTGAGACGCGTCGGCGACGATGCCCCTGACCGCCACCAGCTGGTCGACGAGTTCGTCGATGGCCGAGATGCCCCCGTCCGGGTCGAGCGCGGCATGGGAAGCACGCCCGCGAACCGTCAGGCCCACCCGGGTGCTGCCGCGCCGCCCCACCTTCAGCGCTCCGTCCGGATGCGGGGACTCGAAGCCGATGGCACCGGAAACGCCATCGGCGCACGACAGGAGCAGCGCCTGCGTGGTGGGCGAGCCGACCTCCTCGTCGCACACGATCACGACGCGCACGCTCCGGTGGGGGCGTCCGCCCAGGCGCTCGGCGGCCGCGAGCATCACGAGCAGCCCGCTCTTCATGTCGTAGACGCCTGGGCCGCGCACGGTGTCGCCGTCCACGGACCACGGCACCTGATCCTCGATCGCGCCGTGCGGCCAGACCGTGTCCGAGTGGCCGACGAGCAGAAGGGGCTCGCCGACGCCCTCGAGGTCGGCGACGAGGTTGGCGCCGGCCTCCGACGTCTCGATGTGCACGTCGGCGCCCGCTGCATCCCACCATTCGGCGAGGAGACTCGTCATGCGCTCGCTCGCGCCCGCGTCGAAGGAGGGCGATTCGATCCGCGCGAGGCGCTCCAACCGGGCGAGGGTCTCACCTGCTTCGTCGTTCACCTCGTGCGTCACGCCGACTCCTGTCGCTTGTTTTACGAATCATATCGTTTGCTTGATCGGGCGCTATGGGAGCGATAACCTGGCGGTCCACGCCTCGTGCGACCAAACATAGGAAACGTATCGTGCCCCAGGCTTCCCTTTCCTCGCTTCGCGCGGAGACGCTGAGTTCCGGCGAGGAGTTCCGCGCGGCCGCGGCTCTGTACACTCGCGTTTTCGGCTACGAGCGTCCCGAGTTCTCGCTCAACCCCAATCTTCTCAGCGCCCTCGCGCGCAACGGAGGGTCCGCGGTCGGCGTGCGAACGGCCGACGACGAGCTGATCGGATTCGCATACGGTTTCGCCGGGCGCGACGCTCTGGGCCGTGACTTCCACTATTCGCAGGCAGCCGTGGTGGATGCGGCGCACCAGGGCGAAGGCGTCGGCCGGATGCTCAAAGAGCGTCAGCGCGATGTGGCGCTCGGGTGGGGGCACCGCACGATGCGCTGGACGTTCGATCCCGTGCTCTCGAGGAACGCCCACTTCAACTTCACCTCGCTCGGTGCGGAGGGTGTCGGGTTCGTGCCCGACTACTACGGCAGGGCGGGCACGGATCGCGTGGTGGTCGAGTGGCAGCTGACGCGCGACGACGACCCGTTCGACGACCTGCGCCGTGTCGAGCCGCCGGCTCTCGGCCGGGCCGACTGGGGCCGCGTCGTCCACGGGCCGCTCTCCCGCCGGGACGGCTCCGTCCAGGAGGCCGCCTGGCTCGCCGTGCCCGCGCAGGCGCCCGCCGTCTCCGACGACGGAGAGGAGCGTGCGTCACATGACCTGCTGCGCGCGAACGTGCGTCAGTCGCTCGCTACTCTGATCGGCAGCGGAGCCGTCCTCGTCTCCTGCGTGCGCGTCGATCCGTCCACAGCCGTCTATCTCGCCGTCGAACGTCCGTCCCACCCCGATTCCGGCAAGGAGCCCTCCGTATGAGAATCGACCGGTTGCGCCTGTTCGATGTGACCCTTCCCCTCGTCCACAGCTTCGAGACGAGCTCGCACCGCAAGACGGGGCTCAACCACCTTCTCGTCGAGGCGACGGACGCGGATGGCCGGGTCGGCTGGGGCGAGATCGCCACCCCCTCCGACCCGTACTACGGGTCGGAGACCACGCACACCGCGTGGAGCATCGCGGAGCGCTACCTCGTGCCCGCCGTGCTCGGGGCCACCTGGGAGACGCCCGAGGAACTGGAGGCGTCGTGGGGGCGCATCCGGGGTCACGAGTTCGCCAAGGCCGGCTTCTCCATCGCGGGCTGGGACCTGTACGCGCGCTCGACCGGCCGCTCGCTCTCGTCGCAACTCGGCGGGACGCGCACTGCGGTGGAGGCCGGCGTCTCGCTCGGCATCGAGCCGACGGTCGACGAACTCCTCGCGCAGGTCGCTCGCCAGGTGGATGCGGGGTACAAGCGGGTGAAGCTCAAGATCGCGCCAGGCTGGGACGTCGAGCCGGTCCGCGCGGTCCGCGCCGCGCATCCCGGGCTGGATCTGCATGTCGACGCCAACGGCGCGTACCGGGAGTCGGAGGAGTCCACTGCGGTGATGCTGGCCCTCGACGGCTACGGCCTGACGATGGTCGAGCAGCCTTTCGCCCCGCGGGACTTCGTCGCGCACGCGCGCCTGCAGGCCGTCATCGACACCCCGGTCTGCCTCGACGAGTCGGTCGTCGCCGTCGACGATCTACACACCATGCTCGCGCTCGACGCGGGACGGGTGCTCAACATCAAGGTGTCCAGGATGGGCGGGCTCGCGGCGGCCAGGACCGCCCACGACGTTGCCCGGGATGCGGGCATCCCGGTCTGGTGCGGCGGGATGCACGAGTTCGGGGTGGGGCGGGCGGCGAACGTCGCCGTCTCCTCGCTGCCGAACTTCACGCTGCCCTCGGACGTGTCGGGTTCCGACAAGTACTACGCGCGCGACGTGATCGTGCCGCCCGTCGTCGCCACGGCCGGAATCGTGCAGGTGCCGACCGAGTCGGGCATCGGCCACGAGGTGGACGTGGACTGGGTGATGCAGAACGCGTCTCGCACGCTCGACGTCTCGGCCGCGGCCGGCTGATCAGGAGGACACCATGAAGACGCTCACTCTGCACCGCCTGGACCTCGGTTCCGACGCCCAGGCGGCGGACTGCCTGACCAGCATCGACCCGCGCTCCGCCCTCCTGACGGCCACAGACCTCTCGGCGACCCGCGGTGACGGCGTCTTCGAGACGGTGGTCGTGGTCGACGGTGTCCCGCAGGCGCTCGACGCACACCTCGACCGCTTCGAGCGGTCGGCCGCCATGCTCGACCTTCCTGCGCCGCGTCGGGACCTGTGGAGACTCGCCGTCCTGGCGGCGGCCGACGAGCTCCGCGAGCACACCGCGCGCGGGGCCGTGAAGTTCGTGATGTCGCGAGGCGACGAGGCCGGGGAGGCCGCCGTGCCGGTGCCGACCGGATGGGCCATCGGTTTCGCCCCGGACAGTCGCCCGGGAGGAATGACTCCGGACGTGGATGTGGTGCTGCTCGACCGCGGCTACCGACACGACGTCGCGCAGACGTCCCCGTGGCTGCTGCAGGGCGCGAAGACCCTCTCGTATGCGGTCAACATGGCTGCCCTGCGCGAGGCCAGACGCCGCGGAGCCCAGGATGTGATCTTCGTCAGCAGCGACGGCTACGTTCTCGAAGGCCCGAACTCCACGGTCATCGCCAGGATCGGAGGTGTCTACGTGACGCCGCCCGCCGAGCTGGGGGTGCTGCCGGGCACCACGCAGGCCGACGTCTTCTCTGCGCTGTCGTCCGGGGGCGATCCGGTCGAGACCCGCGTCATCGACGTCGCAGAGCTCCGCGCGGCCGACGCCGTCTGGCTGTGTTCCAGCACGCGCGGCGCCGCCCCCGTGCGCTCCCTCGACGGCACTCCGGTGCCCGTCGACGCGCACGCCACCGACCGGATGAACGACGCACTGAACGAGCGGACGGCATGACAGCGAAGATCCCCGTCGTCGACGGCCACAACGACCTCGCCTGGGCTCGTCGCGAGCACCACGGATACACGGTCGCCGCACTGGATGCGTCCTGCCCCGACCTCCACACCGACCTCCCACGCCTCGCGGCCGGCGGGGTCGGCGGCCAGTTCTGGTCGGTCTGGGTCGACCCTGTGCTGCAGGGGGCGGAGCAGGTGACCGCGACGCTGGAGCAGATCGACTTCGTCCACCGGCTGGTGCAGGCCTATCCGGAGCAGCTGCGGTTCGCGCGCACGGCGGACGACGTGCGCGCGGCGATGGCCGATGGCCGCATCGCGTCGCTGATCGGCGTGGAGGGCGGCGACCAGTTCAACGGTTCGCTGGCGGTTCTCCGGCAGTTCGCCCGCCTCGGGGCACGGTATGTCACGCTGACGTGGTCGCGCACGACGGACTGGGCGGACTCCGCCACCGACGAGGCGCGCCACGGCGGCCTGACCGATTTCGGCCGCGAGGTGGTGCGCGAGATGAACCGCATCGGTGTGGTGGTCGATCTCGCCCACGTCGCGCCAGCCACCATGCGCGACGCCCTGGCGGTCTCCACGCGCCCGGTCATGGTGAGCCATTCCTGTGCGCTCGCGCTGTGCGACCATCCGCGCAACGTTCCGGACGACGTGCTGGCCGCGATCGGCGCGGTCGGCGGTGTGGTGATGGTGGCGTTCGTCCCGTCGTTCCTGTCCCCGGCTCGCGCCGCGTGGGTGCGCGGCGGCGAGCAGGGGGAGGCGCCGCCGGTCGGCATCGCGGACGTCGCCGACCACATCGAGCATGTGCGCGACATCGCGGGCGTCCACGCGGTCGGCCTCGGCGCGGACTACGACGGCACCGATTCCATGCCGGCCGGACTCGGGGACGTCTCGCGCTACCAGGACCTCCTCGACGAGTTGCGCACGCGCGGCTGGTCGGAGCAAGAGCTCACGGCGCTGGCCCACGAGAACGTGTTGCGCGTGCTCGAAGCGTCCGACCCGGACCACCTCGCCTTCCTGGACGGTTCGGCGCCGCCCCCGCGGGCCGCTGCGCTGACCCCGGCAGTGGATGCAGCGGCGCGGGAAGCGCTGCAACCGGGCGAACCGGATGCTGCCCCGCGGGTGCTTGTGGTCGTCAACGCGAAGGAGTCGGCTCCTCGCCGCCTCGGCCAGTGGCTCGAGGAGCAGGGCATCGTCGTCGAGCCGGTGCTCGGAACCGACGGTCTGCCGGAGAGCCTCGACGGGTACGCCGGGCTCGTGATGCTCGGTGGTGGCCTGATGCCCGACGACGATGCGCGCGCTCCGTGGCTTGCGCAGGAGCGCGCTCTCGCGCTCGAGGCTATCGACGCCGACCTGCCGACACTGGGCATCTGTCTCGGCGGTCAGATCCTCGCCCATGTCGCCGGCGGGGAGGTGCGCGCGGCATTCGGGCCGAAGGAGCGAGGGGCGACGGTCATCTCGACCTCGGACGCCGGTCGCGCTGATCGCGTCATCGGCGGACTCGGCTCGTCGGCGCCGATGATCGAGAACCACCAGGACATGATCACGGAGCTGCCGCCCGCCGCTGTGCTGCTCGGGTCGAGCGACGCCGTGGACATTCAGGCGTTCCGGCTGGGCGAGCGCGTCTACGGGCTGCAGTTCCACCCGGAGGTCGGCGCGCACGACCTGCTGCGCTGGAAGGAGCCGACCACCCCGGCGCCGGGCGACCGCCCCGTGGCGGAGCTGATCGAGGAGGCGCGTGGCGTGGACGAGGAGAACACGCAGGCCAGTCACGCACTCGTCAGCGGCTTCGCCGACCACGTGCACAGCTTCGCGCGGGAGCGGACGGCCCGATGACCGGCGATGCCGAGGGCTCAGCGCTCGCCGACCTCGTCTCTCACGCCCGGGACGCGCTCGCCGCGCGACTCGACGCGCCGACGCTGCGGCGGGCACCCGCATCTATTGCCGCTGTCGTGCACAGGGGCCGCGTCGTCGCCGTGAGCACGCACGGCCAGCCGCGCCGCGACGGTGCCGCGACCGCGGAGAGCACCGTCTTCCGGATCGCGTCGATGTCGAAGAGCTTCCTCGGGGCCACCGCCCTCGCGCTGCGCGACGACGGCCTGCTCGACCTGCACGCGCCGGCGACCGAGTACATCCCCGAACTCGCCGCTGCGCACGCGGGGGATGCGCCGGTCACGCTCGACGCGCTCCTGTCGAACCGGGCAGGCCTCGCCGAGGACAACGCGTGGGGGGACCGCCGGCTCGGCGCATCCCGAGCGGAACTGGCGGCCGTCGTCGCCGCCGGGCTGACGCCGTCCACCCAGCCGGGCACCGAGTACCAGTACTCCAACATCGGGATCTCGCTCATCGGCCGGGCCATCGAGGCCGTCACCGGGCGCGAGGTCGAGGCGGTGGTGCGCGAGCGGATGCTCGATCCGCTCGGACTCACAGACACCCGCGCCGCTGCCGACCTCTATCCGGCCGGCAGCGACCTCGCCGGCGGGTTCCGCACCTTCGACGACGGAGCGACGTTCGCGCCGGAACCATACGTCGGCTCCGGCGCGCTGGCCTGCATCGGCAGCCTGTTCAGCACCGTGCGGGACATCGCGGTGTGGGCAGGCTTCCTCGGCTCGGCGTTCGACGCCAAGACCGCCGACGCCGACGGCACCACCGTGCTGAGTGCGTCCTCCCGGCGGGAGCTGCAGACGGCGCGCACCCTGATCCCCATTGGAGCGCCCTCGGTCGGGCGCGAGCTCGACGGCCTCGGGTACGGCTACGGCTTGGTGGTCGAGCACGACAGGCGCTTCGGCCGCATCGTGCAGCACGCCGGGGGTCTCCCCGGATTCTCGTCGCACATGCGCTGGCAGCCGGCCACCGGCATCGGCGTGGTCGTCTTCGGCAACTCGGACGCCTTCGGTGCCGGCCGCATCGCCACCGACGTCCTCACCGACGTGCTCGCCCGTGTGGATGCGCCTGCGGCCGTCGTGCGCCCCTGGCCGGAGACACTGGATGCGGCCCGCCGGATCGACGAACTCGTCGCCGCCGACCGTCCCCTCTCCGACGCGCCGGGCATCCTCGCCTCCAACGTGTTGCTGGATGTGCCGGAGAGCGTGCGCGCAGAACGGCTCGCTGCCGCGCTCGCCGAGGTCGGGCCCATCCGGGCGGACGCGGCGCCGTTCGCCGACCGCATCGTCGTCGCCGCCGATCGTTCGGCACTGCGCTGGGTCGTCCCGTGCGAGCGCGGCGCCCTCGTGTGCGACGTGCACCTCGTCGGCCTGCGCGAGCCCGTCGTGCAGGAGTTCACGATCCAGGTGGCCGGGGAGGGTGGACGCAAGCCGCGCGACGAGGCCGCGCGCGTGACCGACCACCACCGGGTCGAACGGGAGGGTGCGCGATGACGGCGCAGCCCCGGCTCCGCCTCGCGGATCTCGGCGTCACCCTCGGCCCCCATCCCCGCGGGCGGCACAACGCGATCACCGATGTGCCCGGCGTCCTCGTCGGCCACTCCACCATCCACACCGACCGGCTGAACACCGGCGTGACCGCGATCGTCCCCGAGATCATCGGCGCTGACCGGCGGTGGACCCCCGCCGGTCTGGCCGTCGGGAACGGCTACGGCAAACTCGTCGGCGCGACACAGCTCCAGGAGCTCGGCGCCATCGAGACGCCCATCCTCCTCACCAGCACGCTCTCCGCGTACCGCGTCGCCGACGCGCTCCTCGGGCACATGCTGTCGAAGCCCGGCTACGAGACGACCACGACCCTCAACCCCGTCGTCGGCGAGACGAACGACGGCTTCCTCTCCGACATCCGCTCCCGTCCCCTCGGAACGCAGCACGTCGAGGAGGCGCTCGCGACGGCCGCCTCCGGTCCCGTCGCCGAGGGCAGCGTCGGCGCTGGGTCCGGCACCGTCGCCCTCGGCTTCAAGGGCGGCATCGGCACCTCGTCCAGGACCCTGACGGTCGGAGACACCCGGCACACCGTCGGCGCGCTCGTGCAATCGAACTTCAGCGGAACACTGTCGATCGCGGGTGTCCCGATGCCGTCCGCCGAGCTCGTCCCCGGCCCGACCGCGGAGACCGTCGGCAACTCGTGCATGATCGTCGTCGCGACCGACGCGCCGCTCGACGCACGGCAGCTCGCCCGCTGCGCCCGGCGCGCCGTCTTCGCCATGCGAGGTGTGGGAGCCGATTTCGCCCAGGGCAGCGGCGACTACGCCATCGCGTTCTCCGTCGGCCAGGCCACGCCACCCGACGACGCCCTGCTCTCTCCGCTGTTCCAGGCGACGATGGATGCGGTCGAGGAGGCCCTCGTGAACTCCCTCCTCACCGCGACCACGCAGTCCCACGCCGACGGCCACATCGCCCACGCCATCCCGCTGCCGGCGGTGCGCGAGCGGCTCGCCGCGGCCGGCGTCGTCCGCGTCATGGATTCGAACGTATAGAGTCTTGATAATCGGCGGGCTGCGACTGGCGACAACGGCCGGCAGCCCGCCGCTCTTCTCTCCGCCTCTCCGGCCACCTCCCTCTTTTCCCTCGTCGGGCCTCTTCTCGGCGCTCCGCGCATCCCGTTCTTGACGTCTTCACAACTATCTTTTATGGTTTATTTAGTTCTGAAGAAAAGGATGCAATGGCGCTCACATCTCCCTCACGCACCGACGTGAACCGCACGGCGATCCTGGCCCACCTCGGCGGCCAGGGGCCCGCCTCTCGCGCCGATCTGGCGCGGATGCTCGGCGTCTCGCCCGCTCTCGTCACCCAGCTCACCCGCGACCTGCTCGCGGAGGGACTCATCGAGGAGCTCGACACCTCCACCTCGCAGGGCGGGGGACGCCCGGCCAGGATGCTCGGCGTCGTCGCCCGCACCGCCTGCGCCATCGGGGTCAAGGTGGTCGCCGATCACGTCGCGTTCGTGGAGGTGGGCATCGACGGTTCGGTGCTCCGCTCGGCCACCGAGCCGTTCGACGCGATGTCGCCGCTCGCGACCTCCGCGCTCATCGAACTCGCCCGCACCTTCATCGAGGCGGGAGGGGACAACCGGCTGCTCGGCATCGGCGTCGGCATCCCCGGCACTGTGGATGAGCAGGGGATCGGCGTCGTGGACTCCACCCAGCTGCGCTGGAACCAGGTGCCGCTCGGCGCCTCCCTCCGCCGGGCGCTCGACCTGCCCGTCGTCGTCGAGAACAACGTCAACGCGCTCAGCGTCGCCGAGCGGCTGTTCGGGCAGGGGCGCGACTGCGCCGACTTCCTGGTGGTCACCATCGGCACCGGCGTCGGGGCCGGCATCGTGTCCGGCGGCTCGATCTTGCGCGGCAGGGCCGGCGGAGCAGGCGACATCGGCCACATCCCCGTCGCGGAGGGCGGCCCGCTCTGCCAGTGCGGCAACCACGGCTGCCTCGAAGCGTTCGTGGGGGAGAGTGCGCTGGTCGCCACCGCCGTGCGGGACGGCGTCGTGAACGACGGCGCGGACATCCGGGATGTGCGCGAAGCAGCAGACGCCGGGAACGCCGCGGCCGTGCGCGTGTTCGACGACGCCGGCCGGCTGCTCGGGCGCACGCTCGCCGGTGTGGTGAACATGCTCGACCCCGAGCTCGTCGTGATCCTCGGCGAGGGCGTAGAGGCGTGGGACCACTGGTCGCCGTCGTTCGAGCCCGCACTGCGCGCATCCCTCGTCCCCGGCAAGCGCGGGGTCGAGGTGGCCGTCGAGACCTGGCAGGACGACCGCTGGGCGCAGGGCGCAGCGGCGCTCGTGCTCGCGACCCCGTTCGATACCCACGGGGTGGCGGGAGAGCAGGGACGCCTGATGCGCGAGCGTCTGGTGTCGAGCGCGGGGGTGCGGCCATGACCGTCTCGGGCATCAGCCCGGTCGGGGCGCCGCCGAGCGCATCCGGTGCTGCGAGCGGAGCAGACGGCCGGCGGGCCGCGCGCACCCCGTCCGGCGGGCGCGGAAGCAGCAGCCGCCCCGGTCGCCGGCCAGGCAGGAAGCGCCTCTCCTACTTCCTCATCGTCGCGATCTTCCTGCTGCCGAGCCTCATCCCGCTGCTGGCCTTCACCATCGGCCCGATGATCGCCGCCGCGTGGACGAGCTTCCACGAGTGGAACCTGATCGGCCCGATGAAGTGGGTCGGCTTCGACAACTACGCCACCCTCGTCAGCGACCCCGGCACGCAGCAGGCCTTCCTGCACACGCTCTACTACATCGTCGGCTACCTGCCGCTCGTCTACGTCGGCGGTCTGGGCCTGGCCCTCGCGCTCAACAGCAGGATCAAGGGGCGCGCGTTCCTCCGCGGCGTCTACTTCCTGCCGGTGGTCACCAGCTGGGTAGTCGTCGCGCTGGTCTGGCGCTGGCTGCTCAACCCCAGCGTCGGCATCGTCAACTGGGCGCTGTCGCTGATCGGGATCGACGGGCCCGGCTGGTGGGCGGACCCCGCCTGGTCGATGCCGTCGATCATCCTGGCCTCGGCGTGGAAGGACCTCGGCTTCGTCATGGTCATCCTGCTGGCCGGGCTGCAGACCATCAACCCCGACCTCTACGAAGCAGCGGAGATCGACGGCGCCGGATGGTGGCGGCGGCTGTTCAGCATCACCCTCCCGATGCTCTCCCCCTCCACCTTCTTCGTCATCGTGCTCTCCCTCATCAACGGCTTCCAGGTCTTCGACCAGGTGTTCGTGATGACGGGCGGCGGACCGAACAACTCGAGCCGCGTCGTGGTGCAGCAGGTCTACGACCTCACCTTCCGCTACGGGCAGGCCGGCATGGCGTCCGCGCTCTCCTGGCTGCTGTTCATCGTGATCCTGATCGTCACGCTCATCCAGTTCCTCGGCCAGAAGAAGTGGGTGAACTATGCGTAGTCCCGTCGCGAAAGTGTCGCTGTACACGGCCGTCATCCTGGGCGCGCTGATCATGGTGTTCCCGTTCGTCTGGACGATCGTCACGTCGATCAGCCCGGGCGCGAGCCTCACCAGCACGCCCAAGCTCATCCCGGACAACCCGTCGTTCGCGCCGTACGCCGAGCTGTTCCAGCGGGTGCCGTTCGGGCAGGTCATCGTCAACAGCCTGGTGATCGCCGTGGTGAGCACGCTGTTCCAGCTGGTCACCAGCTCGATGGCGGCGTACGTGTTCGCCCGGATGCCGTTCCGCGGCCGCGGTGCGATCTTCGTGCTCTACCTGGCGACCATGATGATCCCGTTCCAGGTGCTCATCGTGCCGCTGTTCGTGGAGATGAAGTCGCTCGGCCTCATCAACACGTATGCGGGCGCCATCCTGCCCACCGTCGCGTCGGCCTTCGGGGTGTTCCTGCTGCGGCAGGCGATCAGCACGGTCCCGTACGAGCTCGACCAGGCGGCCACGCTGGATGGGGCCGGCCACTTCCGGGTGTTCTTCCAGATCGTGCTCCCCCTGGTGCGCCCGGCGCTCGCCACGCTCGCGGTGTTCGGCTTCCTGAACACCTGGAACAGCTTCCTCTGGCCGCTCATCATCCTGCGCGACCCGCTGATGCAGACGCTCCCGGTGGCGCTGTCGAGCCTGCAGGGGCAGTACTCCACCCAGTGGGACGTGCTCATGGCCGGCTCGGTCGTCAGCATCATCCCGATGTTCGCGCTCTACCTCTTCGCCCAGAAGTACATCGTCCAGGGCGTCGCCGGCACCGGCCTGAAATAGCCGCGCCATCACCTCCATCACCACAGCAGCAGCATCCGCACCATCCGTATCAAAGGAGATAGCAAACACATGAACAAGAAACTCGCCGCGACCGCAGCACTCGCGGTCGCCGCCCTCGCCACCGTCGGGATGAGTGGATGCAGCGCATCCGGCTCCGACGGAGGGAAGACGACCATCACATACTCGAACTTCATCTCCAACGGCGGCAACGAGAAGAACCTCGCCACCATCGTGAGCGCGTTCGAGAAGGCCAACCCGGACATCACCGTCAAGGTGTCGACCACCGACTACGCCAACTACTTCACCAAGCTGCAGACCGACCTCTCGGCCGGTACGCAGTCCGACGTGTTCGACGTGGACCTCGGCAGCTACGGCAACCTGCAGGCGGACGGCGTGCTCGCGCCGCTCGACGGTGTGGATGCCAAGGCGTACCGCACCTCGGTGCTCGACACCTACAAGACGGACGGCAAGCAGTACGGCCTGCCCACCTCGTTCTCCAACGTGGTGCTCTTCTACAACAAGGACCTCTTCGACAAGGCGGGCGTCTCATACCCGACGGACTCGTGGACCTGGGCGGACGAGGAGGCTGCGGCCAAGAAGCTGACCGACAAGGCGGCCGGCGTCTGGGGCGACTACCAGCCGATCACGTACAACGAGTACTACAAGACCGTGCAGCAGGCCGGCGGCTCCTTCCTCACCAAGGACGGCAAGAAGTCGGCGTTCGACTCCGACGCCGGCACGAAGGCCGCGGACTGGCTCGCCGGCAAGAGCGGCGTGACCATGCCGTCCGCTGCCGACGGAGCAGGCACCCCGGACTTCGACTCCAACCTGTTCAAGGACGGCAAGCTGGCGATGTGGCACACCGGCATCTGGATGTTCAGCACCCTCGGGAAGCTGCCGTTCGGCTGGGACGTCGCGGTCGAGCCCGGTGACACCCAGAAGGCCAGCGCCACGTTCTCCAACGCGGTCGCCGTCTCCAACGACTCCAAGCACAAGGACGCAGCGCAGAAGTTCGCGACGTACCTGTCCAGCTCGAAGACGATGGTGGATGTGCGACTCAAGGCGGGCTGGGAGCTCCCGGCCATCTCGGACGAGTCCCTGCTGAAGCCGTATCTCACCGCCGGGACCCCGGAGAACCGCAAGGCCGTGTTCGACTCGCTGGAGCACATCGCCACCGCGCCGAACCTGGGCTCCAACTCGCAGAAGATCCAGGACGACGTGACCAACGCGCTCGGCGAGATCGCGGCGGGCAGGTCGAAGACCGCCGACACCATCCCGGCGACGGCGAAGCAGGTCGACGCGCTGCTCAAGTAGCAGCGCACCGCCAGAGCGGCCCGGCCGGGCACCCCCATCCCGGCCGGGCCGCCCATCGCGGAGCCGTCGACCACGAACGCCGACCACGAACACCGAGTCACGGACACACCAGAAAGGCCGTCGTGCCCACCACCTTCACCCCGCAGACCGCGCTCGCCGGGATCGCGGACCTCGCCGCCTCCGGCCACCGCCTGATCGCGGCGCTGCAGACGCCGGAGGGCGCATACCCGGCGAGTCCCACGTTCTCCGCATACGCCGGATACTGCTGGTTCCGCGACGGATCGTTCATCGCGGATGGCGTCTCCTCCTACGGCGACGAGGCATCGGCGACGGCCTTCTTCGACTGGTGCGCGCGGGTGCTCACGGCGCGGGCGGACCACATCCACTGGATCGTCGACGAGACCAGGGCAGGACGACCGCCGGCCGGGGAGCACATGCTTCCCGCGCGGTTCACGTACGACGGCCAGGACGGCACCGACGAGTGGTGGGACTTCCAGCTCGACGGTTACGGCACCTGGCTGTGGGCGCTCGTCGCCCACGCCGAGCGGCACGGCGTCGACCTCTCCGGGTGGCGCGAAGCGGCCGAGCTGACGGTCGACTACCTCACCAGCTCCTGGGACCGCCCGTGCTACGACTGGTGGGAGGAGCACAGCGAGTCCGTGCACGTCTCCACGCTGGCCTGCGTCTCGGCCGGGCTGGACGCCGCGGTGCGCGCCGGCCTGGTGAGCGGGACCCGCGCAGAGGAGGCGACGGCCGCATCCCGGGCCATCGGCGAGGTCGTCGCTGAGCGGGGCGTGCGCGACGGCCACCTGACCAAATGGCTCGGCGTCGCCGCCGTCGACGGCAGCCTCGCGGCAGCCATCGCCCCGCTCGGGATGGTGGATGCGCGCTCGGCGCTCGCCGCGGGAACCATCGACGCCCTGGAGCGGCAGCTCACGGTCGACGGCGGCGTGCACCGCTACCTCGGCGACACCTTCTACGGTGGGGGCCGCTGGCCCATCCTCAGCTGCTTCCTCGGCCTGGCGCACGCCGCGGCGGGCGAGCGGGAGCGCGCGGCGGAACTGCTCGCGTGGGCGGCATCGACGGCCACCGCCGACCTCGACCTCCCCGAGCAGGTCGACGGCCACCTGATCGCCCCCGGCATGCGCCAGGAGTGGCTCGACCGCTGGGGCGCCGTCGCCACCCCGTTGCTGTGGAGCCACGCCATGCTCATCCGTCTCGCCGTCGAACTCGACCCGACTCTCACCTCGCTCACCTCGCTCACGTCGCTCACGTCGCTCCCGGAAGGACCCACCCGATGATCCGCCACCGCCCGTCCGGCTCCGGCCACCCGTACTCGATCGACACCGAGCAGCGCTCGCCGGTCGTCCCCGAGGCCGGCTCGACCGCCGTGCTCGGCGTGCGCGCCAGCGGGACGGTGGATGCGGTCGCCGTCGAGTTCGCCTGGCGACCGGATGCGGGTGTGGATGCGGATGCTGGCACGCCCGAGTCGCTCGTGCTCCCGCTCGCCCGCGTCGCCAGCTCCTCTCGCGGACGCACCGAGGACGGCGGCCACCTCGCCTCGGCCCAGGCCCGGCTCGCCCGCGCGGTCGGCGGCTGGCAGGTCGAGACCCCGCCGCTCCGGTTCGGCGGCGGATACCGCTATCGCTTCACGGCAACGCACACCGACGGCCGCACCGAGCGCACGCGCTGGTTCTCGTTCCGCGCGGCGCAGTGGCAGCCGGTGGATGCGGAGGCGGTAGCGACCGCATCCGGCGCATCCGGCGCATCCCGCATCGTCCCCGGCTCGGTCTCCGTGCTGCACGACGGCGAGCGGGCGACGCGCATCCGGTTCGCGCTCCCGCTGGCCGACGGCGAGCACGTCACCGGTTTCGGCGAGCGCTACGACGCGCTCGACCACCGCGGCGCCGAACTCGACTCCGTGGTGTTCGAGCAGTACAAGAACCAGGGCGCGGAGCGGAAGACCTACCTGCCCATGCCGTTCGCGCACGTCGTGGGTGGCGATGGATGGGGTTTCCACGTCCGCACGTCCCGTCGCGTCTGGTTCGACGTCGGCGCATCCACCCCCTCCGAGCTGCGGGTCGAGGCCGAGCTCGACGCCCCGGTCGACGCATCCGGTCCCTCCGGCGACCTGCTCTCCGTCGCCTTCTTCGACGGATCCCCGACGGACGTGCTGCGCGGCTTCCTCGCCGAGGCCGGCACCCCGGTCGAGCTGCCCGACTGGGTGTTCCGACTGTGGGCGAGCGGCAACGAGTGGAACACGCAGGCCGAGGTCATGCGCCAGGCCGACCTGCACCGCGAGCACGACATCCCCGTCGGTTCCGTGGTGATCGAGGCGTGGAGCGACGAGAGCACGTTCACCGCGTTCCGGGATGCGCGCGCCGCCGTCACCGAGGACGGCGCGCCGCACCGCCTCGCCGACTTCGAGTTCCCCGAGGACGGCGCGTGGCCGGACCCGAAGGGCATGACGGACGAACTGCACGCCAGGGACATCCGGCTGCACCTGTGGCAGATCCCGCTCATCAAGATGCGCCCGCACCCCCGCGACCAGGTCGCCGCGGACGCCGCAGCGGCGATCAGGGAGAACGTGCTCATCCGGGAGGAGGCGCCGGACGGCAGCCTGCGTCCGTACCGCAACCGCGGCTGGTGGTTCCCGCTCGGCCTGATGCCCGACCTCACCGACGAGCGCGCAGCGCGCTGGTGGACGGAGAAGCGCCGCTACCTCGTCGAGGAGGTCGGCATCGACGGCTTCAAGACGGACGGTGGAGAGCATGCCTGGGGCAGCGACCTCGTCTACCTCGACGGCAGGCGCGGCGACGAGAAGAACAACACCTTCCCCGTCGCGTACGCCGCGGCGTACGGCGACCTGCTCCGCTCGGCGGGCAAGGCGCCCGTGACGTTCAGCCGCGCGGGCTTCACCGGCTCGCAGGCGCACGGCGCGTTCTGGGCGGGCGACGAGAACTCGACCTGGGAGGCGTTCCGCTGGTCGATGCTCGCCGGACTCTCCGCCGCCGCGAGCGGCATCGTTTACTGGGGCTGGGACCTCGCAGGCTTCTCCGGCGACGTGCCCTCCTCGGAGCTGTTCCTCCGCTCGGTCGCCGCCGCGACGTTCGTGCCGATCATGCAGTACCACTCCGAGTTCAACCACCACCGCACGCCGTCGCGCGACCGCACGCCGTGGAACATCCAGGAGCGTTCGGGCGACGACTGTGTCATCCCGGTGTTCCGCCGGTACGCGAAGCTGCGCGAACGTCTCGTGCCATACCTGGCGGAGCAGGCGGCGGTCACGGTCGCGACCGCCCGTCCGCTGATGCGCCCGCTCTACTTCGACCACCCGGCCGACCCGGCCGTCTGGTCGACGGAGCCGCAGTGGATGCTCGGAGACGACCTCCTCGTCGCCCCCGTGCTGTCCGAGGGCGCGACCAGCTGGCCGGTCTACCTCCCTGCCGGTTCGTGGGTGGACGCCTGGACGGGCGAGCAATTCGCGGGAGGTGCGACCGTCACGGTGGACACCCCGCTCGACGCGATCCCGGTGTTCGTGCGCGCCGAGGCCGCAGGGCGGATGCTGCCGCTGTTCGCCGCTGCCGATGACGCCGCCGCCGACCCCGCCGCCGAGGACTGACCCCGTGGACTCCGGCGTCGCCTCGGCGTTCGAGGACTTCATCGACCGCCTGCGCGCGTGGGCGGAGGCGGAGCCCGACGTGATCGGCTTCGTCGGCATGGGTTCAACGGCCGACCGCCGGCGGGTCGACGAGTGGTCGGATCACGACTTCGCGATCGTGACCGAGCCCGGCGCGCAGGAGCGCTTCCGCACCGACCTCACCTGGCTGCCGGATCATGGGCGCCTGGTCGCGGTCGGGCGGGAACACCACGACGGCTTCAAGGCGCTCTACGACGACGGCCACGTGCTTGAGTTCGCCGTGGTCGACGAGAGCGAGCTGCGCACGTTCTCCGCGAACGCGTCCGAGGTTTTCTGGGACGGCGGCCAGGTGAGACAGTGGATGCGTGAGGTCACCACCGCGACCGTGCCGCGCATCCACACCTCCGGTGCCGCCGCCGCTGCGGTCTTCCTGGTGCAGCTGCTGGTCGGTGTCGGCCGCACCCGCCGCGGCGAACTGCTCAGCGGGGCCCACGTCATCCGGGAGGAGGCGGAGGGGACGCTCATCGACCTGATCACCGAGCGCGTGCCCGCCAGCGCCGCCACGCGCGACAACCTGGATGCGCGCCGTCGCTTCGAGCAGTCGTACCCACGCGAGGCGCACCGGATCGCCGCGGCGCTCGCCGCCGACCCGGAGACGGCGGCGCGCACCATGCTCGACCTCGCCGACGACCTGCTCGCCCCGGGCTGGCCCGACTACCCGGCCGCCGGCTCCGCCGCGGTCCGTCGCCGCCTCGGCTGGCCCGATCGCCCCTGAGCCGCGAGATGCCAGTAAGTGTGGCGCATCCCGGGCGTTTCGCGACAGTTACTGGTGTTTCGCGGCCTCGACGATGCTCGCGCAGGAGTCGCTCGGGCGGCGGGAGGGGTCGATCGCGGTCACCAAGGTGGTCGAGATCGCGGCCAGCTGCTCGACCTGGTCGGCCGTCAGTGCGCCGAGCAGCGTCGAGCGGACGGTGTCGAGGTGGCCGGGGGACGCATCCCGCACGAAGTCCTCGCCGGCGGGCGTGAGGACCGCATTGGTCGCGCGACCGTCCTCCTCGCACGGCTGGCGCCGGATCAGCCCGCGCGCTTCGAGGCGGCTGGCGACGTGGCTCAACCGCGACATGGATGCGTTGGTCGCCGTCGCGAGCGCGCTCAACCGCATCCGGTGGTTGGGTGCCTCGGCCAGGCGGGAGAGCACGAAGAACTCGTAGTGCGTCGCGGCGGAGTCTCGGCTGAGCTGCGTGTCGAGCGCACCGGGGAGGAGCTGGACGAGCGCGAGGAGGCCGAGCCACGCGTCTTTCTCGCGTCCCTCGAGTGCCTCGGCGTCTGTCATGACCACCACTCTAGCAAATTAGTTGACACTTCAACTAAATCCGAGTAATAGTTGAAGCATCAACTAAAGCGGCTTCGGCCGGAAGGAGCATCATGACCTCGGTGAGCATCATCGGAAACGGCAACATGGCCAAGGCGATCGGCGGCGTCGTCGCCGACGGCGGAAGCACGGTCGAGTACCTCGGCCGCACCGGCAGCGCAGTGAACGGCGACATCGTCGTCCTCGCCGTGCCGTATCCGGAGGTCGACAACGTGATCGCCCAGTACGGCGACGCCCTCGCAGGCAAGACGGTCGTCGACATCACCAACCCCCTCGACTTCGCCACCTTCGACGGCCTCGTGGTTCCCGCCGACAGCTCGGCCGCCGCGGTCATCGCCGCCAAGCTGCCCGGCTCGAAGGTCGTCAAGGCGTTCAACACGACGTTCGCGGCCACCCTCGCGAGCAAGAAGGTCGGCGACGTGCAGACCACCGTCCTCATCGCGGGAGACGACGACGCGGCCAAGGCCGAGCTCGCCGCCGCCATCACCGCCGGAGGCGTGAAGGCCGTCGACGCCGGCTCGCTCAAGCGCGCCCGCGAGCTCGAAGCCCTCGGCTTCCTGCAGCTGACGCTCGCCGTCGGCGAGCAGATCGCCTGGACGGGCGGCTTCGCCCTGCAGGCGTAACCGCCGCGCCGCGCCGCGCCGCGAGACACCAGTAACTGCGCCGCATCCCGGGAGTTTCGCGACAGTTACTGGTGTTTCGCCGCCGTGGCCCCGACCGCAGCGTCGACCACGCGGCCGTCGACCACGGTGACCAGCTCGTCCAGCGCCCCGCTGTGCCCCAGGTCGTGCGTCACCAGCAGGGTCGCCGTGTCCCGTTCGCGGCTGAGGCGCCCGATGAGGTCCATGATCGCCGCGCCGCGCTCCTGGTCGAGCGCGCTGGTCGGCTCGTCCACGAGCAGCACCCGCGGCTCCCGCACGAGCGCCCGCGCGATCGCGACCCGCTGCCGCTGGCCGCCGGACAGCTGCGCGGGTCGCCGGTCGGCCTGGCCGGACAGCCCCACCGCGTCGAGCAGGTCGTCCACCCGCGCCCGCACCGCACGCCGCAGCCCGCGCGACGGCCGGCCGCCGAGCTCGCCCATCACCTGCAGCTGTTCGCGGGCGGTGAGCGACGGCAGCAGGTTCGACTGCTGGAACACGATGCCGATGCGTGAGCGACGCAGCGCCGTCGCCTCTGTGCGCGACAGCCCGGCTGCATCCACCCCGTCGATCAGCACGCGACCGGAGTCCGGCCGGATGAGCGTGCCGGCGATGGCCAGGATGCTCGACTTGCCGGAGCCCGACGGGCCGGTGATCCCGGTGACGCGGCCGGCGCGGCCGTGCAGGGTGACCGCATCCACTGCCGTCACGCGGGATGCGCCGTCGGGGAAGGTGAGGGTGACGTTGTCGAGGGTGATCATCTGTTGCTCCCGAGTGCGGTGAGGGGATCCGCCGAGGTGACGGTCCGGAGGGCGACGGCCGCGCCGGCGAGACCGAGAACGGCCATCGCCCCGGCGGGCACGAGGGTGGTGAGCGGGCTGATCAGGAACGGCAGCGCCCCGCCGGCGATGGCGCCGAGCCCGACGACGGCGGCGAGTCCGATGCCGATCCCTGCCACGAGCACGACCAGCGCCTGCCCGAGCGCGTCGCGCACTAGGGAGCCGGTCGTCGCGCCGAGGGCCTTGAGCACGGCGATGTCGCCGGAGCGCTGCATCGTCCACACGGTGAAGAACGCGCCGACCACCAGGGCCGAGATGCCGAACAGCATCACCACCATGAGCGCCAGCGAGCCGATCTCCGACTTGAAGGTCTCCAGCGCGGTCAGACTCGCGAGCGGCGCGAGCGCGACGGTCCCCGTCGACCGGCCCACAGCATCCCAGTCGGGGTCGCCGGTCACCGCCAGGACCGTGGATGCGCCGCTCCCGCCCATCCGCTTCTCCGCCTCGGCCGCCGCGCTGCTCGTCAGAGCGACCACCGGGGTGTGGCTGTACCAGAGGTCGCCGCCGATCGACGCGACCCGGTATGCGGCGCCCGCGATGCTCACCCGATCGCCCACGCTGGCGGACAGGTCGGCGGCGGCTCCGGTCGACAGGCCGACCTCGTCGTCGTTCGTGGGAACCAGGCTGCGCAGTGAGGAACCGCCCGGTGAATCGCCGGCGGGCATCCCGAACAGGGCCACGCCGGTGGTTGTCCCGCCGGCGCCGGTCGTCCCGCCGGCCCCGCCCGCCGTCGCCCGGCCCTGCACGATGCTCACCGGCAGCGCCTCGCGCACCCCCGGCGCGCTCCGCCACGCTTCCACCGTCCGTTCGGACAGCTCGGACTCCGAGAAGCCCGCCGTCTTCCCGTCCGTCTGCTGCAGCACCAGTCTGTTGCCCGGCAGGTCGAGCACCGCGGACACGTTCTGGAACGCGAGCCCGCCGGTCAGCCCGGCGAGGAACCCGACGAGGACGGTGATGAGCGCGACGACGGCGCCGATCAGGATGAAGCGGCCTCTGGCGAACCGCAGGTCGCGCCATGCGACGAACACGGGGTCTCCTTTCCGGCCGGGAGCGTCGTCCCGGCACGTCTTCCAGCCTCGTTTCCGCGCGCATCCCGGTCATCGTCGAGCCTGTGGATGCTGTGCTCGAACTTTCGATGGATGCCCCCGCGGCGCCGAGTCCTTACGCTGGAAGCGTCATGCCGCACAACACCCTCACCCCTGTCTTCGTCGGGCTGCGCACGGGCCTCCACCTGCTCGTCGTCGGCCTGCTCGTGCTGGTGCTGGTGCGGGTGTTCCTGGTGGGCGGCCCGTCGCTCGGTCCGTCGCTGGCGCTCACGGCGGCGTTCGCCGTCGTCTACGCACTGGTTGCGTTCATGCGATTCGTGCCGGAGCGACGCAGGAAGGCGGCCGCAGCTCTCTGGATCGTGGGGCTGTCTGTCATCTGGATCGGCCTGATCGTGCTGGTGCCGGAGGCGGCGTACCTCGTCTTCCCGATGTTCTTCCTCTACCTGCATGTGCTCCCCGGCCTGCTCGGCCCGGCAGCCGTGGTCGCCGCCACCGGCGTCGCCATCGTCGCGCTCGGGATGCACGGCGGCTTCACCGTCGGAGGCGTGATCGGCCCGGTGGTCGGTGCTGCCGTCGCCCTGCTGATCGGCCTGGGCTACCGCGCCCTCGCGCGCGAGGCTGCGGAACGCGAGGCGCTGCTCGCCGAACTCGTCGCGACCAGGGACCGCCTGGCCGAGAGCGAACGGGAGCAGGGGATGCTCGCCGAGCGTTCCCGCCTCGCCCGCGAGATCCACGACACGGTCGCGCAGGGCTTGTCGAGCATCCAGTTGCTGCTGCACGCCGCCGAGCGCGCGGACGGCGACCGGCCCGGCGCTGAGCACGTCCGGCTCGCGCGGGAGACGGCGGCGGAAGGGCTCGCGGACACGCGCAGGTTCATCCGGGAGCTGGCGTCGCCGCTGCTCGACGACGGGCTCGCGCAAGCACTCGCCCGCCTCGGCGAACAGCAGCCGGGCACCGACGGCGACCTGCGCATCGAGGTCGAGACGTCGCAGACGGGACACCTCCCGATGACTGTGCAGACCGCCCTGCTGCGCATCGCTCAAGGTGCACTCGCGAACGTGCGCCAGCACGCGCACGCCACGGTCGCCAGGGTCGTGCTCGACGCGACGGACACCGAGGTGACCCTCACGGTCTCGGACGACGGCGACGGTTTCAGCTTCGCCCCGGAACTGGTGGGCGCCCGCGCGGCCGGTTCCGACTCGTTCGGCCTGCGCGCCATCGCCGAACGGGTCGAGCAACTCGGCGGCGACCTCCTCGTCGACAGCGCGCCCGGCCGTGGCACCACGCTGACCGTGACGTTCCCGGTGGATGCGCGATGATCCGCATCGTGATCGCCGACGACCATCCCGTCGTGCGCGCCGGGATCCGGGCGCTGCTGGAAGGTGAGGACGACCTGCAGGTGATCGGCGAGGCCGCCACCCCCGACGAGGCCGTCGCCCTCGCAGAGTCGACGGCCCCCGAGCTGGTGCTCATGGACCTGCAGTTCGCCGACGGCCAGAGCGGGGCGGACGCGACCAGGCGCATCCGGGCCCTGGATGCGCCGCCGTACGTGCTGGTGCTCACGAACTACGACACCGACGGCGACATCCTGGGCGCCGTGGAGGCCGGCGCGAGCGGCTACCTGTTGAAAGACGCGCCCCCCGGCGACCTGATCGCGGCCATCCGCAGCGCGGCGGCCGGCGAGAGCGCGCTCGCCCCCGCCATCGCCGGCCGCCTGATGGAACGACTCCGCTCACCCAGCGTGAGCCTCTCGGCCCGCGAGATCGAGGTGCTGCAACTCGTCGCCGACGGCGCATCCAACGCCGAAATCGCCCGCCGCCTCTACGTCACCGACGCCACGGTGAAATCGCACCTGGTGCACGTGTTCTCGAAACTCGGCGTCGCGTCGCGCACGGCGGCGGTGTCGACGGCGCGCTCGCTCGGGGTGCTGCGGTGAGCGGGTTGGTGGCGGGGTAGCGATTCGTGTTCGGGGTTTTCTTGGGTTAGCCTGTCGTGTGTCAGGTTCTGGATTTCACAGAGCGAGAATCGATGGGAATGAGGATGCGCAATGGGGCGCTGGCAAAAAGCGGTGTGGGCGGTCGGTATGGTGTTTGTGCTCGGTGGCCTGGAAACGGGGATGGCTCCTGCGAATGCGTCGGCCCCACCTGTTACAAGTACAGCGGACCGCTCTGAGCTGACGGTGGAGTCCGGCAATGAAGGCTGGTACGTGCTCGCTCCGGATGGGATGACACAGAAGGTTCAACCGGGCTCTGCGCGCACGCCTGCTCCCGAGCCCGACCGCTCGTCCCGTCTCCTGGACTTGTGGGCGTGGGGGCAATGCTGGACCTTAAACGACAGCAACTTCGCGATCAAGTCGTATGACTGGTGGTGGAACGGTCAAAAGACTTCAATCGATTTGAAGTGCGGGTTCCACGACGACGTTCGAGCGACGGGCTCGGGATATAAGCACATCGCCGCTGGTCACCAAAAAGACTGGCAGGCGAAGCTGGATCAGATCGGAGACGCGCGCTACTCGTGGGACGACGTCATGGCCTCCGGAGTTTATGCCGCGATGACCTACCCCGAGTACACGACGGCTCAGGCGGGGCAGAAGCGGTGCGCCTACGGCATCCTCGTGTACCTCACCAACAAGGGGATCCAGCAGCAATTCGAGCCCACTGTCGTGTGGTCCGAGAACAATAAGCTGATCATCACCGCCATACCGAAGACCAAGGGAAGCTGCTAACAAGCCATCGGTTCACCATGACAGGCACGCGCACGATCAGGTTCTTCTTCGACTGGGGCCACCGCTGGCCGCTCTGGGAGTCCGGCACAGACAAGTACACGATGGAGCCGAGCGACTTCGGTCTCTCCGAGGAGCTCACCAGGCGTCTCCGCCGGCTCTACGACCTCTGGAGCGAGCACTTGGATCCCTTTGAAGGCTGGGACTCGGAGGAGAACTTCCAGCGTTTCGACCGCGACCGAACCGAGGTCATCCAGATCCTGCGATCAGAGTTGCCAGACGGGATAAGCCTGAGCGTGGAGTGACGTTTCGCCGTGCCGCACGGCCGAAGACCTAGCGAGGGCAGACCGCCCTACCCCCTCTCCGCCAACACCCGCTCCAGCAGCGCCGTCATGTCGATCGGTTCGGTCGGGGGCAGCTCGATGGCCGCCGGGTCGATGTAGTGAGTGGACATGGGATCTCCTCTATCTCTCTCCGGTGCCGCGCTGCGGGCATCCGGTCCGTTCCGTGTTCACGTCTGGTCGGATGGTGCCCGCCGCTGCCCACCCCCAGGCATGTGATGCGGCGGGCACCGTCCCTTTCCGCACGAACTGGTTCCCCGTGTTCATTCGTGCGGGCTTGCGAGGCCGAGTTGCGGGCAGAGCTCGCTCGCGGCCAGGTCGGAGGGGAAGACCGCCAGTCGCCCGTCGGGCAGCTGGCAGGTTTCCAGGTCGGGGACGGGGAACTCTTTCGTGCTCGTGGAGCCGCCGGGGGAGAAGGTGCCGATCCGCCAGGTCGCTGCGCACATCTCCTCGGCAAGCGAGATGCGCTCGCTGAGCGGTGTCGGCGTTTTCGCATCCTGGTCGCCCGGCGCGTAGAGGGAGGTTCCGTGGCGCGCGCCCAGGTCGGCCGCGGCGTAGCAGTCTGCGGTGTAGTTGATCTGGCCTTGGGATGCTTCCGCGATGGCGATCGCTCCTGCCGTGGTGCCGAGGGCGATCGTTCCTGCGATGCCGAGGGCGACGATCCGGTGCTTGCGGGTGCGACGCCGTTCGGCGCGGGTGATCTCGGCGAACATCGACTGCTTGAGCTCGTCGAAGCGATCGTCGGTTGGCAGGAAGGTGGGGTTGGTCATGGCATCCCCCTGAGGGTTTCGAGTTCGCTTCTGAGGCGTCCGCGCAGTCGGGACAGCCTGTTGCGGACCGCGCCGGGGGTGATGCCGACCTGCGCGGCGGCCTCGTCGTAGCTGTGGCTGCCGCGGATGCACAGCTCGAACACCGTGCGGTCCGGCTCGGGGAGCGCGGCGACGACGCTCTCGACGTATGCGAGCAGTTGCTGCTGCTCGGCGAGCACATCCGGCCCAGGGCGCGGGTCCGGCACCGACCCGTCGACAGGGTCGTCTGTGCGTCGTTTCTGGTGGACGTGGAGGGAGCGTCGACGGTTGGCGATCAGGTTGCGGCTGGTCACGAGGAGCCAGGGCAGCGCAGACTCCCCGGCGAGTTCGATGGTGGCGCGTTTGCGCCAGAGCGTCACGAAGACGTCCTGGCTGACCTCTTCGACGTCTTCGCGGGCATCCAGTCGCGCGGCGGTGTACGCGTAGACCACACGGCTGTGCCGGTCGTAGAGAGCGCTGAGCGCGGTCGTGCTACCGCCGGAGAGCGCGCGCAGGAGGGCCCGGTCCGTGGACCCGGACCGTCCCGTCGCGTCCCCCGCCGGCCTCACCTCGGCCAAATCGCTCATACCTAAGAAATGTGCCTCCACGCCGAATCCTCTCAACCGGACTCGGAACTGATTTCTTGTGCCACCGGCGAGCCAGAGACAGAATGAGGCTGCCCGGTATCGGTCGGGCGTGTGTTCACTTCGGGGGAGAAGTCGCAATGGCAATCACAACCACGGCTCGATCGCGCCGTTTTCTCGCTTCGGCGCTCAGCGTCGCCGCCCTGTCGGCCGGGTTCCTGTCCGTCGGCGGCGCGGCGAACGCGGCCACCGCGGAGGCGCCCGGGGCTCCCACGTCTCCGGCGCAGTCCTGCTCATACGACCTCGGCACCGGATCCGTGGTGTGCGTGGACGACGGGGACGACCTGAACGAGGCGGTCCTGGAGCAGCAGCACCTCCTCGTCGTCGCCCCGAGCGGAGCGCGCGGAGCCGCCGAGGATGCGCTCGCCGCCCCGGTCGGCGCGCCCAGCCCGGCAGCCCTGGCCGGCGCGAAGGCCACCTTCGTCCAAGCGCAGCTGTTCGACGACGCGGGATACGGCGGATCGTTCTTCCAGATCACCAACTCGAGCGCCTGCAACGGCAGCACCGTCTGGTACTTCGGGCCGCTCGGCAACGTCGGCTGGTCCGGCAGGGTCAGCTCGTTCAAGAGCTTCTCGAACTGCACCACGAAGCTGTGGCAGGGCACGAACTACACCGGCGCCTCGTACGGATACAGCGCCAACGCGACGAACCTCGGCTCGATGAACGACAAAGCCAACTCCGTCACCGTGAGGTAGCCGGGCGGCGGCGTCACTTCTTGCCCAGCGCCTCCCGCACGATGAGTTCGCGCACGGTGGGGGCGCCCGCCGAGGTCGACACGGCGACGATCGTGCGCACGTATTCGGGTTCCGTCACCTGGCGGAGGAGCGCATCGGCGAGGTCGGCGCGGGAGGTGAACGCGCCCGGGGTGTACCGCTCCGCGTAGTCGTATTCGCTCACCCCGGATGCGTCGAACAGGCCGGATGGCCGCACGATGGTCCAGTCGAGGTCGCTCGCGGTGACGATCGCCTCCATCCGGCGCATGTCGGCGTAGAGCTGCTTGCCGAACAGGTTGACGATCACGGGTTGCAGCACGCGCTCGAAGAAGAAGCCGCCGTGCGGTCCTGCGGCTGGGTCGATGGCGCTGGAGCTCACGCAGGCGAAGCGGCGCACGCCGGCCGCGCGCATCCCGTTCAGGATGTTGGTCGCGCCGTCGGAGTAGACCGTGATCGGCTGCCGTCCGTATGGAACGCCGAGGGCGGAGAGCACCGCGTCCGCCCCGCGGACCACGGAGGCGACCGCAGCCGGGTCGTGCACGTTGGCTTCGGCCACCCGGAGGGATGCGTCGTGCAGAGGGAAGCCGTCCGGATCGCGGGTGACGGCGGTCACGGCGTGGCCCGCCGCCAGCGCCTGACCGACCAGGAGCCGGCCGGTCGGGCCGTTGGCCCCGAATACGACGATGTCCATGCTGTCTCCGCTACTCTTGGGTTAGGAAACCATATAATACGGAAGCGATACCATATGACTTCAGGATTATCTGAGCGCCCGAATCAGCGCCCGAACCAGAGCCGGAACCAGCGGATGCAGCGCCGCGCCGCCGCGTCCGTCAAGCAGTCCCTCCGCGACCTCCGGGTGCAACTGTCCGTGCTCAACCACCAGGTCGGGATGGCCGCCGAACTCCGCGACATCGACCTCGACTGCCTCGACATCGTCTCCGCCAACGGCCCCATCAGTCCGAGCACCCTCGCGCGGCTGACCGGCCTCCACCCTGCCACGCTCACGGGCATCCTGGACCGGCTCGAGAAGGGCGGCTGGATCGCCCGCGACCGCGACCCCGCCGACCGTCGCTCGGTCCTCCTCCGGGCACTGCCCGAACGCAGCAGGGACATGTTCCGCCTCTACGCCGACATGAACACCCGGATGGACGACCTCTGCGCCGGGTACGACACGGAGCAGCTGGAGACCATCGCCGGGTTCCTGCAGCGGGCGACGTCCGCCGGGCGCGAAGCGACGGAGAAGTTCGGCGAGAGCGACTGACGCGCGGCGCCCGGCGCCGCTACTCGGCGTCCAGAATGCTGGTTGCGAGAGTTCTGTTGCCTTGCTAGCGCTTCGGGCCGCCGAGTCCGGGCCGGGAGGTGACCTGTCTCATCCAATCGGCAAGCTGATGATCGTCGATGTCGTCGACGGACTCGATCTCCACGCCTCGTGTTGCCTTGCCCATCCCGAGTGGTGTGACGGGCGGAACCGGGTCGAGCGTCGCGCCGTTGATGAACATGAGTTTTACGTGGCCGGCGAAGGCTCCGCAGCTGAAGCACCATCCGTCCCCGACTCCGTAGTAGGACATGCCCCACTTCACTGAACGGCGTAGCCCGGGAAGGGTTTCGGCTGCCAGCTCATCCACTCGTTCGGCGATGCGGCGTTGCGGTTGCGGAAGGCTGGCGATGTACGCGAAGACGGGCCGGTCGCCAACGGCCGCCTTCGCAGGGCTCGCCGTGCCCGTGGTCATGTCGTCCGGCGGAGTCCACGCGCTCTGGTCGCCCCGCTCGTCGCTCGTGCCGGTTGTCATGAGCGTGATTCTAGAGTCACCACGCAGCAGCGCGTCGATCGCCACATTGCTGCTCGGGGTTGGGGTTAGCATCACCGCATGGACTTTGCCGATCTGGTCTCCGTGCCGGAGCGGTTGACGACGCCGGAGTTCGTGCTCCGTCCGCTCGTCGCCGCCGATGTCGAGTTGGACTACGAGGCCGTGATGGCGAGCCGGGAACAGTTGAGGCCGTGGGAGCAGACGGGCTGGCCGGCCGACGACTTCACGCTCGAGGATGACCTCGCCGACGTCGAAGGGCTAGAGCGCGGGCACCGCGACGGGCGGCGTTTCACCTACACGGTGCTGACGCCGGACGAGTCCGAGTGTCTCGGGTGTGTCTATTTCATGCCTGGTGACGCGCGCTCGTACACGACTGCGGAGATCACGCCACTGGCCGGCAACCAATGGGACCGGGTCCGGGGCACGGTGAGCTTCTGGGTGCGCAGCTCGCGGCTGGACGACGGGCTCGACCGGCGCCTGGTCGCCGCTGTGCTCCGCTGGATCGCGGACGACTGGGGTCTCCACGACCTGGTCACCATGACGAACGAGGAGGTTCCCCAGCAGGTCGCCCTGCTCGAGCTGGTCGGCCTCCGCCCCGTGTTCCGGGTGCAGCTACCCGGGCAGTCCGGCGCCTACCTTGCCTACGCCTAGGGCGGTTCCGATGGTGGGCAGGTTTCCGTGGAACGACAGACCGCGCGAACCTACTGTTCGCTCCCGCCGCCACCGTCACTCACACCGCAGCTGCGTGTGAGCAACATCCAGAGTGGGGTCATCTGGCCCTGGACTTCGCCCCGCGGCTCACGCTGATGCTTCGGGCGACCGCGTCGCGAGCAAAGGCCGATGCCGCGCACGCGCCGCCCGCGTTCCTGCCCGCCCGCCACCGCTGTGTACAGTGTCCGCATGTCTCTTGATCCGGTCGCCGTCACGCCCATCCGCGTCGCTAGTCTCCTCGTCGGGGAGGACGAGCGGCTGCCGGTCTACGTGCACCTCATCGACCATCCGGATGGACGGATCCTGGTCGACACCGGGCTGACGCAGCTGCACCCCGCGGTGGCTGACATGGACCCGCGCCTGGATGCTCTCGACCGGCACGACGAGCTGGACCTCGGAAGTATCACCGCGGTGGTCAACACCCACCTGCATTTCGACCACTGCGGAGGCAACCACCTGTTCGCCGGTCGGCCGATCTACGTGCAGCGGCAGGAGCTCGAGGATGCCCGCACGCTGGACGATTACACGATCCCGGACTGGGTGGACGCCCCCGGCGTGCAGTACACGGCCGTGGACGGCGAGTACGAGCTGGTGGCGGGAGTCCGGCTGCTGCCCGCTCCCGGCCACACCCGCGGATCCCAGATCGTCGTGATCGAGACGGGCGAGGGGCCGATCGTGATCGCCGGCGACACCGCCGTGTGGTTCGGGGAACTCGACGAACCCAGCACCGAGGGGCAGCGGCTCATCCTGTCCCTGCACCCGCGGGAGGTGTGGCTGGCTCACGCGGACGAGCCGTGGCGACCGGCCGACTAGTCGCCCCTAAACAAACGAAAACGGAGGGAAAACTCCCTCCGCCACTTCTAATATATAGCACACCAGGGGGCTTGCCGCAAGACCCCCTGTCGGGCGGAGAATCGTCCATCGTGACTCTCTCCCCCTCTTCCTTCGCCCTGCCCGAGCGACTCGCTGCCAAGCGGGACGCCCACCTGATCGCGCGCGACGAGGAACAGTTCGCCGCCATCGCCACGAGCCTCGACGAGCAGATCGCCGAGCTGGAACGGCGGCTCGCCGAGGAGCGGCTGGCGCCCGTCGGCGAAGGGCAGGCCGCCCTCGACCGCGATATCGAGGTGCACCGGCTGACCGCCCGGCTGCGTGCGCTACGCCGCTTCACCCTGGACCTGTGCCTCGGCAGGATCGTGGCCGACGACGGCTCGGAACCCGTCTACATCGGGCGCCTCAGCCTGTCCGATCGCGACGGCAAGCGGCTGCTCATCGATTGGAGGGCGCCGGCGGCCGAGCCGTTCTTCGCGGCGACGCACGCGCATCCCCAGGGGCTCGTCAGTCGTCGGCGCTACCGGTGGACGCGCGGCAGGGTGAGCGACTACTGGGACGAGGTCTTCACCGAGGACGGCCTGCAGGACGCGGCGGCGCTCGACGACCAGTCCGCCTTCATCGCCAGCCTCGGCAGCAGCCGCTCGCCCAGGATGCGCGACGTGCTGAGCACCATCCAGTCCGACCAGGATGCGATCATCCGGGCGGGCTCGCGGGGCCCGCTGGTGGTCGACGGCGGGCCGGGAACGGGCAAGACCGTCGTCGCGCTGCACCGTGCCGCCTACCTGCTCTACTCCGACCCGCGCATCTCGCGCGGCGACGACGGCGTGCTGTTCGTCGGGCCGAGCCAGGGCTACCTCGCATACGTCGACGACGTGCTGCCCGGTCTCGGCGAGGAGAGCGTGCAGATCTGCACCCTCCGTGACCTCGTCGCCGAAGGCGCAGACGCGCAGGAGGAGGCCGACCGGCGGGTGGCTGCGCTGAAGTCGTCTGGAGCCCTGCTGGATGCGGTGGAGGCGGCCGTCCGGTACTACGAGGTCCCCCCATCTACAGCCCTCACGGTCGAGACGCCCTGGACGGACCTTCGGCTGAGTCCCGCGGAGTGGGCGGAGGCGTTCGACGCGCCCGACCCCGGCACGCCGCACAACGAGGCGCGCGACCAGGTCTGGGAGGCACTGCTCGACATCCTCACCGACGGATTCGACGACGAGGAGGTCCCCCCGCATCAGGTGCGCAGGGCACTGCTGCAGAACGAAGAACTGACCCGCACGTTCGCGCGCGCGTGGCCCGTGCTCGACCCGGTCGGCGTCGTCGGCGACCTCTGGTCGGTGCCCGCATACCTGCGGGTGTGCGCTCCGTGGCTGACGCCGGAGCAGGCGGACCTGCTGCACCGGAGGGATGCGCGGGCCTGGACCGTCTCAGACCTCCCCTTCCTGGATGCGGCCCGGCGGCGCATCGGCGACCCGGAGGCATCGAAGCGCGCCCGCCGCCGCGCCGCCACCCTCGCGGCGGAGCGGGAGCAGATGGCGAAAGTCATCGACGACCTGATCGCCGCAGACGACTCCGAGATGCTGGTGATGTCGATGCTTCGCAGACCGGATGCGCAGAATAGTCTCGTCGACGAGGCGGCGCTGCCGAGCGTCGACCCCGACCTGCTGGCGGGGCCGTTCGCGCACATCATCGTCGACGAGGCGCAGGAGCTGTCCGACGCCGAATGGGGGATGCTGCTCCTCCGCTGCCCGTCCCGCAGCTTCACGATCGTCGGTGACCGCGCCCAGGCCAGGCACGGCTTCACGGAGACCTGGCAGGAACGCCTCGGCAGGATCGGCCTTCCGCACGCCGAGCTGGCCTCGCTGACCATCAACTACCGCACCCCGGAGGAGGTCATGGCGGAGGCCGAGCCGGTCATCCGGGCCGTGCTGCCCGACGCGAACGTGCCCACCTCCATCCGGAGCAGCGGCCTGCCGGTGACCCACGCGCCGGCGACAGAGCTGCAGCCGATCCTGGATGCGTGGCTCGCCGACCACGAGGAGGGCGAGGGCATCGCCTGCGTGATCGGGGCGGGGCGCGACGGCGCCGGCCTGTTCGCGCCGTCCCCGCGCATCCGGTATCTGACGCCCGAGCTGTCGAAGGGCCTCGAGTTCGACCTCGTGGTGCTGCTCGATCCGGAGACGTTCGGGACGGGGATCGAGGGCGCGGTCGACCACTATGTGGCGATGACGCGCGCGACGCAGCAGCTGGTCGTGCTCACCACGCCCGAGGGGAGCGGCGCCGGGAGATGATTGACTCGTCGGGGGTCAACGTCGGGGTCAACAACGTGTCGGAGGAAGCAAGAGCATGGGCGATCAGCTGGAGGGCCGTCGCGTCCTGGTGACGGGTGCGGCGCGCGGACTGGGCAGGGCGATCGCCGTGGCGAGCGCTGCCGCTGGAGCGGATGTGGCGCTCGGTGTGCGCGACGAGACGGCGGTCTCCGGACTGGTCGCCGAGATCGAGGCGCTGGGCAGGCGCGCGCTTCCCGTGCGGATGGATGTGACCGACCTGGCGCAGAGTTACGCGGCCGTCGACCGCGCGATCGAGGAGTTCGGCGGACTGGATGTGCTCGTCAACAACGCGGGAGGCGGCGTGCCCGACCGTCCGATCGAGGAGTACACGGTCGACGTCTTCGACTCTCTCATCGACCTCAACGTGAAGTCGACCTTCTTCCTCAGCCAGTACGTCGGCGCACATTTCATCGCCAACGGCGGCGGCTCGATCGTGAACATCGGCTCGCAGGCCGGCTCGGTCGCCCTGCCGGGCGAGGCGGTCTACTGCCTGAGCAAGGCGGCCGTCGCGCACCTGACGAAGAGCTTCGCCGTGGAGTGGGGCGTGCACGGGGTACGGGTGAACTGCGTCGCGCCGACCTTCGTGCGCACGGACGGCACGGAGGAGATGCTGGCCGATCCCGCGTTCGAGGCCGACGTGATCGACCGGATCGCGGCACTGCACCGCATCGGAGAGCCGCGCGAGGTCGCGGACGCCGTGGTGTTCCTGGCCTCGGACGGCGCATCGCTGATCAGCGGGGAGACCCTGCACGTGGACGGCGGCTGGACCGCGCGCTGAGGATCGCGGAGGCGGAGGATCATGGGCACGGAACGATCGAGGAAGGGACGCCGATGAGCACAGACAGGCGCAGCGCCGAACTCACCACGCTGCTTGGGATCGACACCCCGATCCTGCTCGGGCCGTTCGGCGGACTCTCCTCGGTGGAGCTGACCGCCACCGTCAGCGACCTCGGCGGGCTCGGCGGCTACGGCCTCTACGGCTACGACGCGGCGCGCATCGCGCAGACGGCCGCCGAACTCCGCGGCAGTACCGAGCGCCCTTTTGCGCTCAACCTGTGGCTCCCGCACGTGGAGCAGGGCGAGGCCGACGTGACCGAGGGCGAGTTCGCCGCGGCAGTGGATGCGCTCCGCCCGATCTTCGACGAGCTCGGCCTCGACCTCCCCACGCGCCCCGACCGCTACCTCCCGACCTTCGAGGAGCAGTACGAGGCGACGCTCGCCGCATCCCCTGCCGCCATCAGTTTCGTGTTCGGCGTGCCCTCGCCCGAGGCGGTCGAGGCCGCTCACGCCCGCGGGATCGCGGTGGTCGGCACCGCCACGACCGTCGCGGAGGCCGTCGCGCTGCGGGACGGCGGCGTCGACGCCATCGTCGCCACCGGGATGGAGGCGGCCGGGCACCGCGTCTCGTTCCTGCGGCCGGCCGAGGAGTCGCTGATCGGCACGTTCGCGCTCATCCCGCAGGTGGTGGATGCGGTGGACGTGCCCGTCATCGCGGCCGGCGGCATCGCGGATCGGCGGGGCGTGCGTGCTGCGCTCGCGCTCGGCGCATCCGGGGTCCAGGTGGGCACGGCGTTCCTGGCCACGAACCAGTCGGCGGCGACGGATGCGCACCGCAGGGCCATCAGGGAGACACCGGCCGACCGCACGATGCTGACCCGCTCGATGAGCGGACGGCTGGCGCGCGGCGCGGCGAACAGGGCGGTGCGCACCATCGAAGCGGCGGGAGCGGTGGCCCCGTTCCCCGTGCAGAACTGGCTCACCGGACGCTTCCGCGCCGAGGCCTCGCGCCGCGGCATCGGCGACCTGCAGTCGCTGTGGCTCGGGCAGGCGGCACCGCTGGTGCGGTCCGCCGACGCCGCTGACGTGTTCGCCGAGCTGGCCGCGGGGCTGGCCGCGTCGGCGTAGGAGACGCGCGCGGCGGTGCGGTGGCTGCGCTGGCGCGGCGGACGCGCCGCTAGACGAGGCGCTCGCGGGACTGCGTCGCCCAGAGCGTGCGGAGCGCTTCGGCGAGGCTGGGGAAGGTGCCGAGCTGGCGGTCCGCCCAGTCCCAGAGCAGGAAACCGGCGGCCGTGCGCCACACCTGCCCTGCGACGAGCAGGGTCTCGCGGAGTTGGATGTCCCAGCGCCCTTCGCCGGCATCCACCACGTCGAAAGCTTCGGTATATGTCATGTCCACCTCCTGGTCGGTGGACCGCACGCTACGCGCGGAGTGTGACCAACAGGCAAAGAACCGGCGACATTTCGTCGACGGCGCGACCGGATGGTGCAAAACTGGCCGTGCCGCGCAGGAAATCCGCCGAGGAGGCCCGCAATGCCGAAACAGTCCAAGCTCCAGAAGTCCGCCGCCGACGCCTTCGCGAAGGCGGAAGAGGCGCTCGCCGACGCGAAACGCGCGGCGAAGAAGGTCGACAAGAAGGCCAGGAAGAAAGTCGAAGAACTCGCAAGCGAGTTCGACCGGCTGCGTAAGAAGTCGGCGGGGAAGCCCGCCGCGAAGAAGCCCGCCGCGAAGACGCCCCCTGCGAAGACGCCCGTGACGAAGACGAGCGGGAAGAAGGACGCGGGGAAGGCGGCGAAGCCAGCCGCGACCAAGGCGGCAACCAAAGCCACCGCGCCAAAAGCCACCGGGCGGACGGTCGCCGCCCCGAAGGTCACAGCGCCGAAAGCCAGCGCTCCCAAAGCCACTCCCGCGAAAGCCACTGCCCCGAAGTCTCCCGCCAAGCGCCCCACCCCCGCGAAGCGCACCACCTCTTCCTCTTCCTCCTCCACCGCCGTCACCCCAGTCCCCGCCAGCGAGGTGCTGGCCGAACTCACCGTCGTCGAACTCCGACGCAGAGCGCGCAGCCGCAGTGTCGTCGGCTATTCGTCGATGACCAAGGCGCGTCTCGTGGAGGCTCTGTCCGCCACAAGTTGAGCGCAGCGCGCCACCGCACCCACGCGTCGGGCGGGTCGCAGTAGCCGGTCGTTCACCTGCTGGCTACTGTGGCCCCATAGGTTCGTTTCCTCGCCGTTCGGATGGAGTGACACGTGACCGAAGCTCGCACGGGCATCCTGGACCGCGGCGCGTTCGCCGCTGAGCCACGCACGCTGCTGGATGTGCTGCGCGCCACAGCGGCCGCACATCCGGATGCGTCCGCCATGGAGGACGGGCGTGGCGCGCTCAGCTACCGCGAGTTGATGGCGGCGGTCGTGCGGGTGGCCGCTCGGCTGACGCTGGCGGGGGTGCGGCGCGGTGACAGGGTGGGCATCCGTCTCGCCTCCGGAACGCGCGAGCTGTACATCTCGATCCTCGCCGTGATCGCCGCGGGGGCCGCGTACGTTCCCGTGGATGCGGACGACCCGGAGGAGCGGGCGGACCTGGTCTTCGGCGAGGCGGCCGTGCGCGGCATCATCACCGGTGACGCCGAGTACCTGCCCACCGACCCGGCCGACGCGCTCGACGCCGCGCCGGTGGATGCGTCGTCGCAGCTCTTCGAGGGCGCCCCGGCGCATCCCAGCACCGCCACCACCCCGATCATCTCCGCGCCCACTCCCGACGACGACGCCTGGATCATCTTCACGTCCGGCTCCACCGGCACGCCGAAGGGCGTCGCCGTCAGTCACCGGTCCGCCGCGGCGTTCGTGGATGCGGAGGCCAGGCTGTTCCTGCAGGACGAGCCGATCGGTCAGAGCGACCGGGTGCTCGCCGGGCTGTCCGTCGCGTTCGACGCGTCGTGCGAGGAGATGTGGCTGGCCTGGCGGCACGGCGCGTGCCTCGTGCCCGCGCCGCGGTCGCTGGTGCGCAGCGGGATGGATCTCGGTCCGTGGCTGACGACGCGCGGCATCACCATCGTGTCGACGGTGCCGACGCTCGCCGCGCTGTGGCCCGCCGAGTCGCTGGAGAACGTGCGGCTGCTGATCTTCGGCGGGGAGGCATGCCCGCCGGAGCTGGTGGACAGGCTCGCCGTCGACGGGCGGGAGGTCTGGAACACCTACGGCCCGACCGAGGCGACGGTGGTGGCCTGCGGTTCCCTCCTCCGGCCGGGTGAGCCGGTGCGGATCGGTCTGCCGCTCGACGGCTGGGACCTGGCGGTGGTCGACGCCGACGGGCAGCCGGTGGGCGACGGCGAGGTGGGCGAGCTGATCATCGGCGGCGTCGGGCTGGCCCGCTATCTCGACCCGGCGAAGGATGCGGAGAAGTACGCTCCGCTGCCGACGCTCGGCTGGGAGCGGGCGTACCGCAGCGGCGACCTCGTGCGCTTCGACCCGGCCGGCCTGCTGTTCCAGGGCAGGGCGGACGACCAGGTGAAGGTCGGCGGCCGGCGCATCGAGCTGGGGGAGATCGAGTCCGCACTGCAGCAGTTGCCCGGCGTCTCCGCCGCCGCGGTCGCCGTGCGGACGACGGAGTCGGGCAACCAGGTGCTCGTCGGCTACCTGTCCGCCGTGGATCCCGGCGCGTTCGACAGGGCGGCCGCCCTTGCCCGGCTGCGCGAGGAGCTTCCCGCCGCGCTCGTCCCCCTGCTCGCGGTGCTCGGCGAGCTGCCGACCCGTACGTCCGGCAAGGTGGACAAAGCCGCGTTGCCGTGGCCGCTCCCTGCCGGTCAGGCACGCAGCGCTTCCGGCAGCGGCGCAGGCGGCAACAAGGGCGACGGCCCGGACGCCGACACCGACCTCGACACCGACCCCGTGCTCAGCGCCCTCGCCGCGGACTGGCAGGCGGTGCTCGGCCTGCCCGTCTCCGGCGACGGAGACAACTTCTTCGACCTCGGCGGCGGCTCGCTCTCCGCCGCGCAGCTGGTCACGCGCATCCGGCAGCGCGATCCGGAGTTCACGGTGGCCGACATCTACGCGCATCCCCGGCTCGGGGCAATGGCGGCGGAACTCGCGTCCCGCGCATCCGGTGCACGCGAGGCGACGGCATCCACCCACGCCGTGCCGCCCACCCCTGCCAGGATGCAGTGGTTGCAGACCATTCTCGGTGTGCCGCTGTTCGTCCTCAGCGGTGTGCGCTGGCTGCTCTATGCCCTCACGGCGTCCGCGATCCTGCGGCTCTTCGACGGCTTCGGCTTCCTGCCGGCGACGCCGGCCTGGCTGCTGATCGTCGGCCTGCTCGTGTTCGCGACGCCGTTCGGCCGGATGGCCATCTCGGTCGTCTGTGCCAGGCTGCTGCTCTCCGGGGTGCGCGCCGGCGACTACCCGCGCGGCGGCGGCGTGCACCTGCGGCTGTGGCTCGCCGAGCAGGTGGCCCACCAGGTCGGTGCGGTCAGCCTCGCCGGGGCGCCCTGGATCTCCTACTACGCCCGGGCGCTCGGCGCCCGCATCGGGCCGAACGTCGACCTGCACGCACTGCCGCCGGTCACCGGGATGCTCCGGATCGGCGACGGCGCGGCCATCGAACCGGAGGTGGACCTCTCCGGATACTGGATCGACGGCGACCTGCTGCGGATCGGCGCCGTGCGGATCGGCGCGAACAGCACCGTCGGCGCGCGGAGCACCCTGCTGCCGGGAACGCGCATCGGCAAGAACGCGCAGGTCGATCCGGGCTCGTCGGTCTTCGGCCGCGTGCGGTCGGGCGAGCGCTGGGCCGGATCCCCCGCGGTGCGGGTGGGCCCGAGCGAGCCGTGGTGGGACGAGGAGCGGCCCCCGCTGCGCAAACGCTGGCTGGCCGCATACGCCGTCGGTGGCGTGGTGGTGGCGCTGCTGCCGATCGTCGCGTTCGCCGCCGGCGGCGTGATCGTCGCGTTCGGGATGGCGGGGTCGGCGTCCATCGGCGAGGCTGCACTGCGCGCCGCAGCGGCCCTGATCCCCGCCACACTGGTCTCCGGGTTCGTGCTCGCCGGGCTCGTGGTCGTGATCGTGCGGCTGCTCGGCCTCGGGCTCCGCGAGGGCATCTACCCGGTGCGCAGCTCGGTCGGCTGGGGGGTCTGGGCGACCGAGCGCGTGCTCGACCTCGCCCGCACCTTGCTGTTCCCGCTCTACGCCTCCCTGTTCACCCCCGTCTGGCTCCGGATGCTCGGGGCGGACATCGGCAGGGACGTCGAGGCGTCCACGGTGCTCCTCATTCCGGCGATGACACGGGTGAGGGACGGCGCCTTCCTCGCGGACGACACTCTGGTCGCGTCGTACGAACTGGGCGGCGGGCGGGTCAGGGTGGCCCGCTCCGACATCGGAGCGCGCGCCTTCCTCGGCAACTCCGGCATGGCGGCGCCCGGGCACCGCGTGCCGAAGGACGGGCTCGTCGCCGTGCTGTCCGCCGCACCGCGCAAGTCCAAGCCGGGATCGTCGTGGCTCGGCTCGCCCCCGGTGCGACTCCGGCGCAGCGCGGCGAGCGGCGACCTCAGCCGCACGTACAGCCCATCGGCGGGACTCCGCGTGGCCCGCGCGCTCTGGGAGCTGTGCCGGATCGTGCCCGTGTTCGTCACCTGCGCCATCGGGCTCGGCGTGCTGTTCACGCTGACGGCGCTCGCCGAAGCCTGGGGGCCGTGGGCGGCCGTGCTGCTCAGCGGCGTGGTGATGCTCGCGTTCGGAGCGGTCGCCGCGGCGGTGAGCACGGTGGCGAAGTGGGCACTGGTGCAGCGCATCCGGGTGGCGGAGCATCCGCTGTGGTCGTCGTTCGTGTGGCGCAGCGAGGTGTCCGACGCGTTCGTCGAGATGGTGGCGGCGCCGTGGTTCGCCCAGGCCGCCTCCGGCACGCCTGCCCTGGTGTGGTGGCTGCGCAGCCTCGGCGCGCGGATCGGGCGCGGGGTGTGGTGCGAGAGCTACTGGCTGCCGGAGGCCGACCTGGTGAGGCTGGGCGACGCATCCACTGTGAATCGCGGCTGCGTCGTGCAAACGCACCTGTTCCATGATCGAATCATGAGCATGGACACGGTGACTTTGGAGACCGGCGGCACTCTCGGGCCGCACAGCGTCATCCTCCCCGCCGCCAGGATCGGGGCGCACGCGACGGTCGGACCGGCGTCGCTCGTGATGCGCGGGGAGCTCGTCCCCGACCGCAGCAGGTGGAGCGGCAACCCGATCGGGCCGTGGCGCGAGGTCAAGGTCGCCGACTACCACGCGACGGTCTCATGACCTCGGCGTCCGCGGGTTCCCGCGGCGTCGGCGACGACTACCTCCCGCACTCCGGCAACGGTGGATACGGCGTCGACGCCTACGATCTCGACCTGCGCTACCGCGTGGCCACCAACCGGCTCGATGCGCGGGCCGTCATCACCGCGACGGCCACCCAGGAGCTGTCATCGTTCAGCCTCGACCTGGTGCGGCTGAAGGTGGGAAAGGTGTCCGTGGACGGCGGCCGTCGCACCCGTTTCCGGCAGGCGGCGTCGAAGCTCGTCGTCACACCGGAGCAGCCGATCCCTGCCGGCGCGACGTTCACGGTCGCCGTGGACTATGCAGGCTCGCCCGCCCCGCGGCGCAGTTCCTGGGGCCTGGTCGGCTGGGAGGAGCTGACCGACGGCGTCATCGTGGCGGCGCAGCCGTCCGGGGCGCCCACGTGGTTCCCCTGCAACGACCACCCGTCCGACCGGGCGAGGTACCGCATCCGGGTCTCGGCCGAGCAGCCGTACACGGTGGTGGCGACGGGTGAGCTGGTCGACCGGACCGTGTCGTCCGGGCGCGCGACGTGGACGTACGAGTGCGACGTGCCCACCGCCAGCTACCTCGCGACCGTGCAGATCGGCCGGTACGCGGTGGCCGATCAGCAGGCCGCAGACGCCGCGATCGGCTTCGCATACCCGGCCGAGCTGGAGCAGCGGCTCTCCGCCGACTTCGCGCGGCTGCCCGACATGGTCGGATACTTCTCCGAGGCGTTCGGGCCGTACCCGTTCGACCGGTACACGGTGGTCGTCACCGCCGACGACCTCGAGATCCCGCTCGAAGCGCAGGCGTCCGCGATCTTCGGCGCGAACCACGTCGACGGGGAGGGCGGCTCCGAGCGACTGATCGCGCACGAGCTCGCCCACCAGTGGTTCGGCAACAGCGTCGGCCTGGCGGCCTGGAAGCACATCTGGCTCAACGAGGGCTTCGCCTGCTACGCGGAGTGGCTGTGGTCGGAGGCGGCGGGCAAGGAGCACGCGGACACCCTCGCCAGGAGGTATCACGCCGCGCTGGCGAGGCTGCCCCAGGACATCCTGCTCAGCGACCCTGGCGCGGCGAGCATGTTCGACGACCGCGTGTACAAGCGGGGAGCGCTCGCCCTGCACGCGCTACGACTCACGGTCGGCGACGAGCGCTTCTTCGCGCTGCTGCGCGCCTGGACGGCGTCGTACCGCTTCGCGACCGTCACCACCGACGACTTCCGCTCGTTCGCCGCAGAGACGACGGGCGCCGACCTGGATGCGCTCTTCGGCGCCTGGCTGGACGACCTGCCGCTGCCCGCGTTACCCGCGACGGGCGTCACCGTTCGATCGCGACGGTGACGTACAGGTCGTCGCCGAGGTGCGCATCCCGCACCTCGTAGCGGCGCGGATCGCCGGGGACCGACGCGATGAGCAGGTCTCCGGTGCGCTCGAAGGCCACGGCCGCCGGGTCGACCCGGAGGCCGCGGCCGTCGGCTTTGAGGACGGCCTCGATCCTCGTCCACTGGCGCAGGTCAGTGGCCCCGGTCCCGGCCGTGGTCGCGGTCTCGGGCGCGGTGCTGGGCTCCGCATCCACTCCGACCGAGCCGCCCGCCAGCGCCGCCGCCACGGTGACGCCACCCGCGCGCGCGAGGGACACGCGAACCCCTGTCGCCGCATCCGGTGCCATCACCACGGGGCGCCCGTGCTCGCCGCCGCAGTCGGGGCAGCGCGCCGCGATGCGCACGTCGTCGGCCGGCACGGCGGCCAGCTCGGCCACGAGCTCGCGCAGCATGGCACGGCCGTCGACCGCTGTGCCGCGTCGGAGGAGGAGGTCGCCGGTGCGCACGCGCTCAGTGTGCCACGGGATTCACAGGTTTTGGTCACCTGGCCACGGCACGCTTCGAGCATGGCGGAGAAGAAGAGCGAGCGGGCAGCGATCGACGACGTGATCACGCGTCTGAAGAAGAAGTATCCGGAAGCCTCCGGCAAGCACATCGAGAAGCTCGTCGAAGAGAACTACGACTCCTTCAAGAACGCCAGGCTGCGCGACTACATCGCCGTGCTCGTGGAGCACGGGGCGAAGTCGGCGCTCCAGGACGAGAAGCGCAAGAAGAAGTAGTTCCGGCACTATCCGGCGGCCTCCCCGCTCGCTACGCTCAGACCAGTCCGCGCCGTCGGGCGCTGACCCGAGAGCAGGGGTGTGGCGATGGGCACTTTGACGCAATGGGAACAGGACGAAGTCGCGAAAGCGAATGAGAGCGGCAGGCGGCCGGTGGTGTTCGTCCATGGCCTGTGGCTGCTGTCGAGCAGCTGGGACAAATGGCGGGCGCTCTTCGAAGACCAGGGCTATGCCACCATCGCGCCGGGCTGGCCGGACGACCCGGGCAGCGTCGAAGAGGCGCGGCGTGATCCGGAGGTCTTCGCCAAGAAGATGGTCAAGCAGGTCACAGAGCACTACCTCGAAGCGATCGACGCCCTCGAGCACGAGCCGGCAGTGATCGGTCACTCGTTCGGCGGGCTGATCGCACAGAAGATCGCGGGGGAGGGCGTCGCGGCGGCCACGGTGTCGATCGACAACGCGCCGTTCCAGGGCGTGCTCCAGCTTCCCGCGTCGTCGCTGAAGTCGGCGGCGCCGGTGCTCACCAACCCGACCAACATCGGCAAGGCGGTGTCACTCACGTTCGAGCAGTTCCGCTACGGCTGGGCCAACCACGTCGATGAGGCGGAAGCGCGCGAACTGTACGAGACGTACCACGTGCCCACCTCCGGGGTGCCGCTGTTCCAGGCGGCGACAGCCAACTTCAACCCGTTCGCCGAGACCAAGGTCGACACGAAGAACCCGGAGCGCGGGCCGCTGCTGCTCATCTCGGGCGAGGGCGACAACACGGTGCCAGCGTCGATCGTCGAGGCCAGCTACAAGATCCAGTCCCGCAACGAGGGAGTGACCAGGCTCGCCACGGTGCCGAACCGCGGCCACTCGCTCACGATCGACAGCGGCTGGCGCGAGGTCGCGGACATCGCGCTCGAGTTCGTCCAGGAGTTCGCGCCGGTCGAGTCATGACCGGCGCCGACGTGGCCGGGCCGCGCATCCGGAGCAGGAAGGGCTGACATGGACCTCGGACTCGACGGAAAGCGGGTGCTCGTCACCGGCGCAGGGCGGGGGATCGGGCTGGCGATCGTGCGTGCGTTCCTCGCGGAGGGCGCGACGGTGGTCGGCGCTTCCCGCCGCGCGACGGACGAGACGACGGCGCTGGTGGATGCCGACGACCGGTTTTCGTTCTTCGGAGTCGACCTCTCCGACCCGGCAGGGCCGGCGGCGATGGTGGATGCGTTCCCCGGCCAGATCGACGTGCTCGTGAACAACGTCGGGTCGGCTCCCGTGCGGCCGGGCGGCTTCTCGTCGATCGACGACGAGACGTGGGCGCAGACCATCGGGCTCAACCTGCTCGCGGCGGTGCGCGCCTGCCGGTCGGCGCTCCCGCGGCTGGCCGAGCGGGGGAGCATCCTGAACATCGTGTCGGAGAACGCGATCCTCGCCGACCCGCAGGTGCTCGACTACAGCGCGGCGAAGGCCGCCCTGCTGAGCGTGACGAAGTCGCTGTCGAAGGAGCTCGGGCCGCGAGGGTTCCGGGTCAACTCGATCAGTCCGGGACCGGTCGAGACCGCGCTCTGGCTCGGTGACAGCGGCGTGGCGGCGACGGTCTCGAAGGCGCAGAACATCGACCCGGCCGCGGTGCGGGCGGGGGCGGAGAGCCAGATGGCGACCGGCAGGTTCACCCGGCCGGAGGAGGTGGCCGACCTGGCCGTCATGCTGTCCAGCCCGCGGCTCGGCAACCTGACCGGGGCCGACGTGGTCATCGACGGCGGGATGCGTCCGACGATGTAGTGGCGGTGTCTGCGGTGGCGGTGAGGGCCTTGAGGTCGGCGAGGGCGGCGCGTACGTAGTCGTCGATGGTGGTGCCGGGCTCTGCCGCGATCCAGCGCGCGAACGCGGCGCGGAACACCGTCACCGCAGACTCGGCGGCCAGGTTCGCCTCCGCGGCCGGCACCCCGCGGGCGTGGAGGGCGTCCGCCGCGGCGGCCCCGAGCGCCCACATCTTGAGCAGCTCGCGCTCCAGCAGGCTCGTGTTCGCGGCGATGACCTGCGCGCGCAATAGCGCGAATGGCCGGCGATCCTCCAGGATGCGCGAGGCCAGTGCGAGCGCTTCGCCCGCGATCTCGAGCGGGGCGGCGTCGGCGGGTGCGTCCGCGATTCCAGCGACCGTGGCGTTCTGGAGCGCGTTGGAGCCGTCGAACAGCACCTCGCGCTTGTCGGCGAAGTGGCGGAAGAAGGTGCGCTCCGTCACACCGGCGCGCTCGGCGATGTCTGCGACCGTCGTCCGGTCGTAGCCGCGCTCCGCGTACAGCTCGAGCGCGGCGACGGCGAGGCGGCCGCGCGCATCCGGTTCCCATCGTGCCACGAGATGATTCTACTGATGACAGTCACTGTCATGTGGTGCTAGCCTGATGACAGTTACTGACATCAAAGGAAGTAGGCGTCACATGCGCGTATTCGTCACGGGAGCATCCGGCTGGATCGGCTCCGCCGTCGTCCCAGAACTCCTCTCCGCCGGCCACGCGGTCGTCGGCCTCGCCCGGTCCGACGCATCGGCCGCCGCGCTCGAAGCGGTCGGCGCCCAGGCCCACCGCGGCAGCCTCGACGACCTGGCATCGCTGAAGGCGGGCGCAGTGGAGTCGGATGGGGTCATCCACCTGGCGTTCAAGCACGACTTCTCCGACTACCAGGGCGCCGGGCGCACGGAGCGCGCCGCCATCGAGACCCTCGCCGGCGAGCTCGAAGGTTCCGGCCGTCCGTTCCTGTTCGCCTCCGGCGTCGCCCTGCTCGCACCCGGCCGCCTGGCGACCGAGCGCGACGTGTCGCCGTACAGCGGGCCGGACGCCCCGCGCGGCGGAGCAGAGCCGCTCGCTTTCGGCTACGCGGAGCGCGGCGTGCGCCCGGTCAGCCTGCGCTTCGCGCCGACCGTCCACGGCGACGGCGACCACGGCTTCACGGCCGCGCTCGTCGACATCGCCCGCCGCACCGGCGTCGCCGCCTACATCGGCGACGGCGCCAACCGCTGGCCCGCTGTCCACCGCCTCGACGCCGCCCATCTGGTGCGCCTCGCGCTCGACGGCGCCCCGGCGGGCAGCGTCGTGCACGCGGTCGCCGAGGAGGGCGTGCCGACCCGTGACATCGCGACGGCCATCGGGCAGGGACTCGGCCTGCCCGTCGTCTCCATCCCGGCGGAGGACGCGCCGGAGCACTTCGGCTGGCTCGGACAGTTCTTCGGCGCCGACGTCCCCGCGTCGAGCGCGCTGACGCGGGAACTCCTCGGCTGGACGCCGACGCATCCTGGACTGCTGGACGATCTCGCCGCCGGGTACTACTTCCGTGCGGCCGCCTGAGCTGATCGAGGGCGTCGGCGTGCCACTGTAGGGGGATGCCGTACACCGTCGTCGTCGCGCCGGACTCGTTCAAGGGCTCGGGGACCGCCACCGCGGTCGCCGAGGCCCTCGCATCCGGCTGGTCGTCGGTGCGCTCCGACGACAGGCTCGTCCTCGCCCCGATGGCCGACGGCGGCGAGGGCACCCTCGACGCGTTCGAGGTCGCCGTCCCCGGCTCGGTCAGGCACGCCATCACGGTGCTCGGTCCGGCGGGCGCCGACCTGGATGCGTCCTGGCTGTCCCTCCCGGACGGCACGGTGGTCGTCGAACTCGCCGAGACGAGCGGCCTCGCCCACCTGCCGACGCTCGCCCCGCTCGACGCGCACACCTACGGTTTCGGACAGGCGATCGCGGCAGCCCTCGCCTCCGGCGCGACCGGACTCCTCCTGGCGATCGGCGGCAGCTCCTCCACGGACGGCGGCGTCGGAGCCCTCGCCGCCCTCGGCGCACACTTCACCGACCCGACGGGCCGCCCCATCCGCCTGGGCAACCGCGGCCTCGGCACGCTCGCCAAGGCCGACCTCAGCGGACTTCCGCCGCTACCGCCCGGCGGGGTGCGCATCCTGAGCGACGTCACCAACCCGCTGCTCGGCCCGACGGGCGCAGCGGCCGTGTTCGGCCCGCAGAAAGGCGCGACCCCGGAGCAGGCGGCCGGGATGGAGTCGGGGCTCGCGCGGCTGGCGCGCGTGCTCGGCGGCGGCCGGGTGCGGGCGGCGGCGCCCGATGCGGGTGCTGAGCGTGGCGGCAGGCAACTCCGGGCCACCACCCCGGGCGCGGGCGCGGCGGGCGGCACCGGCTACGGCCTACTGGCCTGGGGCGCCTCACTCGCTCCCGGATCCGCGGCGGTGGGCGACGCCCTCGGGCTCCCCGCCCTGGTGGCGACCGCCGACGTCGTGATCACCGGCGAGGGCCGCTTCGACAGCCAGTCGGCGGCAGGCAAGGTTCCCGCCTACGTGTCGCACCTGGCACGGGATGCGGGTATCCCCGCCCTGCTCGCCGCGGGCGCGATCCAGGCGCCCACCGATGGGTTCGCCGCGGCCGTGGCGCTCAGCGAACTCGCGGGAAGCGCAGACGCCGCCATCGCCGACCCGCAACGCTGGGCGCGAGAAGCGGGTGCCGTGCTGGCCCGTCAGATCGGGTAGCGCGGCTCACCTCACCTCACCCCGCCTCACCCCGCCTCACCCCAGCGACGCCGCGCACCGCCGAAGCCCACCACAGCTACCGTCGCGCGGCCCTCCGCCGCCACCGCACCGCCAGCAGTACCGCTCCGGCCGCCACCAGCAGTGCCCCGATCACGATCCCCGCGAGCGGCAGCACGGACCCCGTCCCTGCCAGCGGGCTCGACCCTCCGCCCGACGGCCCGGGCCCCGGGCCAGGCGGCGTCGGCGTCGGAGTCGGCGTCGGCGTCGTGGGGACCACCGTATCCACCGACGCACTCGACGGCGGCGTGGTCACGCTCTGTCCGCCCGGCGGGTCGGCGGTGGCCGTCGCGGTGTTGACGATCGGCTGCCCGGTGAGGTCGGCCGCATCCACCTCGTACGTCGCCGTGCAGACGACGCTCTGCCCCGGCGCCAGGCTGGCGGGGTCGGCCGGGCAGGTCGGCGCGGGAGGTGTCCCGACCCCGGTGAAGATCGTCTCGGTCACCGTGAAGGCGGTGAGGGTGACGTTGCCGGCGTTGGTCAGTGTGTACGTGTAGTTCACGGTCTGGCCGGCGTCCGTCACCTCCGTCAGGTCCGCTGCCTTGACGAGCGTGAGGGCGGGCGCCGGGTCGGCCGGGATTATCGTGCCGGACTCGTTGGAGGTCACCGTGCTCGCGTCCGGCGCGGATCCCGAGGCCGTCGCCGTGTTGGTCACCTCGCCCGCGTCGATGTCTGCCTGGGTGAGCGTGTACGTCGTGGTGCAGACGAGCTGGCTCCCCGGGGCGAGCACCGTCGGCGGGCAGACCGCGGGCGGCAGAGTGCCGCTCCCCGAGAAGGCGGTCTCCGTAATGGTGACAGCGCCAACCGGAACGTTGCCGGTGTTTGTCACCACGAACGTGTACGTGACGACCTGGCCGACCACGAATTCGGCCGGACCGTTCGGTGCCACCGATTTCACGAGCGAGAGGGCGGCGACGGCGCCGAGCGGGGTGGTCGTGCCCGCCGGTGGCGAGTCGACTGTGCTGCTGTCCGGTGCCGTCCCGGATGCGACGGCGCTGTTCACGACCTGCCCGGCGGCGATGTCGGCACTGGTCACCGCATACGTCGCGATGGCGGTGGCCTGCTGCCCGGGGGCGAGTTCGCCGTCAGCGCCAGGCCAGGTGAAGGTGAAAGGTCCGAGGCCCGCGAGCTGGTCGGCGATCGTGACGCCTGTGAGCGTCGTGTTGCCCGTGTTGGTCACCACGAACGTGTAGACGATGGGGTCGCCCGGTTGCGTCGGGTTCTGAATACCGGATGCGTCAGCCGACTTCGTCAGGCCGAGTTGCGACACGTTCGGGATGGGCGTCACGGTGTCGGCCGGATCGGACGGCGTCTCCGCTCCCGCCGGTGTCGTGCCTGTGGCGATGGCGGAGTTGAGCACCTGTCCGGCGTCGATGTCCGCCTGCGTGATCGGGTATGTCGCCGTCGCGGTGGCGACGCCGCCGGGGGCGAGCTCACCGGCTGGACCGGGCCAGGTGTATGTCGGCACCGACAGGCCAGGCAGGCGGTCGGTGAACGAGACGGCGTGCAGGGTGAGGTTGCCGTCGTTCGTGATCGTGAAACTGTAGGTGATCAGGTCTCCGACGGCCGCCGGCGTGGAGAGGGCCGCCGATGCGCTCTTCTGCAGCGTCAGGTGCGGGCCGGGTGGCAGAGGGGTGACCGTGCTCTGCGGTCCGGCGGTGACGTCGGTGCCCCCTGCCGTCGACCCGGCAGCCGTCGCCGTGTTGTCGACGTGGCCGACGTCGATCTCGGCCTGCGTCACCGCGTGCGTGCCCGTGCCGACGACCGATTCGCCGGGCGCGAGGGTGCCGGGCGTGCCCGGCCACGCCAGGGCGAGGCCGGCGCCGAGAAGCGTGTCGGTGACGGTGACGCCGAGCAGCGTCACGTTGCCGGTGTTCGTGACGGTGACCGTGTACGAGACGGAGTCGCCCACCGCGGCGGGGGAGCTCACCCCGCTCGCGTTCGCGGTCTTGACGAGGTCGAGCGACGGCGCCTCGCTTCCCGAGATGAGGGCGTCGGAGGTGGCGGTCACCGGTGGCCCGGTGGGCGGCGTCCCCGTCGCGACGGCCGTGTTCGTGACGCTCCCCGCATTCACGTCCGCCTGGGTGATCGTGTACGTGCCCGTGCAGGTGACGGAGTCCCCGGCCGCGAGCGTGGTGGCCGGACACGAGGCGACGGGCGGCGTCCCAGACCCGCTGAAGGCGGTCTCCGCCACCGAGACGGCGGTCAGCGGGACATTGCCCGTGTTCGTCACGAGGAACGAATACGTGACGACGCGTCCGACGACGTACTGCGTCGGGGCGGTGAGGTCGGTGGACTTGATGAGCGAGATGGCCGGCTGATCGGGCTCGGTGAACACGACCGTGCTGGTCCCGGGCTCGAGGAGGCCGTCGAGCGGCCCGATGTTGCTCGGCCCGTTGGTGAAGGTGCCCGTCGTGTCCGACGTGACGGGAACGGTGACGGTGCAGGACGCCATCCCGGCGTCGAGGTTCCCGCTTCCGCTGACCGACGTGCCCGTCACGGTCGCCACCCCGGCGGGGCAGTCGGTCGCCGGCGCCCCGGAGAACCGGAGCCCGGCGGGCAGCGTGTCCGTGAACGACCAGCCGTTCTTCGCGGAGAGCTCGTCGGTGTTCGTGATCGTGAACGTCAGCGTGGTGCTCTGCCCGGCCGGCAGTGTCGACGGTGAGAAGACCTTGTCCAGCTGCGGGGTCGCATCCACGATCGTCGGATCGTCGAACCCGGAGTCGTTGCCGCGGAACGCGCCTGCGGCGTTGTAGAGCTGGACGCCGAGCGACGTGACACCAGCAGGCATCCGGAAGCCCGCCGAGTTCAGCTGCGCGACGTGGAAGGTGCGGCCGCCGGTCGTGATGACGCGCGTGTGGGCGTCGGTGCACGGGTTCAGGCCGGACGCGAGAGTGGTCACCGTGCCGGTGCCTGTCCCCGGCGGCGGCCCGCTCCCCGTCTGATTCCGGATGAGGTTGAAGCTGAGGCTCGGATCCTGCCGGTTCAGGGTGGGGCCCTCCGACACGCAGTTCGCCGCACCGTAGATCGCGCTGATCAGGTAGAAGTGCCCGGGAACGATGGTCCCGGTGATCGGCTTCGCCGTCTGCACCTGGACGCCCGGCCCGGGATTCGACCCGCCGTTCGTGTACGCGGACAGGATCTGGTTGGTCTGCGCTGTCGCGAGCGGCTCGCCCCGGTAGAGGCCGATCGCGGTCGCCATCCCCTGCAGGTAGCCCCAGGCCGTGACGTCGCATCCGGAGTCGATGCCCGTCACGGTGGCGTTGCGTGGCGTGCTCGACCGCAGCAGCCAGCCGTTGCACTGGTCGCCGGCCGGCGACCAGTTCGGGCTCGCCACGTAGGTGGAGGTGTTCGCCGCCGCCCCGCCGGTGTACTGCCCGATCCGGATGCCGTTCGTGGCGACCTGGTTCTGGAAGTTCTCGAAGAACACATTGGTCGCGGGCGCCCGCGGCACACCGGGACTGCCCGGCGCAGCCAGTGCTGGACCGGTGCCCAGGACGCCCAGCCCGAGCAGAGCGACCCCGGCGATGGCGACGGAACGCACCAGTGAGAGCGCGCCGCGTGAGCGGCGTGGCGAGTCGAGCTTCCCCGTGCTCCGACTCATGACCGGACTACCTGGTGTCGCCTCTCATGGCATCCCCTCTTCGCAACTGAGGATAGACTCGCGGCCCTACCCGTGGCAAGAGGGCTCCTTCATCCGGCATCCGCCTGTTCCCGTCGCGCATCCCGAGGAGGATGATCGGTGACGGAAGGGAACGATCATGGACGACCTCACCGGTTCATCGGTCGAGCGCGCACGCCGCCTCGCCGCCCTCGACGCGGAGGGCCCGCTGCCACCGGACTGGCTGCGGCGGCAACTCGACCTCGCGCTCGCCGCCTGGGCGGAGGACGAGAAGACACTGGATGTGGATGCGGAGGGCCGCGAGGACTTCTAGGCTCGCGCTCCTACTCCCGCAGCAGCCCCCGCAGCGTCTGGATCGTGTCGGCCTCCGCCGCGTCCTTGTCGTCGCGATACCGCTTCACGCGCGCGAACCGCAGAGCGATCCCGCCCGGGTAGCGGCTCGAACGCTGCACGCCGTCGATCGCGATCTCGACCACCGTCGTCGGCGTCACCCACACCGTGCCGGCCGTGCGGCGCGTCTCGATCTGCTGGAAGTGCTCCGTCTGCCAGCGCAGCAGCTCGTCGGTGAGGCCCTTGAATGTCTTGCCCACCATCACGAACCCGCCCGGCTCGCCGAACTCCCCGGTCGGGTCGAGCGCGCCGAGGTGGAGGTTCGAGAGCCAGCCCTGTCTGCGTCCCGAGCCCCACTCGCAGGCCAGCACCACCAGGTCGTAGGTGTGCACCGGCTTGACCTTGATCCAGGACGATCCGCGCCGCCCGGCCGCGTACGGGGAGTCGATCGACTTCACGACGACGCCTTCCTGCCCGGCGGCCAGCGCATCCTGGGCCACGCGCTCCGCGACAGCGGGATCAGCCGTCACCTCGCCCGGGATGCGGTGCTCGCCCGCGATCCGCTGCAGCTCGGCCAGGCGCGTCGAGAGCGGTTCGTCGAGCAGGTCGCGGCCGTCGACGTGGAGCACGTCGAAGAACCAGGGATGCAGCACCGTCTCCCTCGCCGCCTCCGCCCCGAAGCGCGACATCGTCTCCTGGAACGGCCGCGGCGCTCCGTCCTCGTCGAGCGAGAGCGTCTCACCGTCGAGGATGACGTCGTGCACCGGCATCCCGCGCACCACCTCGACGACCTCGGGCACGCGGCGGGTGACGTCGGCGAGGTTCCTGGTGAACACGCGCACGTCGTCGCCCACCCGGTGCACCTGGATGCGCGCACCGTCCAGCTTGAACTCCACCGACGCCTCGCCCGTCGTCGCCAGCGCCGCCGACGCGCTCGCGGCCGTCGCGGCGAGCATCGGCTGCACCGGACGCCCCGGCACCAGCCCGACCTCGTCGAGCTCGGCCGCCGTGCCGGTGATGGCGAGCCTGGCGGTCTCGCCGAGATCGCCAGTGAGCATCGCCGCGCGCCGCACAGCGTCGCCCGGCCGGTCTGCCGCCCGCGCGATGGCGTCGGTGAGCACGCCCTCCAGGGCGCCCGTGCGCATCTCGCCGAGCAGTGCCCTGGCGATGAAGTCCTGTTCTTCCGCCGTCGCGCGCTCGGTGAACTCGCGCAGTTCGCGGGTGCGGTCGCCCGCCGACCCTGCACCGGACAGCGCGGCCAGGCGGTCGAGCAGCGCATCCAGGTCGTCGACGGTGAGGCTGGGCTGTGCGGCCGGGGTGCCCATCGCGGCCGAGAGCCCGCGCCAGCCGACGCCGACCCTTCCCTGGCGCGGCTTGCCGACGAGCAGCCCGACGGCCGGGGCGATCTCCTCCGGCGCGAGCTGCGCGAGCAGAGCGGCCAGCGCATCCACTTTCGCCAGCCGCGACCGCGTGCCCGCGACCGCACTCGACGTCTTCACCAGCTCATCAACCAGCACGCCCACATCCTCCCACCGACCCCCGACACCACCCCAAGCAATCGAACCGGGACTTATGCACGCTCCCGCCCGGCGTGTCGCGTGCATAAGTCCCGGCTCGATTGCTTGGGGAGGGGCGGCAGGGAACGGTAGCGTCGGGGTGTGAGCCGGCGAGCGTTGCGCTTGGGGGCCGTCGCCGTGGTGGTGGCGGCGGTGGCCGTGCTGGCCGGATGCTCGTCCAGCCAGCCCGTGCGCATCGAGGAGGATCTGGGCGCGAGGCCGTATGTCGGCGACTTCTACAAGATCCCATCCCCGCTGCCGAGTGGCGCGCCCGGCACCCTGATCGCCACCGAGCAGGCGCCCGGCCAGCCGGACGGCGCAGCGGCCTGGCGCATCCTGTTCCGCTCCACCGACCTCACCGGCAAGCTGGTCGTGAACAGCGGCCTCCTCGTCGTTCCCGATACGCCTGCTCCGGCGGGCGGGCGAACCATCGTCTCCTGGGGCCACCCGACCACGGGCAGCGCGGAGAAGTGCGCGCCGTCCCGCTTCTTCGACCCGTACGTCTTCGTCGAGGGCCTCACCGACCTCCTCGACCGCGGCTACGCCGTGGTCTACACCGACTACACCGGGATGGGCGTGCCGGGTCCGGACTCCTACTTAGTGGGCGACACTGAGGGAAGGAACGTGCTCGACGCCGCCCGCGCCGCTCGGACGGTGCTCGGCCCCGAGGCCAGCGACCGCGTCGTGCTCTGGGGCCACTCGCAGGGCGGCCAGGCCGTGCTCTTCGCTGCGCAGTTGGCCGCTTCATACGCGCCGGACCTCGACGTGCGCGCCGCCGCGGTCGCCGCCCCGGCCACCGATCTGGCCAGCCTCATGCGCGCAGACATCGGCGACGTCTCCGGGGTGAGCATCGCGTCGTACGCCTTCGCGGCATACGCGGCGGTGTACGACCAGCCGCTGCAGAGCATCCTGACCCCGGCGGCAGTGGATGCGCTGCCCACCATGAACACCTTCTGCCTCCTCACCCAGAACTCGGCCCTCCACAAGATCGCGAAGCCGCTGATCGGCGCGTTCCTCTCGGCGGATCCGGAGACGACGGAACCGTGGTCCGGCCTCCTCGCCGCGAATACGCCGGGCGCATCCCGGATCGCGGTTCCGCTGTTCGTCGCGCAGGGTCTCTCCGACAAGCTGGTGCGCCCGTCGGCCACGGATGCGTTCGTCGCGCGCGAGAAGGCGGAGGGCACCGCGGTGACGTACGACAGGATCCCCGGCGCGACGCACGGGACGGTGGCGGACAAGGCGATTCCGCGCGTGCTGGAGTGGCTGGATGCGAACGGGGGCGGGGCGGCGGGGTGAGGTCGCCAGCGCAGTAAAGCACAGTGACGACACCATTACTGTGCTTTAATGACCATAAACCACAGTAACGCGAGAGGTACTCCGGCTTATGACCTCCTGGCCAGCTCACGGCAGCGAGACGCTTCCGTGGCGCCAGACGCAGCGAGCGGGCACGCGCGACGACCGGATGATGACCGAGGTGGCCGCGACCATCCCGCCGCACATCGCCGCGCTCAATTACGAGCCGTCGCTCGACATCGTGCGGGACAGCGAGCGGGCGCTGCTCGCCGCCGCCGTCGCCGACACCGCGGCGGAAGGCCACAGCGCAGCGCTGTCCCGCTTCATGCTGCGCACCGAGTCCGTCGCCTCCTCCAAGATCGAGAGGATCGAGGCGTCGGCGGAGGACTTCGCCCGCGCGATCGCGGGCGGGCGGGGCAACAGCAGCGCCACGAGCATGGTCGCCGCCTCCGTCGCCTTGCACACGCTCGTGCGCGACGCGGGCGAGTCCGGTGTAATCACCATCGACGGGATGCTCGCCGCTCACCGCGCCCTGATGGAGGAGGACGAGTACGAGGCCCGGTATGCGGGCCGTGTACGCGACATGCAGAACTGGATCGGCGGCAGCGACCACTCGCCGCGCGGCGCACTGCACGTTCCTCCTGCGCCCGAGCGCATCCCGGAGCTGCTGGAGGATCTGGTCGCGTACCTGAACCGGGACGACGTGCCCGTGCTCGTGCAGGCGGCCATCGCGCACGCGCAGTTCGAGTCGATCCACCCCTTCACGGACGGCAACGGGCGCATCGGTCGCGCGCTCATCAGTGCGGTGCTGTGGCGTCGCGGTGTCACGGCGAACACGGTCATCCCGCTCGCGAGCGGGATCCTCGCCCGCAGAGACGACTACTTCGACGCGCTCACCACCTACCGCTCCGGCGACCCGGCCGACATCATCCGGATCATCGCGACGGCGACGCGGGTCGCCGCAGTGGAGGCGCGCGTGTCCATCGGGCAGCTCTCGCTGCTGCCGGACGAGTGGCATGCCGAGATGGACACCCGCAGAGGTTCGGCCATCTTCAACCTCATCCCGGCGTTCTTCGACCATCCGGTGATGACGTCGGAGGATGCGGAGCGGCTGTCCGGCTCCGGCGAATCGCAGACGTTCAAGGCGCTCGACCGTCTCGCCGGTGCCGGGATCATCCGCGAGATCACCGGCAGGAAGCGCGGCAGGGTCTGGGTCGCAGCCGACCTGATCGCGGAGCTCGACGACCTGGACCGCCGCATCCAGGCGGCGATGCGGCGCACCCGCGTCGCGTGAGCCCGCGCGCGCCGAGCCTGGCCAGCGCGCCCTCGGCTGTCACCGGCCCGTGAGAGGCTGAGGGCATGCCCGACACCCCCGCCTCCTCCGGGTGGAAGGCGAGCGTCTCCGGGCTCACCCGCTCGGCCCCGCGACCCGCCACCGGCGCGACGCGCATGGGGCTGCAGTTCGAGCTGCGGGAGCGGACCCGCGCATCCACCGGCCGATGGGATGCGCCCAAGTCGCGCCCAGCGACGGCGGCCGCGGCGGCGGCGGCGGCCGCGACAGCCACTACCGGCACAACCACCCCCCGCCTCCTCCGCCTCGGCGTGCGCCCGGTCATGCTCAGCGCCACCGGCAACTGGGTGCGCGGGTCGCTCACCTGGTCTGCCCTGCCGCACCTGCTCAACCGGCTCGCGCTCGATCCTGCGCAGCATGCCTGGTTCGGGCAGTTCGCCGCGCTGCACCGTGCCGGGCGCGACGTGTACGTGCCGGGGGAGGCCGACTGGTTGTTCGTCGACGAGTTCGCCAGTCCGCTGCTCTGGCCGCTGCTCGACGAGGCGGAGCGTGTCGGTGTCGCCCTGGTCACCGGCAAGCGGGAGACCGAGGTGCTCGTGACCGACGGCGCCCGCGTGGCCGTCGACGCCACCAAGCTTCCGGATGGCGGGCTGCGGTTGCGAACGGTCGCCGTGGTGGACGGCGCCGCGCATCCCGGATCGACCGTCGGTGCGATCGGGGATCACGGTCTGTACCTGTGGTCTCTGAAGCCCGAACCGCGGTTCACCCTGGCGCGCGCTGGCGCCCCGCTCACCGCCGAGCAGCGGCGCCTGCTCGCCGCCGGGGACACCATCGACGTGCCCGCGGAGGAGACCGACGAGTTCCTCGGGCAGTACTACCCGCGGTTGCAGAGCCTGGTCAGCGTGACCAGCACGGACGCCTCCGTCGTGTTCCCCCAGGTCCTGCCGCCCGTGCTCGTGCTCACGGCCACGTTCGGCGCGAACGACAGGCTGGAACTCGACTGGGGCTGGGTGTCCGCGACCGGCGCGGAGCCGCTCGGCGCGCATCCCGTGCCGGATGCGGTCACCGAGATGCTCGGCTGGCGGCCGCATCCGGCAGAGCTGTCCGGCCTGGATGCCGCCGAGTTCACCGCCACCACCCTTCCGGCCCTCGAACGGCGCAGGGATGTGCGCGTCGACATCGTCGGCGAGCGCCCGGACTACCGCGAGCTGGTGGATACGCCGAAGCTCGTGGTGACCACCGTGGAGACCGACCGGCGCGACTGGTTCGACCTCGGCGTGCTCGTCACGGTGGAGGGGCGCACCATCCCGTTCACTCCGCTCTTCACGGCCCTCTCGCAGGGGCGACCGAAGCTGCTGCTGGTCGACAAGTCCTATCTGTCGCTGCAGCAGCCCGTGTTCGACAGGCTCCGGGCGCTCATCGACGAGGCGAAGTCGCTGGACGAGTGGGAGCCGGGCTCACTCAGGATCAGCCGGTATCAGGCGAGCCTCTGGTCGGAGTTCGTGGAGCTCGCCGACGAGGCGCACCAGGCCGAGTCGTGGCGCCGAACGGCCGACGGGCTGCACGCCATCCGCGACGGGGAGTCGCCCGGCGACCTGGCTGTCCCGGATGCGGTCACCGCCACCCTGCGGCCGTATCAGGTCGACGGGTTCCGCTGGCTGGCGTTCCTCTGGGAGCACGGGCTCGGCGGCGTCCTCGCCGACGACATGGGGCTCGGCAAGACCCTGCAGACGCTCGCCATGATCGCGCACGCCCGCAGCAGGCGCCCGGATGCTCCGCCCTTCCTCGTGGTCGCGCCCACCTCCGTCGTGCCCAACTGGGTGAGCGAGGCCGCCCGGTTCACGCCTGGGCTCACCGTGCGCGCCGTCACCGCCACCCAGGCGAAGAGCCGCCGCCCGCTCAGCGACATCGCAGACGGGGCGGACGTGGTCGTCACCTCGTACGCGCTGTTCCGGCTCGACATCGCCCGCTATCACGCCACCGGATGGGCGGGGCTCGTGCTCGACGAGGCGCAGCTCATCAAGAACCGCACCTCCAAGGCGCACGACGCCGCGAAAGACCTGCGGGTGCCGTTCAAGCTGGCGATCACCGGCACCCCGATGGAGAACGACCTGCTCGACGTGTGGTCGATCTTCCGGGTGGTCTCGCCCGGGCTGCTGCCTCCCCGCTCGGCGTTCACCGACCGGTACCTCAAGCCGCTCGCCGCCGGCGACAGGCCGGACCTGCTGCTGCGGCTGCGGCAACGGGTGCGCCCGCTCATGCTGCGCCGCACCAAGGAGGCGGTCGCGTCCGAGCTGCCGCCCAAGCAGGAGCAGGTGCTGCGCGTCGAGCTGGCGCCTCGCCACCGCAAGCTCTACGACCTCGTGCTGCAGCGCGAGCGCCAGAAGATCCTCGGCCTGGTCGACGACCTCGACCGCAACCGGTTCATCGTGTTCCGCTCGCTGACGCTGCTGCGGATGCTGGCGCTCGACGCCTCCATCGTCGACGAACAGTATGCGAGCATCCCGTCGGCGAAGATCGACGTGCTGCTGGAGGAACTGGACGACGTGGTGGCCGGTGGGCACCGCGCGCTGATCTTCAGCCAGTTCACCAGCCTGCTGCGGAAGGTGGCGCAGCGGCTCGACGAGCGCGGCATCGCGTACAGCTACCTCGACGGGTCGACGCGCCGTCGCGCCGAGGCGATCGACGGCTTCCGCGACGGCGACGCCCCCGCCTTCCTGATCAGCCTGAAAGCGGGCGGTTTCGGCCTCAACCTGACGGAGGCCGACTACGTCTTCCTGCTCGACCCGTGGTGGAACCCGGCGGCGGAGTCGCAGGCGATCGACCGCACCCACCGCATCGGCCAGCGCTCGAACGTGATGGTCTACCGGATGATCGCGGACGAGACGATCGAAGACAAGGTGATGGCGCTGAAAGAGCGCAAGGCGCGCCTGTTCGAGGCGCTGATGGATGACCCGGGCGGCGCGTTCGATGCGAGCTTCAGCGCCGACGACATCCGGGGGCTGCTGGACGGGTGAGCGGTGGCGGTTCCGGTTCCGCGGCTGCGGCGGCCCCGCCCCTCACGCTTCCCGCCGCGACCGCCACAGCAGCCACAGGAAGTACGGCGCCCCGATCACGGCCGTCACCAGCCCCACCGGGATCTGCGCGGGCGCGATCAGCGTGCGGCCGACCGTGTCGGCCACGCACACCAGCAGCGCCCCGAGGATCGCGGCGACCGGGATCACCCGCGCGTGCCGCTGTCCGACCAGGGCGCGGGCGGCGTGCGGCGCGACCAGCCCGACGAAACTGATCACGCCGACCGCGGCGACGGAGGCGGCCGTCAGCACGACCGCGATGCTCAGCAGGGCGAGCCGGGTGGAGCCGAGGCGCACGCCGAGCAGGCGCGGGGTGTCCGCATCCAGCCCGATCAGGTCGAGTCTGCGGCTCATCGCGGCGAGGATCGGCAGCGCGCAGACCAGGGCGATCAGCACCGGGAGCACCTGCGGGAACGTGCGCCCGTATGTCGAGCCGGACAGCCAGACCAGCGCCTTCGCCGCGTTGTACGGATCGGTGAGCACGATGAGCAGGCTCACGATCGAGGTTGTCCCCGCCGAGACGCCGATGCCGATCAGCACCAGCCTGTTCTGTTCGAGGCCGCGCCGGGCCGCGAGGCCGAACACGACGGCCGCCGCGGCGACCGCGCCGGCCAGCGCCGCCGAGCCGATCAGCCAGAAACTCGCCAGCGGGATCGCGGTCACCACCGCCACGGCGCCGACACCCGCCCCGCCGACCACGCCCAGGATGCCCGGCTCGGCCAGCGGGTTCCGCGACACCGCCTGCACCACGGCGCCGGCGACCGCGAGCGCCGCCCCTGCCAGGAGTGCTGCGGCCACGCGCGGCAGGCGGGTGTCGAGCACGAACGTCACCACGCGTCCGGCCTGACCCGTCGCCCAGTTGGCGATGTCGCCGAGCAGCAGCCGAGCATCCCCCAGCAGGGTCGCCGCGACGATGGCGGCCAGCAGCGCGGCCGACGAGATCACCAGCGTCAGGATGAACGCCCTGCGGCTGCGCAGCCGGGTGAAGGCGGTGGATGCGGTGTTCGAGCTGGCGTCCCGCGACCGGTACGCCAGCCACACCAGCACACCGGCGCCGAGGATCGTGGTGACGATGCCCGTCGGCACGGCCACGCTCGCCTGCGCCCCGAACACCGCGCGCAACAGCACGTCGGAGCCGAGCACCACGATCACACCGGCCACCGCGGAGGCCGGGATGAACGCGTAGTGCTTCATCAGGCCGGGCACGCGGGTGGCGACCAGCCGCACGATCGCGGGAGCGCACAGCCCCACGAACCCGATCGGACCGGCGAGGGTTACGGCGACCGCGGCGAGCAGCACCGACAGGACGACGGCGACGCTGCGCGTGAGACGCGGATTGATGCCCACTGCGGCAGCGCCGTCGTCCCCGATGGAGAGGATGTCGAGCCGGCGCCCGAGCACCAGGAGCCCGGCCAGTGCGACCAGCGCGACCGGCGCCAGCTGCTGCACGCCCTGCATCCCGATCTGGGCGAGCGAGCCGTTGCCCCAGGCGAACAGTCCGGTGGTCTGCTGCTGGCGCAGGAGCAACAGCATCCCGCTCACCCCGCTGAACGCCAGCGTCAGCGCCGACCCGGCGAGCACCAGCCGGATCGGTCCCGCCCCTGCGCGCGACAGGCCGAGTACGATCCCGGCGGCGATCAGGCCGCCGAGGAACGCCGCCCCGCCGGCGGGGAGGGCGGGCAGCGCGATGCCGAACGCCGCGACGGAGACCACCGCCAGGTACGCTCCCGCGTTCACCGCCAGCGTGTCCGGCGATGCGAGCACGTTGCGCGAGACCGACTGCAGGGCGGCACCCGATGCGCCGAGCGCGCAGCCGACGACCAGGCCCACCACGAGCCGGGGCAGCCGCGAGCTGAGGAGCACGGCGTCGGCCTGCGCATCCACTGTGCCTGCGCCCGAACCCGTCAGCGCCCTCCAGAGCGCCGACGGGTCGATGGATGCGGTGCCCTGGCCCAGGTGGATCACGGCGAGGACGCCGATCGCCAGCACGGCGACGCCCGCGAGGACGGGGAGGCGGCCGCTTCGTTGGGAGCGGACGTTCACGGTCAGTTCGTCAGAGCCTTCACGATGGCGTCGACGTACTGCTGCGCGGAGGCCGTGCCGCCGAACATCCAGATGCCGTCCGGCAGGCGGTAGACGGTGCCCTTCTGCACGAACGGCAGGGACTTCCAGACGGCGTTGTCCTTGAGGCCGTCCGCGAACGGGTCTCCTCCGTCGGAGTCGTTGGCGATGTATGCGAAGCGCACGTCGCCGAGCTTCGTGAGGCCCTCGACGTCGGTGGCAGCGAGGCCGTACGCCTTGTCGCCTTCGAGCTTCCACGGGTCGGTGAGGCCGAGCTCGGTGTTGATGTCGGCGATCAGCGAACCGGTGACGTACGGGCGCACCGAGACCTGGTTGCCCTCCTGCCAGCCGTCGGCGAACGCGAGCGGCGTCCCGCCGAGACCGGCCGCCTCCAGCTTCGCCTTGCCGTCGCTCACCGTCTTCTTGAACGCCTCGATCTCGGTCTTCGCCTGGGACTCGGTGCCCGTCGCCTCGGCGATCAGCTCGGTGTTCTCGATCATCTGGTCGATCTGCTTCGACGCGTCCGCCGACCGCACGACGATCACCGGGCCCACCTTCTCGAGCTGCGCGATGGCCGAGTCGGTGAGGTCGGTGGTGGCGACGATCAGGTCCGGCTTGAGCGCGGCGACCGTGTCGAGGCTGGGCTCTCCGCGGGTGCCGATGTCCTTCACGTCCTTGGGGAGCGGCGCGGCCGTGTCGTACGCGGTGTACCCCTTCACGTCGGCGACGCCGACCGGGTCGACGCCCAGGCTCACCAGCGTCTCGACGACACCCCACTCGGTCCCGACGACGCGCTTGGCCGGGCCGTCGAGCTTCACCTTCTCGCCGCGCGCATCGGTGATGGTGAGCGCGCTCGCTGCTGAGCCGTTCGCCGCCGGTGCCTCCGTGGTGCCGCATCCGGTGAGGGCGAGCACGGTGGCGACGGCGAGCGCTGCTGCGATCCGGTGTCTGATCATGAGGGGGTGGGGGTCCTTTCGGTTCTCAGGTGATGGCTGCCCATCGGGTGTGTTCGTGGCATGCCGGTCGACGGGTTCACATCCACGTCGATCCGGATGCCGTACGTCTCGGTGAGGAGCGCGGGGTCGTAGACCTCCTCGGCGGTGCCGGATGCGACGACGCGACCGGCCGAGAGCAGCACGACCTGATCGGCGACGGCCGCCGCCTGGTCGAGGTCGTGCAGGACGACGCCGATGGTCACGCCGTGGATGTCGGCGAGCTCCCGGATGAGGTCGAGGATCTCCACCTGGTAGCGCAGATCGAGGTAGGTGGTGGGCTCGTCGAGCAGCAGCACATCGGTGTCCTGCGCGAGACAGCACGCCAGCCATACCCGCTGCAGCTGCCCGCCGGACAGGACCTCCACGCCGCGCTCGGCGAACTCGGAGACGCCGGTCAGCGACATGGCGCGCTCGACGGTCGCCGGACCGTCCTGGTCGGTGCCGCGGAACCGCTGCCGGTGCGGGTGGCGGCCGAAACCGACGACGTCGCGCACGCTCAGGCCGGCGGGGGTGGGGCGGCTCTGGGCGAGGAGGGTGATGCGGCGGGCGAAGGCGGTGCGAGAGAGGGTGAGGGCGTCGGTCGGGTCGCCGTCGCCGTGCAGCGTCACACGTCCGGCGCGGGCGGCGTGCAGCCGGGCGATGGCGCGCAGCAGGGTGGATTTCCCGCTCCCGTTCGGGCCGATCAGCGCCGTGACGCGCCCGGCCGGGAGGTCGAGGTCGGCGCCGTGGACCACATCCACACCGTCGTACGCGACCGTGACGGCGGCGGCCCGAAGCCCGGCGTGATGCTCGGGATGCGTTGGGCGGCGGGAGGTCACGATGCAAGAGCTTAGGGCAGCCTTACCTAACTCGGCAACCGGGAATTGTTCCGCCGCGCGTGTCACACGTCCGCCTCCACCGGTGTCTCAAGGGGCAGAGAGTCGAACGAAGGAGATCTCATGACCACCCCGATCCAGGTCGTCGTCATAGGCGGAGGATATGCAGGAGTGACAGCAGCAAACCGCCTGACCACGCGCGGCGAAATCGCCGTGACCCTTGTCAACGCGCGGCCCGTCTTCGTCGAGCGCATCCGGCTGCACCAGCTGGCCGGTGGCTCGGACGACGCCGTGGTCGAATACGCGAAAGTGCTCGCCGACGGCATCCGGCTCGTGGTCGACACCGCCGACCGCATCGACCGGGATGCGCGGACCGTGCAGCTCGCATCCGGTGCCGTGCTCGGCTACGACTACCTCGTCTACGCCCTCGGCAGCGGGCGCGCGGTGCTGGAGGTGCCCGGTGCGGCCGAGCACGCGCATCCGATCGCCGATTTGGCCGACGCCGAACGGCTGCGGGATGCGCTCGCGGCGGCAGGCCAGGCGGCTCCCGTCGCCGTCGTGGGCGGTGGCCCGGCGGGCATCGAGACCGCGGCGGAGCTCGCCGAGCAGGGCCGCGACGTCGTGCTGTTCTGCGCCGGTCCGCTCGGTCCGACGCTGCACCAGCGCGCCCGCCGGACGGTCGGGCGACGGCTGGCGGCGCTCGGCGTCCGCATCGAGGACGGCCAGGGCTCGCGGGTGACCGCGGTGACACCGGATGCGGTCCAGCTGGCGGACGGACGCAGCATCCCGAGCGTGGTGACCGTGTGGGCGACCGGTTTCGGCGTGCCGCAACTGGCGCGGAGCAGCGGGTTGACCACGGACGCCATCGGCCGCCTCGTCACCGACGAGACGCTGACCAGCGTGGACGACGACCGCATCGTGGCGGCGGGAGACTCCGCCGCACCGTCGGGGGTCGCGGTGCGGATGAGCTGCCAGGCAGCCGGCCCGCTCGGCGGTTCGGCGGCGGACACGGTACTGCGCCGCATCGCCGGAGAGCAGCCGGCGCCGTTCGTGCTCGGCTTCGTCGGACTGTGCATCAGCCTCGGACGGCGCAGCGGAATCTTCCAGTTCGAGCACAGGAACGACACCGCGACGCGGGTGTACATCTCCGGGCGCGCGGGAGCGAAAGTGAAAGAGGTGGTGTGCTGGGGAACGGTCGAGTCGCTGGTCATCGAGGCGCGGCATCCCGGGGCGACGCGGCTCCCGGCGGCCTTCGGAGATCGGGAGCGTCGCCGTATGCTCGCAGAAGCGGGTGCGGATGCGGGAGCCGCGTCGGGTGTGGGTGCTGGTGCTGGTGCGGTTTCGGGTGGAGGGGAGCTGGCGTGAGCGACGACGAGGCGGAGGACGCGGACCGGCAGGACGGCCCGGCGGCCGACGCATCCGGTGACGCCACCGAGTTCTTCGTCGCCCACCGGAACCTGCTGTTCACCGTCGCGTACGAGATGCTCGGCTCGGCCGCCGACGCGGAGGACGTGCTGCAGGAGACCTGGCTGCGCTGGGTGAGGGTCGACAGGGCGGAGGTGCGCAACGAGCGTGCGTACCTGGTCAGGATCGCGACCAGGCTCGCCCTCAACCGCCTGCGTTCCGTGCAGCGCCGCCGCGAGGCGTACGTGGGCCCGTGGCTGCCCGAGCCACTGCTGACCGCCCCGGATGTGGCCGACGACGCCGAACTCGCCGAGTCCGTCTCGATTGCGCTCATGGTGGTGCTGGAAACCCTCGGCCCCACCGAGCGGGTCGTATTCGTGCTGCGCGAGGTGTTCGGTTTCGGCTTCGACGAGATCGCCGCCGCCGTCGACAGGACCCCGGCCGCCGTGCGCCAGATCGCCCACCGCGCCCGCGGGCACGTGGAGGCGCGGCGCCCCCGCGTCACCGTCACGGCCGGCGAGGCGCGAGCGGCCCTCGAAGCCTTCCGGGTCGCGGTGGAGACCGGGGACACGCAGGGCGTCCTCGCCGTGCTGGCCCCGGATGTGGTGCTCGTCAGCGACGGCGGCGGCGTCAAGCAGGCAGCCCTCCGCCCGATCGTCGGCGCCGACAAGGTCGCCCGCTTCATCGCAGGAGGCATCCGCAAGACGGGAGCATCCGTCACCGGGGCGGCGACGACCGTCAACGGCAACCCGGCTCTGGTCCTCAGCGTCGACGGCGAGATGGACGGCGTCCTCGCCGCCCAAGTCGCCGACGGCCGTATCGTCGGCCTCTACTTCGTCCGCAACCCGCAGAAACTGACCCGCGTGGCCGAGGAGACGATGCTGTCGCGGCGGTGAGGGAGAATTTCTTTCGGCTGTTGTCGGATCCGAGCGGACTCGTTCGTTGTCTGGGTAGAAGGTGCCGCACGAGCGGGCACCCAGACTCAGGGAGACGAACGGAAGAATGAAGCTCACGACGATCACGCAGCTCACACTCGACGGAGTGACTCAGGGGAACGGCGGCTCGACCGAGGAGGACCGCGCCAGCGGTTTCGAGCGCGGCGGCTGGGCGCGGGGAGCGGGCGACGACACGACCCGCGATCACATCGCCGCGACGTTCCAGCGCGCCGACGCGTTTCTGTTCGGCCGCCGAACGTACGACGTCTTCCTCGAATTCTGGGGGACGATGGAGGACCTGAAACGGCATCCCATCGGAGTTGCCCTGAACGCGAAGCCGAAGTACGTGGCATCCAGGACGCTGACGGAGCCGGACTGGGCGAACACGGCGGTCCTCGGGGACGATCTGTTCGCCGCCGTCACGGAATTGAAGGCCAGCAGGGACGGCGAGCTGCAGGTGCACGGAAGCAGCCGTCTCATCCAGTGGTTGCTGGAGCACGACCTCGTCGACGAGATGGAACTCATCACCGTCCCTGTGGTCCTCGGTCAGGGTGACCGGCTCTTCGCTCGGCCGGGCCCCGACATCGCGTTCGACCTCGTGGATGCGCGTTCCGATTCGAAGGGGGTCATGATTCAGACCTTCCGCCCCGTCGGCCGCCCCAGCTACGCGACCTTCTGATCGAATAGAGGAACCAAGGAGAGGATCGGCAGATGCAGTACCTCGTATCCGTGATCGACGACAAGAACGATCCCGGCAGCACGGACAGGCGGCCTGAAATCAGCGCGTTCAACGAACGGCTGATCAGCCAAGGCTATTGGGTCTTCGCGGGGGGACTCGCGGACACCGAGACGGCCACGGTCATCGACAACCGGGGCGAGCAGCCGATCTTCAGCGATGGGCCGTTCGTCGAGTCGAAGGAATACCTCGCCGGTGTCTGGGTGTGGGAGGCGCCCGATCTGGATGTGGCACTCGCCCTCGCCGCGGAGGCGTCGAAGGTCTGCGACCGGAAGATCGAGGTGCGGCCGTTCGCGTGAACGACGTCGAGCGAGCGATCACTCGGGCACACCAGGACGAGTGGGCCAGGGTGGTGGCCGGCCTGACCAGGCGCTTCGGCAACCTCGACATCGCCGAAGAAGCCACGGCCGAAGCATTCGCGATCGCCGTCGAGCGGTGGTCGCGCGACGGCGTGCCGCCCAATCCCGGTGCCTGGATCCACCTCACCGCCAGCCGCAAGGCCGTCGACCGGATGCGACGCGAGAACAAACGAGACGATAAGCACAAGCACGCTCAGCTGGTGTACGAGAACGTACCAGCCGAGCCGGTCGGCGCCATCGCTGACGACCGGCTCCGGCTGATCTTCGTCTGCTGTCATCCGGCGTTGGCGATGGACGCACGGGTGGCACTGACCCTGCGCATGGTCGGCGGTCTGACCGTGGCAGAGATCGCTCGCGCCTTCCTGGTGACCGAGAGCACGATGGGGCAGAGGATCACCCGCGCGAAAGCGAAGATCAAGGCGGCCCGCATCCCCTATCGGGTGCCCTCTGACGCGGACCTCCCCGACCGGGTGTCCGGTGTCCTCGCCGTGCTTTTCCTGGTCTTCAACGAGGGCTACCTGGCGACCGGCCCCCACGCCGACCCGGTGCGCGCCGACCTGACCGCCGAGGCGATCCGGCTCACGCGCCTGCTCCGTGACCTCATGCCGGACAATGGCGAAGTGGCCGGGCTGCTGGCGCTGATGCTCCTCACGGAGGCCCGCCGCGCCTCCCGGATCTCGGTGGACGGCGAACTGGTTCCCCTCGCTGAGCAGGACCGGGGAGCGTGGGACGCCGTGCTCATCGCCGAGGGTCACCGGATCGTGCGCGAGCGTCTTGCTGCGGCCGCGGCGGGGGTGGCCCCGGGGCGGTACCAGATCCTTGCGGCGATCGGCGCCGTTCACACCTCTGCGCGCGACATGCGCGACACCGATTGGTCACAGGTCCTCGCCCTCTACGACCAGCTCGTCACGCTCGACCCGTCGCCCATCGTCGAGCTGAACAGGTCCGTCGCAGTCGCGGAACTCGACGGGCCGGAAGCAGCTCTCGCGACCGTCGACCGGCTCGAGAAGAGCCTGAGCGACTATCACGCGTTCCACGCAACCCGCGCGGACGTGCTGCGCAGGCTGGGCCGCACTCAGGATGCCCGCGCAGCGTACGACAGGGCGATCGACCTGGCGGGCAACACCGCCGAGATCGCCAGCCTGCGACGCCTCCGCGATCGGCTGCGGTAGAGCCCCTACCGCCCCAGCGCCCGCACCGCCACCTTCGCCGCCTCCGCCACCAGCGCGTTGTCCGGCGTGGCGTCCGGCGTGTCCTTCCGCGTCAGCACCACCACGATCACCGGCGCCCTGCCTCCCGGGTAAACCACCGCGATGTCGTCCCGCACGCCGTATTCGCCCGTGCCCGTCTTGTCGGCGACCGGCCACGCGGGGTCCACTCCGGCGCGGATTGTCTCGTCGCCTGTCGTGTTGTCGAGCATCGTGTTGCGGAGCAGCGTCCGGTCGGCCGTCTCCAGCGTCTTCCCGAGAACGACCGTGCGCAGGTCGGCGGCGAACTGGGCAGGGGTGGTCGTGTCGCGGGGGTCGCCGGGTAGGGCCTCGTTGAGGTCGGGCTCGACGCGGTCGACGTTGGTGACTCGGTCGCCGATGCCGCGCATCCACTGTTCGACCGCGTCCGGGCCGCCGAGCCGGGCGACCAGCAGGTTGGCCGCGGTGTTGTCGCTGAAGCGGAGCATCGCGTCGAGGAGCTCGCGCACCGTCATGCCGGTGTCGACGAAACGGCTCGTGATCGGCGCGTAGTCGAGCAGGTCCGCGCGCGTGTAGTGGATGACCGTGCCGAGGTCGGCGGTGGTCGTCCGCTGCAGGGTCGCGGCGGCGATGAACGTCTTGTTGGACGACGCGAACGGGAACCGCTCACCCGACCGGTAGCCCGCCGCACGCCCGTTGCCGGTGTCGACGGCGGTCACTCCGAGGGTGGCGCCGTGCGTGCGTTCGAGGGCCGCGAAGGCGCGGCTGGTGGCGGTGGATGCGGCGGGGGCGGCGGGCACCGCGGATGCAGCGGGGGCGCCGAATGCGGCAGGCGCCCCGGCCGCGCCGTGCATCCCTGACACCGCCGCGGGCACCCCCACTCCTGTCGCGGCGAGCGCCGCCTGGCACCCGGACAGCAGCACGGTGGCGGCGACGGTGGCGGCGGCCGCGCGGAGGACGATTCGTGTTCGAGCGTTCATGCCTCCAGCCTCACCCGCCGCCACCCATCCCGTCCAAGACCGGATCGCGCCGACTCATGTGCAAACAGCATGACGTTAGGCTGCTGGCGTGGACCTGATCGCGGCGTACCGGGTGCTCGTCGAGATCGACGAGCGCGGCTCGGTGACGCGCGCCGCGGCAGCCCTGGATGTTGCCCAGTCGGTCGCGAGCCGCCGCATCCTGGCACTCGAACGGCAGCTCGGCGCCCCGCTGCTCGAACGCAACGCCCGCCACGCCGTGCTCACCGCGTTCGGGCGTGACCTCGTGCCGTCGGCCCGTCGCCTCGTGCGGCTCGCCGACGAGGTCGAACTGGATGCCGAGCGCGCCAGACTGCAGCCGGTGACGGTCGCCGTACCCGCCGGATGCTCGACACGCGACCTCGCCGTCACCGTCGCCGCCGGGCGCGCGGCCGGCCTCCGCCTCGAGTTCCGCGCCGAGCCGCCACCGCGCAGGGCGGAGCTCGCCAGCACGCTCGCGGTGCGCGCCGCCGTGCTCGCGGTCCCCGTCGACGAGGCGGAGTGGGTCGCCGTACTCGGAGCAGCCGGACGCCGCCCCTCCGACCGCGCCCTCCGCCTCGAAGCCCTCCGGCCAAGCCGACGAGGGCGCAGCACCAGGGATGCGGATGCCGGCACCCGCATCCGGATCGCCCCCGAGGACGACCTGCCGCACCTCCGCGACCCCCTCACCAGGGCGGCGTACGCGGCGGGCCTGCTCCCCGGGCAGCTGCCGGTGGATGCGTCGGTCACGTCCGCGCTCGCCGCGGTGCTCGCCGACGGCGACCTGCTGCTGTGCACCCGTGCGGAAGCCCACGACCTCGGCCTGCACTGGCGGCCGTTCACCGGCCTGCCGCTCGCGCGCGGTTTCGCACTGGGCGGCGACAGCGCCCACGACGTGGATGCGGTGCGCGCGGCGGTCGCCGACGAGCTGGCGGCAGCGCTCGGGGCGGAGGCGCCCCGTGCCTGACCACCGCCTCCTCTCCGCCGTGCGTGCCGACCTCGCCGCGGCGGGCCTGCGCGCATCCATCGTCGTGCGGGACATCGACGCCGGCCGCGAGGTCGCCATCGACGCCGACGTCCCCACCCCGGCCGCGTCGCTCGCGAAGGTGCCGATCGCGATGTCCGTCCTCCTCCGCATCGCCGACGGCCGGATCGACGGCGCTTCGCCCGTGACCGTCCCGCCCGGAGATCCGGCGGAGGGCACCCCCGGCACCGGACGGTTCCGTCATCCGTCGACCATCGCCGTCGACGACCTCGTCTCGCTCGCCATCAGCATCAGCGACAACGGGGCCGCCGACGCCCTCCTCGCCCTGGTGCCCGCCGCCGAGGTCATGGCCGACCTGGATGTGCTCGGCATCCGCGGCATCGCCGTCCGGCACCCGTTCGCCGACCTGTCCGACACCCCGCTCGAACGGTTCGCGCCCGACGACGCGCACCTCGCCCACACCCTCGCCATCCGGGGCAGCACCCCCGCCCACGGCCATCCCGTGCGGCAGCTCGACGTCGCGCGCACCAACACGGTCACCGCCGCCGGTTTCGCCGACCTGCTCGAAGCGATCTGGCGCGAGCGCGGCATCCCGCCCGTGGTCGCGTCACGGCTGCGCGAGCACCTGCACGGCAACGCGATCCGCCACCGCCTCGCCCCCGACCTGGCCGCCGACGACGCCCGCTGGGCGTCCAAGACCGGCACACTCCTCAACCTGCGGCACGAGGCCGGTGTGCTCGAGAACGCGGACGGCTCCCGCTTCGCGATCGTCGCGCTGAGCGCATCCACGGTCCCCGCATCGGTGCAGCCGGCCGCCGAGGCCGCCCTCGGCGCCGCTGCCCGCGCCCTCTACGAGCACCTGCGCGGCTGACGCCCCCCACGCGAGACACCAGTAACTGTCGCGAAACGCCCGGGATGCGCGACAGTTGCTGGCATCTCGCGGCCAGGCGGCGCGGCACGCGGGCGGCGCGGTCTAGCCGGCCGCGCCGTAGTCCGCCACCAGCGTCCGCGCCGCACCGTCCAGCTCCACCACGCCGCCGTACGGCAGTATCCACTGCGGCCGGGTGTGCCCGAAGGGCACGCCCGCGCAAACCACCGCATCTGGGTTGTACCGCGCGACCTCGTCGATGACGGTCGCGCTCTGCTCGGCCCGGTATGCGGCCCGGTCCGCCGCGGGCGGAACGTCGCCGAACTCACTTGCGGCCGGCCGCGCGACGATCACGCCCGCCACCGCGCCGAGGATGCCGCGCTCGCCGAGGGCGCGCATCCATCGCCGGATCAGTCGCGCGGGCGGCACCTCTTCGCTCGTCTCGAGGATGAGCACCGCGCCGCGCAGCGCGTCGAGTGCGGGGAGCCGGTCGGCGACCGCCAGCTGGTCGACCACCTCGATGCATCCGCCCCAGGTGCGTCCGGTGACGCGCGCGGCGGGTCCGGCCCACACCCACGGTTCGGTCGTCTCGCGGTCGCCGTGGTCGGTCAGCGCGTGCGGCGAACGCCAGTCGATCCCGAAGTCTTCGGAGTCGCCGGGATCGGTCACGTCGAGGCGGCCTCCGTCGAGCAGTGCCGCCCGCAGGGACGCCAGGTGGATGGGGTCGATGCCGGGTCCTGGGCCGAGGTGCACCTGGGTGGAACCGCCGTAGTACGCCTCGATCCCGAGGTGCCACATCCAGTTCAGGATGTTCGTGTTGTCGCTGTAGCCGAGGAAGATCGTGGGGTTCGCGGTGGCGAGGGCGGCGTCGAGATGCGGGACGACCGTGATCTGGTCGTCGCCGCCGATCGTCGCGATGATCGCCCGGATGTCCGGGTCGCCGAACGCGGCGTTCAGGTCGGCGGCGCGCGCCTCCGGTGACGCGCCGAGCATCCGGGTGGTCGGGTATTCAACCGGCACCAGTCCCGTCGCCTCGGCGAGCCGCCGCATGGCCTGCTCGTGCACCTCCGGCGCGAACCCCGGCGCGGCGAACGACGGGGACAGCACCGCGATCCTGTCGCCGGGCCGCAGCTTCCCGGGCGAGCGGAGCGAACCGATGACGCGATCAGCCACGGCGCACCCAATCCACTTCGTCCATCAGCAGGTCGATCCCGCGTCCGACCGGCGTGTAGCCGAGCGACGTGGATGCGGTGGTGTCGAGCACGATCGGGTGCACCGTGCGCCACGGGTGGTGTCCGCGCTCGCCGTCATCCGGCGCATCCACGAGGTCGAGCGCTCCCTGCCAGCCCACCCGCTCGCCGATCGCCCGCGCGATCTTTTCCGCCGTCGGCGTGTCCGGGTCGGCACTGTTCAGGATGCGTGTCCCCGGCGTGCCCGCGATGGCCTCGATGAGCGCGGCCGTGTTCGCCGCAGCGGTCAGGTGGTCGACGGACCGCCCACCCTCGGCCAGCTCGATCCGTTCGTCTCCGCGCAGCATCCGCTCGACGAAGTGCCGGCTGCGTGCATTGCGCGCCCAGCGCCCGTGCACCTTCGACGGCCGGATCACCGTGATGGGCAGTCCGCTGCTGAGCGCCGCCAGCTCCACCGCGACCTTCGACGGCGCGTACCCGTCGCGCGTATACGGGTCGACGTCGTCGCCGGCAGGGGGAAGCGTCGGATTGTCCTCCCGCAGCGGAACGGCGAACCGCGGGGGCTCGTCGCCGTTGATGTGGCGCCCGTCCGCGTCGACGTAGACGGCCCTGGTCGAGATGACGACCGTGTGCGCGACCGAGCCCATCACGGGGAGCAGGCTGCGCACATCCCGTGCCGAGTAGGCCACCAGGTCGACCAGCAGGTCGGTGTCGTCGCCGACCAGCCGCCCGATCCCGGATGCGTCGGTCCGCGGCAGCGCATGGAACCGTACCCCGGCCTCGGCGAGTTCGGCCGGCATCGCCGCCGCGTCGCGACCGGTGACGTCGACCGTCCAGCCGCTCAGCGCGAGCCTCTCCGCCGTCGCCCCTCCGATGGCTCCCGTCCCGCCCAGCACGACCGCGCGCATCCACGTCCCCCGTTCGTCTCTGCACTGCAATCTACCGGTGCCCCGCGGGAGTCGGTTGCACGCCGCATTGGATAAGTGAAAACGGCCCCGCTTCTCACACAAAACGTTGCATTCTTATAGATAAATTTTAGATGCGTGCGACCTGCATATACCGTGTTGGTATCGCGATGAAGCGCCCGGGCGGTCGATGGCGATGTATCGAGATTGGAGTCAGTTCATGAAAAAGATGGCAAAGACAGCTATGGTCGCGGTCCTCTCGATGGGCTCGCCAGGGCCGCGGGGCTCGTGTGCTCCCATCTCCGGACGATCTGCCCGCGGATGTCGTCGCCGCCATTGATGCCCTCGTCAGGGGTGCAGCAAGGCGGGGCGTCTCGCTCCCGCAGCTGGTCAGGTATCTGGAGGAAACGTCGACATGAGTGTTAGCCCCGTGGTTCGGTTCGATGGTGCACGAAGAGGTTTCGCGGCGATGTTGGTCACGGCCACATCCGTCGCGATCGTGTGGTCGCTCGTTGTCTGGGGCGATTCTCTGCCCGCTGAGCTGCCTTCACAGTGGTCGGGAGCGGAGGTGGTCTCGCGACTTCCCACGTGGGTGTTCGCTGGGATGGCAGTCGTGATTTCCGCTGTAGCCTCGGCCTTTGCCTGGCACGCTGCAGTCCGGCCCGAACACTACGACCGCCCCCGGCGGGTCTTCCTCATCGCGGGGTCGGTCGGCGCAGTCACCGCCGCGGCGTGGCTGATCAGCGCAAGCGCCGTTCGTACGTCCGGCCAGGAGATCGGTGCCGCCGGGCTCGTGGCGGTGGCTGCAGTGTTCTACGGCTTCATCCCTTTCGCTTTCGCACCGTCTCGCGCTCAGGCGGACTCCACCGGTGAACCTGTTGAGATCGTGCTGGAAGCCAACGAGACCCTTGCGTGGTCGCGAGCGCAGTCTGTACCGCTCTTTGCCTGGGCGACCGCGATCAGCGGTCTGGTGGCGATCGCGCTCGGCTACCTGCCGATGGTGATGACAGGAATCGTGGCGTCCAACCTCAGCGTCGCGATCGTGGCGTCGAGCCTCGCTGCAATGTTCTGCGTATGTGCCCGAGTGCGCGTATCGGTAGACCTTCGGGGGCTTCGTGCACGGTCCGCAACGCTAGGAATTCGGCTCATGTCGGTTCGATTGAACGAGATTGACAAGGCGGCTGTGACCCGACTCGAACCCTCGCGGTGGGCTGGATGGGGCTATCGCGTCGGCCCTCGAGGTATGGCTCTCGTTCTTCGGGGTGGTCCAGCTATTGTCGCGACACTTCACAGTGGGGCCGAGATCGCCGTCACCACCCCGGATGCGGACGAAGCTGTCGGTGTGCTTCTTGCTCTGAAGAGCCAGGAGCTCGGCCGCGCTCCGCAATAGTGACCCGCGAAGCCACCCGCCCCCACCCATCACCGCGTGAGCTCGATCACCAGCTCCCGATGCGTCGCCACCCGCAGCCCGGTCTGCACGAACCCTTCGCGCTCCAGCGGCAGCAGCCCCCAGCTGTCCGGCTGCTTCGGTGTCTCGGCGTCGACGTATTCGATCAGCCAGATGCGTTCGACGCCCTCCAGGCGGTCGCGCGCGTCCGCCTGGTCGACCGAGTACGCGGCGTCGTGCCAGGTGTCGTTCTGCTGGTACGGGGTCTGGAGGGTCACGTCGACCAGCCCGGCGAACCCCGCCGGGTACGTGTGCATCGCCAGCCGGGGGCGGCGGGAGGGGCGGACCGATTCGTCGAAGACCACACCGTCTCCCGGATGCGCGTGGGCGCCGACGACCGCGCTCAGCTCGGCCCAGTCGCTGTCGTTCTTCGCGTAGGCCGTCCGCTGGCCGACATAGACCGGCACGATCAGGGCGAGCAGCAGCGCGCTCGCCGTGATCCCGGCCCACGCCCGCAGATGGAACAGCGAACGCACCCCGCAGGCGATCAGGATCGCCGCCGCCGGCGCGCAGAACGAGACGTACCTAGCCGTGAACCCGGGGATCACCGCCTGCGCGGAGACGAGGATGACCGTCGGCACGAGAAGCCAGGCCACGGCCAGGGCGAGCGGCGTCGGGGTGCTGCGGGTGAGCATCCACGTGTTGCGGACGCCGGACCGCACGCGCAGCAGCCACGGGATGCACACCGCGGCCAGCATGAGCGCCCACGCCACAGCGGCCACCCACCACGACCCGAACCAGAGCGAGCGGAACATCGTCTCGAACGAGGACTGGTCGGTGGTCGCCAGGTAGGAGATCTGGTTGCGTTCCAGCAGGCCGACGACGCCGAGGGGGACCGCGGCGAGCATCGCGCAGGCGACGGCCGCCGCCCAGCCGATCAGGGTCGCGCGCCGGACGCGGAGGGTGGCGAGGATCACCGCGTGCACCGCGACGAAGAGCGCCACGTAGAGGAACACGTACGTGCCGACCGCCAGGAGGGCCGCGTAGCCGACCCACCAGCCCGTCCCGACCTCTCTGCGGTGCAGGATCTCCACCAGCAGCACGGTCAGCCAGGCGACGACGGCCGCGCTGAACGCGTACGACCGTGCTTCCTCTCCCATGTAGGTCACGCGCGGGAGGATCATGCACACCGCACCGGCCAGCACGGCCAGTCGGCGGCCGTCGAGGCGCCAGACGAGCACCACGACTGCGGCGGTCGTCAGCCCGACCGCGACGGCGCTCGGGAAGCGGAGGGCGAACGGCGACGTTCCGAACACGCTGATCCACCAGTGCAGGCCCAGATAGTAAGCGCCGTGCACGGCGTCCACGTGACCGAGCATCCTGGCCAGCGACGGCAGGGAGCGCTCGGCGGAGAGCAGGCTGGCCGCCTCGTCGCCCCACAGCGACGGGATCCACGACCCCGCAGCGGCGAGCAGCGTCGAAAGGAGCCCGGCGAGGGTGGCGACGAACCACAGCGAGCCGGTGAGCGGCCGCGCTCGGAGAGGCGCTTGGCGCGTCGCGACGAGTGACACGGGGCGACCTCCCCTCTCACAGGCGAACCCTCACAGGCGAACTCTTCCCCTCAGTTCATCCTGTTGAGTCCCAGAATCCTCCAAGACGGAGGAATGCGCTACGAACCTGAGCGGATCGGCAGGGTGTTCAGGGTTACAGCGTCGGCAGGGTCAGTCTGAGCACTGTTCCCGCGTCGCTGGTGGCGGCGACATCGACGCTGCCGCCGGACCGCGCCGCGATGTCGCGCACGAGGGCGAGGCCGATGCCGAAGCTGGGACGGACGGGGGTGGGGCTGGTCCCCGACGCGCCCGCGCCCGCCGCGCCCGCCGACGCCTGCGGCGCCCGCGCGAACCGGTCGAAGATCCGCCGGGGGTCGATGCCCCAGATGCCCGTCCCCTGGTCGGCCACCGTCAGCGTCACCGTCCGCCCCTGCACCCGCACGGCGACGGTGATCGTCGACCCGTCCGGCGAGTGCGCGAGCGCGTTGTCGACCAGCGCCGTCACGCAGCGTTGCAGGCTCGCGGCGGGCATCGCGACGAGCGCGTCGTGCCCGGCAGGAGCATCCAGTCGCACGTCGATGCCGCGCGGCACGGCGAGCACCCGCATCGCATCGGCCGCGCGGTCGACGGCCGCGAGCACCGATGTGGGGTCTCCGTGCGCATCCTGGACTGGCTCTGCGGCAAGCAGCAGGTCGTCGACGATGTCGATGAGGGCGCGCGCGTCGGTGCGCAGCTCGGCGACGACCGGCGAAGACGGGTCGTCGGGCGGCAGCGTGCGCTGGAGGATCTGCAACCGTGCGTCGAGCACGGCGAGCGGAGTGCGCAGTTCGTGGCTCGCATCCTGCACGAACGTCCGCTGCATCTGCAGTGCCCGGCCGAGCGGGCGCACGGCCCGCCGGGTGATGATCAGGCTGGCCGCCCCGGCCACCGCCACAGCGAGCACACCGACCACGACGAAAGCGATCATCGCCTCCGTGGTGTCGATATAGATCTTGTGCTCACCGGGCCGCGGTTTCTCCGCCAGCTCGGCGGGCCGCAGCTGATCGAGCACGAAGAAGAACGCCACTCCGATCGCCGCGACCACGAGCGCCCCGGATGCGATGGTCAGCTGCACCCCGACCACACGGGATGCGCGCCTTACGGCCGTCGCGTCGACATCCGTCGCATCCACCCCGGCACGCCCGCTGCGCCTCACAGCGCCCCCAGCCGGTATCCCTCGCCGCGCACCGTGCTGATGAGGTCTTTGTCGGTCTTGCGCCGCACGTAGTGCACGTAGGTGTCCACGGTCCCGGGCTGTTCGTCGTTCTCGAACACCTCGCTCAGGATCTGGCGACGGCTGAACGTGCGCAGCGGGTTCTCCGCCAGCAGGCGCAGCAGAGCGGTCTCCCGCGCGGTCAACTGGATGCGCCCGTCGTACGGCGAGTAGATGCAGCGGCTCTCCGGGTAGAACTGCCAATCGCCCACCGCGATCACCGGCCCCTCGCCCGTGAACGTGCGCGTGATGGCGCGCAGCCGCGCGAGCAGTTCGTCGAACTCGAACGGCTTCACGAGGTAGTCGTTCGCCCCGGCATCCAGCCCACCGACGCGGTCGGCGAGACCACCGAGCGCCGTCAGCATGAGAATGGGCGTGACGACGCGGCGCGCCCGCAGCGTCTCCACGATGGTCACCCCGTCCGTGCCGGGCAGTCGTCGGTCCACCACGATGGCGTCGAACGTCCCGTCGAGCCCGGCGCGCAGCCCGGCGTCGCCGTCGGCGATCAGCGTCACCTCATAGGTCTCCGCGAGCACCTGTTCGATCAGCGGGCCGAGGCGCTGGTCGTCCTCGACCAGCAGCACGCGCTGCCGTTCACGCTCCATGAGCGCTCCGCGCCCTCCTCACGGCGAGGACGACTCCGGTCAGCAGCAGAGCGACCCCGATGACGCCGATCACGATGCCGATCCACATGCCGGAGTAGTCGGCAACGGGGATGACCGGCATCGAGGTCCCGGCTTGGGTGTACTGGGTGTACGTGTTCACGGGGAGCGTCGGGATCGGGCCCTTCGAGATCACCACGATCGTGTCCACCGGGCTCGCCACCCAGGTCACGATCAGGCCGCCGATGGTCGCCAGCGCACCCACCACCAGCAGCGCAGTGATGCGCTTGTTCCGCCGCACGGCTTCGATCATGCAGCGAATCTACATGCCCACCGTCCGGTCGCGCTCCCACGGGGTGAAGGGCGATCGACGGTAGCGTGATGGGATGGGCATCCACTTGGTCGGCGGCGGCAATGACCCGCGCTACGACATCGACGTGTACACAGGCTTCGTGATCGAGGCGGCGCAGCGTGCCGCGAGGCGCGAACCGGATGCGACGGCCAGAATCGCCGTGATCACGGTCCGCGAGGGCGGAGAAGCCGACCACGCCGCTCGGCTCACGGAGGCGTTGACCACCGCCGCGGCGTCGGAAGCGGCCGGTGGCGTCAGCATCGAGCCGGTGATCGCCGCCTTCGCAGAGGGCCAGCTGGTCGACCCGAGCGCGCTGGAGGGCATCGACGCCCTGGTGGTCGGCGGAGGCCTCACGCCCGCCTACCTCGACGCCCTGCTCCCCTCGGCCGAGACCATCCAGGCGGCCGTCGTCGACGGGATGCCGTACCTCGGCTTCTCCGCGGGCGCGATGATCGCGCCGGATCGCGCCCTCATCGGAGGCTGGCGCATCGGTGGCGTCGAGGTCTCCCCGGAGGACGGCTCCGAGGAGCTGGACGAGGTCACCGTCGTCCCCGGACTCGGGCTCGTGGACGTGACCGTCGACGTGCACGCGGTGCAGTGGGGCAACCTCTCGCGGCTGATCGCGGCAGTGGATGCGCAACTCGTCGACGGCGGCGTCGCCATCGACGAGCACACGGTGCTGTCTGTCGGGTCCGGTCCGCTGCGCGCGGCCGGCGCGGGAACCGTGTGGGCGGTGACGCGGGGGACGCCGCACGTGCAGGTGCAGAGCATCCATTGATCGGGAGTGGCGCCGCGACGCGTGTGATCCCCGCCTCTTAGCGATTTCTGGGAGCCGCAGCGCCAGAGTGTCCTGGTGCTGCGCAACAAAGTCCCCGAAGTGACCGCCCTGTTCTGGGTGGCCAAAGTGCTGACCACCGCGATGGGCGAGACGACCTCCGATTTCCTCGTGCACCGGATCGACCCTCCCGTGGCGGTCGCCGGGGCCGCCGTCGTGCTGGCCGTCGCCCTGGTGCTGCAGTTCGCGGTGCGCAGGTACATCTCGTGGGTGTACTGGTTCGCGGTGCTGATGGTGGCGGTGTTCGGGACGATGGTCGCCGACGTCATCCACGTGCAGTTCGGGGTGCCCTACCTGGTGTCGACGACGGTGTTCCTGGTGGTTCTCGCCGTGGTGTTCGCGCTCTGGTACACGACCCAGCGGACCCTCTCGGTGCACAGCATCAACACGCGGCCGCGGGAGTTCTTCTACTGGTGCGCCGTGCTCACCACGTTCGCGCTCGGCACCGCGGTCGGCGACCTCACCGCGGTCACCTTCGGGCTCGGCTACCTCGCCTCCGGGGTCGTCTTCCTGGTGCTGTTCGCACTGCCGGGCGCCGGGTACCGCTGGTGGGGGCTCGGCGCCACGGCCGCGTTCTGGGCGTCGTATGTACTGACCAGGCCGTTCGGCGCATCCATCTCGGACTGGCTGGCGGTGTCGCACGCGCGCCACGGGCTGGGCCTCGGCACCGGCCAGGTGAGTCTGGCGCTGTTCGTCGCCATCATCGTGGTGGTCGGCATCAGCAGCGGCCGCAACCGGATGCGCGTCACTGGGCTAACCCATAGCAACCCCGCAGCCCCTCCCCAGGAGAACTAAGAATCCGGCAAGAATCAGCCGCGATCGTTGGAAGCATGGAGATCAGACCATGACCGCGATCGCGACACCGCCCCCGGCGGCCGCTGCGGAGACGAGCCGTCCGGCCAGGCGCCACGGTTCGGTGACCGTGCGCGTCGTGCTGGCGGTGGGCCTCGTCGGCGTGCTCTGGCTGTGGTGGGTCGGCGTCCCGGCGGGCTTCACCGCAACGCCCGCCAGCGTCGCCACCACCGTCGGCGAGCTGAGCGGGCTGCTCGGCGCATACCTGGTCTGCGCCCAGGTGCTCCTGATCGCGCGAGTGCCATGGTTCGAGCGGGCGGTCGGGCTCGACCGGCTGGTCTCCTGGCACCGGTCGCTCGGCGCATCCGTCGTCCTGCTCGTGATCACGCATGTCGTGTTCATGGTGCTGGGCGCAGAGATCCTGTCGAAGACGATGCCGTGGGATGCGTTCGTCGCGATGCTGCAGGACTACCCGGACATGCTCACCGCCCTCGTCGGCACCATCGCGTTCCTCGCCGTTGGGCTGAGCAGCGCCCGGCTGGTGCGCGCGAAGCTGTCCTACGAGGTCTGGTACTGGCTGCACCTGTCCACCTACGTCGCGATCTTCCTCACCTTCCTGCACCAGCTGAGCGGAGGCACGCACTTCGTCGGGCAGCCGTTCGCGCGCATCCTGTGGATCGCGCTGTACCTGGGGACGGCCGCCGCCGTGCTCACCTGGCGTTTCGTCCTGCCGACAATGGATGCGTGGCGGCACAGGATGCGCGTCGCCGCCGTGGTGCCGGAGGGCGAGGGCATGTCGAGCGTCTGGCTCACCGGCAACCGGATGCACGAACTCGGCGTGCGCGGAGGCAACTTCCTGAACTTCCGCTTCCTCGCCTGGGGTCACCTGCTCACGGCGCACCCGTACTCGGTGTCGCGCCTGCCCACCGACGGGTATCTGCGGATCACGGTCGGGGCGCTCGGCGACCACTCGACGCGCCTGTCCGGGCTGAAGAAGGGCACGCTGGTGTTCGCGGAAGGCCCGTTCGGGCACTTCACCGCGGACAGGGCGACCAGGCCGCGCATCCTGCTGATCGCCGGTGGTGCGGGCATCGGGCCGATCAGGGCGCTCGCCGAAGAACTCGTGGCCCGCGGGGCGCAGCCGGTGGTGCTGTACCGGGCGCACTCGACGGCGCACCTGGCGCTGGCCGCCGAGCTGCAGGCCATGCCGGGGGTCACGGTCGTGCCGGTGCCCGGCCGCCGCAGCGAACTCGGCTACGACCCGCTCGACGTCGAGCCGATGCAGCGGTTCATCCCTGCGCTGCGCGACTGGGAGGCGTTCATCTGCGGACCGCAGGGGATGGCCGACCGCGCAGAGCAGACCCTCCGAGAGCTCGGGATGCCCGGGCGCTTCATCCACCGAGAAGAACTGAGCATGTCATGAGCCAGAAGAAGTGGCGAGGAACCATCCTGTTCACGATCATCGTGGTGGTGATGGGCGGGACGATCGGCCTCAAGCTGTACGGGCTGGGGGAGACGCAGACCGCGACCACGGCGGCGGTGGCGGGGCGGACGAGCGCGGGTGCGAGCACGGGCACGGGCACGTCGGGAACCACCGGCACCGGCAGCACCGGCACCTCCACCACCCCGTCCCCGTCCCCGTCCGCGACCTCCACCCCCGCGACCGCGCCTGCCTCCGCCAGCACGGTCGTCACCGGCAGCACCGTCGACACCCGCTACGGCCCCATCCAACTGCAGGTCACCTTCTCCGGCACGACGATCACCGCGATCACCGCCCTGCAGACCCCCGATCAGGATGGCCGCAGCGTCTCCATCAATGAGCAGGCGGTGCCGATCCTCACCCAGGAGGCGCTGGCCTCGCAGTCGGCGTCCATCGACACCGTCTCCGGCGCCACCTACACGTCCGAGGGCTACATGCGGTCCCTGCAGTCGGCGATCGACCAGCGGTGAGATTCGTGGAGACGGTGATGGGCATCCCGATGTCCATCGACCTCCGGGATGCGGAGGACAACGCGGCGGCGGACGCTGCCACCGCGGCCTTCGCGGTGCTGAGGGAGGCGGACGAGCGGTTCAGCGTCTACCGTCCGGACTCCGAGGTGAGCGCGGCCAACCGCGGCGAGCATCCATCGTCCGCGTTCAGCGACGAGCTGACCGCCGTGATCGCGCTGGGCGAGAAGGCCGAGCGGGCGTCGGGCGGTGCGTTCCGAATCCGGAAGCCGGACGGGACGCTCGACCTCGACGGCGTCGTCAAGGGATGGGCGGCGGCGCGCGCGGCCGAGGCGCTGCGCAGGCACGGGATGCGCCGGTTCTGTCTGAACGCGGGCGGCGACGTGGTGGTCGGCGACGCTCCGGATGCTGCGCCGGCCTGGAACGTCGGCGTGCGGGCACCGAGCGATCCCGACGCGGTCCTGGCCGTGCTCGCCGCGGAGAACGCCGCGGTTGCCACCTCCGGCGCGTACGAGCGCGGAGCCCACATCGTCGACGGTCGCACGGGCGCGCCCGCCGCGGGGTTGCTCAGCGCCACCGTCGTCGCGGGCGACCTCACCACCGCCGACATCCTCGCCACCGCGGTCTTCGCCCTGGGCCGCCCCGGCGTCGACTGGGCGATCGGGCACGGCGCCACCGGCGTGCTCGCACTCACCGACAGCGGGCAGCTCCTCGTCTCCGGCACCATCCACTTCGCGCGGCCGGCGGCATGACCGAGCCCGCGACCTATACTGCGACAGTGAGCGGGATGCCCCGGGTGCTGGTAGCCGAGGACGACGCGCGCCTTGCCGGGATGCTGACCGAACTCCTCACCTCGGAGGGCTACGAGGTCGTCGTCGCCACGGACGGCCAGCGCGCCCTCCACCTCGGCCTCACCGAGGAGGTCGACGTCGTCCTCCTCGACCGCGGGCTGCCCATCCTGGACGGACTGGATGTGCTCGGCCGCCTGCGCGACAACGGCGTCACCGTTCCCGTGCTCATCCTCTCCGCCCTCGGCAACGCCGCGCACAGGGTCGAGGGGCTGGACGGCGGCGCGGAAGACTACCTGGCCAAGCCGTTCGACATCGACGAACTGCTCGCGCGGCTGCGGGTGCTCAGGCGGAGGAGCGGATCCACCACCCCCGCTGTGCGGTTCCCGGGCGGGATGCTCGAGGTCGGCAACCGCACGGTCGTCACCTCCCAGGGCGAGCGCGTCGTGCTCTCCGAACGCGAGTCCGCGCTGCTCGAGCAGCTGGCGCGGCGGCCGACGCAGGTGTTCTCGCGGGCCGTGCTGCTGGACACCGTGTTCGCCGATGCGGACGACCCGGGGGTGGTCGACACGTACGTGCACCACCTGCGCAAGAAGTTCGGCCGCGACCTCATCGAGACGGTCCGCGGCCTCGGCTACCGGATGGGCTCGCTGTCGTGACGGGTGCAGCGTCGTGACGTCGCCCGAACGCACGGAGGCTCGCTCGGCGGCCACCAGGCTCGCGCTCCAGTTCACGGCGACCATCCTGGTGCTGTTCGTGGTGCTCGGTGCCGTTGTCCTGCTGGTCGTGTCGGCAGGGCAGACCGAAGCGGCCAAGCGCACGCTGGCCGACGCCTCCCAGGTCGACTCGGTGCACGACGCCCCGCGCAACCTCCTCGTGACCGTCATCTCGCCGCTGGGCAGGGAGAGTTCGCCCGGGCTGCCGGACGGGCTGCCGGACGAAGCGGCGCTCGCGCGCGTGCAGGCGGGCGGCCCGGCAGAGACCTCCACCGTCGAGGCCGGAGGGCAGAGCTACCTCACCGTCACCGACATCCGCCGCGGGAAGGTGGTGCAGGTGTCGTACGGGCTGGGCGAGCAGGCGGAGGAGCTTGGCCGCCTCGTCGGGGCTCTCGTCATCTCGGGCGTCGTCGCCGTGGTGGCCGGCGCGTTCCTCGCCGTCTTCTTCGCGCGCCGCGCCATGCAGCCGCTCGCCGACGCCCTCGCCCTGCAGCGCCGGTTCGTCGCCGACGCGAGCCACGAACTGCGCACCCCGCTGACCCTGCTCAGCACGCGCGCCCAGCTGGTGCGCCGCCGGGCACGGGATGCGTCCCCCGCCGTCGACCAGGAGGTCAGGTCCGGCATCGACGAGATCGTCGACGACAGCAAGGCGCTCACGGAGATCGTCGAAGACCTGCTGATCGCGGCCGACCCCCGGCAGGCGGCGGAGGCGGAACGGGTGAACCTCGCGGTTGTCGCGGCAGCGGTGGCGCGGGCGGCGGAGGCGCGGGCCGCAGAACGCGACGTGGTGATCGAGGTCGGCGGCCCGGGGGAGTCCGCCGAGGTATCCGGGACCCCGGTGTCGCTGAGGAGGATGGTGGTGGCGCTGGTCGACAACGCCGTCGATCACGCCGCATCCCGAGTGGTCGTCGATGTCGGGCGCGCAGGAGGGGACGTGGTGCTCACCGTCAGCGACGACGGCCCCGGGTTCGCGGACGGCGACGATCGCCGCGTGTTCGAGCGGTTCGCGTCGACGCGCACCGCCGACAGGGCGGGCAGGCACTACGGCCTGGGTCTCGCCCTCGTCGCCGACGTCGTCTCCAGGCACGGCGGCACCGTCGCGGTGGCGAACGAGGGGAAGGACGGCGGCGCGGTCGTCACCGTCCGGCTCCCGGCCGACCTCAGAACGCGAACACCTGACCGAACACGATCACCAGGATGAGGAACACGCCCACGATCCCGCCGATCACGCCGAGGGTGCGCTTGGACAGCTTGGCGATGCCGAACCCGACGAGGAACGGCAGGGCGAGGCAGCCGAGGGCGAGGATCCACCAGAACGCCTGAAAACCGAACTGCGACGCCGATTCGAGGCGTCCGCCGAACATCTTCTGCGTCGCGGGATGCGTGGCGAACGCGATGCACGCGGACAGCGGGTATGCGATCAGCACGGCGACGATCAGCCCGGCGAAGGCGCCCCACGCGCCCCGACCGACACCGGCACTGATGTCGAGCGTCTCTTCCTTGTGGGGTCCCTGCCTGCTCTTGGTGCTCATGCGCACAGCATAGGGGTCGGCGTCTGCGGCCGGGAAGGGACCTCCTGGCGCAGAGCGCACGGCAGGATTAGGCTCCGAAATGTCAGCCGCTTCGTCGAAGGAGGCCGGACATGGCTCTCGGCTCACCTGTGCACCACCCCCACGGCCCGTTCACCGACGGGTTCTTCCACAACCACGACTTCGATTACGACCTCCGCGTCGTGCTCGGTCACGCGTTCTCCGGGGCAGCGGACACCGGTGAGGTGCTCGCCGCGGTGGAGTCCGTCGGGGAGCGGGACCACGAGGCCTGGTTCGCCGCGTGGCTGGCGCTCGGCTCGCGGCTGCGCGCCGCCGGGGACGACCAGGCGGCTGCCGGGAACGACATCAGTGCCTCGCGGTCGTACCTCCGCGCATCCACGTATCTGGGCGCGGCGCTGAACGCGGTCGCCTCCCTGCCGTCGTCGGATGCGCTGCTGCCGACGTTCCGCGAGCACCGTGCGGCCTGGGACCGTTTCGTCGACACGACCCCTGTCTCGATCCACCGGGTGAACATCCCGTACGAGGGCACGTCGCTTCCCGGATACTTCTTCCGGCCGTGGGGCACGGCGGGGTCGGGCCGGACGCTCATCATGAACAACGGCAGCGACGGCGCGATCAGTTCGATGTGGGCGAGCGGCGGAGCTGGAGCGTTGCAGCGCGGGTACAACGTGCTGATGTTCGACGGCCCGGGCCAGCAGTCGATGCTGTTCGAGCGCGGGATGCCGTTCCGTCACGACTGGGAGGCGGTGATCACCCCGGTGGTCGATTACCTCCTCGGCCGCGACGACGTCGACCGCGACAAGCTGGCGATCTGCGGCATCAGCCAGGGCGGCTACTGGGTGCCGAGGGCGCTCGCGTTCGAGCACCGCATCGCGGCCGCCGTCGTCGACCCCGGCGTCGTGGATGTGTCGACCTCGTGGACCGGCCACCTCCCCAAGAGCATGCTGAAGCTCCTGGCCGACGGCGAGAGCGAGAAGTTCGACCGCGACATGGAGCTCGCGATGAAGTTCTCCCCGGATCTCGCCCGCACCTGGGAGTTCCGGGCCAGGCCGTACATGAAGGACAGCTATTTCGAGACGGTCAAGGCGGTTCTCAACTACCGCCTGGACAACGTCGCGTCCTCCATCACCACGCCGCTGCTGATCACCGAACCGGAAGACGAGCAGTTCTGGCCGGGCCAGTCCCGGCGCCTCGCCGAGCTGACGCCCGGCGTCTCCACTGTCGTCCCGTTCACCGCGGACGAGGGCGCCAACTTCCACTGCGAGCCGCTGGCGCGCTCGCTGGTCGACCAGCGCACGTTCGACTGGCTGGATGCGCGACTCGGGTGACCCTGTGCCTCTCTACGCGAAGACCGGCGTCGTGAAGCGGCGCTCGTAGCGGCGGATGCATCCGGTGTCGCGCGCGTACTGGAAGGCCGCGATGCACTCGGGGTCCGACGCTACGGCTGTGCGGTACTTCTCGTACTCGGCCAGCGAGGGGAACGTGAACAGCGCGAACGCCTCGTCGCTGTCCCCTTCGCTCGGCATGAAGTAGCCGTGGTGCTGTCCGCCCAGCTTCTCGACCAGCCGGATCCACCGCCTGCCGTACTCGGTGAACTCCTCGAGTTTGTCGGCGTCGATCTCGTAGCGCAGGTGAACGGTGATCATGCTCGGTCCTCTCGTCGGGCGTCGATGTCCAGGGTCATGAAGGCGCTGTTCGGGTCGTCCGTGTACGACCCGTACGGCCCGCACTCCACGAACCCGGCCTTGGCGTACAGCCGCCGCGCAGGCACGAAGAAGTCCATCGATCCGGTCTCCAGCGACACTCTCCGCACACCCCGTGCCCGAGCGTCGTCGAGCGCGTGGGCGAGCAGTGCGGCGGCGATCCCCTGCCCCCGCCGCTCCGGGTCGGTGCGCATGGATTTCAGTTCCTCGTGCCCCGGCTCGTCGAGCGTGGCGAGCGCGACGGTCCCCACCACGTCGTCGCCGTCGACCGCCGTCCACATCCGCACTCGCGGCAACTGCAGCCCGGCCAGGTCGAGCGCGTGCCTGCTCTCCGGCGGCGCGGTCGGCTCGAGGTCGTCGAGGTGCGCCTGCAGGAACGCGCTCAGGGACGGTGAGGCGAAGTCGGCGCGGGTGATCGTGAGGGCGGCGGGCATGGGACGACGCTATCGCAGCGTGGCGGGGTGGATGCTCGGCCCCGGCGCTCAGGGGTCCTGCGGCTCGGGGGCGTGGGTGTGCATCCTGACCCCGTCGTCGTTGAAGATGCTGATCACCTGCGCCGGTTTGCCGCCCGCTGCCGAGATGGCGTGCGGTGTGCGCGTGTCGAACTCGGCGGCCTCGCCGCGGGTGAGGGTGAGGTCCTGATCCCCGAGCCGCAGGCGCAGTCGGCCGGCGAGCACGTAGATCCACTCGTATCCGTCGTGCACCCGCAGCTCGGGAAGCACGGCAACCGGCGGATACGTGATCTTGTACGTGTGCACGGGCGAGCTCTCTGGCGCGAGCGGAGCGATCACGAGCCCGTCGCGGCGGATCACCGGACGATGGATGCGCGGATCGCTCGCGTCGACACTGATCAGATCGTCGACCCGGATGCCCAGCTGCCTGGTCAGCGGCAGCAGCAGCTCGAGGCTCGCCTGCCGCTTGCCGGACTCCAGCCGGGACAGCGTGCTCGCCGACATGCCGGCTCGGGACGCGAGCTCCTCCAGGGTCCAGCCGCGCGACCGCCGCACGATCCGGAGTCGTGCGCCCACCTGTGCGAGCTCGTCGCGCATCCACTGTCTCCCATCTTGCCGTTTCCGCAAACGCTATTGCTATTCTCACATCTGTGGTCTGGACTGTCGACATGAACACCGCAGACACCTCCACCGTTCGGGATGCGATCATCGTCGGCGGCAGCGCGGCCGGCCTCTCCGCCGCCCTCATGCTGGGCAGGGCGCGCCGCCGTGTGCTCGTCATCGACGCCGGTCTCCCGCGCAACCGTTTCGCCGACCGCATGCACGGCGTCCTCGGCAACGACGGAACGTCGCCGGCGGACTTCGTGCGCGCTGGTCGAGCGGAGGCCGCCGCATACGGGGTCCACTTCCTGGACGCCACGGTCGCCAGCGTGACCGACGGCGGCCCCACTGTCACGGTGACACTCACCGACGGCCGCGAACTGCCGGCGCGCGCCCTCGTCGTCGCGACGGGAATCACCGACGAGCTGCCCACCATCCCGGGCCTGGCGGAACGCTGGGGCAAGACCGTGCTGCACTGCCCGTACTGCCACGGCTGGGAGGTCCGCGACCGTCGCCTCGGGGTGCTGGCGACGTCGCCAATGGCCATGCACCAGGCCAAGCTCGTGCGCCAGTGGAGCGACCACGTCATCTTCTTCTCCGCCGCCGCAGGCGAACTCGCCCCGGCCGACGAGGCTCGCCTGCGCGCGAGAGGCGTAACCGTCGTCACCTCCCCGGTCACGGAGGTGCTCGGCGACGGCCCCCAGGTCACCGGCGTCCGCACCGCAGACGGAACGCTGACCCCCCTCGACGCCCTCTTCACCGCCGGAGCACCCCGCCCGCACGACACCTTCCTGACCGGCCTCGTCCTGGCACGCACGGACCTCCCCGCCGGCCTCGGCTCCTTCCTCACCGTCGACCAGGCAGGCGCGACGAGCCACCCCCGAATCTGGGCGGCAGGCAACGTGATCAACCCGATGGCCACCGTCCCGATTGCCGTCGGCGCCGGGGCCCTCGCGGGCGGGGCGGTGAACGGCGCGCTTGTGGAGGAGGACTTCGACGCGGCGGTCGGTGGGGTGCTGGTGTGAGCGTCCGAAAGAGAGCGAGTGACGGGAATCGAACCCGCGCTATCAGCTTGGGAAGCTGAAGTTCTACCATTGAACTACACTCGCGCGGCCTGGAATCCCAGATAAACACTGGGAAGGAAGGCTAAGGCCCAGACTACCTGGTCGATGGTTATTGGCCAAACTCACCGTTTGCTCAGCGTCGTGAGAAATCACTCTGCGTTTCGTGCGCCGCTAACGTGGCGAAGTCACGTCGGCTGACCTCGCCCCGGGCGAGTGTCCTACACCGAGGCCTGGGGGCGATCCCTAGACTTCGGAGTGTGAGTCCAGACCGTATAGACGTGACGAAGTGGGAGTTCCTACGCGTCGAAACTCGCGGTGCCTCAGAGAAGGAGTGGGTGTCGGAACCAGGCGGATCATCCACGCGTCCGGAAACACATTGGCTATTCAAACCGGCCACTATACAGACCAACGGCAATCGACAAGTAGGCGATTGGGCTGAGGTCGTCGCCTCGACCATTGCCAACCACCTGGAGGTACCAGCCGCGGAGGCGCAGCTCGCCGTTCGTGACGGGGTCGAAGGCGTCATCACACGAAATGTGCGGCCAGCCGAATACGACATGGACACAGGTCGGCTCGCGATGCTGGACCAGATTGGCGTGGAGCTCCGAGACTCGCTGCGGGATCGATCGGCATCGATCGGGCACTCGCTCGAGAACATCGGTCGGACCCTGGATGGGTATGCGCCGCCGCCGCAGGCAACGTCCTGGGCGGCATGTACGGCGTATGACGTGTTCGTTGCTTACTTGGTGCTTGATGCACTGATTGGCAACGGCGACCGTCACGAGCAGAACTGGTCTGTGCTCCGCGCTCGGTCCAGTGCAGGACCCGTTGATGCGCTGGCGCCGGCATACGATATGGAGGCAAGCTTGGGCTTCCAACTCACGGACACCGCGAGGGTTGTGAGGCTCGCCGACACTGCCGCGCTGGAGTCGTTCGCGTCGAAGGGCCTGGCACGTCGCTTTGATGGAGACTTGAAGACTTCGCTGGTCGACCTGGCAGCGCGCGCTTCGAAGAACTGCACGGATGCGGGAAGAGCACGGCTCGCCGGACTGTTGAATTCGTTGGCATACGCAAACTACGAGGCTCTCCTCGCGCTCCACGGCGGAGTGTCAGAGGTCACGTGTAGGTTCGCAGGTGCAGTGTTGGAGATCAATGGAAGGAGGATCCAAGATGCCATTCGTCCTTGACGCGCAGGGTGCTGACGTCGTGACAGAGACCGAGTTGCTCGTCATCTGGCAGCAGCCCAGCACTCGTGCGATGATTCCTGTCGGCGTCCTCACATTTGACGGCGTAACCTACACCTTCGACTACCTACCCGATGTCGCTGACGTCGCAGAATTCAGGCCGCTACTTGGCTTCCGCGATCTCACGAAGACCTACAAGAGCGATGAGCTCTTTCCCCTTTTCCGCGAGCGAGTGTTGGACCCAACGCGTCCAGACTTCGTCCGCGTACTCGACGGATTGAGTCTCGACCCGGAGTCGGCCACGCTATGGGAGCAGCTCGTACGCTCGGGAGGATCCTCGGAGGGTGACACCCTCCAGGTCACTCCCTTCCCTCGCGAAAGCGCAGATGGCTGGACTTGCACCGCGTTGGTGGCAGGCGTTCGCTATCTGGCCAAGAAACCCGTCGAGACTGCCGACGGGTGGACGCGTCCTTACTCAGATGTCGAACTCGAAGATCTCCTGGGACGACTTACACCGGGCCAACCACTTCGGGTTGTCGCGGAAGTTGGAAACGACTACAACGCTGACGCTCAACTGTTCTTCACCGAACTCGGAGAGCCTGTCGGCTATGTGCCTGACTGGCTCGCGAAGCTCACGACTCCCTGCCTCAACGATGGAACACGCGTCCGAGCCGTTGTTGAACGTGTGAACGGAATGGGTGGGGGTTGGCATCTGCGGGTGCTCGTGACGCTTTACGCCGACGAGGCCTTCGCGAGTCTTCAAAGCCGACTCGACGCGGCTACTCGTTCTCACTGATCTGAGTACCCGGGGTTTCGGGACCGCAGCGCGCGGCAGCACAGGTGTTCCATATTCTTGCGAAAACTAAGCCTAGGGTCAGGAAGAATCGAGCAGGAAAGGAACTTCTGCGATCCATCCCTGCCCGGGCGGACTGGCCGAGGTCTCAACGGCCGTTCGGCGCGAAATAGAGCCAGTGTTTCGTACGCGAGACCCATACTTGGGTGCGCGTGAGATTGCTGCTTCCTCGACGGTTTGGCTCCCGAGTTGATTCGCTGAGTGACGCGCGTTTTTGAGGTGACTCGCAGTAGCGGGCGATCAGGCCAGCGTCAGAAACAGCTTCTCCAGCTCTTCGACCGTGATCGGGTCCGTGGTGTCGTCCGGGTCGTTCAGGCACTTCTGCATGGCGGTGGAGATGATCTGGAAGCCGGCCTTGTCGAGTGCGCTGGAGACTGCGGCGAGCTGGATGACGACGTCGCGGCATTTGCCGCCGTTCTCGACGGCGGCGATCACCGCGTTGAGCTGGCCCTGGGCGCGGCGCAGCCGGTTGAGGACGGGCTTGATGTCGGCGGGGGTGGGGTTCTCGGCCACGGTTCCTTCTTTCTGCAGTAGGGAGGGGAGTGCTCAGCTTTTGCCGAACAGGCGCGCGAAGAAGCCACTGGTGGGTGCCGCCGCCGCCTTTTCCGCGTCGGTGTGGGTGCCGTTGCACCACTCGTTCGCCGGGACGCGCTTGCGGACCTCGGCGACGTGCTGGCCGCAGCCGTTCCAGGTGGTCTTGCCGCAGGTGGTGCAGGTGACGGGGTAACACACGGGGTGGATCCTCTTTCTCGGGTTCGAGGGGCGATTTCGTATACCCCCCTCCGTATCGTACGATACCGGGGAGGGTATACCAAACCGCCCGAGGAGGCAGACAGGAATGAGAACCGTCATCATCGGCGGCGTCGCCGGAGGCATGTCGGCAGCGACCCGGCTGCGTCGGCTCGATGAGCAGCGCGAGATCGTGGTCTTCGAGCGTGGCCCGTACGTCTCGTACGCGAACTGTGGCCTCCCGTACTACGTCGGCGGCGTGATCAGTGACCGGTCGGCGCTGCTGCTGCAGACGCCGCAGTCCCTCGCATCCCGGTTCCGGCTGGATGTGCGGACCGGCCACGAAGTCCTGGCCATCGACGCCGCAGCCCGCATGGTGACGATCCTCGATCACGCGTCGGGGGAGACCTCGACCGAGGCGTACGACGAGCTGGTTCTGGCCGTCGGAGCGACCGCGCGCGAGGCGGCGGGGCATCCCGGAATCCCCACCCACACGCTGCGCACCGTGGAGGACGTCGACGCGATCGGCGCGCTGCTGGAGACAGTGGCGGACGGCGCAGGCAACCCCTCCGCGCTGGTCGTCGGCGGCGGGTTCATCGGGCTGGAGGCCGTCGAGAACCTGGTGCGGCGCGGGATCCACGTCACGCTCATCCAGCGCGGCCCGCACATCCTGACCCCGCTGGACGCCGAGATGGTGGTGCAGCTGGAGGCCGAGCTGCGCAGCCACGGCGTCGACGTGCGCACTCAGGTCACCATCGACACGGTGCAGGATGGCGTCGTCGTGCTCGACGACGGCAGCGTGCTGCGGCCCGACTTCATCGTCGACGCGTCCGGTGTGGTGCCGAGCGTGGACCTGGCGCGCACGGCCGGGCTGACGCTCGGCCCGACCGGCGGCATCGCCGTGGACGAGAGCAACCGCACCAGCGACCAGCACATCTACGCGGTGGGCGACGGCGTCGAGAAGGTCGACGCGCTGTCCGGTGGGGAGGCGCTGGTCACGATGGCCGGCCTCGCCAACCGGCACGGCCGCTCGGTCGCCGACGTGATCGCCGGGCGTCCGGAGCGGAACACGCCCGCGCTCGGCACCGCCATCGTGAAGGTGTTCGACACGGTCGCCGCGAAGGTCGGCTGGAGCGAGCGGCAGCTGGTGTCCGCCGGGCGCGCGCACCGCGTCATCCATACGCATCCCGCGTCGCACGCGACCTACTATCCCGGCGCGCAGTCGATGTCGATGAAGCTGCTGGTCGATCCGGAGAGCGACGCGATCCTCGGCGCCCAGATCGTCGGCGGCGATGGTGTCGACAAGCGCATCGACGTCCTGGCGGTGGCGATGGCGGGCGGCATCACCGCCTCCGGACTCGCCCGGCTCGAACTCGCGTATGCACCGCAGTTCGGCTCCGCCAAAGACCCGGTGAACCAGCTCGGCTACGTCGCAGACAACCTGCGCACTGGCGCCACGGGCGCGATCCAGTGGCACGAACTCGAGCATGCCATGGCGGCGGGAGCAACGCTTTTCGACGTCCGCACGGCCGGCGAGCATGCGGCCGGCGCGATCCCGGATGCGCTCAACATCCCGGTCGACGAGCTGCGGTCCCGGCTCGCCGAGCTTCCGGATGGGCCGCTCGTCGTGCACTGCCAGGTGGGCCAGCGCGGTCACACCGCCGCCCGCATCCTCGCCCAGCACGGGTTCGACGTCGTCAACCTCGACGGCGGCTACCGCACCTGGGCCGCCGGGGCGGCGACGCGCGTGCGGCAGCCCGCCGGGGTGTGACCTCGCCATATCCTCCGACGACACGGGATGCGCGCCGCACGCCCGACGCGCCCGCCGAACGGATCGAGCAGGTTTCGAGAAGCGGCCGCATCCGGCCCCGTCGTAGATTGGCGGCAGTTCACCGGAACCCTGGCAGAGGAGACACCATGGCAACCACCACGTTCAGCAAAGAAGAGAAGGCCGCGATCAAGGCCGCCGTCGCAGAGAAGAAGGCCGCGCAGGAGGGGGCAGACGCCGCAGCGGCGTGCGATGCCGCCATCGCCGCCATGACCGGCGCGGACAAGGAGCTCGCCGAGGCGTTCCACGCGCTCGTCGCCGAGAACACGTCGCTCGCCGCCAAGACCTGGTACGGGATGCCCGCGTACGCCGACGCGGACGGCAAGACGGTCGTCGCGTTCAAGCCGGGCTCGAAGTTCAAGATCCGTTACGCCACCATCGAGTTCCAGCAGGCGGCGAAGCTGGACGACGGCAACCTGTGGCCGGTCGGCTTCGCCGTCACCAGCATGGACGACGCGGACAAGGAGCGCATCGCCGCCATCCTGAGGACCGCGGTCGGGCGCTGACCCTAGCGCCCAGCCGCCGTCACCCAGCCGCCGTCACCCGTCCGCCGTCACCCCGCCGCGGCCTCGTCGCCGCCGAAGACCTCCTTCGCGACCGTCATGGCCGACATCGCCTTCGGCCAGCCGCAGTAGAACGCGAGGTGCGTGATCGCCTCGACCAGTTCATCCCGGGTCACCCCGTTGTCGCGGGCGAACGGCAGGTGGAAGCGCAGCTGGTCGACGTTGCCGCCCGCCACGAGTGCGGCGACGGTGATCAGGCTGCGGTCGCGCTTGCTGAGATCCTGTCGCTCCCACACCTCGTCGAACAGCACGCGGTCGGTGTAGTGGGCGATGCCGGGGGCGAAGTCCCCGAAGGCGCGCTGGCCGCCGGTCCAGCCGGTCGTCTCGTCGTTCACGGTCGCCGTCCTTCGTACTCGTCGTCGGTGATGTGCTCTTTCCAGGTGGTGGTGTCTGCAGGATCGTCCGCGGACTCCAGCAGCGCGATGTGCTCCATGAAGCATCCGGGGGCGGCGGCGTGCCAGTGGTCCTGGCCGGGCGGGGTGTAGAGCGTCTGGCCGGGATGCACCTCGATGATGGTGCCGTCGCGGTCGCCGAACCGGGCGACGCCCGCCGTGACCCGCAGGTACTGGCCTCTCGCGTGCGAGTGCCAGGCCGTGCGGGCGCCCGGCGCGAAGCGCACGAGGGCTGCGGTCATCCGCTGGTCCGCCTCGTGCGGCGCGGCGATCGGGTCGACCCAGACGTCGCCGGCGAACTGCTCCGGCGGATTCTTGACGGTGGGAGCGGTCGGTTCGATGTTCATGCGTTCTCCGTTTCCAGCAGCACTTTGGTGGCGCGACGCTCATCCATCGCCCGGTATCCCTCTGCCGCCTCCTCGAGCGGCAGGGTGAGGTCGAAGACCGCTCCTGCGTCGATGTCGTCATTCATGATCAACCCGATCAGCTCGGGGAGGAAGCGGCGGACCGGGGCGGGACCGCCGTGCAGGTGCACGCCGGAGAAGAACAGTTCTTCGCCGGGCAGTTCCACCCCGTGCGAGACGCCGACGTAGCCGACGTGTCCGCCCGGCCGGGTGGCCCGGATGGCCTGCATCATCGACTCCTGGGTGCCGACGGCCTCGATGACCGAGTGCGCGCCGAGCCCGTCGGTGAGTGCCTGGATCTTCGCGACGCCGTCGTCCCCGCGCTCCTCGACGATGTCCGTCGCTCCGAAGCGGCGAGCGAGCGCCTGCCGGTCGGCGTGGCGGCTCATCGCGATGATGCGGTCGGCACCGAGCTGCTTCGCCGCGAGCACGCCGAGGAGGCCGACCGCGCCGTCACCGACGACCGCGACCGTCTTCCCAGGACCGGCCTCGGCAGCGACGGCCGCGAACCATCCGGTGCCGAGCACGTCGGAGGCGGCGAGCAGTCCGCGGACCTGCCGCGGGGTGGGAGCCGTCGCGGTGGCGACGAGCGTGCCGTCCGCCAGCGGCACCCGGAGGAGTTCCGCCTGCGTGCCGAGCGTGCCCATCGGCACCCGATGGATGCAGTGGGACTGGTATCCCGCCCGGCAGAGTTCGCAGGTGTTGTCGGAGGCGAAGAACGACCCGACCACGAAGTCCCCGACCTTCACGTTCTTCACGTCGTCGCCGAGCTGCTCGACCACTCCGACGTATTCGTGCCCCATCGGTGTCGGGCCGGTGAGCTCGTCCGTGCCGCGGTACGGCCACAGGTCTGAACCGCAGATGCAGGCGGCGGAGACGCGGATGATCGCATCCGTCGGCTCCTGGATGGTGGGGTCCGCGCGCTCTTCGACGCGCACATCCCGGGGTGCGTACATGACTACTCCACGCATGTTGGGGTTCCTTCCGTTGCGGGGTGGGTGATGCCGGCGCTCCCTCGCGCCGGACGGAGGAGGAAGACGAGCACAGCGGCCACCGCCAAGACGATCGACACCGAGGTGACCAGGCCGAGAGGCAGGATGCTCAGGGCGCCGGCGACGCCGACCAGCGGAGCGGCCACGCCTCCGAACGCGAAGCGTGCAGCGCCCAGGACAGAGGATGCGGTCCCCGCGATCTGCGGGTAGTCCGCTAGCGCGATGGTCGTCGACGGCGGGCTGGTGATCGCGGTGCCCGCCGCCAGGAGGAAGAGCGAGACGACGACCACGATCAGCGACACATGCGCCAGGCCGGCGACCAGCAGCCCTGCGGCCCCGAGCCCGGCCACCGCGAGGCCGGTGACCAGCGTGCCCAGCACGCTCCACGTCTTGCTGGCGCGTCCGGCCAGATACCCGAAGACCATGAACCCGGCCGAGTTCAGCCCGAAGGCGGCCGCGTAGCCCTGCGGGGACAGGCCGTAGACGCCCTGCAGCACGTAGGTCGCTCCGCTGAGATACGCGAACAGAGCTGCGTAGACGAAGCCCTGCGCGATCACGGCGCCGACGAAACGGCGGTCGGCGAACAGCAGCCGCAGGTCGCGGCCGATGACGGAGAAGCCCGCCGCCGTGCGCGCATCCGGGTGCAGTGTCTCCGGCAGCCGGAGGGCGACCCAGCCGAGGATGACCGCGCCGATCGCGGCGAGCACCAGGAAGAGCCCGCGCCAGTCGAGCACCGCCGTCAGCGCCCCGCCGAGCAGCGGCCCGACGATCGCGGCGAACCCGCCGACCACCGTCAGCCGCCCGTAGAACCGGATGAGCCTGCCGCCGTCGTACACGTCGCGCCCGGCTGCCTGCGCGATCACGATGCCGACGCCGCCGGCGATGCCCTGGACCAGCCTGGCGGCGATGAGGGTGTCGACGGTGGGACTCACCGCGCAGAGCACGGACACGATCACGTAGGCCGCGACGCCGATCAGTGCGGGGCGCCGCCGCCCGAACCGGTCGGACAGTGGCCCGGCGATCAGCTGCCCGGCCGCCAGCCCGACCAGGCAGGCCGTGACGGTGAGCTGCGCCGTGGAGGTCGCCGCCGCCAGCTCGGTGGTGAGAGCGGGGAGGGCGGGAAGGTAGAGGTCCATCGAGATCGGGCCGAAGACGGTCAGCACCAACAGAAGCGTGGCGAGTCCGCGTCCTGCCGGAACCCGGGAAATGGTCGGGAGAGAAGCTGTCACGACATCAAGCACACCCCTGTCGCGCCGCGCGAGGGAGTCTCTGACGAGAGGTGTACCAGCAGGGCACCCCTCCCGGCCGGATCCTGACCTACCCTCGACTGCATGGACAATCGAGCAGAGGTGCGTGAGTTCCTCATGTCGCGCAGGGCCAAGCTCGCGCCGGAGCAGGCAGGGCTCCCTGCCGGGACCGGGCGCAGGGTCGCCGGGCTGCGCCGCTCGGAAGTGGCGATGCTCGCCGATGTGAGTGTGGAGTACTACGCCAAGCTGGAGCGCGGTGGCATCGCGGGCGCGTCGGCCGCGGTCCTCGACGCCGTGGCGCGGGCGTTGCAGCTCGACGACACCGAGCGGGCGCACCTGTTCGACCTCGCTCGTGCGGCAGACGGCATCCCGGTCTCCGGGCGCCAGCGGAGGCGGTCGGGCAGGAGCCCGGCTGCGCGTCCGAGCCTGCACTGGGCGCTGGAGGCGTTCACCGACGGTGTCGCGGTCGTGCGCAACGCCCAGTCGGACGTGATCGCGTTCAACGCTCTCGCGCGGGCGTTCTACTCGCCGCTGATCGGCGACGGAGGGCGCACGCCGAACCTCGCCAGGTTCCAGTTCCTCGATCCCGTGTCCCGCGACTTCTATCCGGACTGGGACCTGTTCGCCGACATGTGCGTCGCCATGATGCGCGCAGAGGCGGGCAGGGATCCGCACAACAGGGCGATGCAGGATCTCGTCGGCGAGCTCTCGACGCAGAGCGAGACATTCCGTCGGCTGTGGGGTGCGCACAACGTCCGCACCCACGGTGCAGGGACGAAACGCTTCCACCATCCGGTCGTCGGCGAGCTGACCCTCGCCTTCGAGGAGTTCGCGGTGACGGCGGAGCCGGGCCATGTGCTCCTCCTCTACACGGCGGAGCCCGGCTCTCCGTCGGTCGAACGGCTGCGGCTGCTCGCCTCGTGGGCCGCCGAGCACGCGGACACCGCGGTGGATGCTGCCGACGCGTCCGCCGACGCCGCGCGCTGACCCGGCGCCCGGTTTCCCTCTGCGCGCCACGCGCATCCCGGTAGGCTGATCCCGTGCTTCTCTCAGACCGCGACATCAAGGCCGAGCTCGGCTCCGGCCGTATCGCTCTCGAACCGTTCGACGTGTCGATGGTGCAGCCGTCGAGCGTCGATGTGCGCCTCGACCGCTTCTTCCGGCTGTTCGACAACCACAAGTACCCCTTCATCGACCCGGCAGAGGATCAGCCCGAGCTGACCAGGTTGGTCGAAGTGGATGCTGACCAGCCGTTCATCCTGCACCCCGGTGAGTTCGTGCTCGGCTCCACCTTCGAGCTGGTCTCGCTTCCGGACGACGTCGCCGCCCGGCTCGAGGGCAAGAGCTCGCTCGGTCGCCTCGGCCTGCTCACGCACTCCACCGCGGGCTTCATCGACCCGGGATTCTCCGGGCACGTCACGCTCGAACTGAGCAACGTGGCCACCCTGCCGATCAAGCTCTGGCCCGGCATGAAGATCGGGCAGATGTGCTTCTTCCGGCTCACCTCCGCGGCCGAGAAGCCGTACGGGTCGAGCGAGTACAGCTCGCGATACCAGGGCCAGCGCGGCCCGACGGCGTCGCGTTCGTTCCTCAACTTCCACCGCACGGACGTGTCCACGACAGAGGCGGGTCGCACCGCCGGTTGATCGCGTCCGTCCCATCCTCCCGGAGGGCAGAACCATGAGCGAGACGACAGACGCAGCGTTCGCGCGGGCACTCGTGGCGGCAGGCCCGACGCCCGTCCGCCCGCAGAGGATGCAGCTGTTCGGCCAACTGGTCGGCAGCTGGCGGGCGGAGTGCCGCTTCCTCGACGAGGAGTCGGGCGCGTGGTCGGAGTTCACGACCGACTGGCTGTTCGCGTACACGCTCGGCGGCCGAGCCGTTCAGGATGTGCTGGTCGCCCCGGCAGCGTCCGACCCGTCGATGACGGAGGCGAAGGGCACCACGATCCGCGTCTACGACCCGGTGCTCGGGCTGTGGCGGGTGAGCTGGTTCGGCGCGGTCGCCGGTGACTTCTGCACGCTCGTCGCGAGCGCCCACCACCGCGACGGGATCCGCCAGGACGGCACCCAGACCGACGGCAGGCCGATCCGCTGGAACTTCAGCGCGATCACCGCCGACTCGTTCTCGTGGGACGGCTGGGTGTCCGACGACGAGGGCAGCACCTGGTGGCTGGAGCAGCACATCGACGCCACCCGCACGGGCTGAGCGGGGCGCATCCCGCGCATCCGGCGCATCCAATAGGGTCATCCCGTGGGGACTCGTATACATAAACGCTGGTATGACAGCGTCGTCTCGGTCGTGTTCATGGCGCTGGGGCTCGCGGTGGTCACCGTCCTGGTGGTGGCGTTCTTCAACCCGTGGCCGTCCGCGCTGCTCATCCGGGCGCTGTTCGAGCGGGGCGCCGCCGACACCGTCGCGGAGATGGAACCATACGTCCCGAAGTCCGGGGTGGATGCGCACCGCGACATCGCGTACGGGAACGCCGGATCCGACACCTCGCTGGACGTGTTCACGCCCACCGGCGCATCCACCCCGTTGACCACGGTGGTCTGGATCCACGGCGGCGCCTGGATCTCCGGCGACAAGTCCAACGTGGACCCGTACACCCAGATCCTCGCCTCGCACGGCTACACTACGGTCTCCCTCAACTACACGATCTCGCCCGAGACCACGTACCCCACCGCCCTGAACCAGCTCAACGATGCCCTCGGCTTCCTCGTCGAGCACGCGGCCGAGTACAACATCGACCCGAACAGCATCGTGATCGCCGGCGACTCCGCCGGTTCCCAGTACACGGCGCAGCTCGCCACCATCGTCACCAACCCGGCATACGCCGAGCGCGTCGGCGTCACCCCGACGCTGACCGCGAAGCAGCTCAAGGCCGTCATCCTCAACTGCGGGATCTACGACGTGCGCGGCATCCCGGACGCCCCCGGCATCGGCGGCTGGGGCTTCCGCATCGCGCTCTGGTCGTACCTCGGCGAGAAGGACTGGTCGAAGACCCCGGGCGGCCGCGACATGTCCACGATCGAGGACGTGACCGCCGACTTCCCGACCACGTGGATCTCCGGCGGCAACGCCGACCCGCTCACCGACAGCCAGTCGAAGCCGCTCGCGAAGAAGCTCGAAGGGCTCGGAGTGGATGTGACGAGCGTCTTCTACCCGGCCGACGAGTCGCCCGCCCTGCCCCACGAGTACCAGTTCCACCTCGACTTCGCGAAGGCGCGCTCAGCCCTGCAGTCGACCATCGCGTTTTTGGACAGGGTCAAAGCATCCGGGGCCGAGGGTGCCAGCGTCGAGCTGGAGGGGTCGAAGACTCACTGAGCGTCAAAAGCATGCATAATCATGAATGCTCCCGGCGCTACCGACGGGGTGTGAGTGAACGTGAGTGGGAGCCCCATGCCGTTGCGACGCCAGGCCGAAGAGATGCGTGATCTCTATGCCAACGCGATCGCGGAGGCGATCTTCGAAGGGCGCGAGCCGACCGCGTGGCAGCTGGCGGCCTGGGCCAGGTACCGCGAAGCCGCGGAATCCAACACGCTCGCCGACGCACTGAGATCAGACTCAGACACCGAACCGTGACGACGCCCGCCTTATGATGCGGTGATGCGAGTTCTGATCTCTGTGGACATGGAAGGCATCGCCGGGGTGGTCGACCGCGCCGACATCGCACCGGGCTCCCCGGAGTGGGCGCTGGCCAGGGAGTGGATGACCGACGAAGCCAGCGCGGCCGTCCGTGGGGTGCTCGCCTTCGACCAGGACGCTGAGGTGCTGGTGTGCGACGCCCACGCGAAGTACCGGAACATCCTGCCGCAACGGCTCGACAGGCGAGCGCGACTGGTTCGCGGCACTCCCCGTCCGCAGGACATGCTGACCGGCATCGACAGCGCAGTGGATGCGGTGTGCCTGATCGGTTACCACGGCCGGGCCGGAACCGCCGACTCGGTCCTGGCGCACACGATCAGCGGGGCGGTCATCTCGTCCGTGCGCATCGACGGGACGACCCTGGGCGAGATCGGCCTGAGCGCAGCCCTGGCAGCACACTACGGGGCCGTTCCGGTGCTGGTCAGCGGTGACGACACGGTGGCCGCTGAAGCCGAGGATGTCGCTCCGGGCATCCGGGCGGTGGTCGTCAAGTGGGCTCGCGGAGGTCACGCCGCCGAGAACCTTCACCCGGCCGTCGCCAGTGAGCGCATCGAGCAGGCCGTCCCGGAGGCTCTCGCGGCCCGCGCATCCGTGCGGCCTCCGCGATTCGCCGGGCCCGTCGACCTGGAGGTCGATGTGCGCCGGCCGGAGATGACCGAGCGTGCTCTGCTCATCCCGGGCATGGAACGCCGCGGACCCTCCACGCTCGGGTTCTCCGGCCTCGCCCTCCCGGAGAGCTACGGTTTGGTGGGTGTCATCGCAGACCTCGCGGGCATCCCGTGACCGCACGACACCATCGCGGCGCTCGTGCTGAACGCGTTGGCCTAGCCCCGGGGCGCAGCTGCCTCGCCCTGCTCGCCGGCTGACGCGATCTCGCTGCGCGGGCGACGGCCGGGCGTCAGTCGTTCAGGCCCGCCGAGGTATGGGTGCCCGTCGTTGTAGAGCGCCTCGCGGCGTTCCAGCTCAGCGACGAGCGCCTTCTCCATCAGGTCGGACCAGCTCCGGTCGGATTCGTGGTGCTTGGTCGCCTCGAAGGCCGCGCGCGAGCGCTGGCGCACGGACGATCGCAGATAGAACGAGACGGAATTGCGCTCGTCGTCGTCCGCCATCACTGGTACCCCCGGCCCGCTCGATGCTGTCGTGGACACGACGCTAGGGGATGCGCGAGGCTCGCCACGAGACGATTCGCGCCCGAGCGGTAGCCGATTCCGGCCACCTTTTCCGGGCGCCGCCGGGGTGGGATGCATGTGCCGTGCGGAATACGGCGAGCTAGTTATCCACAGTGAATTACACAGGTGGAAATAATGAGTTCATTTCATTGTTCGGCCGACTCAGATCAGGTCGGACGCCTCGAGGCTCGTATCGGCGTACAGCGCGGGAAGCTGCAGTGTGAGCCACGGGCTGAACGCCCACGGCGTCGCCTCGACGGCGTCGAGCAGCACGCGCGGGTCCACCCAGCGCCACTCCGCCACCTCGCTCGGCTCGGGGGCGAGCTCGCCGGAGATCGTGGCCGTGTACACCGGGCACACCTCGTACTCGACGATGCCCGCCGCATCCACTGCCCGGTAGCGGAAATCGGGGAGGGCCACCACCAGGTTGTCGATCGCGGCGCCCAGCTCCTGACCAGCACGGCGCGCGATGGCGTCCTCGAAGTCTTCGCCGGGGGCCGGATGCCCGCAGAACGAGTTCGTCCACACGCCGGGCCAGGTCAGTTTGCTCAGCGCCCGCCTGGTGACCAGGATGCGTCCATCGCCGTCGAACAGGTGGCACGAGAACGCCAGATGCAGGGGCGTGTCCGTGGTGTGGACGGTCGCTTTGTCGGCGACCCCGATCGGGGTGCCGTCGTCGGCGAGCAGGACGACCTCTTCGCGGGATGCGGTCATGCATCCATTCTCGCCGATCAGGACGCGGGCACTCGCCCCCGCCGCACGGCGGAACGCGAGCGCGCCCCGGTCCCTGGGGAACCGGGGCGCGCCCGCGTGGTCACGGTGCTCACTCCGCCGCGTCGGACGGCTGACCGTCCTGGGCGGGGCGCTCGCGCCAGCCGAGGTTGCGGGCCATCGCTTCGAGCGTTTGGAGCGTGGTCGTGTAGTCCTCCTCCGCGATGCCGGCGGTCACCGCATCCCGGACTCCCTGGATGCGCGCCAGCGCCGACTCGTACGCCGCACGCCCGGCCTCGGTCAGCTCGACGCGCTCGTTGCGCTCGCCGGACAGGGTGACCCATCCGCGCTCCGCGAAATCGGCGATGGTCGACTCGACGCGGGAGGCGGGGGAGTGGTGCTTGCGGGGGTGGTCGTGGTGGTGGGGGTGCTCGCCGTGGTGGTGGTCACCGTGCGGGTGCTCGCCGTGGTGGTCGTGCGGGTGCTGGTGGCCAGCGGCGAACGGACCGGGGCGGTGCGGGTGCTCCCCGTGGTGCTGCGCGCGCAGCCCCTCGAAGCGCTGACGGCGTTCCTCCCAGAAGGCGGCGCGCTCGCTGTCGGAGGCGAATCGGGGGTGGTCGCCGAAGCGTCCGTGCCCGTCGCTGTCCCGCCGGGACTCGCCGCGGCCGTTCCAGCCGCGCGTGCCGCCGAACGGCATGCGGCCTCTGCCGCCTCGGTTGTCTCGGCTGGCCCGTCCACGGCGGGGCGGGAGGGCAGCGGCGACCTCGTCGACGCTGGTGGCGCCGTCGGCGATCGTGCTGAGGATGCGCCAGCTTCCGCGGCGGAGGTCGAAGTCGGAGAGCTCGTCGCGCATCCGGTGGCGGAGCTCGTGCTCGATGACGCCGAACCAGTAGGCCGGCGGGGTGGTGTGTGAATTCGTGTGGGTGTTCATTGTCGAACCCTTTCCTATTGCATGTACTGTTACAAGCAGTTGTATGATTACATACATGGAAATGGATGGTCAAGCCCCCGAATCCGATTCGCAGGATGCGGACATCGTCGCGCTCGTCGAGCAGTCGCTGATAGCCGTGCGCCACGACCAGTCGCGGCGTCGGATGCACGGAGGCCCGCCCAGCCACGGGATGCCCGGACGCCCGCCGTGGCAGGACGGCTTCGGCCGCACCGCCCACGGCGGCCCGGGCTGGGGCGGCCACGGCGACCACCACGACCCGCGCACGCACGACCACGGTGAACATGGCGAACACGGTGGTGGCGATCAGGAGCCGGGTACTGGCGCAGGCGCCTTCCCCGGCTTCCCCGCGTTCGGCGACTCCGGTCGTCCGGGTCCCGGACGCCGCGGCCGCCCCGACGGCTCACTCGGACGCGCCGCCCGCTTCCGGATGCTCGACGTGCTCGAAGCGGCCGAGCGCGACGGCACGACGTACTCGATCAGCACCCTCGCGCCCGCCATCGGCGTCGACCAGCCGCGGGCGAGCAGGCTCGTGCAGGAGGCGGTCGATCGCGGACTCGTCAGCAGGGTCACCGATCCGGCGGATGCGCGGCGCACCCTCATCCAGTTGACCGCCGCGGGACGCAAGCAGATCGGCGAGGTGCGCACCCACCGGCGCTCGGCGGTGGAGCAGGCCCTCGCGACGTTCACGCCGCAAGAGGCGCGGGAGTTCGCGGACCTGTTCGCCCGGTTCGTGCGGGCGTGGCCGCGCGACTGACCGCCGACGCCCGCTTCCCACCCCAGCGCGCAAAAGAAATTCCGAAATCTCCCCGCATTCATGTCGATCGGGGCTCGCGCCGTTCGACCTCTGGGTGCAAAGGTCGAAGAGCGACCTCAGATCAAGGAGAAAACCCAATGTCCAAGTACATGCTCATCCTGCGGCCCACCGAGGCTGCTGCGGCGGCTTTCGCGAACGTCGACTTCACCGAGGTCCTGGATGCGATGGGCCGGTTCAACGACGAGCTCATCCGGGCCGGGGTCCTGCTGGCCGCCGAGGGTCTCGCCGACCCGAGCGAGGGCGTGGTCGTCGACTTCACCGGGGAGGCGCCGGTGGTCACCGACGGTCCGTACGGGGAGACGCGCGAGCTGTTCAACGGCTACTACATCCTCGATGTCGCCTCTGTGCAGGAGGCCGTCGAGTGGGCGAAGCGGGCGCCGATGACGTCCGGCAGCATCATCGAGATCCGCCGTGTGCCGTCGATCGACGAGTTCCCCCAGGACAACGAGTGGATCCAGAAGGAACGAGCCTGGCGCGAGCAGACCGGGCAGCTCTGAGCACGCCAGGCTCGCCCACTCCGGCGCCCACCCCACCGCCCACCCCGGCGCGCGCGGCGGTCGAGGCGGTGTGGCGGATGGAGTCCGCCCGCGTCGTCGGCGCCCTCGCGCGCTACACCGGCGACTTCGCGCTGGCCGAAGACCTTGCCCAGGAGGCGCTTGCAGAGGCGCTCGTCTCCTGGGCGGTCGACGGCGTCCCCGCGCAGCCGACCGGCTGGCTGTTGACCGTCGGGCGGCGCCGGGCGATCGACTCGTTCCGCAGGAGGGCGGCCCGCGATGAGCGGTATGCGCTCCTCGCCCGCGACCTGGAGGAGGAGCTGCCGGGTGCCGACGCCCTGTTCGCTCCGGATGCCATCGACGACGACGTGCCCGCGCTCATGTTCGTCAGCTGCCACCCCGTCCTCTCCCGGGAGGCGAGGATCGCCCTGACCCTGCGGGTCGTCGGCGGTCTCACGAGCGAGGAGATAGCGCGGGCGTTCCTCGTGCCGGTTCCGACCATCCAGGCCAGAATCACCCGCGCGAAGAAGACCATCGCCGCCGCGCGCATCCCGTTCGCGATCCCGGAGCCGGACGAGCGCGCCGAACGCCTCGGCTCGGTGCTGCAAGTGGTCTATCTGGTGTTTTCGGAGGGCTCGTTCGCATCCACTGGCCAGACGTGGATGCGCACCGACCTCGCCGACGAGGCCAGGCGGCTGGCGCGGGTGCTGGTGCGCCTCGCCCCTGAGCCGGAGGTGTTCGGCCTGCTGGCGCTGATGGAGCTGACCGCCGCGCGCTTTCCGGCCAGGATGGATGCGCGGGGCGAGCCGATCCTGCTCGAAGACCAGGACAGGGGTCTGTGGGATCAGGCGGCGATCCTCCGTGGTCGCGCAGCTCTCGCGCACGCCGCATCCGCCGGCCGCGGGCTCGGGGCGTACGGTCTGCAAGCGTCGATCGCCGAGTGTCACGCGGTGGCGCCGTCGGTGGCGGAGACCGACTGGAAACGCATCGTGCTGCTCTACGAGGCACTCGGCCGGCTGGCCCCGTCGCCGGTCATCGAGCTGAACCGCGCGGTCGCGGTGGCCATGTCCGACGGCCCGGCAGCGGGCCTCGCTCTCGTCGACGCGATGGTCGCGCGCGGCGACCTCGCGGGCTCCTACCTGCTTCCGGCCACCCGGGGCGAGCTGCTGACGCGCCTCGGCCGACGGGATGCGGCCATCGCCGCCCTCGAAGAGGCGCACGCCGCCTGCCCGTCACCCCCCGAGCGCGCCGCCCTCTCCCGCAAGCTCGCCGCCCTCCGCGCCCCCTGACAGCGCGAGCGCAGGGATGACGCGGTCGCGGAGCAATGGGGCGAGGTCGCCCAGCGGGTCGGCCGGGTCCGACCAGCGCAGCTCGGCGATCTCCGCCGCGGCCACCGGCACGCCGGCGAGTTCGGCTGCGTATACCGTCGCATCGAGCGTGTGGCCGGGTTCGTTCGCGGCGTCGGCCTCCCACGCACCCAGCAGCCGGAGTTCGTCGATGGCGAGCCGGATGCCCACCTCCTCGCGCACCTCCCGCACCGCGGCCTCGGCCGCGGACTCGCCGGGCTCCGGCTTGCCGCCGGGCAGCATGAACCGGGATGTTCCCCGCTTGCGCACCGTGAGCACGTGCCCGTCCTCCCTGACGAACGCGACGGCGGACACGATGATCACGGGGTGCGGCATTCTTCGAGCGTATCCCGGCAGCATCCCACGCCGATGTCCCGCCTCCGCGTCCGCGCGCATCCATCGAGTCCGAAGTTGTTCACGCCCAGCGCGGCGTGTCGCGTGAACAAGTTCGGACTCGATTACTTCGTAGCGCGCACCGGGATGAGGAGGGCGAGGCCCGCGGCCAGCACCAGCACGATCCCGAGAATGCCCCAGTACTGCGCGCCGCCGACCGCGACGAACGTCGCGAACAGCAGCGGCGCGAGGAACGAGACGGCGCGTCCGGTGGTCGCGTACAGCCCGAACACCTCGCCCTCGCGGCCGGCGGGCGTGACTCTGGCGAGGAACGTCCTGCTCGCCGACTGCGCCGGCCCGACGAACAGGCACAGAACGAGGCCGCCGATCCAGAACGCCGTCGCGCCGAGGTCGTGCGCGAAGAACACCGCGAGCCCGGCGATCACGAGGCCGACCAGGGAGGTGACGATCACCGGTTTCGCGCCGAACCGGTCGTCGAACCGGCCGGAGACGAAGGTGCTGATGCCCGCGACCACGTTGGCCGCGATGGCGAAGATGATGACGTCGCCGCTGCTGAACCCGAACGTGCCCTGGGCGAGGATGCCGCCGAACGTGAACACGCCGACCAGCCCATCGCGGAACAGCGCGGACGCGATCAGGAAGAGCACCGTGTTCCTGCTCTCCTTCCACAGCGTCCCGATGTCGCGCACCAGCACGCCGTACGACTGGAAGAACCCGACGCGCGGGCGGCGGGAGCCGATCGGCATCTCCGGCACGGCGATCAGCACGGGCAGCGAGAAGATCAGCGTCCAGGCGGCGGCGATCAGCGCGATGATCCGGATGTTGAGGCCGGCGTCCTCGGTGACGTGGAGCATCCCGCCCGTGCCGTCGTCGTTGCCGGTGACGAGACCGAAGTAGACGATGAGGAGCAGGACGATGCCGCCCAGGTATCCCGCGCCCCAGCCGAACCCGCTGACCCGGCCAACGGTCTTCGGCGTGGAGACCTGCACCAGCATCGCGTTGTAGTTGACCGTCGCGATCTCGTAGAAGATCGTGCCGACGGCCACCAGGACCACTCCGAACAGGAAATAGCTCGGCTCGCCGACCACGAAGAACATCAGCGCGGTCATCACCACGACCACGCCGGTGTTGATGCCGAGCCACAGCTTGCGCCTGCCGGACCCGTCGGTGCGCTGCCCGAGCACCGGCGCGATCAGGGCGACCACGATGCCCGCGATGGCGAGCCCCCAGCCGAGCCCGCTCGACAGCGGAGCCTCTGCCGCGGTGACGGCGGCGTGGGCCGGTCCTTTGAGGTCGGTCTCCGCATCCCGGGCGGCGACGAGGGCGGGGTCGACGAACAGGCTGCCGGTCAGATAGACGGTGAACACGAACGTGGTGATGACCGCGTTGAACGCCGCGCCGCCCCAATCCCACAGCGCCCACGACACCACCTGACGACGCGGGATGCGCCGCTCGGCCGAACTGTCCACGAACAGCGGAGAGGTCGAGGTGACCAGGGCGTCGGTGTTCGCGGGCGCCGGCTGCTTGCCGCGCTCGGCGTCGCTGCCGTTCGCGCTCGGAGGAGTGCTCATGTGCACAGCGTATGGGTTCGCGGTTGCCGGAGGGTGAACCGGGACGCCGTGGCGCGCCCGGTGCCGATGATCCGTGCGCGCACGGTTCCCGGTGTCGTCCGGACGCCGGTAGGCTCGCGGCCGAAGGTGCTCCGGATGCGCAATATGTCCGGAGCGGCATACGAGGCACGGGAGGCTGGAATGACCGCTACGGCGCACGAAGTTCGACAGTACGGCTGGGTGCGGCATCTGCTGCCCCGCATCGTGATCGGCGCGCTCATCGCCGCCGCGCTGGTCGGCGTGTACGCGGTCGTCATCGGCCGGTTCGACGAGACCTGCTGGCGGCTCATCGGCACCATCGCGCTGCTCGTGTTCTTCTCGCTGGTGTCCTGGTACGACGCGGACGTCTCCGCCCGGCGCGCTCCCTGGTTCGGGGTGGTCAGCGTGATCACGTCCGCCTACCTGCTGATGGCCGGCCTGGCGAAGATCTGGGTGCCGGTCGCGGGCGGACCGTACGATCCGTTCGCCTACCGCCCGTGGTGGGAGCCGTTCGCCTGGTTCGCACTGGTGGCGGTGACCAGGCTCGGCCTGCTGCACATCCATCTGGTGCTGAACACGCAGCGCCGGTTCACGGGCCCGGTGATGAGCAACGTGACCGTGGTGACCCTGCTGCTCGTGGGTGCGCTGACGCTCGGCCTCTCGCTGCCGCTTGCGCTGCCGACGGTGGACTTCGGCGAGACGTACTGGCGGCTGCTGGCGGTGGTGGCGATCCTGGATGCGCTGGGCACGATCCTGATCCCGCTCACGTACTCGCTGTTCGGGCCGAAGGCGGCGGTGCAGCAGCAGGTGCCACCGCCCGCGGCGACGTTCGCGCCGCAGGCGTTCCCGTCGGCGCCGCCCGCCGCATCCACCCCGCCGATGGCGTTCACGCCGCCTGTCGCGCCCGCAGCGCCCGCATTCCCCGCCCAGGCCGCGCCCGCCCCGCCGGCTGCACCCGCCGCACCGACCGCATCCACCACCCCGGTGCCGCCGACCGCCGCGTACCCGCGGCTCGACGCCGCCGCCGGGCTACGGCTGGAGTGGCCCCGCTACATCAGCGGCCAGCCGCTCCCTGCTCGCCCAGACGGCTCCCCGGACTTCACGGGCGTCGTCGGATACTGACCCGCGGGATGCCTAGATCGCGATCGGCAGCGTGTACTGGTTGCCGCCGTGGTTGCGCACCTGGCGGTGCAGGCTCTCCATCGTGATGTCGAGCTGGTTCGCCTTGACGGCGGCGTCGGTGAGGTCGCGCAGCAGCTCATCCGGCACCTCGCCGTCGTACTTGTAGTAGATCTTGTGCTCGAGGCTCGCCCAGAAGTCCATCGCGACCGTGCGGATCTGCACCTCGACGGGCACCGCGATCGGCCCGCCGGACAGGAACACCGGGACCTCGACGATCGCGTGCAGGCTCTTGTAGCCGTTGGGCTTCGGGTGCGCGATGTAGTCCTTCACGCGCAGCACGTTCACGTCCGCCTGCGCGGAGAGCAGCTCGAACACGTGGTAGACGTCGGAGACGAAGCTGCAGACGATCCGGATGCCCGCGATGTCGGTGATCGCCTCCCTGATCGCGTCGAACGACGGCTCGCACTCTTTGCGGACGATCTTCTGCTCGATGCTCTCCGCCGACTTGAGCCTGCTGTTGATGTGCTCGATCGGGTTGTAGTCGTGCAGCTCGGCGAACTCTTCGCGGAGGATCGACACCTTGGTGGAGATCTCGTCGATGCCGAACTTGTAGGGCATGATGAACCGCGCGAAGTCCGTGTTGAACGCCTGCACCTCATCCAGAGTCGCCGGGTCGATGTTCTGCAGAGCCTCGATGGCCCTGGACGACAGCAGCGGGCCGTTGTGATCGACGTGAAAGGACTCCGGAACCATGTACAGCACGCTATCGACGGTCCTTGTGGAGGCGGTGTGAATCCGGGGTCGTCATTCCCGTACGAGTCGCAGTGGGGCGACCCGCGCTGCAACGAGGCGCTGATCGTCCGCGGGGAGGACCCGGCGGCCCACCACGACTGGATGCTCGACGGGTACGCGACCGCCGACGAGTACCGCTACTGGGCGCGAAACGTCTGCGGCCTGGCCTGCCTCCGTTCCGTGGTGCGGGTGTGGCGGCCGTCCGCCGCCGATGCGACGATGCGCGAGCTGATCGATGGGGCGATGGATGCTGGCGCGCTCGTCCCGGAGGAGCACACCGTCCGCGGCCTCTACTACCGCCCGTTCCTCTCCTGGATCGCCGACGAGTTCGGCCTGGACGGCGAGGTCGTCGAGGGGGTGACCGCGCGCGAGCACTTCTCGGCGGTGGCGCCCGGCGTCGTGGCCATCGCGTCTGTCGCGCCCGAGATCCGCTACCCGGACCGGCCCAACGAGCGGGTCGGCGGCCACCTCGTGCTCGTGCACGGCTTCGACGGGGAGACCGTGTCGTTCCACAATCCGTCCGGCATCGGGCGGACGGCGGCGGACGCATCCCTGCCCGTCGATGAGTTCGAGCGCTTCTACGCCGGGCGCGGGATGCTCCTCCGCGACTGAGCATTCACGGCTGGATGCGCCGTTCTTCCCGCCGATTCCGGGAATGAAACCCCTCTCGCCAAAGTTGAGTCTAGTGTGCTCAAGTTTAGAGCTCGCAGCTTGACAGCCTCCCCCGCGGATGCGACACTTGAGCCGTCGGGACTCAACTCTTGACCCCCAGCTTTTACAACCGAACATCCAGCAACAAAAGGAGAACAGCACATATGTCACGTGCAGTAGGAATCGACCTCGGAACCACGAACTCGGTCGTCGCCGTCCTCGAGGGTGGCGAGCCCACCGTCATCGCCAACGCGGAGGGTTTCCGCACCACCCCGTCGGTCGTCGCGTTCACGAAGGACGGCGAGGTGCTCGTCGGCGAGACCGCCAAGCGCCAGGCCGTGACCAACGTCGACCGCACCATCGCGTCGGTCAAGCGCCACATGGGCACCGACTGGACGGTCGAGATCGACGACAAGAAGTACACGCCGCAGGAGATCTCGGCCCGCATCCTCGCCAAGCTCAAGAGGGACGCGGAGCAGTACCTCGGAGACACCGTGACGGACGCCGTCATCACCGTCCCCGCGTACTTCAACGACGCCGAGCGTCAGGCCACCAAGGAGGCCGGTGAGATCGCGGGCCTCAACGTGCTCCGCATCATCAACGAGCCCACCGCAGCCGCACTCGCGTACGGCCTCGACAAGGGCAAGGAAGACGAGCTCATCCTGGTCTTCGACCTCGGTGGTGGAACCTTCGACGTCTCCCTCCTCGAGGTGGGCAAGGACGACGACTTCTCGACCATCCAGGTCCGCGCGACCGCCGGTGACAACCGCCTCGGTGGAGACGACTGGGACCAGCGCATCGTCGAGTGGCTGATCAAGCGCTTCAAGGACTCGACCGGTGTCGACGTCTCGAAGGACAAGATCGCCCTGCAGCGTCTGAAGGAAGCCGCTGAGCAGGCCAAGAAGGAGCTCTCGTCGAGCATGTCGACGAGCATCCAGCTGCCGTACCTGTCGCTGACGGAGAACGGCCCGGCCAATCTCGACGAGACGCTCACCCGCGCCCAGTTCGAGCAGATGACCAGCGACCTCCTCGACCGCACCAAGAAGCCGTTCCAGGACGTCATCCGTGAGGCCGGCATCAAGGTGTCCGACATCTCGCACGTCGTGCTCGTCGGTGGTTCCACCCGCATGCCCGCCGTGAGCGAGCTCGTGAAGCAGGAGACCGGCGGCAAGGAGCCCAACAAGGGCGTGAACCCGGATGAGGTCGTCGCCGTCGGCGCCGCACTCCAGGCCGGCGTCCTGAAGGGCGAGCGCAAGGACGTCCTGCTCATCGACGTGACCCCCCTGAGCCTCGGAATCGAGACCAAGGGCGGCATCATGACGAAGCTGATCGACCGCAACACCGCGATCCCGACCAAGCGCAGCGAGACCTTCACGACCGCGGACGACAACCAGCCGTCCGTCGCCATCCAGGTCTTCCAGGGCGAGCGTGAGTTCACCCGCGACAACAAGCCGCTCGGCACCTTCGAGCTCACCGGCATCGCCCCGGCACCCCGTGGCATCCCGCAGGTCGAGGTGACCTTCGACATCGACGCCAACGGCATCGTGCACGTGTCCGCCAAGGACAAGGGCACCGGCAAGGAGCAGTCGATGACGATCACCGGCGGTTCCTCGCTGCCGAAGGACGACATCGAGCGCATGGTGCGCGAGGCCGAGGAGCACGCGGCCGAGGACAAGAAGCGTCGTGAGACCGCCGAGACCCGCAACACGGCCGAGCAGCTCGCATACTCGATCGAGAAGCTGATCAAGGACAACGAGGACAAGCTCCCCGAAGACGTCAAGAACGAGGTCCAGGGCGACGTCGACGCGTTGAAGACCGCACTCGCGGGCGACGACGAGGACGCTGTCAAGACCGCGTACGACAAGCTCAACGCGAGCCAGCAGAAGCTCGGAGAGGCGATCTACTCGTCCGCTCAGGCCGACGCGGGCGCCGGTGAGCAGGCTCCTGCAGGTGACCAGCCCGCCGAGGAGAACTCGGACGAGGATGTCATCGACGCAGAGGTCGTCGAAGACGAGGAGAAGAAGTAAGCATGTCGGACCAGAACCCCAACGGGCAGGGCGAAGACCCTGAGCGCGAGGAGCCGGTAGTCCGCGACAAGCGGAGGATCGACCCCGAGACCGGCAAGGTTCGGCAGCCGGCGGGCCAGGACGGCCAGGACGGCCAGGAGGGCGGGGACGCCGGAAACGACGCCCCCGACCTCGCCCACGAGGAACTCGTCGATGTCGGCCCGGCCGACGGCGAGGGCCTCGGGTCCTTCCTCTCCGACGAAGACCTGGACGTGCTGAGCGGCCAGTCGACGGCGGACCAGCTCGCGGCCGAACGGCTCGCCGACCTCCAGCGGGTCACCGCGGAGTACGCGAACTACCGCAAGCGGACAGAGTCCAACCGCGAGATCGAGCGCGAGCGCGCGGTCGGCGACACGGTGAAGAGCCTTCTTCCCGTGCTCGACGACCTCGACCGTGCCGAGAAGCACGGCGACCTCGAAGAGGGCAGCGCGTTCTCGACCATCGCGGCCAAGCTCCGGACCACCGCTGAGCGACTCGGCCTCACGCCGTACGGCGAGAAGGGCGACCCGTTCGACCCGCAGATCCACGAGGCGATCTTCCAGCAGCCGACCCCCGGCGTGACGGTCGACACCGTCGCGGACGTGGTCGAGACGGGCTACAAGCTCGGCTCCACCACGGTGCGGGTGGCCAAGGTCGTCGTCGCGGTTCCGGCCTAGGCTCCGGATGCGCACGCCACGCGAAGCGGCGGGATCCTCATCCCGCCGCTTCCGTGGTGCGCGCTCGCGATAGATGCAGACTTCATACACACAGACTTCACACCAACAGACTTCACACCAACAGACTTCATACACACAGGCACACACAGGCTGAGAAAGGAGGCGCCGTGGCAAGCCAGGACTGGTTCGACAAGGACTTCTACAAGGTTCTTGGCGTCTCCAAGGACGTCACCCCCGCGGAGCTCAAAAAGGTCTACCGCAAGCTCGCGCGCAAGTATCACCCGGACTCCAACCCGGGCGACCCGGCGGCAGAGGCCAAGTTCAAGGAGATCAGCGAAGCGCACTCCGTGCTCGGTGATCCCGAGCAGCGCAAAGAGTACGACCAGATTCGCGCGATGGGCTCCGGTGCCCGCTTCACCGCGCCGGGCTCGGCAGGCCAGGGCGGCTTCGACGACGTGTTCGGCGGGATGTTCGGCGGCGGTGGCAACCGCGGATACAGCTACCAGCAGGGCGGCAACTTCGACGACGTGTTCGGAGGGCTGTTCGGCAACAGCGGCGGTGGCTTCGGTTCGGCGAGCGGCGGATTCCGCGGCTACGGCGGACCGACCCGCGGCCGCGACGTGACCGCGCACACCACCATCGACTTCATCACGGCGACCAAGGGCGAGACCATCACCCTGCAGGCGTCGGACGGCAAGCCGATCAAGGTCAAGATCCCTGCCGGCGTCGCCGACGGGCAGAAGATCAAGCTGCGCGGCAAAGGCCAGCCCAGCCCGGATGGCGGAGAGCCGGGCGACATCGTCCTCACCGTCACCGTGCGCAAGCACCCGGTGTTCGAGCGCGACGGGCTCAACCTGCGCGTCACGGTTCCCGTGACGTTCGCGGAGGCGGCCCTCGGCGCGACCATCGAGGTGCCGACGCTGGGCGGCGACCCCGTCAAGCTGCGCGTCGCTCCGGGAACGCCGAGCGGCCGCGTGCTGCGCGTCAAGGGCCGCGGGGTGCAGACCTCGAAGGGCACCGGCGACCTGCTCGCCGTCGTCCAGGTGGCCGTGCCGTCGCACCTGTCCGCCGAGGCTCAGGAGGCGCTCAAGGAGTTCGCCGCGAAGCTTCCGGACGAGAACCCGCGCGAAGAGCTGCTCGCCAAGGCCCGCGCCTGATCATGGATGAGAACAGCCAGGTCTTCGTGATCTCGATCGCGGCCGAACTGGCGGGGATGCACCCACAGACCCTCCGCCAGTACGACAGGCTCGGTCTCGTCAGCCCGAGCAGGACGGCGGGCAAGTCCCGCAGGTACTCGATGCGGGATGTGGCGAAGCTGCAGGAGATCGCGCGGCTCGGCGCGGAGGGCGTGAGCCTGGAAGGGATCAGGCGCATCCTGGACCTGGAGGATCAGGTGGGAGCGCTGACCACCAGGGTCCGCGAACTGGAGACGGCGCTGGCCGACGAGCTCCTGAACCGCCCGGGCCACCGCGTGTTCGCCGCCGGCCCCGCGGGCGAGGTCGTCTCGCTGCGCGCGGGCACCCGAACCAGGCGCAGCACCCAGGTGGTCGTCTGGCGCCCGCTCGACAGAGACTGAAGCCTCTCGCCCGTCTAGGCTGTCAGCGGCGATACGTCCCGCCTCACGAGGGCGGCGCATCCCGAACAGCTTCAGCACCCCCACGAGGGGCCGTCCACAAGGAAGGTGGCGATGAAGGCTCTCTTCAAGAGCGAGGCCGGACCCGGTCTCGAACTGGTCGACGTACCGGAGCCCGTGATCGGGCAGGAGGACGTCAAGATCCGCGTGCTGCGGACGGGCATCTGCGGAACCGATCTGCACATCCAGCGCTGGGACGACTGGGCGGCCTCCGCCGTCGCCGCCCCGCTGATCCCCGGGCACGAGTTCTTCGGCGAGGTGGTCGAGGTCGGGCCGCTGGTGCACGACGTCGCCGTGGGCGATCAGGTGTCCGGCGAAGGGCACATCGTCTGCGGAACCTGCCGCAACTGTCGCGCCGGCCGCCGCCAGATGTGCATCCGCACCCAGGGCCTCGGCGTGCAGCGCAACGGTTCGTTCGCCGAATACCTCACCCTCCCCGCCACCAACGTCTGGGTGCACCACAGCACCATCGAGCCGGAGGTCGGCGCACTGTTCGACCCGCTCGGCAACGCGGTGCACACGGCCCTCGCGTTTCCCGTGGTCGGCGAGGACGTGCTGGTCACCGGATGCGGCCCCATCGGCCTCATGGCCATCGCCGTCGCGAGGCACGTCGGAGCGCGGTTCATCGTCGGCACGGACATCAGCGCATCCCGGCTCGCTCTCGCGGAGGGCATGGGCGCCGACTACACGGTCGACGTCTCGCAGGCCCCCATCCGCTCGGCGCAACAGGCGCTCGGGATGCGCGAAGGCTTCGACGTCGGCTTCGAGATGAGCGGGGCGCCCAGCGCGCTGCCGCAGATGATCGAGAACATGAACCACGGCGGCCGCATCGCCATGCTCGGGCTTCCCTCCGCGCCGATCGCGATCGACTGGGGCAACGTGGTCACCCACATGCTCACCCTCAAGGGCATCTACGGCCGTGAGATGTTCGAGACCTGGAACGCGATGGGCGCGATGCTGCAGACGTCGGCGACGCTGCGCGACGCCATCGCCTCCATCGTCTCCGACCGGTTCGCCGCGCGGGACTGGGAGAAGGGTTTCGCCGCCGCGGCGTCGGCAGGCGGAGGCAAAGTGATCCTGGATTGGACGGAGCTCTGATGTACGGAACGTTTCGGGAGACGGTCGCGACGCAGCTGAGCGAGATCGAGGAGGCCGGGCTCACCAAGCGCGAGCGCAGCATCCACGGTCCGCAGTCGTCGCAGATCGTGGCGGACGGCGCGGAGGTGCTCAACTTCTGCGCCAACAACTACCTGGGCCTCGCCGACCATCCTGCGCTGCGGGATGCGGCCAAGCTCGCGCTCGACGACTGGGGTTACGGCCTCGCCAGCGTGCGCTTCATCTGCGGAACGCAGGAGCAGCACCTGGAGCTGGAGCGGCGGGTGTCGCAGTTCCTCGGCACGGAGGCGACCATCCTGTTCTCGTCGTGCTTCGACGCGAACGGCGGCGTGTTCGAGACGCTGTTCACCGCGGACGACGCGATCGTCTCCGACGAGCTGAACCACGCATCCATCATCGACGGCATCCGCCTCTCCAAGGCGCAGCGGTTCCGCTACAAGAACCGCGACCTGGCCGACCTGCGCGCCCAGCTCACCGCGGCACGGGATGCGGGCGCCCGCCACACGGTGATCGTCACAGACGGCGTGTTCTCGATGGACGGGTACATCGCCCCGCTGCGCGAGATCTGCGACCTGGCGGACGAGTTCGGCGCCCTGGTGTTCGTGGACGACTCCCACGCCGTCGGGTTCGTCGGGGAGCACGGGAGGGGGACGCCGGAGTTCTGCGGCGTGGCGGACCGGGTGGACATCTACACCGGCACGTTCGGCAAGGCGCTGGGCGGCGCATCCGGCGGCTACGTGTCGTCGCACCGCGAGATCGTGGACCTGCTGCGCCAGCGCGCACGGCCCTACCTGTTCTCGAACACGCTGGCGCCGTCGATCGTCGCCGGCACCATCGCGGCACTCGACCTGCTGGAGCAGTCCGACCACCTGCGGGCGCAGCTCGTCGCCAACGCTGCACTGTTCCGCTCGCTGATGACCGAGGCCGGCTTCGACCTGCTGCCGGGCGAGCACCCGATCGTGCCGGTGATGTTCGGGGATGCAGCGCTCACTGCGCGCATCGCCGACGAGATGCAGCGCCACGGCGTGTACGTGACGGCGTTCTCGTTCCCGGTGGTCCCGCGCGGGAAGGCGCGCATCCGGGTGCAGCTGTCCGCGGCGCACACGGAGGACGAGATCCGGCGCTGCGTGGAGGCGTTCAGCGCTGCCAGGGATGCGGTGGCCTAGCGCTCCCTGCCCGCCCCGCCACTGCTGGGGGCGGCAGTGGACTCGCGCGCGATGACGCGCACGGGCGGTGCGTCGACGCGTTCGACGCGCTCGCCCGCGCGCATTCTCGTGTACGCGTCGTGCAGGGTCGCCGCGAGGGCGTCCGCGTCGAAGGCGACCGTGCTGAGGCGCGGGATGAACTCGGCGGAGCCCGCGTGGTCGTCTGCGCCGATCACCGACACGTCGTGCGGCACGTGGATGCCCGCGTCGGCCAGCGCGCGCACGGCCGCCATCGCGAGGCGGTCGTCGTATGCGGCGACGGCGGTGGGGCGCTCCGCGTCGAAGCGCCAGCCGCGCGCCCAGTCGCGGAGGGAGGCCGCCGACGTGCCGGCGTGGGAGACGGTGAGGGTGGCACCGGCGCGTGCTGCTGCGGCGCGCGCCCCGGCGAGGCGGGCGGCGGCGGTCGCGGCGGCCGTGGGGTCTGTCGGGGCGATGAACACGATCCGGTCGTGCCCGAGCCGCGTGAGCTCGCTGACGGCGGCGTCGCCGAACGGCTCCTGCGGCACGACGAGGGTGGGGGCGTAGCCGACCGGCTCCTGGCCGTGCACGATCAGCGCGCGGACCCCGGCGAGGCGCAGCAGCTCTGTCGCCTCCGCGTCGCAGCGGGCCGCCTCGGCGAGCACGGCCTCCGGGCGCAGCCGAGCCCAGAGCTGGGCGGCCTCCGCACCGGTGAGGTCGGTCTCGACGTGGCTGAGCGCATCCACCCCGTCGTCGACGGTGCGAGCGAGGAGTGCGGCGAACGCGCGTTCCAGCGTGGCTCCGCTGTCGCGCCCGGATGCGGTGAACAGCAGCCCGGAGACCGCCTCTCCGCTGGCGAGCGACCGCGCCGCCGTGTTGGGTGTGTAGCCGAGCAGCCTGGCGGCTTCGAGCACGCGGTGCCTGGTGTCGTCTGAGACCCGGGAGTTGGGCTTGTCGTTGAGCACGAAGGAGACCGTCGCGCGCGAGACGCCTGCCGCGAGGGCGACGTCTGCGCTCGTCGGGGCTTTGACGACGTGAGGGGTGAACATCCTGGTCTCAGTCTAGGCCGGAGCGACCTCGATGGTTACGCGAGTAAGCGGAAAACCGACCAATGACTTGTATTAAGCCGGACGGTGTCCTATGGTTACGCGTGTTAGCACGCAACGTCGCCTGCTCGAAAGGACAACCCCTGTGACAACGCCGTCGGAAGAAACCGGCACCACCCCCCAGCGTCCGGTTCAGCCCACCATCCCCTCCAACCTCTCCGGAGTGCCCGAAAGCTCGGCGCTCGCGTCGACCATCACCACCGCCGGCAGCCCGTTCAGCGCGGCCCCGACCTCCGCCGTCAGCGCGCAGCGCCCGGAGAAGGTGCGCATCCGGGGCAGGCTGCTCAAGCTGATGCTGTCGATGATGGTGGGCAACATCGCCATCTTCGCCATCTGGGGCGCCGTGCCGGGCGTGCTGCTCCCCCTGCAGGTGCAGGGCATCGTCGGCGAGCAGAACAGCGGACCCATCTTCGGGCTCGTGGCGACCATCGGTGCGTTCGCCGCGATGATCGCGCAGCCGGTCGCCGGCCTCGTCTCCGACCGCACGCGCAGCAGGTTCGGCCGCCGCGCCCCGTGGATGGTCCTCGGCGTGCTGCTCGGCGGCCTGTCCCTCCTCTTCATGGGCGCGGCCAACGGCATCGTGCAGCTCACCGTCGGCTGGGTGATGGTGCAGATCACCTTCAACTTCGCCCAGGGGCCGCTGAGCGCGATCCTGCCGGACCGTGTCCCGAGCGGAGCGCGCGGAACGTTCTCGTCGCTGTCCGGGCTCGGCCTCATGCTCGGCTCGCTCGGCGGCTCCATCGCCGGCGCCCAGTTCGCGAAGTCGATCCCGGCCGGCTACCTCACCTTCGCCGGAATCGCGCTCATCGTCATCGTGCTGTTCGTGCTCTTCAACCCGGACAGCTCGAACAAGGGGGAGCCGAAGCCGCCGTTCAGCTTCGTCGCCTTCCTGCAGACGTTCTGGGTCAGTCCGCGCAAGCATCCGGACTTCTTCTGGGGCTTCACCGGCCGCCTGCTGCTCTACGCCGGCTACTTCATGGTCACCGGCTTCCAGCTGTTCATCCTGCAGAAGTACATCGGCCTCGGCGCCAACGCGGTCGGCATGGTGCCCGTCCTCAGTCTGATCAGCCTCGTCGGCATCATCATCACCACCCTCATCGGCGGCCCGATCTCCGACAAGATCGGCCGCAGGAAGATCGTCGTCATCATCGCGGGCTCCGTCATGGCCATCTCGCTGGTGTTCCCGCTGATCCTGCCGACCGTCACCGGGATGATGCTGTTCGCCTTCGTCTCCGGGCTCGGCTTCGGCGCATACCAGGCCGTCGACACCGCCCTGATGAGCGAGGTCCTGCCGTCGAAGGACGACTTCGCCAAAGACCTCGGCGTGCTCAACATCGCCGCCACCCTGCCGCAGACGCTCGCCCCCGGACTCGCCGGGCTGCTCGTCTTCGCTTTCAGCTCGTACACGCCGCTGTTCCCCGTCGGCATCGTGCTCGCCCTCGTCGGAGCCTTCGCGGTCCTCCCGATCAAGTCCGTGCGCTGACCAGCGCATCCATCGAACCGAAAGACGCACCAACCATGACCGACCTCAGCACAGACACCGACACCGACTCCGTCGTCGCCGGCCTCGTCTCCTCCCTCACCCTCGAACAGAAGGTGCGCCTGCTCACCGGCGCCTCGTTCTGGACGCTGCACAGCGAACCGCAGATCGGGCTCGACACGATCGTCGTCTCCGACGGACCTGCCGGTGTGCGCGGTCAGCTCTGGGACGAGAGGGACAGCTCGGCCAACCTTCCGTCGCCGACCGCGCTCGCCGCATCCTGGGACATCGACCGGGTGTACGCACTCGGCCAGCTGATCGCTGCGGAGGCGCGTCGCAAGGGCGTCGGCGTCGCACTCGGCCCGACCGTCAACATCCAGCGCTCGCCGCGCGGCGGCCGCCACTTCGAGGCGTACAGCGAGGACCCGTGGCTGTCCGGCGTCGTCGGCACGGCGTTCGTCAAGGGCGTGCAGTCCTGCGGCGTCGGCGCGACCCCGAAGCACTTCGTCGCCAACGACAGCGAGACCGACCGCATGACGGTCAACGTCAACGTGGATGAGCGCACCCTGCGCGAGGTCTACCTCGCGCCGTTCGAGCGCATGGTCACCGAGGGCGGAGCCTGGCTGGTGATGTCGTCGTACAACTCGGTCAACGGCGTCACGATGACCGAGAACGAGTTGCTGCGCTCCCCGCTCAAAGACGAATGGGGCTTCGACGGCGTGGTCGTCTCCGACTGGATGGGCGTGCGCGACACGGTCGCGGCCGGTGTCTCGGCACAGGACCTCGCGATGCCGGGTCCGGACGGCGTCTGGGGCGATGCGCTGGTCGAGGCCGTGCGCGCCGGTCAGGTGTCGGAGACCGACATCGACGAGAAGGTGCTGCGCATCCTGAGGCTGGCAGGGCGTCTCGGCGCGCTCGACGGTGTTGAAGCGGTGACCCCGCTGGCCGAGCCGTGGCCGGCCGAGCGCATCGACGCGCTTCTTCGTGAGGCCGCGGCGGACGGCATGGTGCTGGTGAAGAACGACGCGGCGGGCGCATCCCCCGTCCTGCCGCTCGGCACGGACCCCGGCACCGTCGCGGTGATCGGTCAGCACGCCCGCATCGCCCGCAGCCAGGGCGGTGGATCGGCGACGGTGTTCCCCGATCACGTCGTCACCCCGCTCGACGGCCTTGAGGAGGCGTTCGGCGCAGAGCGCGTGTCGTTCGCGCCAGGGGTGCGGGCCTCCGAGTCGCTGCTCCCCGTGGATGCGACGGTCGCCACCGATCCGGCGACCGGCGAATCCGGGGTGCACGTGCGCTTCCTCGGTGCTGACGGCGAAGTGGTGCTGGATGAGCACCGCGGAAGCGGCCGTCTCACATGGCTCGGAGACCCCGTGCTCGCCGACACGGCGGTGGTCGAGGCGACCACCACGTTCACCGCGCCGGAGGACGGCGAGTACGCGGTCGGGTTCGCCGGTCTCGGACTGTTCCGCTTCGAGGTCGACGGCGAGCTGAAGAGCGACGGCCTGTTCTTCCCCGACGGCACCGACCCGTTCATGGCGTTCCTCAACCCGCCCAAGCAGTCCTTCCCGATCACGCTCGCGGCCGGGCAGACGGTCGCGCTGCGGCTCGAACACCGCCCCCAGCAGCAGCTCGGCCTCGCGGCCGTGATGTTCACGCTCGGCTACGAGGAGCCCTTCGGCAGTGCGGACGACGAGCTGGAGCGCGCCGTGTCGCTCGCCGCGGCCTCCGACGTGGCCGTCGTGGTCGTCGGCACGACGGAGCAGCTGGAATCGGAGGGCTTCGACCGCGACGGCCTGCGCCTCCCGGACGGACAGGACGAGCTCGTGCGCCGCGTCGTCGCCGCGAACCCGCGCACCGTCGTCGTCGTCAACTCGGGCGGCCCGGTGATCCTCCCCTGGCTCGACGACGCTCCCGCCGTGCTCCTCACCTGGTTCCCCGGCCAGGAGATGGGCCACGCGCTCGCCGACGTGCTGACCGGCGCCGTCGAACCGGGCGGCCGCATCCCGACCACCTGGGCGGCGACGGAGGACGACGTGCCTGTCTGGCAGGTCGAGCCCGTCGATGGCCAGCTCTACTACGACGAGAAGCTCAACGTCGGCTACCGCGAGTGGATGCGCAGGCAGGCGGCGGGCGGACCGGCCCCGGCCATCCCGTTCGGTCACGGCCTCGGCTACACGAGCTGGGAGTTCGGGGAGCCGAGCGTCGAAAGCGGTGGTGCTCGCGGTGCCGGCCTCGAAGTCAGCGTTCCCGTGACCAACGTCGGCGACCGTGCGGGCAAGCAGGTGGTGCAGGTCTACCTGAGCCGGGTGTCGGACTCCGACATCGAGCGACCGGCGCTCTGGCTCGCGGGCTACGCGGTGGTGCGCGCGGAGGCGGGAGAATCGACGGCCGCGACTGTCGCCATCGAACCGCGCTCGCTGCAGCACTGGTCGGTCGACGACCACGCCTGGCTGACAGAGAGAGGCACGTACGCGGTGCGGGTCGGTTCGTCGGTAGCGGAGCTGTCGGAGGCGGTGGAGTTCACGGTGTGAGCGGTGCGCTGGTCACACCGTGTGGATGCACGGTGTGACCAGCGTGGTTCAGTTCTGCCGGTTGCCGCCGGGGTGTCTGGAACTGCTGTGCTTCGACATCCCGTACACAGCCAGGACGAGCCCCACACAGGCAGCGCAGAGCCCTGCGACGAACGCTGCGATGACGAACGGGTTCAGCTGACCCGCCGTTCCGTTCAGGTCGGCATCGACGCCGCTTTCGAACAGCGTGGTGCCCGACCAAAGGGCTGAGACCGTGCCCACGAGGGAAAGGGCAAGTCCGATGAGACTCGTCTTCACGGTTGCCTCACTACGGGTTGCACGCCGCGAGAACAGTGCGCGCGTAGCCGACGTCGGGACGCCACGAATCCAGATTCCAGGGTGTCTTCCAGATCCCGACGTTGGCTGCGTGGCAGACGAGTTGGTCCCGCCACTTGTTTCCTTCGTAGGCGGCGGGAACGATCGCCTTGTAGTTCGCGTAGATCGTGTCTCCCGAGTACGCATTCCACTTGATCTGTGCAGGATAGACGCTGATGATCGTTCCCTGCGAGCTGCTGTTCTGGACGATCCTGGTGTAGAAGCCGTTGCTTCCGAGTGTCGTCGGATCGGCGACGATCGGGTACGCCGACCCGACGCCATGCTCAACTATCTGCGTGAGCGTGGTTCCGTTGATGACGTACCGCGTCGCAACATCCTTTCCTCGCGCATCCTTGGCCCACGGCAGCGCGATGGAGGCCACGAGTTCTCCCGCTCCGTCGACAGCGATAATTCCGCCGTCCGCCAACCGTCGCAACGTCACGCCACCGGAGTAGTCATACGAGTACGACGTCGGCGCATCCGCCCCTTCGATGATGGTGTTGATCTGCACACTGCCGTCGCTTTGGACAACCGGCACCGTGCTCGATCCATTGCGGTTGTCGAATGACACCACACCCGGCATCTGCACCTCAGCGTCCGCCGCCTGGTCTGCGAACGGGAGGCCGATCGAGACCGTGCCGCCTTCGCTGCCCAGTGTGATGCCGTTGGAGGCGTCGACCGGCACCGTCACCGTCGCCCCGGCCACGGTCGCGTCGATCGCATTCTCACCGGTAGCGGTCGTCGGCACGCTCGCCGCAGACTCGATGGTCTCTGGTGTTGCGGAAGCCACCACCGCCAACGTGTCGTCCGGGTTATCCGCGAATGCGGGAACCGCGCCAGCCGTCGCGATTGTCGTACCCACCGCGAACGCGGACACCCACCGCTTCGTCACCTTCGTCATGCTGTTCCTCTCGTCATCGAGTAGAAGCCCGGATATCTAAAATTCCGAACCTAACGTCATACACTAATCCATCCTCTATGTGGCGCGCGCTGCACTGCTCACGCGTCCCCGCAACCACAACGCCCCGCGCCTCCGCCCCACCTCGCCGTGTGACCGGGTAGCGTGGGGGAGCCCTCCCGGAAGGAGACCCCATGATCGTCGACAACGCCGTCTACGTCGACGGTCGGCGCACCGCTGACCCGACATCGCTGGAGCAGACGTTCGAGACGGTGCGGGAACGCAACGGGTTCGCCTGGATCGGCCTGTACCGGCCGACCGAGAAGGAGCTGGCAGCCGTCGCGACCGAGTTCGAGCTGCCGGAGCTCGCCGTGGAAGACGCCCTGAGCGGGCACCAGCGCGCAAAGCTGGAGAAGTACGGCACCACGACGTTCGTGGCGCTGCGGCCCGCGCACTACATCGACGAGACCGAGAAGGTCGAGTTCGGTGAGGTGCACGTCTTCCTCGGCGAGCAGTTCGTCATCACCGTGCGGCACTTCGAATGGCCGGACCTCTCGATCGTCCGGCACAGGATGGAGCACGACCCCCGGCTGCTCGCGCCCGGTCCGATCGGGGTGCTGTACGGCATCCTGGACCAGATCGTCGACGACTACGCGCCCGTGATCGCCGGCCTCGAGAACGACATCGACGAGATCGAGGACCAGCTCTTCAACGGCGACCGCACGGTGTCGCGCCGCATCTACGAGCTGTCTTCCGAGGTGATGACGTTCCAGCGGGCAGTCAACCCGCTCGGCGGGGTGCTGCAGAGTCTCAGGGACGCGCTCGCCGCATCCGGTGCGGACGAGTCGTTGCGCGACCGGTTCCGGGATGTGCACGACCACGTCATCCGGATCGTGGAGCGGGCGGACGGGTTCCGGCAGATCCTGCAGAACGCGCTGCTGGTGCACACCACGCTCGTCGGCCAGGCGCAGAACGACGAGGTCAAGAAGATCTCGTCCTGGGCGGCCATCCTGTTCACCCCGACGCTCGTCGGCACGATCTACGGGATGAACTTCGACCACATGCCGGAGCTGCACTGGGCGCTCGGCTACCCGTTCGCGCTCGCGCTGATGCTGGCGACCGGCATCGGGCTGTACTACGCGTTCAAGCGGAACAACTGGCTCTGACGCCGGATGCGCGGGCCGTCGGGCATCCCGCGAGGTCGGCGGGCATCCCGGGGCTGCGAGAATTGATCCCGTGTTCGAGTATGCGCGGTTGCGGCGGTGGCCGGATGTGGAAGGCGAGAACCTGTTCGCCTCGGATGCGGCCGACCGCCTGATCGCCGACCTGGCACGGGATGCGGTCGCCGCGGCTGCGGACGGCGAGGTCGTCGTCATCGGCGACGCGTACGGTGCGCTCACCCTGGCGGCGGCCGCAGAGGGCGCCACCGGTATCCGCGTGCACCAGGATCCACTCACCGGCGAGCAGGCGCTCGCCGCCAACGCCGCCGAGCTCGGCTACTCGGACGCATACCGTGGACTCCCGCTCGACGCCGAACTCGTCCGCGACGCGCGGGTGGTCCTGCTGCGCCTGCCGCGGAGCCTGGATGCGCTGGACGAGATCGCGACGCTGGTGGCGGCGCACGCTCATCCGGAGGCGGTCGTCTACGCGGGCGGAATGCTGAAACACATGAGCCTGGCCATGAACGAGGTGCTCGGCAGTGCCTTCGCTTCCGTCACGGCGTCGCTCGCCCGGCAGAAGGCGCGTGTGCTCACCGCCGAGCATCCGCAGCCGGTCGCGGACGCGCACGATCGGTGGCCGCGGCGTTCGCACGACGACGAACTCGGGATCACAGTGTGCGCGCACGGCACCGCGTTCGCGGGCACCTCGGTCGACATCGGCACCCGCTTCCTGCTCAGCGTGATCGACGCCGCCGCTCCGGATGCGCGCACCGCCATCGACCTCGGCTGCGGAACCGGCGTGCTCGCGACCACGCTCGCCCTGCGCAGGCCGGGCCTGCAGGTCATCGCGACCGACCAGTCCGCCGCGGCCGTCGCCTCTGCCTCGGCCACCGCTGTGGCGAACGGCGTCGCCGACCGCGTCACCGTCGTGCGCGACAACGGTCTCGCCGGGCAGCCGGATGCGAGCGCCGACCTGATCGTCCTCAACCCGCCCTTCCACATCGGCAGCGCCGTGCACACCGGGATCGCCCACCGGATGTTCGCCGACGCCGCACGCGTCCTCGCCCCCGGCGGCGAACTGTGGACGGTCTGGAACTCCCACCTCGGCTACCGTTCCGCGCTGGAACGCACGGTCGGGCCGACCAGGCAGGTGGCGCGCAACGCCAAGTTCACGGTCACGGCCTCCCGCCGCGAGTGAGCGTGGTGGGCGAGTGGCCGCGCCGCGCGGGTGGTGCCCTCAGCCGACCGCGTCGTCGCTCGCGTGGCGCGCGCGACCGAACGGCGAGAGCGCGAGGAAGACGGTGACCACGACGATCCCGGCTATCGCGATCCAGAGCGTCGGCCGGTAGCCGATGACCGTCGCGGCGAGGCCGCCGATGGGCGCCCCGACGACGATCATGGCGCGGTTCGCCGACCGCATCGTGGTGTTGGTGCGCGCCTGCAGCTCGTCCGGGGTGACGGCTTGCCGGTAGCCCATCTCGTTGGCGTTGCTGAGTCCCAGCCCAAGCCCGTAGAACCCTTGGCCGACCGTGAGGACCGTCACCACCAGCCAGGTGGCTGCGTCGCCGGGCACGGTCGCGATGAGGACCCAGCCGACCGCCATCAGCAGGTTGCTCGCGACGACTGCGACGCCCGCTCCCCAGCGGCGTCCGACGCGGATCGACACCGAGCTGCCGATCAGCCCGGCGACCCCGGCGCCGGCCAGGGCGATCCCGAGCTGGAACGCGCTCAGGTCGAGCGCGAGCAGCGCGAACGGCACGAAGACCGTGCCCAGGATGCTGTTGAAGAAGAACCAGCCGTGCGAGCCGAACGCCATCGGACCGAGCACGGGATGGCGGTAGACCCACCGCAGCCCCTCCGTGATCTCGCGGCGAAGGCTGCGGGCCGGGGTCGCCGTCGCCGGTGGTTCGTCCACCCTGACCCGCCAGATCGCGACCGCGGAGAAGAGGTAGGACACCGCATCCACGACGATGGCGGACGCCGCGCCGACGAGCGACACCAGCGCACCGGCGACGAGCGGCCCAGAGGTCTGCGCGACGGCGTCGCTCTGATCGGTGCGGGCGTGGGCGGCCAGCAGGGCGCTGCGGGGCACGATCCGCGGCACCAGCGACTGGGAGGCGGCGTCCCCGAACAGCGACAGCAGGCCCACGGCGCAGACGATCGCGAGCAGCACCGGGATGTTCAGCACGCCGAGAACGAAGAACAGCGGGATCAACGCCAGCAGCACGGCCCGCCCGAGGTCGCTCCCGATCAGCACCGGGCACCGCCTCCGCCGGTCGACCAACGCCCCGACCACGACGCCGAGCACCAGATACGGGAGCCACCTGGCCGCGTTGAGCAGCCCGATGTCAGCGGCGGTCCCGTGCAGCGACACCAGCACGAGCACCTGGAGGGCCAGCGTCGTGACGTACGTGCCGAATCCCGAGACGGTGTACGACGCCCAGTACGCGAAGAATCCGCGAATCCTGAAGACGTCGCGTCGCCCCGGTCCCGACATGCCGCTCCTCCGCTCGTGTCTGCGATCAGGGTAACGAATGGGGCGCGTGTGCCACGATGAGGCAGGGGGGTCCCATGGTTTCGGAGAAAACAGATCGGGTCGTCGTCCGCGTCGGCCGGGTTGTCGGCCGCGCGTTCAAGCGGGTCGTGGATGCATTGATGGTCGTCGGCTCGTCGCTCGGGCCGGCGCGCGGTGCGGGTGATCCGGAGGCCAGAAAAGGCTACGAGCAGCCGAATCGTGACTACCGGCCGTAGACCACGGCCGCGCCGCACGCCCGCACCCCAGGAATAGCGCACCCCCTCGCGCTGTTTTCGCGAACGTGACGATCACTGCGATGACCTCCCCCGCCACGCTCGACGAGCTGCTGTCCACGCTCGAGTGGCGAGTGGATGCGTCGCGTCGCGTCGCACTCGAGCCCGGCGACCGGGCGACCTTCCCCGGTGCGACGTTCGTCTATCTGCTTGCGGGGTCCATCCGGGTGCGTTCGCGCGGCCCGCAGGGCGTTCAGCTCGCCTTTCGCGCCGGCGACGTGGTCTTCACGACCGGCCGCAACGTGGTCGACCTGCTGGCGGACGGCGTCGGCGAGGTGATCGTCAGCGAGCTGCGGCCGGTGGGCGGCACCCGAGCGCTCGACGCGCTGCCCGACGTGGTGGGCGTGAACCAGCTGGCGGAGCTCGACCCGGCCATCGCCCTCCTCGCCGCGCAGATGGGCGGCTCGCTGAAGCCGCGCCGCGCCGGCGACGACGTGATCTGCGGCCGGATGGCCACCACCATCGTCTCGGTCGCGATCCGGGCCTGGGCGGAGGGCGACTGCGCTCCCGAGAACTGGCCGTCGGTGGTCGAGGACCCGTACGTGTCGCGCGTGCTCGACGCGATGCACGCGAACCCCGGTCGCCCGTGGACCGTCGGCGACCTCGCTGCGGTCGGCGCCATGTCGCGCACCATCTTCGCCGAGCGTTTCCGCGAGCAGGTCGGGCAGTCGCCCGCGAGCTATCTCGCCCAGGTGCGGATGGATGCGGCGATGACCTACCTGTCGCAGGACGGTCTCACGGTCAGCGAGACCGCCCGGATGCTCGGCTACGAGTCGGACGCCGGCTTCAGCCGCGCCTTCCGCCGCCACACCGGCTCCGCCCCGTCCGTCTGGCGGCAGCGCGCGAGCTAGCCGCGCCCCCAGCCGCACTCACCCCTGCAGCGCCCGGCGCCTCCCCGCGCTGCCGAACAGCACCACGCCCACCGCGACCACGGCCACCGCCACCAGGTACGTGAACCGCACATCCACACTGTCGACCAGGATGCCGCCGAGCCCGGCGCCGAGGGTGATCGCCAGCTGGAACCCGGCGACGACGAGGCCGCCCGCTGCTTCGAGCCTGTCCGGGATGTAGCGTCCGGCCCAGGTGTTGATGACCGCCGGCCATGCGCCGAAGCCGAAGCCCCAGACCACGATGGCCGCCGCCACGACGATCACTGAGCCCTGCCCGAGCACCGAGAGCAGGATCGCCCCGGCGATGAGCGCCGGCTGCAGGTAGCGCAGCAGTCCGAGGTACCGGTCGGCGAGCGCGCCGACCACGAGGTTCCCGACCACGCCGCCCACGCCGAACACCACGAGCAGGCCGGCCGCGAAGGCCGTGTCGAGTCCTGGCACCTGGTCGAGCGCGAGCCGGATGAACGTGTACGCCATGAAGTGCCCGAACACGATCAGGATGTGGCCGGCGAGGCCCTGCCGCACTCCTGGCCGCTTGAGCGTGTCGACCAGGATGTTCAGGCTCGACGCCTCGGCCGGTGCGATCCGTGGCAGCGTCAGGCGCAGGGCGACCGCGACGACAGCGGTGAGCACAGCCGCGCCGAGGAACACGCCGCGCCAGTCGACCAGCTCGGTGAGGTACACCCCGATCGGCACACCGGCCACGACGGCCAGGGTCATGCCGGCGCTGACGATGGTCATCGCCCGCCCGAGCCGTTCCGGGCTGGCCAGCTGCGCAGCCACCGTGAGCGACATCGACCAGAAGCCGCTGATCGCCACGCCGATGAGCAGTCGCGCCACCAGCAGCAGCCACAGCGACGGCGCCACTGCCACCGCCAGATTCGACACCGCGGCGAGGATCGCGACGAGCACCAGGAAGGTGCGCCTGTCCATCCGGGGGATCAGGATGCCGAGTGTCGGCGCCGCCAGGAACCCGACGAACGCGGTGACGGTGACGGTCTGCCCGGCCTGTCCGGGCGTCACCCCCAGCTCGGTGGCCATCGCGGTCAGCACACCGGACGGCAGGAACTCGGCCGTCACCAGCACGAAGCTCGTCAGGAGCATGACGATGAGGGCGGCCCAGCGCGTGCGCTGGTGCGTGGGAGCGGCGGGGGAGGTGGCCCGGATGGGAGAGGTGTCTGTCGTCACTGTTCCACCCTGGCGGATCGCGGAGGGGCGCACCTGATCCTCCGTCCGGGACAGGCGACCATCCGTCCGGATCGTCTGCGCGGTCGGTCAGACCGCCGACCGGCGCCGCGCATCCCGCGCCATCGCCACCCGGGGCCAGTCGCTGAGCGCGAGCCCGGCAGCGGCCTCCTCGCGCACCCGCTCGCGGAGCGCGTCGTCCCGCTGCTCGTCGGGAAGCAGCGAGAATCCGAGACGGGCGTAGTACGGCGCGTTCCACGGGACGTCCGCGAACGTCGTCAGCGTCAGCTCGGTCAGCCCGCGCTCCAGCGCCCAGGCGTCCGCAGCCTCGATCAACCGCGCGCCCAGCCCCTGCCTGGCGTGCGATGGATGCACGGACACCTGCTCGATGTGCGCCCGGCTGCCGAGCGTCTCGACCAGCAGATACGCGACGGGGGTGTCCGTCCCGTCGACCGCCACCAGCGCTCCGCCGCTCCGGATGCACGCCGCCAGCTCGTCCGCGCCGGGCGGCTCGTCGTCGGCGATCTCCGCGAGCCCGATCCCGCGGAAGGGCTCTCCCGCTGCCCGTTCGATCTCCTGGATGGCCGGGATGTCCGTGGTCCGTGCCGCTCGAATCGTCACCGTCCGAGCGTATAAGAACGGGGAAGGTCGGGCAGGGTCAGCTTTCCGCGCCGGCGACCACGGTGCCGATGCCGAGGGCCGCGAGGATGTCGGCGGACACCCGTTCGAGCGCGCGGGTGACCCGCGGGCGCTTCAGCCAGGCGACCATGCGGGAGGCGAGCAGCACCACGACGCCGAGGTAGGCGACGGAGACGAGCGCGTCCACCGCGCCGAGCAGCATGGTCTCGCCCAGACCGGCGTTCGCCGGCACGAACTGCGGCACGACCGCGAGGAAGAACAGGCCGACCTTCGGGTTGAGCAGGGTGGAGAGCATCCCGGCCAGGAGGCTGCGGAGCGACCAGCCGCCGGTCGCCGGAGCCGCGGGGGACTCCGCGCCATCCTCCGCCGAAGCGTCAGCGGCGGCGGCGGCAGCCGCAGCGCGGGCGCTCCTCCGCGTCGCGACGAACGCCATCACGCCGAGGTAGATGAGGTACAGCCCTCCCACGATCTTCACGATGCGGAACACCTCCGCCGACTGCTCCATCAGCGTCGCGAGCCCGACCGCGACCAGCCCGGCCCAGACGAGCGAGCCGAGCGAGCAGCCGACCGCCGCCGCGAAACCGTCGCGCGCCCTGGCCATGCTGTAGCGGAGCACCAGGAACGTGTCAGGTCCCGGCGTCAGCGCGAGCACCAGGCAGAGCCCGGAGAAGGCGAGGATCGTGAGCAGCGACATGCGACGATCCTAGGGCCGGTCAGAGCGCGAGGGTATAGGTCGCGACGCCCACTGCGATCACGGGGCACCTTCCGCGTCCGGTGCCGCCGCGTCCGGTACTGCCTCCGCATCCGCCGCCGCCGCGCGCGCCGCCAGCGCCCGCTCCCGCATCGCGAGGAACAGCGGAAGCGCGAACGCGAGCGCCACCAGCGGGATGAGGACGATGTAGACCCACACCCGCCGCATCCCGAGCCGCCTGCTCTCGAAGACCATGAACGCGATTGCGGCCACGGCGGCGATCAGCACGTCGACCGTGAGCGACGAAACCGCCGGGCCGCTCTGCAGCCAGTCGCCCACGTAGTCGCGGTGCTGCAGGATGGCGGCGATGTTGAACGCCCAGGTGCCGACGAGCCCGAGGAGGGCGACGACGAGGAAGAAGACCGCCCTGCTGTTCCAGCGCGGCCCGGTCATGCCGTCGCCCCCGCGTGCATCCTCGGCCGCGAGCCGGAGTGCGTTCCGACCGCGACGACAGCGACGGCGGCGATCACTCCGCCGACGGCGATGATCCATCCTCCGGCCAGGAAGAGCCCGTCCGGCCGCACGATCGACTGCCCGGCGAGCGCCTGGAACGTCACCAGGACAAGCACGGCCGCGTACACCGCGGTCGCCACCACGACGAGCCGCAGCCGCACCCTGTCGTCGGCGACGGCGCGCCAATGGCGGCCGAGCCAGCCGAGCGCGATGGCGAAGAGCGGCAGCAACTGCAGCGCGTGCATCCCGATGAAGTGCGGGATGCGCAGATCGCCGCCCACCGTGCTCCAGCCGAGCAGCGGCAGCCCGGGGCCGCCGTCCGCCAGCCCGACCGTGTGGGCGCCGGCGATGCCCTGGAAGTCGTGGAGCTGCGCCGCGGTCGGGCCGGTCATCAGGTAGGCGAGGCCCATCCCGACGAGCGCGATCAGAGCGCCCGCCCGCACGGCGATGGTGGTGGATGCGGTCGGCAGCCGCAGGAAGAACACCGCGATCGTCGTCACGAACGTCCCGACGTAGAGCACCGTGATGGACACGGCCATGATGCCCCACACCGCGGCCGCGAGTCCGGTGGAGACGTTGAAGTGGCTGGTGGTGCCGGCCGCGGCGGCGCCGACGATGGCGACCTGTTCGACGATCAGGGCGACCGCGATGACGGTTCCCGCGGTGTGCGCCACGCGGCGGAACCGGGGGAGGTGCGCGATCAGCCAGGCCCAGGTCACGCTGTAAAGCAGGATCGACAGGGAGAACTTGAGCGGCTTGAGCCAGGTGTCGACGCCGAGGACCTGCCTCTGGTCGACCAGCAGGCCGATCAGGCAGACGATGGTGCTGACGACCATGAGGGCGGCGACCGTCATGAGCGGACGGTGCCAGGCGAAGACGGACTTCATGAGAGCCTTCTCTCCGAGGTGACGGCGGCCTGGGCGATGCGCCGCAGACCGAGGGCGAGCGAGTCGCCGAGCACGGTGCCGACCACCATGAGCTCGGCCATCCGCGACGCGTCCGGCAGAGCCGCGACGGCGTCGAGGTCGGCGTCGGCGGCCGCACGGGCCGCTGACGCGTATGCGTCCAGATAACTGTCCGGCAGCGGGAAACCGGCGTTCGCGAACGCGTCGAGCACGCGCGCGGCGATCTGCTGGCCGATGTTGCCTTCGCAGTCCGACCATCCCGCGCGCCCGATCAGCGCGTCGATGCGGGCGATGGATGCGTCCGTCGGCTCCGACACGTCGGGGACCGCGGCGCGGGACAACGCCTGCTGCGCCACGTCGAACGTGTGCGCGATCGGCGCATCCGGATCGTCGAGCGCCGCCAGCACCTGCGCCACCGAGCTGACGGACAGGTGCCCGACTTCGAGCATCGACCGGATGAGCCGCAGCCGGTGGATGTGCGCATCGCCGTATTCCGTGCGGTTGCCGTTGAGGCGCTCACCGGCCGGCAGGAGTCCCTCGCGCACGTAGTACTTGATCGTGGCGGACGGGGTTCCGGTGGTCTCGGCGAGTTCGGTGATGAGCATGCGCTGATAGTAGCACTACCGGTAGTGCCACTACCAGTGCCTCAGAGCGCGTCGTCTCCGTGTGAGCGCTTCGACCGGGACGGGGCCTCCTGCAGCGAGAGCCAGAACAGGATCGCCAGCAGGCCGAAGATCACCAGCGAGGAGGCGAGGTCGCTCCAGGTGAACGGCACGAGCTCGCCGTCGATCGACAGCACCAGCGCGGACTCGATGAAACCGAAGACCAGGAAGAACGCGGCGAGCAGCGCCCTCGTCCTCCGCACCGAGCGTCCGCGCCTGTGCAGTTCGAGCCTGCGCAGCTCCACCATCAGGGTCAGCAGCAGCAGCGGAAGGATCTGGGCGAGTGCGGCGGCGGTCGCGCTGTCCATGAGCACGATCCGCACATCCATCGGGTCAACCACGTCCCCATCTTTCACCGCAGGGCCGCCCCGCGCCACCCCGCTCGTTACGGCGGGGGAAACATTTGTTGCGCGTGGCACCGAACAGCGAAATGATGAGCCCGACGGGCCTACAGCGCCGCACACCGACCGTCGTGCGGCGACGCGTGGAGGGGAGCCCACACATGGAGTTGGATGTCGATGGAGTAGCCGAACGGGTCTCGACCGGCGCGCTCCCGTCCTGGGACGACGTCGAGCACCTCGTCCAGGATGCGTTCGAACGCAACAGGGGTGTGACCGCGGGAACGGTCGCCGACTACATCCCGGCGCTGGCCGTCGCCGACCCCGCCCTGTTCGGTGTGAGCGTCGCCGAGGTGAACGGCGCCGTGCACAGCGCAGGCGACGTCGGGCACGCGTTCTCCATCCAGTCGATTTCGAAGGCGTTCGTCTACGCCCTGGTCTGCGAGGAACTCGGCCATGAGCTCGCCCTCGAACGCGTCGGGGTGAACAACACCGGCCTCGCCTTCAACTCGGTGATGGCCATCGAGCTGAACGACGGGCACCCGATGAACCCGATGGTCAACGCGGGAGCCCTCGCCACCACGGCGCTCGTTCCGGGAGCGACCGCCGACGAACGTTGGGCGTTCATCCAGGACGGCCTCTCGCGGTTCGCCGGGAGGCGGCTCGAACTCGACACCGGCGTGTACGAGTCGGAGGCGGCGACCAACCAGCGCAACCAGGCCATCGCCCGGCTGCTGGAGAGCTACGGCAGGATCACCGCGGACCCCGTCGAGGTCGTCGACGTCTACACGCGGCAGTGCTCGCTCCTCGTCACGGCACGCGACCTCGCTGTGATGGGCGCCACGCTCGCCGACGGCGGCGTGAACCCGGTCACCGGCGAACGCGTCGTCTCCCCGCACGTCTGCAGGGACACGCTCGCCGTGATGGCGGCCAGCGGACTCTACGAGCAGTCGGGGGAGTGGCTGTTCGAGATCGGGATACCGGGCAAGTCCGGCGTCGCGGGCGGCCTCGTCGCCATCGCGCCGGGCAAGGCGGGGATCGGCACGTTCTCTCCCCCGCTGGATGCGGCGGGCAACAGCGTTCGCGGCCAGCGGGCCACGGCGTTCCTCTCACGCAGCCTCGGGCTGAACGTCTTCGCGTCCGACGTGCACGGCAGGCCGGACGCGCAGCTCCATGACACGTCGACAGAAGGGCAGGAACGATGAGTGCAACAGAAGCCGTCGCACCGGTGATCGAGAAGGCCTCGTGGCGACCGATGATCGCGCTGTTCTGCGCGCAGATCCTGATGTCGTTCAACGTCGCGGCCCTGCCGGTGTCGCTCGGAGGAATGGTCGACGACTTCGGGGTCCCCCCGACCACCGTCAGCACCGCCATCGTCATGTACGGCATCGCGGTCGCTGCGCTCGTGATGGTGGGTGCCAAGCTCGGTCAGCGCATCGGCTGGGTGCTGATCTTCCGCATCGTGATCGCCCTGTTCGCGGTCGCCGAGGTGATGATGATCTTCGCGCCGACCGTCGGCTGGGTGATCGGCGCCCAGGCGCTCGCCGGAGCGTCCGCGGCCATCATCGTCCCGGCGCTCGTCGCGCTGATCGCGGAGAACTACCGGGGGACGCAGCAGGCGACGGCCATCGGATCGCTCGGCTCCGCCCGCGCCATCTCCGGGTTCAGCGCGTTCTTCATCGGCGGCGCGCTCGGCACCCTGGTGGGCTGGCGGCCGGTGTTCGCGATCCTGGTGGTGCTCGCGGTCGTGGTGTTCATCCTGAGCTTCTCGCTGCGCTCCGACCGCGGGGACAGCAGCATCAAGATCGACGTGGTCGGCGCCATCCTGATCGGCCTCGGCATCGTGCTGCTGACGCTCGGCTTCAACAACCTGAACGCGTGGGGCATCATCGAGGCCAGGCCGGATGCGCCGTTCGACATCCTGGGGCTCTCTCCCGCGATCGTGTTCATCGTGGTCGGCATCGTGCTCGGGCAGGCGTTCTTCCTCTGGACCCGCCGCCGCACCAAGACGGGACGGGTGCCGCTGATCGCGCTGAGCGTGCTGCGCTCGTCGCGGGAGCGCTCGGCGGTGTACGCGATGTTCATCATCGTGCTGTTGGAAGCCGCCATCAACTTCACCATCCCGCTCTACACGCAGATCGTGCAGGGCCGCACGCCGTTCGACACGTCGCTCGCCATGATCCCGTTCAACCTGACGGTGTTCGTCACTGCGATGCTGGTCGTGCGGTTCTACCGCAGGTTCAGCCCGCGCACGATCGGCGTCTTCTCCTTCATTCTGACCACGGCAGCGCTGGCCTGGCTGTCGCTCGTGGTGACCAACAACTGGGAGACGCTCCCGACCATCCTGGGGCTGATCGTGTTCGGCATCGGGCAGGGCGCCCTCGTGACCCTGGTGTTCAACGTGCTGGTCACGGCGTCGCCGAAAGAACTCGCCGGAGACGTCGGCTCGGTGCGCGGGACCACGCAGAACCTGGCCTCCGCCGTCGGCACGGCGATCGCCGGCGCGCTGCTCGTCACCATCCTCGGGCTGAACGTCGGGCAGGCGGTGATCGCGCATCCCAAGCTGCCGGAGTCGCTGACCTCGCAGGTGGATCTCGACAACGTCAACTTCGTCAGCAACGACCGCCTCCGCGACGTGCTTGCCCAGACGGACGCCTCACCCGCCCAGGTGGATGCGGCCGTGCAGATCAACGAGCAGGCGCGCCTCGACGCCCTCCGCCTCGGCCTGCTGATGCTCGGCGCTGTGAGTGCGCTCGCCATCATCCCCGCTGCGCGTCTCCCGCGCTACCGCTCCCACGAGATCCCGGACCCGTCGCCGGCCGCCGACTGACCATCGGGCCCCAACACATCCACGCGACACCCGAGACGGGTGCCGCGTGAGTGTGTTCGAACTCGATGATCGCGCTCATTCCGAGGTCAGCTGATCTTCCGCCGGTAGATCGCGATGGCGAAGCCGTAGGCCACCACCAGGATGCCGACGAGCCAGGCGAGGGCGATCCAGATGTCCCCGCCCACCGGCTGCTCGGCGAAGAGCGCCCGGATGGTGTTGACGATCGAGGTCACCGGCTGGTTCTCGGCGAACCAGGCCACCGGGGCCGGCATCGACTCGGTGGGCACGAAGGCGGAGCTGATGAACGGGAGGAAGATCAGCGGGTAGCTGAAGCCGCTCGCCCCGTCCACGGTCTTGGCCGAGAGCCCGGCGATCACGGCGATCCAGGTCAGCGCGAGGGTGAACAGGATCAGGATGCCCGCGACGGCCAGCCAGGCACCGACCGACGCCCCGGTGCGGAACCCCATGATCAGCGCGACGCCGATGACGACGGCCACGGAGACCAGGTTCGCGGCCAGCGAGGTAAGCACGTGGCCCCAGAGCACGCTCGACCGGGAGATCGGCATGGACTGGAACCGCTCGAAGATGCCGCCCTGCAGATCGAGGAACAGCCGGTACGCGGTGTACGCCACGCCGGATGCGATCGTGATGAGCAGGATGCCGGGGAGCATGTAGTTGACGTACGACTCGTCCGAGCCGGTGCGGATGGCCCCGCCGAGCACGTAGACGAAGAGCAGCATCAGCGCGATCGGGGTGATCACTGTGGTGATGATGGTGTCAGGACTGCGGAGGATGTGGCGCAGCGACCGACCGGTCAGAACGCCGGTGTCGCTGATGACGTGCGTGGTCATCGGTCTGCCTTTCGTGTGGTTTCGGTTGCGGTCTCTTCGGCTGTCTCGCCGGTCTCACCGACGAGGGCGAGGAACACGTCCTCGAGCGATGGCTGCTTCTCCACGTACTCGACTTTCGCCGCGGGGAGGAGCTGCTTCAGCTCGGCGAGCGTGCCGTTCTGGATGATCGTGCCCTTGTGCAGGATCGCGATGCGGTCTGCGAGCTGCTCGGCCTCGTCGAGGTACTGCGTCGTGAGCAGCACCGTCGTGCCCTGGCCGGCCAGCTGCTTGACCGTCTGCCACACCTCGATGCGCGCCTGGGGGTCGAGGCCCGTCGTCGGCTCGTCGAGGAAGATGACGGGCGGGTTGCCGATCAGGCTCATCGCGATGTCGAGGCGGCGGCGCATCCCTCCGGAGTACGTGGCGGCCTTGCGGTTGCCGGCGTCGGTGAGCGAGAACCGGGCGAGCAGGTCGTCCGCGATCCCGCCCGGGTTCTTCAGGTGGCGCAGCTTGGCCACCAGGATGAGGTTCTCCCTGCCGGTGAGCACCCCATCCACTGCGGCGAACTGGCCGGTCAGGCTGATCGACTCGCGCACGCTGCCCGGCTCGGCCGCCACGTCGAACCCGGCGACCGTCGCGGTCCCCGCATCCGACTTCAGCAGCGTCGACAGGATGCGCACCAGGGTGGTCTTGCCAGCGCCGTTCGAGCCGAGCAGGGCGAAGATGCTGCCGGGGGCGACGTCGAAGTCGACGCCGCGGAGCACGTTCAGCTCCTTGAAGGACTTCTCGACGCCGTGCACCCGGATGGCGGGTGCCGGCATGGTGGTGGTGGTCATTCGTCCGTCTCCTTGTTGTCGGGGGCGGCCTTTCCGCTGACCGCCGCGTCGATCGCGTTGGTGAGGCGTGCCCGCTCCTTGTCGATCCACTGGTGGCCCGAGTACGAGGCGGCGAACTCTTCCGCGAACTCCACGGGGTCGTCGCCGACGATGTCGCGCACCGGAGTGCCGTCGATGGATGCGCGCTCCCACAGGTCGGTGTGGTCGCCGATCATCGTGACCAGGGTGTCGCCGTCTGTGATGCCGCCGTAGTACATGAAGTACCTGTTGAGGGCCTTGGCCGTGCTCCGATAGGGCTCGGGGAGAGCTTCGACGCGGGCGACGGCCTGCTTGTACTGCTTCTTCTGTTCGAGGGAGCCGGTGAGGGCTTCGATCCATTTCGCGACCATGACTACTGTTCCTCTTCCTGGGTGTGTGTTTCGGTCTGTTCGGTGTGGCGGAGCTGTTCCAGTCGCTCGGAGAGGAAGCTCCAGGTGGTCCAGAATTCGTCGAGGTATTCCTGGCCCCGGCTGTTGAGGGAGTACACCTTGCGGGGCGGTCCCTTCTCGGACGGGACCTTCTCCACATCCACGAGGCCGCGCTGCTCGATGCGGACGAGCAGCGCGTAGATGGTGCCCTCTGCGATGTCGGAGAAACCCTGGTCCCTCAGCCAGGAGGTGATCTCGTAGCCGTATGCTGCGCGGCCGGCGAGGATGGCGAGGACGATGCCCTCGAGGGTTCCCTTGAGCATCTCTGTCGCTTGCTTGCTCATGACGCTCTCCTTACTACTCAGTGTTGCTTGGTACTACTAGATAGTAAGGCCGAGTACCGGTAGTTAGCAAGACTGAATAGTGAACTTTTTCCAAGCGGGTGGAAATAGGGGGGTGCGAAAGAAAGTTGAGCCTAGTAGACTCAAGTTTGCCCGACCGAGGAAAGGACACCAATGGCGAACATGCAAGGCGCGCCCTCCACTCAAGAGGAGCAGAAAAGCGCGCTCGAACAGTACGGCGTCAACCTCACCGAGATCGCCAAGAGCGGCAAGCTCGACCCGGTCATCGGCCGGGACGCCGAGATCCGCCGCGTCAGCCAGGTGCTCACGCGCCGCACCAAGAACAACCCCGTGCTCATCGGTGAGCCGGGCGTCGGTAAGACCGCTGTTGTCGAAGGCCTCGCCCAGCGCATCGTCGCGGGCGACGTCGCAGACTCCCTGAAGGGGAAGCAGCTGGTCTCCCTCGACCTCTCCGCGCTCGTGGCAGGCGCGATGTACCGCGGCCAGTTCGAGGAGCGGCTCAAGGCCGTCCTCAAGGAGATCAACGACGCGGAGGGGGAGATCATCACCTTCGTCGACGAGCTGCACATCCTGATGGGCGCCGGTGGTGGAGAGGGCTCCGTCGCGGCCTCCAACATGCTGAAGCCGATGCTCGCCCGCGGCGAGCTGCGCCTCATCGGCGCGACCACGCTCAACGAGTACCGCGAGTTCATCGAGAAGGACGCCGCCCTCGAACGCCGCTTCCAGCAGGTCTACGTGGGTGAGCCGAGCGTCGAGGACACCGTCGCGATCCTCCGCGGCCTCAAGGGCAGGTACGAGGCGCACCACGGCGTCACGATCGAGGACTCCGCCCTGGTCGCAGCCGCATCCCTGTCGAACAGGTACATCACCGCCAGGCAGCTGCCGGACAAGGCGATCGACCTCATCGACGAGGCCGCGAGCAGGCTCAAGATGGAGATCGACTCCGCCCCCGTCGAGATCGACACGCTGCAGCGCGTCGTCGAGCGCATGAAGCTCGAAGAGTTCGCGCTCAAGAAGGAGAAGGACGAGGCCAGCAAGGAGCGCCTGGAGCAGTTGCGCACCCGGCTGCACGAGCAGGAGGCCCAGCTGGCCGAGCTGCAGGAACGCTGGCGTGCGGAGAAGGCGTCGCTGAACCGCGTGGGAGAACTCCGCTCCCAGCTGGATGAGGCCAAGACCAAGCGCGACCTCGCGCTGCGGGACGGCCGCTACCAGGAGGCGTCGCGCATCGAGTACGAGACCATCCCGGCCATCGAGCGGGAGCTCGCGGAGGCGGAGAACGCCGAGAAGCACCCGGATCAGCCGCGCATGGTCAACGAGCAGGTGACCGCCGACGACATCGCCGCCGTCGTCGCCGCGTGGACGGGCATCCCCGTCGACCGGCTGACGCAGGGCGAGACGGAGAAGCTGCTGCACCTGGAGGCCGAGCTCGGCCGCCGCATCATCGGGCAGAAGAAGGCCGTCGCCGCGGTGGCGGACGCCGTGCGTCGCACGCGCGCCGGCATCTCCGACCCCGACCGGCCGACGGGCTCCTTCCTGTTCCTCGGGCCGACCGGTGTCGGCAAGACGGAGCTGGCGAAGGCGCTCGCGGCTTTCCTGTTCGACGACGAGAAGTCGATGGTGCGCATCGACATGAGCGAGTATGGCGAGAAGTTCTCGGTGTCCAGGCTCGTCGGCGCCCCTCCCGGCTATGTCGGTTACGAGCAGGGCGGTCAGCTGACCGAGGCTGTCCGCCGCCGTCCGTATTCGGTGATCCTCCTCGACGAGGTGGAGAAGGCGCATCCCGAGGTTTTCGACGTGCTGTTGCAGGTGCTCGACGACGGACGCCTCACCGACGGCCAGGGCCGCACGGTCGACTTCCGCAACGCCATCCTGATCCTCACCTCCAACCTCGGAAGCCAGTTCCTGGTCGACCCGGCCCTGAACGAGACCGAGAAGGAGGAGGCGGTGATGCAGATGGTCCGCCAGGCCTTCAAGCCGGAGTTCGTGAACCGCCTCGACGACATCGTGGTGTTCTCGGCTCTCGACAAGGAGGAGCTGGGCGAGATCGTCGAGCTCAACATCGACCGGCTGATGCGCCGCCTGCAGGAACGCCGCCTCGAACTGGCGGTGACCCCGGATGCACGGCGCTGGCTGGCCGAACGCGGCTACGATCCGATCTACGGTGCCCGCCCGCTGCGTCGCCTGATGCAGCGCGAGATCGACGACAGGCTCGCCACGGAGCTGCTGGCCGGAGAGATCCGGGACGGCGACGTGGTGAGGGTCGATCTCGCGGAGGACGGCGAGCACCTGACCGTGGCGCCGGTGCGGGAGTAGCGCGGCGGCCGCCGCGTCCGTACTAGCCGCCGTGCCGTACTACGGACGCGGCGGGAAGACGCCCTGGAGGGCGATGATGTAGTTGAGCGAGAGGTACGGCTGCAGGTTGTTGTGTGGCTGGCCGCCTCCCGCGACGGCGAACGCGCCGGCCGCGAGCGGCACGGTGGCCTGGTCGGTCGAGTACGCCCGCTCGGTCACCCTGCCGTAGCGCGGGATGGCGAGCGAGGCGTCCGAGGACACGACGCCCGTCGTGCCCGGCGCGTTGACGGCGAGCACGTTGTGCGTGTGCGACGGGATCGTGCTCTGGTCGAGCGAGACGGCCTGTTCGCCACCGCTCTGACCGAGGTCGTACGACGAGAGTCCGCCGCGTGGCCCGTTCGGCGTCCAGCCGAGCGCGGTCCGCCCTTGCAGATTCGGCAGCGCGAACGTCGACCTTCCGTCTCCGCCGTACGTGGTGCCGAGCAGGGAGAAGAGCGCCGTGTTCTGCGAGAGCGGCAGGAGCTGTCCCAGACAGAACGCCCACCCCTGAGGGGCGAAGGCGAAGGCGACGAGGCGGATCTCGCCGACGAATTGGTCAGACATCGGTTCCTCAGTTCGGGGTGGGGAAGATGCCCACCAGGGCGATCAGGAAGTTGACGGTGAGGTATGGAGCGGTGTTGGTGTGCGCCAGGCCGCCGCCGACCTGCGACACGGCGATGGGCGCCATCGTCGCCGTCGGAGCGGCTGCGTACGCCGCCTTTCCCGGCTGGGCGAGCTGCGATCCGGTCGGCGTCGCCGTGTTCGGCACGACGGCGACGGCCGCTTGATGCGTGTGCGCGCCGAGCTCGCTCGCGGTCAGCGTGTGGTCGTATTCCCCGCCCGCCTGGCCCTGCGGGAAGTCGTTCGCGAACCCGACGGGCACCCGCCCGCGCAGGTCGGGGAGGCGGAAGTTGGTCTGACCGTTTCCGCCGTAGGTCGTGCCGAGCAGCGAGAACAGTGCTTGATTCTGGTTGATCGGAAGGAATTGCCCGTCGCACATCGCCCAGTTCTTCGGCGCGAATGAGAACGAGGCCAGGCGGATTTCGCCCAGGTACGGTGTGCTCACGCTGGTCTCCTCAATGTGTTCAAGTCTGGGACGGAAACAGGCCGTACAACGAGATGATGTAGTTGATGGCGAGGTACGGCGGCATGTTGTCGTGCGCCTGATTGCCGCCGGCCGGGTTGAGTGCCGTTCCGAGCTGGGCCGTGGGCGTGTCCGTGCTGAACGGGACGTCGGCCCAGCCGGCCAGGTAGTTGCCGGAGGCGGACGGCGTGGTCGCCGTCGCCGCCGCGGCGATCGGGTGCCCGTGCCGGGGGAGCTGCTGCACACCGAGCTGGACCGTCTCCGCCCCAGCGGCTTCGCCCATCGTGAAGGTGCGACCCAGCGAGGGCCCGGTGCCCTGGTGCACGGGAAGGCGCCCGCTCAGGTCCGGCAGGCCGAAGGTCTCGATGCCGTCGCCGCCGTATGTCGTCCCGATGACCTGGAACAGCACATCGTTGTCCGAGATCGGCAGCAGACCGCCGGTGCAGAGCGCCCATCCCACCGGCGCGAAGGTGCCCGCGAACATCCGGATCTCTCCGACGTACGGCTGACTCATGCCTGCTCCTTGTCCTGGGTGAAGACGGCTTCGAGGCGGAGCCCCTCTGCGTCGCGCGAGAGCGGCACGACGAAGACGGGTTCGGCGATCCCGGCGCCGACGATGTCGTAGCTGTTCTGCTCGGCGGGGAAGTCCGTCCCCGCGCGGAACTCGAGTGAGAACGTCGTCCAGGCGCCGTCGGTCTGCTGGTCGCTGATCGACGCCAGGTGGATGCGGTACCGCGTTCCTGCCCCATCCACGGCCTCCAGGTCGGCGCCGTTCGCCGCGCTCCAGCGCTCGTATGCCGTAAGGCTCATCGGGCGGCCTCCGTGCTCATGGCCAGGTAGCCTCCCTGTTCGGACACGGTCGTGAAACCGTGCCGCCGATACAGCCGGATCGCGCCGTCGTTCAGCGCCCAGACGGTGAGGGTCACCCGGTCGGCCGAGGCAGCGAGCCAGGACAGGGCGCGCGAGCCGAGGCCGCCGCCTCTGTGCTGCGAGAGGATCGCGAGATCGACGAGGTGCGCATCCCTGCCGGTGTGGTCGGCCGTGATCGAGCCGACCACCTCGCTGTCGAGGAGGACGAGCGAGGTGACGGCGCCGGGATGCCGCGATGCCCGCTCCGCCGATGCTGCACGGAACTGCAGGTCGAGCAGCTGGTCGAGCACGGGGCCGTCGATGCCGAGGAACTCGCTCCGCTTTGCGTCGTCGAAGATCGCGCGCACCAGGGCGGCGTCGTCCGGGGTGGCGGCACGGAACCCGATCGTGTCGGTCAGCATCACAGGTTCCGGATGACGATGGCCTGAAGCGAGCGCGTCATGCGCCTCGGCCCGATCGCGACGAGGAACAGCGTCGTCGCCGGCACGCCGTCGGCGGTGAGCGTGTAGATGCCGTCAGCCGCCTCGTATCCGGCGGCGGCGGTGAAGTGCAGACCGAAACGGTGCTCGTGACCCGCGTCCGCCCCTCCGGCGACGTCGTCGACGCTCGCGAGGGTGAGGTGGATGGTGCGCTCGTCCGAGACGGCGGTGAAGGCGCGTCCGACGGCGGGGAGGTAGAGCGAGCGCGTCGGCTCGACGGCGGCCGCAGCGGGCGCCGGGGTCGCGGCGGCTGCTCGGGATGCGGTCCCCGCGAACGCGGGAACGGCGGGAGCTGCCGCGGCGACGGCGGCGACACCCAGCCCGCTCAGCGCAGAGACCATGACGGTTCGACGTGACACCTCGGGCACGAGAGTCCTTCCTGCGGGCACCGCGCGGGTCGGGTCGCCGCGGGAGTTCGACTGCGAGCCTAGGGCATCGCCGCCTCGCGTTCTGACACTCACAGAGGGGGCATTCGCGGACGCGCCGGTGCCGATAGCATCGCAATGCACTCATAACTAGGCCAGCGACCCGGGTTGGCAGAGGGAGCCCGACCGCCCATGCCGTCCGTACCCGTGCGCGCCCTCTCGGTCGTCACCGCCCTCCTTCTCGCGACCGCCGGGATACTCACCGGTCCCGCACCAGCGCTGGCGGCGGGCTCGACCGTCGTGGTCACCAGCACGGCCGACACGGATGCGACCGGCGCATGCTCGGGCGGGACGACACTGGCGAACCCGGTCACCCTCCGCAATGCGCTCTGCGTCGCGAACAACGCGGGCGGCGCGTGGGACATCACGGTCGGCGCGGGAACGTACGCGCTCGACGACACGCTCGGCCCGCTGACCGTGGGCACCGCATCTGGAGCGGACATCACCCTGGCAGCGGCATCCGGTGCGTCCCCGAAGGTGGTGGGCGCCGGGGCGAAGCAGGTGTTCGTGCTCGACCCGAGCGGTGTCGGCGGCGTCTGCGTGACGCTGGACGGACTCTCGGTGCTCGGCGGCGTCGACAACGTCATGGGAGGCGGGGCCCTGATCGGCGGCTCCGGCAGCGCAGCGACGCTCGACTCCCTCACCATCCGCAACTCGACGTTCTCCGGCAACAAGGCCAACACGGCGACGGGCCAGAGCACTGCGAACCCCGGCGGCGCCATCCAGTTCATCGGCGGTGCGCTCACCGTCGTCGACTCGACCTTCACCGGCAACGACGCCGGCAGCAGCGCGGGAGGCGCCATCGCTTACCAGGCGCAGGGCGCAGCGTCCGGCGAGAAGCTCTCGATCACCGGCAGCCGGTTCACCGGCAACACCACGACGGCGACGAGCCCGGTCGGCAACGGCGGAGGAGCGCTCGCGATCAGCGACGTCGCCGGGTCGACGCCGATGAGCATCACGGGAAGCACCTTCGCGAACAATGCAGGAGTGTCGAGCGGTGGACCGTCCACCGGCTCGGCCGTCTGGCTGAACGGCGGCTCGCTCTCGATCACCGGTTCGACGTTCACCGGCAACACGGGAACGGGCGGCTCTGCCGTCGCCGTGACGGCCGGTTCCCTCACCGCCCACTTCAACAGGATCATCGGGAACACCGCTCCGGCGCTCGCCGTCGCCGGGGGCTCGGCGCTCGCGACCCAGAACTGGTGGGGATGCTCGACCGGCCCGGGCGGCTCCGGATGCGACACGGTGAGCGGCACCACGGCCGCGGCGTACACGCCGTACCTGCGCTTGACGGCCACCGCGAACCCCTCGCCGATCGTGCGTCCGGCGACCACCTCGACCTTCACCGCGAGCCTCCTCCTCGACTCGGCGGGCGCGGCGGTCGCGCCGTCGTCACTCACGGCGTTCGACGGCCTCCCCGTCGCCTGGTCGAACGCGCTGCCGGCCGGGTCGTCGATCGGTGCGTCGTCGACCATCGCTGCCGGTGTCGCCTCCTCCACCTTCACGGCGGGCGCGACGGGCGGGGTGGGTTCCGCGACCGCTCAGCTCGACGGCGGCACGGTGTCCGCCCCCGTCTCGGTGTACACGCTCGCGTCGTTCACGTCGCCGTCCACGTTCGGCGCCGTCGTCGGCACCCCGGCATCGTTCACGGTGGTCGCCACCGGCTATCCCGCTCCTGCGCTCACTTTCACCGGCACCCTGCCGCCCGGACTGACCGCCACGATCAACGGCAACGGCACCGCGACCATCAGCGGGGTCCCGGCAGCGGGCAGCGCGGGCGACTATCCCGTCACCGTCACGGCCAGGAACGCCGCATCGCCGTCCAGTGTCGCTCAGACGGTGACCATCGTGGTGCAGCAGGCCGCCGCCTTCACGAGCGCGGCAGCGAGCACGTTCGCGGCTGGATCGAGCGGGAGCTTCACCGTGACCGCATCCGGCCGCCCGACCCCCACGCCGATCACCGTGACCGGCACGCTCCCGTCCGGCGTGACGTTCACCGACCACCACGACGGAACCGCCTCCATCGCCGGGACGCCGTCGGCAGGGTCTGGCGGGGTGTACCCGGTGACCCTCCAGACCTCGAACGGCGTCGGCGCCACGGCTGTCCAGTCGTTCACGCTGACCGTGAACGAGGCGCCGCGCATCACCAGCGCGCCGAGCGTGACCACCACGCTCGGCACAGCGGCCGCGTTCACCGTCACCACCGGGCACGCGTACCCCGCCGTCTCGGCGCTCGCGGTCACCGGGGCTCTGCCCGCCGGTCTGGTCTTCGCCGACAACGGCGACGGCACGGGCACCATCTCCGGCACCCCCACCGGTCCCGGCGGGAGCACGGTCGTCACGATCACCGCCGCCAACGGGGTGGGCCAGGATGCGACCCAGTCCTTCCAGCTCCTCGTGCACGCGGCCCCCGTGGTGACTGTCGCCGCGGCTGCCCAGACCGCGAACGTCGGAGCCACGGTGAGCTTCACGGCCGCCGCGAGCGGCTTCCCCGCCCCGGCGGTTCAGTGGTGGGTCTCGTCGGACAACGGGGCGTCGTTCGTCCAGATCCCCGGAGCGACGTCGACCACGGTGTCGCTCACCGCGCGCACCATCGACGACGGCCGCATCTTCCGCGCCGTCTTCACGAACGCGGCGGGCAGCACGCACACCGATGCACGCCTGACCGTCGGCGACGCCCCCACCATCTCGAGCCCGGCCGCTGCAGAGGTCACGGCGGGCGCCGGGGTCCAGGACATCGCCGTCACCACGGCGGGCTTCCCGTCTGCGACGCTCGCGGCGACCGGCGCGCTCCCCGCCTGGGCGACCTTCACCGACCACCACGACGGAACGGCGACCATCTCCGTCGACCCTCCCGCCGCATCCGGGGGCCTGTACCCGTTCACGATCACCGCGAACAACGGCTTCACGCCGAACGCCAGCCAGGCCTTCGTGCTCACCGTGCTGCAGTCCCCGGGCTTCACCTCCGCGGCCACCGCCGGGATGAGCGTTGGCAGCGCCGGATCGTTCACGGTCACGACGGCGCCGGGATTCCCCGCGGCGACGACCGTCTCGGCGAGCGGGACGCTGCCGTCCGGACTGGCGTTCACCGACAACGGCGACGGCACGGCGACACTGTCCGGGACCCCGGCACCTGGTGAGGGCGGCGCGTACGCGGTCACCCTGACGGCGACGAACGGACGCGCAGCCTCGGCGACGCAGACGCTCACGGTCACCGTGATCGAGGCGCCGACGTTCACCAGCCCGGCCGCCCTGACGGCCACGCGCGGTGTCACGTTCGCGGCCACCGTGACCACCGGCCACGCCTACCCGGCGATCGGCGCGCTGTCGGCGACGCCCCTCCCCGCTGGGCTGACCTTCACGGACAACGGCGACGGGACCGCGAGCATCCGGGGCGTCACGACCGACCAGGCCGGCGCATCCACTGTCACCATCACCGCAACGACGCCGGGACAGCCCGACCTCGTGCAGGTCGTGACCGTCGCGGTCGTCGACGCCGCCGCCGTGCCCCTGCCGCCCCTCCCGCCCACGGCGGCAGGGCCGCTCTCCGGCGTTCCGACGACGGTGACAACGGGCCAGCAGCTCACGCTGACCGCCAGCGGCTTCGCCCCAGCGGCCCCCGTCACCTTCGGCATCTACTCCAGCCCGGTCGTCCTCGCGACGGTCACGGCCGACGCCACGGGCTCGGCCACGGCGACGGTGACGATCCCCGCGGGACTGACGGGCGCGCACTCGCTGGTCGCGAGCGGCATCGGCCCGGACGGCACGCCTCGCTTCGTGCGCACCGACATCGCGTTGCCGACCGCCCCGGTCGACCCGGGGACGCCGGGGACGCCTGGCACGCCGGCCACGCCAGGTGCGCCCAGTGCGCCGACCGCGTCCGGCGGCTCCGGCCTGGCCGCGACCGGCCTCGACCCGTCCGGGCTCGCCGCCCTCGCGGTCCTGCTCCTCGCAGCAGGCGCCGTCGTCGCCTTCCGCCGCCGCCCGCAGCGGCCATAGCGCGACGCGAAGCCGCGCCGAACGTCACCGGTCGTCGACGGTGCGCAGGTACAGGGCGAGGCAGATCAGCCCGGCCGCGAGCGGCATGGCGAACGCTGTCCAGATCTCACCCGCTCGTCACGATTCCGCCAACCATAACAGAAACCTGACGTGGAAAATGTTACGCCTCGGGTAACTCGCCCACCGTGACCACCCTCTGCGCGGCGGCCCCGGCGAGACAAGCACCTCGCCCTGTTGAGGAGACGCAGGCGAGTAGCATCTCGTTACTGATCTGGTGCATGGTGTGCACGCGGTCTGGAAAGGCGCTGACCATGGGAATGCTCGACGGGAAATGGGTGACTGACGGAGGCCTCGAGACCGACCTCATCTTCAACCACGGAATCGACTTGCCCTCCTTCGCCGCTTTCCCGATCCTGGAGAGCGCCGACGGGATCGACCTGCTGCGGCGCTACTACGCCGACTACGCCGCGATCGCGCACGCGGCCGACGCGGGAGTGCTACTCGAGACACCCACCTGGCGAGCCAACTCGGCCTGGGGCGGTGAGCTCGGCTACGACGAGGCTTCCCTCGACCGGACGAACCGGGATGCGGTCGCGCTCATCCGGTCTGTGCTCGCCGATGCCGGAGCGCTCGACGGCCTGGTTTCGGGATGTATCGGGCCTCGCGGCGACGGGTACATCGCTGCGGATGGCGACGCCGACGAGGCGGCGGCGTTTCACCTGCCGCAGGTGCAGTCGCTCGCCGATGCCGGAGCCGACCTCGTTCACGCTATGACGATGACCGGGGCCGCCGAGGCGATCGGCGTCGTGCGCGCCGCCCGGAGCGTAGGCGTCCCGGTCTCGATCTCCTTCACCGTCGAAACCGATGGGCGGCTGCCGGACGCAAGCCGGCTGGTCGACGCGATCGCATCGGTGGATGCGGCGGCTCCGGCCGACTTCTATGGTGTCAACTGTGCCCACCCGACACACCTCATGGCCGCGCTCGATGGTGAATCGTGGCAGGAGCGTCTCACGTTCTTCCGCCCGAATGCCTCGACGCTTTCGCACGCCGAACTCGACGAGATGGAGGAACTCGATTCCGGTGATCTTCCCCTCCTCGTCCGAGCGACACGGGAGCTTCTCGTTCAGCTACCCCAGGTGACGGTCATCGGCGGATGCTGCGGCACAGACAGCCGGCACGTCGCTGCGCTGTGGGCGAGCATTGATCGGTCAGGGTGAATCGGTCGACGCTCCCCGGAGCAGGCGGACAGCCGCAGGCCTCCACCGTGCGGCGTAGGCTTCTGACCATGCTTGCAACGGTCATCCACGGTGAAAAAGACATCCGCGTCGAAGAGGTCCCCGATCCTGTCCTGTCCACCGGGGGCGACGCCATCGTGCGCGTCGTCGCAGCCTGCGTCTGCGGCTCCGACCTGTGGCCGTACCGCGGTGTCACGCCGACGCACCACGCGCACCGCATCGGTCACGAGTTCGTCGGCGTCGTCGAGGAGGTGGGGCCGGACGTGAAGACGATCGCCCCCGGCGACTTCGTCATCGCGCCGTTCTACGACTGCGACATGACGTGCGTCAACTGCAAGAACGGCGTCAGCACCTCCTGCCTCAACGGCGGATGGTGGGGGTCGGACGACAAGCTCGGCGGCTTCGCCGACGGCGGCCAGGGTCAGAAGGTGCGCGTCCCGCACGCGGACGGTTCGCTCGTGGCGACGCCGGAATACCCGAGCGACGACCTCATCCCGAGCCTGCTGACGCTCTCGGATGTGATGGGCACCGGCCACCACGCCGCCGTCTCCGCCGGGGTCACCGAGGGCAGCACGGTCGTCGTGGTGGGCGACGGCGCGGTCGGGCTGTGCGCGGTGCTCGCCTCCGCGCGCCTGGGCGCTTCGCGCATCATCGCGATGTCGCGGCACGAGTCGCGCCAGGAACTGGCACGCGCGTTCGGCGCGACCGACGTCGTCGCCGAGCGCGGCGACGACGGCGTCGCAGCCGTCAAGGAGCTGCTCGGCGGCATCGGGGCGGACTGCGTGCTCGAGGCCGTCGGCACCAAGGAGTCGATGGACCAGGCGATCCGCTCGGCGCGCCCGGGCGGCATGGTCGGATACGTCGGCGTCCCCAACGGCGGCCCTGAGCTGCCCGTGCGCCCGCTGTTCAACAACAACGTCGGCGTCAACGGCGGTGTCGCTCCCGTGCGCAACTACGTCGAGGAGCTGCTGCAGGATGTCTGGTCCGGCGCCATCGACCCCGGCCGCGTCTTCGACCTGGAGCTCCCGCTCTACGAGGCGGCCGAGGCGTACGCGGCAATGGATGAGCGCCGCGCCATCAAGGTGCTCCTCCGTCCCTGAGCCGGCCACCGACGAGAAATCGGGGGCGACGCGCACACTGCGCGTCGCCCCCGATCGGTTATCGCGGGTGTCCGGCTACCCCTTGGATGCTGCCTGGTTGACGGTGTCGATGATGTCCGCCGCCGAGCCCTTGCCTGCGAGCAGGTTGACCACTCCGGTGTTCATCGCGTTGCCGACGTTCTGCCCGAGCAGGGTGTCGAGGAACTGAGCCATGAACTTGGTGTTGTTGTACGCATCCAGCTCCGACTTGGTCACGGAGTCGGTGATGCCGCTCTGCGCGTCCTTGTTGACCGGGATCGCGTTGAAGGCCGTGTAGTTCTCCTCCTGCACCGACTTCGTCGTCATGTAGTTGAGGAACGCGGTGCACTCCTTCTTCGGGGCCTTCGCCGAGCACGAGTACCCGCCGACGCCGCCCATCATGGCGCTGGGGTCGCCTGCTCCGCCGGGGACGGACGGGAAGGGGAACCAGCCGAGGTCGGGCAGCGGCTTCTGGTCGGGGGTGAGCGACGCGATCACTCCCGGGTCCCATCCGCCCATGAGCTCCATCGCCGCCTTGTGGTTGGCCAGGAGGCCGGCGGAGCTGCCTGCGCCCTGCTGGGCGGGGGTGGTGAGGAAGCCGTTGTTGAACGGGTTGGTGTCGTTGAACGCCTTGAGGTCCTCTCCGGCCTTCGTCCAGCACTTGTCGCTGAAGTCGAGGGATGCCGCCGACTTGTTGAGCGCGCTCTCGCTGCACTCGCGCAGAGCGAAGTTGTAGTACCAGTGCGCAGCAGGCCAAGCGTCCTTCGCGCCGACGGCGACGGGGGCGACGCCGGTCGCCTTCAGCTTGACGATGGCGGCGTTCAGCTCGTCCATGGTGGTCGGGGGAGTGTCGATCCCCGCCGCCTTGAACAGGTCCTTGCTGTAGAAGATGCCCTCGGGGTTCACGTTGACGGGCATCGCGTAAATCTTGCCCTTGTACTCGTTGCTCTTGAGCACGCCGGCGTTCACGGACGCCTTGGTGGTCGCGTCGATCGAGTCGGTGATGTCCATCAGCTGGCCGGCGTCGACCATGGCGTTCATCTTGCCGCCGCCGCGCTGCAGGAAGATGTCCGGTGCGGACGCCGAGTTGAGCGCGGTCTGGAGCTTGCCGTCGAGGTCCTCGTTCTGGACCGTCTGAAGCTTGATGGTGACGTTCGGGTTGGCCTTCTCGAAGTCCGCGATCGTCTTGACCCAGAACGCCTTGCCCGGGCCGGTCGTCGAGTTGTCCCAGAAGGACATGGTGACCTTGCCGTTGCTGGGCGTTGTGCCTGAGCCGCTGCAGCCTGTGGCGAGCAGCGCAGTGCCCGCGACAAGTGCGAGAACGCCCGCGACGCGAATATTCCTCTTCATTGTGGAAACTCCTTGATAACGGTTCACGACGTGCGACGGTCGCGCCGTCGCCTGCCGAGCTTCGCATCCGAATATGTTGTTTGTCCATCGAAATGGCCAAACTTCGATAACGATTTCGAAACGACCGATCCGAGGCTTCGGAAGGGCCTCCGGGCGCGCGCTACTTGACGGCTTTGTTGAAGCCGGTGACCGGCTGGCTCTCGTCGAAGCCGGGGACGCTGCGGCGGAAACCGCGCGTCAGCACCAGCAGATAGACGAACCCGAGCGCCATCCAAATGCTCCCGCCGATCAGTGCGTCGACGTGGAGGTTGGCCCACAGGATGCCCGTCAGGAGCATCCCGATCGCGGGCAGGACGATGAACGTGACGATGTCTCGCGGCGTGCGCCTGCGGCCCTTGCGGATGGCGAACCAGGCGATCACCGAGATGTTCACGAAGGTGAACGCGATGAGCGCGCCGAAGTTGATGAACGCGGCGATCGTCTCCAGTGTGAACGCGGCGGCCAGCAGGCTGATCGCGCCGACGAGCACGATGTTGAAGGTCGGCGTGGACGTCTTGGCGTTGATGTGGCCGAAGAACCGGTTGGGCAGCACGTTGTTGCGCCCCATCACCAGCAGCATCCTGGACACCGAGGCGTGCGAGGCCAGTCCGGAGGCCAGCGTCGCGGCGAACCCGGCGGCTGTGAGCACCGCCTGCAGCGTCTGGCCGCCGACCTGCTTGCCGATCTCCGGGAGTGTGCTGTCCTCGATGGCCGCGGTCGGGAACTCGTCGGACGACGGGAACCTGAGCTGGGTGAAGTACGACGTGATCAGGAAGATCGCGCCGCCGATGATCACCGTGAACAGGATCGCCCTCGGCATGATCTTCGGCGACTTCGCCTCCTCGGCGTACATCGTCACGGCGTCGAAGCCGATGAACGAGAAGCAGACGATCGTGGCCCCGGTGAGCACGGCTCCGAGCGTCACGGCGTCGTGGAAGAACGGCTGGGCGGAGGCGATCGTTCCAGCCCCCTCGCCCTGCACCAGCTGCGCGATGACCATGATCACGAACACCGCCATCACCACCACGGCGAACACGAGCAGCAGCATGTTGATGTTCGACGTGCCGCGCATCGTCAGGTAGATGATCGAGGTGACGACCGCACAGTAGATGACCACCCAGATCCAGCCGGGCACACTGGGGAACAGCGCCTCCAGGTAGCTCCGGATGATGAGGCAGTTCACCATCGGCAGGAGCACGTAGTCGATCAGCGACGTCCAGCCCACCAGGAACCCGACGTTCGGGTGGATGGACTCGCGCACGTAGGTGTACGCCGATCCGGCGCTCGGGATGGCCCCGGCCATCTTGCCGTAGCTGACGGCCGTGAACATCATCACGACGAGAGCGACCAGGTAGGCGGACGGCACGACGTTGTTCGTGTCGCGTGCCACCATGCCGAACGTGTCGAAGACGACCGTCGGGGTCATGTAGCCGAGCCCGAGGCCGACGATTGCCCACAGGCCGAGGTTGCGCTTGAGCTTCCCGCCGGTGGCGATCGCCGGGGCGATGGGAGTCGTCATCGTCTCTCCTTCAGCGGGCGACGCTGCGTCCCTGCAGCGACCCGCGACACTGCTTGGCCGTCTGAGTTCGGCCATATTCCCACAGATCGGGCGGCCGGCAAATTCGACGGAGACGCGAAAAAAGGAGGGCGTCGCTGACGACGCCCTCCTCGGGTACTGCTGACCGGCTGCTCTCAGGCGTTGACGACGACGATCTCGTCCAGCGCGGCACGCGAGCGGGGTGCGAGCTCGCGCTCGCGCAGCGGGTCGGGAAGGGCCTCCGGGTCGCCGAGGATGCCGATGGCGCTGACGGAGGTGGGCACGAAACGCTCCTCGATGTCGAACGCCGAGCGGAGCGCATCCACGTCGAATCCGCCCATCTGGTGCACGTGCAGGCCGTCGTGGTGGGCCTGGACGCTGAGGTGCGCAACGGCCTGACCCAGGTCGTACGTCGCCCAGCGGCGCGGGGTGCCCTCCGCGTCCTCCATCTCGGCGATGGCGACGATCAGCGCGCTCGCCGACCCTGCCCACGCCTGGTTGAAGCCCATCAGGGCGGAGGCGATGGTGTCGAACTCGGCGCTTCCGCGACGGGCGACGATGAAGCGCCACGGCTGCGTGTTGCTGGCGGACGGCGACCAGCGCGCTGCCTCGAGAGCCGCGGTCAGAGCGGTCTCCGGAACGACGGCGGTCGGGTCGAAGGCGCGGGGGCTCCAGCGCTCGGCGAGGGCGGGGATGAGGGGTGCTGCGGTGACGGCGGCGCGCGAATTCAGCTCGGCGATGGACATGACTCTCCTGGTGCTTGACGACATGGATGCGCTTGTCTCCATTGCCAAGCTATATCCATGCAAACACATTTTGCTGGCGAGTATTCCTGCTCCCGGTAGTGAATCGATTGTTACGGCTGTGTTAATTCTCAGCCGTTTCGCGTCATAGTTTTTCTACCCGCATCCGGGGTACAAAACGGCCCCGTCGTCCCCCGGTCATCGTCCCCCGGTCGCCCGATCGACCGTCCGAGCGATTCCGTTCCTGACCTGCCGTTACGCCTCCCCCGAACGGGGGTGTGTCCACCATTCTGCCGACAGCCTCCAGGTGTCCGCGTGTCGGCGGACAGGGGCACATCCGGGGCCACCGTTTCCCGCCGTGACCACCGAGAAAACCTCGCTTGCGCCGTGAGAGAGCCCACAGCTACAACTTGATCAACCCGACCGCCCAGATCCCCAGAGACGTGGATGCAACCCCTGTCCCCCCTGAGAGGTCTCGTCCCGTGTTCATTTTCATTTTGCAGATCCGGCACATGCTGGAGGGCCATCCAGAGTTCTATCTGTTCGCCGTCTACTCCGCCTTCATCTGGGTCATCTGGATCATCAAGGTGGCCGTCTCCCGGCGATACCGCGCATACACCGAGGACTTCGAGGTCTCCACGAGCGTGGTCGTCCCCGTCGTCGACGAACCGCTCGACCTGTTCCGCGACGTCATCGGCCGCATGGTGGAGCAGAAGCCCGGTGAGATCATCGTCGTCATCAACGGCGCCCCCAACCCCGGCCTGGTCGAGGTGTGCGAGGAGTTCGCCCCGCTGGTGCGCTGGGTGCACACCCCGATCCCCGGCAAGCGCAACGCCGTGATGATCGGCACGAGGATGTCCACGGGCGACATCACCGTGCTGGTCGACTCCGACACCGTCTGGACGGAGGACACCCTCTCCGAGCTCGTCAAGCCGTTCAAGGACGAGCGCGTCGGCGGCGTCACGACCAAGCAGCGCATCCTGGAGCCGGAGCGCAGCTGGATCACCCGCTGGGCGGACTGGCTGGAGAACTCCCGGGCGCTGTACTCGATGCCGGCGCAGAGCGTCGTCGGGCAGATCGGCTGCCTTCCCGGTCGCACCATCGCGTTCCGCCGCTCGATCCTGATGCGCGTCATGGACAAGTTCATGAACGAGAAGTTCCTCGGCGTCTTCCTCGAGGTCTCCGACGACCGCACGCTCACCAACCTCACCCTCAAGGAGGGCTACCGCACCGTCTACCAGCACACCAGCCTGGTCTACACGGATGCGCCGCTCAAGGTGAAGAAGCTGTTCAAGCAGCAGCTCCGCTGGGCGCGCGGCAGCCAGTACAACACCCTGCGCATGCTGCCCTGGATGCTCGGCCACGCCCCGCTGCTGGCGTTCTTCTTCATCTCGGACATCATCCTGCCGTTCGTCCTCGCGGGCGTGCTCGGCGGCTGGGTCTACCGCTCGATCACCGGCGAGGGCTACAACTTCTACGCCGGCTTCCTGCAGGCGTACGGCGTGCAAGGCGGTGTGCTCACCGTCGTCGCCCTGATGGTCGCGTCCTCCGTGATCAGCATGTCGATCCGCCAGATCAGGCACCTCTCCGAGAAGCCGTCCGACTTCTTCCGCCTGCCGGTCTTCATCATCGTCTCGACGTTCTTCCTCATGCCGATCCGGCTGCTCGGCTTCTTCCGCATGGCGCACGCCAGCGGCTGGGGCACTCGTGCCGGCGCGTACAACGGCGGTCCGAACGAGATCAGCAGCGACGACGAGATCGCCCTGGCGGCCTCGGCGAAGGATGCGCCCACCGCTCCGGATGCGCTTCCGCAGCTCCCCGACTCCGTCGGCGGGCTGACCACCACCACGGCTCTGGCCACCCGCGCAGAGACCCGCAGGGCGACGGCCGCAGCGCCGGCGTCCGCATCCACACCCAAGACCAAGACCGCTCGCGCCGAGCGGCGTCGGCTCAACCCGCTCGCCGCCATCCCGTACCTGATCGGTATCGCGATCCTGACCCTGGAGGCCCTGTTCCTTGTCTAGCAAAGCAGCTCACTGGTGGGCGGCGACCAAGTCGCGTTCCCTGATGACCACCGCAGCCTTCGTCGTCCTCAGCCTCGTGCTCGGCGGCATCTCCTACTACGTCTGGTCGTCTCCGACGAGCGCGGTCCGCACCGTGGTCGACGCGGCGGCGACCGCCGTCAACCCGCTGGCCGCGCAGAACGCCAGCCTGCAGAAGAACCTCAGCACCGCCAAGAAGACCATCGCCACCCAGAGCGGCAAGCTCACCTCGCTGCAGCAGCAGGCGCTCGCCGCCCAGGCGTCGACCGCGAAGCAGCTCGCCACGGCGCAGCAGCGCGCGGTGAGTGCGGAGAAGGCGCTCGCCCAGGCGAAGCTGCAGCTCGCCAGCGCGAAGGGCGCACTCGCCGCGAACACGGCGGCGGGTGCGAAGGGCAGTGGAGCATCCGGAACCAAGAGCGGAACCGGCGGCAACAGCGGCACCGGCGGCAGCGGCAACGGCGGCGGCAACATCGCGCCGGAGCCCACCCCCATCACCGCGCCGACCAAGGCGGAACTGCTGCAGCCGGCCAGCCGCTACTACGGCATGTACACCGAGCAGGCTCCGTTCAACTGGGCCACCTTCGACGCGACCAGCGCGAAGGTCGGCGTGCAGCCGAACCTCGTCGGCTACTTCAGCGGCTGGGACGAGACGTTCCGCGCCAACGCGGTCACCCGCGCCTGGCAGCAGGGCAGACTGCCGATGATGACCTGGGAGTCCCGGCCCATCTCGGCAGGCAACGACTCGGTGGATGCGCCGGAGTACTCGCTCCCGAAGATCATCGGAGGCGACTTCGACGCCTACCTGCACCAGTACGCCAAGGACATCGTCGCCACCGGACTGCCGCTCGCCATCCGTCTCGACCACGAGATGAACGGCGTCTGGTACCCGTGGTCGGAGACCGACGGCAAGGGCAACTCGATCAACGGCAACAGCCAGGGCGACTACGTGAAGATGTGGAAGCACGTCCACGACGTCTTCCAGGCGGAGGGCGCGAACGACCTGGTCATCTGGGTCTGGGCGCCGAACATCGTCAACAACCTGCCTGCCCAGCACAAGGTCGACGGCTACCTCCCGTCGCTCTACCCCGGCGACGACTACGTCGACTGGGTCGGGCTCTCCGGCTACCTGCGTCCTCCGTATAAGGCCGACCAGTCCTTCACCTTCGATTACACCTTCACGCCGAGCCTCGACCAGCTCCGTGCCATCACGAAGAAGCCGATCGTCCTCGCCGAGGTCGGGGCATCGGAGACCCAAGGACACAAGACGGCCTGGGTCACCGACTTCTTCAACGCCCTCGGCAAACCGGAGAACGACGACATCGTCGGCTTCTCCTGGTTCAACCTCGCGGTCACCAGTTACGTCGAAGGGGTCAGAGCCACGAACGACTGGCGCATCGACTCCCGGGCGGACACGCTCTCGGCGTTCATCGCCGGGCTCACGCGACCAGAAGACCGCTTCACCCTCACCCCGGCCTCCTAGCCATCCCCGCGAAAGGACAACGCGAATGACGACCAAGAAGAAGGAACAGCCCGCCCCGCGCATCAGCGTGATCGGCACTGGATACCTCGGCGCGACCCACGCGGCGGCGATGGCCGAACTCGGATTCGACGTGATCGGCGTCGACACCGACCAGAGCAAGGTCGACGCGCTCCGCGACGGCCGTGTGCCGTTCTTCGAGCCCGGGCTGCCCGAGCTCATCACCGAGCACGTCGCATCCGGTCGGTTGAACTTCACCACCGACATCGCCGAGGCCACCGCGCTCGCCGACGTGCACTTCATCTGCGTCGGAACGCCGCAGCAGTCCGGCAGCTTCGCCGCCAACCTCAGCTACGTCGAGGCCGCCGCACGGTCGATCGCGCAGAACATGACCCACGACGGCGTCATCGTCGGCAAGTCGACGGTGCCGGTGGGCACCGCGGCTCGCCTCCGGGCCATCGTCGCCGCCGAGCTTCCGGATGGGGTCTCCGCCGAACTCGTCTGGAACCCCGAGTTCCTGCGCGAGGGCAAAGCGGTGGAGGACACCCTCTCTCCCGACCGCCTGGTCTTCGGCGGAACGTCGGAGCGCTCGGAGGCGGTGTTGCGCCGCATCTACGCGACGCCGATCGAGGCGGGGACGCCGGTGCTCGTCGCCGACCTGCCGACCGCCGAGCTGGTGAAGGTGAGCGCGAACGCGTTCCTCGCCACCAAGATCTCGTTCATCAACGCCATCGCAGAGGTGTGCGACGCGGCGGGCGCCGACGTCTCGCTGCTGGCGGATGCGCTCGGTCATGACGTGCGCATCGGCCGCCAGTTCCTCAACGCGGGGCTCGGCTTCGGCGGAGGGTGCCTGCCCAAGGACATCCGCGCCCTGATGCACCGGTCGAGCGAGCTCGGCGCCCACGCGGCGGTCGGACTCCTGCAGCAGGTCGACGAGATCAACATGGGCCGCCGCCAGCGGGTCATCGACCTCGCCCTCGAAGCCTGCGGGGGCTCCGTGCTCAACCGCAGGATCGGCGTGCTCGGCGCCGCGTTCAAGCCGCACACGGACGACGTGCGCGACTCGCCGGCACTCAACGTGGCGGCGGCCCTGCACCTCCGCGGTGCGCAGGTCGTCGTCTACGACCCGGAGGCGCGTGCCACCGCCCAGCGCATGTTCCCGACGCTCGGCTACGCCGACTCCGTCGAGGAGGCGGTGAACGGGGCAGACGTCACGGTCGTGCTCACGGAGTGGCCCGAGTTCGTGGAGGCCGACCCGGCCGCGCTCGCCGCCATCGTGCACGGCAAGACCGTGATCGACGCCCGCAACTGCCTCGACGCCACCGCCTGGTCGCGTGCCGGCTGGGCCGTGCACGTCATGGGCAGGGTGCCGGAGGGCGCCCCCATCGCCGACGACCTCGCCGCCCTTGCCGGCGTGCGCTGAACGAGAGGAAACCATCATGTCCAGTTACGTCACCAAGGCCGTCATCCCCGCCGCCGGGCTCGGCACCCGCTTCCTGCCCGCCACCAAGGCCATGCCGAAAGAGATGCTGCCGGTCGTCGACAAGCCGGCCATCCAGTACGTGGTCGAGGAGGCGGTCGGCGCGGGGCTCCACGACGTGCTGCTCGTCACCGGCCGCAACAAGAACGCACTTGAGAACCACTTCGATCGCAACACCGAACTCGAGGACACCCTCGCCAGGAAGGGCGACCTCGACCGCCTGGAGAAGGTGAACCAGTCCACGGCGCTCGCCGACATGCACTACGTGCGCCAGGGCGACCCGAAGGGCCTCGGCCACGCCGTGCTGCGCGCCAAGATGCACATCGGCCACGAGCCGTTCGCCGTGCTCCTCGGCGACGACATCATCGACGCCCGCGACCCGCTGCTGTCCAGGATGCTGGAGGTGCAGCAGCAGCTGAACACGACGGTCGTGGCACTCCTCGAGGTGGACCCCAGCCAGATCCACCTCTACGGCGCCGCCGCTGTGGTGGAGACGGACGAGGACGACGTGGTGCGCATCACCGGACTGGTCGAGAAGCCCGACCGCGCGAGCGCTCCGTCGAACTACGCGGTGATCGGCCGCTACGTCCTCCGCCCGGAGATCTTCGACATTCTCGAGAAGACGGAGCCGGGCAAGGGTGGCGAGATCCAGCTGACGGATGCGCTGCAGGGCCTCGCGACGGCTCCGGACTGGACAGGCGGCGTGCACGGCGTGGTCTTCTCCGGTCGCCGCTACGACACGGGCGACCGTCTCGACTACATCAAGGCGATCGTCCAGCTGGCCGCCGCCCGCGACGACCTCGGCAAAGACCTCGTGCCGTGGCTGCGCGAGTTCACGGCGGCGGAGGGCGCCCAGGATGCTTCTGCCCTGGATGCGCAGGCACCGGATGCGCAGGCACCGGCCGCCCCCGCCAAGCCCGCCGTTCCTGTCAAGCCGGCAGCGCCCGCCGAACCGGCCGTCGCCACCGCGCCGGCCACTGCTCCGGCCCCTGACCGGTCGCCGCGCAAGCGCGACCTCGTCCCGGTCGCCGGAGCGTAACCTCGGCCGCACGCATCGAGCAGGCTCGGGCTAATCCAGCCCGAGCCGCTTGAGCGTGTGGTGGTCGCTGTGTCCGGGGTCCGACTCGATCTCGTCGACGGAGACCGGGATGCCCGGCCCGATCGCGAGCCACACGAAGCCGTCCCTGTGCACCAGGGGAACGAGATCGGTGGTGCCGTCTTTGAGCAGCGTCCGGATGCGCTTCAACAGCGCATACCCTTCGGACGGCTTGGTCACGTAGGTCTTGCGTCGGTAGTGGACCACGTGCGCGACGGTCTTCGCGCCCAGTCCGGCGACGACGGATTCGGTCAGCGTCTCGGTCATTTCGGTCCTTTCGGGTGCGGCATCAGCCGCTCACCGACGCTACTCGCCTCCCCGGCGGAGTCAACCGGCGATGCCATCGTTCCGGGATAGCGTTGCGGTCATGCAGTCCCTCCCGTCGCCTGCCGAGCTGGACGTGCTCGCCGACCGCGGCTGGCCCTCCGTCCAGCGCGAACCCCTCGGCCCCTGGACCCTCCGCTTCGCCTCCGGTGTCACCAACCGCGCCAACTCGGTCCTCCCCACCGGCCGATTGGGTGCGGAGAGGCTGTCCGCCACGCTCGCCGCGGCCGAGCGCGCATACCGCGACCGCGGCCTCCCCACGGTGTTCCAGGTCAGCCCGGCCACCGACCCCGCTCTCGTCTCTGCGCTCGCCGCGAGGGGCTATCGCGAACACTCCGACACCCTCGTCCTCGTCGCCGACCGAGCCGCTGTCGCGTCAGCCGGTGTCTCCACCCCTGCCGCACCGCTCTCCATCGCCACCACCCCATCCCGTGCCTGGATGGACCTCTGGTGGTCCGTCGACGGGCGCGGCGACGCCGACGCAGAGGCCGTCGCCGAGCGCATCCTCACCGGCGGCCCGGCGCTCTACGCCTCGACGGGCGACCCCGACCATCCGGACGCCGTCGCGCGCCTTGCCATCGTGGGCGAGTGGGGCGGCGTGTTCGCCGTGGCGACCAGGCCGGACCAACGCCGCCGCGGGCACGCAGCGGCCATCATCCGAGCTCTCGCCGCCGACGCCGAACGGCACGGGATCCGGTACCTGTGGTTACAGGTCACAGCTGCCAACTCCCCGGCTCGCGCTCTCTACGAGCGGCTCGGTTTCGTCGAGGCGTCCCGCTATGCGTACTGGACCGAACCCGCCACCGAACCCCCCGTTAAACCCACGATGCCGGGTGCGGGGACCTAGGGAATCCACGCAGCCCGGCATACGTTCGGGGTTACCTTCGGAGGATATTCGGGTTCCTCCGCCGGCTATTACAGACTAGCGAAAAAAGTGCTCGTGTGGGTCATATGGAGGACACGTTTTGTACCCCAGTAGGAGTGTCATTCTGGCCCTCACTTGGGGTGTTCGCACCTCTTGACGTCAGAAATCCGACGCTGTAGCGCAAAAACCGCACTGCTTAGGCGGCGAGCTCCTGCTTCAGAGCCTCCACGAACGCGTCGATGTCGTGCTCGGTGGTGTCGAACGAGCACATCCAGCGCACCTCGTGGCGTGCCGCATCCCAGTCGTAGAAGCGGAAATGCTCGCGCAGGCGGTCGGCGACGCCGGCGGGCAGCGTGGCGAACACGCCGTTCGACTGCGTCGCCTGGCTGAACCCGACACCCTCGATGCTCCCGTCGGCGATGCCGGCTTCGAGCGCCGTGCGGAGACGGTGCGCCATCGCGTTCGCGTGCGATGCGGAGCGCAGGTAGAGGTCGTCCGAGAGCAGGGCGATCAGCTGGGCCGAGATGAAGCGCATCTTCGACGCGAGCTGCATGTTCAGCTTGCGCAGGTAGATCAGCCCCTCCGACGCCTCGGGGTTGAGCACGACGACGGCCTCGCCGTAGAGCATCCCGTTCTTGGTGCCGCCGAAGCTGAGCACGTCGACGCCGGCGTCGGTGGTGAACGCGCGCAGCGGGACACCGAGCGATGCCGCGGCGTTTGCGATGCGCGCCCCGTCCATGTGCAGCTTCATGCCGAGCGAGTGGACGTGGTCGGCGATGGCTCTGACCTCGTCGACGCTGTATGCCGTGCCGAGCTCGGTGGTCTGGGTGATGGACACGACGAGCGGCTGGGCCCGGTGCTCGTCGCCCCAGCCCCACGCCTCCTTGTCGATCAGGTCGGGGGTGAGCTTGCCATCCGGGGTCTCGATCTGCAGCAGCTTGATGCCGGCGACCCGCTCGGGAGCCCCTGCCTCGTCGGTGTTGATGTGCGCCGTCTTCGCGCACACCACCGCGCCCCAGCGGGGGAGCATTGACTGCAGCCCGACGACGTTCGCCCCCGTGCCGTTGAACACAGGGAAGACCTGGACGCCCTCGCCGAAGTGCTCGGCGAACACGTCGTGCAGGCGTGCCGTGTAGACGTCTTCGCCGTAGGCGATCTGGTGGCCTTCGTTGGCGGCCGCGATGGCGTCGAGGATCTCGGGGTGGACACCCGCGTAGTTGTCGGAGGCGAATCCGCGCAGGTTGAGGTCATGGAGTTGTAGCGTCACGTATCCATCCTTGCAGGAGTGAGAGAGTCAGTTCGCGGCGTCGGCGGAAGTTGTGAGCAACTCGCGCGTGCCGTTGATTGTGGAGGGATCGCCCTCCCAGAGCTGCACGACGGCTGCGCCGAGCGTGTCCTCGAGCCCGGACAGCGACGTCACCACGAAGACGACGGCCGCCGCGTTCGGCGCCTCCTTCGCGAACCCCTGCGCGACCGACCTGGTCCACGCGTCGGCGGCCGCCTTCGCGGCGGCGTAGTTCGCGCCACCGGCGTACGGCCGTTCGACCGCGGTGGACGACACGATGGCGAGCCGCCCGGCCGGCGACGCGACGAGGTCGTCGTAGAACACCCGCGTCGTGTTGCGCAGCGTGCGGAACCCGCGCTCCAGGAAGTCCCAGTCGTCGTCGGACTGCCCGGCGATCCCGCCGCCGCCTCGCCAGCCGCCGACCAGGTGGATCAGCCCGTCGATCGCGCCGAACTTCAGGTGGATGCGCATGGCCAGCTCGGCCACGGCATCCCGGTCGGCCAGGTCGCAGACCCGGGTGTCGACGCCCGGCACGGCAGCGGCCAGGGCGTCGAGCGCCTCCGGCCGCGTGCCGACGGCGAGGACCGTCGCGCCCGCCTCGACGAGCGAGCGCGACACGGCCTCGCCGCTGGTGCTGGTCGCACCGGCGACCAGCACCAGCCGCCCGGAGAGGGGCAGGCTTTCCGTCACTTGTCGTCCGAGTGGCCGGTGATGCCTGCTGTGGATTCGATGACGGTGGCCATCTTCTTGTTCAGCGCCTCGTAGAACATCGAGAGCGGGAACTCGTCGTCCAGCACCGCATCGGTGTAACCCTTCGGCACCCCGGCGAGGATCTCATCCGGAAGCCCTCGCGCCCAGTTGGATGCCGGGTTCGGGGTGAGCGTCTCGGTCAGCATCTCGTACGCGGCCAGCCAGTGCGCCACCTTGGGACGGTCGATGGACCGCCAGTACAGGTCGTTGATCCGGTCGCTGAGTGCGACGACGACCTCGGGAACACCGTCCCAGTCGATGGTGAGCTGCGTGTCCGTCCAGTGCAGCACGTCGTGCTGGTGCATCCACGCGAACAGCAACTGCCCGCCCAGGCCGTCGTAGTTCCGGACGCGGCTGCCGGTGATCGCGAACCGGAAGATCCGGTCGAAGATCACCGCGTACTGCACCAGCTTCGCGTGGTCACGGATCTCCCGCTGCGCGTCGGAGAGCTCCGCATCCGGCAGCGCCTTCAGCTCGCGCTCCTGCCGCACGGACTCGCGGAACGCCGTCAGGTCGCAGCGCAGCTCCTCCAGCGAGTAGAGGAAGAACGGCATCCGCTGCTTGATCATGAACGGATCGAACGGCAGATCCCCGCGCATGTGACTGCGGTCGTGGATGAGGTCCCACATCACGAAGGTCTCCTCCGCGAGCTTCTGGTCGTCCAGCATCGCCGCCGCATCCTCCGGCAGTTGCAGCTTCGTGATCTCCGAAGCCGCGCGCACCACCCTGCGGTATCTGGCGGCTTCGCGGTCCTGGAAGATCGCGCCCCAGGTGAACTGCGGGATCTCGCGCATGGCCACCGTCTCGGGGAACAGCACGGCGGAGTTGGTGTCGTATCCGGGGGTGAAGTCAACGAACCGGAGCGGCACGAACAGCTTGTTGCCGTAGTCGCCCGCTTCGAGCTCCGCGATGAACTCCGGCCAGATCACCTCGACCAGCACGGCCTCGACGAGGCGGTTGGTCGAACCGTTCTGCGTGTACATCGGGAACACGACCAGGTGGCCGAGCCCGTCGACGCGGTGCTGCTGCGGCTGGAACGCGTTCAGCGAGTCCAGGAAGTCCGGGACGCCGAGGCCCTCGTCCGCCCAGCGGCGGAAGTCGGCCTGCAGCGCATCCAGGTAGGCGGCGTCGTGTGGGAAGTGCGGAGCGAGCTCGGCGATCGACGCGATGACCGCATCCACCTGCTGTGCTGCGCCGGCCTTGTCGGCCTCCTCCGGCACGGACCCGTCCTTGACCTGCACCTGTTGCAGTGCGACGGCGGCCTCTTTGAGGGCCAGCCACGCGGGATGCGTCGCCAGCGACCGCACGGAATGGACGTCCTCGACGACCTCGGGCTCTCCGACAATGGCGTTTGCACTGAACTGGGAAACGAATTGTGACATGACGAACCTCCCGTCGTTGGTCGTCCGCGGCTGCGGCGCTTGGTCCGGACGCAGAGCGCGCCCGCATTCGAGCCTATCCACTCGTCTTCGAACTTTTATTGCCCATCCGGTGTCGTCCCTTGCGCCCCGCGGCTCGCCGACGCACTTTTCCAGCGCCGGGACGCCTCGCTATGCTCGCCGGGTGACGGCAGCAGAGGTGCGGGATGCGCTCGCGGAGGTGGCCAGCCCGGAGGACGCGGTGTTCCTGCAGCGCTTCTTCAAGGCCGGGGAAGGGGAGTACGGGGAGGGCGACGTCTTCATCGGCGTGCGCGTGCCGCAGACCCGCGCCGTCGCCAAGCGCTTCGGCGGGCTGCCTCTCGACCAGCTCCGCGAGCTGCTGGACAGCGAGGTGCACGAGCACCGCCTCGCCGCGCTCATCATCCTCAATCGCGAGTTCGAGCTCGCCAGCCGTCCCGCGGCCCGCGACGACGCGCGGCGCGAGGAACTGGCGGCGTTCTACTTGGATGCGGTGCGACGAGGCCGCGTGAACAATTGGGATCTAGTGGACTCATCCGCCGAGTACGTCCTGGGCGCGTTCCTCTGGGATCGCCCCCGCGACGTGCTCGACGAACTGGCGGCCAGCGAGGTGCTCTGGGAGCGTCGCGTCGCCGTGCTCAGCACCTTCGCGTTCATCAAACGCGGGGACGCATCCACCACCGTCGACCTCGCGGCCAGGCTCCTCGACGACCGGGAGGACCTCATGCACAAGGCGGTCGGCTGGATGCTCCGCGAGGTCGGGAAGCGCGTCGACCGGGATGTGCTGCTCGCGTTCCTGGACAAGTACGCGCCCCGGATGCCGCGCACCATGCTGAGCTACGCCACCGAGCACCTGACGCCGGAGCTGCGGGCGGAGTACCGCGCCCGGCGGTGACGCAGCACGGGGCCTCCCTCGACTTGGGATGATGTACCTATGACGAGAACGGTTCGGGGTGCACGCGTGCTGATCACGGGCGCCGCCTCCGGGATGGGATACCTGTTCGCGGAGCGCGCCGTGCGCGAGGGTGCGGCGGCCGTCGTGCTCTGGGACCGGGATGAGGCTGCACTGTCCGCGCTGACCGCCCGCCTGCGCGCGCAGGTGATGGAGCAGCGCTCGGCGTCGCCGTGGGGCGGCCCCACCCGGTCGCCGAGTTCGTCGGCCGGACGGCCCGGGACGACCGTGCATCCCTTCGTGCTCGACCTGGCGGAGCTGGGCGCCATCGCGCAGACGGCGCAGGCGGTCCGCAAGGAGCTGGACGGCGTGGATGTGATCGTCAATGCCGCGGGAATCGTGCGCAGCTCCCCGTTCTGGGAGCACGACAACGGCGACGACACCCGGCGCACCATGCTGATCAACGCGCTCGCCCCGATGCACATCGCGCGCGAGTTCCTTCCCGCCATGATCTCGAGCGCCAGGGAGGCCCGCATCGTCACCATCGCGGGCGGCACCGGCGCTGGGGCGGGCGCCGGTGCGGGTGCGGGCGATGTCGGTGCTGTCCACAGCGCGTCCGTGGCAGCGGTCGTCGCCTGGAGCGACAGCCTGCGTGCCGAACTGCGGCACCAGGGCTTCGGTCACGTCAGGGTCACCGCGGTGGTCCGGCCCTGGATGCTCGACGGAGCCGTCGACCCGCTGCTCGCGCGGGTGCTCACCCCCGAGCGCATGGCCGACGGGGTGTGGAAGGCGATGCTCGCCGGCCGCAAGCGCTGACCGACCGCCGCGAGGTATACCGGCATGTCGCGCCCCCTTCGGGTGACATTCCTGAGAACTTTCACATAAAGTAGCTCCCACCGTCGACCGACAACGGAGCCATCGTGAGCAATCCTTCCTGGACCCAGGTCATCAAGACCGCAGACAGCGAGCAGCCTGAACTGAAGCGCGCACTCGGCCCCGGCCTGCTGCTGCTCTTCATCGTCGGGGACATCCTCGGCACGGGCGTCTACGCGCTCACCGGCCAGGTGGCCGCCGAGGTGGGAGGCGCGGCCTGGCTGCCGTTCCTGCTCGCGTTCGCGGTGGCGACGGTCACTGCGTTCTCCTATCTGGAGCTCGTGACCAAGTACCCGCAGGCCGCTGGCGCAGCTCTGTACACGCACAAGGCGTTCGGCATCCACTTCTTCACGTTCATCGTCTGCTTCATCGTGATGACGTCCGGCATCACGTCGGCGGCCACGGCATCCCGGGCGTTCGCGGTGAACCTGTCCGTCGGGTTCGGGCTGCCGTCGGACAATCTCTTCACGATGATGGTCGCGCTCGCGTTCATCGTGCTGATCATGCTCGTGAATCTGCGCGGCGTGACGGAGAGCGTCTGGCTGAACGTGGTGCTCACCCTGGTGGAGCTGTCCGGTCTGCTGCTGGTCATCATGATCGGCCTGTGGGCGATCGGCGGCGGCAACGCGGACCTCTCCCGGGTGGTGGCGTTCGAGACGCCGGAGGACAAGGGCATCCTGCTCGCGGTGAGCACGGCGACGTCTCTGGCGTTCTTCGCGATGGTCGGCTTCGAGGACTCGGTCAACATGGCGGAGGAGACGAAGGAACCGAGCAGGATCTTCCCCAAGATGATGCTGACGGGCCTCGGGATCGCGGCGGTCATCTACGTGCTGGTCTCGATCTGCGTGGTCGCCCTGGTGCCGATCGGTGAGCTGGCCGGCAGCGAGACCCCGCTGGTCACCGCGGTCAACGCAGCGGCGCCGGACTTCCCGATCGCCGACCTGCTGCCGTTCATCTCGATGTTCGCGGTGGCGAACACGGCGCTGATCAACATGATGATGGCGAGCCGCCTGCTCTACGGCATGAGCAAGCAGAAGGTGCTCCCGGGCTTCCTGTCCAAAGTGCAGAAGAAGCGCCGCACGCCGTGGGCAGCGATCCTGTTCACCAGCGCGCTCGCCCTCGGCCTGATCGTCTACGTGTCGCTCGACCCGAAGGGCTCGATCGTCGCCCTCCTCGGCGGGACGACCTCACTCCTGCTGCTCGCGGTGTTCGCGGTCGTCAATATCGCAGTGCTCGTGCTGCGCCGCCAGCCGGTCGACCACAAGCATTTCCGCACGGCGCGGGTCCTGCCGATCATCGGTGCGATCACCTGCCTGTACCTGGTCTTCCCCTGGACCTCCGGCCGTCCGGTCGGCCAGTACGGCATCGCGCTGGCCCTCCTGGCGATCGGCGTGATCCTGTGGGCCATCGCCCGCGCCTTCACCGCCGCCGCGGAGCGCCGCTCCCGCTGAGCGGTCCCGCCACGCGCCGCCCCGGTCCTGACCGTTCGACCGCAGCGCGCGTCAGCCCCAGCGCTTCGCCGACCAGCGTTCGAACAACCCCACCAGCGAGTCGCTGAGCTTGCCCAGGATGGCGAGCAGGATGATCGCCAGGAACAGCCGGTCGGTGCGTCCGTTGCTCGCGGAGTCGTTCAGCATGAAGCCGAGACCCATCGACGACGCGATGAGCTCAGCGGCCACCAGGAACAGCCACGACTGCGCGAGCGCGAGTCGCAGCCCGGAGATGACCGTCGGCAGCACGAACGGCAGCTGCACCGTGGTGAACAGCCGCACCCCGCCCAGCCCGAACGCCCTGCCCGCCTCCACCAGATGCCGGTCGACGTGCTTGAGTGCCGCCGCGACTGTCGTGTAGACGGGGAAGAACGCCCCGATCGCGATCAGGATGACCTTCGACTCCTCGCCGATCTTGAACCAGAGGATCAGCAGCGGCACCCAGGCCAGCGACGGCACGGCCCGGATGGCGCTGAGCGTTCCGCTGAAGAAGATGTCCCACAGCCGGGACAGGCCGACCAGGGCGCCGAGCACCAGTCCGAGCAGCGCACCGCAGGCGAAGCCGATCAGCACGCGCTGGGTGGAGATCGCAATGTAGAGCCCGAGCAGTCCGCGCTGCGCCAGGTCGACCGCCGCCTCCCACACCATCGCGGGCGACGGGAGCTGCGCGGAGGTGAACGCACCGGAGGTCGACGCCAGCTGCCACGCCACGAGCAGGATCAGCGGGAGGACGAAGCCTCCCACGATCCTGGTCGAGCGCCGCGACAGGAACGGGATGCGCGCATCCCGTTCCTGCACGCCGTCGCGCGCGCCGGGCACCCGGCGCTCCGGCTCCTGGTCGCGTGGCTCGCCGTCGCGCGCCACCGAGGTGCCGTACATCGACGTCGCGACGAGCGCCCCGTCGCCCTCCGGTGAGTTCTGGTAGCTCATGCGCGCACTAGCCTCCGATGGCGCTCGGGTCGGCCTTCTTGGCGAAGGTCGGGTCGAGCAGCGTGTCGAGCGCCTTGTCGATGTCGGACTGGCTGCGCACGTCACCGGTCGTCACGAAGATCGGGCCGACCTTCTTCAGGACCTTGAGCTGTGCGTCGCCGGGGATGTTCGACACGTCGAGGTTGGTGCGCTCCGTGATGACGGTGGTGGCGACAGCGGGGTCGATCGACGCGACATCGGAAAGGATGCTCGCCGTCTCGTCCGGGTGCTTGAGTGCCCAGGCGCGGGCATACTCGTACGTGTTGACGACGGTCTGCGCCACATCCGGCTTGTTCTTGAGGAACGACTCCGTGGCGTTGAGGAAGCCGTAGGTGTTGAACCCGACGTTGCGGTAGATCAGCTTCGCACCGGACTTCTCCGCGTTGGCCATGATCGGGTCGAGACCGGCCCAGGCGTCGACCGAGCCGTTCTGCAGTGCAGCCCAGCCGTCGGCGTGCTGCAGGTTCTGGATGGTGACGTCGCTGGCGGACAGGCCGTTCGCCTCGAGCGACTGGAGCAGGAAGAAGTAGGGGTCCGTGCCCTTGGTGGCGGCGACCTGCTTGCCTTTCAGGTCTTTGACCGACGTGATCGTCGAGTTCTGCCCGACCACGATGGCCGACCACTCCGGCTGCGAGAAGATGTCGATCGTCTTGATCGCCGAACCGTTGGAGCGGGCCAGCAGCGCGGCGGAGCCGGCGGTCGATCCCACGTCGATCGCGTTCGAGCGGAGCGCCTCGTTGGCCTTGTTCGACCCGGCCGACTGCACCCAGTTGACGGTGATGTCCTGCTTCTTCAGCGCCTTCTCGAGCCAGCCCTCCTTCTTGATGACGAGGCTGAGCGGGTTGTACGTGGCGAAGTCGATGTTGAGCGTTCCGCCCGTGGTGCCGGCCGACTTCGCGGGGTCTGCCGCTGCCTGGCCCTCTCCGGCGACGCAGCCGGTGAGCATCAGGCTGGCGGCGGCCGCGATGGCGGCGACGGCGGTGACGATGGTGGATGTGCGGCGCATGATGCCTCTCAGGTTGTCAGTCGTGCTGTGCTGTGGAAGTGCGTGGGTCGAGCATCCCGGACCTGCGCGGCCTGCGGGGGCCGCCTGCCAAAACTGTGGATGACTCGGGGCTGTGGATGATGCGGTGCGGTGGGAGAAAGCACCGGCGGCCCGCACCAGTGCATCCGGGTCCCGGGTCCCGGGTCCCCGATCAGTACGGGAAGGCCGGGATCGTGCTGGTCGCCGGGATCCCGCGCGCGTGACCGTGACGGTCGATGCCGAGTCCGTCGAGCAGTTCGGCGCGGAGCTCGGCGAGTTCCGCTGAACCCCGGTCGCGCGGGCGGCTGCCCGGCACGGTGACGACGCGCCGGATGGTCGCGCCCTGTCGTCCTTCCTCGGCGCCCAGCAGGATGATGCGGTCGGCGAGTTGGAGGGCCTCGTCGACGTCGTGGGTGACGAGGAGGATCGTGGTGGGGGCTGCTCCGTGCACGTCGAGAAGCAGGTCCTGCATCTTGAGGCGGGTGAGCGCATCCAGGGCCCCGAAGGGCTCGTCGAGCAGCAGGACGCCGGGGTTGCGGGCGAGCGCCCGTGCGAGGGATGCGCGCTGCGCCATCCCACCGGACACCTCACGGGGCCGCAGCCCGGCCGAGGTGGACAGGCCCACCAGGTCGAGGAGCTGGGCGACGCGTTCGCGCCCTGCCGTCCTGTCGATGCCGCGGGGGAGTCCGAGGGCGACGTTGTCGGTGATCGAGCGCCAGGGGAGCAGTCGGGGCTCCTGGAATCCGACGGCGCAGCGTCCGTCGATTCCGGCCACCGCCGTCCCGTCGATGAGCGCTGCCCCAGCGCTCGGGCTGTCGAGGCCACCCGCGATGCGCAGCAGCGTCGACTTGCCGCATCCGCTCGCGCCGAGGATGGCGACGACCTCGCCGGCCGCGACGGTCAGCGACACGTCGCGCAGCACGACCCGCTGGGTGGTGCCCCGCTCGCCCTTGGCCCGCGGCGCCACGAACGTGCGCCCCACGTCGACGAATTCGACGGGGTATGCGGACGGGGTGGCGGGCATGGTGGTTCGACGCTATCGCTCGGCACTTCTCCCCGCAGCGCCCGCTGAAACGCGGCGTAACGAAACCGTGCGTTCCGTTCGTTCCCGCCCGAAAAGAAATGCAACGTTATTGCGGCCGCTCTCTCGGCTCTAACAGCGTGAACATTTCGCACACCACCCGGAGAAGACAGAGATATGAGCGTGCTTTCACCCGAACGAGACACGGAGGGCCGGATCGACGCCCCGCCGCCGGAGCGCGGCAAACGCAGAACCCGCGGAGCCCGGATCGCGCTCGCCATCGTCGCCTTGGTCACCGTGTGGCACATCTTCGCGAGCTTCCTCTGGATCGGCCCGCCCACCCCGCTCCGCCAAGTCGTGCCAGGCAATCTGCTGACCCAGTACATGATCCCGTGGCTCGGCCAGAGCTGGAGCGTGTTCGCGCCGGCGCCGATCAACGGCAACTACGACCTCAAGATCCGCGCCGTGCTCGCGGACAAGAACGGCGCCGAGATCTCCACCGAGTGGATCTCCGCCGTGGGCATCGAGCAGAAGATGCTGGTGCACAACCTGTTCCCCCCGCGCGCCTCCAACCTCGCGATCAAGCAGGCGTCCTCGCTCAAGGGAGCCTGGGATGCGCTGACACCTGAGCAGCAGAAGATCGCCGAACTCAACTACTTCAAGGGCGACGACTGGCTCGGCCGGATGCAGGTGGCGATGAACGAGGCGAACGACAAGAAGAATCCGATGGTCGTCGCGTCATACATCGTGCAGGAGCGATACACCGACGCATACGCTGTCCAGGCCGCCCGCGCCGTCTGGGGCACGTCGGTCGTGCGCGTGCAGTACATGACCAGCCGCCAGAACATCATCCCGTTCACCGAGCGGAACAACCCGGACGCGAAGCTGCCGCCGCTGCAGTTCGCGACCACCGGCTGGCGCGGTCTCATCGTCATGCCAGGACAGTCGGAGGAGCAATTCGCCGAGATTTTCGCTCCCCTCCACGCGAAGGTGAGCAAGAAATGACCGTCTCCGGCTTCTTCCGCAGGCTCGGCGCCCTGATCGCCGACCTCGTCCGACGCGGGATGCGCGGAGGACTCTCCCTCATACGGTCCCTGTATCTGCAGGGCGAGTCTTGGATCCTGGACGGCAAACGTGCCTCGTACGGCCTCGCGGTCACACGCATCCTGCTCGGCACGATGATGCTCGGGCTGATGCTCACGAACTTCTCCACCCGGTTCTACACCTGGGGTGCCGGGATGGCGTGGAGCGGCCAGTTCGAGTATCCGGGCAACGACTTCGTCAAGCTGTGGCCGTTCAGGATCTTCCTCGACCAGGCGCAGAACCCGCCCCTGTTCACGGTGCTGTACCTGATCGCGATCCTGCTCGCGCTGAGTTTTGTGATCGGCTATCGCACCAGGCTGTCGCAGTTCTTCCTGTTCTTCTTCTGGGTCGCAATGGTCGAGTCGAACGCGAACGTCAACGACCAGAGCGACAACCTCACGCGCATCGCGCTGATGGTGATGTTCTTCACCGCCGCCGGCGACCGCTGGTCAGTGGATGCGCGGCGTCGCAGGAAGGCGGACGAGAAGGCGGTGCGGAAGGGCACGAAAGCCGTCTTCCTTGTGCGCTGGTGGCGCTTCCAGCGGGTCGTCCCCGAGCACTACACGAACATCCTGCACAACTTCGCGGTCATCGCGCTTGCCGCACAGGTCTCGTTCATCTACGTCTCCGGTGGCCTGTACAAGGCCGGAGGCGCCCCGTGGTCGGGCGGCTGGGCGATTTACGACCCCCTCCACGTAACCCAGTTCGGTCCGTGGCCGGAGCTGAGCGACTTCGTCACGACGTGGGGTCCTGGTGTCGCGTTCGCCACTCTGCTGACGCTGATGGTGCAGGTGAGTTTCCCCATGTTGCTGATGCGCCGCGGCACGCGCATCTTCGCGCTGATCGTGATGCTCAGCTTCCACATCGGGATCGCCGTGCTGATGGGGCTGCCGTGGTTCTCGTTGGCGATGATCGCGATCGACGCGATCTTCATCCGCGACGTGACGTACCTGGAGCTCAGCGGCGGCCTGGCCAAGGCGTGGCGGAGGACGCGCACAGCCGGTGCGTCGACGGCCGCGCCGCTGGAGGCGTCGACGGAGGCACCGGCTGACGCCGACGCCGCGGCCGACGCTGACGCCGCCCCCGCCCGGCACGCCGACCACGACACCGACCCTGCCGAGGAAGACGTCCCCGTGCTCGCGTCCACCGCCTCCGCTCCGTGACGGACAGTCTCGACGCCATCGTCGTCGGCAGCGGCCCCAATGGACTGGCCGCTGCCGTCACGATGGCCAGGGCCGGGATGCGCGTCCGCGTCTACGAGCGAGCGGCCACCGTGGGCGGAGGCACCCGCACCAGCGAGCTGACCCTCCGCGGCTTCCACCACGACGTCTGCTCCGCCGTGCACCCGATGGCGTTCGCCTCCCCGTTCTTCCGGGCGTTCGGGCTGGCGGAGCGGGTGGAGTTCGTGATTCCCGAGGTGTCGTACGCGCATCCACTGGCCGATGGCACCTCCGGGATCGCCTACCGCGACCTGGACCGCACGGTCGACGCCCTCGGCGTGGACGGGCGGGCCTGGCGTCGGCTGATGGAGCCGCTGGTGCGGCACGCGGCGGACATCGCAGGCATCTCCGCCGGGCACCTCTTACACATCCCGACCCCGCTGTCGGCCGCGGTCCCGCTCGGGCTGGCGGTGCTCGAACACGGGACCCCGGCTTGGTCGGCGCGCTTCCGCGGCAGGCACGCTCCGGCCATGATCGCCGGCCTCGTGGCGCACGCCATCCAGCCGCTGCCGTCTCTGGCGGCCGCAGCCACCGGCATCGTGATCGGCGCGTACGCGCACGCCCACGGCTGGCCCATCCCCGTCGGCGGCAGCCAGGCGATCGCCGACGCGCTCGCCGCGGAGCTGGTGCGGCTCGGCGGCGAGGTGGTGCTCGATCATCCGGTGTCGTCGCTCGCCGAACTGCCTCCGGCGCGTGCCGTTCTGCTCGACGTGAGTGCTCGCGCGATGCTCGATCTCGCTGGCGGGGCGTTCCCGCCGAGGTACGAGCGCGCTGTCCGGGCGTTCCGGTACGGCCCCGGCGTCGCCAAGGTCGACTTCGCGCTCTCCGGTCCCGTGCCGTGGACCGACCAGGAGCTCGCGAAGGCCGCCACCGTGCACCTCGGCGGCACCCAGGCCGAGGTGCAGGCCGCGGAGCGCGCCGTCGCGCGCGGCAGGCACGCGGACGCCCCGTTCATCCTGGCGTCGCAGCCCAGCACCTTCGACCCGTCCCGCGCGCCACAAGGAGCGCACACCCTGTGGACGTACACGCACGTCCCGTCCGGCTCGGACGTCGACCAGCGCGAGACGATCACTCGCGCCATCGAGCGCCTCGCCCCCGGCTTCCGCGACCTCGTCGTCGGCTGCCGCAGCACGACGGCCGTGGATGCGGCCCGCTACAACCCGAACTACGTGGGCGGCGACATCTACGCGGGTGCTCCGAGCATCCGGCAGCTGCTCAAGCGTCCCGTGCTGTCCGCCGACCCGTGGCGGACGCCGCTCCGGGGGGTCTATCTGTGCTCGTCCTCCACCCCGCCGGGGCCGGGCGTGCACGGGCTGTCCGGCTGGAACGCCGCCCGTTCAGCGCTGCATCACGAGTTCGGCGTGCAGGACGATCCGATGGGCGCGGACGACAGCGACGGCGCCGATCGCACCGGCGGCATCGCCGCCGGGTGACCGTCCGCATCCATCGAGGACTGCCACGCCTTGCGTAGGCCCTGGCGAGCACGGAACGCCAGCATGGCCGCCGCCGACGACGAGATGCCGAACACCTCGCCGAGTTCTGCGGGGTTGAGGTCTTCCACCTCGCTGTACCAAAGCGCCTTCCTCCACCGTTCCGGCAGGGAGCGGAAAGCTTCGAATCCGGCGAGCCTGTCGAGTCGGTCCAGGCCGCTGGACGTCTGTGGCAGGTCGTCCAGGTCGTCGAGTTCCTGCAGGGAAAGCCGGGCCGCCTGCCGCGCCCATCCCGCCGCCACGTTGCGCATCGTCACGATCAGGTACGCGCGGAACGACAGGTCGGGACCCCGCCCGGCCTGCAGCGAGACGAGCACGCGCGCGAACGCCTCCGAGGCGAGGTCCGACGCGTCGTACGACAGCGTGATGCGCCTCGCTGCGGCGAGGGCCGCGGGCAGATGGCGCTTCCACAGCTCGGCGAACGCGTCCGTCGCCTGGAACTCACCCGCGCGCACCAGGGCGATCAGGAGGTCGTCGTCAAGGGTGCTAATCGGTCCGGGGCGCTTCTCCGACGGCTCGGAAGAGCGGGGTTCTCGGCAGCTGGTCTCTCCGGGATGGATCATTCTCTGAGCTTCGGGCTGAGCTTTCTCATACGTGTAGTGATAAATACCTATTCTAATGCCTCACGTATGGTATCCGCGACTTCGCAGCCGCCAGGCCGCCACCTGGGTGCGCGAGGTGAAGCCGAGCTTGGCCAGGATGCGCTGGACGTGGTTGTTGACCGTGCGCACGGAGAGCACGAGACGAGCGGCGATATCGCGATCGGTCAGTCCCTCGGTGATCAGGTCGCAGACCTCCAGCTCGCGCGCGCTCAGCTGCCCGTCGACCAGGCGACGGGCAGGCGCCGGCGGAACGGCGATGGCCTCACCGAGAGCGAGCCGGATGGCGTCCTCGATCGGAAGCTCGCGCGGGCCCCCTTCCCCGCCTGCAGCCCGTCCCTGGTGCGAGGGCGACCCGTGCCGCGCGCCCAATCGGACGGCGTCGCCGGGGAACGGCCCAGGCTGCGGCAGCTCGCCGGCTCCCCGCCACACGGCTTCCGCGGCGTCGATGATGACGTGCCCCTTGGCGAGGTCCCCGGCCGAAAGATCTGCCCGCCCGATCGCGTGCAATGCGTGCGCGATGCCGAGCGGGGCGCGCAACTCCCGCAGCAGCACGAGAGACTGACGTGCCAGCTCCTGCGCCTGCTTCGCGTCGCCGCGGCGCAGGCTGTACGCGGCGGAGTGCAGGAGCAGGGCGGCTCCCTCATAGCGCTCGCCGTTCGCCGCTGCTGCGCGGAGGAAACGCTCCCGCACGATGGTGGCGCTCCGATCGAACCCGAGACGGTCGTATGCGAGCGCCAGCCCGGAGGTGAAGAAGGCGACGTCGGCCGGCGATCCCGGTTGAGGGTCGAGCCGGAGCGCGCTGTGGAAGAGCCGGATGGATTCGCGTGCGTCCCGTTCCGCCGACGCGGCCGCTCCGTCGACGAAGGCCATCGCCGCCGCGTCGCAGAGCGCGCTCGCAATGCCTCTGGCTTCGGCGAGGACGCTGTGCGCCCCGGCGTCCCCGTCGAGGCCGAGGAGGCTCCCGCTGATCGCCAGGGCGATCGCGTGCTCGGCTGTCTCGAGCCCGCACGCCGCCCCGAGAGCACGGTTCAGCAGCAGCCGGAATTCGGCGAGCCGGCCGTGGGTGCCCCACGCGATTCTCCACCCCCGCACCAGGATGGCGAGGGCCGCGTCGGGATCGAGGTCGTCGATGCAGAACTCCACCGCTGCCGTGAGATTCGGCAGCTCGTGGGCGAACCGGGTGAGCCACGCGCCCTGCCGGTCGCTCAGCCAGGTCTCGTTCGCCTCCACGAGCTGCTGCAGATACCAATCGCGATGGCGTGCGCGGGTCTCGCGGTATGCGGGATGCTGGTGCAGCAGTTCGCGTCCGAATCGGCGGGTGCCGTCGAGCATCGAGTACCAGATGTGACCGTCGGCCTCCTCCCTGCCCACGATCGACTTCGCCACGAGCTCCTGCATCAGGTCGAGCATCCGGACGGGGGACAGCTCGCACGGTGCGAGGACGGCGGCCGTCGCCTCCGGGCCCCACCGGCCGTCGAACACCGACAGCAGCGTCCACGCCTCCTGCTCGATCGTCGTGAGCGTGTCGTGGCTCCACTGCAGCGCCGCACGCAGGCTGCGGTGCCTCCCGATCACATCCCTGTCCTGGCTCGACAGCAGCTCCAGGTCGAGCCGTTCCAGGATGTGTCTCGCCGAGAGCACGACGCGGCGGCCCGCAGCGTGCTCGATCGCGAGGGGAACGCCGTCGAGACTGCGGCAGATCGCGGAGATGGAGGCGAGATCCGGGCCGCCGGTTAGCGGAGCGTCCCTGTCCGGCAGGGAGCGATCCAGGAACAGCTCGACAGCGCCCGTCGTACTCTGCCGCGGATCGAAGGCGTCTGACGTCGGGGTCGACAGCGGATGGACGACGTGGATGCGCTCCCCGGCGATGCGCAAAGCCTCCCGCGTCGTCGTGACGACCTTGACGTGCGGGCACGAGTCCATGATCGCGACGATGAGTTCGGCGCACCCGTCGAGCACCCTGTCGCAGGTGTCGAGCACGAGCAGCAGGTCCTTGTCTGCGAGGGCGGCGACCACCGCGGCGGGTGTGTCCTGAGTCGGAGTGTCCGGAGCCGCGGTGGAGCCCCCCAGGCCCTCGGCGACCGCGTGGACGACGTCGTGCGCGTCCGATGCGTCATCCAGCCGCACGAGGAGTGCGCCGTCGCGGAAGCGTCGCTTGACGTCGTGCGCGAGCCGGAGAGCGATGCGGGTCTTGCCGATGCCCGCCGCACCGACGATGGTCAGGATGCGGGTCTCGCCCAGCGCAGAGCGCGCGTCGGCGATATCCGCCTTCCTTCCGATGAGGGGCGTTGTCTCGGTCGGGAGGTCGGCGGTCGACGACATGGCGGTGCTCTGTTCTCGGGCGGGTTTTCCAGTCAACGCCGGCGCAACCGTCGCCGAAATCCGCTCAGGGTGTGCGAACTATCCACTTTCGGCCGCCCCGCGACGCGATAACGCGGTCGCCGCTCCCATCGGCTCGCGCCCGCGTTATCGCGTCGCCGTGCCGGGCTCTTATCCATCGAATGGATGCCACAGGCAAGGAGCGACATGACGATCGAGGAGAGCGGGTTCACGGAGCCGCTGCGAACGACGATGACGGTCCGCGTGCGTCTCTCCGTGAAGAAGAGCGCAGAGACCGCCGTGCTCAGTACGGCGGGCAGGGCAGGAGGCCATTCCTCGATGAACTCTCTCGTCGAGGCGGCCATCCAGCGCGAGCTCGAGAGCCTGGCGACGCAGTTCAACGAAGGCGACCCGTTTCCGCCGAACGACGGCCGGTTCCGCAAGGGCAGACCGGCCATGACGAACACACTCGATGGAGATGAAGCATGAGCACGATACCGTCCGGCCGTCCCACCCAGCAGGTGGCAGACGCGTCCCACTTCGAGCAGTCGATCAGCGGCGTGACCGGGGAGCTGATCCGCATCGAATGCGACTGCCCGATCGGTGAAGACCACACGTACGCCGACTGGCTGGCGCGGTTCACCAGGGCGGGGTTCTGATGCAGCGCTACGAAGCGGTCGTCGAGACCGCGCAGCAGCGCAGGTTCGTGGTCGAAGTCGAAGGGGACGACCCGGTGACCGCCACGGCGCGGCTCCGTCGCGCCTTCGGCAGCGACGTCGTGGTCTTGACGCTGAAAGCGTCCCGTCGTCGCGTGTAGCGCTCAGCCCTCGACCGCCGCTCGATCGTCCGCCCGCTCCGCCGTCCCTTTGGCGGGGCGGGCGGACGGCCGTCTGCGCCCCACGATCATGATGGCCACGAGCGCGAGCACGTACAGCCCGATCGCGGTCAGCCCGAACGGGGTCCGGGCTGCGAGGGCGAGCGTGCCGACCCACGGCACGTGGAAGAGGTACATCCCGACCCTTGTCGTGACGTACGGCAGCGGGTCCTCCGTGGTGTTCGCATCGCCCTTCAGCCGCAGCGTGGTGGTCGTACCTGCGGTCTCCACGCTCACGACCCGGTGTGTGATGAGGCCCTTCGCGCCGTCCTGACGCTGCGTCGTGACGATGTCGCCGACCCGCACCGTGCTGGCGGGAACGTCCTGCGCGAAGACCATCGAGCCGACCGGGAGGACGGGCTCCATCGAGCCGGAGATCACGACCACGGGCCGGATGCCGAGGATGGCGCTCGCCGCGACGGCCAGCACCGCGGCGACACCGACGATCGCGGCGATGGTGAGCATGACCGAGCCGACCATGCCGAGCATGCTCCGCCTCGGTCGAGCGCGCCTACGAGCTCGACGAGCCATCGAACACCACCTCCAGTGCCGTCGCGCCGCCGTTGTACGCGCTGGTCTCCGGTGTGTCCACGTAGTAGAGGACGATCGTCAGGTCGCGGCGGCTGTCCGCTGCGCCCGGCGCCCACGTGTCGCCGTCGGTCAACGGGGCGGCCCCCCGGGCGCCGAGGCGCCCGATCACCGCGTTCGCCGCGCCGACGGGCACGCCCTGCGATGGATCGCTCGCGCTCCCGCCGAGCAGGAGCTGACCGGTGCTGGTGTCCACGATGGTGACCCGGATGAACGGGGTGATGTTCGGCGCGCTGCCCACCTGGCCCGTGCCCGCCGCATCAGAGGGGCCGATCGTCATCGTCACCTGTGCGGCGACGCCGGGAGAGTTGTTGGCGACACCGAGGTCGACGGAGAGGGAACGGCCGGGCACGAACGCGTCGTCTCCTGTCAGCGGGACCGCGGCGGCCGCTCCGGGCGGGGCGTGGTGCACGGTGCCGTCCGGATGGACTGTCACGATCCCGAAGGGCACGTCAGAGCCGATGCCGCCCTGGCCGAGGTTGAGCGCGGCCGTGTCGGTCAGGGCGCTCATCGTGGAGGTCGTGCCGAGGACAGCCAGGGCGGTCGCGACAACGCCGGCGGTGATCAACGGGAGGGTGATTCTGATGCGCGGCATGTCACAGTCCTGGTGGGGTCATCGGCAGAATGCCTTGGACGGCATTGTTCGTCGGTTGGGTCGTATACCAGTCGGGCCTGATCGAGTTGTACAGGTTGCTGTTCCCGCCCTGGGTGCTCCCTCCCCAGGAGGCAAGCGTGCCGTCGGCCAGCAGCGCGGTGCCCGAATACCCGAAGCCACCGACGGCGGCCACCGGCCCGGAGAACGCCGTGATGGCTGTCGGGGTGACGATGTTCGTCGCCGAGACGGCACCTGTGGCAGGGTTCGGACCCCAGGCGAACGAGTACCGGCCGTAGATGTAGAGCGTTCCCGACGCTGCGAGCACCTCCACGTAGTCGACGGTGACGGAGACGGATGCGACCGTGTCGCCGTTCGGAAGCGGCACGACCGTCGGCGTGGCCGACTCGGCCCCGCTGACGTATGGGCGGCCCGTGCCGTATTGGCTGCCGGCGCCCCAGGCGATGAGCTGTCCGTCGGAGGTGACCAGCTGGTTCCCGAAGTAATGCCCGTTGAGCTGTTTGATCGAGCACTCGTCGTCTGCCGAGCCCATGATCACGCCGACGGTGTCGCATCCACTGGTCGCATACGCGGACAGCGCCGTCGAGCGGGTGGGGGAGTTGGCATTGGTACCGATGTTGTCTCCCGACGGGTCGGAGGCGTACGCGGAACCCGTATTCGCCCAGCCCCACCAGAACACCCCTGTCGTCGTGTCCCCCGGGCTCGAGTCGCCTCTGATCGCCCAGCCGTTCCACAACCCGGCTCCGATGCTGTGGACGCCGGACATGATGAGGGACGGCGTGGCCGACGAGGCGGTCGCTGTGCCTTGCCCGGTCACGCCCCTGGCCTGCGCGTAGCCCCAGGTGTAGACGTCCCCGGTGTCGGTGAGCGCCATGTAGACCGTGGCGGACGAGGCGAGGTCGACCACCCGGCCGGGGATGGAGACGAGGCCGGGCAGGGTGTACGGAGTGGGTGTGGACGGTCGACCCATGATGTTGTTGGCCGAGTTTCCTCCCCAGGTGTACACCTGGCCGTCGTCGGACAGCGCGGCCAGCCCGGTGGTGTTGACGTCGGTCGGGTAGTAGCCGTCCAGGCTGGTGCCCGCGACTTTCACGATGCTCCGGCGGCCGGGGCCGGCGTACCCGTCGTTCGGGAGGATCACCGCGGACGGCGCGGTGTTGTTGTTGGGGACGGTGGCAGACCCGGACCCGGAGAGCCCGTTGCCGCGGAAGCCCCACACCCACAGCGTCCCGTCGCTCTGCAGCCAGGTGATCGTGTTGGCGATCCGCGTCTGCGTCGGGAGCATCCTGGCGGACTGCGCGGTCAGCGGCGATTGGCTCTGCGAGGTCTCCGCCGCCGTGGTGTCGGTGTACGCGGCGGTCGTGGCGTCTGCACCGAGTCCGAGCGTTGAGAGCACTAGTCCTGCGGCGGCGACGGCGCCGATGGATGCGGTGAGAATGCGCGATCGAGGTGCGCTCACGGCTCCTCCCTCCTCTTCTTCTTTCGTCGGACGATGAGCAGGATCGCGCCGCCGAGGATGGCGACGGCCGCGACCGCGATGGCTGTGACGGCGATGGTCGACCCCGTGTCCGGCAGTGCGATGGGCGGGGCGACCGGCGGGTGAGGCTGCGTCTTCTCGACGGCGGTGAGCTGGAAGACGACCGCTGCGCTGAGACCCTGGAACTCGTCCCCGGCATCCCTCGCCAGCGTGACGGTGCCGTCGATGGTGACCGCGGCTCCTGCGGCGAGAGGGCCGAGGGGGATCGGCGCTCCGCCGAGCATCCGGGCGACTGGCGTCTCCGGGATGAGCACCCTGCCGGACGGGAGGGTGACGGTGGCCGTCAGCAGATCGCCGAACGCGTCGGCGGAGCCGCCGACCTCCGTCACCGTGAGGAACGCCTCCGCCGCATCCCGTCCGGGGTTCGCGATGGAGCCGGACCAGGAGGAGGAGTGACCGGGACCCGGCATGGCCACGCTCACGGTGGACGATCCGGAGGGTGCGGCCTCGGCGGCGCCGGAGGGAAGGAGTGCGCTGCTCAGCGCGAGCGACGCGGCGACTGACACCGCGACGATGGAGGTGGTCACGGCCCGGATGGCGCTCACGGCGCGCGCGCCGCCCATCCGCCTGGTCACGATGTCGCCCCGTCGAAGCGGATGCCGATGGCGAACGACCTGTTGAACGCGTATGCGTTGCCCGCCGCGCGCATCATCTGCGGCTGGACGGTGATGGTCTTCGGCACATCCTTCGTCCATCCGCCGATGACGATGGCTGCGGCGTTGAGGTCGGTGGCGGACAGTGCTGTGGCCACGGGTGTCCCGTCCACACTGACCGTGTAGAGGGCGTAGTCGTACGGGTCGGCTCCCGCCCCCGCGATGCCGGGGTCGCCGGGGCGCGTGCCCTGGTACGCGTTATAGAGCGTGAGGTGCACGAGGCCGGTCGCAGCGGTGGTGGTCACGACGCGCGTCTCGACGGAGGTGGACGCCGAGGCGTCGAGGGTGACCGTGCCGGTGTTCGTGGTGTCGAGGATGACGGGGTCAGGGTCGCCCTGCACGACGGAGTCGTCCGGCGCGAGCTGGGCGATGTCGTACGAGCCGCCGACAGAGCCGTTCGTGCCGATGGCGCTGGCGGCCTGGTCGGTGAAGCTCGCCGACGTGACGCCGATGGATGCGACGGCCGCGACTGTCGCGGTCGTCAGCAGGGCGGCGACGGCGACGCCGGGAAGCCGGCGGACGTGGGGTCCGCGGAGGATGCGGGGTCTGCTCGTCATTCGCTCACTCCGGAGAATCGGACGGACACGGGGGTTCTGAGCCCTTCGAGCTCGTCCGTGGCATCTGCAGGGACGGACACGGTCACGTCCAGCGTCCGCGACGCTCCGGATGCGGTCGGTCCGGTCAGCGCGATGGCCGACGCGTGCGCCGCATCCACATCGCTGGCGTAGACGTGGCCGCCCTCGGAGACGGTGAAGCGGAGCTGGTCGAAGAGAGGGTTGGGGGTGGCGGGGCGCATCACATGGAAGACCACGATGGCGCCGAGCCGCGGGCTGGCGTTCCGCACCGCGACGCGCGTGGCGATGGACGTGCCCGGCCCGATCGTCGCGTCCCGGAGGACGACGACGATCGGGTCGGGGCGGCCCTGCTCCCACGACGCCGCGGTGGGTGTCCAGCCCGGCTCGTCACTGCCTGCTGCCTGCAGGTCGAAGGTGTTCTCCGACCCGTCGACCGCGACGATCAGCTGACCCCAGTCGACCGTGCTCGCGGCGGTGAAGCCGACGAGAGCGAACGCTCCGACGCCGACGAGCGACGCGAGCACGCGGACCACCGGGGGCCGACGCGACGACGGGCTGAACAGGCTCACGGCGGTGATCAGACAGACGTGCCGTTGAACTGCGCCTGCACGAACGCCTTCGCGCCGTTCAGCGAGTTGTCGTCGAAGGCAGCGCCGGACTCGGCCTGGTCGAGCAGTCGGACCGTGATCGTCACGCTCGACTCCTCGCCGGCGGCGAGGCCGTTGAGAGCGACGTCGTTGAGCTGAGCGAAGGTCAGGTCGGTGCCGCTGATGGCGGTGCCGTCGACGGACGTGGCGGCCTGCGCGTATGAGAACCGCAGGCTCGACAGGTAGTTCGCGTCCGTCACGTTCGCGCCGGCATCCGGGAGCTGCGCCAGGGTGAGCGTCAGCGTGGAGCCGAGTGTGGTGGATGCGTTGCGGACGGGGATGTCGACGCTGATCGCCGCGCTTCCGGGGAAGAGCGTCTGCGCGCCGACGAGCTCGATCGGAGCACCGGCGGGGGTGTCGGCCTCCTGCCAGGATCCCGGGTTCTGAACGCCGGTGACCGGGTCGGTGTCGACGACCTGGATGTTGTACTGGTCGGCGCCGATGCCGTTCGCCCCGAGGTTCAGGTTCGCGAAGTCGGTGAAAGCCGCTGCGGTGATGCCTGCGCCCACCGCGACCACTGCGCCGAGGGCGAGGAACGCCCGCTTACGGCTGGAGCGTCGCCGAGGCTGCGCATTCTCGATTGTCATGCTGATCTCCTTGCTGTGGGCACGCTGTCGGTGATGCGCGGAGCTCCGGTCGAGCCACCGCGCTGCCCTCAGGCGCTCATTCTTGCCCGCCCGACATGGTTACGCAATGCATGCTTAATATCAGTTTGGAAGCGGCATCAAGAACTGAAGAGCGACCATTCCGAGATGGGCAGCAGGACGCGGTCTGTGCCGCTCTGAAGCAGCCAGTGCGTGGCGTTGTGCGCCACGTAACTGCCGGCGCGCACATCGAAGGCCCACCCCTGCTTGGTGCGTCGCCACGAGATGAGGGTGATCGCCTCTCCTGTCCGAAGATGCGGGATGCCCAGCCCGACCTGATCGGTGCGGCTCGGCGACGTGATTCGATGAGGGTCATTTGCCATGCGCAAATACTGACCCAAAAGTGTTCCGAATACCAATATCAATTCTAGGCGATATGGACGTTTGTTACGCTCGCCTCGTGAACGACGCTGACGACCAGGGCTGGACGACCCCAGCGTTCCGTCACTGGGCGCCCAGCGTTCCGGGCTACCGACGCTCGGAGGTCTCCGCCCCCATCGGCTCCGGAGACGAGCAGTGGATGCGCGCGGCCGCGGACATCCTGCGCTGGCGGGTGAAGACGGCGAGCGGCTTCCTGGTCGGCGGCACGGCCGACCCGCCGCGCGTGATCCCGGGGCAGCGGCAGGTGATCACCGCGCGCGTCCTCGGTGTCACCGTGACGGAGCCGGTGGAGGTGGTGCGCGTGGTGGACGACCCGGATCGCGTCGGATTCTCCTACCGCACGCTCCCCGGGCATCCGGTTGCCGGCGAGGAGGCGTTCATCGTCGAGCGCAACGGCGACGAGGTGCGCATCGTGGTGCGCTCGCTGACCAGGGCGGCGCCGCAGCAGCCGTGGCGCGCACTGTTCCCGGTGCTGCTGGTCGCGCAGCGCGTCGCCAAGCGGCGCTACCTGCGGGCGTTGCGCTGAGCGTGGGCAGGCTACTCTCGCTGTCGTCGAACGTTTACCACGACTCCGACTGCGCACGCTAGGGCGGCGTTGGGGATGCCCGTGCTGAGGAGGGTATTCCCGTCCCGCCGAAGGTTGACGAGAAACCCCACGACGGCTGCCGCGAGCGCCGCCACCGTCGCGAGGAGGAAGAGTGTCTGGGAGCCGCCGTCGGCACCCGGTATCCCCGCGACGGCCAGAATCGCGCCGGCCGCGAGGAGACCCGCTCCGATGCCGAGGATGGTGATGCTGGCGGCGTTGGGCCGGAAGTCGTCAGCGATTCTCCGCATTTCACGTCCATTCGTGAGGTCCCCGTCGATGGGGAATCACGACCAGGAAACCGTCACAAACGCAGAATGTCAGGATATTCTCCGACCGCAGACGCGCCGCCGACCCCTATCCGAAGATCATCGGCCGGTCGTCGTCGTCCTCGTCGCCCCCGAGGTCGAGTTCGACCAGCACCGGCACGTGGTCGCTCGGGGCTTCGCCCTTGCGCTCGTTGCGGTGGATGCTCGCCGACGTGACCAGATCGGCGAACGGCTTGGAGCCGAGGATGAAGTCGATGCGCAGGCCTTCGTTGCGCGGGAAACGCAGCTGCTTGTAGTCCCAGTAGGTGTAGCCCTCCGGCACGAGCGGGCGAACGACGTCCGTCAGCCCGATCGTCTCGAACGCGCTGAACGCGCTGCGCTCCGGCGGGGAGATGTGGGTCGAGACGCCCGGGATGAGGCTGGGGTCGCCGACGTCGGAGTCGAGCGGGGCGACGTTCCAGTCGCCCATCAGCGCGAGCGGCAGGTCCGGCTGCTCGGCGAGCCAGCGCTGGGTGTCCGCGGCGAGGGTGGCCAGCCAGTCGAGCTTGTAGTGGAAGTGCGGGTCGTCGAGCGCCCTGCCGTTCGGCACGTACAGGCTCCACACCCGGATGCCGCCGATGGTCGCACCGATCGCCCGCGCCTCCTTGGGCAGGTCGGGGCCCTCGTGTCCTTTGAGGAAGCCCGGCATGTCTGGGAAGCCGATCTCGACGTCCTCGATCGGCAGACGGCTCGCGATCGCGACGCCGTTCCACTGGTTGAGCCCGTGCAGCACCACCTCGTATCCGGCATCCTCGAACTGCTGCATCGGGAACTGCTCCGGCTTGCACTTGATCTCCTGCATGGCCAGCACATCCACGTCTTCGCGGACCATCCAGTCGACGGTACGGCCCACTCGGGTGCGGATCGAGTTCACATTCCAGGTCGCAACGCGCATGCCTCGATCGTATCGGCCACCGCAGACAGCCACGGGTCACGGCCTGGTGGGGAGGCGTTTTCGCCGTGTTCCCCCCTAGAATCGGGGACGTGACCGACGCAAGACAGCAGCTCATCGACTACATCTCGGCCGAAGCCGTGTTCCACGGGGACTTCACACTCACGAGCGGCAAGAAGGCGAGCTACTACGTCGACCTGCGCAAGGTCAGCCTCGACCACCGTGTCGCGCCCCTCATCGGCCAGGTGATGATCGACCTCATCGCCGACGTCCCCGACGTGTTCGCGGTCGGTGGGATGACGATGGGCGCAGACCCCGTCGCCGCCGCGATCCTGCACCAGGGCGCCGCCCGCGGGCTCGCGTACGACGCGTTCGTTGTCCGCAAGGAGCCCAAGGACCACGGCCGCGGCAAGCAGGTCGAGGGCCCGGACCTCGCCGGCAAGCGCGTGATCGTGCTCGAAGACACGTCCACGACGGGCGGTTCGCCGCTGAAAGCGATCGAAGCGCTGAAGAAGGTCGGCGCTGAGATCGTCGGCGTCGCCGTCGTCGTCGACCGCAACACGGGCGCGCGCGAGGTCATCGAAGAGGCCGGCTACCCGTACTTCGCCGCCATCGGCCTGAAGGACCTGGGGCTCGAGTAGTGACCGACGAACGCCACCCGGGATCGGACGACGCCGAGGGCGACGAGCGCCCCGACACGCACGAACCCGAGTTCGGCAGTTCGGAATGGCTGCTGCAGCAGCTCACCGGCGGGCGGCGCGTGGCGCGCCCGGCGGAGCAGGCGGATGCGGCGGATACGCCGGATGCGGGTGGGGTGGATGCGCCGGATGCTGGTGCTCCGGACGCTCCGGACGCAGATACTCCGGATGCTCCTGCCGTCCCCGCCGCCCATGTCGCGCCGGAGAACGCTCCAGTGCCCAGCCACGAACCGGAGGCCGCAGAGCCGACGGTCGCGTTGCCCGTCATTCCAGAGGCCGCAGAACCGACGGTCGCGTTGCCCGTGGTTCCCGAGACCGAACAGCACCGCTCCGACGAGGCGCCGAACGCCCAGGACACGTTCGAGCTGTTCCTGAACCCGGTGGTCGAGCCTGAGCTCCCGGCCGAGGGTCCGGTGCAGCCCGAGCAGGCAGCCGAACCGGTCGAGGAGCCCGAGCAGGGTTCCGGCTTCAGCTGGCACCTCACGCCCGGCGTCGGGACAGACCCTCTCGTGGACGAGCCCGCCCAGCCCGCCTCCAGCACCGTCTGGCACCTCGACGACACCAGCACCGAGCAGGCGGAAACCCCCGACGAGTCCGCGCCCGTCGCGGAGCCCGTGGCGGAGCCGATCGCTCCCGCAGCGCCGGCGGTGCCGCCGGTGATCCCGGTGCCGTCGTTCGATTCCTACGAGTCGTCGTCCCACACGGAATCCGCGGAACCGGAGGCAGCCGAGCCGGAGCGCCGCGAGCCGACCCCGCCGGACACCACCACCTTCGAGCCGCCCAGCTTCTACGAATCGCTCCGCCTCCCGCAGCCCCCCGTGTGGAACATCGACGCCGAGCCCGCGGTCGCACCCGAGCCCACCGCCGCTGAGCCTGCTGCACCCGTCGAGCCCGCGGTCGCACCCGAGCTCACCGCCGCCGAGCCCGCTGCACCCGTCGAACCCACTTCAGCCACGCCGGACGAACCAGCAGAGCCGCCGCTGTTCCGCCCATCCATTGCTGTCCCCGTGACGCCCGAGCCGGTGCCTGCGCAGCCAGCACCAGCGCAGGAAGCTGAGCCAGAACCTGAGCCAGAGCCGGAGCCCGCACCCGAGCCAGAACCGACGTCGGCAGGCGAGCCCGAGGAGGAGAGCCACGGCCTCGCCGCGCTGCTCGGCTTCTTCGGCGAGGACGACGAAGAGCCCACCTCCACCAGCCGTTCGGTAATCGGCGACACCACTGGCATCATCCCGATCCCGCCCGGCGCACTGACGCCTCCGGAAGCCGCGCCCGCTGCGCCCGCCGCCTTCACGCCTCCTGCGCCTCCCGTCCCGCCGACGCCGCCCGTGCTCCCGCCCCCGGACGCGTCGCGCCTCTTCGAGCCGACCGCCACCCCCGAGCCGAGCCAGGCCGACGTCCCCACGGCCAAGCTCGACACGGCGGAGATCGCCGCACTCCTCCGCGCCAGGCCCGGTGACCCCGAGCCGGGCGAGCCGGAGCCCAGCGAGCTTGCTCCCACCGACACCGACTCGATCCCGGATGTTCCTCCGGCCACGGTCCCGCCGATCGAGGAGGCGACGCTGCTGCTCGGCGCTCTGCCGTCCCCGGCCACCCAGCCCCTCGACGCCGAGAGCATCGGCGAGGCGAGCGAGCCCGCACCGTTCACCGGATCGACCGCGGCAGTGGATGCGGGAGCCCCCGACGACCACGACAGCGAGCAGGACGACGACACCCGCGACACCGACGAGGAGGGCCAGGCACCCACGGCGGCGACCATCCTCTTCCCCGAGCTCGCCTCCCCCGCGACGGCGGAGACCATCGCCCTCGCGCCGCCGGTGGCGCCAGCCGCCCCCGCGCCGGTAGCCACCGGCCAGACTCCCACAGCCTCCGGCCCCACACCCCCACGCTCCGGCGGCCCCGCCGCTCCCACCAGCCCCACCGCGCCGCCGCCCACGGGCCGCGGCGGCTCGCACCGCGTCAACCGCATCCTGTACTGGGTGGCGGGCGGTCTCGCCGTAATCCTGGTGCTGATCGGCCTGTTCGCGCTCGGTACACGCATCCCGCAGATGTTCGGGGCCGACGCCAAGCCGTCCCCCTCCGCGACCGCGAGCAAGACACCGAGCGCGACTCCGACGCCGACCCCAACGCCGACCGTGCAGGCCAAGCCGGCCGGGCCCGTCGGGCCGGGCACGCACGCCTGGAACACGCTGGGCGGCGGGGAGTGCATCCAGCCGTACACGTCGCCGTGGGTGGAGACGTTCACCGTGGTCGACTGCGCGGCGCCGCATACCGCGCAGCTGGTGTACACGAACCTGTTCTCGGCCGACATCGCCGCGCCGTATCCGGGTGCCGACGCTCTCGCCGGGCAGATCAATGCGGTCTGCACGCAGCCGGGGATCGTCGATCTGGCTGCGGCCGCCGCGTATCCCGACCTGCAGCTGCAGGGCACCTTCCCCGCCACGGAGCAGCAGTGGAAGGACGGGCAGCGCTCGTTCTACTGCTTCGCCAGCCGGTCGGGCGGGGAGCCGCTCACGTCGTCCGTCGCCGGACCGGGCCCGGCCGCCTAGCGCAACCGGCGCCGCACCCACCACGACGGGCCCCGAGCCCGCCGCAACCGGCCCCGACCCCGCCGTAACGGGCCCCGGGCCCGACCCCTTACAGGTCGGTCTCGTGCGGCTCCGCCACCAGCTCGCTCACGCCGGTCAGGATCTCGTCCGGCCGGAACGGGTATCGGTCGATCTCGCTCTGGTCGCTGATCCCGGTGAGCACCAGGATCGTGTGCAGTCCGGCCTCGATGCCCGCGACGATGTCGGTGTCCATCCGGTCGCCGATCATCGCCGTGTTCTCCGAGTGCGCGCCGATGCGGTTCATCGCCGAGCGGAACATCATCGGGTTCGGCTTGCCGACCACGTACGGCTCCATGCCGGTCGCCTTGGTGATCATCGCGGTCACCGCGCCGGTCGCGGGCAGGGGGCCGTCCGCGCTCGGGCCCGTCGCATCCGGGTTGGTGGAGATGAAGCGCGCGCCCTTGCCGATGAGCCGGATCGCCTTGGTGATCGCGTCGAACGAGTACGAGCGGGTCTCGCCGACGACCACGTAGTCCGGGTTCGTGTCGGTCATGATGAAGCCCGCCTCGTGCAGCGCGGTCGTGATGCCGGCCTCGCCGATCACGTAGGCGCTGCCGCCGGGGATCTGCGACTTGAGGAAGTCCGCCGTCGCCAGTGCGGAGGTCCAGATGGACTCCTCCGGCACATCCAGTCCGGATGCGCGCAGGCGGGCCGCGAGGTCGCGCGGCGTGAAGATGGAGTTGTTGGTGAGCACCAGGAAGGGCGTGCCGTCGTCCCGCCACTGCTGGATGAGGGCGGAAGCTCCTGGCAGGGCGTGGTTCTCGTGCACCAGCACGCCGTCCATGTCGGTGAGCCAGCATTCGATCTCGTCGCGTCGCGCCACGCAATCCCCTTTCGACGGGTACAGCTTATTCGCTCGGTGGCGCGCGGTACGCTCGACGGGTGGATGGGACAGCCGAGCAGACGACGCACGGCGTCGGTCCCTGGCAGGGCGAGTGGCCCGTGGACGAGTATTACGACCGCGACCTGCTGCAGCACGGCGACACCCGCAACGTGATCGACCGCTACCGGTACTGGCGCATGGAAGCCATCGTCGCCGACCTCGACCAGCACCGCCATCCGTTCCATGTCGCCATCGAGAACTGGCAGCACGACATGAACATCGGCTCGATCGTGCGCAGCGCGAACGCGTTCGCCGCGGACACCGTGCACATCATCGGGCGCCGCCGTTGGAACAAGCGCGGCGCGATGGTCACCGACCGCTACCAGCACGTCGTGCACCACGACGACGTTGCCGCGTTCGTCGCCTGGGCCCGGGATGCGTCACTGCCGATCATCGCCATCGACAACGTTCCCGGGTCGGTCATCATCGAGACGTTCGCGTTCCCGAAGGAGTGCGTGCTGCTGTTCGGCCAGGAGGGGCCGGGGCTCTCACCCGAGGCCATCGACGCCGCGGATGCGGTGGTGGAGATCTCGCAGTTCGGCTCGACGCGGTCGATCAACGCGTCTGCTGCCGCCGCGGTCGCGATGCACGCCTGGGTGCTGCAGCACGTGTCGTTCAGCGGTTCTCGCGCCGCCACACCAGCTTGAGCCCCGACCAGTTCGTGTCGACGGCCGCGACCTTCACATCCACGAGCCCGCGTTCGAGTGCAGCGTTCCTGATGAGGTTTTCGTCGAGGTCGCTCACGTGTCCGGCCGCCTTGCGCGGCCAGGCCGCCCAGAGCATCCCGTCGGGGCGGATGCGGTCGCCGATGCCGTCGAGCTCGGCCAGGAACTCGCCGGCGCCGCGATAGAAGGCGAGCACCAGCCCGGCCGGGCCATCGTCGCCCTCCGGGAGCCAGACGATGTCGTCCGGCGCGCCGTCGAGCGGGATGCGCCACCCGTCGTCGGCGTGCAGCACCTGTGCCGTCATGCCCGGTTTGAGGCCGAGCTTCTTCCACAGCGGGGTGCCGGAGTATCCCGCCGCCTCGCTCATGCGCGCACCGACCATCCCGCGCTGTCGGCGATCCGCTGGATGGCCGCCGGGTCGAGGTCGTAGACCGTCTCGCCGTCGTCCGGCGCTGGTGCGGAGACCAGGTGAGCACGCACCGGCCCGGCGACCGGCAGCTGCACCACCGCGAAGCCGGAACCGCGCACGGCCCGCTCGCGCTCCGGCGCCCACAGCACGTCCGTCGTGTTCGCCACCGCAGGCGCGACCACGACCGGGATGCGCCGAGGTCCCATCTCCGTGACGAGCGAGTGGTGGTAGTGCCCGGCGAGCACGAGGCGCACGTCGGCGGCCGTGCAGAGGTCGATCAGCGCCTCCGGGTCGACCAGGCGCAGCGTCTCGAACAGGCCGGTGGTCGGCGGCACGGGCGGGTGGTGCAGCACCACCACGGTTCCGTGCTCCGCCGGCTCGGCGAGCGCAGCCCGCAGCCGGTCGAACCGGGCGGCGTCGATGCGGCCGTACCCGGCTCCGGCCACCACGGTGTCCACGGTCACGACCCGGAAGCCGTCGACGACGGTGACCGCCTCGCGAGGCCCGAGCACCTGCTCGAACGGCCCGGCCAGATCGTGGTTGCCCATCGCGTAGACCACCCGCGCGTCCCGCTCGGACGCCCACGGCTCGAGCCGCCCGGCCAGCAGCCGGTACGACTCTGCACTCCCGTCGTCGGAGAGATCGCCGGAGGCGACCACCAGGTCGATCGCCTCGATGGTCGCGGCGCGCGCCAGCACCCGGTCGAGCGCCGCCAGCGTGTCCACCAGCCCGTAGTGCAGGCGGCCGTCGCCGTACAGGTGCGTGTCGCTCAGGTGCAGGATGCGCAGGGTCTCGCTCACGCGGACACCATACCGCCTGGCACCGTCACCCGATGAGGCTCGGCCTCAGATCGCGCAGGGTGCGGAAGTGCGTCATCCGGGTCACGCCGATGGCGGAGACCAGCAGCGCGATGAGCAGCCACAGGCCGAGCACCCCGGCGTCCGCCAGTGCGGTGGCGGGGTTGCCTCCGTACATCAGCTGCCGGATGCCGTCCACGGCGTACGACATCGGCAGCACGTGGTGCAGTGCGGCGAGTGGTCCAGGCAAGGTCTGCCAGGGGAACGTGCCTCCCGCCGTCACGAGTTGCAGCACCATCAGCACCAGGCCGAGGAACTGGCCGACGCTGCCCAGCCAGACGTTCAGGGCCAGGATGATCGCGGCGAACGTGAGGGAGGCCAGCGCCATCAGCCCGTACATCCCGAGCGGGTTGTCGATGCGGAAGCCGAGCGCGCCGGACACGATGGCGAACAGGCCGATCATCTGCACCGCGCCGAGCAGGCCGGGGGTGAGCCAGCCCGCGAGGGTGATCTTCACCGGGGAGTGCAGTGCCGTGATGGCGCGGCGGGAAACCGGCTTCACGATGAGGAACAGCGCGTAGATGCCGATCCAGCCGGCCAGGGCGACGAAGAACGGCGCGAGGCCGGCCCCGTAGGTTCCCGCAGAGGTGATGGAGTCGTTCTTCAGGTTGACCGGGTCGGCGATGGTCGTCGCCTGCTTCTTCTGCAGGGCGGGGGAGTTGTCCGGGATCTGGCCGACGCCGTCGGTGAGGCCGTCGCGCAGCTTCGCCGTGCCGTCGTGCAGCGTGGTGAGGCCGTCGCGCAACTGGGATGCGCCGGATGCGGCCTGCTTGCTGCCGTCCGCGAGCTGGGCGGCGCCACCGGCGGCCTGCGTGGAGCCGGACGCCACCTGCGACGCTCCGGATGCGACCTGGTCGGCGCCCGCCGCGAGCTGGTTGACCTGCCCGACGAGCGTCTGCACCTGGGTGTTGCCGTCCTGCACCTTGGCGTCGATCTTGCCGAGAGCAGCGGACACCTGGTCGAGCTGCTCCTGCGTCGCTCCGGCCTGCTTCAGCTGGTCGAGCAACTGCTGCCCGACCGCCGGCGCGTCGGCCGCGAGCTGGGCCGCCGCCGTTCCCGCCTGGGTCGCCTTCGCGGCGAGCTGGTCGTTTCCGGCCGCCACCTGGGCGGCGCCGTCGCTCACCTGCGCTGCTCCTCCGGAGAGCTGGGCCAGCGCATCCGACAGCTGTTGCGAGCCCGTCGCCAGCTGGCTGGTGCCGTCGGCGAGAGTGGATGCGCCCGAGCGCGCCGTCTCGCTGCCGTCGACCAGCTGGTTCGCCCCATCCACGGCCGTGACCAGGTTGGAGCGGATGTCGGCGAGACCGAGGAGGAACTGCTCCGCCGCCTGCTGGTTGACCTTCTTGACGATGGAGGTGCGGATCTTCTCCGCGGCCTGCGTGCCGATCGTGGACGCCAGATAGCTGTTGGTGTCGTTGGTGGTGAGCGTCACCGTCGCGCGGTGCGGCGTCTTCGTGGAGGCGGAGGCGAGCGCTTCGGAGAAGTTGGCGGGGAAGGTGATGCTGAAGTCGTACTTCGAGTCGTCGACGCCGCTCGCCGCGGAGCCGGATTCGACCCTGTGCCAGTCGAACGAGCCGTCCCTGATGAGCTCGTCGGCCACGTCGCTCCCGTAGTTGACCGTCTTGCCGTCGACCGTCGTTCCGCTGTCGTCCATCACGATGGCCGCGGGGATCTTGTTCAGGTTCGCGTACGGGTTCTGGTTGGCCCACAGGTACAGCCCGCCGTAGAGCACGGGGACGCACATGAGCGCGATGAGCGCCACGATCGACATCGGGCTGGCGGTGAGGCGACGGAACTCCGCCGCGATCATCTGGGGGATCTTCATTCGGCTTCCTCCGCGCGGTCGGTGCCGCGCTGTTCGAGTGCTGGGGCGACGATGAGGTCGGGCAGCTCGTCGGTGTCGTCGCGTCCAGGGTCTTCGTCGAAGGTGCTGGCGGGGCCCTGCGTGGCCGTCTCGCCCATCCGGGAGATCATGCCGGACGCCGCGATGGCGGCAGCGGAGGCGTCGCCGGCCACGACGAGCACGGCGATGTCGCGGGCCGCGATCCGGCGTGCGAGCTCCCACCACTCGTTCGGGTCGCCGCCGTGCCGGTCCGGCGACGTGATGACGAGCCCATCCACACCCTTACGCATCAGCGCGAGCTCGGCCAGCAACCGGATGCGCACGGTCGGCGGCACGGTGCCGATCGCGAACCGCGCCCACTCTGACGCGCCCAGCTCGTTCAGTCTCCTGTTGACGGCGATGGGGTTGGATGCGCGCCCGGCGAACATCAGCTCCTCCGCCACGATCCCGGCGACCGTCACGTCGGCGGCGGGCTCGCACACATCCGGTGCGTCGATGAGGGCGATGCGCTTGCGCATGGCGGAGTAGTCGCTGGCGCCGTCGATGGTGACGGTTCCGGCGTCCGGGCGCATCCGGCCGGATGCGATCAGTCCGAGCACGGTCGGCCGCTGCTCGGTCTCCGCCCTGGCGAGCGTCACCTCTCCGGTCTGGAACGTCGCGGAGGTCGGGGGCAGGGCGGCGTTGTGCGCGCCCTTGGCGACGCGATCGAGCACGATCTTCATGCTGTGACCTCCTGGAAGGCAAGTTCGGGGGTTTCGGCGATGAGGGCGCCGGCTTCGCGCCAGCTCAGACCGGCTGCGCTGAGTCCGGCGAGCATCACGAGCCTGTGGCCTTCGCTGTTAGTGAGCTTGGCGCGCATCGCCTCGTCGAGCACGGAGACGGCGGCGTTCTCGATGAGCCTGGTGACGGTCTCGAGGTCGAGGTCGGTGCGCAGCTGCTCCGCCGCCATGCCGCGGCGCACGGTGTCGCGCAGCCGCTCGCGGGCCGGGTCGAGCGCTGCGCCGACGATCTCGCGGTGCGGGCCGCGAACGGCGAGGGCTGCGCTGACGCGCACGTGCTCGACCTCGGCCCATAGGGTCGCGCCGAACAGTGCGATCTCGACCCGCGCATCCGGATGGGAGACGGGGTCGAGCAGTGCTGCGAGGCGGGCTGCCCCGCGTGTGAAGACGTCGACGAGCAGGTCGTCCCTGGTGGCGAAGTGGCCGTAGATGGCCCGGCGGCTGAGGCCGGCGCGGGCGGCGATGGTCTCGAGCGAGGCGTCGATGTCCTCGTTGAGCGCGGCGGCCGCCGCGGCGATAATCGCCTCCCTGTTCGCTGCTGCGTCGCGCCGAGGAGCGCGGGTCGTGGAGGAAGGCATGCATTGGATACTACTCTTCTTGCACACGACTGTGCAAGATAATGGCGCGATAGGATCGAGTGCGACGGTCAGCCCGATGGGCACCGGCGCGCACATCCCATCGAGAGGACCGAAAAGTGCCCGCGATCGTGATCATCGGCGCCCAGTGGGGCGACGAAGGCAAAGGCAAAGCGACCGACCTCCTCGGCAGCCGCATCGACTACGTCGTCAAGTTCAACGGGGGCAACAACGCCGGCCACACGGTCGTCGTCGGCAGCGAGAAGTACGCGCTGCACCTGCTCCCCTCCGGCATCCTGACCGAGGGCGTCACGCCCGTCATCTCCAACGGCGTCGTCGTCGACATCGAGGTGCTGTTCGAGGAGCTGGACGGGCTGATCGCCCGCGGCGTCGACGTCTCCCGCCTCAAAGTCAGCTCGAACGCGCACGTCATCACGTCCTACCACCGCACGATCGACAAGGTCACGGAGCGCTTCCTCGGCAAGCGCCAGATCGGCACGACCGGCCGCGGCATCGGCCCCACGTACGCCGACAAGATCAACCGTGTCGGCATCCGCATCCAGGATCTGTTCGACGAGAACATCCTGCGCCAGAAGGTGGAGGGCGCCCTCGACCAGAAGAACCACCTGCTGGTCAAGGTCTACAACCGCCGTGCCATCAGCGTGGACGAGGTGGTCGAGCAGCTGCTCGGCTACGCGGAGCGCCTGCGCCCGATGGTCGTCGACAGCTCCCTGCTGCTGCACCAGGCCCTCGAAGACGGCAAGTACGTCCTGTTCGAGGGCGGCCAGGCCACGATGCTGGATGTCGACCACGGCACGTACCCGTTCGTCACCTCCTCCAACTCCACCGCGGGCGGAGCGGCGACGGGATCCGGCATCGGCCCGAACCGCATCGACCGCGTCATCGCCATCGTGAAGGCGTACACGACCCGCGTCGGCGCAGGGCCGTTCCCGACCGAGCTGTTCGACGAGTGGGGCGAGTTCCTGCGCGAGCGCGGCTTCGAGTTCGGCACCACCACCGGCCGTCCGCGCCGCACCGGCTGGTACGACGCTCCCGTCGCCCGCTACACGGCGCGCATCAACGGCGTCACCGACTTCGTGCTCACCAAGCTGGACACGCTCACCGGCATCGAGCGCATCCCGGTCTGCGTGGCGTACGACGTCGACGGCGTGCGCCACGACGAGGTGCCTGCTTCGCAGAGCGACTTCCACCACGCGGTGCCGATCTACGAGGAGTTCCCCGGCTGGACCGAGGACATCAGCGGAGCGCGCACCTTCGACGACCTGCCGAAGAACGCCCAGGACTACGTGATCGCGCTGGAGAAGCTGTCCGGCGCTCGCATCTCGGCGATCGGCGTCGGGCCGGCGCGCGACGAGATCGTCGTGCGGCACGACCTGGTCGACTGACGGAGGCGTGCTCAGCGACCGCTGAGCGCGTGCAGCAGCGGGAGCAGCGCATCCGGTGCCGCTGCCGTCGCCGGCGTGAAGAACTCGGTGTCCGCCGACTCGACCGCCTGGATCGCTGAAGCCGCCACGGCACGTCCCGTCTCCGTCACGTGCAGCACTTTGGCGCGGGAGTCCGCCGGGTCCTGCTCGCGGTCGATCAGCCCTTTCGCGATCAGGCGGCGGACCACCTCGGAGGTCATCCGCGCATCCGACCCGGTGAAGTCGGACAGGCGCGCCTGGTTGGGCCGTTCGTCCGTGCCGTTCAGCCACCACGTGGATGCGAGGATGACGAACTGCACGTGCGTCAGGTCGAGCGGCGTGAGCGCGTCGGCCATCGCGCGCTGCCAGCGCAGGGTGGCGTGCCAGAGCAGGAAGCCGGGACTCGTGGTCGGACCCTCGGGGAAGTCGGTCATGCTCTGAGCGCCGCCTGCTCGAACAGGGCGGCCATCGACTCGGGGAAGTCGTCGCTGATCTGCGGGCCGAGCTCGGGACCGACCTCGTCGGCGCCCGGGCCGGTGATGTCGAGGCGGTGTGTGACGCGCGTGCCGGTCGGGGTGTCGACGAGCGTATGGCGGAAGGTGAGGACGATGTCGCCGAACTCGGTGCGGTCGGCGTAGGTCTCCGTCTCGACCAGGTCGACGATGGTCGAGCGGAACGGGTCCTGGCCGACGGGGGTGATGGTGAGCTCGGTTCCGACGGCGAACGGGCCGTCGAGCTCGAACGCGTCGGCGCCCTCGTAAGTGAGGTCTCCGGTGTGCAGGTCGCGCAGTGCGGCCCAGACGGCGTCGCGGGAGAGCGTGGTCTCCGCGGTGTGCTCGGTGCTCCACATGATCGTGCCTTTCTGTCTAGGAGTAGATGATCTATGCGTAGAGAATATTCCTGACGGGCGACCTGCGCAAGACCCGGGGCGCACCTCCTCTCCATCCGGAGGATGACGCGCCGCCGCCCAGGATGAGGCCCGCGGCCGATGTGCCTGGCGCGGCACACGGAGACGATGGATGCATGACCTCCCTTTCCAGCGCCCAGCAGCATCCCAGCGTCCAGCGGCACCCGGCCCTCTCCGCCATCGGACTCACCAAGGCGTACGGCACGGCCGTCGCGCTCGCCGGAGTCGACTTCCGGCTCAACGTGGGCGACTCCGTGGCGATCATGGGCGCATCCGGCTCTGGCAAGACCACGCTCCTGCACGTGCTCGCCGGCATCGTGCGGCCGGACGAGGGGAGCGTCACCTTCGCCACCCCGCACGGCCCGCTCGACGTGACGGCGCTCGGCGAGAAGGAGCGGTCGCGGCTGCGGAGGGAGGCGTTCGGGTTCGTCTTCCAGCAGGGCTTCCTGCTGCCCGAGCTGACCGTGATCGAGAACGTCGCCCTCCCGCTGATGCTCGGCGGCGCCGCTCGCTCGGTGGCCGAGCAGAACGCCGCAGGCTGGCTTGCAGCCCTGGGTCTCGCCGGCTTCGAGACACGTCGCATCGGCCAGCTGTCCGGGGGGCAGGCGCAGCGGGTGGCCATCGCGCGCGCCCAGGTGACCGGGGCATCCGTGGTCTTCGCCGACGAGCCGACCGGGGCACTCGACTCGCACACGTCCGTCGAGGTGATGGATGCGCTGATCGGCTCGACCACCGGCCGCGGCCGGTCGCTCGTGGTCGTCACCCACGACGAGGAGGTCGCGGCCCGTTGCTCCCGGGTGCTGCGGCTCGCCGACGGCCGCATCGTCGACGAGGCGGTCACCCGATGAACACCCTCAGACTGGCCTGGCTGCTCGGCCGTCGCTCCGCCACCGACCGGGCGACCATCGTGCTCCCCGTCGTCGCCTTCGCCGTGGTCACCGCCCTGCTGCTCGTCGTCGCGGGCGGCGCCCAGGCGTTCTTCTCCTGGACGGACGAGACGGCCTTCCTCTACCAGCTGCTCGCCGTGGTCGCCCTCGCACTGCTGATCGTGCCCCTGGTGGCGCTCGGTGGCTCTGCGGCGCGGCTCTCCGCCCGCCGCAGGGACGACAGGCTCGCCAGCCTGCGCCTGCTCGGCGCGACGCCGGGCACCGTCACCGCCCTGACCGTCATCGAGTCGACCGTGCTCGCGCTGGTCGGTGCGCTCGCCGGGGTGGTGATCTCGCTCGGCGCCGTGCCGCTGGTGGGGCTCATCCCGTTCCGCGGGGAGCCGCTCGGCGCTGCTGCGGTGTTCCTGCATCCACTGCTCGTCGTGCTCGTGGTGGTCGCCGTCGGGGCGCTCGCCGCGGTCAGCGCCGTGGTCGGGCTGCGCGGCGTCATCCTGTCGCCGCTCGGAGTCCGCACCAGGCAGACGGCGCCCAGGATGCACTGGGTGCGCGTGGTGGTCGGCCTGGCGGTGGTCGCCGTGACGTTCGTGGCGATGTACATCGTGCAGCTGGTCTCCGGCTTCGGCGTGATCCTGACGATCCTGGCCGTCGGGTTCGGCAGCACCATCGCGGTGCTCAACCTGGTGGGACCGTGGGTGATCAGGCTGGTCGCCTCCGGTCAGGCCAAGCGTGCGGGAACGGTGACGAAACTGCTCGCCGCCCGCAGCATCCTGGAGTCGCCCAAGGCGGCCTGGCGGCAGGTGTCCGGTGTCGCGATGACCAGCTTCATGGCCGTCTTCGCGGGGGTCGGGGTCGCCCTGCTCGGCGTCGCGGCCGACAGCGGGAAGGCGGACGCCGCATCCCTGCAGCTGTTCGCGGACATCCGCACCGGCGTCATCATCACGGTGGTCGCGTCATTCCTGATGGTGGCCTGCTCGGTCGGCGTGAACCAGGCGTCGGCGGTGCTTGACCGCAGGGCCGTGTACGTCAGCCTCGACAGGCTCGGGATGCCCGTGGAGACGATGAACGCCGCCCGCTCCCGCGCCGTGCTCTCCCCGCTCCGCATCACGACGATCGGCTCTGCGGTGACGGCGGCGGTCGTGATCTTCCCGCTCGCGGGGATCAGCCTGATCGTGGCGCCCGCCAGCATCCTGATGATCGCCGGCTGCCTGGCCGCCGGGATCCTGCTGGTGTGGCTCGGCCCGCGCGCAACGAGGCCGGTGCTGACGCGCGTGCTGGCCGACCCGTCGCCGTCGCTGTAGCCGCACGGTCCGGCGTGGGCCAGTGGTATACAGCCCTGTCGGATAAAGTCGGAGGATGGGTCAGAACGAGGACGCCGCCGCAGCGATCGAGCGGCTGCACAGCATCCGGCAGAGCATCGACAACATCGACGCGGCGGTGGTGCACATGCTCGCCGAACGGTTCAAGTTCACGCAGCAGGTCGGCGCGCTGAAAGCGGAGCACGGGCTCCCCGCCGCCGATCCGGAGCGCGAGCGCGAGCAGATCCAGCGCCTGCGCGCGCTCGCCGAGGAGAGCCACCTCGACCCGGCGTTCGCCGAGAAGTTCCTCAACTTCATCGTCGCCGAAGTCATCCACCACCACGAACGGATCGCCACCGAGAGCGCCAAGTGACCTGGCACCCGGAGGCCGTGCCTGACGTGCACGGCAAGACGGTCGTGGTCACCGGCGCGAACGCCGGAGTCGGCTACTTCGCGAGCGAACAGCTCGCGGCAGCAGGGGCGCACGTCGTGCTCGCCTGCCGCAGCCAGGAACGGGCGGAGGCGGCCGTTTCCGCGATCCGTCGCCGCGTGCCGGGCGCGAGCGTCGAGGCGACACCGCTCGACGTCTCCGACCACGCCTCGGTCGCCGAGGCCGCCGCCGCGCTGCTGGAACGGGAGCGGCTGGACGTGCTGCTCCTCAACGCCGGCATCGTGCACGCACCCGCCGACCGGGCAGTGGATGCGCGGGGCAACGAACTCGTCCTCTCCACCAACGTGCTCGGCCACTTCCAGCTGACGGCGCTCGCCCTGCCTGTGCTCGAACGCACCCCGGGAGCGAGAATCGTGACCCTCGGCTCCCTCGCGACACTTCTCGCCCGCTTCCCGCTCGACGACCTGCAACTCGACGGTTCGTACACGTCGTGGAGGGCGTACGCGCAATCGAAGATCGCCGCGCAGGTCTTCGGCTTCGAACTCGACCGCCGGCTGCGCGCCGCCGGTGCGGACATCGCGAGTGTCGTCGTGCATCCCGGATACTCGACCTCTGGCCGCACCCCGGGCATCCGGGGCGTCAACCAGCCGTCGAAGGTGAAGCGCTTCGCGGACAACCTGCAGGCGGCGTGGACCCAGGGCAAAGATCACGGCGCCTGGGTTCCGGTGCGCGCAGCATTGGACCCGGAGGTGCGCGGCGGCGACTTCCTCGGCCCGCGCTGGGTGACCAAGGGCGTGCCGGCCCGCGCGCTCGCGACGCCGACCACGCGCGACCGGGCGGTCGGCGAGCGGGTGTGGGCGCTGCTGGAGGAGTACTCGGGGCAGCGGTTCCCGCTGGGGCGGTAGCCACCCATACACCCACCCCTCCCACACCCCTCCCAGCGCCCGTTCAGAGCGCTGCTGTGTGCTGAAGGCATGGATATCGCTTACACCGCAATCGCGCACGCCACTGGTGGGGGACGGGACGGCCACGTCCGCAGCGAGGACGACCTCCTCGACTTCGACACGCGTCCGCCGAAGGAGCTGGGCGGCTCCGGCGAGGGGACCAACCCGGAGCAGCTGTTCGCCGCCGGGTACGCCGCGTGCTTCCTCAGCGCCATCCACGCCGCCGGGCGCAGCGAGAAGCTGGACACCACGGATGCGTCCGTGTCGTCGAGCGTCGGCATCGGGGCGAACGGGGACGGCGGGTTCGGGCTCGCGGTCGAGCTCGACGTCTACATCCCGCGCGTCGGTCGCGAGCAGGCCGACCTGCTCGCCGAGAAGGCGCACCAGCTCTGCCCGTACTCGAACGCCACCCGCGGGAACATCCCGGTGAAGGTCACGATCGTCGAATAGGCGACGCGCGCCTCAGTTCGTCGCGACCCTGCCGACCTTCTCGGTCTTGTCCCAGCGCGCCTCGACGTGGGCGAGCTCCTTGAGGTAGGAGTCGAACGTGATCGCGCACAGCAGCGAACCGTACCCGGCCAGGTAGATCAGCGCGGGCGCGAGCCAGGCGCCCGCGCGGGTGCGGTCCGCCTTGCGGGCGAGCCACGCGACGACCATCGAGAACGGGATCCAGATGTAGATGGCGAGCGTCAGCCAGAACAGCGCCGGCCCGTCCAGGGTGGCGCCGAACAGGCCGGGCAGCCAGACCAGCATCACCTTCGGGAACAGCGCCGTCAGCATCACCAGGATGTTGACGATGCCGGGGAACAGCAGGATCTGGCCCAGCTCGCGTTTGCTGGTCTTCGCATCCGTCAGCGAGCCCAGGATCAGGATGAACAGGTAGGCGAGGGCCGCGGAGATCCAGAGCACGCGGAAGACGTTCGTGGCGAACTCGGCCTGCAGGAACAGCAGTCCGGCCAGGCCGATCGACGACACGATCATGATGAGCGGCAGCAGCCACAGGCTGAACCAGACGATGCCGAACGTCCACGCGCCCAGGTGGTGGTTGCCGCTCGGGCGGAACCAGATGTTCTTGTAGCGCGCCGTCACCGTCACGTTGCCGCGCGCCCAGCGCAGCCGCTGCTTCCACAGGGCGTCGACCGACCGCGGCTCCTCCGCGAGGACGTGCGCGTGCGGCTCGAACACCACTGTGCGACCCTTGAGCTGCGTCTCGAACGTGGTGATCGTGTCCTCCGCGAGCGATGACGTGTCGATCTGACCGCCGATGGCGAGCAGGTTCTCGCGCGTGTGCAGCTGCGCGCCGCCCGCCAGGCAGGCCTGCGCGCCGAGCACGTTCTGGGCGCGGCGCGCTGCCGGCTGCGACAGCACGTATTCGACGCCGATGAACTTGGTCAGGTAGTTGCGGTCGCTGCTGCCCTCGCGGATGTACGCGGAGACGGCGCCCACCTCCGGGTCGGCGAAGTGGCGGGTCATCTTGCGCAGCGAGTCCGGGAGGTAGATGACGTCGGCGTCCATGATCAGGAGGGCCTCCATCCAGTCGTCCTTGAGGATCTCCCGGATGCCGTGGTTCAGCGTGTGCGCCTTGCCCTCGCCGCCCTTGTCTCGACGCAGCAGCACCACGTTGCCCGGGTAGAGGGCCTCCTTCTCGCGCACCACATCCGGGGTCAGGTCGGTGCTCGCGTCGTCGACGACGAAGATGCGGAGCGCCTCGCGCGGGTAGTCGAGCTTCATCAGCCGGTCGATGGATGCGCCGATCACCGCGCCCTCGTTCCAGGCCGGCACCACGATGGCGACGCGCGGAAGGTACGGCTTGGCCTTGCCGTAGTGGTTGATGAAGGCGTGGAACGGGATGACGACGAACGTCGCCGCTGCTGCGATGACCGGGATGAGGCCGGTCAGCGCCAGGATCAGGCAGACCCAGACGCCGATCGATTGCAATACAGCCACCACGTCCATGAATGCCTCCCCTTCGACGGCCAACGATACCAACAGGAGACAGACCGGTCGGGATGCGGGATGCATGCGGGATGCATGCGGGATGCATGCGGGATGCTGCGCCATGTCCGATTCGTGCGAGCGGACGTCGGCGGGGACCGATAGCGTCAGACCGTGAAGGTCGCACTGCAGTTCATCGCCATGGGTCTCGTCTGGGGAGCCAGCTTCCTGTTCATGAAGGTAGGGCTCGAGGGTGTGAGCTTCGGGCAGGTGGTGTGGGCGCGCCTGGTCTTCGGCGCGGTGACGCTGGCGGTGATCGCGATCATCACCAGGAGCAGGCTCCCGCGCGAGCCGATCGTGTGGCTGCACTTCCTGGTGGTGGCGATCACGTACTGCGTCATCCCGTACCTGCTGTTCGCCTGGGCGGAGCAGTACGTGTCGTCGAGCCTGGCGAGCATCTACAACGCGGTCACGCCGATCACCACGGCCATCCTGGTCACGGCGGCGTTCCGCGTGGAGAAGCTGAACCGCGACCAGGTGCTCGGGGTGCTGATCGGCGTGCTCGGCGTGGTGATCGTGGTCGGCCCGTGGCAGATCGCTGCCCTCTCCGGCAGCGTCTGGGGGCAGCTCGCCTGCCTCGGCGCCGTCACCTGCTACGGCTTCAGCTTCGGCTACATCCGCCGGTTCATCAGCCACAGGGCGATGCCGGCGACGACCATCGCCGTGATGAACATCGGAGTCGCGGCGGCCATCATGCTCGTGCTGACGCCGGTGATCGCCTGGGGTCCGATCACGTTCAGCTGGCCGGTGCTGCTCAGTCTGCTCGCGCTCGGCGCGCTCGGCACGGGCGTCGTCTACATCTGGAACATGAACGTGCTGCGCGCGTGGGGTCCGACGGCGACCTCCGGGGTGACGTACGTGACGCCGGTGGTCGGGGTGGCGCTGGGCATCCTGGTGCTCGGCGAGACGCTCAGCTGGAACGAGCCGGTGGGCGCCGTGGTGGTGCTCGCGGGCATCCTGCTGACGCAGCAGCGGGTGCGGCTGTTCACGCGCAGGCAGGCCGAACTCGTGGACGAGCCGGCCTAGCCGGCCGCGCTACGCGACGACCGGGCCGAAGTGCTCGGGGAGGGTCGAGCGGTGGGTGCCGCGCTGCTCCTCGAGGCCGACGGTGAACAGGTCCTGCACTTCGAGCACCGGCTGCGCGCCGACCTCGGCGTCGGTGACGCCGATGCGCAGTGCGGGGATGCCGCGTCCGTCGCAGAGGCCACGGAACTTCACGTCGTCTTCGCGCGGGACGGAGACGAGAACGCGTCCGGTGGACTCGCTGAACAGGGCGGTCGCCGCATCCACGCCGTCGCGCTCCATGATCTCGGTGAGCCACACGCGGGCGCCGACGCCGAAGCGCATGACCGACTCGGCGAGAGCCTGCGCGAGGCCGCCGTCGGAGAGGTCGTGCGCGGAGGCGACCAGGCTCTCCAGCGAGGCGGCGTGCAGCAGCTCCGCCAGGTTGCGCTCACCGGCGAGGTCGACCACCGGCGGGCGTCCGCCGAGGTGGCCGTGCACCGTGCCGGCCCAGGCCGAGCCGTCCAGCTCTTCGCGGGTGACGCCGAGCAGGTAGATGTTGTCGCCCTCGTCCTGCCACCCGCTCGGGATGCGGCGGGCCACGTCGTCGATGACGCCGAGCACACCGACCACCGGGGTCGGGAAGATCGGCTTGGTGCCGGTCTGGTTGTAGAACGACACGTTGCCGCCGGTGACCGGGATCTCGAGTTCGAGGCAGGCGTCCGACAGGCCCTCGACGGCCTGCGAGAACTGCCACATGACCTCGGGGTTCTCCGGGCTGCCGAAGTTGAGGCAGTCGGTGACGGCGGCGGGCACAGCACCGGACGACGCGACGTTGCGGTACGCCTCGGCCAGCGCCAGCACGGCGCCCTGCTTCGGGTCGAGCTGGCAGTATCGGCCGTTCGCGTCGGTGGCGATGGCGAAACCGAGTCCGCTCTCCTCGTCGACGCGGATCATTCCGGCGTCGTCCGGGAAGGCGAGGGCGGTGTTGCCGCCGACGAAGTAGTCGTACTGGTCGGTGATCCAGCCCTTGTCGGCCAGGTTCGCGCTGCCGAGCAGGGCGAGGAACTGGTCGCGCAGCTCGTCGCCGCCGGCCGGGCGGGAGAGGCGCGAGGCGCTGTCGGCCTGCAGGGCGTCGATCCACGCCGGGTATGCGACGGGACGCTCGTAGACCGGGCCGTCGACGGCGACGGTGCGCGGCTCGACGTTGACGATCTCCTCGCCGTGCCAGTTGATGACGAGGCGGCCGGTGTCGGTAACCTCGCCGAGCACGCTGGTCTCGACGTCCCACTTCGCGGTGACGGCGAGGAACGCATCCAGCAGTTCCGGCTTGACGACGGCCATCATGCGCTCCTGGCTCTCCGACATGAGGATCTCCTCAGCGGTGAGCGTGGGGTCGCGCAGCAGCACCTTCTCCAGCTCGATGAACATGCCGCCGTCGCCGTTCGACGCCAGCTCGCTCGTCGCGCAGGAGATGCCGGCAGCGCCCAGGTCCTGGATGCCCTCGACCAGCTTGTCGCGGAACAGCTCCAGGCAGCACTCGATGAGCACCTTCTCGGCGAACGGGTCGCCGACCTGCACGGCGGGACGCTTGGTAGGGCCGCCGGCCGAGAACGTGTCGGACGCCAGGATGCTCGCGCCGCCGATGCCGTCGCCGCCCGTGCGGGCACCGAACAGGACGACCTTGTTGCCGAGGCCGGACGCGTTGGCGAGGTGCAGGTCTTCGTGGCGGAGGACGCCGACGGAGAGGGCGTTCACCAGCGGGTTGCCCTGGTATACCGGGTCGAAGTACGTCTCGCCGCCGATGTTCGGCAGGCCGAGGCAGTTGCCGTAGAACGAGATGCCGGAGACGACGCCGTGCACGACGCGCGCCGTGTCCGGGTTGTCGATGGCGCCGAACCGCAGCTGGTCCATGACCGCCACCGGACGCGCGCCCATCGAGATGATGTCGCGGACGATGCCGCCGACGCCCGTCGCAGCGCCCTGGAACGGCTCGATGTAGGAGGGGTGGTTGTGCGACTCGACCTTGAAGGTGACCGCCCAGCCCTCCCCGACATCCACGACGCCCGCGTTCTCGCCCATGCCGACCATGAGGTTCTTCTTCATGGCGGGGGTGACCTTCTGCCCGAACTGGCGCAGGTACATCTTCGACGACTTGTACGAGCAGTGCTCCGACCACATGACGGAGTACATGGCGAGCTCGCCGCTCGTCGGACGCCGGCCCAGGATCTCCCGGATGCGCGCGTACTCGTCCTCCTTCAGGCCGAGCGCCGCATACGGCTGCTCGCGCTCGGGAGTGGCGATCGCATTCTCGACGGTGTCGACGACGTGCGTGGTGGTGGTGTCGGTCACGCTGGCACTCCAAAGAGGGGAGACGGTGGCGGGGATGCGACCAGTCTACCGGGGGTGGAGGGGTGCGGAGGGCGGGGTGGCCGGGGGCCGTCGATCGCTCCGGCGGTGAGGCGCTAGCCGCGGGAGCCGGTCTCTGCGGCGGCGGCGCTGTTCGACTTCTCACCGTCGCGGCTGACCGTCGCACGCAGCAGGTTGTTGAGTCCGGCGAGCGTCGCGGCACCGCTCAGCACGAGGAGCTCGATCGGCAGGTGCGTGGTGAATGCCCCGATCAGGAGGGTCAGCGCGCCGACCAGGAAAGCGAAAGACGACCAGCCGGCACGATGCATGGACTCAGCGTTCCACCTCGGTGCGGCGAAAGCAATCGACGCACGGAGTGGCCCGCCGGGTTGCCTGCACGCACTCAGCTCAGTTTCGGCGGGCCGATCATCAGCAGCGTGCCCATGATCGCGGCGATGAGGACGACCAGCGTGACGGCGAGCACAGGGACGTGGTTGAGCATCCACCGGAACAGGCGGCCGATGGCGGTGTGGTCGCGCGGGTCGTCGGTGGGGGTGGTGCGCCAGCGGCCGTCGAGGCGGCCGGTGCGGTCGGCCCACAGGTCGAACGGGATGGTGGCGTACGGCACGATCGCCGATGCTACCGCCACGACGATGACCGGGATGCGCCACCGCTGGTTCACGCCGACCAGCACGGAGGCGACGGCGTAACTGATGAACACCAGCCCGTGGACGGACCCGGCGACGAGCACCGGCCAGTCGCCGACCTTCGCCACGTACTTGAGCAGCATCCCGGCGATCAGCAGGGTCCAGGTGATCGCCTCAGCGATCGCGAGCGTCCTGTACAGCACACGAGGGGTCATGCTTCCAGCCTGACGGTTCGGCGTGCATCCCGAATCGTCCGAAAGTTGGAAAGCTCCCTGGTGCTGTTTACGCCTCGACGAGGGTGGAGCGGATGACCGAGGTGAAGAAGGTGAGACCGTCGATGCCGGAACGCATCGCGGCATCGGTGTCCGGGCCGAAACCGGGCTCGACCGCGTGCTCGGGGTGCGGCATGAGGCCGACCACGTTGCCGCGCTCGTTGCGGACGCCGGCGATGTCGTCGAGCGAGCCGTTCGGGTTGACGCCCTTATAACGGAACACGACCAGGCCTTCGCCCTCGAGGCGCTTCAGCTCCTCGGCGGACGCGATGAAGCCGCCCTCGCCGTTCTTCAGCGGGATGACGATCTCCTGGCCGGCCTCGAACCCGCTCGTCCACGGGGTGTCGGCGTTCTCGACCGTGAGGTGCTGGTCGCGGCGGATGAAGTTGCCGTGGTCGTTGCGGATCAGGCCGCCGGAGACGAGGTGCGCCTCGGCGAGCATCTGGAAGCCGTTGCAGATGCCGAGTACGGGCATGCCCTTGCCTGCGGCATCCACGACCTCGGTCATGATCGGCGACAGGCTGGCGATGGCGCCGCAGCGCAGGTAGTCGCCGTAGCTGAAACCGCCGGGAAGGACGAGGGCGTCGACGCCGTGCAGGTCGTGCTCGCCGTGCCAGAGGGCGACCGGCTCTGCACCGGCCAGACGGATCGCACGCAGGGCGTCGCGGTCGTCGAGGGAGCCGGGGAAGGTGACGACGCCGATGCGCATCAGGCGTCGACCTCTGCGGGGTAGTGGATGCCGACGACGTCTTCGATCACGGAGTTCGACAGGATCTCGCCCGCGATCTCCTCGACGGCGGCGCGCGTGGCGTCGTCGATCGGCCCGTCGACGGTCAGCTCGAACCGCTTGCCGACGCGGACGCCGGTGAACTGGCCCTTGCCGGTGCGCGCGAGAGCGCCGGCGACGGCCTTGCCCTGCGGGTCGAGCAGTTCGGCTTTCGGCATGACTTCTACAACGATCGTTGGCAAGGCTTCACTCCGCTCGCGTGGTCCGGGGGATGCCACGATTCTACCGTGCTGCGGCGCGCTCATTCGCGCGGGCGGGCGGAGGCGCCGTCTAGTCGGGCGCCGCGACGGCGGCCGCGTAGGAGATGGCGACCGGTTCGAGTTGTGCGCGGATGGTGGAGAACGCCGCTGAGGCGGCTGCGCCCGGCCAGTCGGACGGCAGAGCGGCGAGCGGCAGCCCGGGGTCGAGGTAGGGGATCACGCGCCACTCGTCGAGGGCGCGCACCCAGCGGGCGAAGGCGTCGCGAGGGGTCGTGTCTGAAGTCGGGTCCGGGTCGGCCACCGGATGCGCGTGGCGCGCCAGAAACCCGTCGTACGCGGCGCGGATCGCCTCCAGGTCGTACCAGCGCGGCAGCGCGTCCGAGAGGTTCCCGAGCGCGATGGCGTGAGTGAACAGGACGGCCTGGTCGCGCATCCCGAGCTCGTCGATGGTCTCGGAGAGTTCGGCCTCGAGTCTGGCGGGCGCGATCCAGAGGCCGTCGGCGACGGTGCCGCAGCCGAGCGCGGAGAGACGGCGGCGCAGCTGGTGGCGGCGTGCGCGCTGGTGCTCGGGGAGGGAGAACGAGACAAGGCACCAGGAGGCCGGAGCGTCGGCATCCACCGGGGTGAAGATGCGGGCGTCCCCGCGCTCCAGCATGGGGAACGCGCCCGGGTCGAGCGCGTAGCCGGCCGCGTCGCCGAGCGACCGGCGCTCCAGCACGCCTCGCGCGCACAGCCTGGCGAGGCTGGACCGGGCCGTGCTGGCCGGGATGCCCAGGGCGCCGAGCAGGTCGACGGCCCCGGATGCGCTCATCCAGCCACCGATCGGGCGTAGCACGCTGCCGACGATGGTGCGGAGGAGCGCCGTGGAACTGCCGGTGCTCGCTTCGAGGTCTTCGCGCGGGGTGTCCGGTGGTGGTGTGCCTGCTTTCGCTGTCACTGCCGCCGTCGGCAGGTCAGTCATGCGTGAGCTCGCCGAGCGCATCCCGCACGGCGACGATTCCCCGGTACGTTTCCTCGAAGCTCGTGCTCAGGGGGGAGAGGCCGAGGCGGAGGCCGTCCGGGTCGCGGTAGTCGGGGATCACGTCGCGCTCCCACAGCATCGCGGTCACCTGACGCATCGCCGGATGGTCGAGGGTCACGTGCCCGCCCCTCCGCTCGGCGTCGCGCGGGCTGACCACGGTGACGCCGAGCGGCGCGAGCCACTCGTCGGCCAGGGCGATGGCGAACTCGGTCAGCGCGACCGACTTGGTGCGCACGGCGTCGATCCCGCACTCGGCGATCATCGCGATGGTGTCCTGCATGGCGAGCATCCCGACGATCGGAGGCGTCCCGCTGATGAACCGCCGGATGCTCGGGGCCGGCTGATACTCCGGACCCATCGCGAACATGTCGGCGGTGCCCATCCAGCCCTGGATCGGCTGGACCAGACTGTCCTGCAACCCAGCACGCACGTAGCCGAAGGCCGGAGCGCCGGGGCCGCCGTTCAGATACTTGTACGTGCAGCCGGCCGCCAGGTCGACGCCCCAGGCGTCGAGTTCGACCGGCACGGAGCCCGCCGAGTGGCAGAGGTCCCAGAGCACCAGAGCGCCGGCGTCGTGGGCGATGCGCGTGATCGTCGGCACGTCGGCGAGGAATCCGGAGCGGTACGCGACCTGGCTCAGCACGACGAGCGCGGTCTGCGGCCCGACGACGGCGGCGACCTGCTCGGGAGTGACGCCCGCGTGCGTGTCCGCCTCGATCCAAACCAGGGTGAGGCCGCGCTCGCGCGCGATCCCGTCGAGCACGTAGCGGTCGGTGGGGAAGTTGTCGGTGTCGAGCACGATCTCGGTGCGCTCTGGCTGCGCATCCACTGCCGCGCGGGCCAGCTTGTAGAGGATGACGGTGGTCGAGTCGCCGACGAACATCTGCCCGGGCGCCGCCCCGACCACGGAACGGCCGATGGCGTCGCCGATGGTGAAGGGCAGTTCGAGCCACTCCTCATCCCAGCCGCGGATCAGCCGCCCGCCCCAGCCGTCGAGCAGGAAACGATGGATGCGCTCGACGCTCGCCCGCGTCGGACGTCCAAGCGAGTTGCCGTCGAGGTAGGCGACCACGCTGCTGGTGTCGTCGTCGATGCCCGCGAACCGGGTGCGGTATGCGGCGAGCGGGTCGGCGGCATCGAGGGCGCGCGCCGTGGCGAGCGGGTCGGGGATGGCGCTCGGGTCGGCGAAGTCGGACGGGGCGGCCGGGGTGGGGAGGTCGGCGGCGGTGAACCGCCGCCGCAGCTGGTCGTCGGCGGGGGAGCCCGGGGTGGGTGCGGTCTGGTCGGTCATGCGGGCTCCTGGGTGTGGGTGCGGAGGGATGCGACGGTGCAGCCGCGAGCGGTGGCGAGCCACGCGGGGACGCGGGAGGGAGTGCCGGGGGTGGATGCGGTGAGCGGCGGGAGGACGGTCGGGAGCCACGCGAAGCGGGGGCCGATGAGGTCGGTGGGAGAGGTAGGGGTGTGCGCTTCGGCGGCCGACGGTGCGGGTGCTGCGCCCGCAGGGGCTGTGGCGATCGACGTCAGCAGTGCTGCGTCGTCCAGCCCGCAGTCGGAGAGCGCCTCGAGCTCGCGCTGGTTGACGCCCACCGGGAGCGGGCCGTTTCCGAGGTCGGTGCCGTAGAGGATCCGGCCGCCCAGGGCGACGAAGCGCCGGATGTTGTCCTGCGCCACCGCGAAGTCGGCCGTCGGCGTTCCCCAGCCGTGGATGTCGATGGTCGACACCCAGGTCATCCCGGCGTCGACGGCACGCACGAGGTCGGCGTCGTCGACGCGTTCGGAGAAGGGCGCGTGCGCGAGCTGATCGGCGCCGGCTGCGATGGCGCGGGCCACCTGGCCTGCGCCCTGCGCATGGAACGTGACGGGCACACCGGCGGCCGCTGCCTCCTCCACAATCGCGGCGAGCGTGGAGTTATCCACCGTTGTTCCCGCGTCGGAGTTGAGGGCGACTTTGATGCGAGAGGCTCCCAGCATGACCTGTTTACGAACCGCATCCCGTGCAGCACTCGGCCCCGTCAGCTCGGCGCTCGACCCGGGAGGTCCCCAGCCCGCGTTGACCGGATATCCGCCCGGAGAGGTGAGGAGAGCCCCGGCGATCGCCACCGCCGGCCGGTCGAGATCGCCGTCCAGCCAGGTGGATGCGACTTCGGGGATCCAGCCGAGATCGACGGCGTCGGTGATGCCAGCGGCGAAGAGCGCGCGCTGGTCGGTGAGGCCGAGGTGCGTGTGGTGGTCGGTGAGGTGCGGGATGAGGGCGCCGCCGAGGTGGATGGGGGTGGGTTCCGCGGGCGTGGGGGTGGGTGCTGCGACCGCGGATGGCGCCGCGGGGGTGGCCCTGGCGGGTGTGGCAGTGACGGCGCGCAGCAGGTCGCCGTCGACCTCGTAGGTGGCGGGGCCGCGGAAGGCGTGGCCGTCCCAGACTGCGTCGAACGTGTACCTCTGCGCGGTCGGGGTCATTGCGGGGCGCCGATCTCGGTGCGCACGGCGAACAGTTCGGGGAAGAAGGTGAGTTCGAGGGCTTTCTGCAGGAAGCCGACGCCGGTCGAGCCTCCTGTTCCCGTCTTCATGCCGATGGTGCGCTGCACGGTCTTGAGGTGGCGGAAGCGCCAGAGTTGGAAGTTGTCCTCCAGGTCGACGAGTTCTTCGCAGGCCTCGTACTCCGCCCAGTTGTCCGACGCGTTCTCGTAGATGCTTCGGAAGACCGGGACGAGTTCGGGGGTGAACACGTATGCCTCCGTCACGTCGCGGTCGAGCACGGAGGCGGGCACGGCGAACCCGGCGCGGTCCAGGTAGCGCAGGAACTCGTCGTAGATGCTGGGCGCTTCCAGCAGCTGGGCGAGGAGGGCGTGCGCGACGGGGTCGTTCTCGAAGACGCTGAGCATCCGGCGGTTCTTGTTGCCGAGCACGAACTCGACGGCCCGGTACTGGTACGACTGGAAGCCGGACGAGTTGCCGAGGAAGCCGCGGAATTCGGCGTACTCGGTGGGCGTCAGCGTGGCGAGCACCGACCACTGCTCGGTGAGGGTCCTCTGGATGTGCTTGACGCGGGCGATGCGCTTCAGTGCGGGGGCGAGCTGGTCTGCGCGGAGGAGATCGCGGGCCGACTCGAGTTCGTGGAGGACGAGCTTCAGCCAGAGCTCCGTCGTCTGGTGCTGGATGATGAACAGCAGCTCGTCGTGATGCTCAGGCATGCTCACCGGTTTCTGGGCGCTGAGCAGGGTTTCCAGGTCGAGATAGGAGCCGTACGACATCCGCTTTCGGAAGTCGGTGACGATCCCCGGATCGAACGCGCGCGTGTTGTCGTCGACGGTCATGCTGCAATATTGCACCGGTCGTCACGAAACTGCAACAGGTGGATGCGCCGGGCCCGCCGATCCGCCTCCGCGCGTTCATCGAGCCGTAACCGGAGGTTGCCGGGCGCGTCGCATGGCGACCGTACCGTTCCAACGTCCCACAGCAGCGCCGTCCGGCGCAGATGCCTCAGACCACGCACCACACCAGGAAGGTCTTCGATGAAACTGTCCATCTCCAAGACGCTCGCCGTCGGCGCAGCGCTCGTCCTCTCCCTCGGCCTCGCCGCCTGCACCGGGTCCGCGAACGCCAGCTCGACCGACGGCGCATCGTCCGGCGCGTCGGCCGCGACCTTCGCGAAGGACTCGAGCACGCTCGTCTTCGGTGTCGTTCCCGACACCGTGAACACGCAGTCCAACTACCAGCCGATCGCCGACTACATCGCGAAGATCACCGGCAAGAAGGTCGAGTACCGCGAGTCGAGCGACTACACCGCGCTGATCCAGGCGGCCATCGCCGGGCAGATCGACGTGGCCAGCTTCTCCGGGTTCACCTACGTCACCGCGACCAACGGCGGCGCCAAGATCACACCGTTCGCGTCGATCATCACCAAGGAAGGGCAGAAGCCCGGCTACTACTCCGAGGCCGTCGTGCCGGAGAAGTCGTCGATCACCAAGCTCGAAGAGTTCAAGGGCAAGAAGGTCTGCTTCGTCGACCCGAGCTCGACCTCCGGCTACCTCTTCCCCACCTACAACCTGCTGAAGGCCGGAATCGACCCGGCCAAGGACATCACGCCGGTGTTCGCTGGCAAGCACGACGCGTCCGCGCTGAAGGTCTCGCAGGGTGCGGAGTGCGACGCCGGCTTCGCTGAGGACTCCGCCGTCGAAGCGCAGCCCGGCCTCAAGGTCGTCGCCAAGACGATGGTCCCCGGCGCTCCGATGGTGTTCTCCAACACCCTCCCGGACGAGATCAAGAAGGACCTCAGCGACAAGCTCTCCTCCGTGACGATCGCCGACATCCAGAAGGCCGGAATCAAGAACGCGGACTCGGACGGCTTCAAGGCGACCTTCTTCGCCTTCAGCCCGGTCGACGACAAGTACTACGACCAGATCCGCGACATCTGCAAGGTCACCAAGGCCGCGCAGTGCGAGGTCAAGTAACGCACGAGCTGGCGCACCAGCACTAACGCGCACCACGGCCGCCGCTCGCCCTCACCGGGCGGGCGGCGGTCTCGCATATCCGGCCAGTGGATGCCGCTGCCGCCCCTCGACGCCGCCCGCCGTTCACCTGGCGGTAACCGGGCGTTGCGGCGTCGGACGCACCCGGCTCCTACTGTTGCCGCAGGTTTCGGATGGCAGGGACAGGTTGAGGAACATGAGCGAGGCAGCACGCATCGTCGAGGTGGCCGGGGTCACCAAGAGATTCGCGGAGACGACGGCGCTGGACGGCGTGACGATGAGCGTCGCACGGGGCGAGGTCGTCGTACTCCTCGGCCTGTCCGGCTCCGGCAAGTCGACGCTCCTCCGCCACATCGACGGGCTGGAGCGACCGACGAGTGGCGAGGTCAGGGTGCTCGGCCAGTCGGTGCCGCAGCTCGGCGCGCGGCCGTTGCGGGCGCTGCGCAGCCGCATCGGCTTCATCTTCCAGCAGTTCGAGCTGGTGGGCCCGCTCACGGTGCTCGAGAACGTCCTCACCGGGGCGCTCGCGACCCTCCGCGGACCACGCCTCGGCACGTTCAGCTACCCCGCCGCCCTGCGCCGCAAGGCCATCGCCCACCTCGACCGCGTCGGACTCGCCGACAAGGCGTACCAGCGCGCCGACACCCTCTCCGGCGGCCAGCAGCAGCGCGTCGCCATCGCCCGCGCGCTCATGCAGGACCCGGAGGTGCTGCTCGCCGACGAGCCGGTCGCGTCGCTCGACCCGGAGTCCAGCGAGCAGGTGATGGCCCTCATCCGCGAGATCGCCGCCGACAACGGCCTCACCGTGATCTGCAGCCTGCACCAGGTCGACCTCGCCCTCAGCTGGGGCGACCGCATCGTCGGCCTCCGCCACGGCCAGGTCGTGCTCGACACCCCCACCGCCGGACTCGACAAGGCGCAGGTGATGGAGATCTACGGCAGGGCCGCCGCCACCACCCGCGAGCTGACGGTCATCGACGACGAGCTCGCCGCCGAAGTGGATGCGGCTGAGCTCGACCTCGCCGCCCCGACCGCCGCCCCGCGCGCCTGATGGCCACCGTCCCGCTCGCCGACGCGCGCGCATCCACTGCTGCGCTCCGCCGCCCACGGCCGCCCGCGTCCAGGGTCGCCGCCGTCGTCGTCCTGATCGCGCTGCTCGCCACCGGCATCATCGCGTTCCCCGTCCTCGGCGTCAGCTTCGATACCGTCGTTCGCAGCATCCCGAAGGCCGAGGCCTTCTTCGGCCGGATCGTCCCGCTCCGTCTTCCTGCGCCCGACGTGCTGTGGCCCGCGATCGGCCAGACGCTCGGGATGGTCGTGCTCGGCACCCTGCTCGCCGCGATCATCTCGGTGCCCGTCGCCTACCTCGCCGCCGCCAACACGAGCCCGAACAGGGCGGCGCAGTGGGCCGGTCGGTTCATCACCGTCATGGCCAGGTCCATCCCGGATGTCGTCCTCGCGATGGTCTTCGCCGTGCTGTTCACGCTCGGCACGCTTCCGGGCATCCTGGCCATCGGCATCCACTCGGTCGGCATGATCTCGAAGCTGTTCGCCGACGCCATCGAGCAGATCGACGAAGGGCCGAGGCTCGCCATCCGCGCTGCGGGCGGCAGCAAGGCGCAGGAGTTCTTCTCCGGCATCGTGCCGCAGGTCGCTCCCAGCTGGGTCGCGACCGTCCTGCACCGCAACGACATCAACCTGCGCGGGTCGATCATCCTGGGCTACGTCGGCGTCGCCGGGCTCGGCTACGAGATGTGGAAGGCGCTCGCCACCCTCGACTACCGCACCGCCATGGCGCTCGCGCTCGTCATGTTCGCGCTGTGCGTGCTGATGGAGGTCGTCTCCTCGACCGTCCGGCGCGGGATGCTCGGAGGCGGCGCCGCCCGCAGCCTCGGTGCCCGCCGCGTGAGGAACACGATCACCTGGGTGCTCACCGGCGTGGTGATCGTCGGCGCCCTGCTGATCGCGCAGGTGCACTGGGGCGACTTCCTCACGTTCTGGCGCAACCTGCCGCTGATCAAGTTCTGGCCGCCGACCTTCGAGCCGTACTCGGTGGAGCAGATCGCGGTCGCCATGCGGGACACCGTGCTGATCGCGCTCGCCGCGACCGTGGTGAGTCTGCTGTTCTCGCTCGTGGTCGGCTCGCTCGCCGCGAGGAACGTCGCCCCGAACGCCGCGACGCGCAACATCTTCCGCGTGATCCTCGTCGCCGTTCGCGGCGTCCCGGAGCTGGTGCTCGCGATCGTGCTCATCATCATCACCGGGCTCGGTCCGACCGCTGCCGTGTTCGCTCTGGCGTTCGGCGGCGTCGGCCTGCTCGGCAAGCTGTTCGCCGACTCGATCGAGGAGGTGCCGGGCGGGCCGCAGCGTGCGCTCACCGCGGTCGGCGCCCGCCGCCTGCAGGTGTACACGTCGGCCACCGTTCCTCCGAGCGTTCCCGCGTTCGTCGGCCACAGCTTCTACCTGTTCGACAGCAACATCCGTGCGGCGACCGTGCTCGGCGTGGTCGGCAGCGGGGGGATCGGCTTCTACCTGAACAACGCGGCACGCGTGTCGGCCTGGAACGAGGTCTTCGCGTTCGTGCTGGTGATCATGGCGACCGTCTTCATCGTGGAGGGGATCGCGGTCTGGATGAGGAAGGCGCTGCGATGAGCGGCGCCTCGGGCAGGAAGGGCACTGGGATGGGCAGACACTACGACCTCGCCATCGTCGGCGGCGGCATCGTCGGACTCGGGCACGCGGTCGCCGCGTTGCGGCGCGGCCTCACGGTCGCTGTCGTCGACAGGGCGTCGAGCGTCGTCGGGGCGTCCGTCCGCAACTTCGGGCACCTCTGCATCACCGGGCAGGAAGGCGAGGCGCGCGCGTACGCCGAGCTGGCGAGGGAGCTCTGGCTGACGCTCGCCCCCGAGGCGGGATTCTGGCTGCGGGAGAGCGGGACCGTCGTGGTCGCGCAGGCGCAGGACGAGCTGGCCGTGCTCGACGAGTTCCGGCAGAGGAGGGGCGGCTCCGACGTGCGGCTGCTCACGCCGGCGGAGGTGCGTGAGCGCATCCCGGTCGCGGACGGTGTGGCGATCGGTGGGGCGTGGCTGCCGCGCGACCTGCAGGTGGATCCGCGCGAGGCCGCCCCGGCGATCGTGCGCTGGCTGGATGCGCACGGCGTGGACTTCTTCTGGCAGACCGCCGTGCTCGGCGTGCAGACCGGGGCCGTGCACACCACGCGCGGCACGCTGTCCGCCGACGCGGTCGTCGTCGCCGTCAATCACGACGTCGACCACCTCTTCCCCGGCCTCGCCGAGGCGCACGGCATCCAACGCTGCGGACTCGACATGATGCTGGTGGATGCGGAACTCGACCGGCCGCTCAGCGCACCGCTGCTGACGGGCTGGTCCCTGGTGCGGTACGCCGGATTCGCGCACACGCCGAGCGCAGCGGCGTTGCGCGAGCGGCTGGCGGAGGAGCATCCCGAGCTGTCGGCACTCGATCTGAACCAGATGTACACGCAGCGGCCGGATGGCGGGCTGATCGTCGGCGACACGCACTACCGAGGGGCCGATGTCCCTCCGTTCCAGTCGGAGGCGGCGTACGACCTGCTGCTCGAACAGGCGCGGCTGCTGTTCGGCACCGACCGCATCCGGGTCAGGGAGCGGTGGCAGGGCGTCTACGCCTCCGCACCGGACGAGTTCCTCGTCGCCGCGCCGGCCCCCGAAGTGCGCGTGGTCTCGGTGACCACCGGCATCGGGATGACGACCGGCCTCGGCCTCGCGGAGCGGGTGGTCGACGAGCTGTTCTCGTCGGCGTCCGGCGTTCTCGCCACCGCGGGCGCAGCCGGCGCACCCGGCGCAGCGCGCGTGGGCTGAGACCCCACCTCCACCCGTTTCACGAGTTTCACCTGAACCACCACAGAAGGGCACCGACCATGAGCACTGATGACGGAATCATCACCAGCGAGTTCGACGACTTCGGCCGCGCATCCACCGGGACGGCGGTCGACGAGCACGCCGCCGACGACGCGACGGACGAGGACTGGGAGGACGACGAGGAGTTCAGTGACGACGACCTCGACGACGCCGACGACCTCGACGCAGACCTCGAACTCGTCGTGCTCGACATGGCGGGCACCACCGTCGTCGACGACGGCCTGGTCGAGCGCGCCTTCGAGCGCGCGGCGGACGCGGCGGGCATCGGCAGCACGCCGGAGGAGCGCGAGCAGGCGCTCGACTACGTGCGCGAGACGATGGGCCAGTCCAAGATCGCCGTCTTCCGCGCCCTCACCGACGACGAAGACCAGGCGCAGCACGCCAACGCCCTGTTCGAGTCCGCGTACGGCGAGCTCGCGGCGAGCGAAGGGCTGCGCGCCGTCCCTGGTGCGGAAGACCTCATCCGGCACCTGCGGCAGCTGGGGGTGAAAGTCGCGCTGACCACCGGCTTCTCCCGCCCGACCCAGGATGCCGTCCTGGATGCGCTCGGCTGGCGCGACCTCGCAGACCTCACCCTGAGCCCGGCGGAGGCCGGTCGCGGCCGTCCGTTCCCCGACCTCCCGCTGACGGCACTGCTGCGCACGGGCGGCACGAGCGTGGAGGGCATGGTCGTGGTCGGAGACACGGCGAGCGACATCGCATCCGGGATCGCCGCAGGGGCAGGCCTCGTGGTCGGCGTGCTCACCGGCGCCCACGACGAGGAGACACTGACCGAAGCGGGGGCCGACGCGGTCATCCCGAGCATCGCCGACCTCGCCGAGCTGCTCGGCCTCGACGACACCGCCGGACGATGACCGTGCGGGCGGTGACCCCGCGCGTGGTGGAACCACCAGCGCGCTTGGGGAAAGGGGTCAGCGTCTATCCGTCGGCGACGGCGATGGTGTGGCCGGGGGAGGGTCATCTGCATGAGGCGGTGGCTGTGCCGGGGGTGCGGCTGTCGCCGGGGGACGCTCTGGTCGAGATCGAGCTGGCGACGGTGTGCGGCTCGGACGTGCACACGGTCCTCGGGCACAGGTCGGCGCCGACGCCGCTCATCCTCGGGCACGAGCAGGTGGGCAGGGTGGTCGCGCTCGGCCGCGGCGGAGCGAAGACGATCGACGGTCACCGGGTGAGCCTCGGCGAGAGGGTCGTCTGGTCGGTCGCCGTGCCGTGCGGACGGTGCAGCAGGTGCCGTCGCGGCCTGCCGCAGAAGTGCGCGAACCTGCAGAAGTACGGTCACGAGCGCATGCGCAGGGGCTGGGAGCTGTCCGGCGGTTTCGCCACACACGGCCACATCCTCGACGGCACCCCGATGGTCGCCGTCCCCGAGGACGTGCCCGCCGAGGTGCTGGCGCCGGCATCGTGCGCCACCGCGACGGTCGCGGCTGCGCTGGAGGCGGCATCCGGGATCACCCCCCTGGAGGGCGCGCTCGTGCTCGTCGCCGGGGCGGGGATGCTCGGTCTCACGGCGACCGCGATGGCGTCCGACGCCGGCGCGCACGTCGTGGTCAGCGACCCGATCGCCGAACGCCGGGATGCTGCGCTCGCGTTCGGCGCGGCGGCGGTCAGCGACCCCCGGGTCGCCATCGACGCCCCCGGCGGCCTCAACGCCGCCCTCGCCGCAGCGGGCGGTCGTGGTGCTGCGCCGACGATCGCGCTGGAACTCTCCGGGGCACCGACGGCCGTGCGCTCGCTGTTCCACGCCGTGGACGTCGGCGGCGTCCTCGTGCTCGTCGGCTCGGTCTCCCCCGGTCCAGACCTCGCCATCGACCCCGAGCAGCTGGTCCGCCGCCTGCTCACCATCCGCGGCGTCCACAACTACGCCCCTCGCCATTTGGCGGAGGCCGTGCGATACCTCGCCGGCGCGTGGCAGCGCTACCCGTTCGCGGCGCAGGTGGGCGAGACCTTCCGGCTGGCCGACGTGGATGCGGCGCTCGCTGCGGCAGGACGGCACCCGCGGGTGGGGCTCCGGCCGTAGAGGCGGAGTCAGGCGTGACCCGCTCGCGGTGAGCGGGTCACGCCTGGTGTCCCTGCGTGGTGTGAACGGTCGTTAGGAGACCGTGTACGAGATGGAAGCGGTGTGGGTCTCGACCTCGTCGATGATCTGCACGACGAAGCCGACGTACTCGCCGGGGGTCAGATCGAACAGAGCGTCGGCCGACCAGGTGCCGTCCGCGCCGACCGTGGTCGTCGCGACCGTCCGGCCGGAGGACCCGCGGACCAGCACCGTCGCTCCGGCGTCTCCGCGGCCCGAGTACGTGGGAACGGGGCCGGACACGGTGCCGCCGCTGACCGGGCTGGTCAGGGTGACGCCGCTCGCGATTCGGTACGAGATCGGGTTCACCGTGGTCACGCCACCGGTGGTGTGGTGGATGGCGCCGATGTACTGGCCCGATTTGAGGTCGACGGTCGACTGCGCCGACCAGTTTCCGCTTGCATCCACGGTCGCGCTGGCGATCACGCGACCGCTGTTGCCGTGCACCTCGACCGTCGCGCCCGGCGTGCCGGTGCCGCGGAAGATGGGCGTGATGCTGACGAGCGTGCCGTCGACCGTGGGGCTGGTCACGGCGAACGGAATGGCGGGAGCGTCCGGCGTGCGAACGACGGAGTACCGGAGAGCTGCTGTGGTCGTGGATGCGCCGAACGTCTGCTCGATCACCCCGACGTACGCGCCGTTCCCGAGCTCGATGGTCGACGTGGCCGACCAGGTGCCCGCGGGGTCGACCGTGGCGATCGCGAGCACGACACCGCTGCTTCCGCGGACGACCACGCTCGCTCCCGGGTGCCCGGTGCCGGAGAACTCCGGCCGCGCGACGGTGACGGTTTCGCCGTCGGCGGGGGAGGTGAGGGTGACCGCGGTGACCGCGGTGACGGTGCTGACGCTGTACGCCACAGACGCCGAGCTGACGTCGGCTCCCGCGGTCTGCGTCACGGTGGCGGCGTATTCGCCGTCGGCGTGGTGGTTCGCGGCCTCGACCGACCACTGGCCGTCAGCATCCACGAGTGCGCTGCCGTGCAGCGTGCCGTCGTCGGCCTTCACCTCGACGGTGGCCCCGGGGTGTCCCGTGCCGGAGAACACCGGCTTCGTGGTCGAGACGACCTCGCTGTCCGCCGGCGTTGCGACTGTCACCGCGGTGACGGGCTGCGCGAGCGTGGTGGGCATCTTCCAGAACACGCTGCCGACCTGGGTGCTCTCGCTCAGCACGGCCGGGTCGTACGAGACGCCGGTGCAGTCCTGCGGGGCGGTGTCCTTCGAGCTGGAGGCCTGCGGCCAGATCACCAGCTTGTAGTATCCCGGAGCGTCGAGGGAGAACCGGCCTTCGTTGACGAGCACAGCGCCCTTGACGCCCGCAGAGTGGTTCGCGATGCTCATCAGCTGTGGGGTCGGCGTGACCGACGCGGGCGTTCCGTCGTCGCCGCGGACGAACTGGTAGTACAGGGAGTCCGTCACGTCGCAGCCGTTGGCGGCAGAGCGGCCGGAGTTGAGCGCGTCGACGTGGAACTTCACTCCGAGGAGGGCGTCAGAGCTGTCGGCGGCGACGACGTTGCCCCAACCGGTCTCCGAGTTCGGTCCGTAATAGCCGGGGAGGGTGGAGGTGGTCGTCCCCCACGCCTCGATCGGCACGGGGCGGCCGGTGGATGCGTTCCTGCCGACGTTCTCCACGGCATGCGTCGTGGTCGTGGTCCCGTCTGCCATCGTGATGCGGAGGCCCAGCTGGTACGTGATCGACTGCGCGACCGCGGGCACGGACGCGTCGCCGCGGGCGCTGATGTACAGCACGTCCTCCTCGCCGTCCTGGACGGTCTGCACGATCGAGTACACGCTGGCGACGGAGGCCTGGACGGAGGCAACCTTGGTCAGAGCGGCCCAGGCGGCCGGGTTGTACGGGGCGTAGTTCCACTCGATCTTGGACGGAACCGTGCCGGACTTCACCCGCAGGGTGAAATCGCCGCGCCACTCGTCGTGGCTGCCGACGGTCCTCTCCGACCATCCGAGCATGGTGGTCGGCGCCGAACCCGTCTCCTGGAGCGTCGTCGCGCTCGCCGGCGCGGCGAGCCCGACGGACCCGACGGTCAGTGCGCCGAACGCCGCGAGGGCGCAGAGCCTCGTGGCTGCAGCGTGTGAATGTGATCTCTTGCTTCGCATGGGGATGCGATTCCTTTCTCAGTTCTCACCGGACAGGTCGTGTGACGCGTCACGGAGGGGCCAGCCCTAGAGCGCCAGTTTCACATCTTTGCGACGACAAAGATTTATATTCAAAAGGGTATATCCGATATACAATCACGGCTCCCGCGCGCGAGGGAGGGAGAGACGACGACACAAAGGGGGGTAGCTTCGACGGTCGCGGGTCCGAAAACTGGTGTCAGGTATGTTTGCCTGACCGAAAGGACGCCTCCGATGACCCGAATCGCGCCATGACGGCGGCCGCATACCTGACCGGCTTCGGGAGCTACCTCCCCGGGGAGCCGGTCGACAACGACGGGATTGCGGCCAGGCTCGGCGGCGACGACCCGGTCACCGAGCGCATCCGGCGTCGGGTGCTGGCTGCGAACGGCATCCGGAAGCGGCACTACGCGCTCGACGAGCACGGCGAGCCGACGGAGCTCAACGAAGAGCTCGCCGTCAAGGCGCTGCAGGCTGCCCTGGACGACCGCGGGATCCCGGCCTCCGGCCTTCGGATGCTCGCGACGGCGACCACGATGGGCGACGTACTCGTGCCCGGCTTCGCGTCGATGGTGCACGGCAGGCTCGGCGGGGGACCCATGCAGGTGCTGTCCGCCTCCGGCGTGTGCGCGTCGAGCCTCGCCGCCCTGGATGCCGCCGCGAGCAAGATCCGGCTGGGCGACCATCCACGGGCCGCCGTCGTCGGTTCCGAGCTGCCCAGTCGGAGCCTCCGGCAGCGCCGGTTCGACGGCAAGCGCGCAGGGCTCGACTCGCACTTCCTGCGCTGGATGCTCTCCGACGGCGCCGGGGCGGTGGTGCTGGAGTTCCAGCCGCACCCGAGCAGGCCGTCGCTGCGGCTCGACTGGGTGCGGCAGGTGTCGCTCGCCCACCAGCATCCGGTGTGCATGCGGGCGGGGATGGACGGCACGGAGGCGAGCGTCGGGAGCACCTGGCAGGACGTCAGCGTCGCCGAGGCCGATGCGGCGGGGATGTTCCTGCTGCGGCAGGACGTGAGCGTGCTCGACGAGCTGGCAGAGGCCGGGCTGAAGCAGTTCGAGGAGCTGGTCGACATCGGCCTGGTGGATGTGAAGCACCTCGACCACGTGATCTGCCACTACAGCACCAACGCGTTCAGGGACCTCGCCTTCGACTCCCTGCGCCGCCGCCTGCCCACCCTGGACACCGACCGCTGGTTCTCCAACCTGGAGACCCGCGGCAACACCGGCTCCGCCAGCATCTTCATCGCGCTGGAGGAGGCGTGGAGCACCGGACGGTTCGCCGTCGGGGACACCGTGCTTCTCGCCGTGCCGGAGTCCGGCCGGTTCTCGTTCGCCTTCGCCCACCTCACCGTCGTGGGGCCGGGAGCCCCGCAGAACACCAGCACGCAGAACACCACCAAGGAGCAGTGACATGACGACAGCCACAGCCACGCCAGACGCGACCGCCGTCGCCGAATCCCTCTTCACCCGCCTGACCGAGGTGTGGGCCGACCTGGAGGAGCGGCTGGACCGGGTCCCCATCCTGAGCAGGCTCGCCGAGGGCACGGTCACCATCGACGACTACAGCAGGCTGCTCTTCAACCTCCGGCAGCAGGTGGTAGACGGGTCGCCGTGGATCTCCCGCGCGGCGTCCAGCTTCGACGTCGACCACTTCACCCTGCGGTCGGCGGCGATCCGCCACGCGGAGGAGGAGCACCGCGACTACCTCATGCTGGAACGCGACTACGTGGCGATCGGCGGATCGCTGGATGAGCTGCGCGCCGGCAGGAAGAACCTCGGCTCCGAGGCGCTGTCCGGCTACATGTTCCACTACGCCGACCGCCCGAACCCGGTGGGCCTGCTCGGCGCGATGTTCATCATCGAGGGGCTCGGCGCGAAGCGGGCGGCCGGCTGGGCCGCCCGGTTCCAGGAGGTGCTCGGCCTGGCAGACAACCAGGTGCACTTCATGCGCTACCACCAGGATGCGGACGCCGAGCACACCGGGGCTCTGGAGGCGATCCTGACCTCCGGCATCATCGACGACGCCGCGGCCGACGACATCGTGCGCTGCGCGCAGGTGGTCGCCAGGCTGTACGTGCTGCAGCTCGAGGAACTGGATCAGTGACATGCCGGAGGTAGGGCTGTCCGACCCGAGCATGTGGGATGCGATCTCCGCCGACCCGTCCATCCCGCTCGATCGCGCGCTGGTGCGGAAGATCCTGGACGATCAGCGGCGGCTTTCCCGGCGCTGGTTGTACCCGGTCGCCCGGGTGCTGTCCCGGGTGATCGTCGCCCTGGTCTCGATCGTCAAGCGGGTGCTGCCGTTCCGCTGGATGTCGCTCGGCACGATGGATGTGCTCTGCGTCTGGTTCCTGCGCCGGTTCGTGCATCCGGATGCGGTGGAACTGCTGATCCGGCACTTCGTGGTCGAGACGAACCTCGTGAACTTCCTCATCCGCAACACCCCCGCCGCGATGGAGCCGGTCACCCTGCGGCCGGTGACGCTCGCCGGGCTGGGCGACCACGCCGTGGTCGAGCACGACGTGAACGTCTACGACGTGTTCATCGCGCTGGACGGCGTTCCGGTCACCCGGCGCGAACCGCTCGACCTGCAGCAGTTGGACATCCCGGCCATCGACCCGGAGCGCGGCCGCCGCCGGCTGCTCAGGCTGGACATCCAGACCGCCCTCTGCTTCATGAACATCCCGTTCTCGATGGCGCTCACCCTGGAGGAGTACCGCAGGGCGATCCACTCCATCCGGTTCGACGACTCGCTCCTTGAACTGCTCGCGGTGGTCTGCGACGACGACACGTTCCGGCATTGGAAGACGGGCGCGCTCAGCCTGCGCATGGACTCCAACGTGGATGTGCCGCAGGCCGTCTACCTGCACGCCCTCGTCTGCGAGTACGCCCACGCCCGCCTGGTGGAGCTCGCCTGACGCGATCAGACCCGGGCAGGCAGCCGCTTCACGATGTACGGCGCGACCAGGCCGTGCAGGATGATGCTCGAGACCACCGTCAGCACCGCGACATCCCAGACGTCGTCTCCGGCGCCGGTGGGCAGCTTGTTGAACGCCAGCAGGCCGAAGACGATGGATGCGGCTCCGCGCGGCCCGACGAGCCCCACGATCGTGCGGTCCCGCCACGAGATGGATGAGCCGAGCGTAGCCAGGTAGACCGGCACGGCGCGGAACACGGTGAGCGCGAGCAGCGCGACCAGCAGGAGCATCCAGTCGACGCCTCTGACGATCATGTCGGTGGTCATGGCGCCGAGGACGAACCAGACGAAGTTGGTCGCGAGGACGCCGACCTCCTCCACCAGCACGAGTTCGTCGTGCGCGATCGACAGTTGCTCCGTCTTGCGTGTGCGGGTGAAGCGGAACATCACCCCGGCGACGAAGGCGGCGACGAAACCGTTGGCGCCGACCCCGTGGATCGTCGCGATCCCGTAGGTGAGGAGAGGGGTGATCAGCATGACGATGCGCACGCCGGTCGGGTTGGCGAAGCCGCGGCCGGATGCCCAGCGGGTGAGCAGGCCGATCGCGCCGCCGAGCAGCACGCCGACGAGGATGGCGACGATGGTCGCCGGCACGGCGCCGAAGAACGCGTTGATGAAGTCCTCGACGTTCTTCTCCAGTTCGGTCTCGGTGCTGTGCGACGGCTCCGTGCCGCTGTCCGCGACCTTGATCAGCGTCGGCAGCACCACCGCGATGGCCAGCGACATACCGAAGATCGGGGAGATGAGGCCGTCGTTGTACCCGCTCTCCACGTTGAGGATCTGCCGCACCCTGGCCGGGATCCTCGGAGAGCGGAGCAGCGCCGTCGCCGGCGCGAAGTCGGTCGGCATCACGACGCAGGCGATGACGATGAGCACGAACAGGTTCACGCCGGGCAGCAGCCAGAGCCCGCTGACGACCACGAGCGCGAGCGACAGCGGGAGCGCGATCAGCACCAGCCGCGCGATCATCTTGCCCTCGCCGCCGAACACGCCGCCCTTCACCTCGCAGGCGTCCACGAACAGCAGCACGGCCAGGATCAGCTCCACCACGTGCTCGGCCACATCGCTGTCGACGGCTTCGACGAACGCCGGGATGTCGATCAGCACCACCAGCGAACCGATCAGCGCCAGCGCCAGCGGCCCGGCGATCCCGCTGCGCTCGAACCGATGAGCGACCAGTGACCACAGCACGATCGCGGCGAACCCCACGAGGATGATGGTCGGCATCCGGGACCCTTCGCTCCGACTCTCGGCCCCGCGGCGCGAGGTGGGACAATTCTGCCCTGTCTGCGACCATGAAGGGATGCTCGACACCTTCTTTCGCCTGCTCGACGCGGTGCCGGTGCCGCCGGACGCCGAGTACCTCTACGGCGACGACGAGCTCGGCCGGATGCGGGAGCGCAACCTCCGCCGCTACCTCGCCGCCGTGCACGGGACCACCGTGCTCCTCCTCGCCGAGGCGCCCGGCTGGCGCGGCATGACGGTCACCGGCGTCCCGTTCGTCTCCGCGCGCGAGGCCGGTGAGGGTGGGGCCGCCGCGCGCGCCGTTCCGGGGCTGGAGCTGCCCGAGCATCCACAGGCCCCGTGGGAGGCGTCGAGCAGGGTGGTCTGGGCGGCGCTCGCCGACTGGCGCGGGCCGCTGCCGCTGACCTGGCCGATCTACCCGCACCATCCGTTCGTCGCCGGCGACCCGCGCACCAACCGCACTCCGCGGCCCGCCGAGGTGCGCGACGGAACACCCGTCGCGCTCGAGCTGGCCAGGGCGTTCGGCATCCAGACCATCGTCGCTGTCGGCAGGAAGGCGCAGGGCGCGCTCGCAGCGGAGGGGGTGGATGCGCCCGCCGTGCGCCACCCTGCGCAGGGCGGCGCGCGGGCGTTCACCGAGCAGGTGCTGGCGCTGAACGCCCGATCCTGAGGGACTCGTCGCGTTCAAGACCAGCCTAAAATCTGTTATCTTGCATATGGATCAATAGGCCGGGAGAGTATCTCGAGCCGTTTTTTGAAAGAGAGAACTCGCGTGGACTTCGTGCAACTGATCTTCGGTGCAGCACTGCTCGGTGTCGGCATGCTTGTGCTCTGGATCGTGACCTCGATGGTCAGGCCGCTTCGGAAGCTCAGGCCGCGGAAACCACGCGACGATTGAGCGATGAATCGCATACGCAGCTCGCAGCCGCCACCTGAACGCCCGATCCTGAGCGTTCTCACATAAATGCCCGTTTAGGCTTTCCCTCCCGAATACGTGAGGAAGCCCCCGTGTCAGAGACTGCCCCACCCGTCGTCGCCCCCACCCAGGCAGAGCAGCCGTCGCCGCGCCGTCCGAACGCTCCGCAGCGCGGGATCAGCTCGCTGATCTTCGCCAGCCGGTGGCTGCAGGCCCCGCTCTACCTCGGCCTGATCGTCGCGCAGCTGATCTATGTCTACGTCTTCATGGTGGAGCTGTGGCACATCGCCGAGGACGTCATCGCCCACCCGACGCACATCGAGGAAGCGGACATCATGCTCGCGGTCCTCGGGCTGATCGACGTGGTGATGATCGCGAACCTGCTGATCATGGTGATCATCGGCGGCTACGAGACGTTCGTGTCACGCGTGAACGTGGAGGGACACCCCGATCAGCCCGAGTGGCTGTCGCACGTCAACGCCAACGTGCTCAAGGTGAAGCTGGCGATGGCGATCATCGGCATCTCCTCCATCCACCTGCTGAAGACGTTCATCGCCGTCGCCGATATCGGGGCAGCCAACGGCGGCGTCCTCGGCAGCGAGAAGTACACCAGCGAGGGCGTCTTCTGGCAGGTGGTCATCCACTGCGTCTTCATCCTCTCGGCCGTGGCGCTGGCCTGGATCGACAAGCTGTCGAAGACGAAGTGACCGGGCGTCAGCCGAACGACACGGCCGTCCACGACACGGGCGGCAGCACGACCGTGAGGCGGCCGTCCTCGATCGCCGCCGACGTGTTCGGCGTGAGGCCGACGCGCGTCTGGTTCTCGAGGGTGTTCTTCGCGTAGACGTCGTCGTCGGCCAGCGTGACCGCTTCGTCGATCCGGGATGCGCCGAGGTCGCGCACGTCGATGGTGACGGTCCGGGATGCGGTCTGGTCCCGGTTCACGAGGAACACCGCGCCGGTCGCGGTCTCGTCGTCGAACGTGGCGACGGCATCCACCACCGCGGCATCGCCGTGGACGGCGGTGGCGTAGGTCGGCGAGTCGATGACCGGGCGCAGCACCGTGCCGCGCGCCAGCCTGCTGGTGACCGAGAACGGGAAGAATGTGGTCTGGCGCCAGGCGTCCCCGCCCGGCTCCGTCATGATCGGGGCGATCACGTTGACCAGCTGGGCGAGGGAGGCGGAGGTGACCCTGTCGCTGTTCTTCAGGAGGGTGATCAGCAGGTTGCCGAGCACGACGGCGTCTGCGACCGAATAGACGTCTTCGAGCTGGCGGGGGGCGATGCGCCACTCGTCGTTGATCTCGTCGGAGGCCTGGTGCTCGTCGAGGTACCAGATGTTCCACTCGTCGAACGAGATGTTGATCTTCTTCGTGCTCTTCTTGCGGTACCCGACGTGGTCGGCGGTCGCGACGACCGTGTCGATGAAGTACTGCATGTCCACCGACGAGGCGAGGAACGATCCGAGGTCGCCGCCGCGCTCCTGGTAGTAGGCGTGCGCGGAGATGTAGTCGACGTGGTCGTACGCGTGCTCCAGGACGACGCGCTCCCACTCGCCGAAGGTGGGCATCCCGGAGCCGGAGGAGCCGCAGGCGACGAGTTCGAGGTCTTTGTCCGCCATCTTCATCGCGGCGGCGGTCCTGGCGGCGAGCTTGCCGTAGTCGTCAGCCGTGAGGTAGCCGGTCTGCCACTGGCCGTCCATCTCGTTGCCGAGGCACCACATCCGGATGTTGTGCGGTTCGGGCGTTCCGTTGGCGATGCGCTGGTCGCTGAGCGCCGTGCCGGACGGGTGGTTGGCGTATTCGAGCAGGTCGAGCGCCGACTCGATGCCGCGGGTGCCGAGGTTGACGGCGAGCATCAGCTCGGAGTTCGTCAGCTTCAGCCAGCGGGAGAACTCGTCGAGTCCGACCTGGTTGGTCTCCAGCGAGTGCCAGGCGAGGTCGCGGCGCACCGGGCGGCTCTCGCGCGGGCCGACGGAGTCCTCCCAGCGGAAGCCGGAGACGAAGTTGCCTCCTGGATAGCGGACGGTGCTGGTGCCGAGCTCCTTGACGAGGTCGACCACATCCCGCCGGAAACCGTCGGCGTCGGCGGTCGGGTGGCCGGGCTCGTACAGGCCGTCGTACACGCACCGGCCGAGGTGTTCGACGAAGGCGCCGAAGGTGCGGCGGCGCACGGGGCCGACGGTGTTCGCGCGGTCGAGGATGATCGTGGAGTCAGACATTCGTTGGCTTCCTTCGTCGTAGTACAACGTTTACCTATAACGTTGTAGGAAGACTATCCGACAATCCGGGGCGCCCTGTCAACCCCGGTTCGGAGACGCGCGGTCAGCGAGCGGTCGACTCGCGGGCGACCAGCCGGAACGGCGCCTCGTGCTCCTGGAACGGAGTGGTGTCGCCGCCGATCCGCGCCAGCAGCAGGCGCACGGCCGTCTCCGCGATGTCGTCGCGGCCGGGCTCGATCGACGACAGGGTCGGGATGGAGTACCTCGTCTCGTCGAGGTCGTCGAAGCCGATCACCGCCACGTCGTCCGGGATGCGGAACCCGCGGTCCTCGATGGCGCGCATCGCGCCGAATGCCAGCGAGTCGTTGAAGGCCACGACGCCGTCCACGTCGATGCCGGTCTCGAGGAACGTCCGCATGGCGCGCGCGCCGTCGACTCTGCGCCACTCCCCGGCTTCGAGCACCAGCTCGTCGCGGTACTCGACCCCGGCCGCCTCCAGAGCCTCCCGGTACCCGGCCAGGCGCAGCCCGGCCGAGCCGACGACCTCACCGGGATGCGCGCCCAGCGCGACGATCCGGCGACGCCCGAGCGACAGCAGGTGCTCCGTGGCCGCCCGGGAGGCCGCGACGTTCATCATGGTGACGTGGTCGGCGGGACCGTGGAAGATCCGCTCGCCCAGCAGCACGATCGGGGTCGGCACGTCGACGAGGGCGGCGTCCTCCTGGCCGAGGCCGGCGACGCTGAACAGGATGCCGTCCGCCATCCGCATCTGCGGGCCGCGCAGGATCGCGAGCTCCCTGTCACGGTCGCCCCCGCTCTGCTGGATGAACACCGCGACGTCGTGCGTGGCGGCTTCGCGCATCACGGAGTCGGCGAGCTCCGCGAAGTACGGGTTCTTGAGGTCGGGGATCACGAGGCTGATCACGCCCGTGCGTCCGGAGCGCAGGCCGCGCGCCGACAGGTTGGGCTGGTAGCCGAGCTCGGCGATGGCGGCGTCGACCGCCGCCCGCGTTGCGTCGCTGATGTACGCGTAGCCGTTGATCACGTTCGAGACGGTCTTGATGGACACGCCCGCCGCCGCAGCCACCTCGCGGAGCGTCACGGCCACAGTCGAATCCTTCCCGAGCCACCCCGGAGCGGTCCCCTGGAATGCTACAACGGCGCGGGCGCGGAGGGCTGGCGGCAGTGGGCGGCAGGGGAGCGCGATCAGTGGATGCGCGCCGGGTCGGCCGCCAGGCCGCTCGCGTCCAGCTCCTCCCAGAGCGCATCCGGGATGGTCGCCGCGTACCGGTCCGCCGTGCTCCGCACGTGGGACGCGGTGCGCATCCCGGTCACCACGGAGACGACGGCCGGGTGCCGCAGGGGATACTGGACGGCCGCCTCCGGCAGGCTCACGCCGTGCCGCGCGCACGCCTCCGCCAGCGCCTCCGCGCGTTCGACGACCGCAGCCGGGGCCGTTCCGTAGTCGAAGTGCGCGGCCCTGTCGACGGTCGGGCTGCTCAGCAGTCCGGAGTTGTAGACCGCCGCAGCGACCACGAACACCCCGCGGCGCAGCGCCGCGGGAAGGAGGTCGGTCAGCGCCGACTGGTCGAGGAGGGTGAACCTGCCGGCGACCATCACCACATCCACGTCGGTCTGCTCGACGAACGCGGTGAGCATGGCCGACTGGTTCATCCCGGCCCCGAAGGCGCGCACGACGCCCTGGTCGCGGAGTTCGACGAGTGCCCCGATGCCGGTGGTCGACGCCTCCGGCCAGTGGTCGTCCGGGTCGTGCAGGTACGCGATGTCGAGGTAGTCCGTTCCGAGGCGTTCAAGGGACGACTCGACCGAGCGGAGGATGCCGTCCCTGCTGAAGTCCCACACGCGCCTGCGGTCGGCGGGCACGACGAACCCGTCGTCGTCGAGCCGGTCGGCGGTCTCCGGGGTCTCGACGAGCAGCCTGCCCACCTTCGACGAGAGCACGAGCTCGTCGCGCCGCGCGTCGTTCGCACGCAGAGCGGCACCGAGCCGCCGCTCCGACAGCCCGAGCCCGTAGTGCGGGGCCGTGTCGAAGTACCGGATGCCGGCGCCGAGCGCTGTGGCGACCGCACTCTCGGTCTCCTCGTCCGTGGTCTCGCGGAAGAGGTTCCCGAACTGGGCGGCGCCGAGGCCGAGTTCCGTCACCGCTGCTCCCGTGCGGAGGGTGCGTGCCGGGATGCTCGTTCGTGGGTTCATCGCTTCTCCATGACCGTGATGATAACTCAGCATACGTATTATGTTTGCGGACATTCTGATCTAAGCTGTGGTCGCCGCATCCCGCCAGGGGTCGAAGCGGCGCGACGAGGCGTAAACGCAGAGAAGAGGAGCAGTCGGCGATGTTGGCGGCAGAGTACACAGGGGCACGAACGATCACGGTCGAGGAGCGCGAGCCGGCGGCTCTGCGCGACGGGGAGGTCAGGATCGCCGTCGCGTACGTCGGCATCTGCGGCACAGACCTGCACGTCTACCACGGCGACATGGATGCGCGGGTGACCACCCCGGCGACCATCGGCCACGAGATGTCCGGCACCATCGCCGAGCTCGGCCCGGGCGTCGACGGCTGGGCGGTCGGCGACCTGGTCACCGTGATGCCTCTCGACTGGGACGGCACCTGCCCGGCCTGCCTCGCCGGAAACCAGCACATCTGCCAGAACCTCGACTTCATCGGCATCGACAGCCCCGGAGCGCTCCAGCAGTACTGGAACGTGCCGGCCCGCACCCTCGTCCGGCTCCCGGATGGCGTGTCGCTGCGGGATGCCGCGCTCGTCGAGCCGGTCGCCGTGGCCGTGCACGATGTCCGCCGATCCGGCGCGGGCGCCGGCGACAAGGTCGTCGTGATCGGCGCAGGACCCATCGGCGTGCTCATCGCGACGGTGGCGACCGCATCCGGTGCCGAGGTGGTGATCGCGGAGATCGACGCGAACCGCAGGGCGGCCGCCGAGGACATGGGGCTGCGCACCATCGACCCGTCCGGGGTCGACCAGGTGGCGTGGGTGAACGAGTGGACGGGGGATGCGGGCGCCGACGTGGTGTTCGAGGTCTCCGGCGCCGCGGCCGCCGTGCTCGGCGCGACCGGGCTGGCGAAGGTCCGCGGCACTGTGGTCGTGGTCGCGATCCACTCGCAGCCGAGGCCGCTCGACCTGCACCGCGTCTTCTGGCGCGAGCTCACCATTCTGGGGGCGCGGGTGTACGAGCGGCAGGACTTCGAGCGCGCGGTCGAGCTGGTGGCCGGTGGCACCATTCCGGCCGGGAAGCTCATCACGCGCGTGGTCGCGCTGGCCGAGGTCGCGGCGGCGTTCGAAGCGCTCGAGGCCGGCCAGGCCATGAAGCTGCTCGTGGAGGTCGGAGCATGAACCCGTTCGATCTGACCGGCAGGCTCGCCGTCGTCACGGGCGCGAAACGCGGGATCGGGTTCGCGATGGCCGAGGCGTTCGCCGCGGCCGGAGCGGACATCGTCGGCGTCTCGGCGACGCTCGATCCGGAGGCGTCGGCGATCGCCGACCGGGTGCGCGGGATGGGTCGCTCCTTCACCGGGCACAGGGTCGACTTCGCGGACAGGGCGCAGGTCACGGCGTTCGCCGACGGACTGGTCGCCGGGGATCGCACGGTGGACATCCTGGTCAACAACGCGGGCGTCATCCGCCGCGCGCCCGCCGCCGAGCATCCGATGGAGTGGTTCGACGAGGTGCTGGAGGTGGACCTGACGAGCGGCTTCCTGCTCAGCCAGGTGCTCGGGCGCCGGATGCTCGATGCCGGCCGGGGGCGCGTCATCTTCACCGCGTCGCTGCTCTCGTTCCAGGGCGGCATCAACGTGCCGGGCTATGCGGCGGCGAAGTCCGGTGTCGCCGGTCTCGTGCGTGCGCTCTCCAACGAGTGGGCGGGGAGGGGTGTGACCGTCAACGGCATCGCTCCCGGCTACATCGCGACGGACAACACCCAGGCGCTGCAGGACGACGAGCAGCGGTCGCGGTCGATCATCGAGCGCATCCCCGCCGGTCGCTGGGGTGCTGCGGAGGACGTGGCGGGGGCCGCCGTGTTCCTCGCCTCCGACGCTGCGGCGTACGTCACGGGCTCCATCCTGCCCGTCGATGGGGGCTGGCTCGGCCGGTAGGCGATTGCCCCTTGGCAAACATCATACGTATGCTCTATGCTCGCACTACGCCTCCTCGGCGTCGTCAACGAAGTCGACAAGACAAGGACATCTCATGGTCGGAATCCACACTGTGGTGCGTTCGAGCCGAAGGCCCGCGCTGACGGTGGCAGCGATCGGAGCCGCAGCGGCACTGATCGCCCTCACCGGTTGCAGCACCGGCGGAAGCACCACGAACGGTTCATACGGCTTTCCCGAAGCCAAGCAGGACACCTCCTCGACGATCACCGTCTGGGTGGACGCGGACCGCCAGTCCGCTGCGAAGGCCTTCGAGAAGGCCAATCCCGAAACGAAGATCAAGGTCGTCACGTACGACGGATCGGCGAACGGCTCCAACTCGTTCCGCACGAAGATGCAACTCTTCGACAGGGCGGGCAGCGGCTGGCCGGACGTCGTGTTCTCCAGCCAGAACAGCGACGCATCCTGGGCCAGCCAGAAGTCGGGAGGCAAACAGGCCTTCGCCGCTGTGCTCGACAAGGGGCTCGTTCCCAGCGACACGCTGAGCAAGTTCACCGGAGGGGCCCTGAACCCCTGCACCGTCGAGGGCAAGGTCTACTGCCTCCGCAACGACCTCGCGCAGGCGGTGCTGTGGTTCGACAAGTCCCTGATGGACCAGTTCGGCTATACGGTCCCCACCACCTGGGAGGAATACCAGGCCCTCGGCGAGAAGGTGGCCAAGGAGCACCCCGGCTACATCGTCGGCACGGCGGGCGACGCCTGGACCCCCGAGGTCTTCATGTGGGCGAGCAAGTGCCAGGCGAACGACGTGACCGGTCCCAAAGCCGTCACGGTCAAGACGGACAGCGAGGAGTGCAAGCGGGCGGCATCCATGCTCGACACGCTCCGCGAGAACAAGACCGTCCCCGTCGTGAGCGTCTTCACCCCGGAGTTCGTCAAGAACTACAGCGGCAAGGTCCTGATGATGCCCGGCCCGGCCTGGTACGCGGGCGCCATCTTCAACAACGCGCAGTCGCTGAACGTGCCGGCCGGACAGCTCGGCGTCGCAGAGCCGCCCACCTGGAAGGGTGAGGACAAGGCGGTCACCGGAAACGTCGGAGGCGGCACCTGGTTCATCTCCAGCCACTCGAAGAACCTGAAGGCGGCTGCGAAGTTCGCCGAGTTCGTCACCACGGCGGACGACTACCAGGTCGCCCTCGCCCCCGGATACCCGGCGTACGCGCCGGCCGCGGAGAAGTGGATCGCCAAGCAGGAGTCGAGCAAGTACTTCGCGACGCCGCTCAAACCCATCGTGACCGCCGCATCCCAGGTCTGGGACGGCTGGGGCTACCCGGTCTTCAGCCAGGAAGCCGTCTGGGCGAAGACCATGACCCCGGCCATCACCGGAGGCAAGTCCATCGTCGACCTGCTGCCGACCTGGCAGACGGCCATCGAGAACCAGGCCAAGGTCGACGGATACACGGTGAACTGACATGACACTCGCTCCCCCGAGCGACCAGCTGACCGTCGGCGCCTCCGGGCGCCGGCGGTCAGCCCGGCCAGGCGGCCGGGCACCTGGGCGCACCCCGATCGGCTACGTCTTCATCTCGCTCTACGCACTGCTCACGATCGCCTTCGGCGTGCTCCCGGCGCTCTATGCGGTGCTCCTGGCCTTCACCACGGCCGACGGCGGATTCGCCGGGTTCCAGAACTTCGTGACGGTGGTCACCGACTTCCGGTTCTGGCCCGCCGTGCTCCACGTCACGGTCTACCTCGTGATCTGGCTGATCAGCCTCGTGATCTTCGTGGTCGTGCTCGCGCTGATCGTCCACTCACTCCGCGCGCGCTGGGCCGCGACCTCCCTGCGCTTCATCTACTACCTGCCCGGCGCGCTCGCCGGGGCGTCGAGCGTCCTGCTCTGGCTCTTCGTGCTCGACCCGACCGCCAGCCCGGTCAGCGGCATCCTCCGCTTCCTGGGGCTGAACAGCTTCGTCGAGGTGATCCAGCCGGGAAACCTGCCGGCGATCTTCGCGATCATCGCGTTCTGGACGGGAGCAGGCGGCTGGATCGTCATCATGTACGGCGCGCTGAACAACATCAGCACCGACATCCTCGAGGCGGCCAGGATCGACGGAGCGAACGCGTTCCAGATCGCCCTGCGCATCCAATTGCCGATGCTCCGCAAGTGGATCGCGTACATGGGCGTCATGTCGCTGGCCGCCGGCACCCAGCTCTTCGTCGAGCCGCAGCTGCTCAGTCAGGCCAGCAACGCGATCGTCCCCAACGACTACTCGCTCAACCAGCTCGCGTATCAATACGCCTTCCAGCAGAACGACTTCAACGGCGCCGCCGCGATCTCGCTCATCCTGCTGGTCGTCGCGCTGCTCCTCTCGTGGGTGTTCGTCACCCGCGGCGGCCTCTTCGAGAAGGAATGACCATGACAGCACTCCCGAGCGAACGCCGCGGACTGGGCTCGGCCCTCCGCGGCTGGAGCGGGCGCTCCATCGCGGCCGTCGTCCTCGCCGTCTTCGTCCTGTTCTTCGCCATCCCGATCGTGTGGCTGCTGTTCGCCGTGACCAAGTCGTCGAAGGCGCTCATCCTGTCCAACCCGTTCGCGCTCGGCTCGTGGTCGGACTTCGTCGCCAACTGGAACCAGCTGTTCGCCTTCCAGGGCGGCGCGGTGACGACGTGGATCGGCAACTCGGCCATGTACTCGATCGGCGCCCTGGTCATCACCCTCATCGTCAGCGTCCCGGCCGGATACGCGCTCGCGCTCACCGAGTTCCGGCTGCGCAAGGCGATGCTCGTGCTGACCCTGGTGGTCATGCTCATCCCGAGCACCGCGCTCGTGCTCCCGATCTTCCTCGAACTCAACGCGGTGGGCCTGATCGGCAGCCCGCTGTCGGTGATCCTGCCGATGTCGTTCTTCCCGTTCGGGGTCTACCTCACGTACATCTACTTCTCCACGAGCATCCCGAGGGATCTGCTCGCCGCCGCCCGCATCGACGGATGCTCGGAGCTGCAGGTGTTCACCAAGGTCGCTCTGCCGCTGGCGGCGCCGATCGTCGCGCTGGTCGCGTTCTTCAGCTTCGTGCAGAACTGGAACAACTTCTTCCTGCCGTTCGTGATGCTGCCGTCGAGTGACGGCTACCCCGTGCAGGTCGGGCTCACCTCGCTGCTCTCGGCCACCCCGGCCTTCAACCCGAGCTCGGCCGGCTCGGACTCGGTGCAGCTGCCGACCCTGGCGCTCGCGACCATCGTGTCGATCCTGCCCGTCCTGATCGTCTTCCTCTTCTCCCAGCGATTCCTCGTCTCTGGCATGACGGCGGGGGGAACCAAGGAATGACCGCGCCAGAAATCAAGGAGTACCACCGATGAAGATCACCGGATATCGCAGCCTCTCGACCGTCCACGACTGGGGGAGGGTCACCGGCGACGTCAACGGCGTGCAGAGCGGGAACACCACACCCGTCCCCGTCCTCATCATCGAGACGGACGCCGGCATCGAGGGCGTCGGCCTCGGGGCGCACAGCGACATCGCGCGCGTGTTCCCCGCCGTGGAGGGAGAGGACCCTCGCTCGGTGGTCGCCCTCTACGACCGGATGCTCGACTGGGTGTTCAAAGCCGGTCACTCGGGCTCGACCTTCGGCACGATCGGCGCCATCGACATGGCCCTCTGGGACCTCAAGGCGAAGGCGGCGGACGAACCGCTCTGGCGGATGCTCGGCGCGCGCGAGCGATTCGTGCCCGGCTACGCCTCCGGGCTGGAGTACGGCCTGTCCGACGAGGAGGTCGCCGCTCTCTACGAGCAGTTCGCCGATCGCGGCTTCAAGGCAGGCAAGCTCAAGGGCGGCCGTGACCTCGACCGCGACCTGCCCCGCCTGGAGATCCTGCGGGACACGCTCAGCCGCAACTCCCGCAGGCCGGCCATCATGTTCGACGTGAACGAGTCGTGGAACCACGCGCAGGCCGCGCGGTTCCTGTCGGCGATCGAGGAGCGGATGGACCTCACCTGGGTGGAGGAGCCGCTGCGGCGCTGGGACGCGGCCGGGATGGCGGCGCTCCGCGGCAAGGTCCGCGCGGCGATCGCCAGCGGGGAGAACCTCACCGGGCTGGAACAGTACCGGCCGCTGCTCGACGCGAACGCCGTCGACATCGTGCAGGTGGGCAACGTGTGGGGCATTACCCACCTGCTCCGCGTCGCGACGCTGGCGCACGGACGGGACCTGCCGGTGAGCCCTGTCGCGTACAACGCGAACCCGGCCGCGCACGCCGCCGCGGCCATCCCGAACCTGCTGACGCACGAGGTGCAGGATCTGCACTTCCCGGTCGGCCTGGACGTCGATCAGGAGTTCGACGACGGCGGGATCGTGCTGGGCGACCGGCCGGGCATCGGGATCATCGTCGACGAGGCGTTGCTGACGTCCTCCGTTCCGAGCCCTGTCCTCTCGTCGGCGTCCGGTCCGCACATCCGGCCCGAACGCGCGGCGCTGCGGCTCGTCGCCGAGCCGGACGTGATCGACGTGCCGGTGAACCCGCTGAGGCCGGTCTCGTGAGCGCCACGCCGGAGCGCAGGGCGCTCGTGGTCGGGGTCCGGCCGGAGAAGCGCGAGGAGTATCTCGAACTGCACCGCGCCGTCTGGCCGGGCGTCGAGGCGAAGATGACGGAGTGCGGCATCCGCAACTACAGCATCTTCCTCTTCGGAGACACGCTCTTCGCGTACTACGAGTACGTCGGAGACGACCACGACGCCGATATGGAGCGCATCGCCGCCGATCCCGTCTCGCAGGAGTGGTGGACGCACACCGACCCGTGCCAGGTGAGGATCGCGGAGGAGCGCGCCGAGGGCGCGCTGTGGCAGCCCATCGACGAGATCTGGCACCTCGCGTGAGCGGTCGCATCGACGCGCACGTGCACCTGTGGGACCGCACGACCGACCCGCAGGACTGGATCGACCCGCAGACGATGCAGGCCATCGACCGCGACTTCGGTGCGGACGAGCTGACCGCCATGCTCGCGAGCACGGGGGTGCGGAGCGCGATCGTCGTGCAGGCGAGCAACAGCCTGGACGAGAGCGTCCGGCTTGCACGGCTCGCCTCGCCCGTCATCGCGGGACTCGTCGCCTGGGTGGACCTGGCGGGCGACATTCGGGGGCAGCTCGACCGCATCCGGATGGGCGGTGCAACCCCGGTAGTCGGGATCAGGCACCTCGCGCACATCGACCCGGACCCGGAGTGGCTGTCGCGCGAGGAGGTCGGCCGGGGGATGGCGGCCCTCGAAGCCGAGCGGCTGAGCTTCGACCTCGTGGTGCGCGACTGGCAGCTGGGCCAGGCGGCCCGGCTGGCCGACCGCCACGACGGGATGCGGTTCGTGCTCGATCACCTCGGCGGCCCTCCTGCTCCGGGAGGCGACCTCGGCGAGTGGGCGGCCGGGCTGCGCGAACTGGCCCGGCGTCCGAACGTGACGGCGAAGCTGTCCGGGCTCAGCTCCGGGCTCGCGGCAGGATCCTGGACGGCGCGCGACCTCGCTCCGGTGGTCGACGTCGCGCTCGACGCCTTCGGCCCTTCCCGGCTGATGTACGGCTCCGACTGGCCGCTCGCCGAGCTCGGCGGGGGAGCCCCGGCGTGGATCGCCGCGGTGGAGACACTTCTCGACGGTCTCTCCGCCGCAGAGCGCGACCGCGTGTTCGGTGGGACGGCGCGGGAGGCCTACTCGCTCGCCTGAGCGCGCTGCGCCTTCTGGCCCGGCTGCCCTTTCTGGCTCGCCCGGCTGCGCGGTGCGTGGTCGGGAAGGCGGCGGCGCTCCCACGAGATGTGGATGTGGTCGTGCATCGCCTTCTGCGCCCCCTGGACGTCTTTGCGCTCGATCGCCTCGACGATGGCCGCGTGCTCATCCAGGGTCAGCGCCACAGCATCCGGGGGGTTGATGCCCTGGTAGCGGCTGGACTCGACGGCGCGCTTGTAGAGGTGCTTGGCGATGTTCTCCGCCAGCCGGTTCCCCGAGATCTCCATCAGCGCGTAGTGGAAGACCACGTCGGCCTGACGGAACGAGTCCGTCTCGGACTCGCTCTCGCGCATCGCCGTGAGCGCGTTGTTCAGCCGGCGCAGCTCCTCGGAGGTGTGCGTCTCCGCGACGGCGCCGGCCATCGCGGATTCCAGGCTCGCCCGCACCACGGTCAGCTCGTCGAGCACGCCGACGCTCTCGTCGTTGTCGATCAGCGCGGACAGCACCACGGGATCGAGCATGTTCCAGTACCCGGGAGCGAGCACCTGCGTGCCCCGCCCCTGGGAGACGATGACGAGGCCCTTCTCCTCCAGCCGCTTGACCGACTCGCGCAGCACCGTGCGGCTCACGCCGAAGTGCTCGCTGAGCGGTCCCTCGGGCGGCAGGAGGTCGCCCTCGTTGAGCTGTCCGGTGACGATCAGCTCGACCAGCTCGGCGACCACGGCCACGCCGAGCCGGGCGGCGGGGAGCCGCTGCGGGATGAGGCGGGCCGCCGAATGTGAGTCAAGCGCCATACGTATGACCTTAGCTCGCCTGTCCGGCCGCCGGGGGTTGACATTGCCTTAGTCCACGCCGTATATTCCTCAAGGAATAATCAGCCAGGAATACCAAGGGTCCCACCACACATGCCCCCCACCACCACGCTCACGCCGCTCGGCGTCGCAGCCCTCGCGCTGCTCGTCGAGCGACCGATGCATCCGTACGAGATGTACCAGACCCTGGTGCAGCGCTCGGAGGAACGCGTGGTCAAGGTGCGGCCCGGGTCGCTGTACCACACCGTCGACCGGCTCGCCGGGCAGGGGCTGGTGCGTGCGATCGGAACAGAGCGCGAAGGCAACAGGCCGGAGCGCACCACGTACGAGATCACTGAGAGCGGCTATCTCGTGCTCACCGAACGGGTCGCGGAAATCCTCGCGACGCCCATCAACGAATACCCGGAGTTCCCGCTCGCCCTGGGCGAGTCGCACAACCTTCCCGTCGAGTCCGTCATCCAGCTCCTACGCAACAGGGTCGCGCTCATCCGCGCCGACCTGGCGTCGATGGATGCGGGGATCGCCGACCTGGAGGCCAAACGGCTGCCGCGCAAGTACTGGATCAACGTGCAGTACAGCAGGGCCATCAGCGAGGTCGAAGCGACCTGGCTGGAATCCCTCATCGACGACCTCGTATCAGGCGAACTGTCCTGGTCCGAGGAGAAGCATCACTGACAGGAACACTTCCATGGAAAAAGAACTGAAGCCGTGGCCCGCACTGTGGGCCCTGGTCATCGGGTTCTTCATGATCCTCATCGACACGACCATCGTGTCGGTCGCCAACCCGGCGATCATGAAGGGCCTCGACCTCGGCACCGACTACAACGCGGTCATCTGGGTGACCAGCGCCTACCTCCTCGCCTACGCCGTCCCTCTGCTCATCACCGGTCGTCTCGGTGACCGCTTCGGCCCGAAGAACCTCTACCTCATCGGCCTCGTGATCTTCACGCTCGCCTCCGCCTGGTGTGGCTTCTCCGGTGTCATGCCGGGCGGCGGCATCGGGATGCTCATCACGGCCAGGGTCGTGCAGGGTCTCGGCGCCGCGCTGATGACGCCGCAGACGATGGCCGTCATCACCCGCATCTTCCCGCCGGACCGCCGCGGTGCTGCGATGGGGCTGTGGGGCGCCGTCGCCGGCGTCGCCACCCTGATCGGCCCGCTGCTCGGCGGCGTGCTCGTCGACGGCCTCGGCTGGGAGTGGATCTTCTTCATCAACGTGCCCGTGGGCGTCGTCGCGTTCATCCTGGCCGCCCGGCTCGTGCCGAAGCTGCCGACGCACTCGCACAGCTTCGACATCCTCGGCGTCGTCCTGAGCGGCGTCGGCATGTTCCTGCTGGTGTTCGGCATCCAGGAGGGCGGCACGTACGACTGGGGCACCATCACCGGCCCGATCACCGTCTGGGGCCTGATCATCTCGGGCATCGTCGTGCTGATCGCGTTCGTCGTCTGGCAGGCGTTCAACAAGAAGGAGCCGCTGCTGCCGCTGAAGCTGTTCCGCGACCGCAACTTCTCGCTCTCGAACGCCGCGATCACCACCGTCGGCTTCGCGGTGACCTGCATGGCGCTGCCTCTCGTGTTCTACTTCCAGACGGTCCGCGGTCTGACCCCGACCCAGTCGGCTCTGATGCTCGCCCCGATGGCGGTCTTCTCCGGTGTGCTGGCGCCGTTCGTCGGCAAGCTGATCGACCGGATCAACCCGCGCTACTTCGCCACCACCGGACTCGTGCTGTTCGCGCTGTCGCTGTTCTGGTATTCGCGCCTGCTGACACCGGATGTGTCGATCTGGTGGCTGCTCGCACCGAGCGCCACGCTCGGCATCGCGATGTCGGGCGTCTGGGGTCCGATCTCCACGACCGTCACCCGCAACCTGCCGATGAACCAGGCCGGCGCCGGTTCCGGCGTGTACAACACCACCCGTCAGATCGGCGCGGTGCTGGGCAGCGCATCCATCGCCGCCCTCATCTCGAGCCGTCTCGCCGTCGACCTGCCCAAGGCGCCGGGCGGAACGCCGACCGAGGCTGGAGCGGGAACCGAGCTGCCGACCTTCCTGCACGCCGGGTTCACCCAGGCCATGTCGGAGGCGCTGCTCCTGCCTGCTGCCGTCGCGTTCCTCGGTGCGCTCATCGTCGTGTGGTGGGAGCGGCCCAAGCCGCCGGCGTGGGGTCCGGGAGCCGCGGCTGCTGCCGGTGCGCCCGCCGAGGCCCCTGCTCCTGTCGGCGCTGCGTCGCACGGCTCGCACGCCGCGCCGGTGCCGGTGGATGCCGTCCAGCACGGCTCGCACGCCGCGGACGTCCCTCCCGCGACCGGCCTCGCCTCCGGCGAGGAACCGCCGCACGGAGCGCACGCAGCGCCCGTCGTCGACTGACGCCGACCGCGCATCCCGCAGCCGCTCGCCCCACGCCGGGACGGGCGGTTGCGCCGTTAACGGGTCAGGCGACGACGCGCACGGCGTTGGCCCACGGGTCGTCGAACGCCACGGAGCGCCCGTCGTCGCGGGTCTGCACGCCGTAGTGCCGCATGCGCTCGGTGAGTTCGCCGAGGTCGTCGGCGGTGGGCACGTGGATCTCGACCTCGCCGAGTCCGAGTGCGAGGCGTCGCGGGCCGGCGCCCCTGCTGTTCCAGGTGTTCATGGCCATGTGGTGGTGGTAGCCGCCCGCGCTGACGAACAGCGCCTGGTCGCCCAGCGTCGCCGTCGCCTCGAAGCCGAGGCGGTCGACGTAGAACGCGCGAGCGGAGGCCACATCCCCGACCGAGAGGTGCACGTGGCCGACGACCGCGTCGCCGATGCGCTCGTCTCCTGCCGCGTCGGCCAGGGTCGCGGCCCGCTCGGTGAGGTGCTCGCCGAGGAAGCCGTTCGGGTCGAGGTAGAGGGTCGCCATCTCGACCTGGCCGTGGGTCCAGCTCCACTGGCTGCGGTCGCGGTCCCAGTACAGCTCGACGCCGTTGCCCTCCGGGTCGGTGAAGTAGAAGGCCTTGCTGACGAGGTGGTCGGCGCTGCCGGTGAACGTGCCTGGCGCGCGGCGGGCGACCGAGTACACCGCGGCGGCGAGCGTCTCCTCCGTGTCGAACAGGATGGCCGTGTGGAACAGCCCGGCGTCGCGCGGCCCGGCGTGGCGCAGCTCGGGGGCGTGCTCCAGGATCACGACGGGGGTGCTGCCGCGTCCCAGGATGGTCCTGCCGCCCTCCTGTGCGAGCACGCTCAGGGTCACGGCGTCGCGGTAGTAGGTGGTCATGGCGTCGAGGTCGGCGACGCGGAGCGTCACCGCACCCATCGCGGAGTCGGCGGGAAGGAGGTCGGTCATGGCGTTCTACAACGCTGGCGGGCCTGAATATATTTCAGAACTTCACTCCCCGGGGCTCGGTCGCTCCCACAGCCGCCGGTAGTCCTCGGCCAGGATCGAGCGCGCCGACTCCGGCGTCAGTGCCGGGTGTCTCCCGACGAGGTGGGCGGCCAGGCCGTCGATCAGCGCCCGCATCCGGTCGGCCTCCCGCTGGATGCGCGCGGCGGGAACGTCGTCCGGAGCGCTCGCCGCCACCACCTGCCGGATGAGGTCGAGCATCGCGGCGTCGGACTCGCGCTTCACCGGCGCGAGCTCGTCGTCGGCGATGGCCGCCCCCGCGAAGACCAGCCAGACTTCCATCTCCTCCCTGCGGTCGTCGTCGAGCGGCAGGAACTGCTCCAGCAGGGCGAGCCCGTCCGGTCCGGCGTCACCCGCGTCCGCGATGATGCTCTGGATGCGGCCGGTGGCCCGCTCGATGACGAGTCGCATGGCGAAGGCGACGGCGTCCGGCTGCCGCGGGAAGTAGTGCCGCAGCGAGCCGAGGGCCATCCCGGCCTCCGCGGCGACGGTGCGCGTGCTCACGGCGTTGATGCCGTCGCGCCGGATGATGCGCCAGACGGCCTCACCGATGTCGCGGCGGCGTTCGTCCGGGGTCTCTGTGGTCCGCATGACCCCACTCTAGTACAAATGTGCTAGACATGGACCATGCTCGTCTTCGTCATCGTCGCCTGCGAGATCCTGTTCTGGGTCTTCCTGCTCGGCGGCCTGCTCGCCCGCTACGCCCTGCGCCGCCGCCGCCTCGGCTCCGTGCTCCTGGTGCTCGTGCCCGTCGCCGACCTGGTGCTCCTCGCCGCGACCGTCGCCGACCTCGCCGGAGGGGCGACGGCCGAGTGGGCGCACGGGCTCGCCGCCGCATACCTCGGCTTCTCCGTGGCCTTCGGGCGCGGCATCATCAGCCGCATGGATGCGCGGTTCGCGCACCGCTACGACGGCGCCCCGGCGCCGGAGCGCATCCCGAAAGGCGGGCGGCGGCGCGTGCTGCACGAGTGGAAGGTGTTCGGTCAGACCGTCATCGCCTGGGCGATCGCCTGCGCCCTGCTGCTCGCAGCGATCCTGGTGGTCGGCGACGAGGCCCGCACCGCGGCGCTCAGCGCCTGGCTGGGCACGCTGACGCTGATCCTCGGCATCGCCGCGATCTGGCCGATCAGCTACACGATCTGGCCGGGCTCGGACGGGCAGAAGCGCACGGGCCAGCCTGCGCGCTGACGCAGGCGGTCGTCAGGTCTCGATCGCGCCGCCGGTCTCCTGTAGGTAGCGCCGCAGCGTGAGTTCTGGGTCGGCGGCCTGCCTGCGGCGGTACTCGGCGAAGTCCAGCTGATCGCGCAGCGACGCCCCTGCGCGCATCCGCTGCGACTGCTCGCCCTCCACCGACTGGATGCGCACCGCCGTCGCCACGAGCTCCTCGCGCCGGTCCTGCCCCACCACCAGCACGCCGTCGTCGTCCGCGACGATCCAGTCGCCTGCGCCGACGGGCACGCCGTCGAGGTACGCGCTCCGCATCGCCCGGCCGGCGGGCGGCACCCGCCGCGGTCCGAACGGGTACGCACCGAGGCTGAACACCGGCAGACCGATCTCGCGAAGTTGCGCGGTGTCGCGGTGGCGTCCCCAGATGACCGCTCCGCGCATCCCGGCCTCCCGGGCTTCGAGCAGCATGAGGTCGCCGACGCAGGCCTCGTCGTGCCGGCCGCCGTTGTCGACCACGAGCACCGCGCCGGGCGGGGCGTCGTCGATGGTCTCGAGCAGCACATCCACGCTTCCGAGGTGCGTGACGGGCGCCGCCGGTCCGGCGAACGCCGTGCCGGGGAGCAGCGGGATCAGGGCCGCCGGGGCGGCGGAGACCCGGATTCCGAGCCGCACGGCGGCGTCCGCGATGGCGGCGGTGGGGAGCGGCTCGCTGAGTTCGTCCATGTCCATGCGTTTGAACCTAGTCCCGTCCGTATGCGGGCAGCGGCATGGACGCGTGCGACCACCGGCCCTGGCGCGGCGGCGGATCGTGGGCAAGACTGGCCGCATGTCCCGCGTCCTCGGTCTCGCCCGGCGCTACTGGGTGGTCACGCTCACCGTCGTCATCGGCGTGGTCGGGATCGCGCTGGCCGCGACCGGCGCCGGCTGGACCGTGCAGTGGCTGTTCAGCGCGTACTCGCTCGTGATCGCCGCGTGGCAGGCGGTGGGGATGGTCCGCGCGATGCTGCGGCGCGAGTTCGGCCTCGACATCCTGGCCGTGACCGCCATCGTGTCCACGGTGCTCGTCGGCGAGTACGTCGCTGCCCTGGTCGTGGTGCTCATGCTCACCGGCGGCGACGCCCTGGAGGACTACGCCAACCAGCGGGCCAAGCGAGAACTGGATGCGCTGCTCACCAGGGCGCCGCAGCTCGCCCACCGCGCTGTCCAGGGCCGCGGGTACCAGGACGTGCACATCGACGAGGTGCGCGCCGGGGACGTGCTGCTCGTGCGTCCGTCCGAGATCGTGCCGGTGGACGGCGTGCTGCTCTCGGCGGAGACCACGGTGGACGAGTCGTCGATCACGGGGGAGAGCATCCCGGTCGAGAAGCACGAGGGCGACACCATCCTCAGCGGGGTGGTCAACGGGAACGCGGCGGTCGAGCTGCGTGCGACGGAGACCGCATCGGCCAGCCAGTACCAGCAGATCGTCGCGCTCGTGGCGCAGGCGGCCGAGAGCAAGGCGCCGGTCGTGCGGCTGGCCGACCGCTACGCCGTGCCGTTCACCGTGTTCTCTCTCGCGCTCGGCGCCATCGCCTGGGCGGTCAGCGGGGATCCGGTGCGGTTCGCGGAGGTGCTCGTGCTCGCTACCCCGTGCCCACTGCTGATCGCCGCTCCTGTCGCGTTCATCGGCGGGATGAGCCGGGCGGCGCGCAACGGCATCATCGTCAAGAGCGGCGGAGTGCTGGAGTCGCTGTCGCGGGCTCGCACGGCGGTGTTCGACAAGACGGGCACGCTCACCTATGGGACGCCCGCTCTCACCGAGGTCAGGGTCGAGGCGCCGTTCACCTCCGCCGAGGTGCTCGGCGCGGTAGCGAGCGCCGAGCAGTACTCGTCGCACGTCCTCGCCGCGGCGATGATCGACGCCGCCAGGGAGAGAGGGCTGCCGCTGCACGAGGCGGAGTGGGCGGAGGAGGCGGCCACGAACGGGGTGGTCGCCCGCATCCAGGGCAGGGAGGTGGTGGTGGGCAAGTTCGCGTTCGTCGCCGCCCACGCCCCGGATGCGCGCCGCACGGACATCGCGCCCGGCGAGCTGGCCGTGTACGTGGCGATCGACGGACTATACGCCGGTGCGATCCTCGCCCGCGACCGGCTGCGCGCGAACGCGAAGGCGACGATCGCCCGGCTCGCCGAGCTGGGTGTCACCCGCACGATGATCCTGACGGGCGACGCGCAGGAGACGGCGTCGCACATCGCCGCAGAACTCGGCGTCACCCGGGTGCGCGCCGAGTGCCTGCCCGCCGACAAGGTCGCGGAGGTGGCCGCCATCGCGGAACGCCCGGTGATCATGGTCGGAGACGGCGTGAACGACGCCCCGGTGCTGGCGGCGGCCGATGTGGGCGTCGCGATGGGCGCGAAGGGGGCGACGGCGGCGAGCGAGTCGGCCGACGCAGTGATCCTGGTGGACGACATCTCCGGCGTCGCCCGCGCCGTGCAGTTCGGGAAGGACACGGTCAGGATCGCGCTGCAGAGCATCTGGCTCGGCATCGCGGTCTCCGTGGTGCTGATGCTGATCGCGGCGTTCGGGTTCATCCCGGCGACCGCGGGCGCGCTCATCCAAGAGGTGGTCGACCTCGCCACCATCCTCGCCGCGCTTCGTGCGATCGGCGGCCGGCTGGACGCGCGCGCGGCTCCCGCCACGGCCTCCCTCGCCGACCCGCGCCCCGTCCGCGCCGCGCGCTGATGCGCCGGCCCCGGCCCCGGCCCTGGTCCTGGGCGGCCCTGGGCTGCGCCCGCGCCACACCCACCCCACGGCGAGATGCCACTAACTGTTGCGAAACGCCCGGGATGCGCGACAGATACTGGCATCTCGTCGCGAGGCGCGCGGCGAGCCGCGCGGCGGCTACGCCCGCGTGAGCCGCTCGAGGAGCTCGCGGTAGCGGGCGGCCGTGCGCTCGACGATGTCGGCGGGCAGCTCGGGCGGCGTTCCCGTCTTGTCCCAGTTGGCGCTGAGCCAGTCGCGCACGATCTGCTTGTCGAAGCTGGCCATGCGCTCGCGCGGGGTGGTGCCGGAGGCGTAGGCCACCGCATCCCAGTACCGGCTGGAATCGCTGGTGAGCACCTCGTCGGCGAGGGTGATCTCGCCGGTGTCGCGGTCTGCGCCGAACTCGAATTTGGTGTCGGCGATGATCACGCCGCGCTTCTCGGCGATCTCGGACGCGCCCGTGTAGATGAGGAGGGAGAGCCTCCGCAGCTCCTCCGCGACCTCGGCGCCGACCAGCTCGACCGTGCGCTCGAAGCTGATGTTCTCGTCGTGCTCGCCGAGCGGGGCTTTCCAGGCCGGGGTGTAGATCGGCTCGGGCAGGCGGTCGCCGTCGGTCAGGCCGGCGGGCAGTGGCACACCGCACACGCTCTGGGTCTGCTGGTACTCCAGCCAGCCGCTGCCGGTGAGATAGCCGCGCACGACGCACTCCACCGGGAACATGTCGAGCGGCTTCACCAGCATCGCCCGCCCGACGACTTCGGCCGGGATGCGCTCGATCGCCTTCTCGCCGTCGAGGACATGGTCCGGGATCAGGTGGTTCGGCACCTCGGTCAGCTGGTCGAACCACCACAGGCTGAGCGTGGTCAGCAACTCGCCCTTGCCGGGGATGCCCGGCTCGAGCACGTGGTCGAACGCGCTGACCCTGTCGCTCGCGACGACGAGGACCGCGTCCGTGTCGTCGAGGCCGGAGCGCCCGGCGGGGACGTAGAGGTCGCGGACCTTGCCGGAGTAGACGTGCGACCAGTCGGCGAGGGAGGCGGAGGATGTCACGCGTCCATCGTACGGGCTGGCCGCAGGAGTGTTTCCCCAGTTGAGCAGTGGTGCTCGTGGTTGGCTCGGCCACGTCGCTGTCTCTGACGCGAGCAGACCGGTCGTCGCCGTTCGGCCCAAGCCTGGGGAATCTTCACCGACCGCTAACGCGATTGGCAACAACGCATACATTTAGCGTTTTGTACTTAAGCTATCTCATATGAAATGCTTAACGAATGCTTCAGGATGCATCAGTATCAGCGCCTCCTTCGGGAGATGATCTCTACGGAGAGGAGATCGCTGAGATCTACGACCTGATATACCCGTTCCCGGTGACCGATCAAATTGGGCTCATGGAGGCTCTGCCTACCCTTCATGCTGCGGCCGACCGCATTAGTTGATCCCGATGACCGAGACCATGGAGGAGTCGATGCCGTTTAGCGGCCGGGCTCTCTTCGTCAAAATTGCTACGACTATCGAAAACTCGATCCTGCGAGGCGAGCTAGTCGAGGGTGACTTCACTCCGTCTACCAATAGTCTCGCCGCGACCCTCGGGGTTAACCCGGCGACCGCCCAGCGTGGGGCTGCCCTCCTGGTGGCGGACGGGGTTCTCGAAAAGCGCCGAGGAATTGGGATGGTGGTTGCATCCGGAGCGCGCGACGGGATCCTTGCACGACGCCGTGCAGCACTCCTCGACAACTACATTCGTCCCATGCTGCGCGAGATCTGGATACTGGGTCTCGAACTGCAGGATCTTGAGCAATGGATCGACGCGGTCTCCCACGAGGGTGGAGACAGGCGGGCGGGACGCCCGTGAGTCGTCACGGACGGAGTTGCTGACGCCTCGGTCAGCTCAGCAGCTTGGCCTTCGCCGCCGAGAACTCGTCGTCCGACAGGATGCCCTGCGCGTGCAGTGCGGCGAGCTGCTGCAGCTGCGCCATCATGTCGCCACCGGCGGGCGCGGCTGGTGCGGCGGGCGCCGCCTGCTGCTGCGCCTGCCACTGGGCCTGCTGCTGGGCCTGCTGTTGCGCGACGGCCTGCTGGGCGGCCGCATCCATCTGCGCCTGCTGCTGCTGGGCCTGGTAGTCGGCGGCCTGCTGCTCCTCCATCGCCCTGTCCTGCTGGCGACGCTGCATCCCGCCGCTGACGGCGGTGGCCGTGCCTGCGACGACGGCGGTGCGTGCGGCCAGCCCGAGGAGTCCCGGACGGCCTACTCGACGTAATGGCATGATGTCTCCTACTCTTCCGACGCTTCGGTGAGAACGGCGTTGACCACGGGAGCGGGGATGCGCTCGGCGTGGACGACGCTGCCGCCCGCGGCGAAGAACTTGCTGGCGAGGTCTTTCGCCCAGGTGTGCTCGATGACCAGGATCGCGCCGGAGGTGCCCGGCTCGATCAGGTCGGCGATGTCGTCGACATCCTCGGTGCCCGCGATCCCGCTCGCTTCGAGCGTGATCTCGGTGAGGCCGTATTCGTCGCCGACATCCTCGAACTCGACGATGTCGACCTCGCCGCTCAGCGAGCGGGAGACGAAGACGAGGTCGAGGATGCGCACGCTTCCGGAACCGATCAGGTCGACGATGGCCTGCACGACGCCGGGCGACGGGCGATCGCCGTCGAACTGCGCCACGATGAACTCAGCGGGGCCGTACTCGAACTCGGTCACGTTGTACTCCCTCCGTGCCGGATCATCCCGACAGGCGTCACGCTACTCGCGGGGGTGAGAGCGGCACAATGATGGCTTTCCGCGTCCTGGAGGGGGAGAGCCTCCGGGATTGGAAACTTTTCCTCATGGTTAGCGGCATATTTCGCAGAGGCGACGTTCTCATCGGTGTCAGACTGGGCAACGCTGTACACGAGACGGTGCGAGGAAGGACCACGGTGACCGAACAGAACTGGGCAGGAAACTACACGTACAGGGCGGAGCGCATCGCGCATCCACGTTCTCTGGACGAACTGCGCGAACTGGTGCTCGGCGCCGAATCGGTGCGCGCACTCGGCAGCCGCCACTCCTTCAACGACCTCGCCGACGACGACCGTCTGCTCGTGAGCACGGCGGGCCTTCCGTCCGCGATCCGGATCGACGAGGCGGCCTCCACGGTCACGGTCGGCGGCGGCGTGCGCTACGGCGACCTCGCCCGCGAACTGCAGAACGCCGGATGGGCGCTGCACAACCTCGCCTCCCTCCCGCACATCTCCGTCGCAGGAGCCATCGCGACCGCGACGCACGGCTCGGGCGACAGGAACGGCAACCTGGCCACCGGCGTCAGCGGGCTGCGCATCCTGCGGGCGGACGGCGAGCTGGTCGAGCTGCGCCGGGGCGACCCCGGATTCGACGGCGCCGTGGTCTCGCTCGGCGCGCTGGGCATCGTCACCGAGGTGACCATCGACATCCGGCCGACGTTCGACGTGCGGCAGCGGCTGTTCGGCGGCCTGCCGTGGGATGCGGTGCTCGACCGGTTCGACGAGGTCACCTCGGCCGCATACAGCGTCTCCCTCTTCACCGACTGGGCGGAAGACGCGGTCAGCCTCGCCTGGCTCAAGGAGCGCGCGGACGATCGGACCGAGATCGGCGACGACTTCTTCGGAGCGACGGCGCTCACCGAGGCCCGCCACATGATCGCGACGATGGATGTGCGCAACACCACGGAGCAGCTCGGCGTCTTCGGTCCGTGGAGCGAGCGGCTGCCGCACTTCCGGTTCGAGTTCACGCCGTCGAACGGTGCGGAGATCCAGTCGGAGTACCTGGTGCCGCGCGCCAACGCCGTCGCCGCGATCGCCGCCGTGCGCGAGCTGGGTCCGCTCATCGCGCCCCTGCTGCAGATCAGCGAGATCCGCACGGTCGCGGCCGACGAGCTGTGGCTGTCGAGCGCGTCCGGCACGGATGCGGTCGGCCTGCACTTCACCTGGCTGCGCGATCAGGAGGGCGTCGAGGCGATCCTGCCGGCGCTCGAAGCAGCGCTGTTGCCGCTGGGCGCCCGCCCGCACTGGGGAAAGCTCTACCTCGACGTCGACGGCGTCGTCCCCGGCCTCTACCCGCGCCTCGACGCGTTCCGCGACCTCGCCGCCTCCTTCGACCCCGCTGGCACCTTCCGCAACGCCTTCGTCACGCGCCTCCTCGGCTGACCCCAAAAAAATCGAGTCCGAAGTTATTCACGCGACACGCCGTGTCGAACCGTGAACAACTTCGGACTCGATTATTTGGGAATGGAGTGGGCGCGGTCAGTCGGCGACGCGGGCGGCGATGTCGGTGCGGAAGTGCGAGCCGGGAAGCTCGATGAGCGCGACCGCCTCGTACGCCCGGGCGCGGGCCTCGGCGAACGTGGTGCCGCGGGCGACGACGCTGAGCACGCGCCCGCCGGTCGCGAGCAGCGCGCCCGTCTCCTCGTCGCGGGCCGTCGCGGCGTGCGCGATGGTCACCTCGGGGACGCGCGCCGCCTCATCCAGCCCGGTGATCGGCCGCCCGATCTGCGGCGCCTCCGGGTATCCCTCGCTGGCGAGCACCACGGTCACGGCGGTGTCGAGCGCGAACTCCGGACGTGGCACTCCGGCCAGCGCGCCGGTCGCCGCGGCGAACAGCAGCGACGACAGCGGCGTCACGAGCCGGGGCAGCACCACCTGCGTCTCCGGGTCGCCGAATCGCGCGTTGAACTCGATCACCCGGATGCCGCGGCTCGTCATGATGAGCCCGCAGTAGAGCAGGCCGATGAACGGCGTCTGCTCCTTCGCCAGCTGGCGCACGGTCGGCAGGGCGACCGTGTCGATGACCTCGTCGACGAAGTTCTCCGGTAGCCACGGCAGCGGCGAGTACGCGCCCATCCCGCCCGTGTTCGGTCCGCCGTCGCCGTCGAGCAGCCGCTTGTAGTCCTGCGCGGGCGACAGCGGCAGCACGTTGTGTCCGTCGCTCACCAGGAAGAGGGACACCTCCTGGCCGTCGAGGAACTCCTCGATCAGCACGCCGCCGTGGCCGAGCCAGTGGGTCGCGTGGGCGACGGCCGCCTCGCGGTCGGAGGTGACCAGCACGCCCTTGCCCGCCGCCAGGCCGTCCGCCTTCACCACGTACGGAGCACCGAACGTGTCCAGCGCGCTCTCCGCCTCCGCCAACGTGGATGCGCGCACCGCGCGTCCCGTCGGAACCCCGGCAGCGTCCATGATCCGCTTGGCGAACGTCTTCGACCCTTCGAGCTGCGCCGCGACCTTGCCCGGGCCGAACACCGGGATGCCGCGGGTGCGCAGCGGGTCGGCGACACCGGCGACGAGGGGGGCCTCCGGACCGATCACCACGAGCTCGATGCCGTTCTCGATCGCGTACTCGGTGACCGCCTCGCCGTCGAGAGGGTCGAGCCCGGGCTCGACGGCGGCTTCCGCTGCGATCCCCGCGTTGCCGGGAGCGACGACGATCCGGTGATCGGCCTCCTCGCTCAGCAACGACGTGACGATGGCGTGCTCGCGTGCACCGGAACCCAGGACCAGAATCTTCACGCGACCAATGGTAGAGGCTGCGAGGATAAGGGGATGGCCAGAGCGAAGATCCAGGATGCGGAGGGCGGCCCGGCCGTGCGTGCAGCACTGGCGGGTGGAGCGGACCGCAACACCACGGCGATGGCCGTGCGCTACCTCCTGCAGCTGCTCGCCGAGCGTGCGCCGGGCAACACCGTCGAGGTGCGGGTGCCGCCGTTCGGCGCCACCCAGTGCATCCCGGGCCCCCGGCACACCAGGGGCACCCCGCCCAACGTGGTGGAGATGGATGCGCCGACCTGGCTCGCGCTCGCCAGCGGAGCGACCCCGTGGGCCGACGCCGTCGCATCCGATGCCGTGCACGCGTCCGGTCAGCGCGCATCCCTCGACGGGCTGCTGCCGCTGCGGTTCTGACGCGGCCCCTCCCGTCCGAGCTCCCAGACAACGTGAGGGAGAATGGATGCATGAGTCAGGAGAACGACGAGCAGGCCACGGTCACCGAGAGCTCGGTGCTCGTGCGGCGGTCGCCGCGCTACTTCCGGTTCATGCTGGCCGGGGCGATCCTGTTCGCGATCGTCGCGCTCATCCTCACGTTCGCGTTCCCGGCGAACCCCACGTACGACCGCGGCAGCGTCTTCGGCTTCCTGCTGGCGATCGGCGTGGCCGTCGGGGTCACGATCGGGGCGGTCGTCGCCCTGATCCTCGACCGTGCGACGAACCGTCGGGCGCGCACCGTCCAGGCGGATAGAATCGACGTGCGCACCACCCAGGGCGAGCAGCCAGGGGATGGCGACGCACCTGACACCCGCTCATCCATCGAGAGCTAATTCCCTGAAGGGGGTTCCGGTTTGTCCGGAGGCGACGGTCTTCTCAGTCACGATCTACTTCCCGGCGAGAAGGGTCCGCAGGATGCCTGCGGTGTCTTCGGTGTCTGGGCCCCTGGCGAGGAAGTCGCCAAACTCAGCTACTTCGGTCTCTACGCCCTGCAGCACCGCGGGCAGGAGTCCGCGGGCATCGCGACCAGCGACGGCTCGAAGATCCTCATCTACAAAGACATGGGTCTCGTCTCGCAGGTGTTCAACGAGAACGCGCTGAACTCGCTGACCGGCCACATCGCCGTCGGGCACACGCGATACTCGACCACCGGCGCATCCAGCTGGCAGAACGCGCAGCCGACGCTCGGCCGCACGTCGAGCGGCACGGTCGCCCTCGGCCACAACGGCAACCTGACCAACACGGCCGAGCTGATGCAGCTCGTCCACGACCGGTATCCGGAGCACGACGGCGAGCTGTCCAGGGGCAACACGACAGACACCGCCGTGGTCACCGCGCTGCTCACCGGCGACCTCGACCACACCCTCGAAGCCACGTCGCTCGAAGTCCTTCCGCGGCTGCGCGGCGCATACTGCCTCGTCTACATGGACGAGCACACCCTGTACGCGGCGCGTGACCCGCAGGGCGTCCGCCCGCTGGTGCTCGGACGCCTGGAGCGCGGCTGGGTCGTCGCCTCGGAGACCGCTGCGCTCGACATCGTCGGCGCGAGCTTCGTGCGCGAGGTCGAGCCCGGCGAGCTGATCGCCATCGACGAGAACGGCCTCCGCAGCCAGCGCTTCGCCGAGGAGAAGCGCGCGGGCTGCGTGTTCGAATACGTCTACCTGGCCCGTCCCGATACGACCATCGCCGGCCGCGGCGTGCACGAGGCGCGCGTCGAGATGGGCCGCCAGCTGGCCCGCGAGCACGCGGTCGAAGCCGACCTCGTCATCCCGACCCCCGAGTCCGGAACCCCGGCGGCGATCGGCTACGCGCAGGCGTCCGGCATCCCGTTCGGCCAGGGACTTGTGAAGAACTCGTACGTCGGCCGCACGTTCATCCAGCCGTCGCAGACCATCCGCCAGCGCGGCATCAAGCTCAAGCTGAACCCGCTGAAAGAGGTCATCAAGGGCAAGCGCCTGGTGGTCGTCGACGACTCGATCGTGCGCGGGAACACCCAGCGCGCGCTCGTCTCGATGCTGCGCGAGGCCGGAGCGGCGGAGGTGCACGTCCGCATCTCCAGCCCGCCCATCACCTGGCCGTGCTTCTACGGCATCGACTTCGCCTCCCGCGCAGAGCTCATCGCCACGGGCCTCGGCGTAGACGAGGTGCGCCAGTCGATCGGGGCGGACAGCCTCGGCTACCTGTCGGAGGACGGCATGATCGCCTCCACCGAGCAGCCGCGCGAACGTCTCTGCACCGCCTGCTTCACCGGCGTGTACCCGATCGAGCTCCCGGATGCGCACCACCTCGGCAAGAACCTGCTCGAACGCCCGGAGGCTCCGCGCGGCGAGGGTGAGGGCGCGGCGGCCGATGGATGCGATCCCGGTCCGGACGCCGAGTTCGAGAGCGTGCTGCTGCCCTCGTACGGAGATCCGGGGCGCAAGGAATAGCAGCCCGGTCCCAGTACGATTGACCCCGTGACCGAACAGCCCGCATTCACGTCCGCCTCCTACGCCGAGGCCGGCGTCGACACAGCCGCCGGTGACCTCGCCGTCGAGCTGATGAAGTCGGCGGTGTCCCGCACGCACGGTCCGAACGTCCTGGGCGGGGTCGGCGGGTTCGCCGGGCTGTTCGACGTGTCGTTCCTCAAGCTGTTCGACCGCCCGCTGCTCGCCACGTCCACGGACGGCGTCGGCACGAAGGTCGCCATCGCGCAGGCCATCGACAAGCACGACACCATCGGTCAGGATCTGGTCGGCATGGTCGTCGACGACATCGTCGTGGTGGGTGCGAAGCCGCTGTTCATGACGGACTACATCGCCTGCGGAAAGGTGGTGCCGTCGCGCATCGCCGACATCGTCGCCGGCATCGCGCGCGCCTGTGAGGAGACGGGCACCGCCCTGGTCGGCGGAGAGACCGCGGAGCACCCCGGACTCCTTGGCCCGGACGACTACGACGTGGCGGGCGCCGCGGTCGGCGCCGTCGAGGCGAACGCCGTGCTCGGCGCCGAGCTGGTGCAGGACGGCGACCTGGTGATCGCGCTCGCGTCCTCCGGCCTGCACTCCAACGGCTTCTCACTCGTGCGCCACATCCTGGCGAAGAACAGCATCGGCTTCACCGACCACTCGGATGCGTTCGGCGGCACCGTCGGCGAGGCCCTGCTGGAGCCGACCAGGCTCTACACCACGCCGCTCCTGCGGGTGCTGAGCGAGCCGTCGCTCGCCGGCGCCATCCACTCGCTGAGCCACGTGACCGGCGGAGGCATCGCCGCGAACCTCGCGCGCGTGCTTCCGGTCGGATCGTGGGTGGAGGTGGACCGCGCGAGCTGGTCGCCGAGCCCCGTGTTCCGCATCCTGAGCGACCTCGCCGGCAGCAGCCTGGAGTCGAGCGAAGGCACCTGGAACCTCGGCATCGGGATGTTCGCCGTCGTCGCCGCTCCGGCCGCCGACCGGGTCATCGCGGCGATCGAGCAGGACGGCATCCCGGCCTGGAGCGTCGGGACGGTGTCGACCTCGACGCGCGACCTCACCGGGTTCGAGCAGGGCGCGAAGGGCGTCGACGGCGGCGCTGTGCGTCTCGTCGGGAGCTACGCGAACTGATCGGCTAGCAGGCGGCGCCCCGCGCGCGTACGTTTCACGGCATGATCGACGCCGAATACGTGCTGCCGCTGCGCTGGGACGACGACGATGACGACGCTGACGCGGATGGTGCGCTGTCCGAGCTCGCCGCGTATCTGCAGGTGCTGTCCGCACTGATCGACGTGACGGTGGTCGACGGCTCTGCGCCCGCCGCGTTCGCCCGGCACGCGTCGGCGTTCCCTGCGGCGGTCAGGCACCTCCCCGTCGAGCCGCGGCCCGGACGCAACGGCAAGGTGGCCGGCGTGATGACCGGGATCCGCGCATCCCGGCACGAGCGGATCGTCCTCGGCGACGACGACGTGCGCTACGACGCTGCCGCCCTCGCGACCGTCGTGGACCTGCTCGGCGTCGCCGACGTGGTCACGCCGCAGAACTTCTTCGCGCCGCTGCCCTGGCACGCCAGGTGGGATACGGCGCGCATCCTGCTCAACCGGGCGCTGGCGCACGACTACCCCGGCACGCTCGCCCTGCGCCGGTCGGCGCTGCCGGAAGAGGGATACGACGGCGACGTGCTGTTCGAGAACCTGGAGCTCATCCGGACGGTGCGGGCAGCGGGTGGGACGCATCTCGCGGCGGACGACTGCCTGGTGGCGCGACGCCCTCCGTCTGCCGCGCACTTCCTGCGGCAGCGGGTGCGGCAGGCGTACGACAGCTTCGCGCAGCCGGGACGCCTGGCGGCCGAGCTGCTGATCCTGCCGGTGGTGCTCGTGTTGGCGGTGCGCGCGCCGCGCTGGCTGCCCGCCCTGGGGGCGGTCGCGGTCGCGGCGGCGGAGGCCGGGCGGCGGCGCGGGGATGCGCGCGCGGAGGTGCGGCGGCGCGGGGACGGGGTGCGGCAGGGGGGTGCGCGGACCCGGCGCGCGTTCCCGGCGACGAGCGCCCTGTGGGCGCCGCTCTGGGTCCTGGAACGCGGCGTCTGCGCGTGGATCGCGGTGGGGCTGCGGGTACGCGGCGGGGTCCGCTACTCCGACGGCCGCCTGGCCCGCGCTGGCAACTCGCTGCGCGCGCTGCGGACGAGATACCAGTAACTGCGCCGCATCCCGGGCGTTTCGCGACAGTTGGTGGTATCTCGCGATGTCACCCGTTGTGGTAGACGCGCCGGTCGGCCCCCACCGGCTAGAGTTGCGGTCGTGGCCGCCATGTATTCCAGTATCCGAAGGATGCTCGGCGTTGCCGGACTCGTCGTCGCCGTGAGCGGCGGCGCGCTGCTGGCGCAGGCCGCGGCGGCTCCCGCGCAGGCGGCGACGCCCTCCGCCCCTGCTTCCGGTTCCTCCACGTCCGCACCGTCCTCCACATCCACACCGTCGTCGCCACCGGCTCCCGCCTCCGCCGTCCCGCCGGGGACGCTCACGCCGCTCGTCGACTGCATCGTGGATGCGCCGCTCGGCAGCACGGTCACCTCGCGCACCGTCCTGCTCGGCTACCGCAGCTCCGCGCACGACACCCTGCGGGTCGTGGCGGCCGCTGGCAGCAACGGCCTCGCGCCCGGCCGTGCCGACCGCGGCCAGCCCACCGCGTTCGAGCCGGGCGAGCACCACGCCGTCTGGTCGCTGACCCTGGATGCGCACAGCACCCCGTCCGCCACCTGGCAGCTCGGCGGCGCGACCGTCACCATCGATGCAGGCGCCCCGTCCTGCGCCACCGTCACCACCGTGGCGCTCTCCGCCCCACGCGTCGCGGCGTCCGGCGCGACCATCACCGTGTCCGCAGCGGTCGGTCGGCTGTTCCTCGCGCCGCCCACCGACGGAACCGTCGAGTTCGCCGTCGACGGCGCAGCGCCCGTGACCGCCGCCGTCGGCGCAGACGGCGTGGCGCGCGCCGACCTTCCCGCTCCGCCGCCCGGCGACCACACCGTCACCGCCGCGTACCGCCCGGTTGACGGCTCACAGCTCCGTCCATCCACCCGCACGTCGCCGCTCACGGTCACGACCGCCACCGGCGCGCTCGGCATCACCGCCACCTCCGTCACCCCCTCCGCGGACGGCGGAACGGCGACGGTCACGGTGAGCCGCGCATCCGGTGCAGGGGCCGCCTCCGTCGACTACGCCACCGCGGACGGGACCGCCGTCGCCGGGACCGAGTACACGGCCTCCCGCGGCACTCTCGCCTTCCACGACGGCCAGACGAGCGCCACCATCGAGATCCGGCTCGCGGCGCGCGCTCCCGGAGCACCGGCATCCGGGTTCTTCGTGCTGCTGCAGCGCGCGACGACCACCGTGGATGTGGCCTCCGCCACGATCACGCTCCCCGCGGTCCCGTCCACCCCGGGCGGCGCCGCGGTCACCGGAGCATCGCGCTCCGGCGGCATCGGCGGCGACTCCGTCCTCCCCGCCGGCGACCCGACGAGCCCGTCCCCGGTCGCCCACGCCGAAGATCTGGCCATGCTGATCGGGGCAGCGTTGCTCACGGCGGGCGGCATCCTGGGCGTGGTCGGGCTGGTGCGGTTCGGCGGCTCGCGCGAAGCGCGGGTGTGAGCGGCGGACGCACCCCGCGCGCTCGACGCATCTCGCTCGCTCGTCGCACCCCGCGCTCGTCTCGCAGCCCGCTCGCTAGCCGCACCCCCCACCCGCCCCACCCTCATGACAAATGTCACCCGGCATCCCTGACATCCGCTCTGCTCCCCGCCGCCTCCGCGCCGCCAGTCTGAGAGGGTGAATCAGACACCAGCCATCCAGCTCACCGACCTGCGGAAGTCGTTCGGCTCGTTGCACGCCGTCAACGGCGTGAGTCTCAGCATCGCGCCCGGCGAGGTCGTCGCGCTGCTCGGGCCGAACGGCGCGGGCAAGTCGACCACCATCGACCTGGCGCTCGGGCTCGCGCATCCGACGTCCGGCACCGCCACCCTGTTCGGGGAGAGCCCGCGCAATGCCATCGAGCAGGGGAGGGTCGGGGCGATGCTGCAGGGCGGCGCGCTGCTGCCGACGCTCACCGTCGCACAGTCGGTCGCGCTCGTCGCCGCGGCGCACGCGCATCCGCTGAGCGTCGAGGAGGCGCTCGAACGGGCGCGGTGCACCGAGATCGCCAAGCAGAAGGTCAGCAAGCTGTCCGGCGGGCAGATGCAGCGGGCGCGGTTCGCGGTCGCGGTGGTCTCCAACCCGGACCTGCTGTTCCTCGACGAGCCGACCGCGGCGATGGATGTGGAGGCCAGGCGCACCTTCTGGCAGTCGATGCGCGAGTTCACCGACGAAGGGCGCACCGTCGTCTTCGCCACCCACTACCTCGACGAGGCGGACACGTACGCCGACAGGATCGTGATGCTCTCGAAGGGGGTCGTCGTCGCCGACGGCACGCCCAACGAGGTGAAGGCGGTGGTGTCCGGGCGCCGGATCCGCGCATCCATCGACTTCGACTGGACCGACGCAGCACGGGATGCGCTCGGCCGCCTCCCCGGCGTCCGCTCGCTCGACCACCGCTCCGGCCAGCTCACCATCGTCAGCGACGACTCCGACGCCACCCTGCGCGCCCTGCTCGCCGCACACGACGACATCCACGACATCGAGGTCACGGCGCACACGATGGACGACGCGTTCCTCGCCCTCACCGAAGGCGCGACGGGCCTGGCCGGCACCGCGCCCACCACCACCGCACCCACCACAGACACCATCACGAACGGAGCACTCCGATGAGCATCGCCTACCTCGGGCTGGAATCCTTCCGCCAGCTCAAGAACGCCCGCTCGATGATCTTCACCCTGGCCGTCCCGCTCATCATGCTGGTCGCGTTCGGCGGCAGCTTCGGCGGCAGCGGGCAGGTGGACCCGGTGACGAAGCTCCCGTGGATCGTGGTCACCACCATCCAGGTCGCCAGCTACGGAGGGATGATGGCGGCGCTGTCCCAGGCGTTCAACATCGTCACCGAGCGCTCGATCGGCTGGAATCGCCAGCTGCGCATCACGCCGCTGACCGGCACCGGCTATCTGGTCTCGAAGGCGATCACGGCGATGCTGATGGCGCTGGTGTCCATCGTCGTCATCTTCACCGTGTCCGAACTGCTCTACCACCCGCCGCTCGCGCTTGGGAACTGGCTCACGACCGGGCTCGCCATCTGGTGCGGGGTCATCCCGTTCGCGCTGCTCGGCATCCTGATCGGCCAGTTCGCCAAGCCGGAGTTCGCGCAGCCGCTCTTCATGGCGGTGTTCATGGGGATGGCCGTGCTGGGCGGCCTGTGGGTTCCGCTGCAGATCTTCCCCGCCTGGGTGGCGAACGTCGCCCAGATCGTCCCGTCGTACTGGCTCAACAGGATCGGCCAGATGGGCGCCCACCAGAGCGGCGACATCCTCTCGCCCGCCCTCGTGCTGGCCGGCTGGACCATCGCCCTCGGTGCGTTCATCATCTGGCGCTACCGCCGGGATGCCGCGCGCAGCTGACGGCGTGCGGCCTAGGCTGGTGAGCGTGCAGAGCACAGAGAGCGGCCGCCCGGCCGGAGTCGTCCCGCGCCTCACCCACCCGGCCGCACGCCGCTGGTATCCCGGGGCCATGATCGGCCTGCTCTACCAGATCTCGGTCCTGGTCGGCCTGTGGACGGCGGTGGGCGACACAGCCACGAAGGTCACGGCGACCGCGCTGCTCGTGGTCGTCTACGTCGGCTTCCTGCTCCTTCCCCCGCTGCTCTGGTGGGAGAGCGAACGGGTGCGTCTGGTCGGGGTCGGCGTGTATTTCGCGTTCACCTGCCTGCTGTTCCCGTTCATCGGGACGGCGACCACCTGGACCTGGGTGTACGTCGCCTGCGCGGCGGGGATGGTGCTGACCAGCGCGCGGACATCGCTCATCATCATCGGGATCATCGGCGCGCTGCAGCTGGCCATCATCTTCCTCGCGGGCGAGTTCGACGACAGCTGGTACATCGCCCTCGTGACCGTGTCCATCGGGGTGATGATGTCGGCGTTCTCCCGCCAGATCGCGTCGCTGCGGGCGCTGAGGGAGGCGCAGGGCGAGATCGCCAGGCTGGCCGTGATCGAGGAACGCGCCCGGTTCTCGCGAGACATGCACGACGTGCTCGGGCACTCGCTCACCGTCGTCACGGTGAAGTCGGAGCTGGCCAGGAGGCTCGTGCCGCTCGACCCGGCCAGGGCGGAGGACGAGATCGCGGACATCGAGCGCCTGGCCAGGTCGGCGCTCGCCGACCTGCGCGCCGCCGTCGCCGGCTACCGCGAGATGAGCCTGTCGACCGAGCTGGCCGCCGCGCAGGCTGCGCTCGCCGCCGCCGACATCGAGGCGCACCTGCCGCGCAACGGCGACGGCGTCGACCCCGAGCTGCGGGAGCTGTTCGGCTGGGTGCTGCGCGAAGGCGTCACTAACGTGATCAGGCACTCCGGGTCGCGCAACTGCTGGGTGACGGTGACGGAAGACAGGCTGGAGATCGACGACGACGGCCGGGGGATGGCCGGGGTCGGTGCCGTGGGACCTGGCTCGGCGGCGGACCAGCGCGCGCCGGGAGGCGTGGCGCTCCCGCCGGCAGGTGGCAATGGGCTCGACGGGCTGATCGCGCGGGCCCGCGCGGTCGGGGCCAGGGTGCTGGTGAGTGCCAGCCCCCACGGCGGTGTGCGCCTCACGGTGCGGAAGGCGGAAGCGTGACAGAACCCATCCGGCTGCTGCTGGCCGACGACCAGGCGCTCGTGCGCGGTGCGCTCGCCGCCCTGCTCGACCTCGAACCGGATCTCACGGTGGTCGCCCAGGTGGGACGCGGCGACGAGGTGGTGGATGCGGCACGAGCGTCGGCGGCGCAGGTCGCGCTCCTCGACGTGGAGATGCCGGGCCTGGACGGGATCCAGGCTGCCGCAGCTCTGCGCTCGCAGTATCCGGACTGCCGGTCGCTGATCGTCACGACGTTCGGGCGGCCGGGCTACCTGCGGCGTGCGATGGAGGCGGGCGCATCCGGGTTCGTGGTGAAGGACACGCCGTCCGGGCAGTTGGCCGACGCCGTGCGGCGGGTGGCTCAGGGGTTGCGGGTGGTCGATCCGACGCTGGCGGCGGAGTCGCTGGCGTCGGGGACGTCGCCGCTCACGCCGCGCGAGACGGAGGTGCTGTCCGTGGCCGCCCGGGGAGGGAGCGTCACCGATATCGCGCGGGAACTGCACCTCAGCGAGGGAACGGTGCGCAATCACCTGTCGAACGCGATCGGGAAGACGGGCGCGCGAAACCGCTCGGAAGCGGCGACGATCGCGGCCTCACAGGGGTGGTTGTGAGGTGCGGGAGCCGGCCGTGATGCACGACATCCGCCGGGGCCGTCAGGCGCGCTTCGGCGTTTCCTCGTCTTCGTAGTCGTCCTTGTAGCCCTCGGGCTCGTAGTCCGCCCACTTCTCGTACTGCTCGTCGTTGTGAGAGTGTCCCGTCAGCTCACGTTCGAGCGCGTCGTAGTTCACGTTCGGGCTGAATGACTTCAACTCGCGCGCAATCTTGGTGTGCTTTGCCTTTTGACGGCCGCGCCCCATGCGTGACCCCCTTACGGTGCCAGGCCGGGTAGGAGATGAGCCACCCGGGAATCCGAACATGAACGTGAAAACTAGCGTCTAGTTTAGCATGTAGGACCTGAGTGGCCCTTAGTTCGCGCACAGCGAGACATGATGGGATGGGCGCGTGACAACGACGAGGACCGACACTCAGGTGGCGATCATCGGCGCAGGCCAGGCAGGTCTCGCTGTCGCCTACTATCTTCGCCGGTTCGAGCTGACTCCCGGCACCGATTTCATCGTCTACGACCGCGGTCCGTCCACCGGCGGAGCGTGGCAGCACCGCTGGGATGCACTGAAGCTCGGCAGCGCTCACCACGTCAACGATCTGCCGGGGATGGCCGAGCTCGGCATCAGCTTCGAGACCGCGGACAGGTCGCTCCCGGCCAAGGACATCGTCGCCGGCTACTACCGCCGTTACGAGGAGCATTTCGGGCTCGACGTCCAGCGTCCCGTCACCGTGACGAGCGTGTTCGACCGCGGGGCAGACCTGATCGTGCAGCACACCCGCGGCGAGACGGCGACACGGATGGTGGTCAACGCATCCGGCACCTGGGGCGCGCCGTTCGTGCCGTACTACCCGGGGATGAACGCGTTCGCCGGGCGGCACGTGCACACCTCGGGCTATCTGGCGGCCGAGGAGTTCGCCGGGCTGTCCGTGGTGGTGGTCGGAGGGGGGACGTCGGCGATCGGGTTCCTGCTGGAGCTCGAGAACGTGGCGGATGCGGTCGTCTGGGCCACCCGCAGGCCGGTCGAGTTCAAGGACGAGTCCGAGCTGACCATCGAGGGCGGCGTCGCGGCGGTGGCCGCACAGGATGCTGCCGCCCGCGCAGGCGGGGCGCTGCCCAGCATCGTGAGCGGCACGGGCGTCCCTCGCACCAGGCGCATCGCCTCCGGGATCTCGCGCGGGCTGCTCGTCGAGCGGCCGATGTTCGCCGCCATCGAGCGGGACGGCGTGCGCTGGGGCGACGGCTCCTTCACGCGCGCGGACGCGATCATCTGGGCCACCGGCTTCCGCCCGGAGCTGCGTCACCTGGCGCCGCTGCGGCTGCGCGAGAAGTCCGGAGGGCTGACCGTTGCATCGGGTGCGTCGTGGCAGGACCCGCGCATCTTCCTGGCCGGATACGGCCCGCAGGCGAGCACCATCGGCGCGAACCGCGCAGGGCGCGTGATCGCCAGGCAGATCATGGCGCAGCTGTAGGAGCCCCCCGGAGGCTCCCACAGCAGCGCTCAGCTGCTCAGCCTGCTCAGCCCCTCAGCTCCGCGTGACCACCCCGGCGTCGTCGACCGCGATGCTCACCGGTTCCCCGGCGAACCGGAGACCGTCGACCTCGATGGTGCCCACGCCGGGCGCCGGCGAGACGGAGAGGGTTCCGGCGCGCGCGTCGGCGCGGAGACCGAGCCGCGCCCCGAGCACGGCGACCGCCGCCGCTGCCGACCAGGCCTGTGGGCGGCACGCGGCGGGGTACGGGATGGGGGTCGCGGTGAGCGTCGCCGGGTCGCCGGAGTGCAGCTCGGGCATCCGGTAGCCGAAGCCCTCCGCGGCGGCGAGCAGGCCGCTCGCGAGCGCCTCCGCCTCGGCGGTGTGGCCTTCGCGGGCGAGCCCGGTGATGACGATGGCCGTGTCGTGCGCCCACACCGAGCCGCCGTGGTAGCTCAGCGGCCAGTATCCCCCGGACGCCGACGACATGGTGCGCAGCCCGTAGCCCGAGTTCAGTTCGGGGGAGGCCAGGCGGCGGGCCACCAGCGCGGCCTGGTCTGCGGTGAGGATGCCCGTGCCGAGAAGGTGCCCGATGTTGCTGGTGACCGTGTCGACCTTGCGCTTGGCGCTGTCGAGGGCGATCGCGGGGTATGCGCCGTCGGGGTCGTCGATCCAGAAGGATGCGGCGAAGCGCTCCTTCAGTTCCGCCGCCCAGGTGCGCCACTCGTCGGCGCCGGAGCGTCCGAACGCCTCGAGCAGCTCCGCGCCGCCCACCGCCGCCTCGTAGGCGTAGCCCTGCACCTCGCAGAGGGCGATGGGTCCGTCGGCGAGGGTGCCGTCCATCCACTGGATGGAGTCGCCCGAGTCCTTCCAGCCCTGGTTGGCGAGGCCGTGGCCGGTGGTGTCGACGTATTCGAGGAAGCCGTCTCCGTCGCTGTCGCCGTAGTCGCGCATCCACGCGAGGGCGGCCTCCAGGTGGGGCAGCAGGGCTTCCACCTCTGCGGCGGGCATGCCCCAGGTCCACGCGTCGTGCAGCAGCGTGACCCAGAGGGCCGTCGCATCCACGGTGCCGTAGTAGAGCGGGGGCAGCACGACGCCCTCGCCGGGGATGGTCAGCGCGGCGGGGCGGAGCTCGTGCATGATCTTGCCCGGCTGCTCCGCAGTGGCGTTCACGGTCTCCGTGCCCTGCATCGAGGCGAGCACGCGCAGCGTGGAGGCGGCGATGTTGGTGCCGAGCGGCAGGAGCATCCTGGCCGCCCAGAGGGAGTCGCGGCCGAACAGCGTGAAGAACCACGGGGCGCCCGCCGCGAGGAAGACGTCCTCCGGACGGTCGGTGGTGGACATGCGCAGCGCCTGCAGATCGCCGAGCGCGCGGTGCAGCCAGGCGGCGAGACGGGAGTCGCCCGTCGCGGCCGAGAACGATGCCCAGTCCTGCGACGGCTCCGCACCGGCGACCACGGCCGTCGGGTCGTCGACCTCGATGCGCCAGGTGAAGGTGACGGTGCTGTGCGCGGGGATCTCGGCGGTCCAGATCAGTGTCGCGCCGATGTCGTCCACCGCCACGCTGGCAGCAGGCGCGACCACCGTGGCGGCGACCGCCCCGGATGCGAACGTCACGCCGTCCGCCGTGGCTGTCGCGACGACGGGATGCTCGCTGCCGGTCAGTCCGGCCTTCACCACCTGCATTGGGCTGAAGTCGGCGAGCAGCGACACCTCGACGGTGGGCTGGACGGCCGTGGACAGCGCGTTGCTGACGGTGATCGACTCCACCAGGGAACCGGCGTCGACCCTCCTGGTGCGGTCGATGCGCACGCGGGGGTCGGCGGTGTGGTCGTCGATGCCGCGGGCGAGGGAGGTGAACACGGCCGTCGCCGCGTCGGGGGAGCCCGTAGCGATGTGCTCCGGTGTCGCGCCGTCGATGGTGAGCCCGATACCGCCGAGGACCCGCAGGTCCGAGTGGTAGAAGCCGTGGATGCCCCGGCCGTCGACGGTGCCGTCTGCTGTCGACCACGCCTGGCTGGGCGCGGTGAGCACCACGACACTGTCGTGCAGTAGGGGTTGGAGCGGCTGGGTCATCGTGGCGTTCACGCCTCCTCGGAGTGGGGGTTGTCTGATGGTCTGGTCGAAGTGAGTGTGCGCGGCACGATCCTGCTCTCGCGGACGCCGGGTGAGGACGGGTCGGCGCTCGCCATGTCGCGCTCGACGCGCCAGGCGAAGCGGCCGGGCTGTTCGGCGATCACCTCGACGAGGCGGGTGCCGTCGTAGACGAGGCCGACCCCCTCGTCGAGCGCGTAGCCGTCCGGCAGGATCCCGGCGGCGACCGCCGCGCGGTGGGCGACCCTGCGGTTCGGGTCGGAGTCGTAGTGGACGCCGAGGGAGCCGGGCAGCAGGCCGAGCCCGTCGGGAACGGCGCCGATCTGCGGGCCGAACGACGACGTCGTCCCTCCGCTGTGCCAGCAGAGCGCACCCGCCGACCCTCCTGCGAGCACGACGCCGGCCTCCCAGGCTTCGCGGAAGACCGCATCCAGTCCGTGGGCGCGCCACACGGCCAGAAGGTTGACGATGCTGCCTCCGCTGACCCAGACCACATCCTGAGACAGGAGGTGCGCGCGCACGTCCTCCACGTTCGGGTGGGGGAACAGACGCAGATGCACGGCGTCGACGCCCGCGAGACGCGCGGCTTCGAGTTCGGTGCCCTCGATCTGGCGCTGATCTCCGCCCGCCGTGTTGACGTGCGTGACCCGCGGACGGCGGCCGGAGACCCGGGCGAGCGACACGGCGTGCTCGATCAGCGGGCCGTAGGCCGCGTCGGTCCAGGTGCCGGGGGTGAGGCCGCCGCAGGTGGCGACGATGGTGGGCGCTGCGGCGGTCACTCCTTCACCGCCCCTTCGCTGGTGTTCATGATGCGCCGCTGGAAGATGAAGAACAGCACGGCAACCGGGATGGTCATGATCGCCGCCGCCGCGAGCTTGATCGGGTACTGGCTGCCCTGGCTCAGCTGCCCGCTCGCCAGCCCGGCGACGCCCTTGGTCAGCGTGGTCAGCGACGGATCCTGGGTGGACACGATGAAGTGCGCGAGTTCGTTCCACGACCCCTGGAACGACAGGATGACGATGGTGATGAGTGCCGGCCTCGCCATCGGAAGCACGATCGACCAGAACACCCGGAAGGTGCCTGCTCCGTCGATGCGCGCCTGCTCCTCGACGCTCGCCGGGATGGATTCGAAGAAGTTCTTCATGATGAACACTCCGGCCGCATCCGTCAGCAGCGGGATGATCATGCCCGCGTACGAGTCGTAGATCCCGAGCTGGTTGATGACCAGGAACTTCGGGATGAGCAGCACGACCACCGGCACGGACATCACGGCCACGAGCCCGGCGAACACGACTCCGCGGCCGCGGAAGTGCAGGCGCGCGAGCGCGTAGCCGGCCAGCGAGTTGAAGAACACGCGCCCCGCCGTGACGAACACGGTGACGATGATCGAGTTCTTGAACCAGGTGGGGAAGTCGGAGTTGAGGAAGAGCTTCGTGTACGCGGCGGTCGTCCAGGTCTCCGGGATCAGGGACACCGGGTTGGCCGTCGCATCCGCGTCCGTTTTGAACGAGGTGGCCAGCTGGATGAGGAACGGCGCGATGTAGATGACGGCGATGACCACGAGGATCGCGTACGTGATCGACGACGCGACGACGGAGCCGGTGGACCGCTGCCGCTGAGGGCGGAGCGGGGGCTGCGCGTTCGCGAGGGTGCCGACGGCGATCGTGTTCGCGGCATCGGAGGTGGTGGTCCCGGCGGTCATCGGCGGACTCCTCTGCTGTCTGCACTGCTGTCTGCACTGCTGTCTGCGTTGCTGTCTGCCGACTGGGCAGGCTCTGAAGACGCCGTCACGGCCGGCTGGTACAACCGCATCCGGCGCTTGGACACGCTGCGTTCGCGCAGCACCCAGCGCTGGAAGATGGTGAAGACCACGATGATGACGAACAGGATGAACGCGATCGCGGCGCCCTGTCCCCAGTCCTGGTCGACGAACGAGCTCTTGTATGAGAGGTACGCCGGCGTCAGCGTCGTCTTGCCCGGCGCGCCTCGCGTGCCGGTGTAGATGGCGTCGAAGACCTGCCAGCACCCGATCAGCCCGAGGGTGAGCACTGTGAACAGCGTCGGGCGGAGCTGCGGGAGCGTGATGCGCCAGAACCGCTGCCAGCCGTTCGCGCCGTCCATCATCGCCGCCTCCGTGATGTCGCCGCCGAGGTTCTGCAGCGCGGCGATGAACAGCAGCATGAACGTGCCGCTCGTGGTGAAGACGGCCATGATGACGAACGCGCTCATCGCGACGGACGGACCGCCGAGCCAGTCCCACCAGGAGACGCCGAGCAGGGTGTTCTGGGTGAGAGCGCTCGGCCCCTGCTTCACGCCGAACAGCCCGAGGAAGTTGTGCACGATGCCGTCTGGATCGTTGAACCAGTTGGGTCCGTTGATGCCGACCCAGGAGAGCACCTTGTTCACGGCGCCCGTCGTGCTGAACAGGAACAGCCAGAGCACCGTGATCGCGACCGAGCTGGTCACGGACGGGAAGTAGAAGGCGGTGCGGAAGAAGCCGCGTCCGCGCAGGATCGCCCGGTTGACCAGCACGGCCAGCCCGAGGGCGACGGCGGTCTGGATGGGGACCACCAGCACCACGTACCAGGCGTTGTTCTTGAGCGACATGCCGAAGTCCTGCTCGGCCAGTCCGCCTCCGGAGAGGATCGCCTGGTAGTTCTCGAAGCCCACGAAGTGGACCCCGGAGGAGAAGGGGCTGCCCCGGCCTCCCCAGTCGGAGAAGCTCACCCACAGTGCCATGAGCACGGGGACGACGAGGAAGACCCCGAGGAGGAGGATGACCGGGGCGGTGAACAACCACCCCGAGGCGGCCTCGCCGCGCCGGATTCCGGAACGGCGAGACCGACTCGTGGTTTGCGACATTGTGCTTGGCTCTCGGCTACTCGGCTACTTCAGGAGGGCTTCGAGGTTCTTCTGCGTCGCATCCAGGATCGCCTTCGGGTCACCGGTCGACAGCGATTCGAGCTTGCTGTTGAGGTCGGTGACGACGTCGGCTGCTCCCTTGGCCGTCGGAACGCCCTTGGCGTAGTCGGCGGCGTTCAGGAACGGGACGAGGTCCGGGTTCTGCGACTTCCACTCGTCGGCGGCCGACTTGATCGACGGCATCGGGCCGAACGCCTTGGAGAAGGCGAGCTGGTCGTCCTTGCTGGTCAGCTTCTCGACGAGCTTCAGCGCCGCCGCCTGGTTGGGGCTGTCGGCTGCGATGCCCCAGCAGTTGGTGAACTGCAGGGTGCCGTTGCCGGCCGGGCCCTTCGGCAGCTCGACGACCTTGTACTTGATGTTCGGGAAGTCGGACGAGAGCGCGCCGGTGATCCAGTTGCCCTCGATGGTCATCGCGGCCAGGCCCTTGCCGAACGCCTCGCCGCCCCAGCCGGCTCCGAGGTCCTTCGCGTACTTGAGGTCGCCGTCGTTGAGCAGCGTCTTGACGTAGTCGAGCGCCTTGACGTTGGCGTCGCTGTTGGCGGTGGCCTTGGTGCTGTCGTCGTTCATCAGGTTGCCGCCCGCCTGGGTCATGAACGACCCGATGCGCGCGTACTCGCCGGAGATGCCGAGGCCGACGTGGCCGGCGCCGGTGAGCTTCTTGGAGACGGCCTGCAGCTGGTCCCACGTCTTCGGGATGTCGCTGTCGGTGAGGCCCGCGGCCGACCACATGTCGGTGTTGATGATCAGCTGCAGCGTGGAGAAGTCCTTCGGCGCGCAGTAGAACTTGCCGTCGTAGGTGAACGACTTCACCAGGCTCGGGTAGAAGTCGCTCTTGTTGGAGAGCTGGTCTCCGTATGCGAGGAGCGAGCCGTTGGAGGCGTACCCGGCCAGCGCATCCGTCGACAGGTAGAAGACGTCGGCGGGCTTCTTCGCCGCGAAGCCCTGGGACAGCTGCTGGTTGAGGTCGCTCGCCGCGACGACGGACGCCTTGGTGCCGTCGCTCTTCGACCAGTCGGCGACCGCGGACTTGACCGCGGCGGTCTCGGCGTCTCCCGACGAGCCGATCATGACGGTCAGCGCCTTGTCGGACGACGTGAGCTTGCCGGACGAGTCGTCTCCGCTCCCGCCGCTGAAGCCGGAGCCGCAGGCGGTGAGGGCGAGGGCGGTCGCGACGGCGACGGCGCCGCCGGCGAGCCACCGGTGTGAAGGTCGTTGCATGTGTTCTCTCCTTGGTGTGAGTGCGCCCGTCATCGGACGCACAGGGGGGTCAGGCGGGGAAGGGACGGGTGTGGGCGCCCGGGTGGGCGGGGCCGAGCTGGCTGCCGGGGCGGCCGGGATCGGCAGGGCAGACGGGACGGGAGGGATGCGGGGCGATCGTCGCGGGCATCGGACCTCCTTGGTCTGTCGAACGGGTTTGATCGATCAAATTTTGCACTGCTAGGTTATGTTTTGAACGATCAAATCGGGGTGCTGCCAAGATAACCACCGCGTTCCCGACGTGTCAAGCGGCGCCACGCTAGGGTCTTATCCAGCCGACGGAGAGGAGAGACATGGGTGCTCAACCCACGGTCAGCGACGTCGCCGACGTCGCAGGCGTCTCCCGCCAGACCGTCTCCAACGTCCTCAACTCCCCGCAGCTCGTCCGCCCCGAGACCAGGGAACGCGTCCAGGCCGCCATCGCAGAACTCGGCTACCGGCCGCACGCCTCCGCCCGGCGCCTGCGCACCCAGAAGAGCTCCACCATCGGCATCCGCCTCGACCCGATCACCACGGACGGCATCTCCGGCAGCATCCTGGACAGATTCCTGCACGCGCTCACGGAGCAGGCCGACCGGATGAACCTGCGCGTGCTGCTGTTCACCGCATCCGGGCCGGAGGGGGAGATCGAGCAGTTCCGCCGGCTCAGCGACGGTGCAGACGTGGATGCGTTCGTGCTCACCTCCACCTTCCACGGCGACCCGCGCACCGAGTGGCTGATCGAGCACGGCCAGTCGTTCGTCACCTTCGGCCGGCCGTGGGGCATCGACGACATGGCCGACCCGCAGCACCTCTGGGTCGACGTCGACGGCTCGTCCGGGCTGCGTGACGCCACCGCATACCTGCTCGGCACCGGCGCGCGCCGCATCGGCTTCGTCGGCTGGCCGAGCGGCTCGGGGACCGGCGACGACCGCCGCCGCGGCTGGCTCGACGCCATGCGAGCGGGGAGCGGCCTCGGCGACGACGACCTCGCCTCCCTCGAGGTCGCCGCGGAAGACGGCGTCACCTTCGGCGCGGACGCCATGCGCCGCCTCGAGCGCGCAGCAGGCACCGTGGATGCGGTGGTCTGCACGAGCGACTCGCTCGCCCTCGGCGCGCTCATGGCCACGGCGGGCCGCATCCCGGTGGTCGGCTACGACAACACGCCGGTCGCCGCATCCCTCGGCTTCTCGAGCGTCGAGCAGCCGCTCGACGAGGTGGCGGCGGGCGTCCTCGACCTGCTGACCGGCACGCACGGCGGCCGCGTGCATCCCGGATCGTCGACGGCCGACCCGATGCACAGACTCGTCGCTCCGCACCTGGTGGTGCGCGACGGCCCGACCGTGATCACGGCCGCTCGCTGACACCGTGCAGCATCCCGAAATGCGCGTGTAACGCTCCGTCGGCGACACTGGAGGTATGCCTCCACAAGAGTCTCTGCTGGATGCGCCACAAGCGCGTCGCCTCCCCGTCACCGTCTCCATCACCCGCCGCGTCGACAGCACCCGCCTGCCGGACGTGACCCGCTGGGTGCAATCCGGCGTGAACATCGCCAACACGTACGAGGGCTTCCTCGGCTCCGGCTGGGTGCGCGCCGCCCACGACTCGGACGAGTGGCACATGCTCTACCGCTTCGCCGACGATGCGGCACTGGACGCCTGGGAGGGCTCGGAGGACCGCGCCGCCTGGCTGTTCGAGGGCCGCGAACTGGTCGAGCTCTCGCGGGTGGAGCGCCGCACGGGCATCGAGGGCTGGTTCGACCAGCCGCAGCACCAGACGCAGGGCGCAGACGCTCAGGATGCGCCAGACCGCCTCGCCCCGACCTCCCCGCCGCGCTGGAAGCAGGCCGTGACCATCTGGCTCGGCTTCTTCCCGCTGTCGCTGCTGTTCACGTTCCTCGTGACCACCTTCGTCCCGTTCTGGCACCAGCTCTGGCTTCCGGCCACGGTGCTGATCACCACGCTGTGCCTCACCCCGACGATGACGTACCTCCTGCTCCCGCTGGTCACGCGCATCCTGCACCCGTGGCTGCAGCGGCCCCGCCGCTGACGGCTTCCGCCGGGTGTGGCCGTTGATCGCCGCCCGCCAGGCTTGTCCGTTCGCGCGGAGTTCGCGTGCGCTGATCCTCCTTTCTCCGCCCCAACGGAACTCCCGTCGGCGCGTCGCGGCGAAGTTCCGCACGAACGGAAAACGTGGATGGGCGCAGGCCGTCGAGCGTACCGGAGGAAGTCTCGCGCGACACGCCGGGCAAGGTTCCGTTCGGGCGGTTGAATCGGGCCCGGATGTGGCTTTTCTTCGCTCGAACGGAGAATCCGGCCCCGATGGGGCGGCTTTTCCGTTTGGGCGGATAATCCGGTCCCGTTGCGGCGGGTCGACGTTCGAGCGGAGGAAGCGGGGCGAGGTCCGCGCTCAGGGGGAACCCTGACCGCACCCTGAATCCGCTCCGTTTTCGCCGCATCCACTTGCGCCGCACGCAGACGCGATATATCGTGACCTTGTCAACAACGCGATATATCGCGAATCACCGAGGGTCCGCTCAGCGGGCACCGACCGGCGGACGGCGGCAGCGGTCCGCGAACGAAAGCACTCAGGAGCACGCAATGACACAAGACAAGTGGCTGATCCAGCCCGGCGAGAGCAAGACCATCGACGTCGAGCTCGTCCGATCGCTCAAGGCCGGATTCATCGCAGGGCAGGTCGACATCATCGGGCACGACGAGCAGGGAGCGCGGGTCGAGGTCCACTCGGTCACCGGCCGCGACCTCAAGATCACGCTCGACGGCGACCGTCTCGAAATCGATCACCCGCAGCTTCGCTGGGACAACTTCATCGAGGTGTTCAAGTCGATGCGGGACAACGCCAGGGCCGAGGTCAGCGTGCTCGTGCCGCGCGATGTCGCGCTGAAGCTCGGCGTCGTCTCCGCCACGGCGCTCGTCGCGGGCCTCGAGACCGACGCGAAGCTCAGCACCGTCTCCGGCGACATCGTCGTCGACGGCGTCACGGGCGACATCGAGCTCAACAGCGTCAGCGGAGAGCTCTCCGCCCGCGACCACTCCGGCCGCATCTTCGCGCACACGGTGTCCGGCGACGTGACGGCATCCGGTCGCATCCCGAAGTTCACGGTCGACAGCGTCTCCGGCAACGTGATGGTGGATGTGGTCGGCACGCCCGACGAGATCTCCAGCAACACGGTCTCCGGCGACCTGACCATCCGCGTCCCCGAGGCGCTCGGCGCGCGCTACCGGGTCAACACGATCTCCGGCAAGGTGCAGCTCGACAACACCTTCATCCACGGGATGCCCGGCAAGACGTACCAGGGCACCTCCGGCTCGCTCGACGGCACCTGGATGGACGTCAACGCCAACTCGGTGTCCGGGAACGTCTACGTGCTGCGCAGCGCGCCGACCGGCACGGGCGCTGGCGCTGGCACGGACGCACCCGCTGGCTCCGCCTCCGGCTCCGACCACAACGGGGCGTCGGCGTGACCCCCGTGTTCGCGCACGGGAGTCTGCGCCTCTACCTGCTCAGCCTCCTGGCGGAGTCGCCCCGGCACGGCTACGAGCTCATCCAGGCGCTCAGCGACCGCTTCGGCGGCACGTACAGCCCGAGCGCAGGGACCATCTACCCGCGGCTCGCGAAGCTCGAGGAGGAGGGCCTGGTGACCAAGGCGGCGGAGGGCAGGAAGACCGTCTACGCGATCACCGACGCCGGCCGGGCAGAGCTGGCGGAGCGGGAGCACGAGCTCGACGCGATCGAGGACGAGGTCACCGACTCCGTCCGTCGTCTCGCCGACGAGGTGCGCGCCGGCGTCAACGAGGCGATGCGTTCGCTGCGCGCCGACCTGGCCTCGGCGGCACGGGATGCGAGCAGAGGCCCGCGCATCGACGTGCGGCAGGAGGCGCGCGACGCGGGGCGGGATGCGCGGCAAGCGGCGAACGCGGCGGCCCGGGATGCCGAGGCGGCGCTGAACGAGTTCCGTCAGCAGCTCCGCACCGACTTCCGGTCGCAGGCGGCGCGCGGCGACATCCCGGATGGGGTGGTGCCGCAGCTGAAGTCCGAGCTCGCGCGCGTGCGCGCCACGGTGCTGGAGGCCCTGGGCCGCCGCTGAGCGGACGCCGGACGCGCGTCTCGACACGCCGTCCCCTCTCTGCACACAGCCACACTCAGCGAAAGCGCGTCCGACACTCAGGTGCGGGCGCGCTTTCCGTGTTTCCGGCGTGTTTCCAGGGGTTTTGCTTTCATTTCGGGCGGCTGAAAGCGCAGACACAATCCTTCGCAGAACCGCAAGCATCGGGTGCCGCGACGCGCCGACTTGACAGCGGTTTGGCAGCGAGTAGTGTCGAGGCTCGTGACAAATGAGGGGAGATCCCCGAAGCGGTGGTTGATCGGCGACCCGCTTCCGAGCGAAAAGCTCGAAGGACAGCTACTCCCGAAGCACCTCGCCCTACCCATCTTCGCCTCCGACGCACTGTCGAGCGTGGCGTACGCTCCGCAGGAACTCCTGATGATCCTGCTCATCGGCGGACTCGCGTTCCTGAGCTTCGCCCCGTGGGTCGCCGCAGCGGTCGTCGTGCTCCTCATCACCGTCGTGCTGAGCTACCGCCAGCTGGTCAAGGCATACCCGTCCGGCGGCGGGGACTACGAGGTCGCGCACAAGAACCTCGGTGAGAAGGCCGGCCTGGTCGTCGCCTCCGCGCTGCTCGTCGACTACGTGCTCACCGTGGCCGTGTCCGTCGCATCCGGTGTGGACAACATCATCTCGGCGCTGCCGTTCCTGTCCAACTGGCGGGTCGAGCTGGCCGTGCTCTTCGTGATCGTCATCGCTGCGGTGAACCTCCGCGGCGTGCGGGAGTCGAGCAAGGCGTTCGCCATCCCGACCTACCTCTTCATCGGCAGCATCTTCGTGATGATCGTGACCGCGCTGGTGCGCACCGCGTTCGGGGATGCGCCGATCGCCGAGTCCGCGAATTTCGAGGTGCACGCCACCAGCCTCACCCAGGCCGCGACGGTGCTCCTGCTGCTGCGCGCCTTCTCCAGCGGATGTTCGGCCCTCACCGGTGTGGAGGCCGTCGCCAACGGCGTGCCGGCGTTCCGCACCCCGAAGATCAAGAACGCCCGCAAGACGCTCGGACTGATGGGCGGCATCGCCATCATCCTGTTCGCCGGGCTCACCACGGTCGCCCTGATCAGCGGCGTGCACTACGCCGAGAACCCCTGCGACCTGCAGGGCTGGGCGCAGTGCGCCACCGAGCCGCAGCGCAGCCTGATCGCCCAGATCGCCGCAGCGACGTTCGGCAACAACACCATCCTGTTCTTCATCGTGCAGGCCGCCACCGCCGTCGTGCTGCTGCTCGCGGCGAACACCGCGTTCAACGGCTTCCCGCTGCTCGGCTCCGTGCTCGCCCGCGACTCGTACGCGCCCAAGTCGCTGAACACCCGCGGCGACCGCCTGGTCTACTCGAACGGCATGATCCTGCTGGCCCTCGCAGCGACCGTGCTGCTGCTGGTCTACCGCGCCAACCTGACCCAGCTCATCCAGCTCTACATCATCGGCGTGTTCGTCTCGTTCACGCTCGGCCAGTCCGGGATGGTCAAGCACTGGATCACCCTGCTGCGGTCCGGGACCGTGAAGCCGCACGAACGGTCGAGCATCGTCCGCTCGCTCTGCATCAACGCGTTCGGCGCGTTCCTCACCGCCGTGGTGCTCATCGTCGTGACGATCACCAAGTTCACCCACGGCGCATACCTCGTCTTCATCTTCATGCCCATCCTGTGGCTGCTCATGCTCGGCGTGAACCGCTACTACCGGGACGTGGAGAAGGAGATCGAGGTCGACCCGGTCACCACGTTCGGCAGCCGCGGAGACCACGCGATCGTGCTCGTCGGCAAGATGCAGAAGCCGGCGCTCAAGGCGCTCGACTACGCCATCGCCGCCCGGCACGACTCGATCGAGGCCGTGCACGTGGCGGTCGATGAGGAGTCGACGGAGAAGCTGCAGCAGCAGTGGATCCAGCAGAACATCCACGTGCCGCTGACGATCATCGAGTCCCCGTACCGCGAGTTCGGCCACCCGCTGATCAAGTACCTGAAGCACCGCCGCGAGGAGCACGGCTCCGAAGTGGTGACCGTCTACCTTCCGCAGTACATCGTCGGGCACTGGTGGGAGTCGCTGCTGCACAACCACCGAGCGCGGCGCATCCGGCAGCAGCTGCTGCTCTGCCACGGTGTGACCGTCGCGCTCGTGCCGTGGCTGCTCGACTCGTCGTCGCTGATCTACGGCCGCCGCTCCCGCCCGCTTCCCGGTCAGGATCGCCGTGGCGAGCCGGTGCGCCCGGTCGCGCGGCGTCCGCTGGAGCCGGCGTCGAAGCAGCACGGTCATCCCCGCGGCCACGGGACGCCCGCCTCCGCCGGGCAGTCGCCCGCGCCGACGCAGGGCGCGACGGATCAGCAGCCGCAGCCGCAGACGCCGGTGTCGGAGACGAAGAAGATCCCGGCCCGCGCCAAGCGTTGATCGCCGCTTGACCTTGACGTAACGTCAACCTCTACCGTGGGTTTCGCACCCACGAGAGAGAGGAGACGACGATGGACTGGTCCATCCAAGAGATCGCCAGGCTCGCCGGAACGACCAGCAGGGCGCTGCGTCACTACGACGACATCGGGCTCCTCCCGCCCAGCAGGATCGGCAGCAATGGCTATCGGTATTACGACAGGGACTCCCTCGTGCGGTTGCAGCGCATCCTGCTGCTCCGCGACCTCGGACTCGGCCTCCCTGCCATCGCCGACGTGCTCACGAACCAGGTGGATGCGATCCCCGCCCTGCACGGCCACCTCGCGTGGCTGCGCGACGAGCGGGAACGGCTGGCGCGGCAGATCGCGTCAGTCGAGACGACCATCCAGGCGATCAGCGAAGGAGAAGACATCATGGCGGAAGACATGCTCGACGGTTTCGACCACACCCAATACAAAGAGGAGGTGGAGGAGCGCTGGGGCAAGGACGCGTACGCGGCGTCCGACGCGTGGTGGCGCAGCAAGACGCCCGCCGAGCGCGCCGAATGGCAGCGACTGCAGAAGCAGCTCGCCGCCGACTGGATCGCCGCCGCCGACCGCGGCATCGACCCGGAGGGCGATGAGGCGCAGGCACTCGCCCAGCGCCACGCCGACTGGCTCGGCTCGATCCCCGGCACCCCCGGCAGCGAGAACGGCCGCCCGACGGCCGCCTACCTCACCGGCCTCGGCGAGATGTACGTCGCCGACCCGCGGTTCGCCGCGAACTACGGCGGCGCCGCGGGCGCCACGTTCGTGCGCGACGCGCTGCGCGCGTACGCCGCGGGGCTGTAGGTCGTCGCCCCCGTCCCTCGCCCCTGGTCTTGCGCCAGCGGTCGCGACGCAATCGAGTCCGAAGTTATTCACGCGACACGCCGTGTCGGGGCGTGAACAACTTCGGACTCGATGGCTGCGGACGCGAGCCGGCTGGGACGCGACCCGCCCACGGTGAGCGCCTCGGCGACGCGCGGGGCGCGGGGGACGCGGCCACGACCATGCGGAGCTTGCGGTGCGGTGGTGGCCGGGGTGAGATGGAGTGGGGTCAGGCTCGGCGTGTTCGCGCCATCAGCCGATCATCCAGCCAGTACGCGGCGACTGCCTGCGCCGGGCGACGGGATGCGGATGCGGACGGCGCGGGCGCCTCGCGGTCGGGCTGCACCCCGCCGATAACGTTGCTGTCGGCCGCGCGGTGGTCGCGCATCCTGGTGGCCGCGTCGGTTTCGAGCAGGATGCCGTCGCGCACGTCGAACGCGGCGGCATCCTGCTCCCCGAGGCCGGCCGATTGCTCGGCCGTTCCCTCGAGCTCGCTTTCCAGCGCCGCCGCAGTCGTTGCAGCGTCCTGCGGCAGCCGGATCGCGAAGAAGGGGAGGGTGATGCTGCAGAGCGGCCCGACCAGCAGCGCGAACGCGAGCGTCCCGATGCCGACGTTGCCGCCGAGCAGCCACCCGATGATGAGCACGGTCACCTCGATGCCGGTGCGCACGGCCCAGATCGGCCAGCCGGTGCGGGCGTGCAGCCCGGTCATCAGGCCGTCGCGCGGGCCCGGGCCCAGTTTGGGGCCGATGTAGAGGCCGGTCGCGACCGCCAGGAGCAGCAGGCCGCCGGCGAACAGCAGCACCTGCGCCCACAGTTCGGTCTGCTGCGGGATGAGCGTGAGCCCGAGCTGCGCGCTCGGGCCGACGAGCAGCACGTTGAGCACGGTGCCGAGTCCCGGGCGCTGGCGGAGCGGGATCCAGAACAGCAGCACGCCGATGCCGACGAGGTTGGTGATGAGCCCGAACAGCAGGCCGGTCTTGATCGACAGGCCTTGCGCGAGCACGTCCCACGGCGACACCCCGATGCCGGCGCGCACCATCATCGCGATGGCGATTCCGTAGAGGAACAGCCCGATGAGGAGTTGCGCGAGGCGTCTGGTGAGAAGGAGTCGGCGGGTCACGCTCCTATCCAATTTGTTGATTGGCCTTTTATCAAGAGTCCAATTCGCTTAAGGTGGCCTTATGCCGGATGCTCAGCTCACCGCCCGATCGCTCGAAATGCTCCTCGGGGAGTGGCGAGGAGGCGGCGCCCACTACCAGGCGCTCGCCGACCGCATCCGGCTGCTGGTGCTCGACGGACGCATCCCGATCGACACGCGACTGCCCGCCGAGCGCGACCTCGCCGCCCGGCTGGAGCTCAGCCGCACCACCGTGACCGCCGCGTACCGGGGGCTGCGCGACGCCGGATTCCTCGACAGCGTGCGCGGATCCGGCAGCGTCGCCCGGCTGCCTGGACCGGTGCTCGTCACCGCCCCGACCCCCGGCGGCGACGGGATGCTCGACTTCACCAAGGCGGCGCTGCCGGCGGCATCGTCCCTCCCCGCAGCGGCGCGCGCGGCGGCGGAGGAGCTGCCGCACTTCCTCCCGCACTCCGGATACGACGCGGTCGGGCTCCCGCACCTCCGGGAGGCCATCGCCGACCGCTACCGCGAGCGCGGCCTCCCCACCGACCCGGACCAGGTGCTCGTCACGGTCGGCGCGCAGCAGGCCATCGCCCTGATCGCGCGCACCTTCGTCGGCCGCGGCGACCGCACGATGATCGAGATGCCCACCTACCCGCACGCCACGGAGTCGTTCCGGCTCGCCGGGGCGCGCCTGGTTCCGGTGACGGTCACCATCCCGCCCGCCGACGCCCCGCATCCGGTGGGTGCGGAGGAGGACGGCTGGGACATCGACGCGATCGAGCAGACGCTGCGGCGTGCCAACCCGGCTCTCGCCTATCTGATCCCGGATTTCCAGAACCCGACGGGCGCATCCATGTCGCCGGAAACCCGCGCGCGGCTGCTGGCGGCGACGGCAGCGCAGGGCACGATCGTGGTCGGCGACGAGACGACGGCCGACCTCGACATCGACAGGCTCGGCGAACACCTGCCGCTGCCCCGTTACGGCTCGCGAGGGGCGGGGGATGCGCCCGTGCTGCTGATCGGGTCGGCGAGCAAGAGCCTGTGGGGCGGCCTGCGGATCGGCTGGATCCGGGCGGAACGGCCGCACATCCAGAAGCTGATCGCGGCGAAACCGGCGACCGACCTGGGCACGCCGCTGCTGGAACAGCTGGTGGTGGCCCGGATGCTGCCGCAGATGGCGGAGATCCTGGAGTCCCGGCGCTCGGAGCTCGCGGCGGGGAGGGAGCGGGTGGCGCGGCTGGCGGCGCAGACGTTCCCGGAGTGGGTGGTGCCCAGGATGCACGGCGGTCTCGCGGCGTGGATCGGGATCGGCGCGCCGGTCAGCTCGGCGCTGACGCTGGGTGCGCGCAACCACGGGCTGCTGATCGCGGCCGGGCCGCGGTTCGGGCTGGATGGGGCGTTCGAGCGCTTCCTGCGCATCCCGATCACGTACTCGGAGGAGGAGACGGTGCGCGCGTTCGCGGCGCTGTCGCGCGCGTGGCCGGACGCGCTGCGGGAGCCGTCGGCATTCGCCGACGCGGCCCCGCTGCCCAACGTGGTCTAGGGCGGCCGGCGGCTGGGCGGCGAGATGCCAGTATCTGTCGCGAAACGCCCGGGATGCGCGACAGATAGTGGCATCTCGCGGGCTGGCGGGACGACCTGTGGAGAGAATCCGACGCGTGGTGGCGGAATTGGGCATGGTTGGGGGCATGAGTCATCCCCGGTTGCGCAACCGCCCGTTCTCCCTCCGCGAGGCGCGGGCGCTCGGCGTCGAGCCCGTCCGCCTGTCGCGCAGCGAGCTGGTCACGCCGTTCCGCGGCGCCCGGGTGCCCGCCAGGCTGGCGGCCGACTTCGTCGCGCGCTGCGCCGCCCTCTGCGCGAGGGAGCCCGGCGGTGTCCTCTCGCACACCACGGCCGCCATCCTTTTGGGGCTGCCGGATACGCGGTGGCTGCCTGGCGTGTGGCGGCAGCAGGGTGCGCGGGCTCATCTGCCGCCTCCGGATGCGCCGAGCTCGTCTGCGCTTCACGACCACCTCCCACCTCCGGATGCGCCACCCACGCACGCACAGCCCGTCCTGCACCTGACCGTCGCCCCACCCGCGCGGCCGCCGCGCCTCACCGGGGTGCGCTCTCACTCGCGTCCGCTCTCCGCGGGCGAGACGTGTAGGGTGCGCGGGCTGCCGGTGACGTCGGCGGCGCGGACGTGGGCCGACCTGGCCGCGACGGCGAGCATCCGGGAGCTGGTGGTGCTGGGCGATGCGGTTCTCGGCGGCCGGGCGCCGCTCGCCTGCCACGACGACCTGCGGGCGGCGGTCCCTCCCGCGGGCGCTCGGGGCGCATCCCGGGCCAGAGCCGCAGTCGAGTTGCTCGACGGCCGCGCGGAGTCTCCGCCCGAGTCGCTGCTGCGGCTGATCCTGGCGGAGGCCGGGCTGCCCGCGCCGGATGTGAACGTCGACCTGCACACTCCGGATGGGCGGTTCCTGGCGAGGCCGGAGCTCCGGTTCGCGCCATACCGCACGATCGTCGAGTACGAGGGCGACCACCACCGCATCGAGCCGCGCCAGTGGCGCAGAGACCTGACGCGGACCACCGCTCTGCAGCAGCAGGGCGAGCTGGTGCTTCGGGTGGGGGCCGAGCACCTGCGGTCGGAGAAACGGCTGGTCGGGTTGGTCTTCCGCTCGCTCGCGTCGCGAGGATGGGATCCGTCGTGAGTGTCAGCAGCGGGCGCGAGAACCGTCCCGGGGGAGTACGTCTCCACCCCGAAGTCGTACCAGGGCATGAGGAACTTGCACAGGCTGCAATGAGATACTTTGCGGGCGGCTGTGGTGCCGCGCGTCTCGCATCCACTTTCTGTCAAGGGAAAAGACTGTGCATTTCCTCGCCGTCCTGAGTATGAAGAACCGCGCGCTGATCGCGCTCGTCACGATCGTGGCCGCGGTGTTCGGCGGCCTGGCGCTGACGAACCTCAAGCAGGAGCTCGCGCCGACCATCTCGTTCCCGCAGCTCGCGATCATCACCAGCTACCCCGGCGCATCGCCCGAGGTGGTCAACAACGACGTGAGCACGCCGGTCGAGACGGCCATCCAGGGCGTGCCGGACCTCGAGAGCACGTCGGCGGTGAGCAGCACCAACCAGTCGATCATCACGGCGAAGTTCACCTACGGCACCGACCTCGCGACCGCAGAGCAGAAGATCGACCAGGCGATCAACCGCATCAAGTCCACGCTGCCGAGCAACGTCGACCCGCAGGTGTTCTCCGGCAGCATCGACGACTTCCCCGTCATCCAGCTCGCCGTCACCAGCGACCAGGACTCGCGCGCGCTCGCCGACAAGATCACCAAGCTGGTCATCCCCGACATCAAAGACGTCTCCGGCGTCAACGACGCCCAGCTCGTCGGCGAGGTCGGCCAGCGCATCACCATCACCCCGGACAGTGCCAAGCTCGCCGCCGCCGGCGTGACCAGCCAGTCGATCAAGGATGCGCTGCAGCAGAACGGCGTCCTCATCCCGGGCGGCTCGATCACCGAGAATGGCAAGACGCTCTCCGTGCAGTCCGGGGCGAAGCTGAGCTCGATCGACGACATCGCCGGGCTTCCGCTCATCCGGTCGGCGGGTGCATCCGGTGCTGGGGCGTCTGGTGCTGGCGCAGGTGCTGGCGCGGGTGCTGGTGCCGGTGCCGCCGCAGCTGCTGGCGCTGCCGGGGCAGGAGCGACCGGGGCGACCGGCTCGACGGGCGCAGCTGACGCAGCCGCGGCCGCCGCTGCCACCGCAGCAGCCACCCCGCCCACCATCGGCGACGTCGCGACGGTGCAGAAGACCGACGACCCCACCACCTCCATCTCGCGCGTCGACGGCAAGCCGGCGCTGACCATCGCCGTCACCAAGCTGCCGTCTGCGAACACCGTCGAGGTCTCGCACGGCGTCAGCGCCCTGATCGACGACCTGCAGACGAAGCTCGGCGACGGCGCGAAGATCACCGTCGTGTTCGACCAGGCGCCGTTCATCACCCAGTCGATCAACTCGCTCACCGAGGAGGGCCTGCTCGGCCTCCTGATGGCCGTGATCGTCATCCTGATCTTCCTGCTGTCGATCCGCTCCACCCTGGTCACCGCGATCTCGATCCCGACCAGCGTGCTCATCACCTTCATCGTGATGTGGGCGACCGGCTACACGCTCAACATCATCACGCTCGGCGCGCTGACCATCGCCATCGGCCGTGTGGTCGACGACTCCATCGTGGTCATCGAGAACATCAAGAGACAGCTCGTTGCCGGCGTCGACAGGGCGGCGACCATCGTCAAGGCCGTGCGCGAGGTGGCGGGGGCGATCACCGCATCCACCATCACCACCGTCGCCGTGTTCCTGCCGCTGGCGTTCGTCGGCGACGTGACCGGCGAGCTGTTCCGGCCGTTCGCGCTCACGGTCACCATCGCGCTGCTGTCGTCGCTGCTCGTCTCGCTGACGATCGTGCCGGTGCTCGCATACTGGTTCCTCCGCCCGCCGAAGGCGCGCAAGCACGAGGGTGGCGTCGAGGCGTCCGACGCATCGCACCTGTCGATCGAGGAGGCGATGGCCGCCGGCGAGGACGAGCTGGAGCACCCGTCGCGATTGCAGCGCGGTTACCTTCCGATCATCCACTGGACGCTGAAGCACTCGGTCGCGACCGTGCTCATCGCGGTGGTCGTGCTCGTCGGAACGCTGGCGCTCACCCCGCTGATGAAGACGAACTTCCTCGGATCCACGGGCCAGAACACGCTCACCATCACGCAGACTCTCGCGCCGGGCACCTCCCTGCAGGCGAAGGACGACGCATCCAAGGTGGTCGAGCAGAAGCTCATCGACACCAAGGGCGTCAAGACGGTGCAGGTCTCGATCGGGTCGAGCGGGGCATCCCTGCAGGCCGCGTTCACCGGCGGCGGCGGCAACACCACGTTCTCGGTGACCACCGACCCGGATGCCGACCAGGATGCGCTGAAGAGCACCATCGAGGACGAGCTCGCGGCGGTGAAGGACCAGGGCGACATCGTCGTCTCCGCGCAGAGCGGGTTCGGCGGATCGAGCGATATCGAGATCGACATCACGGCCACCAGCAACGAAGACCTGCAGAAGGCGACGGATGCGGTCGTCGCCGAGGTCAAGAAGCAGGACTCGGTCAAGCAGGTCACGGACAACCTCAGCGCGTCGCTTCCGTACGTCGCGGTGAACGTCGACCGTTCCAAGGCGGCAGCGGCCGGTCTGAGCGAGGTCGCCGTCGGCGGCATCGTGTCGCAGGCCATGCAGCCGACGCAGGCCGGTTCCGTCGCACTCGACAACACGACGCTCAACATCTACATCCAGAGCGACAACCCGCCGTCGACGGTCGCCCAGCTGGCCGACCTGCAGATTCCGACGGTCACCGGTCCGGTTGCGCTGAGCACACTGGCGTCGGTCGAGGAGACCAACGGTCCGTCCACGGTCACCACCGAGCGCGGCCTGCGCACCTCGACGGTCACGGCCACCCCGGCCACCGACAACCTCGGCACCGCGAACGCCGCGGTGACCACGGCGCTCAAGGACGCGAACCTGCCGTCCGGGGCCACGGCCAAGATCGGCGGAGTCTCCTCCAGCCAGTCGGACGCGTTCTCGCAGCTCGGGATCGCGCTGCTCGCGGCCATCCTGATCGTCTACATCGTGATGGTGGCGACGTTCCGGTCGCTGCGCCAGCCGCTGCTGCTCCTGGTCTCCGTGCCGTTCGCGGCGACAGGCGCCATCGCGCTGCAGATCATCTCGGGCATCCCGCTCGGCGTCGCGTCGCTGATCGGTGTGCTGATGCTGATCGGCATCGTGGTGACGAACGCGATCGTCCTCATCGACCTGGTCAACCAGTACAGGAGACGCGGGATGTCCGTGCCGGAGGCGGTGGCGCACGGCGCCTCCCGCCGTCTGCGCCCGATCCTGATGACGGCGCTCGCGACCATCGCGGCCCTCACCCCGATGGCGATCGGCCTCACCGGCCACGGCGGCTTCATCTCGCAGCCGCTCGCCATCGTGGTGATCGGCGGCCTGGTCTCGTCCACGCTGCTCACCCTCGTGGTGCTGCCGACCCTCTACAACCTCGTCGAGGGCGCGCGCGAGCGCCGGGCGGCGAAGCGCGCCCGGAAGGCCGCAGCGGCCGGAGGGCCGGATGCCGGCTCGGGTGACGGAGCTGGCGGGAGCGGTACCGGCGGCGGCGACGGGGGCCCCGGCGCGCCGGGTGCGCCGGGTGCGCCCGGAGGGCCGGGCGAGTCCGGTGGCCCTGGATCCGGCGGCCCGGCGGCAGCGCCGCCCGTCTGGACGGCGCCCGCAGGCGGCCAGCAGCGCTAGCGACCACGAACGGGCCGGACTCCTCGGAGTCCGGCCCGTTCTCGCGCCCGGGGTCTCGTGCCCGGGGTCTCGCATCCGGGCCGGTTCTCGCACCCGTGCCACCCGCGCATCGCGCGCGCTGCGCGAGATGCCAGTAACTGTCGCGAAACGCCCGGGATGCGGCGCAGATACTGGCATCTCGCGGAGAGGGTCGCGTCCGAGATACCAGACGCGGGACGCCGCCCCACCGCCCGGAGGGGCAACCGGGTTGCTACCGTCGCGGTATGAGCACGCGTCAGCTGTCCGTCGATCCTCTGTGGCCCCGCGCTGGGGCGTGGCCGTCGCTTGACGGCATCCCCGGCGATGGGGCGGTCGATCTGGCGTTTCTCGGCATTCCGACCTGGCACACGTCGCTGTCGGCAACCGGAGCGAGGGAGACACCGGCAGCGGTTCGGGAGGCGCTGCGCTACTACGCGGCGTTCGTGCCGGGCTCCGAGGTGGAGCGGCTGGCGTTCGCCGACGCCGGGGATGTCGACGAACCCGACGGGCCGGAGGGCGAAGGGCGCGCCATCGCCGCGATGGCGGACGCGGTCGGCCGTTCGCGGGTGACGGTTGCGGTGGGCGGGGACAACGCGCTCACCGTTCCCGCCGCCCTCGGCGCCTGGGGCGACGCGCTGCCGACCGCCGGGCTGATCACGCTCGACGCGCACCACGACCTGCGCGACGGCGTCTCCAACGGGTCGCCTGTGCGCCGGCTGGTCGAGGCCGGGCTGGACGGGCGGAGGGTGGTGCAGATCGGGATCGCCGACTTCGCGAACTCGTCCGCGTACGCAGCGCGGGCGGAGGCGTACGGCATCACGGTCGTGCCCCGGGATGCGCTGCACGCGCGCCCGATCGACGACGTGATGGCCGAGGCGCTCGAGATCGCCGGCGCGGCCGGCGGGCCGGTGCACGTCGACCTGGACGTGGATGTGTGCGACCGGTCGGTCGCGCCCGGCTGCCCGGCGTCGGTGCCGGGAGGACTGGCCGCGTGGGAGCTGCGGCGGTTCGCCAGGCTGGCGGGCGCATCCGGGGCCGTGCGGTCGGTGGACATCGCCGAGGTGGATGCGACGGCCGACGCGCCGGACGGACGCACCGTCCGGCTCGCGGCGCTGCTGGTGCTGGAGGTCGCGGCGGGGCTGGCGTCCCGCGGCTGAGGTTTACCCGAGCAGCGTGCCCGTCACCCCACCTGCACCCCGGCCCGATACGTCGCCGCCACCAGCGGCACCCCCGGCCGGTACGCCAGGTGCACATACCCGGGCGCGCGCAGTACCGCGAAGTCGGCGCTGGCCCCCGGCGCGAGGTGTCCGACGTCGTCGCGGCGCAGCGCAGCCGCGCCGCCTGCGGTCGCCGCCCACAGCGCCTCCGCGGGCGTCATCCCCATGTCGCGCACCGCGACGGCGATGCAGAACGGCATCGACGACGTGAACGACGAGCCGGGGTTGCAGTCGCTCGCCAGTGCGACGGTGACGCCCGCGTCGAGGAGGCGGCGCGCATCCGGGTACGGCTGGCGGGTGGAGAACTCGACGCCGGGCAGCAGCGTCGCCACCGTGCGGGAGGCGGCCAGCCGGGCGATGTCGTCGGGCGTGAGGTGGGTGCAGTGGTCGACGCTCGCCGCGTCGAGGGAGACCGCGAGGGCGACGCCGAGACCGGGGGCGAGCTGGCTGGCGTGGACGCGCACGCCCAGCCCGCGGGATGCGCCGGCCGACAGGATGCGGCGGGACTGCTCCGGCGTGAAGGCGCCCGTCTCGCAGAATACGTCGATCCAGCGGGCGTGGGGCGCGCACGCGTCGAGCATCGGGCCGACGACGAGGTCGACGTAAGCCTCGGGATCGTCGGCGTACTCGGCCGGGACGACGTGGGCGCCGAGGAAGGTCGTCTCCGGCGTCACGCGTTCGGCGAGGCGCAGCAGTCTGGCCTCGTCGTCGACCGTGAGACCGTAGCCGCTCTTGATCTCGAACGTGGTGGTGCCCTGAGCGTGCAACTCGGCCACGAAGTCGTCGAGGCGGGAGGCCAGCTCGGCGTCCGTGGCGGCGCGCGTGGCGGCCACCGTGCTGCGTATGCCGCCAGCGGTATACGGCTGGCCGGACATCCGCGCCTCGAACTCGGCGGCCCTGTCTCCGCCGAAGACGAGGTGCGTGTGGCTGTCGACGAAACCCGGGATGAGCGCTGCCCCGTCGACATCCAGCACCTCGGCGGTGGCGGCCAGGTCTGCGAATTCCGGGGGCACTGCACCGGATGCACCCGCCCACACCACCCGCCCATCGGTCACGAGGAGGGATGCAGACGGCACGAGCCCGAGCATCCCCGGCCCGGCCGGATCGTTGGTGACCAGCTCGCCGATTCCGGTCACGAGCAGGGTGGATGAACCCGCACCACCCGTGCCCACAGCGCCAGCCCCACCTACAGCACCCATCCTCACCCCTCCCGCATCGGGATGCGCAGGCCGCGATCTTCCGCGACCTCCACCGCCCGCTCGTACCCGGCATCCACGTGCCGCATCACGCCCGTGCCCGGGTCGTTGACCAGCACGCGCTCGATCTTCTCGGCGGCGAGCGGCGTGCCGTCGGCGACGATCACCTGTCCGGCGTGGATGGATCGGCCGATGCCGACGCCGCCTCCGTGGTGGATGGACACCCAGGTGGCGCCGGATGCGGTGTTCAGCAGGGCGTTGAGCAGCGGCCAGTCGGCGATTGCGTCGGATCCGTCCGCCATCGCCTCCGTCTCGCGGTACGGCGAGGCGACGGAGCCGGAGTCGAGGTGGTCGCGGCCGATGGCGATGGGGGCGGAGAGTTCGCCGCTCGCGACCATCTCGTTGAACTTCAGGCCGGCCAGGTGGCGTTCCTTGTAGCCGAGCCAGCAGATGCGCGCCGGCAGGCCCTCGAAGTGCACCTTCTCGCTCGCCTGCGTGATCCAGCGGTGCAGGTGCTCGTCGTCGGGGAACAGCTCCAGGATGGCTCGGTCGGTCGCCGCGATGTCGGCGGGGTCGCCGGACAGCGCCGCCCAGCGGAACGGGCCCTTGCCCTCCGCGAACAGCGGCCGGATGTACGCGGGCACGAAGCCGGGGAAGTCGAACGCGCGCTCGTAGCCTCCGAGCCGGGCCTCCGCGCGGAGGGAGTTGCCGTAGTCGAAGACCTCGGCGCCCGCATCCTGGAATCCGACCATCGCCTCCACGTGCTTGGCCATCGACGCGCGGGATGCGGTGGTGAAGCCCTCCGGGTCGGCCGCGGCGGCGTCGTGCCATTCCTCCACCGTGTAGCCCTCCGGCAGGTAGCTGAGCGGGTCGTGCGCGCTGGTCTGGTCGGTCACCACGTCGATCGGCACGCCGCGCGCCAGCAACTCCGGGAAGACCGTGGCCGCGTTGCCCACCAGGCCCACCGACAACGGGACGCGCGCCTCCTTCGCGGCGACCACCCGGGCGACGGCGTCATCCAGGCCGGTGGCGAGCTCGTCGAGGTAGCCGTGGTCGATGCGGCGCTGCAGGCGGGTCTCATCGACGTCCACGATGAGCACGACGCCCTCGTTCATCGTCACGGCGAGGGGCTGCGCTCCGCCCATGCCGCCCGCCCCGCCGGTGAGGGTGATCGTGCCGGCCAGGGTGCCGTTGAACCTCTTCGCCGCGACGGCGGCGAACGTCTCGTACGTGCCCTGCAGGATGCCCTGGGTGCCGATGTAGATCCACGATCCGGCCGTCATCTGGCCGTACATCGTGAGGCCGAGCGCTTCGAGGCGGCGGAACTCCGGCCAGGTGGCCCAGTCGCCGACGAGGTTCGAGTTGGCGATCAGCACGCGCGGAGCCCACTCGTGGGTGCGGAAGACGCCGACCGGCTTGCCGGACTGGACGAGCAGGGTCTCGTCCGGTTCGAGGTCGCGCAGGGTGCGGACGATCGCGTCGAACGCCTCCCAGCTGCGCGCGGCGCGGCCGGTGCCGCCGTAGACGACCAGGTCGTCCGGGCGCTCGGCGACGTCCGGGTCGAGGTTGTTCATGAGCATCCGGAGCGGCGCCTCGGTCTGCCAGCTCTTCGCGCTGATGGTGGTGCCGCGCGGGGCGCGGACCTCTCGTGCTCCCTGCATTGCTGTCTCCTCGTCGGTGAGTGGAAGTCGGTGGTGGATGTGGGTGGGCTCAGCCGAGCGGCCCTGTGACGCTCTCCGCCGCTGCGAGCACGCGGCCGGACTGTACGAGCGCGACGACCGCCTCGATCTCCGGCGATAGGTAGCGGTCGGATCCCGGTCCCGCGACCACGTCGCGCACCTCGGCGATGACGGCCCCGGTGGCCGCACCGGGGAGGAGCGGCCGACGCAGGTCTGCGCCGCGCGCGGCCGTCATGATCTCGATGGCGAGCACCCTGCCGAGGCCGTCGACCGAGCGGCGCAGCTTGCGGGCAGCCGCCCAGCCCATCGAGACGTGGTCCTCCTGCATCGCGGACGACGGGATGGAGTCGACGGACGCCGGGGACGCCAGCCGCTTCAACTCGGAGACGATGCCCGCCGCGGTGTACTGCGCGATCATCAGCCCGGAGTCGACGCCGACCTCGTGGGCGAGGAACGGGGTGAGGCCCTGGTTGCGGGCGGGGTCGAGGAACCGGTCCGTGCGACGCTCCGACATGCTGGCGACATCGGCGGCGACGATCGCCAGGAAGTCGAGCACGTACGCGACCGGCGCCCCGTGGAAGTTGCCGTTGGACTCGACCCGGCCGTCGAGGGTGAGCACCGGGTTGTCGATCGCGGAGGCGAGCTCGCGCTCGGCGACGATGGTGGCGTGCGCGAGAGTGTCGCGCGCGCCGCCGTGCACCTGCGGGGCACAGCGCAGCGAGTACGCATCCTGCACCCTGGTGCACTCCGGACCCTTGTGGCTGGCGACGATCGGCGACCCGGCGAGCAGCGAGCGCAGGTTCGCGGCGGCGACGGACTGGCCGTGCTGCGGGCGCAACCGCTGCAGGTCCTCGGCGAAGACGGCGTCCGTGCCGAGCAGGGCCTCCACGCTCATCGCCGCGGCGATGTCTGCCGTGCGGAGCAGCGCGGTGAGATCGTGGATCGCGAGGGCGAGCATCCCGAGCATCCCGTCGGTGCCGTTGATGAGCGCCAGGCCCTCCTTCTCGGCGAGGACGACGGGGGTGATTCCTGCGGCGGCCAGGGCAGTGGATGCGTCGACCAGCTCGCCGTCGACCCGCACCTGGCCCTCGCCCATCGCCGCGAGGGCGCAGTGGGCGAGCGGGGCGAGGTCGCCGGAGCAGCCGAGCGAGCCGTACTCCCGCACGACCGGGGTGATGCCCGCGTTGAGCAGGGCGGCGTAGGTCTCGACGGTGGCGCGCTGGGCGCCGGTGCGGCCGGTCATCAGGGTGGACAGGCGCAGCAGCATGAGCGCGCGGACGACCTCGCGCTCGACCTCGGGGCCGGAGCCGGCAGCGTGCGAACGGACCAGGCTCGCCTGCAGCTGGGCACGGCGGTCGCTCGGGATGAACGTGGTCGCGAGCGCCCCGAAGCCGGTCGAGATGCCGTAGTGCGGTTCGACGTCGTCTGCGAGTGCTTCGACGATGGCGCGCGAGGCCTCGACCTGATCGAGGGACTCCGGTTCGAGGACGATGTCCGCGCCGTGGCGGGCGACGGCGACGACGTCGGCGACGCTGAGCGGGTGGGCGCCGACGGTGACGGTGTGCGTGGTGTGGAGCATGATCCGATCTCACCCCCTCGCGTGGGCGCGTGTCCCGGCTGTACACTCATCCCCGTCCGGGATCCCAGACACTGCGGGCGATAGCCTCTGCGGGGCAGGGCAAGTCAGGCGAGGCTGGGCGGAACGGAGGCGGGCGCGTGAGTAAGGTGCCGGCGGCCGAGAATACGCTGCGGATACTGGAGTACTTGAGCGCGCAGCGCGGGCCGGTGCCGGCGGCGACGGTGGCTACGGCGCTGGGGTTGCCGCGGTCGACGGTCTACCACCTGCTGACGGTGCTGGGCGATCACGGGTTCGTGCTGCACTTCCCGGAGGCGAAGCGGTACGGGCTCGGGGTGGCCGCGTACGAGCTCAGCTCGGCGTTCTCTCGGCAAGAGCCGCTGAGCAGGCTGGGCCGTCCGATCCTTGCTTCGCTGGTCGACGGCATCGGCGAGTCGGGGCACGTGGCCGTGCTGCACGGGCGAGACGTCGTCTACATCGTCGAGGAGCGCGCGCCGCGCCGCCCGCGTCTGGTGACGGATGTGGGCGTCCGCCTGCCGAGTCACCTCACCGCGAGCGGCAGGGCGCTGCTCGCCACGCTCCCGGCCGGACAGCTGCGCGCGCTCTACCCGGATGCTGCCGCGTTCGAAGACCGCACCGGCGCCGGTCCGCACACCTATGGAGAGTTGAAGCGGGTCGTCGCCGAGGTGCGCGAGCGCGGCTACGCGACCGAAGACGGCGAGGTGACGCCCGGCTTCGCCTCGGTCGCGGTGCCCGTGCGCGACCACGCCGGGTGGCCGGCGGCGGGCATCGCCGTCACATTCCCGCGCGAAAATATAGCCCGCGACCAGTGGGATGCGCTGGCCTCCCGGGTGGCCGACGCGGCCGCAGAGCTGTCTCGGCGCATCCGGGGTAGCTGACCGCTACGGTGCCGACGCCGCGGAGTTGACCTGGCGCATCCGGGGCAGTTGACCGCTACCCCTCCGCCAGCGTCACCGTGGTGGTGTGGCGCTCGCCCGCGCGCTCGAACTCGACCTTCACGGTGTCGCCCGGTTTGCTGGTGACCTGGATGGCGGTGAGCACGTCGATGCTGACCGCCGGCGCTCCGTCGATGGTGGTGATGATGTCGCCGGGACGGATGCCGGCGCTCGCAGCGGGGCCTCCGCGAACCACCGACTGGACGAACAATCCGTCGCTCAACCCGTAGTGCTGGGCGACCGCGTGCGGGATGGGGACCGCATCCAGCCCGGCTGTCGGGTAACTGACACTGCCGGTGTCGATGAGCTCCTTCGCGATCGGCATGGCCAGCGCCTGCGGGACGGCGAACCCGATCCCGACGCTGCCGGTGCTGCGCTGGCCGTCCTCGCCGGGAACGGTCGCGATGGCCGAGTTGACGCCGACCAGGCGGCCGTCGCAGTCGACGAGCGCGCCGCCGGAGTTGCCGGGGTTGATCGACGCATCCGTCTGGATGGCACCCACCAGGATGGCGTTGCGATCGTCGTCGCTCGGCACGGGAACGGTGCGGCCGAGCGCGCTCACGATGCCGGCGGTGACGGTGCTCGACAGGCCGAGCGGGGCGCCGAGTGCGACCACCGGCTCTCCGACCACGAGGCGGCCGGAGTCGCCGATGGCGATCACGGACAGCGACTTCTCGTCCTCCACCTTGATGACGGCGAGGTCGGTCTTCGGGTCGCGGCCGGTGAGGGTGGCGTCCGCGGTGTGGCCGTCGCTGAACCGAACGGTCAGCTTCCCGCCGGAGGCGGCGGGGGAGATGACGTGGTTGTTGGTGAGGATGTAGCCGTCGCTGCTGATGACCTGCCCGCTGCCCGTCCCCGAACCCGCCGGGCCGACGACGTTGATGGTGACGATGCTCGGCAGTACTCGGTCGGCGACCGCGGCGGCGTTGCAGCTGCCGCCCGCACCGGAGGACAGCGCGACGGTGGTGACGGTCCCCGCGATGAAACCGCCGGCGATCAGGATGAGGGCGGCGGCGGTCACGAAGCCGGCGATCAGCCAGGCGCGGCCGCTGGCGGACGGGGTGACGGATGGGGTGACGGATGGGGTGTTGCTGAGACCGTCGTCACCGGGCGGCGTCGCGCCCCTCGTCTCGTCGCTCATCGCCGGCCCCTTCCCTCGATGGCGCCAGGCTAGCGCTCAGGCGTCGCCGCCGCTAGAGAACACGGGCCTGCGCGAGCCGCTTGGCGTAACAGACGGAGTGCGGGTCGCCCACGTACGGGCCGAAGTTCGGGATGCGCGTGTACCCGTTGCGCTCGTACAGCGCGATCGCCGCATCCTGCAGCGGACCCGTCTCGAGCTGCAGCGTCTCGACACCGGCCGTCACCGCTGCGCCCTCCACGGCGGCGAGGAGGGAGGAGGCGAGGCCGCGGCCCCGCGCATCCGGGTGGACGAACATGCGCTTGAGCTCGGCGGAACCGTCGGGCTTCACGACGAGGGCGGCCATGCCGATCGCGCGCCCCGTCTCGTCGCGGCCGACGAACACGGTCACGCCGGGCGCCTCCAGCTCGGACACGTCGAGCAGATAGCAGCTGTCCGCCGGGTACAGCGCGAAGGTGAACTCGTCGCCGAGGCGCAGCAGTTCCTCCACGTCGGGCGTGCGAGGTGGTTCTGCGGCGAGCGCGGTGTGCATGCCCACGATCGTATCGAGCCCGCGGCGGCGGTGGATGCGCGCGCCGAGCAGCGCGCACGGCGGACGCGCGGCGCACCGGGTGGATGCGCGCGCCGACGCCTCAGGCCGCCGCGAACCGCCTGGCCGACCGCTCTTTCAACTTCGCGGCCTCCTCGTCCCGGTTCTTCGGCGGCGCGTTGGTGACGAGGTCGTCGAGGAGGTGCTGCGTGAGGTGGGCGATCTCGGCGACCGCGCGGTCGAAGGCCTCTGCATTGGCTTTCGACGGCTTGGTCGTTCCGCTGATCTTGCGCACGTACTGCAGGGCGGCCGCGTGGACTTCGTCGCTCGTCGCGGCCGGTTCGAAGTTGTGGAGCGTGTGAATGTTCCGGCACATGCCGACCAGGGTACGCCGCCGCTGCGCCGAATGGTCGGGCGATTGCTCGGCTTGCAGGTGGCGAGGCGAGCGCCTATAGTCTCTGTAAACGTTCTTGTAAACGTTTACGAAACCCACCTTCGATGATGCAGGGAGCACCATGGCTGAGAGCAGGAAGTCGACGCTCGTCCTCGTGGCGGAGCGCGCGGGAGTCTCGATCGCCTCGGTCTCCCGGGTGCTCAACGGGCTGCCGGCCTCTCCCCAGCTCACCGCGAAGGTGCGCGAAGCGGCGGATGCGCTCGGCTACGTCCCGGACGCCACAGCACGCTCCCTCAAGGTCGGCCGCACCGACCAGATCTCGTTCGCCGTGGCCGACGTCGGAAACCCCGTCTACGTGGCGATGATGCACGAGGTCTCCCGCGTCGTCTCCAAGGCGGGCTACCGCCTCGTGCTCTCCTCGACCGGCAACGACCCGCAGGACCAGATCGACCTGCTCAGCAGCCTCAACCGCGGGTTCGTCGACGGGCTCCTGCTCAGCCCGCTGCGCGTGACGGAGCCCCTGGTGGATGCGCTGCGCGCCAGCCGCCTCCCCATCGTCATCATCGGTTCTCTCCCGGCGGGCGTCGAACTCGACAACGTGCGCGCCGACTCCGTCGCGGGCATCGGCCTGGCCGTCGAGCACCTCGTCGGCCAGGGACGCAAGCGCATCGCGTTCGTCAACGGCCCCGTCGACACCGTTCCTGGTGCCGCCCGTCTCAGCGGGTACCTGACCGCGATCGAGCGCTTCGGACTCAGCACGAGCGCCGACGTGCAGGTCGCGGCGTCCGACTTCACGTACAAGGCCGGTCGCAAGGCCGCCGCGAAGCTGCTGCGCCAGTCGACCCCGGATGCGATCGTCTGCGCCAACGACCTCCTCGCCGTCGCGACGCTGAAAGAACTGACCAGCCGCGGCGTGCGCGTTCCGGAGGACGTGGCCGTGGTCGGCATGGACGACACGGACGCCGCCGAGCTCGCCAACCCGTCCATCACCAGCGTCGACCTCGGTTCTGGCAAGCGCGCGAAGGCGGCGGCGAAGCTGCTGCTGCGTCGCCTCGCCAACCCGGATGCTGCGGTCAAGCAGGTGGTGATCGAGCCGACGCTCTCGGTGCGCGAGTCGTCCGTCGTCGGAGGGAAGAGCACCAACGCCCCCGCCGCCGCCGCCAACACAACCACCACCGAGGAGGTGCAGGCATGACCACCTCCGCCCCCGTGATCCTCGCCCCCGGCGACGCAGCCAAGACCCCCAAGCGCCGCCGCCGCAACCGCGGCGGACCCGCGGGCGGAAGCGGCCGCGACGCCTGGCTGCTCGTCCTTCCCGCGCTCATCCCCGTCGTGCTGTTCAGCGTCTACCCGCTGGTGCAGGGCATCTTCCTCGGCTTCACCGATGCGCGCGCCGGACTGAACCTGCCCGTCAACTTCAACGGCGTCGACAACTACGTCAAGCTGGGCTCCAACCAGCTGTTCTGGAACTCGTTCGGCATCGGGCTGGTCTGGGCGTTCAGCGTCACGATCCTGCAGTTCCTCGCCTCGCTCGGCCTCGCCCTGCTGCTCAACCTCAATCTCCGGCTGCGCTGGCTGGCCCGCACGCTCGCCCTCGTGCCGTGGGCCATGCCCCCGGTGATCATTGCGATCATGTGGCGCCTGATGCTGAACCCGAGCTACGGGCCGATCAACCAGATGCTGAAGGCCGTCGGGCTGCCGAGCGACATCAACTGGCTGGGGAACGCATCCATCGCCCTGCCCGTGGTGATCATCGTGGGCGTCTGGGCCGGGATGCCGCAGACCACCATCACCCTGCTGGCCGGGTTGCAGAGCGTGCAGACCGAGCTGCTCGAAGCCGCAGCCATCGACGGCGCGGGCACGTGGAGCAGGTTCTGGCACGTCACGCTGCCTGCGCTTCGCCCGATCATCGTCGCGATCACCACGCTCGACCTGATCTGGAACTTCAACTCGTTCGCCCTCGTCTACGTGCTGACGGCGGGCGGGCCGGGAGGCACGACGATGCTGCCGATGCTGTTCGCGTACAACGAGGCGTTCCGGTACGGCAACTTCGGGTACGCCGCCGCGATGGGCAACGTGATGGTCGTGGTGATCGCGATCTTCCTGTTCGCCTACCTGCGCGGCCAGATGAGGAGCCGGAACTCATGAGCGCCACGAACACCAGCATCCAGAACACAGCGGCGGAGGGCCAGCACCAGGTCCAGCGCCAGCGCCAGGGCGGCCGTAAGCCGGAGTCGTCTCAGAGCGGGTCGCTGCGCCGCGGCAGGATGATCGGCCGCCCGCTGCAGTACCTCGCGCTGTTCGCGTACATCGTCTTCCTCGGGTTCCCGCTGCTGTTCCTGCTGACGGCCGCGTTCAAGACCCCGCGCGAGCTGCAGTCGCCGAACCCCGGGTTCTTCCCGTCCACGCTCAACTGGGACAACTTCGCCCAGGCGATCGAGAAGGCCAACCTGTTCACGGCCGCGGGCAACAGCCTGATCGTCGCCGTCTGCACCACGGTGCTGGTGACGCTCATCTCACTGCCTGCCGCATATGCGCTCGCCCGGTTCCGCACCAAGCTGCGCGGGCTCGCGACCGGCTGGATCCTGCTCAGCCAGGTCTTCCCGTTCATCCTGATCATCATTCCGCTGTTCCTGGTGCTGAAGAACATCGGCCTCATCAACAGCCTGTTCGGGCTGATCCTCGTCTACACGGTGTGGTCGCTGCCGTTCGCGCTCTGGATGCTGCAGGGCTACGTGGCCGGCATCCCCGTCGAGCTCGAAGAGGCCGGAGCGATGGACGGAGCCACCCGGTTCCGCACGCTGCGCTCCATCGTGCTCCCGCTCCTCGCGCCCGGGCTCGTCGCCACCAGCCTGTTCACGTTCATCTCGGCGTGGAACGAGTTCTTCTTCGCCCTGGTGCTCATCCAGGACCCCAACCTGCAGACCCTGCCGCTGGCGCTCGCCCGCTTCGTCGGTGCGGAGGGCCAGGTGCAGCTCGGGCAGCTCGCCGCCGCCTCGCTGCTCGCGACCATCCCGAGCCTGGTCTTCTTCATGCTCATCCAGAAACGCCTCACGTCCGGTCTCCTCAGCGGAGCCGTCAAGGGCTAGAACACCCGCATCACCCCCACCACATCGAGAGTCGAATCAACAGAAAGAGGTGTGCAATGCGCACAACAACCTTCGCCCGTCTGGGCGTTGCGGTTGCCGGCATCGTGGCCGCGTCGCTCGCACTGTCCGGATGCTCCACGTCTGGCAGCTCGGACGCCTCCAGCGGCGGCAAGGTCACCCTGACCTTCCAGTCGCTGGCCTACCAGGACACCACGGTCGCCGCGACCAAGGAGATCGTGGACTCCTGGAACAAGAAGAACCCGGACATCCAGGTGAAGCTCCGCCAGGGCAGCTGGGACAACGTGCACGACCAGCTGGTCACGCAGTTCCAGGGCGGTACGGCCCCGGACATCATCCACGACGAGTCGGCGGACATCATGGGCTTCGCCAACCAGGGCTACCTCGCCGACCTCAGCAAATACCTCGACGCCGACGTCAAGAAGCAGGTCTCCAAGGACGTCTGGAGCTCGGTCACCACCGGAGACGGGAAGATCGTGGCGGCGCCGACGCTGCTGCAGTCGTACGTGGTCTTCGCGAACACCGACGCGATCAAGGCGGCGGGCGCCGAGGTCCCGAGCGGCAAGACGCTCAGCTGGGACGACTTCCAGGACCTGTCGAAGAAGCTCACCTCGGGCGGCAACTTCGGCACGGGATGGGGTCTGAAGCAGCCCACCGCCACCGTCATGAACCTGGCGCTCGGCTTCGACGGCACCTTCTTCACCAACAAGGACGGCAAGTCCACGATCAAGGTCGGCGACGACGAGCTGCAGGTGCCGAAGCGCATCAACGAGATGGCGTACACCGACAAGTCGCTCGACCCGACCTCGCTGACGCAGAGCGGCACGGATGTGCTTCCCGGCTTCTTCGGCGGCAAGTACGCGATGTACGTCGGCGGCAACTACGTCGCCCAGCAGATCACCGAGTCCGCGCCCGCCGGCTTCAACTGGGCCGTCCTCCCGCCGCTGGCCGGCTCGGACGGCGCCGCTCAGGCAGCCAACCCGCAGACGATGTCCGTCTCCGCGCAGAGCAAGCACATCGAGCAGTCCGCCAAGTTCATCAACTACTTCATGGATGCGGCCAACCAGGCGAAGCTCGCAGAGGGCGACTGGCTGATCCCGGCATCGGCCGCCGCGCGCGACCAGGTCGCGAAGGACACCTCCGGCAAGAACGGCTGGGAGGCCATCCTGAAGTCGGGCGAGGCGCTGAAGGCCGCTCCGTTCCAGGGGGCGACGAACTACCCGCAGTGGAAGGACCAGTACGCGACTCCCGCCCTGCAGAAGTACTTCGCCAACTCGATCTCGCTGGACGAGCTCAAAAAGCAGCTGACGGACGGCTGGTCGGCCGTCGGCTGACCTGGCCGGCCTGCTGACCTGCTGAACACGGCGACAGAGAACAACGGAAACAAGGAGAAGGATCGATGGACGCGCTGGTGATGAAGGCGACGGGGGCACTCGCGGGAGCGGCTGTCGGCGACGCGCTCGGAGGAGCGGCTGAGGGCAACACGCCGGAGGCCATCCAGGAGCGCTACGACGGCTTCATCACCGGCATCGTCCCGCCGTTCCTGGAGGACTGGCGCAACGCCAGGCCGATCGCGCCGTACCACAAGGGCGACGGGCACGTCACGGACGACACCCTGATGACGACCGCGCTCGTCGACGTCTACGACACCGTGCGCGACCACCTGGATGCGTACGCCATCGCCGACCACCTGGTGCCGCTGCTGATCGGCGAGAAGCGCTGGATTCCGGAGTTCGAGTCGGAAGGACTGCTGCTGCACCGCATCTTCCTCGCGGAGAAGTGGCTGGTGACGAGGCTGCACTACGGGCACATCGACCCGCGCGAGGCCGGGGTCGGCAACATCGTCAACTGCGGCGCGACCATGTACGTCGCCCCCATCGGCATCGTCAACGCCGGGGCCCCGGATGCGGCGTACGCGGAGGCCATCGACGTGGCGGGGGCGCACCAGTCCAGCTACGGCCGCGAGGCGGCGGGCGTCTACGCCGCGGCCGTCGCCGAGGCGATGCGTCCAGGCGCGTCGGTCGGCAGCGTCGTCGAGACGGCGCTCCGGCTGGCGAAGGACGGCACCCGGGACGCGATCGAGGCCGTCGTCGACGCTGCGGCGACGGTGACGGACTGGCGCTCCGGTCTCGGCGTGCTCCGCGCCGCGGTCGAGCCGTTCGACACGGTCGGCCCGCAGTACCGGCAGCCCGCGAAGGATGCGCGCATCCCGAGCAGGACGAAGTCGATCGAGGAGCTGCCGGTGGCGCTCGGGATGCTCGTGGCGGCGCAGGGCGACTACCGGGAGGCGGTGCTCGGCTCGATCAACTACGGCAGGGACTCCGACTCGATCGCCGTGATGGCCGGCTCGATCGCCGGTGCTCTCGGCGGGGTGGACGTGGTGCCCTCCGAGTGGATCGACGGCGTGAGCGACGGCAGCCGGATGGACATCACGGCGACGGGACCGGTCATCGCGTCCGTCGCGCGGGAGGTCTGGGCGGCGGACGCTGCCCGTGCCCGCGCGGTGGAGTCCGTGCGCGACGCCTTCGCCGCCGACCTCGAGGTGGCGTAGTGCTCAGGCTCAGCTGGACGCAGCCGGAGGACCTGCTGCCGCACGCGCTGGTCGCCGCCGAGCTCGACGGGCGGCCGGTGGCCGAGCTTCGGGAGCGGTGGGAGGCGGCGGGCGGCGCGCCGACGGCGGCGGTCAGCGGCGCGACGGCGGAGCCTGCGCCCCCGGCGCTGGTGGCGCTGGCCAGGGAGCTGCTGGCGGAGATCGACCAGCGCGACGACCCGGCTGCGCTGCTCGCGGCGGAACCGGATGCGCTCGACGCGATCCTGGCGGCGTCGCCGGTCGGCGCGGCAGGTGAGGCCGACGGCGGTCGCTCCGCAGGGCCCGGCGACCCCGGCGACCCCGGCGACCTCGGCGACCGCATCCTGGGCGCCTGGCTGGGCCGCGCATCCGGATGCCTGCTGGGCAAGCCGGTGGAGAAGATCTCGCTGGAGGGCATCAGGGCCATCGCGCGGTCGACGGGCAATTGGCCACTGCGGTCGTACTTCACCGAGGTCGGGCTCGACCCCGAGGTCGCAGCGCGCTACCCGTGGAATAGACGCAGCCGCCCGACCAGCCTCGTCGAGAACATCGACGGGATGCCGGAGGACGACGACCTGAACTTCCCGCTGATCGCGCTCGGCCTGCTCGAACGCTCGGGCGACGCCTTCACGACCGACGATGTCGCCCAGGCGTGGCTGGACAGCCTGCCGGGCGGCCGCGTGTTCACCGCGGAGCGGGTGGTCTACCGCAACCTGCTCGACGGCTACGAGCCGGAGCAGGCCGCCGCGGCGCGCAACCCGTTCCGGGACTGGATCGGCGCGCAGATCCGCACCGATGTGTACGGCTGGGCGCACCCCGGCGACCCGGTCGCCGCCGCACGTCTCGCCTGGACGGACGCCCGCCTGAGCCACGCGCGCAACGGCGTCTACGGCGCGATGTTCGCCGCGGCGGCCTGCTCGGCCGCGGTCGTCGCAGACGGCGTCCCCAAAGCCAGAGTCGCCGAGGCGATCCGGGCAGGGCTGTCTGTCGTGCCCACCGGCAGCAGGTACGCCGCCGCCATCCGTCGCGGCGTCGAACTCGGCACGAGCGACCTCGACGACGAGGCGGCCGTGGATGCGCTGCACGCCGAGTTCGGGCACCTGCACTGGGTGCACGTGCTCGGCAACTCCGCCGTGCTGGCGTTCGCGCTCACCCGCGGCGCAGGCGATTTCGAGCGGACGATCACGCTGGCGGTCAGCGGCGGCTGGGACACGGACTCCGTCGGCGCGACCGCCGGATCCATCGCGGGAGCCGTCACCGGCGCCCGTGCGCTCCCCGCGCGCTGGATCGACCCGCTGCACGACACCCTCGCCACCAGCGTTCCCGGGTTCTCCGGGGTGCGGTTCAGCGACCTCGCCGCGCGCACGCTGCGCCTGGCGGAGGGCGGGGAGCACCCGGAGCGTCAGAAGCGCACGGAGCCCACGCGATGAGCGTCGTGGTCGTCGGCAGCGCCAACCTGGATCTCGTCTACCGCGTCGAGCGCATCCCGTCGCCCGGCGAGACGGTGCTCGCGCTCGGGTCGGACTCCGCTCCGGGCGGCAAGGGCAACAACCAGGTGATCGCCGCAGCCAGGGCGGGTGCTCCGTCGGCGTTCGTCGTCGCACTCGGCAGGGATGCTGCGGCCGAGCGGCTTATCGCGAGCCTCGCCGACGCGGGGGTCGACCTGCGCGCTCGCCGGGTGGACGCCCCGACCGGCACCGCCATCATCACCGTCGACGACGGAGCGGAGAACGCCATCGTCGTCGACTCAGGAGCCAACGGGATGCTCGACCGCCTCGACCAGGCGGAGCGCGACCTCGTCGCGGCGGCCGACGTGCTCCTGCTGCAGCTCGAGACGCCGCTCGCCACCGTGGCCGAGGCCGCAGCCGTCGCGCACGCCGCGGGGACGACCGTGGTGCTCAACGCCGCGCCCATCCGGTCGCTGCCCTCCGCTCTGCTGGGCGACGTGGACGTGCTCGTGGTGAACGAGCACGAGGCGGCGCACCTCGCCGCCGAACTGTCCGGCGAGCCCCTGCACGACGCGAGCGGCGAAGACCTCGCCGGGGTGCTCAGCAGGCTCGGCCTCGCCGTCATCGTCACGCTCGGCGCCCAGGGCGCCGTCGTGCGCGTGCCGGACGAGCCGCCTGCACACGTCGCGGGGCTCCGCGTCCAGGCCGTCGACACGACAGGAGCGGGCGACACCTTCTGCGGCGCCCTCGTCGCCGAACTCGACCGCCGCCGCGGCCCCGCCGAGCGATCCGGAAGCACAGCCGGCGCCCGCCCCGACCTCGGCACGCTTGTGCGCGCCGCCGAGTTCGCGACGGTCGCAGCCGCTCTCTCTGTACAGCGCGCAGGCGCCGTTCCGTCCATCCCCACTCTCGAGGAGATTCACGATTTCCACTCGGCCAGCTGACCAGGCTCCCGCTCCCGTCGCCGCGTTCGACCCGGACGAGGAGAACACCAACGACTTCGATCCGCTGGTGCCGCGCGCGATCGACCGGCCGACTGTGCTGCCGCGCGGCGGCGCCATCGACCCGGCGGTGGGCGACATCGCCAAGATCTTCGCGGCCCCCGACGATCCGGCGGACTGGCCGGCCTGGCGCTCCGACCTGGCCGCCTGGCGCGACGAGGCCCGGGCCCGTCTCGACTACGACGGCGCCGTGTACGAGCGCGCGGCGACCGGCTGGGCCCGCCGCGCGTACAGCGTCGCGCAGATCTGGCTCTGGGACGAGCGGCTGTTCGACCACGAACGCCAGGAGTTCACGGTCGACGCCTTCCTCGCGGCGACAGCGGACCACGGCGGCTTCGACGGCGTCGTGCTCTGGCACGCGTACCCGGTCATCGGCATCGACGACCGCAACCAGTTCGACTTCTACCGGGACGTGCCCGGCCTGGATGCGGTGGTGGCGGCCTTCCACGACCGTGGCGTCCGCGTGTTCATCGACTACAACCCCTGGGACACCGGCACGCGCCGCGCCCAGCACGCCGACCCGGAGGAGCTGGCGGCGATCGTCGGGGAGCTCGGCGTCGACGGCGTCTTCCTCGACACGATGAAAGAGGGAGACGCCCGCCTCATCGACGCCCTGCTGCAGGCCACGCCGCCGCAGGTGCTGGAGGGCGAATCCCGGGTGCCGAACCAGCGCATCCAGGACCACCAGCTGAGCTGGGCGCAGTGGTTCTCCGACTCGGCGGCGCCCGGCGTGATGCGGGCGCACTGGTTCGAGCGCAGGCACATGATGCACTCGACCCGCCGCTGGAACCGCGACCACAGCGACGAGCTCCAGTCGGCGTGGATGAACGGCACCGGTCTGCTGGTGTGGGATGCGGTCTTCGGGGTGTGGGTCGGCTGGAACGAGCGCGACAAGGCCACCCTGCGGAGGATGCTCCGGGTGCAGCGGGCGTACGGCGACCTACTGGTGGACGGCGAGTGGTCCCCTCTGCTCGGCGCGACGGAGGCCGCGCTCGCGGCCGGGATCTACGTGTCCCGGTTCGCCGCGGACGGCGTGACGCTCTGGACGGTCGTGAACCGCGGAGACGCCGACTGGACGGGCGATCCCCTCGCCGAGCCCGCGGCAGCGGGTGCGCGCAGGCACGACGTGACTGGGGGCGTGGCCAACGTGACGACGGTGCGGGTGCCCGCGCGGGGTGTGACCGGGGTGATCGAGGTCGCTGCCGGGGGCGCGCATCCGGAGTCGCTGCTGCTGGCTGCCGCGGCGGACACCGCCGCGGACAACGAAGCAGGCGACGCCCGGTTCCCGGCGCGCGACGCGGTGCGCACGGTTCCCGCGCTCGCGCCTGCGACGCGCATCCCGGCGGATGCGGTCGTCGTCGAGCAGGGGACGCGCGAGCTGACCGTGACCTTCCGCCGCCGCGAGACCGGTTTCTACCAGGGTGCGCCGTATGTGGAGGAGTGGAAGCCGCTGCCTCCCCGGCTGCACGACGACCGGAGCGAGACGCTGACGGTCACCATCCGCGGCCGCGTCGCCGTCGCGGCCCGCGAGGTCACGGCGGCCGAGTTCCGCGCATTCGTGGAGGAGACCGGATACCGGCCGCCGGTCGCGGCCCGGTTCCTGGTGGGCGCCGCCTCCGGCGTTGGACCCGTGACCGGCGTCTCGCTGGCGGACGCCCGCGCGTATGCGGCCTGGGCGGGCGCCAGGCTCCCCGACGAGTTCGAGTGGCAGCTCGCGGCCGAGCAGCCGGGGTTCGGCAGGGCGGAACCGGCCGTGTGGAACTGGACGGAGAGCGAGCACACCGACGGCATCACCCGGTTCGTGATGCTGAAGGGCGGCAGCGACCACGTCACGACCGGCTCGGACTGGTACACCGACGGCGGACGACGCGACGCGACGTTCAGCCTCAAGTTCCTGCTTCCCGGCCTCGGCGTCGAGCGCTCCAGCAGCATCGGATTCCGGCTGGCGTGGGACGTAGCGGGGGACCTGGAGGGCGACCGATGACCGCGCCCGCCCTCGACGGCCTCCGCGTCCTGGATGTGTCGACCCTGTTCGCCGGGCCCCTTGCCGCGACCTTCCTCGGCGACTACGGCGCCGACGTGATCAAGGTCGAGCATCCCACCCGGCCGGATGCCGCCCGCGGGCACGGCCCGGCGAAGGACGGCGTGAACCTCTGGTGGAAGACGCTCGGGCGCAACAAGCGCACGGTCACGATCGACCTCGGATCGCCGGAGGGCGCGAAGCTGCTGCTCGCGCTCGCCGCGGACGCTGACGTGCTGATCGAGAACTTCCGGCCGGGCACCCTCGAGCGCTGGGGCATCGGCCCGGATGCGCTGCACGCGGCCAACCCGCGGCTCGTGATCGCGCGGGTCACCGCGTTCGGCCAGTTCGGCCCGTACTCCGGGCGGCCGGGGTTCGGCAGCCTGGCGGAGGCGATGAGCGGCTTCGCAGCGCTCACCGGCGAGCCGGACGGCCCTCCGACGCTCCCGCCGTTCGGGCTGGCAGACGGCATCGCCGCGCTGTCCACCGCGTACGCCGTGATGGTCGCGCTGCGCGCTGCGGAGCGGGACGGGCACGGGCAGGTGATCGACCTCGCCATCATCGAGCCGATCCTGATGTTGCTCGGCGGCCAGATCACCGCATACGACCAGCTCGGCGCCGTGCAGCCGCGAACCGGCAACCGCTCGGTCAACAACGCGCCCCGCAACGTCTATCGCACAGCCGACGGGGACTGGGTGGCGGTGTCCACCAGCTCGCAGTCCATCGCAGAGCGGGTGATGCGGCTCGTCGGGCGGCCGGACGTGATCGACGAACCGTGGTTCGCGACCGGGCACAGCCGGGCGGAGCACGCCGACGAACTGGATGCGGCGGTCGCCGCCTGGATCGCGGCCCGCCCCACCGAGGAGGTCGTCCGCGAGTTCGAGCAGGCGCAGGCCGCCATCGCGCAGGTCTACGACGTGCGCGGCATCCTCTCCGACCCGCAATACCAGGCGATCGGCACCGTGCAGACGGTCGACGACGACGAACTCGGGCCGGTGAAGATGCAGAACGTGCTGTTCCGGCTCTCCGGAACGCCGGGCGCGATCCGCTGGGCGGGGAGGCAGCACGGCCGGGACACCGACGACGTGCTCGCGGAGATCGGCGTGACCAGGGAACAGCTGGACGCCCTGCGGGAGAAGGGGGTCGTGCGATGACGACGGACGAGCGACGGATCGTCACCGGCCTGTATGTGCCGGGCGACCGGCCGGACCGCTTCGACAAGGCGGTCGCAACGGGAGCGGACCTCGTCATCCTCGACCTGGAGGACGCGGTCGCACCAGAGGCGAAGCCGGCGGCGCTGGATGCTGTCACGGCGTGGCTGCGCGGGCGCGCATCCGGTGGTCCGCTCATCCAGGTACGGGTGAACGCCGGAGCCGACCACGAGCTCGCCGCGCTGCGCGACCTCGGCGCCGCCGTCGAGCTGCGGGTGCCGAAGGTGGAGAGCGCCGCGGACATCGACAGAGTGGTCGCGGTCGCGGGAGACCTGCCCGTCGCCGCCCTGGTGGAGTCCGCGCTCGGCGTCGAGAACGCGGGGGCCATCGCCGCGCATCCCCGGGTCGTGTCGCTCGCCCTCGGGGAGTCGGACCTCGCGAGCGACGTCGGCAGCCGGGACGCCACCGTGATCGACTACGCGCGGACGCGCCTGCTGTTCGCCGCCCGCGCGGCCGGGCTGCCGGCGCCGATGCTGTCCGCGTACCCGGACATCCGGGATCTCGACGGCCTCCGCGCAGACACCGAGCGCGGGGCGCGGCTCGGCTGGTTCGGCCGCACGGCCGTGCACCCCATTCAGCTGGCCGTGATCGCCGCGGTGTTCGCGCCGAGCGAGGCCGACCTGGCCTGGGCGAGCGCGGTGGTCGCCGCGGTGGACCGCGGAGGGGTGGCGACGCTGGACTCCGGAGAGATGGTCGATCCGGCCATGCTCGGCCGCGCCCGCGGCATCCTCGCCGCGCAGCCCGGCCGCTGAGGCAGAGCCGATGCTGGAACAGCGCTCGTTCGTCAGCCCCGCGACCGGGCCGCTGACGTACGCGCTGCTGACGCCGGAGCGCGCGGACGGCCCGCTGCCGATCGTCTACCTGCTGCACGGCCGCGGCGACAGCGCGGAGTCGTGGGCTCCCGTCATCGACGACCTGCTCGCCCTTCCTCTGATCGCGGTGCTCCCGGATGCGCCGTGGAGCGACCGCGCCGGATACTACGTCGACTCCGCCCACCGAGACGGCAGACCCGTCGAGACCGCATTCACCCGCGACCTGGTCGCGCACGCCGAGGCGCAGCTGCCGGATGGGATCGCGGTGGCGGGGCGCGCATCCCGTGTGGTGGCCGGATACTCGATGGGCGGGTTCGGCGCCCTGCGGTTCGGCCTCGCGCATCCGGAGCTGTTCGGGCGGGCGGTCGCGCTCAGCCCGGCCGCGTACGATCCGGAGCCGCCGGCCGGGTCGTCGGCGCGCGAGCACGGCGCGTTCGGAGTGGGGGACGCGCTCTACGAAGCAGACCGCTACCGCGCCCTCGGACCGCGCGCCATGCTCGACGCGTTCCAGGGCCCGCCGCTCGACCTCGTGCTCGCGGCCGGCGACGCCGAGCAGCCGCATCCCGGTGCTCCGGATGCGCTCGCCATCGGCCCTCAGACCGCCGCCATCGCGCGCCGCGCCCGCGCGACCCCCGCCATAACCGTCCACGCCCGCACGTACCCCGGCGCCCACGACTTCACCGTCTGGCGCCCCGCCCTCCTCGACGCCCTCCGCCCGCTCTTCCTCCGCTGAGTCGATTATTCGGCGGCGCGGCCCCTGGCGACGTATTCGAGGCGGCGGAGCGTCTCGACGTTCCGGATGTGCAGGATGAGGTCGGCGATCGGGCGCGGGATGAGCCGGGCCGGGCCGCCGATCGGGTACTCCTCCATGCGTACGACGCAGCCCGTGCCGCGCGGCTTCACGTCGATGATCACGCGCTCCCTGCCGAACGGCCGGGTCTTGGCTTCCAGCACCATGCGCCGCGGCGCATCCCAGGTGTCCACCACCGTCTCGTCGTCGAGCACGAACGGCCAGACGCCGATCGAGTGGTGCAGGCGGGCGCCCTGGCGCGGGTACGTCGGGTCGGCGGCGCGCAGCCTGGACGCCCCGACCACCCAGGTCGGATAGACCCACGGGTCTTCGAGCACGGCGAAGACCTGCTCGGGGGTGCAGTCGAGTGCGCGCACGGTCACAGACATGTCACTGCTCCGGGAGTCCGTCGGGCCGGAGCGACGCTTCGGCGGGGTCGATGGGGCCGGTCGGGTCGAGGCGAGGACGGGTCGACCCGTGCAGCGCATCCCGGTTCAGGTCGTCGGGCGCGAGCGACGGCATGGTGCGCATCCCGAACTCGTGTCGCAGCGCGCTGCGGGCGGCGTAGTACCCGACCAGCCCGTGCACGCCGGGCCCGGGGGCCGCGGCGGCGGAGGCGAGGTAGAGTCCGCGGCCGGGCATCCGCCACGGGTCGGGGGAGGCCACCGGCCGGGCGATCAGCTGCCGCAGGCTGGGCGCTCCCGCCGAGATGTCCCCGCCGACGTAGTTGGGGTTGTACGCGGCCATCTCCACGGCGGTCTTGTGCGCGCTGCCGAGGATCAGATCCCGGACGCCGGGCGCGAACCGTTCGATCTGGCGCGTGATCGCCTCGGTCTGGTCCACGGGCGACCCGGCCGGCACGTGGGTGTATGCCCAGAGGACGTGCTTCCCGGCCGGAGCGCGGGTGCTGTCGAACAGCGACGGCTGCGACACCAGCACATACGGGTCGTCGCTGTGCCGACCGGCGGCGACCTCGCGCTCCGAGCGGGCGACGGCGGCGCGCGTCCCGCCGAGGTGCACGGTGGCGGACTCGGTGAGTTCCGCGTTCGCCCACGGAACCGGCCCGGACAGCGCGAAGTCGACCTTCGAGACGCCGTTGCCGTTACGGAACGCGGCGATGCGGCGCAGATACGACGGGGGCAGCCGGTCCTCGCCCAGGCGGGCGGCAGCCTCCGCGCCGGTGTCGAACAGCACCACGCGGGCATCGGGCAGCTCGGCCAGGCTGGAGACCTCCGTGCCGGTGACCACCTCCCCGCCGTGCGCGACGATGTCGGCGACCATCGCATCCGCGATCGACTGGCTCCCTCCCACCGGGATGGGCCAGCCGCGGGCGTGCGCGTACGTCGCGAGCGTCAGCCCGGCGGCCGCACCCGCGAGACTCGGCAACGGGAGGGTGGAGTGCGCGAACACCCCGGTGAGCAACGCGCCCGGCGCCTCGGTGCGGAAGAACGCATCCCACCACGGCCCGCCCTGCGCCAGCATCGTCGCGCCCAGCCTGGCGGCCACGAGTGGGTGGCGGGGCACCTGGAACAGCTGGGAGCCGGTGAACTGCGCGACGGCGTCCGCGTTCCGCACGAGCGGCCCGAGCATCCGGCGCCATGCGGGCCCGTCGACGCCGAGCGCATCCACCGTTCGCTCGAAGTCCCGGTATGCGACGGCAGCTCTCCCGCCGTCCAGAGGATGCGCGTACGACGCGGTCGGCACGATGAACGGCACCCGCTCCTCGATCCCGAACCGCTGGAAGAACCCGGACGCGAAAGCCAATGGATGCACGGCGGAGCAGATGTCGTGCCGGAATCCGGGAAGCGTCACCTCCTCGGTCCGCGTGCCGCCGCCCGCCGTCGCGTTGCGCTCGTACACGCGCACCGCGAGGCCGGCGCGGGCGAGCGTGACGGCGGCGGCGAGGCCGTTGGGTCCGGAACCGATGACGATCGCATCCGGTGGTGTGGAACTCATGCCTCCCTGTATACCCCTCGTTGGCGAACGCGGTCAGATGTCCTTGGTCGTCCAGTCCAGAATGACGGGGTCGCCCCTGGTTCCGCCGACGGTACAGATGGTGACGATGCTGCCGACACCCGGGGTCGGCACGGCAGGGGTGAACGCGACGACAGCCCGGTACGTCCCATCGTCGTTCCTGGTCGGCGGGTCGGCAGGGTCGTACGGGGTGAGCACGGGGTCAGGGCCATCCCCCGTCAGGTGCTCGACGCCGACGTCGGCGCACGCCTGCCACGCGCCGAGTGCGTCGATGGGGTCGTCCGGCGACACGGTCGGGGTGACGGGTGCGGGGATGACGGTCGGGGTGTCCCTCTCCTCCGGGGTCGGCGTCGCGGTCGCGCTGGACGTCGCCGGGGCGGAGCGGTCGGACAGGATCGTGGTGCTGAGCGCGTACGCGACACCGCTGCCGGACACGACCAGCGCGGCGATCACCAGGCCGACGACGGTCCACACGTGTTTTCTGCCGTGTCCGCCCCTGGCCAGGTCGGCGCGGGCGGACTCCACGATGGCATTGCGCCAGGCGGCGCTGCGACGGTCGTCGAACTGCGGGTCGTCGGGGTGCTGGTCGTCGAAGTGCTGGTCGTCGAGTGGCCGGTCGTCGTTCATCGGGTGCCTCCTTCCGTCTGGGTCAGCGGGGCCGTTTCGGCGAGCAACCCGCCGAGTCGTGCTTTCGCCCTGGACAGCCGGGACTTCACGGTGCCGAGCGCCACGCCGAGCACGGCGGCGGCCTCAGCGGTGCTGAGCTCTTCGATCACGCACAGCGACAGCACATCCAGGTCGCGCTTCGGCAGCTGAGCGAGCGCGACGCGGAGGGCGTTCCGCTGCACGTCGGAGTCGAGCCGGTCATCCACCGCCTCGCTGTGATCGGGGGTGGTCCCCTGCGCAGGAAGGATGCTGAGCACGTGCGCGTAGCGGCGGCTCGACCTGGCGAAGTTCCTGCTCACGTTGTTCGCGGTGACCAGCAGCCAGCCGATCACCGACCCGTCCACCTCCCGCATCGCGTCGCGGCGGCGCCAGGCTTCGAGGAACACCATGCCCGTCACGTCCTCGGCGTCGTGCACCGAGCGCGTCAGCCGGAGGGCGTGCCGGAACACGCGATCGCGGTGGAGGTCGAACAACTCCCCGAACGCCTCCGGATCGTCGCGTCGAGTCGTCGGGATCACCCCCAGCTCCTCGGTGTCATCGGTCGTCACACTCAGATAATGTCCGCATCGGCGAAACGGTTCCCGTCACGCGACCGGCCAGCCTAAACGTCTTTGGTCGTCACGTTCAGGAGGGTGGGATTGCCGAGGGTCCCGCCGATGGTGCAGATGTAGACGATGCTCTTCGCACCCTCGACGGGCTTCGGCAGGGAGAAGGACGCGATCGCCTGGAAGCTGCCGTCGGCGTTCCTAGTCGACGGGACGGAGGCGTCGTACGGATGCAGCGCCGCCCCCGGGTTCTGCGCCACGTAGTTCTCCAGGCCGAGCACGGCGCACGCGTGCCACGCGGTGAGGGCGTCGATGGGGTCGTCTGGTGAGGGGGCGGCGGGGGTTGGTGTGGGCGTGGTGCTGGTGCTGGCGCCGATCGCTGACGCGCTCGGATCGTGGAATGCGGCTGGGGCCGAGCCCGCGCATCCCGAGAGTGCGCCGAGGACGGCGAGAACGACAGCGGACGCGGCGAGTGCCGCCCTGGCCGTGGATGTGTGTGTCTTCACGATGTACCCCCGATAAGTGACTGCTGCAAACGGAGCATCCGGATCAGGATGCACAACGGTAATGTCCGCACCGCCGAAACGGTTCCCGACGGTCGCAGCAGTCGGAGGGGTACCGCCCTCAGACCTGCGAGATGCTGTCCGCGAGCGTCCCAGCGCCGTGCAGCGCAGCGCCGATGGTGTTGGCCGTGCGCTGGAACGCCGTGTCGGTCTTCGACGCGCCGATCGCGCCGCCCTTGAGGGCTCCGCCGGACATGTTGCGGTTCAGGCGGGCGACCAGCCTGCCCTGCTCGTCGACCATGAAGTCGACGGTGAAGGTGATCTGGAAGTTGTTCCCGGCGAGACCGCCGAGGAGCACCGTCGCCGTCGTGCTGCCGCGCTTGGCGAGCAGGCCGCCGGTCGGCGTCGTCGTGACGGTGAACCCTTCGCTCTGGAGTGCGGATGCGACCAGGTGCTTGCCGCTCTCGTGGTCGCCGAGGATGAAGAAGTCGTGCGCTTTGGCCATGAGGATGAGCGTATCGTGCGAGGTTAACTCGATGTGAACAGTTGTTTCATCAGACAAAAAAACGTGAACAGAGTGTTCATCAGCGCATAGGCTGCACTCGTGAACGACCGCCAGACCCCCAGCAGACCGATCCTCGTCCTCGATTTCGACGGGACGGTGTGCGTCGGCGATGCGCCGGTGTGGGAGTACGCGGAAGCCGTCATCGCGGGCATCCTCGACGCGGGATCCGCGGCCGCCGTCGACCTCGACGCCTCGCTCCGCGCCAGGCTCGGCGCGTTCCTCGACGGCGAGCCTGGCTCGCCCGCATACATCGACGGCTATGCGGCCGTCGCAGCGCTCGCGGCAGAGCACGCAGACGACGACCTGCTGCAGAGCGCGTACCAGACCAGCCGGCGGGCGCTCGCCGGGGGAACCGTCGCGGTGTCCGCGCCGGACGGGCTCGCCGGATTCCTCGGCAGCCTGGGGGAGAGCGTCGAGCGCGTGCTCGTGACGAACGCGCCGCTCGACGGGGTTCGGGAGACGCTCGCGGCCATCGGGCTGGCCGGGAGCATCGACCGGATCGTCACCGACGCGGACAAACCCGCCGGCTGGACCACGATCCTGCCGCAGCTCCTCGACGGCAGGGAGCCGTCGCAGTTGCTGTCGGTGGGCGACATCTGGGGCAACGACCTCGAGCAGCCCCTGGCAGCGGGATGCGTCACCGCCCTCATCGACCGGTTCGGCCACCGCGCCGGCCCGGCCCACCTCGTGGCGGCCGACTTCCCCGGACTGTACGACGGCATCCGCCGCTGGGCGGTGGACCCGGCAGGGTTCGCGGCCGCGCACGAGCCCGCCACAACCACCGCCTGACCGCACGACTTCTCCACACCCCGCTCGTCCATCCACAGATCGCACCACCCCACCACTCGCAGTCCTCACCTCCGCACAGAATGGGAACGTCATGAAAATCCGGAAGATCGCCGTCGCGAGCGCCTCTGGCCTCGCCATCCTCACCGCGCTCGCGCTGAGTGGATGCGGTGTGCAGCAGCAGACCGCATCCGGCGCCACCGCATCCGGCGGGGCCGCTCCTGCCGCGTGCACGGGCACCTCGGACGACGCGGCCAAGGCGCCAACATCGCTCACCCTCGCGCTCGTCCCGTCCGGCGACGCCGCCAAGCTCGTCGAGACCGTCAAGCCGTTGGAGGAGGCCCTCACCTCGCGCCTCGGCATCCCGGTCAAGGGCGTCATCACGCAGGACTACCAGGCGGCCGTCGAGGCGATCGGCAGCAACCAGGCGCAGATCGGGATGCTCCCCAGCCTGCAGATGAGCCAGGCCTGCGACAAGTACGGCGCCGTCCCCGCGCTGCAGACCCAGCGCAACGGCAAGAGCTCGTACGCCGCGCAGTTCTTCACCAACGACCCCAAGAAGTACTGCGCAGACACCCCCGTCAAGGGCGCGAACGGCATGCTCTACTGCAACGGAACGGAGAAGGGCACCGGTCCTGCCGGGCTCGACAGCATCACCAAGATCAAGGGCGCGACGGTCTCGCTGTTGCAGGCGGCCTCCCCGGCCGGCTACATCTTCCCCGTCGCGGCCATGAAGAAGGCCGGACTCGACGTCGACAAAGACATCAAGACCGTCCAGGTCACGGCCAACGACGCCAGCGTGCTCGCCGTCTACAACGGCGACGCCGAGGTCGGCACCAGCTACTGGGATGCTCGCTCCGTCGTGCAGAAAGACACCCCGGATGTGGGAGAGAAGGTCGTGGTCTTCGCACTGACCGACGAGATCCCGAACGACGGAGCCTCGATCAGCAGCAAGCTCAGCAAGACCTGGCAGACCAAGATCGCCGACGCGATGAAGGACTACGCGGGCACTCCGGAGGGCGTGAAGGCGCTCACCGCGATCTACCAGATCACCGGTCTGGTCGACGCGGACCCGAAGAGCCTCAAGAAGACGCAGGACGCAGCAGCGTCGATCGGCCTCGGCTGATCGCACTGACCTGAGCGGGGTGGCGGGGCGGAGACGCCATCGCCACCCCGCATCACCGCTTGACGAAAGGGACAGAGATGACGGAGACGGCAGGAGCGCGCATCCGGTTCGACCGGGTGGGCGTCACGTACCCCAACGGATTCTCCGGGTTGCGGGATGTGGACCTCACCATCGAGCCCGGCGAGATGGTGGCCGTTGTCGGACTGTCCGGCGCAGGCAAGTCGACCCTCATCCGGACCATCAACGGCCTCGTCCCGATCACTTCGGGGGAGATCACGGTCGGCGACTACCGGCTCTCCGGTCTGCGCGGCAAGCGTCTGCGCACGCTGCGCAGCGAGGTCGGGATGGTGTTCCAGAGCTTCAACCTGGCCAAGCGCACCACGGTGCTGAACAACGTGCTGATGGGCCGTCTGCACCACACCTCCGCCTGGCGCACGCTGCTCGCGGCCTGGTCGGCCGACGACGTCGAGCTCGCGATGCAAGCGCTGGAACGCGTCGAGATCGTCTCCAAGGCGTACTCCAGCGCCTCCGAGCTGTCCGGCGGCCAGCAGCAGCGCGTGGCCATCGCCCGCACGCTCGCTCAGCGGCCGAAGGTCATCCTGGCCGACGAGCCGGTCGCGTCCCTCGACCCTCCCACCTCCCACGTCGTGATGCGCGACCTGCAGCGCATCAACGCCGAGCTCGGCATCACCGTGGTCGTCAACCTGCACTTCCTCGACCTCGCCCGTCGGTACGGCACCCGGCTGATCGGGCTGCGCAACGGCGAGGTCGTCTACGACGGTCCGGGCGCTGGAGCGGACGAGTCGGTGTTCGAGTCGATCTACGGCCGCTCGCTCACCGCCGAAGACGTGCTCGACGCCCCAGCGGTGCTGCCGTGACGAGCGCGACAGCGGGCACCCGCCCGGTCAAGCCGCGCTCGGCGTGGAAGATCGTGGTCACGCTGGCGATCCTCGCCGCGATCACGGTCTGGTCCGCCGTCGCGGTCCAGGTGGATGTCGGCGCCCTGTTCGCCAACGCGCAGAACGCATCCAACACCCTCGTGCAGCTGTTCCAGCCCGACTACACCTTCTTCCCCGAGACGCTGCCGTGGCTGCTCCAGACCGTGCAGATGGCCGTCATCTCCACCGCCGTGAGCGTGGTCATCGCCCTCCCGCTGTCGTTCCTCGCCTCGCGCGCCACCAACCCGAACAGCGTCGTCCTCGGCATCGTGCGGTTCGTGATGAACATCGTCCGCAGCGTCCCCGACCTGCTCTACGCCTCGCTGTTCGTCACCGTCGTCGGCACGGGGGCGCTGTCCGGCATCCTCGCCCTCGTGCTGTTCAACGTCGGCATCATCGTCAAGCTCATCTCCGAAGCCCTCGACGGCCTCGACCGCGGAGGCCAGGAGGCCGCGCTCGCCGCGGGTGGCACCTGGTTCAAGGCCAACCGCGCTGCGATGGTGCCGGAGGTCGCGCCCACCTATCTGTCGCAGGCGATCTACGTGCTCGAACTGAACATCCGCGCCTCGACCGTCATCGGCCTGGTCGGCGCCGGCGGCCTCGGGATGCTCATCGACAAGGTGCGCACCTTCTACCAGTACCACTACCTCAGCATGATCATCTTCGAGATCCTCGTCCTCGTCGTGCTGCTCGAACTGCTCAGCTCGTACACGCGGCGGAGGCTGATCCGATGAGCGCATCCACTGTCGCCGACATCGCACGCCCGGCCGCGGGCATCCCGGGCGACGGGCAGCGTGGGCAGCGGCCCCGCAAGCCGCTGCGGGTGGCCCGTGCCGTGGTGTGGGCAGTCGTCACGCTGGTCGTGGTGGCCGCGTTCTGGGGCGTCGACATCTCCTGGGATGCGCTCTGGCAGCTGCCGCAGAAGCTCGCCCACTACCTCGGCCTGATGTTCCTGCCCCCGGCGTGGGACAAGCTCCCGGATGCGCTGTCCGCGACCATGCTGTCCGTCGCGATGGCCTGGTTCGGCACCGTGATCGGCGTGATCGTCTCCTTCCCGCTCAGTCTCCTCGCCACGCGCGGGCTGACCCCCGCCGTGGTGCGCTGGCCGCTGCGCGCGGTGTTCGCCGTGCTGCGTGCCGTGCCGGAGGTGGTGATCGCCGTGCTGATGCTGTCCGTCACCGGGCTCACCGCATACACCGGCGCGCTGGCCATCGCCATCGGCTCGATCGGAACGCTCGGCAAGTGGGGCTACGAGAGCTTCGAGTCCGTCGACAGGGGAGCTATCGAGGCGGCGACGGCGTCCGGTGGATCCCGGGTGCAGATCATGCGCTGGGGCGTCTGGCCGAACGCGAAACCCGACGTTCTGGCGTTCTGGCTCTACCGGTTCGAGATCAACGTGCGCGCGTCCGCCATCCTGGGCCTGATCGGCGCGGGCGGCATCGGCAAGATGCTCGTCGACAACATCCAGTTCCGGGTGTGGGACGTGGTCGGGATGCTGATGATCGTGGTCATCGTCGTCACGATGATCATCGACCAGCTCTCCGGCCTGGTGCGGCACAGGATCATCTCCGGGCACTGGGAGCTGCCGGTGGTCACGGCCGTTCGCCGCCGTTCCGCGCGCAGGGCACGGGCGGAGAGCACCGAGCTGAAGGCGACGGAATAGGGTGACTTCGTGAGCTTCCCGGCTGAGCGCGGCCTGCGCATCCTGCACCTGTCAGACACGCACCTCTTCGGCGACGGCAGCCTGCACTACGGGATGGTCGACACGCTCGCCGCGCTCGATCGCGTCCTCGGCAGGGCGGCGACGCTCGGCGCCGTCGACGTCGTGGCCGTCTCCGGCGATCTGTCCGACGACGGCAGCCCGGAGTCGTACCGGCTGCTGGCCACCCGGATCGCGCCCTGGGCGGCGGAGCACGGCGCCGTGATCGTGTACGCGATGGGCAACCACGACCTCCGCGACGCCTTCGAGAGCGTCCTCGGCGCGCGGGAGACGGTGGTCGACGTCGCCGGATTCCGCGTGGTCACGGTGGACACCTCCGTGCCCGGCGCCGGCTACGGGGCGGTGGATGCGGCGGCCCTCGACCGGCTGCGCGGCATCGTCGCCTCTCCGTCCGCGCACGGCACCGTCGTGGTGCTGCACCACCCGCCCGTGCCCGCCGCGAGCGCGCTGCTGGCGGCGCTCGAACTGCAGAACCCCGCCGACGTGCTCGACGCGTGCGCCTCCGGCGACGTGCGCCTGGTGCTCGCGGGCCACTACCACCACGCGCTGAGCACGGTCGCCTCCGGCATCCCCGTGGTCGTCGCGCCCGGCACGGCCAACTCGTCCGACCCGATCGCGGCCGCGGGAACCGAGCGCGCGACCGTCGGCTCCGGCTTCGCCGTGGTCGACCTGCCGATCGACGGGGAGCCGACCGCCGTCTTCGTCGCGGTCCCGAGCGCAGACGACGGCACCGAGATCTTCGATCTCGACGCCGCAGAGGTCGAACGCATCGCAGCGGCGGCAGGACCGAAGGAGCCCCGATGAACGACCACCGCCCCGGCGAGGTCATCGCGACCATCCGGTCCGTGCTTCCCTCCCTGCTGCCGACGGAGCAGGCCGTCGCCGCCGTGCTGCTCGAACGTTCGGCCGAGATCGTCGAACTCAGCTCGCAGCAGGTCGCCGAGCTGGCCGGAGCATCCAGGGCCACCGTGGTGCGCACCTGCCAGAGCCTCGGCTTCACCGGCTACCAGCAGCTGCGCGTGCTGCTCGCCAGAGACGCGGGCTACCGGCCGCCTGCCGCAGCGACCGCCGCGCCGGTCGGGTCGGCGGGGATCGTCACGCAGACCTTCACGCACATCGCGGGCCGCGTCGACGACATGGTCGCGCTCCTCGACGCCGACGCGGTGGAGCGGGCAGTGGATGCGCTGGTCGCCGCCCGCCGCGTCGTCGCCGTGGGCAACGGCCTGTCGGCACCGCTGGCACTGGATGCTGCCGCCCGCCTCACCAGCATCGGCCGCGCGGCGGAGGCCCCGCTCGACGTGATCGGGCAGCAGATCACCGCGCGGCTGCTGTCGCAGGACGACGTGCTGCTGGCCGTCAGCGGAAGCGGCTCGAACGCCTCCACGCTCCGCACGGTCGGCGCGGCGACGGCGGCGGGCGCCACCGTGATCGCGGTGACGGCGTTCGTGCGCAGCCCCATCGCGCAGGGGGCGCACATCGGCCTCGTGGTGACGATGCCCGACCTCACCTTCCGCGACGAGATCACCCTCGCGTCCCGTCTGCCGCAAGCCATCCTCATCGAGGGGCTCGTCGCGGCGGTCACCCAGCGCCTCGGTGACGCGGCCACCACGGCGAAGTCGCTCGCGCTCGACGCGATCAGCGACAACCTGGCCGAGTGAGGGCAGAATGACACCACATCCGGCAACCAGGGGAGGCAGCTCATGGCCGTGACAGGAATCGGCGGACTCTTCTTCCGCAGCGCAGACCCCGACGGCAGGGCCGCCTGGTATGCGGAGCACCTCGGCATCGACGCGGGGAGCAACGCCGTCTGGAATCAGGAGGCGGGCATGACGGTCTTCGCGCCGTTCCCCGCCGACACCGACTATTTCCCCGCCGACCAGGCGTTCATGCTCAACCTCCGGGTCACAGACCTGGATGCGCTGGCCGAGCGCCTGACGCAGGCGGGCATCCCGGTCGAGCGCCGCGACGAATGGGAGACGGAGTACGGGCGGTTCGCCCGCATCCACGATCCGGAGGGGCTGCCGATCGAGCTGTGGGAGGCTCCGGCCTGAACCGTGGGAGCATCCGGTCCGAGCGTTCCGGGCATGGCGACGCGCCGTAACCGACTATTGCTCACCAGCGCGGGAAGGGCTACCGTGTGCGGCGCCGGTCTTTGCAGCCCGGCAATTTTGTGCTCGATCGACGTTCTAGGAGAACAACATGAGTGATCGCACTCCACCGGCAAGCTACCCAGCATCCTCGTCACCGGCCGGAGGCGGAGCGCCCGTCGCCCCGCCGCAGCAGGTGAACATCGCGTTCTGGCTCTACATCGTCGGCGCAGCGCTGAGCCTGATCGCGCTCATCGTCTCGCTGGCGACCATCGGGTCGCTGAAGGACGACGTACAGAAGCAGCTCGCCAACCAGGGCCAACAGATCTCCGACGCGACGCTGAACGCGACCGTCGGCGTGTCCGTGACCTTCGCCGTCGTGTTCGGCATCCTCTACATCGCCGCGTACGTGCTGTTCGCGTTCTTCATGCGTCGCGGTGCGAACTGGGCACGCATCGTGCTGCTCATCGTCACCGTGCTGTCGCTGTTCGGCATCCTCGGCGGCTTCGGTCTCGGCGCGGCCCGCGTGGTCGTCGGCGTCATCGCCACCGTGCTCATCTTCCTCAAGCCGGCGAACGAGTACTTCGCCGCCGTGAAGGCGAGCAAGCGGGTCTGATCAGCACCTGACAGGCTCGGGATGTGGGCGGTGGCGAAAGTCACCGCCCACACTCAGGCTTGTTCCTGTATCGTAGATAAGTCGGCTCTTGACACCGCACGTTCGTGCGGATGGGTTTGTAAGTCAGGTGGGCCGGTTTCGCTGCCGTTCGGCAGGCGAATGATCACTGTATGTGAACGGCCCCGGCCAAAGACTGCCCGGGTTCTCCTTGAAGTGCGGAAATGATCCGCGCGCTTCGTCATGCATAACGAGAACAACCCAGGAAGACATCCATGCCCGGATTCAAGAAGCACGGAAACAACAGCGCCGGCGGCGCCCGCAAGGGTGCGCCCAAGGCAGGCAGCCGCAGCCCCAACCACCGCGGATACCGCGCGGAAGAGGGCGGCCCGAAGAAGGCCCGCTGGTCCGAGGAGGACCGCGCAGCCCGCGGCCGCGCCACGTACGGCAGCCGCGATGGCGGTCGTGACGGAGCGCGTGACGGCGGCCGTGACGGCGCAGGCTCGACCGGAGCCCGCAAGGAGCGCCCCAACTGGGAGCCCCGCGGCAAGGACGCACGCCGCACCTGGCAGCCGGACGGCGACCGCTCGCGCGGCCGTGACGACCGCGCTCCCCGTCGCGACTTCGACAACGACCGTCCTCGTCGTTCGTTCGATGGCGACCGCGCTCCGCGTCGTGACTTCGACAACGACCGTCCGCGTCGTTCGTTCGACGGTGACCGCGCTCCGCGTCGTGACTTCGACAACGACCGTCCGCGTCGTTCGTTCGATGGCGACCGTGCCCCGCGCCGCGATTTCGACAACGACCGTCCCCGTCGTTCGTTCGACAACGACCGTGCGCCGCGTCGTGACTTCGACAAGGACCGCGCTCCCCGTCGCGACTTCGACAAGGACCGCGCTCCCCGTCGCTCGTTCGATGGTGACCGTGGCCCGCGTCGTGATTTCGACAACGACCGTCCGCGCCGCTCGTTCGATGGTGACCGCGCTCCGCGTCGCGACTTCGACAACGACCGTCCCCGTCGTTCGTTCGACGGTGACCGCGCGCCCCGCCGCGACTTCGACAAGGACAGCGCCCCGCGCCGCTCCTTCGACGGTGACCGCGCCCCGCGTCGCGACTCCGACACCGACCGTCCGCGTCGTTCCTTCGACAACGACCGTCCCCGTCGTTCGTTCGACGGCGACCGCGCCCCGCGCCGCGACTTCGACGCCGACCGCGCGCCGCGCCGTGACAGCTCGTCCTCGTTCTACCCGTCGCGCGACGAGAAGCCCGCGTTCACGTCCAACGACGACGTCGTGCTCGAGCGCCTCGAGGCCGACGCCATCCAGGCGGAGGACGTCGACGGCGTGACCTTCGCCGACCTCGGTCTCGGCGGCAACATCGTCCGCGCGCTCGCTGAGCTCGGTGCGGACCGTCCGTTCCCGATCCAGGCTGCCACCACTCCGGATGTGCTCGCCGGCAAGGACGTGCTCGGCCGCGGCCGCACGGGCTCCGGCAAGACGATCGCCTTCGGCGCCCCGATGGTCGAGCGACTGATGTCGCTCTGGGCCGAGTCCGGCAAGTCCGGCGGCAAGCGTCAGATGGGCCGCAAGCCGCGCGCCCTCATCCTGGCCCCGACCCGCGAGCTGGCGCTGCAGATCGACCGCACCGTGCAGCCGATCGCCCGCAGCGTCGGCCTGTTCACCACCCAGATCTACGGCGGCGTTCCGCAGGCCCGTCAGGTCGGTGCGCTGCAGCGCGGCGTCGACATCGTGATCGGCACCCCCGGCCGCATCGAGGACCTCATCGAGCAGGGTCGTCTCGACCTCAGCGAGGTCGTCATCACCGTCCTGGACGAGGCGGACCACATGTGCGACCTCGGCTTCCTGGAGCCGGTGCAGCGCATCCTGCGCGAGACGTCGGAGGGCGGCCAGAAGCTGCTGTTCTCGGCCACCCTCGACAAGGGTGTCGCCCAGCTCGTCGACGAGTTCCTGGTGAACCCGACCGTGCACGAGGTCGCCGGTGAAGACCAGGCCTCCTCCACGATCGACCACCGCGTGCTCGTGATCGAGCACCGCGACAAGGCCGCGATCATCGAGCAGCTCGCCGACCGCGACGGCAAGACCCTGGTCTTCGCACGCACCCGCGCGTTCGCCGAGATGCTCGCCGACCAGCTCGAAGACGCCGGCATCCCGGCCGTCAGCCTGCACGGCGACCTCAACCAGTCGCGCCGCACCCGCAACCTCGGTCAGCTGACCAGCGGCCGGGTCAACGTGCTGGTCGCCACCGACGTCGCCGCCCGCGGCATCCACGTGGACGACATCGACCTGGTCATCCAGGCCGATGCGCCCGACGAGTACAAGACGTACCTGCACCGCTCCGGCCGCACCGGCCGCGCCGGCAAGCAGGGCACCGTCGTCACGCTCATCCCGCGTCAGCGTCAGCGTCGCATGACCGAACTGCTCGGCCGTGCAGAGATCGAGGCCGACTTCGTGCCCGCGATCCCCGGCGACGAGCTCATCACCGACCTGGCCCAGGCGGCAGCGCAGGCGTAGCGCGACAGCAACACACGAACATGGCCGCACCGGATGCATCCGGTGCGGCCATCGTCGTCCCTGCGGGGAGTAGCGTGTGCCCATGACCAACGGTTCGATCGTCTTCGCTGGTGGCGGTGTCGCGGGTATCGCGTGGGAGATCGGCGTCATCGCCGGGATCGCCGACGCTGATCCGCAGCTCGCCGAACATCTCCTCGCACCGGAGGTCACGTTCATCGGCACCTCCGCCGGCTCCGCGGTGGCGGCCCAGCTCGCCAGCGGCGTCGGACTGGAGGAGCTCTACGCCGCGCAGCTCTCCGACGAAACGGCCGAGTTCGACCCCCGCGTCGACCTCACCGCGCTGATGGAACTGTTCACCGCGGCGGCGTCACCCGGCGCATCCCCGTCGGACACCTTGCTCGCGATCGGACGGCTCGCGCGCGACGCGCAGACGGTCACCGAGGCGGAGCGCATGGTGTCGATCGAGGGGCGGCTGCCGTCCGGCGAGTGGCCGGAGCGACGCCTGCTGATCACGGCAGTGGATGCGGAGAGCGGCCAGTTCCGCGTCTTCGACGCCGACGCGGGGGTGCCGCTCGCTGAGGCGGTCGCCGCCAGCTGTGCCGTGCCGGGCGTCTGGCCGCCGGTGACCATCGGCGACCGTCGCTACATGGACGGCGGGACGCGCTCGCTCGCGAACGCCGACCTCGCCGCCGGCTCGGACTGGGTGCTCGTCGTCGCGCCGACCATCGAGGGCGCGCCCGGCCTCGGCCAGATCCCGCCCGGCGAGCTGGCGTCGCTCGACCCTGCACCCGTGTTCGTCGTCTACGCCGACGACGCCTCGGCCGCCGCCTTCGGCGTCAACCCTCTCGACCCCGCGACCCGCCCCGCCGCAGCGGCCGCCGGACGCGCCATCGGCGTCGCCGCCGCACCGCGCATCCGCGCCGCCCTCGACCGCACCCACTGACCCTCTGTCCCGCCCCGCCCGGCCCCACAAAATCGAGTCCGAAGTTGTTCACGCCTCGACCCGGCGTGTCGCGTGAATAAGTTCGGACTCGATTGTGTGGGGCCGTGGCCGGGGTCAGGGGAACTGGGCGAGGGCGTGGGTGGCGATGGAGGCCATACGGGGGTTGTCGTCGGAGTTGGCGGCGAGGGCCGAGCCCATGACGACCGCCCAGCCGCGGGCGCGGCGCCAGGTGGCGTCGTCGGCCAGCGCCGGCAGGGCGGAGGGGGAGCGGCGGGTGAGCTCGTCGCGGAACACGGCCCGCGCATCCGGATCGAACGTAAGCCAGGCGGTCGCGAGGTCGGTCGCCGGGTCGCCGGCGGTGACGTCGCCGAAGTCGACAACGGCCGCGAGGCCGGAGCGGTCCGGCGTCAGCAGCAGGTTGCCCGGGTGCAGGTCTCCGTGCAGCCAGATCGGCGGCCCGTCCCAGACAGGTGCGTCGAGCGCATCCCGCCACGCCTCGGCGAGACCGGCGACCTCTCTCCGCTCGGACAGGTGCCGCAGGCGCTCCTGCACCGCCGCATCCCTGGTCGCCAGCGGCACGCCGCGCACCGGGTTGGCCGGGATGTCGCCCGTCGCCGGCTCGTGCAGCGCCGCGACGAACGCAGCCAGCGGCAGGGCGATGGATGCGCGTTCCTCCGCCGTCACGTCCGCCCCGTCGACCCCGTCCACCCACCGCACGATGCTCCACGCGAACGGGAACAGCTCAGACGGCGTACCGACCCGCACCGGAGCGGGGATGGGCACGTCGACGCGCGCGGCGAACGCTGGCAGCACCTGCTGCTCGTGCTCGATCAGGTGCGCGGCGACCTCCCGGCGCGGGATGCGCACCGCGTACTCGCTGCCCAGCCGGTAGATCAGGTTGTCCCAGCCGTCGGACACCAGCGTGAGCGGTCCGGCGAGGTCGGGATGCTGCGTATCCACGAGCCGGGCGACCAGGTCGGCGTCGCTCGCGATGTCTGCCTCTGGGGTGTGCACCGCTCGACGCTACCGCAGAGTAACCGAGATACCAGTAACTGTCGCGAAACGCCCGGGATGCGCGACAGTTACTGGCATCTCGTGCGTGGCTCGTGCCTAGGGTGTGGGCGGCGTGACCGCGATGACGATGGAGGTGTCCGCGTCGGAGGCGTTCACGTAGCGGTGGGCCTGGCGGGAGTCGAAGGTGATCGACTCGCCGGCCGTCAGCGTGTACTCCGCCTCGCCGATCTCGACCCGGAGTTCGCCGGAGATGACGAAAGCGCACTCGGTGGACGGATGGGCCCATTCGCGCGCCGAGCTGGCGCGGCCGGGCGGGATGGTGGCCGTGAGCATCTCGAGGTCGCCCCGGCCGGGGGTGAGGCGCTCGTAGAAGAACTCGCTGCCCGTGGTGCCGAGCGTCGGCCGGTGGTTGGGGGAACTGACGTGCACGAGCGGCGCGTCCGGGTCGGTGAACAGCGACGAGATCGCCGCCTCGAAGACGCCCGCGAGTTTGCGCAGCGAGCCGAGGCTCGGATCGGCGGTGCCGTTCTCGATCTGGCTGAGCATTCCGACCGAGAGCCCGGATACTTCCGACAGCTGTTTCAGCGTCATTCCGCGTTCGAGCCGCAGCGCTTTGACTCTGTCTCCGAGCACGTCGTGTGCACCCTCCGTTGTAACAAGTTCGATACAGATTAACGAATTTTAACCTAATTGAATTAGGCTTCCTGAAAATCGCCCGCTGCACCATCAGCCGAGCCGTCCAGGAACTCTATCGCTCCGGACGTTCTCCAATCACAAGGAAGTTTGGACCGAGAATGATGAACAAGCCTCAACGATTGCTCGCCGTCGTCGCGGGTCTCGCCGCGATCCCCTTGACCCTCACCGCCTGTGCTGGGACGAACTCCTCCGCATCCAGTGCGGGATCGAAGACCCTCACGGTCGACACCTCGTTCGTCCTGAAGACCCTCGACCCCGGGATGGTCTACGAGCAGACGGGAGCGACCGCCGTTCACAGCATCTACGACACGCTCGTCACGTTCGAGGGCTCCGACGTCTCCGACGTCAAGCCCGACCTCGCCTCCTCGTTCGACGCATCCTCCGACGCGAAGACCTTCACTTTCCACCTGCGCGACGACGTGACCTTCTCCGACGGAACCAAGCTGACTGCAGACGACGTCGTCTTCAGCCTCACCCGCCTGCAGAACCTCAAGGGCAGCGCTTCGCAGACCGTCGCCGGTCTCGCCTTCAGCTCCCCGGACCCCAAGACGGTCGTGGTGACCTCCGACATCGCCAACCCGGATGTGCCGACCATCCTGGCCATGCCGAGCACGGGCATCCTGAACTCGGCCGAGGCGAAGAAGCACGGCGCGACGGACGCGGCAGACGCAGCGACCACGGACACTATCGGCACCTACCTGGACACGCACTCGATCGGGTCTGGTCCGTACACGATCGGCAGCTTCGACCCCAGCTCCAAGGTCGTGCTGAAGGCCAACGCCAAATACTGGGGCAAAGCGCCCGCGTACGGCAGGGTCGTGCTGCAGAACGTGGATGTGCAGAACCAGAAGCTCACCATCACGAAGTCGGCCGGCGACGAGATCGCACTCGACCTGTCCGGTGCGCTCTCCGAGGGCCTGCCGTCGAGCGTTCAGGTCTCCGGCGTCCCGGACACCTCGTACTTCCTGAGCCTCAACCAGGACCCGGCGGTCTCGGCGGTCACGTCGAACCCGGCGTTCGTCTCTGCGCTCCGCGCAGCCATCGACAACGCGGGCATCGCCAAGCTGTTCGGCAAGGACGCGACGGCGGCAGCCGGTCTCGTTCCTCCGGCATTCGCCGGCGCCCTCCCGCAGTCGGAAGCTCCGAAGCGCGACCTCGCCAAGGCCAAGTCGCTGCTGGCAGCCGCCGGTCTCAGCAACCCGAAGGCGAAGCTGATCTACCCGGCTATCACCTACCGTGGCGTCGACCTCGGCACCGTGGTCACCAAGGTGCAGTCCGACGCGAAGGAGGCGGGCATCGACATCGAGCTGACCCCGCAGCCGATCAACGTCTTCCTCGATTCGCAGTCCGCGGGCAAGAACGAGATCGGATTCTCGCCGAACAGCCTGAACTACCCGGTGGCCGCGTCGCTGGTGAACAACATGGCTCCCGGCGCGAGCACGTCGCTGCGCACCGGCTGGACCGTCGAGCGCGCAGACCAGAAGGCCGTCGCCGCCGGTGAGGCCGTGCTGGCGGCCACGACCCAGGATGCACGCAACACCGCCATGCAGGACTGGCAGAAGGTCATGAACGCGACCTCTCCGTACATCCCGCTGGCCAACAACTCCGGCATCGTCGTCGCTGCCGGAAACCTGAAGGGCGCCGTGTACTCGCCCGCAGGCTGGACCGTCGACCTCGCCGCCGTGAGCAGCAAGTAGCCGGTTCCCCCGAACGCGGTGCCGGTGGGCCTCCTGTGCGGTCCACCGGCACCGTACCCCTCCCTTTCCCCTGCCTCCGCGCGGCGTCCGCCCCGCGCGGGAATCCCGAAAGACTGACATGCCCCCTCTCGTGAAGACGATCGCGAAGCGTGTGCTCACGACGATCGTGCTGCTCTGGGGTGTCACCGTCGTCACGTTCCTCCTGGTGAGCGTGGTGCCCGGCGACCCCGCGGCGGCGAACCTCTCGCAGCAGGCGTACGACGACCCTGCGATCCGGGAGGCGTTCCGTCAGAAGTGGGGCCTCGATCAGCCGTTGATCGTGCAGTACGGCCGCTACCTGTGGAACATCCTGCACGGCGACCTCGGCACGTCCCAGCAGACGCACCGCCCCGTCATCCAGGATCTCGGCCAGTACATCCCCGCGACGATCGAGATCGCCATCCCCGCCATGATCATCGCGATCGTGATCGCGGTCGGCCTCGGCATCCTGTCCGCGATGCGCAAGGGCAGCGCCACAGACAACGGCATCAGGGTGCTCTCCCTGACCGGCCTGTCGACGCCGCCGTTCTGGCTGGCGCTCGTCGCGCTCTACATCTTCTTCTACGTGCTCGGCTGGGTGCCGAACGGCGGCCGTCTCAGCAACAGCTTCGACCCTCCGCCCACGGTCACCGGCATGTACACCGTCGATGCGCTGTTCGCGGGCCAGTTCGACGTGTTCTGGGATGCGGTGTGGCACCTCGTGCTCCCGGTCGGCATCCTGGCCTTCCTCACGGTCTCCGGACTGCTGCGGTTCGTGCGCTCGTCGATGCTGGAAGTGCTCGACTCCGACTACATCCGCGCCGCCGTCGCCAAGGGGTTGCCGCGCCGTGTCATCACCTGGCGGCACGTCTTCCGCGCCGGTCTTCTTCCCGTGCTCACCGTGTCCGGGCTGACGATGGCGTCGCTGCTCGGCGGAGCGGTACTGGTGGAGCAGATCCTGAGCTGGCCGGGCCTCGGGCAGTACGCGTACAAGAGCGCCCTGTCGCTCGACCTCCAGGCGATCCTCGGCGTCACCCTGTTCGTCGCGCTCGTCTACACCCTGATCAACCTGCTCGTCGACGTGCTCTACAGCGTCGTCGACCCCCGGATCGGATCGAAATGACCGCAATCCCACCTCCCGCAGAGACCCTCGTGCGCGCCGGGCGCCGTTCGGCAGACGACCGGATGCTGCGCTCCCGCTTCGGCTCCGTCTGGCTTCGGCCGTGGACCGTCGTCTCGATGGCCGTCATCGTCGTCTGGGCGCTCCTGGCCGTCTTCGCCCCCTGGATCGCGCCGTACGATCCGCTCAAGACCGTGGGAGACAACCTTCAATCGCCGAGCGGCGCCCACTGGTTCGGCACGGACGAGCTCGGCCGGGATGTGCTCAGCAGGGTGATCACAGGAACCAGGCTCTCCCTGCCGCTCGCCGTGGTCATCGTCGCCCTCTCGCTGCTCGTCGGCGGCATCGTCGGGCTGCTCGCCGGATACCTCGGCCGCACGGTCGACACGGTCGCGATGCGGCTGGCCGACCTGGTGCTCGCCTTCCCGCAGATCATCCTGGCGATGGCCGTGACCGCGGCCTTCGGGCCGAGCACGGGGAACGCGGTGCTCGCGCTGGTGATCGTCTCCTGGCCGCTCTACGCGCGCATCATCCGGAGCTCGGTGCTGAGCGTGCGGGAGCAGGAGTATGTCGTCTCCGGGCACCTCCTCGGTTCCGGGACGATCAAATCCATCGTCAAGGACGTCATCCCGAACAGTGCAGGGCCCGCTCTGGTCATGGCGACCATCGAGCTGGGCAACGCGATCCTGATGCTCGCTGCGCTGTCGTTCCTCGGGCTCGGCCCCCGGCCGCCCGCCGCAGAGTGGGGCGCCATGATCGCCCTCGGGTCGCAGAATCTCTCGAACTGGTGGATCAGCCTGTTCCCCGGTCTCGCGATCCTCACGATCGTGCTCGCCTTCAACATGCTCGGCGACAGCGTCCAGGACTATCTGGACCCGCGCAACAGGACGGGGAAGCTCCGATGACGCCACTGCTGACCGTCGACGACCTCACGGTCTCGCTGCCGACCGCATCGGGATACGTCGGCGTCGTTCGCGACGCCTCGCTGACGGTCGGGGAGGGCGAGATCGTCGGGCTCGCCGGGGAGAGCGGCTCCGGCAAGACGATGACGTCGTCCGCGATCCTCGGCATCCTGCCGAAGGGTGCGCGCACGTCGGGCACCGTGGCCTTCGAGGGTCGCAACCTGCTGACCCTGCCGGAACGGGAGCTCTCCCAGGTGCGGGGCAACCGCATCGCGATGGTCTTCCAGGACCCGTCTGCCGCCCTGCACCCCCTGCTGACGATCGGCACGCAGATCACCGAGCACATGCGGCACCACCTGGGCGTCAGCAAGAGCGTGGCCGTCGAGCGCGCTGTCGAACTGCTCGACCAGGTCAGGATCGCCGAACCGCGCAAGGCGCTTCGCTCGTACCCGCACCAGTTCTCCGGAGGGATGCGGCAGCGCGCGGCGATCGCCATTGCGCTGGCCTGCGAGCCTCGGCTGCTGATCGCCGACGAGCCCACGACGGCACTCGACGTGACCGTGCAGGCGGGCATCCTGCAGCTGTTCGACCGGCTGCGCGACGAGACAGGGGTGTCTGTGCTGTTCATCACCCACGACCTCGGCGTGCTGTCGACGATCGCCGATCGCACATACGTCTTCAAGGACGGCACGGTCGTGGAGTCCGGTGACACGGAGGACGTGCTGCTGCGGCCGACCCACGAGTACACCAGGGCGCTGATCGCCTCGCGCGCGCAGTCGCTCGCGCAGGAGCGCGTGGCCGAGGCGGCCGCGGAAGGGACGCAGCGATGAACCTGCTCGAACTCGACGATGTGCACGTGACGCATCACCGCCGCGGCAGAGACCCGGTCCGTGCTGTACGCGGGGTGAGCCTCACGGTCGCGCCCGGCCAGATCGTCGGCCTCGTCGGCGAATCGGGGTGCGGCAAGTCGTCGCTCGCCCGGGTGGCCGTCGGCCTCTCCGCGCCGACAGAGGGAGCGGTGCGCTTCGAGGGCAGGCCGCTCGAAGCGTCGCGCCTGCGGGCGAGGGCGAAGGATGCACTCGGGCTGCAGATGATCTTCCAAAACCCGTACGCCTCGCTCAGCCCCCGCCGCTCGATCGGCAGCCAGCTGCTCGACGGTGTGCGCGCACCGTTGCCCCGTCAGGAGCGCGCAGCAGAAGCAGCCAGGCTGCTGCAGTTGGTGGGGCTCGACCCGGACAGTCGCAATCGCTACCCCAACCAGTTCTCCGGAGGCCAGCGCCAGCGTCTCGCCATCGCGCGGGCGCTCGCCGCCAAGCCGTCGCTGGTGATCGCCGACGAGCCGGTGACCGCCCTCGACGCCTTCTCCTCTGCCCAGATCGTCACCCTGCTCACCGGCCTCGTGCGCGAGCTCGGGATGGGCATGCTCTTCATCTCCCACGACCTCTCGCTCGTGCGCGCCATCGCCGACGAGACCGCCGTCATGTTCGCGGGTGAGATCGTTGAACGCGGGCCGTCGGAGCGGGTGTGGAACGAACCGGCGCACGAATACACGAAGACGCTGATCTCCGCCATCCCGGTGATCGGACCGAAGACCATACGCCGGAAGACCGCGGGCACCGCCCCGGCCGCCGGTCGGGAAAGGAACAGCCATGTCGGTTGACACCATCGCCGGACCATCGACAGGAACAGTGCTGACGGGCATCCGGATGTTCGACGGCAGGAACGGTGAGCTGCTCACCGGTCACGCCGTCGAGATCGACCGGGAGGGGACCATCGTCGCGCTCGGTCAGGAGGCCGACGTCGTGGCGGCGGCTGCTGCGGATGCGCGCCGCATCGACCTCGGAGGCCGCGTGCTGTCGCCCGGCCTCATCAACATGCACGTGCACTTCGGTCTCGCGCTGCCTGGCACGGCGGGCGACCTGGTCTCCAGCGGTTCCGACGGCGACCTCCTGCTCGTCATGGCCGACTCCGCCAGGCGCACCCTGCTGGCCGGAGTGACCACTGTCCGGCTGGTCGGCGAGAGCCGCTACCTCGACTTCGCGCTGCGCCGCGGGGTGCGCGCGGGGGCCGTCGACGGCCCGCGCATCTTCACAGCAGGGCACGCCCTGTGCTGCACGGGAGGGCACGGCTGGGAGTCCGACGCGCTGGAGGGCGACGGCCCCGACGACTTCCGCAGGCTCACCCGGCTGCAGATCCGCGAGGGAGCCGACCTCATCAAGGTGTGCGTCTCCGGCGGCATCGCCGGAGAGCACGAGCAGATCGACACTCCGCAGCTGTTCGACGACGAGATGGAGGCCGTCATCCAGGTGGCGCACGACTGGGGCAGGAAGGTGACGGCGCACGTTGGACCGTCATCGACGCTCGACCGCGCCATCCGGCTCGGACTCGACTGTGTCGAGCACGGGTACGAGCTCACCAGTGAGACGACGGACCTGATGGCCGAGCACGGCGTCTGGTACGTGCCGACGATCACGGTCAGCCGGTGCGCCGAATTCTTCGACGAGCAGGGTGTGCCGGCCTGGATGAAGGAGCGCGCGCTCGGCGCGGGGCCCCGGCACTGGGAGAGCCTGCAGAACGCCATCGCCAGCGGGGTGAAGATCGCGATGGGCACGGACATGCCGCCCGCCGCGAACTTCGACGGTACGACGGCGACCGTGCGCGAGATGGAGTTCATGGTCGATGCCGGCATGTCGCCCATCGACGTGATGCGCTCGGCCACGTCCTCTGCCGCCGAGCTGATCGGCGACGAGTCGTTCGGCTCGATCCGCGTCGGCTCTCGCGCGGATTTCGTCGCGATGGCGGACGACCCGACCCTGGATGTGTCCGCACTGCGCGGCATCGACTGGGTGATGAAAGACGGCCGCGTGTACCGCGACGATCGCGAGACGTCCCGATGAGCGCCGTGCGCGAGATCGCCGACCGCTACCTGGCGGCGCTGGCTCCGCACGAGCCTGCCGCGGCCCAAGCGCTCGGCCGTCCGGCCGCCGACCGCCTGCAGGACTTCTCGCCCGAGTGGGCGGAGGCCAGGCGGGCACTCGACGCCGCGGTCGCCGACGAGCTCCGCGCCATCGACCGGACGACACTGGATGCGGCGGACCGCCCCCTGCACGCGGCGATGCTCGAACGGCTCGACAGCGACGTGTCCCTGTTCGACACGGGATTCACGCCCCGCCTGCTCGCGCCGCTCGCCACCCCGGTGCACTTCATCCGCGAGGCGTTCGACGACACCGTGGTGACCGCCGACGACGCGGGCGACGCCGTGCTGGAGCGCCTCGCCGCCGTCCCGGCAACCCTCGGCGACCTGCGCCGCCGCCTCGAATGGTCGCGCGACCAGGGCGAGCTCGGCCGTTTCAGCGGCGGAGGGGTCGCGGGCCGCACCCAGGTGATCGTCGTCGCGGACCAGATCGCGTCGTGGATCGATCCGGACGGGATGGACTACTTCGGTTCGCTGCGCAGCCACGGACTGGACGCCGCGCGCGCGACGAGACTCGCGTCGCTCTCCGCGGACGCGACCGCCGCCTTCGCCGCGTTCGAGCGGTTCCTGCGGTCGGACCTCGCGCCAGACGCTCCGACCCAGGACGCCGTCGGCGAGGAGGTCTACCAGGCCACAGCGCGTGCGTTCCTCGGCAGCGACCTCGACCTCGACGACATCTACGCATACGGCTGGAGCGAACTGGAACGCCTCGTCGCCGAGTCCAGGCGCATCGCGTCCGAACTCACCGGGACGCCTGTGGATCCGGACGTCGTCCGTCGCGCCGTCGCCGCTCTCGAGGCGTCTGGGGACCAGTCCCTATCCGGTCAGGACGAGATCGCAGCGTGGCTCCGCGCCCGCGTCGACCAGACCATCGCTCAGCTCGACGGCACGGCGTTCGACCTGCCCGCCGACATCGGCGAGGTGGAGTGCGTGGTCACGGAAGCAGCATCCGGAGTCGTCTACTACCTGCCGGGCGCACCGGATGGGAGCAGCAGGAGCAAGATCGTCTGGACCATCCCGCGTGGCCTGACGTCCATCGCCACCTGGCACGAGGTGACGAGTGTGCACCACGAGGGCGTCCCCGGCCACCACCTCGAGCACTCGATCAACCGGGCCAACGCATCCCTGCACCCCTGGCAGCGCTACCTCTGCGAGGTGCACGGCTACGCAGAGGGCTGGGCGCACTACTCCGAGGGGCTCGCCGACGAGTTGGGGCTGATCCGCAGCCCCGCCGAACGGCTCGGCATGGTGCTCGGCCAGATCTGGCGGTCGGTGCGCATCGTCGCCGACCTCGGCCTGCACACCGGACGCGCGATCCCCGCGACCACCATCACCGACGCCACCGCCTGGACGCCGGAGCTCGCCGGCTCCTTCCTGCGCGACCTGGCGATGACCGACGCTCACACGGCGAAATTCGAGGTCGACAGGTACTTCGGCTGGCCGGGTCAGGCGCTCGCGTTCAAGGTCGGCGCGAAGCTGTGGCGGGATGCGCGCGAGCAGTCCCGCCAGCGGCTCGGCGCCGACTTCGACCTCGCACGTTTCCACCGGGATGCGCTCGGGGCCGGCCCGATGGGCCTCGGCCCGCTCCGCTCCACCCTCCTCGGCGACCGATGACCACGAAAGGCACGACAGTGCACCAGGAACCACCCGCCCAGGATGCGCGCACGGACGCAAACGAGCTCCACGCGTTTGTCGAAGACCTCTACGCGCACCTCGGCGACCGCTCGGCGTTCGACCGGAGGCTGCATCCTGAGGTGACGGTCTGGGAGAGCGCGGACCCGCGGCTGCTGCGGGGGATCGCCGAGCTGGACGAACTCCGCGGACCGGCGATCGCCCTCGAGCAGCGCACGACGCCGCTCCCGCTCGTCGAGCCCGTCGGCATCGTCGCCGACCGGTGGGGAGACACCGGCGTGCTCCGCTACCTGCTGGAGGTGCGCGCATCCACCGGCGCGCCGGTCAGCGAGCTGGTGAGGGTCACCGACGTTGTACGCCGCGACGAATCCGGCTGGCGGATCGTGCACCACCACGCCACAGACATCGAACCGGCAGCGGTGCCGGCAGAGGAGGACCACCGATGAACAGAGACAGCGTGGAGTGGCACGGCTATATCCCGGCCATCACGACGCCGTTCACCCGCGACGGCGAGCTCGACTTCCCGGCGTTCGAGCAGCAGCTGGGCTGGCTCGCCGCCGAGAGGATGCACGGTGTCGTGCTCGCGGGGACGACGGGCGAGTGGTTCAGCCTGAGCGAGCAGGAGCGCGCCGAGCTGTTCCGGCAGGGCGCATCCATCGCCGGATCGGGCATGTGGGTGCTCGGCGGCTGCAACGCGTTCACGGCGGCGGAGGCCATCCGGCACGCCAAGGCGGCTGAGCGCGCCGGGCTCGACGGCATCCTGCTCACCCCGCCGCCGTACATCGTGCCGACCAGGCGCGAGGTCGTCGCCTTCTACCAGGAGGTCTCGGATGCGACGGACATCCCGATCTGCATCTACAACTGGCCGCGCGGCTGCATCGTCGACCTCGACACCGACCTGCTCTCCGAACTCGCGGAGATCGAGAACGTCGTCGCCATCAAGAACTCCACGGGCGACACGGCCGGGTTCCTGGGCGGTCTGTACGCGCTCGGCAACACGGTGCGGTACTTCGGCATCCCGACCAGCGAGCTCGGCGCCGACCTCGTCGGTCTGGGCCGCGGCGACGGGCTGATGGGCTCCGGCGCTCCGCTCGGCGCCGACCACCCCGACTTCTGGCGGGCGCTCGCCGCGGGGGACCGCGACCGTGCGCTGGCGCTCGGCGCCAAGGACCGCGTCGTGATGCAGCGCTGGTTCACCCAGGACTACGGGGCGCAGTTCGGCAACGCCCAGGCCATCATGAAGACCGCGCTCCGGCTGCGGGGCGTCCCGGCCGGATACGTCCGCCGCCCCCTGCTCGAACTCACCGAGGACGAGGTGCAGATCGTGCGTTCGACGCTGGAGGGTCTCGGCGTCGAAACCGTTCCGCTGTCGTGAGCACCATCGTCGATTCCGTCGTCGTCGGCGGCGGGCTGCTCGGATCGGCGCTGGCCTGGATGCTCGCCGGTGACGGCGCTGAGGTCGTGCTGATCGAGCGCGACCAGCTGAACCAGCACGCCTCCGGCCAGAACGCGGGCAGCCTGCACTTCCAGCTCGAATACCGGATGGTGGAGCACGGTCTGGAGGCGGCGCGGCAGGCGGCAGAGGCCATGCCACTGCACCTGGACGCCGCGGCCCACTGGGCGCGTCTCGCCGACGAGCTCGGCGAATCCGTCGGTGTGGTGCAGAACGGCGGCCTGATGCTCGCCGAGAACGCCGAGCAGGCCGCCGTCCTCGAACGCAAGGCCGAGCTGGAGCGGTCATGGGGCCTCGACGTGTCGCTCCTCGACCGGGATGAGGTGCACGCGATCGCGCCGTACCTCTCCGACTCCGTCGTGGCGGCGGCGTTCTGCCCGATCGAGGGCAAGGCGGACACCCGCAGGGCCGGGCCGGCGCTCGCGCGCGGTGCAGAGCGTCTCGGCGCGAGCATCCTGACCGGAACGGAGGTGACCGCGATCCGCCGCGACGGCTCCCGCTGGCGTGTGGAGACGTCGTCGGTGGATGCGGACGGGCGCGCCGTGCAGCGCACCTTCGTCGCCCAGACCGTGATGCTCGCCGGCGGCGTGTGGACGTCGCAGCTGGGGGCGATGCTCGACGTGCGCCTGTCGACCATCCCTCTGGCGCTGACCATGTCGGTGACCGCCAAGACCCCGTCGTTCATCCCGCATCTCGTGCAGCACGCGGGAACCCGGCTGTCGCTCAAGCAGTCGCCGGACGGGACCGTGCTGATCGGAGGCGGCTGGCCCGCCACGCTCGCCACCGGAGCCGACGGGCTGCCGGACCTGTCTGCGCGACCGCACCTGCTGCAGGAGTCCGTCGCCGGGAATGCGCTCGCCGCGCTGCGCGTGGTGCCGCGGCTCGCTCCGCTGCCCGTGCTGCGCACCTGGGTCGGGACCACCACCGTGACCCCGGACCAGCTCCCCCTCGCGGGCGCCGTGCCGGGGCGGCCGGGCGTCTTCGTCGCAACGGGCGGCTCCGCTTTCACGCTCGGCCCGAGCTTCGCGCGCATCCTGACCGATCTGGCGCAGGGGCGCAGCACCGCGATCGAGATGGCGCCGTACCAGCCGCTGCGCTTCGGAGGGATGGCCCATGTCTGAGACCAGGAGACTCCCGCGTGAGCGCGAGGAACCGGTGACGCTGGACGTCGACGGCGCACCGGTGGCCTGCTTCGCCGGCGAGACCGTGGCCGGCGCCCTGCTCGCGGCAGGGGTCACGGTGTTCACCACGCGCGGAGGGGAGCCGCGGCAGCCGCTGTGCAACATGGGCACCTGCTTCGACTGCTCTGTCGAGATCGACGGGCGGCCGATGACCCGCGCCTGCCTGACGCCGGTGGCGGACGGCATGAGCATCCGAACCGGACAAGGAGACTGACATGTACGACCTCGCTGTGATCGGGGCAGGACCGGCAGGCGTCGCCGCCGCGCTGGCAGCCGCCGACCAGGGGATCGGCGTCGTCGTCATCGACGAGCAGCAGCGCCCGGGCGGCCAGATCTTCCGGCGTCCTCCCGTGGAGTTCGGGGCGACGGGTGCCCCGTCCCCGGCCGGATACCGGTGGGCAGGCGGTCTGCTCGCCGCTGCGGAGACGCACCAGCGCATCCAGTGGCTGGCGGGGACGACGGCCTTCGGGGTGTTCCCCGAACGGGTGGACGGCGCTTCGGCGTTCAGCATCGCGCTGGTAGCGCCGGACGGTTCGAGGCGCATCAGAGCCCGCCGCCTGCTGATCGCGACCGGAGCGTACGACCTGCCCGTCGCCTTCCCGGGATGGACGCTGCCCGGTGTGATGATGGCGGGCGCTGTGCAGGGATTCCTGAAGAGCCAGCGGCTGCTCGTGGCGAAGCGGTTCGTGCTGGCGGGATCGCACCCACTGCTGCTCGTCGTCGCCGAGCAGCTGCGGTCAGCCGGGGCCGACATCGCCGAGGTCGCATTCGCCCGCGGGCTGCCGGGGCTCGGCGAGGCCGTCCGTGCTGTGCCCGCCGTCCCAGGACACGTCGGGCTGTTCGCGGAGACGGCGGCGTCCGTCGCCAGACTCGTCGCCGCCGGGGTGCGCATCTCCACGCGCACGATCGTGACGGCGGCAGAAGGGGATGGCGCGCTCACGGCCGCGACCCTCGCTCCGGTCGACCGGGCCTGGCGGAAGCGCGGGACACCGCGCACCGTGCAGGCGGACGCGCTGGTGGTCGGCTACGGGTTCCAGCCGTCGACCGAGCTCGCCAGGCAACTCGACTGCACGCTGCGCTGGGACTCTCCGAAGGGCGGCTGGGTCGTCGAACACGATGAGACGATGGCGACCTCGATTCCCGGCGTGTACGTGGCGGGCGAGCCGACCGGCGTCGCCGGGGCCGAGCAATCCCGGGCGGAAGGACGGCTCGCTGGACTCGGCATCGCCGCCGACCTGGCGTCGGCCGACGGGCGCACCGGTGCCACGGCGAGCGAGCGCGCCCTCCTGGATGCGCGTCGCGGCGTCCGCGCGGCCCGTCGCTTCTCCCGCGTGGTCGAGCGCATGTTCGAGCCGAACCGCGCGGCGCTCCTCGCCCTGGCGACTCCGGCGACCACCGTGTGCCGGTGCGAGGTCGTCAGCCGACGTACGATCGAAGACGTCCTCGACAGCAACCCCCATTTCGGCACGGCGAGTGCCGTCAAACTCGAGTGCCGCAGCGGCATGGGCCCGTGCCAAGGCCGCTACTGCGAGACCGCCGTCGCCGGCATCGTCGCGGCCAGACGCCACCGCCGGGTGGATGAGGTCGGACGGTTCGCCGCGCACGTGCCGGTCAAGCCCGTCCCTCTCAGTGCGTACGCCGCGCTCGGGGAGGACCCGATGGAACCCTGACCGAAGCGCTCCCAGACTCACGATCCGCAGCACAAACACAGGAGAAACAATGCACATCAGAAAGAGCAGGGCACGGCACGCGATCACCGCTGTCGCCCTCGCCGGCGTCGCAGCCCTTGCGCTGTCCGCCTGCACCACATCCGGCAGCACGTCGGGTTCGACCGCCGCGACGGGAGGCACCGTCACGGTCGCCGTGGTCAACGACCTGACCTCGCTGAACCCGTCGACGCCGCAGGGCAACGTGGACACCAACGGTCAGGTCGGCTACCTCAACGGCGCGTACGGCTCGGGGTTCCAGTACATCGACGACAACTACAAGATCGTCCACGACGACAAGTTCGGCACCTTCGAGAAGACCTCGGACGACCCGCTGACGGTCAAGTACACGCTGAACAAGGCGGACAAGTGGTCGGACGGTGAGCCGGTCACGGCCGACGACATGATCCTCGGCTGGGCGATGCAGTCCGGATACTACGACTCGGCCACGTTCGACCAGGCCACCGGCGAGGTCACCTCCGGCACCCAGTACTTCACGCCGGCCGCCGGCACGGCGGGCATCGACCAGACGGCGTACCCCGCCGTCAGCGACGACAACAGGACGATCACACTGACGTACGCCAAGCCGTTCGTGGACTGGGAGCTGTTCAACCCGATCGCGCTCCCCGCGCATGTGCTCGCCAAGAAGGCTGGTCTCTCGTCCCCCGCCGACCTGACCAAACTGCTGAAGGGCCTGCCCAAGGGCGACAAGGCCGCACCGACCGCCCCGGATGCGACGCTCAAGAAGGCCGCGGACTTCGCCAACACCGGCTACGACATCACCGCGTTCCCGACCGACAAGGACCTCCTGGTCGCCTCCGGCCCGTTCGTGGTATCCGGCTGGACGCCCGGGCAGTCGATCACGATGGTCAAGAACAAGTACTACGCCGGCGGCCTGAAGCCGAAGGTCGACAAGGTCGTCTTCCGCATCATCCCGGACTCGAACGCGCAGGTGACCGCGCTGCAGAACGGTGAGGTCGACATCATCAACCCGCAGGCCTCCGCGGACACGCTGACCGCCCTCAAGGCGACCAGTGCGACGGTGCTGGCGGGCGATCAGGTCTCGTACGACCACCTCGATCTCAACTTCGGGGCTCCCGTCTTCCAGGACCCGAAGGTGCGTGAGGCGTTCCTGAAGACCGTCCCGCGTCAGCAGATCCTCGACTCCATCGTCACCCCGGTGAACCCCAAGGCCGAGGTGCTGAACTCGCAGATCTGGCTTCCCAGCCAGGACGAGTACGCCGCCAGTGTGAAGCAGAACGGTTCTGACAAGTTCGACAAGGTCGACATCGACGGCGCCAAGGCGCTCCTCGCAGGTGCCACCCCGACCGTCCGGATCCTCTACAACACGAACAACCCGAACCGCGTCGACGAGTTCCAGGCCATCTCGGCCTCGGCGGCCAAGGCGGGCTTCAAGGTCGTCGACGCCGGTTCGCCCGACTGGAGCAAGCTCCTCCCCGGTGGCAACTACGACGCATCCCTGTTCGGCTGGATCAGCCCCGGAGCGGGAACCACGATGATCCCGCAGCTCTTCGCGACCGGCGGCGGGGGAAACAACAACCGCTACAACGCGATGAACGACGTGGCGGTCAAGACGCAGACCACCGTCGACAAGGACGAGCTCATCACGCTCGAGCAGCAGATCGACAAGGCCACGTTCGCCGACGGCTACGGCCTGCCGCTCTTCCAGCTGCCCGGCATCTTCGGCGTCAGCGCGCGCGTCGACGGCGTGAAGTACATGGGCAACCAGACCGGGCCGTTCTGGAACTTCTGGGAGTGGTCGGTGAAGAGCGGGAAGTAGTCGCCGCCTCCACCGATCAGGCCCAGGGTCCCACCGCGAACGGATGTTCGCGGCGGGACCCTGGGCCCGCTCAGCTTGAACGTCGCTTGAATCGCATCAGGGCTACCGTCGCGCCAATCACGACGAAGATGCCTGCACCAACAGCCGACTCACCAACGGTTGATTCGGTCGCCCAGAGGAGGAAGGCCAGCAGCAGCGCTCCACCGCCGAGCGCCCACAGAAGGTCGACCCTCAGCACTTTTCGTTGGTCACGTTCCACAGGGCCACTCCTGACGCGTAAGGGACATTGATCTGGGCGCAACGGCCCTGAGCGGCTGCCTGGCGAACCGGGTCGACCCAGGAGGCGATACGCCACGCAATCGTCATTCCGCAAGCCACGCGGGCTTGGATGATCGGCACGTAGCCGCAGAACGCAGCCACTCCACCCGCAGCTGTGCTGATCCGGCTCGCAAGGCTCTTGGTCTCAGCCTTCGACAGCTTGGCCGCAACGCCCCACCAGAGGATGTCCATGGTGGGGTCGGCGACGACGGGAAACGCGGTGGCGGCAGTGAAGTCCACAACCTGAGTCAGTGTGTTGCCGCTGACTTCATAGTGGGTCGGAACTGCGTCGCCGTTGGCGTCCTTGGCCCAAGGGCTCGCAACGTAGGCGGTGAACGAGCCGTCCCGACCTGCTGCGACGACCGACCCGTCCTCGTTGAGGTGCAATGACTGCCCGCGCGCCAGCCGCATCGGATAGTCGTACCGTTTCGGCGCGTTCGCGTTTCCGATGACCGTTGTAATCTGCACAGTACCGCGCTCGCGAATCACGGGGACGGTGCGCGAACGGGAGACCAATGGTCACCCTTCGACCTGGATGCCGTTTGCCGCGTGGATCGCATCTGAGTCGAGTGGTGCGAATCCGACCAGCATCCCACTGATCAGGAATGCCGCCGCCGCGGCGCCCCACGTCTTCTCTCGAGTCGTCATCGTCTCTCCATTCCTCGTTGAATGGCCGCTGATACAGCCTGGCGCTGAACCTATCACGATATGAAATATATACATTCCACATGCCGCAAGGAGGAGCGATTCGCCGCCTTGCCGGCGGAGGCTTGCCGCTTCTAGGCGGAGGCCGCGAGCACGGCCTCCGCCACCTCGCTGGGCGACCTGCCCGTCGTGTCGACCGTGGGCCCCGGGATGCGCGCGGCATCGAGCACCGCGTCCAGCTCGCCGTGGCGGTGCAGGTGCCAGGCGAGGGCGTCGTGGTCGTCGCCGTGCCTGGCGCGCAGCCTGGCCTCGCCGACCGCCGGGCCGACGGTGAGCCGCACGACCGTGAGCGGGATGCCGCCGATGGCGTCGCGGTAGAGGGGAACGGCGTCCGGGTCCTCGATCACCCCGGCCAGCACCAGGATGCGCGCGCCGGCCGCGCGGTGGTTCGCGGCGACGGCGCGCAGGTTGGCCAGTTCCAGCGCGTTGTTGAACGGGTCGCCCTCCGGCGCCGGCCAGGCGGCGCGGAGTGCATCCAGGTCGACGATCGCGTGCGGGATGCCGCGCTGGATCAGGATGCGGCTGATGGCGTCCGCTGTGGCGGTCTTGCCGACGCCGACGGTACCGTTCAGGAAGAGGGCGTGGTCGCGCATCCGACCAGTCAACCGCACCGGGCGCGGCGAAGTATTGCGTGCAGTGCGCGGGATGCGCCCGATCGTTGCGCCGGACGGCGAACGAGTGCCGAAGCGTTGTGAGAGTCTGCTCTGGGCCCGAGAGGAAAACATGGATACACGCAAAGCCGACGACAGCCGGATCGGCACGCCGACCGCCACGCAGACCGGCACCCCGACCAGGATGCACGCCGTCTCGGACGAGACCAGGAGCCTCGTCGACCTCGTGCTCGAGTACTCGCGGCGGCGCATCCTGAGCACGGACACCCCGCTCGACAAGCCGCTGTCCGAGTTCGAGCTGAACCGGCTGGCCGGGCAGACGGTGGTGGAGGGCGGCATCGGCGCCGAGCGCGCGCTCGCGCTGTTCGAGCACGTGCTCGCGCCCGCGTGCATCACCACGGACCACCCGCAGTACCTGTCGTTCATCCCGACCGCGCCCACCAAGGCGGCCACCGCGTTCGACCTCGTCGTCTCCGCCAGCGCGGTCTACGGCGGCTCGTGGCTGGAGGGGTCCGGCGCCGTCTTCGCCGAGAACCAGGTGCTCGCCTGGCTCGCCGCCGAATTCGGGCTGCCCGCCAGCGCCGGCGGCGTGTTCGTGCAGGGCGGCACGCTCGGCAACCTGTCGGCACTCGTCGCCGCCCGCGAGCACGCCAAGGCCGAGCGCGGAGCCCAGCTCGGCCACGGCCGCTGGAAGATCGTCTGCAGTGCAGAAGCGCACTCCTCCATCGCGTCCGCGGCGCGGGTGATGGATGTGGAGGTCGTGCCCGTCCGCCCCGACGACTCCGGGATGCTCACCGGCGACGCCGTGCGCGAGGCGCTAGACGAGCACGGCGCGTCCGTGTTCGCGGTGGTCGCCACGGCCGGGTCGACCAACTTCGGCATCGTGGACGACCTCGCATCCATTGCGGCGCTCAAGGACGAATACGACTTCTGGCTGCACGTCGACGGCGCGTACGGGCTGGCCGGGATGCTGTCGCCGGAGGCCAAGCACCGGTTCGCCGGGGTGGAGCGCGCGGACTCCGCGATCGTCGACCCGCACAAGTGGCTGTTCGCGCCGTTCGACGCCTGCGCGCTGCTGTACCGGGATCCGGAGGCCGGACGCAGGGCGCACACGCAGCACGCCGAGTACCTCGACACGCTCACCGACACCTCGGAGTGGAGCCCGTCGGACTATGCGGCGCACCTCACCAGGCGTGCGCGGGGCCTTCCGCTGTGGTTCTCGCTCGCCACGTACGGCGCAGCGGCCTACCGGGAGGCGGTGACGGCCTCCCTGCAGCTGGCGCAGCGGATCGCGCGCGAGATCGAGTCGCGCGACGGGTTCCGGCTGGTGCGGGCGCCGCAGCTGTCCGTCGTCGTGTTCGAGCGGGAGGGCTGGACCCGCGACGACTACGCGCGCTGGTCGACGAGGCTGCTGGACGAGCAGCGGGCGTTCGTCACGCCCAGCTCGCACGAGGGTCGGCCGAACACGCGGTTCGCGATCGTCAACCCGACCACGACCTTCGAGCACCTCACGTCCATCCTCGACACGATGTAGACGCAGGCACGGAGACGCAGAAAAGCCGAACCCCTCCACCCGGCGCGAGAGCTCCGGCGTGAAGGGGTTCGGACTGTGTGGTGCGTGTGGGGCGGGTCAGACGATGGGGTCGTCGCTCTCGCTGGTCCGGCGCGTGACGCGCTCGCCCGACGCAGGGTCGACAGCGGTGCGCGTGGTGGCGACAGACTGGCGACGGCGGGTGAGCAGCACGATGCCGATGATGATGCCGATCAGACCGGCGGCCATCAGGATGTACCCGACCAGGTGGAGGTCGATCCAGGCGACCTGCAGGTTCAGAGCGAACGCCAGGATCGCGCCGATGACGAACAGGACGATTCCGGTTCCGAGACTCATGGTCTTACCCGTCCTGTCAGACTCGTCGGCTTCCGGTGAGCATCCGAACAAGCCAGACGATCACCGCGATCACGAGCAGCACGATTCCGACCCAGAGCAGGAAGTTCAGGGACTGTACGAAACCGCCGGTAAGCAGAAGGATGATCGCGATGATGGCGATCACGATGAGCAGGATGTTCATGGCAGAGTTGTCCTTTCCTTGACCACACCACTGAACTACTAGTTCAGTTGCCTAGCAATCCCCTTGACATGGCGGAAAATCCTGCTTTACTCGCGCGCGGCTACGACGCGCTCACGACCTCGCTGCCGGGCCGGAACGCCGTGGTTTCGTCGCGATGCGGTCGACGGTCTCGCGCATCTTGGTGAGGAACCGCGTGATGGTCGCCGCTTCCTCCGGGCTCAGTTCGGCCGTGGCCGCCTCGATCTGGGTCTGCGCGGCCTCCAGCATCGGGCCGGTGTCTCCCAGTGCAGCGGCGGTCGGCACGATCTCGATGGAGCGCTTGTCCACGGTGCTCGGCCTGCGCTCGACGAAACCGCCCTTGGCGAGCCGGTCGATCAGGGCGGTGGTGGATGCGCTGGAGATGCCGAGGTAGGCGCTGACGTCTTTGGAGGCGGTCACCTGCCCGAGGGCGCGGCGGTCGAGGATGTACCGGAGCGCCAGGAGGTCGCTGTCCCCGATCCCCATCGCGGCGCCCGTGCGCCTGCGCATCGCTGCCTCCGCTGCCCGGTAGACCTGCAGCGCTTCCAGAACACCCGTCTCCGGCTGGTCGGGCACTTCGGTCTCGTCGCTCACACCATTCACTCAACCCAGGTTCGGCGATCTGGCAAGGGAGTGCGGCCACACTTTCGGCTGATTCACGGACAGGATGGGGTTGCTTAACGCGGGTATGCTCGGGCAGTGAACGATCGTGTGCTTCTGGAACGCTACGAACTGCGCGAGGCTCTCGGCCGCGGCGGGATGGCGACGGTGTACCGTGCCCTCGACCGCCAGCTGGGCCGGTTCGTCGCTGTCAAGCTGTTCGCGTCCGGCACGGCCGTCGACGACGCCCGCCGTCGCGCGGAGGCAACGATGCTCGCGCGCCTCAGCCACCCGAACCTGGTGACGCTGCACGACGCCCACCTCGCCGGGGTGGACGACGACACCCCCAGCTTCCTCGTGATGGAACTCGTCGAGGGCACCGACCTGCGCACGCGTCTCGACGACGGTCCGCTGACGGGCGTCGAGGCGGCCGAGCTGGCCGCCGAGATCGCGGAGGGCCTCGTGGTCGTGCACGACGCGGGGATGGTGCACCGCGACCTCAAGCCGGCGAACATCCTTCTGCCCGCATCCACTGTCCCCGGCGGCCGTCTGCACGCCAAGCTCGCCGACTTCGGCATCGCCCACCTGCTCGGGGCCGAACGCCTCACCACCGACGGCACGGTGATCGGGACGGCCGCGTACCTGAGCCCGGAGCAGGTCGCCGGAGCCGAACCGGATGCGTCCACGGACGTCTACGCGCTCGGGCTGGTGCTGCTCGAAGCGCTCACCGGCCGCCGCAGCTACCCCGGTTCGCCCGTCGAGTCGGTGAGCGCTCGCGCGGCGTACGATCCGCGCATCCCGAGCACGCTGCCGGACGACTGGCGCGGGATGCTCGCCGCCATGACGGCCCGCAGTCAGGCGCTACGTCCCACGGCGATGGAGATCGCGGTGATGGCGCGCGAGCTGGCCCCGCAGCTGACGGGATGGGATGCGTCGGGTGAGCCGGACGACGAGATGCCGACCGCGGTGATGCCGTCGGCGGGCGCGGCGGGAGTTGCGGGTGCTGCGGGCGTTGCGGGTGCTGCGGGCGCGACGGACGAGATGGAGCCCACCGTCGCGATGGCGCCGCCGGTGCCGCACGCCGGACCGGTTGGGGTGGCCGCCGCCGACGCGCCCACGGCCGTCCTCGCCCCTCCCGCGAAGCATCGGCGCGGGCTCCTGGTCGCGCTGGTCGCCGGCGCGCTCGTCGTGCTGGTCGCCGGCGCGATCGGGCTGGGCGTGCTGTTCGCGCCGTCCGGCACCAACCCGTCGAGCGTTCCGTCGACGCCATCGCCGACGACCTCCACGCCCGCGTCGCCGAGCGTGGCGCCGACCGTCGCGCCCGTCACGACCACCGATCCTGCGCCGGCTCCAGCGCCGGCCCCTGCGCCGAGCCAGAAGGAGAAAGGAAACCCGGGCAAGGGCAAAGGTAACGGCCCAGGAAACGGCCCGGGGAAGGGCAAGGACAAAAGCCAGGAGAGGTAGCCGGCTACCGCCCTCGCGCTGCACTCAGAGCGGCTGGCACACCAGGATGTTCGCCCGCCGCCGCCGGGTGAATCCGAGCGCTTCGTACACACCGAGCGCGCGCTCGTTCGTCGCCTCGACGTGCAGGAACGGCCGCTCGCCGCGAGCGACGATCCCGCGCATCACCTCGACCATCACGGTCGCCGCGAAGCCCCGCCCACGGAACTCGGGGTCTGCGCAGACCGCGCTGACCTCGCACCAGCCGTCCGGCCGCATCCGCTGTCCGGCCATCGCCGCGAGCCGCTCGCCCACCCGGATGCCGCGGTACCCGCCGAACTCGATCGTGCGCGGGAGGAACGGCCCCGGCCTGGTCCGGTCGACCAGGTCGAGCGCATCCGGTACGTCGGCGTCGCCGAGCGTCACCAGCCGCGCGTCGTCGCCGAGCTGCCGCACCTCCGGCATCGTCTCGTGCTCGTAGACGAGCTGCCAGCAGTCGTACGCGCCGAGCGTCTCCCAGCCGTCCGGCCCCGTGGATGCGCCGAAGACGCCGAGCGCGGAGTCTCCGCCGCCGGAGAGGCCCACCAACTCGGTCAGGGCATCCAGAGGGCCGTCCGGGTCGGGGACGGCCGCGAACGGCGACATGTCCGGACGGTAGCGCTTGGCGTCCTCCGTTCCGACGGCGAACGAGCGGTGCGCCCCGGTGAGTGCGTGCCAGGCGGGGTTGTCGAGAACGTGCATCCCCCCAGCTTTCCATGCCGCGGGGCTGCGGATGTGCCGTGGCCCGGTTACGCCGGGGGCGTCCTCCCAGTAGTGTCGCGGCGTGACCCGTGCTTTCGCCGTCGCACCCGCAAGAGGAGGACTCCGTGAAGACCGCAGCCATCGTCGTGAACCCGATCAAGGTCGACCTGTCGGCGATCAAGGAGGCCGTCGCCGCCGCGGAGGCCGAGCACGGCTGGGCTGAGACGCTCTGGCTGGAGACCACGGAGGACGACCCCGGCACCGGTCAGACCAAGCAGGCGCTCGAACGCGGCGTCGATGTGGTGATCGCGGCCGGGGGCGACGGCACCGTCCGCACCGTGGCCGAGGAGCTCCGCGGCACCGGCACCCCGCTCGCTCTGCTGCCCTCCGGCACCGGCAACCTGCTCGCCCGCAACCTGAACCTCACCCTCGACGACGTGGAGAACGCGCTCCAGACGGCGTTCGGCGGCGAAGACCGGCCGATCGACGTGGGCGTGGCCGACATCCGGGATGCGGACGGCTCGGTGAGCAGGCGCGCATACCTGGTGATGGCCGGGCTCGGCATCGACGCGAAGATGCTCGCTGCCACCGACGACGACCTCAAAGCCAAGGCGGGCTGGCTGGCATACGTGAAGGCGATCGGCACCGTCCTCCGCGACAAGAACCAGCTGCGCCTCCGCTACCAGCTCGACGGCGGGCGGGTGCACTCCGTGCGCGCGCACACCGTGATGATCGGCAACTGCGGGTCGCTCCCGGCGAACATCCTGCTGCTCCCGGATGCGGCGGTCGACGACGGCGAGTTCGACATCGTGGTCCTCCGCCCGGAAGGGTTCATCGGCTGGGTGCAGATCGTCTGGAAGGTGTTCTGGGAGAACGGGGTGCTGCGTCGCACCTCCGCGGGCCGCCGCCTGATGGGCCTCTCCAGGGAGGTCAGGGCGCTCAACTACCTGAAAGGCAGCGAGTTCGTGCTGCGCCTCAGCAGCCCGGAAGACGTCGAACTCGACGGCGACCTGTTCGGCAAGGCCTCCGCGATCAAGACGTGGATCGACCCGCGGAGTTTGATCGTGAAGGTGCCGGAGGGGGCGGCGTAGGCGAGTGATGCTGGGGCGCTGAGGGGCGGCGCGCGCTGGCTAGGCGCTGCCGAGCGGCGCTTGCCGTCTAGCTGCGGTCGCCGAGGGCGGCGACGATCTGCACCAGGGCCGTACGCAACGCCTCCGGGTCGCTGACGGCCGGGAACACATCCCGTTCCAGGTCCTTCGCCCCCGCGAACGCCTCCCGCCCGGCCGCGGTGATGCTGAGCACGTGCCTGCGCCGGTCGCCGGGATACGGTGAGCGGGCGACCAGCCCTTCCCGTTCGAGCCGGTCGATGGTGCGCGACATCGTCTGCGCCTCCACCCTGGCCAGCCGCGCCAGCTCGGTCTGCGAGGTGATCCCCGCATCCAGGAAGTGCAGCACGATCAGCCCGGCATGGGTCAGCCCCCGCTGTTCGAGCGCCTGCGCCCAGCTCCGCTCGACCGACCGGGATGCGACACCGAGCAGCCTGCCGATCGGCCAGTTCTCCGGCCGCTGCTCGTCCGCCTCAGCGGGGTGGTCGTCCATCGGTTCATCCTCGTCATGCCCAGTGCGTGTGCCAATACTAAGCCTGCTGAGGAGGGTGGTCCGCCCCCTACTCCACCAGCGTCTGCGTCCCCAGCACCACCGCGAGCGCCAGGCGCTCCGCGTCTTCCGTGCCGGGTTCGGCCGTGTAGACCATGATGCGCAGGTCGTCGGTGGTGACGATGAGGGTGTCGCAGTCGAGGGTGATGCGGCCGACCAGGGGATGTTCGATCGTCTTGCGCTTCGACGGGTCTTGCCGGCGCGGGCCGAGGTCGCCGTTCTCCCACAGTTCGACGAATTGGGGGCTCGCCGCCGTGAGGGCGGCGACCAACCGTGTGACCGAGCGGTCGGCCGGGTAGCGGGAGGCGGTGAGGCGCAGGTCAGAGACCAGCCCGGCGACGAGGTCGTCGTGGTCTTCCTGCGACTGCAGGACTCGGCCTGCCGGGCCGACGATGTGGCGCCAGACCGCGTTGCGTTCGTTGCCGCGCCAGCTGCTTGTCTCGCCCATCAGCGCGTCGAACGGGGCGTTGGCCTGGATGAGCGTCATCGTGGCGTCGTAGACAGCGACCGGGGTGTTCGCCAACCGGTCGAGCATCCGCTGCACACTGGGCGGGATGCGCGTCGGCACCACGTCCAGGCCGGGGGCCGCGTGCCCGGCGAGCTGGTAGAGCAGTTCGCGTTCCGCGTCGGAGATGCGGAGGGCCCGCGCGAGCGATGCGACGATCTGCACGGACGGCGAGGTCGCCCGCCCTTGTTCCAGCCTGGTCAGGTAGTCGGCCGAGATGCCGGCGAGAGCGGCGAGCTCCTCGCGGCGCAGCCCGACGGCCCGGCGGCGGCGTCCAGGGGGCAGGCCGACCGTCTCCGGCGTGACTCGGTCCCGGATGCGGCGCACCATCCGCCCGAACTCGTTCGCTTCCACGCATCCAGTGTGCGCCACCCGGCTTCGCTTGTCCTGGCCCCCGTAGTCCCACCACTGCGAGATGCCAGTAACTGCGCCGCATCCCGAGCGTTTCGCGACAGTTGGTGGCATCTCGCTGGGCGCGAGTAGCGTTGCTCCCAGTCGGCAGCGAACGGAGCACCCATGCAGTACGTCAACCTCGGCAGCACCGGACTGAAGATCTCGGCGGTCGTGCTCGGCTGTATGAGCTACGGCGTCCCGGAGCGCGGCGCGCACCCGTGGAGCCTGCCGGAGGAGCAGAGCCGGCCGTTCATCCGGAGCGCCCTGGAGTCCGGGATCACCACGTTCGACACGGCCGACGTGTACTCGGACGGCACGAGCGAGGAGATCGTCGGCAGGGCGCTCGCCGACTTCGCGACGCGCGACGAGGTGGTCATCGCCACCAAGGTGCACGGCCGGATGGGCGAGGGGCCGAACCAGGCCGGCCTGTCGCGGGCGCACATCCTGTCGGCCATCGACGACAGCCTGCGTCGTCTCGGCACCGATCACGTCGACCTGTACCAGATCCACCGCTGGGACCCGTCCACCCCGATCGAGGAGACGATGGAGGCGCTGAACGACGTCGTGCGCTCCGGCAAGGCGCGGTACATCGGTGCGTCGTCGATGTGGGCGTGGCAGTTCGCGAAGGCGCAGCACACCGCCCAGGCCAATGGATGGGCGCGGTTCGTCTCGATGCAGGACCAGTACAACCTGCTGCAGCGCGAGGAGGAGCGGGAGATGCATCCGCTGTGCGTCGATCAGGGCGTCGGCGTCATCCCGTGGTCCCCGCTCGCCCGCGGCGTGCTGACGCGCGACTGGGGAGTCAGCACCGACCGTTCCGCCGGGGATGTGTTCGGCGCGACGCTGTATCGCGGCGAGGAGGAGTCGAACCGGCGCATCGTGGCCGCGGTCGCCGAGGTGGCGGAGGCGCGGGGCGTCTCACGGGCGCAGGTGGCGCTCGCCTGGGTGCGTCAGCAGGGCGCGGTGACGGCGCCCATCGTCGGCGCGACGAAGCAGCAGCACCTGGTGGATGCCGTCGCCTCGGTGGACCTGACCCTCACGCCGGAGGAGTGCGCGGCCCTCGAAGCCCCGTACACGCCGCGGAGGGCGGAAGGCTTCTAGCCGGCCTTCCCGAGGAACGCGGTCAGCGTCTCGGTGATCCTGTCGCGCGCCTGAGCGTTCGTTATGCCGGCGGGGTTGTCGCCCGGCTGCGGCCCGTAGTCGCCGAACTGGGCGTGGTTCATGCCGGGGATCTCGACCATCGTGGCGTCTGCGGGCAGCAGCGGTCTGGCCGCAGCGATCTTCGCGGGGGTGCTCAGGCCGTCGGCGCCCCCGCCGATCGAGAGCACGCGCAGGTCGCTGCGGCTGAGGTCGTTCGCGCAGTAGCTGCCGAACAGGATGAGCCCGTCCACGCTCGTGTCGTCGGCGAGCTGGCAGGCGCGCACCCCGCCGAGTGAGTGGCCGCCGACGTACCACGAGGACACCTCCGGTGCGTGGGAGGTGAACGTCGACAGTGGCCGCTGGTCGAAGAACGCCAGGTTCAGCGTCGGCTTGGTCACGACGACGGTCAGCCCGGTGTCCTCCACGGCGCCGGCGAGCTTGTAGAGATAGGCGTACGGGTCGACCAGCGCGCCGGGTACGAACACCAGCCCCTGACCGGATGCGTCCCCCGTCGGCGCGAGGAGCACCGAGTCTCCCTCGTCGGTGATGCTGACCGCCGGGTCGGTCCACACGTCGATCGCCCGTGCGCGGTCGCCCATCATCGGCGTGTTCGCCCAGGCGAGGAAGCCGACCACCACGAGGGCGAGCACGGCGACGACGGAGATCAGGATGCGGACGGCGGTGCGCATCCCTCGGCGGTTCGTTCGCGGCATCCTGGCTCCTCGATTCGGTCGGTCACTGCCGATTATAAGCAGGCTGACTATCTGTGTCGGCCGTGCGCGGCCATTGATCCCGGCGCGGCCAGGTGTACAACTCGAGAGTGACCAAGGATGCCCAGACCGAGGATGGCCGGACCGCCCAGCAGACAAACCGGGCGCGCGCCGTCGTCACCGTCGACACCGGTGCCCCGCCGGACGGCTCGGACGGACCCGACTACCTCCTCATCCACGGCATCGGCGTGAGCTCGCGCTACTTCGAGCGCATCATCCCGTTGCTCGCCCGCCGCGCGAGGGTCGTGGCCGTCGACCTGCCGGGGTTCGGCCGCGCTCCGAAGCCCGGTCATGCTCTGAGCGTCGAAGACTTCGCCGAGTGCGTTGCGGCGGTCGTCGACGAGTTCGGCCTGTCCGGATGCGTCGTGTTCGGCCACTCGATGGGCACGCAGGTGGCCACCAGGCTCGCCATCGACCGGCCGGAGGCGGTGGCGGCGCTCGCCCTGATGGGCCCGGTGATGGACCCGCGCGACCGGTCCCCGTTTCGCGCAGCGGCCCTCCTGGCGCTCGACTGCGCGGGGGAGCGTCCGCGCGCCAACTGGCTGGTGCTCAGCGATTACGCCCGCTGCGGCCTCCGGTGGTACCTCGCCGTGCTCCCCTCGATGCTGACCTACCGGATCGAGGACGACATCCCCCGGGTCGACTGCCCCGTGCTCGTGCTCCGCGGCGAGCGGGACCCCATCGCGCGTGCGGGGTGGGTGTCCGTCCTGGCGGCGTCGGCCCGGCGCGGGGGAGCGAAGACCATCGACGGCGCCCGCCACCTCGCCATGCACACGCGACCGGAGGCGACGGACGGGCTGCTCGCCCTCCTGGCCGGTTCCGTCCGGTGACCGCGCGGCCCCTCCGGCGGGCGGGCGTCTCCCTCCGCAAGGCCGGGGTGTGGATGCTCGACTACCTGTACGCGGCACGGCACCAGCTGCGCACCGCCGTGAGCCGCGACGACCCGGAGGTGCTCGCCGCTGGGCGGCCCGGCGCATCCACGGTCGTGCTGCTGCCCGGCATCCTGGAGACCTGGCGGTTCATGCTCCCGCTCGCCAGGCGCCTGCACGACCGCGGCAACGCCGTGCACGTCATCGCTGCTCTCGGCCGGAACCGCCTGAGCATCGCGGACGGCGCCGAGCTGGTCGCCGCGCACCTGGACGAGCACGACCTGCGCGACGTGACGATCGTGGCGCACAGCAAAGGCGGCCTGATCGCCAAGCAGCTGATGTCGTCGCTGCCGGCCGGCGGGCGCGTTCGGCTGGCCGTGACCGTCTGCACGCCGTTCGCCGGATCGGTGTACGCACGCTACCTGCCGACGCGCAGCCTCCGTTCGCTCGCGCCGACCGACGCGTCGCTGCTCCGCCTCGGGCGGGAGAGCGCGGCGAACGAGCGCATCGTGTCGGTCTACGGGTGGTTCGACCCGCACATCCCGGGCGGAAGCGCGCTGGAGGGCGCAAGGAACATCGAGCTGCCGGTGGGTGGCCACTTCCGGATCCTGGCGAGCAGGGAGCTGCTGGAGGTGGTGGACGGGTGCGTGTAGATCGGAGCTAGGCGAGGCTCCTGGCGCGCGCGACCTGGTCGGCGGTCAGCGCATCCCCGTTGGGCAGGCTCACGATCGCGACCTCCTCGACGCCGAGCCCTGCGTAGACCGCGTGCAGCCCGGCGACGACGGCGCCGACGGCCCCGGAGAAGACGCCGAGCTCGGCCGTGGCGATGTCGGGGGAGATGCGGAGGTTCTGTTCCAGGGCGATCCGGTAGCGGTCGATGGAGGAGATCAGCGAGTTCGCGATGCCCCCGCCGAGCACGATCGTCTGCGGGTCGCAGGAGACCGTGGTGGCGGTGAGCACCACGAGCAGCGCCTGGTCGAAGTGCCCTCTGAGCGACAGAAGGCCGGGGCCGGCATCGTCCGCGAACAGCTCAGCCGGTGCATCCAGGTGGAGTCCGGCCTCCGCAGCCCTGCGCAGGATCCCTCCGCCCGTCACCATGTGTTCGAGCCGGGTGCCGAGCGGGCCGATCGGCAGCTGGCCGAACTCGCCGATCAGTCCGCGTTCGCCCTGCAGGATGCGTCCCTCGATGGCGAGACCGGCGCCCAGTCCGAAGCCGATCGTGAGCATCGCGGCGTTGGGGGCTCCGCGGGCGGCGCCGTAGTGCATCTCGCCGAGGAGGGCGTAGTTGGCGTCGTTGTCGAAGCGCATCGCCCGCCCCACCGCGCGCTGCACGGCGGCGAGGAAGGTGGGCGACTCGACCTGGAGCAAGTTGGGGGCGTTGGAGACGGTGAGGTCCCGCTGGCTCACCGCGCCGGGGAGGCCGAGGCAGACGTGCTCGACGCTGTCCCAGACATCGGCGGCCGCCTCGCGGACCGTCGCGGCGATCCACTCCACCAGTTCGGCTTCCGGCATGGTGGTCGGGGTGGGCGTCTCCGAGGCGAAGACCGGGCGGGCGAGAAGGTCGGCCACGATGATGCGGGTGTTGGATGCGCCGAGGTCGACACCGACCACGTACGAGCGGTCGGCCACTATGTCGAGCTCGACCGCGCGGCGTCCTCTGGCCTCCGACACGATCTCCGTCGTCTCGCGCACGATGCCCTCGGCCAGGAGCTGATCGACCGAGCGGGTGACCGTTGCGGCGGAGATGCCGGTCAGCTCCGCGATCTGTTTGCGGCTGGCCGGACGCGACCCCATCAGGGCGGTGAGCACGGCGTTCCGGTTGATGGCACGGGTGTCTTGCACCGCTCCACCCCCTTTGTCTTCAATGTGAACCCAAAACTAGCTCAGGATGCGGATCCGGCGCCACCCGCAGCCCCGATTTCGCAGGATTTACCACCCCGAAACCTGTCTGACACAAATTCGCGCTTGACTTTGATTGCTTGTTGAAATCAAAATGGCTTCAGCAAGTCAACGGTGACGGGGTCACGAGATGCCCGGGGGACGCCACCGCACAGGAGTTCAACCCGGTCCCGGAAGGCAATCCACACATGAGCACAGCACATCCCACCCGGCGCCCCGGCGCCCGCGCCGCTTTGGTCGGCGCCCTCGCACTGGCCCTCGCGCTCACCGGCTGTTCGGCCGGAACAGCGGCGTCCTCCTCGTCCACCCCCGCCGAGAAGCCGAGCCTCGTGTTCGAAGGTCCCAACGGAGAGAAGCCGGGCGCGCTGTCCGAGCTGTCCCTCACCAGCGACGAGCAGAAGAAGGTCGAGGACGGCAAGTACACCGCGGCGTTCGTCTGGCACACCTCGTCCGACTTCGTCACGGCCGTCGAGAAGGGCGCCCGCGACGAGTTCAAGAAGCTCGGCATCGACGTGGTGGCGAGCACCCAGGCGAGCTTCAACGCGGCGACCCAGGCCAACAACGTCCAGACCGTGCTCGCCCTGCACCCGAGCATCATCGTCACGATCGCCGTCGACCCCACCTCGGCGGCCAAGGCGTTCAAGCCCGCCGTCGAGGCCGGGACGAAGCTCGTCATCATGACGACGCCGCCGGAGGGATACAAGGCGGGGACGGACTTCGTCTCGATCGTCACCGAAGACCTCGCAGCGGCCGGGAGGGACAACGCCGAGATCCTCGGCGACGCGCTCGGCAAGAAGGGCGAGGTCGGCTACCTGTCGTACAACGCGAACTTCTGGTTCACCAACCAGCGCGACAAGGCCTTCAAGGACTGGCTGGCCTACGAGTACCCGGATGTGAAGATCGTCGACTCCGAGGGCTTCGCCGACGAGACGGCGACGCAGACCATCGCGGCCGCGATGATCGCCAAGAACCCGAACCTCAAGGGAATCTACGTCTCCTGGGCGACAGCGGCGCAGGGCGTCGTCGCCGCCATCAAGGCATCCGGCCGCAGCGACATCAAAGTGGTCACGAACGACCTCGACACCACGCTCGGCGCCGCGATGATGTCCGGCACGAACGTCGCGGGCATGGTGGGCAACGGCTCCATCGGCATCGGCAAGGGCCTCGCACTGGCCGGCGCATACGGAGTCATCGGCAAGAAGGCCCCTGAGCTCGTCGCGTCCGTTCCGACCAAGGTCACGAAGGCCAATCTCGACGAGGCGTGGAAGGCCGACTACGGCGTGAAGCCGCCGGCGAGCGTCACCGGCTGACGCCCCCCCCAGAACGGCTGAGCGGCCGGACTCCCCCTCCGGCCGCTCGGCTTCCACCAGCAGCACACGAAACAGGCGGCACAGCGCGCGCGAGCGCCTGCCGCACGCACCATGAAGGAGAACGATGACACGGCAGGTCATGACCGTGCTCGGCCCGGTCGACCCCGCGGACCTCGGGCGGGTGATGCCGCACGAGCATCTGCTGTCGCTCACGCCGGGCCCCTGGCTCACCGGGGGAACCAGCGACGACAGCGTCGACAGGGCGGTGGATGCGCTCGCCGGGCTCCGCGACCTCGGCTTCGGAACCGTGGTCGACCTGAGTCCGTACAACGTGGTCGGCCGCGACGCGAACGGCGACAACGCCGCGCAGCTCGTCGTGATCTCCCGGCGCAGCGGCCTCCACATCGTGTCAGGGACGGCGCTCTACCTCGAGGCGTACGCGCCGGGCTGGGCGCTCGACGCCGACCTCGACGCCCTCACGGCCCGCCTCATCCGCGACGCGGAGCAGGGGATCGGCGACTCCGGTGTCCGGGCCGGCGTGTTCGGCGAGCAGGCGACCAGCCTGGGCGAGATCACGCCGCACGAGGAGAAGTGCCTCCGTGCCGTTGCCAGGGCCCAGCGCGCGACGGGACTCGGCATCATGACGCACACCACGCACGGCACCCAGGCGCTGGAGCAGCTCGACATCCTCCGCTCGGAGGGCGTCGACCTCGACCGCGTGGTCGTCGGTCACATCGACACCCAGCTCGGCTCCGAACTGCCGCGCCGGGTGATCGACGCCGGCGCCCGGGTGGCTGTCGACACCATCGGCAAGGAGGACTGGGAGTTCTTCCTCGGGCCGGTGCCCGACGCGCGCGACGACGGCGAGTACGCCAAGCAGTCGTTCCACCGATCGGATGCGGGACGCGCCGACCTCGTCGCCGGACTCGTCGCGGACGGGCTGGCCGACCGCATCCTGCTCGCACAGGACCTGACCGGCGCGGAGGTGTGGATGAACCCCGGCACCCACGGCGCCCTCGGATACTCGTACCTCGGAACGGTGTTCGTGCCCGCGCTGCAGGAGCGCGGCGTCTCCGACGCCGCCATCGAGACGATGCTCGCGGCCAACCCCGCCGCCGTCCTGGAGGTCGTATGAGCGCCCAGCGCACCGACGGCCGGTACGTCGTCGGCATCGACCTCGGCGGAACGAAGATCCGCGCAGGCATCGCGACCATGACGGGCGACGTCCTGCACGAGCTGACCCAGCCGACCCTCGACGGGCGGGAGATCGTCGCGCAGGTGACGGAGATCGTGTCCGCCCTCGCCGCGGCGGTCGGCGCATCCGGAGCAGCCATCGTCGCAACGGCGATCGGCGGGGCGGGCGTGCCGGACGCGGACGCGGGCCACTTCGACCTGGCGCCGAACCTCGGCGGCCTCGAAGGCTTCGGCGTGGTCGCCGAGCTCGAAAGGCGACTGGGGCACGCCGTCGTGATCGACAACGACGTGAACATCGCAGCGCTCGGCGAACTGCACGACGGCGTGGGAACAGAGGTCGACAGCTTCGCCTTCGTCTCCGTCGGCACCGGCATCGGCGTCGGGCTCGTGCTCGACCGCCGCGTCTGGCAGGGCGTCCGCGGTGCCGCGGGCGAGATCGGCTACCTGCCGATCGGCGCCGACCCGCTCGACCCCGCCAACCACCGCCGCGGCCCGCTGGAGGAGGTCGTCAGCGGTGAGGCGATCGTCCAGCGCTACGAGCGTGCATCCGGCAGCACCGGTTCGACCACCGTCGACGTCTTCGAGCGCTCCGGCGACGGAGACCGGGATGCGGCGGCGTCGCTCGACGAGGAGGCGCGCTGGCTCGCCCACGCGATCCTCTCCGTCGACGCCGTCGTCGATCCTGGACTGTTCGTCCTCGGCGGCGGCATCGGCAGCCGCGAGGAGTTGCTCGCACCCGTCCTCCACTGGCTCGGCGAACTCGGCCGGCCGACGATCGAGGTGCGCATCAGCCGCCTCGGTTCCAATGCCCCCATCCTCGGCGCCGTCCGTCTCGCCATCGACGCCGCATTGCTCAGCACGGAAAGAGAAGCATCATGACTGTATCGACCACCGACGGCAGGATGACCGTCGGCGAACGGCTGCGTCACGCGGACTGGCGGCAGTACGTCGTCTACATCGGGTTCGTGGTGGTGTTCCTCTACTTCGCCATCACCCAGGGCGGCAACTTCCTCAACGGCACGACGCTGGTCAACATCATCACCCAGGCGACGCCGATCACGGTGATGGCGATCGGCACGGTGTTCGTGCTCAGCCTCGGCGAGATCGACCTCTCGATCGGCTCGACCGTCGCCCTCTCCGCCCTGGTCGCGGCCGTCACGCTGCAGAGCACGCACCAGTGGCTGATCGCGGCCATCGCCGGCCTCGCGGTCGGCGCCGTCATCGGCGCGGTCAACGGCATCTTCGTCACGCTCGTTCGGCTGCCGTCCTTCCTCGTCACGCTGGCGACGATGGGACTCATCACCGGCCTCGCCCAGCAGTCGACCAACCTGCAGTCCGTGCCGGTGACCGATGCAGCGTTCGGCTGGCTCTTCGGCGGTGGAACGCTGCTCGGCATCCCGATCCTGATCTGGTGGACGGCGGCGGTGACGGCGATCGGCTGGCACGTGCTCCGTCAGCGGGCGTTCGGCGCCCACGTGCTCGCCGTCGGCAACAAGGCGGCGGCTGCCGCGGTCAGCGGCATCAAGGTCAACCGCGTCCGGATGGCCGTCTTCATCGTCAGCGGAGTGACGGCGGCACTCGCCGGTCTGCTCTACGCGGGGCGGCTGGCCGGTGCGACGTACACGCTCGGCAGCTCGGACCTGATGAGCGTGCTCGCCGCCGTGATCGTCGGAGGAACCGCGCTCACCGGAGGAAAGGGCTCGATCATCGGCGCCCTGGTCGGCAGCCTCTTCATGAGCATGATCAACTACGGGCTGCTCCTCGGCGGGCTCACCGTCGCACAGCAGATGATCGTGCGCGGCGCGATCATCCTGGTGGCGGTCTCGCTCTCCCTCCGCGCCAAGAAGAGCAACTAGCCGGGAAGACAGTAAGGAAGACAAACGATGTTCCTCGACCTCCTCCGCCGCCGCAACCAGGCACTGCTCGACGCGGCCACCCGGTTCCACCAGAGCGGCGCCATCCCGCCCAACACCTACGTCATCGACCTGGATGCGGTCACCCGCAACGCCTCCGCCCTCGCGGCGGAGTCGGCCAGGCTCGGTCTCACGCCGTTCGCCATGACCAAGCAGATCGGCCGCAACCCGGACGCATCCCGTGCCATCGCGGCGGGAGGCATCGGCCACGCCGTCGGCGTCGACCTGGAGTGCGCGGTCGCAGCGGCGAGCGGCGGCCTGGCCACCGGTCACCTCGGCCACCTGGTGCAGATCCCCCGCCACTCGGCCGCGGACGCCGCGGCGCTCGAACCGCTCTACTGGACCGTCTTCTCCGAGCAGAAGGCGCGCGAGGCCGGTGCGGCGGCAGCGGAACGCGGCAGGGTGCAGGATGTGCTGCTGCGCATCGCGGCCCCCGGCGACCGGTTCTACCGCGGCCACGAGGGCGGATTCGACGCAGCCGACATCGTCGCGGCGGCCGACAGGGTCGACGCCATCCCCGGCGTGCGCTTCGCCGGCATCACCACCTTCCCCGCGACCCTCTTCGACGCGGAGACCGGCACCGCCCGCTCCACGCACAACCTGGAGACCCTGACGACGGCGCTCCGTGCGCTCGAAGGCGCCGGCCGCACCGGCGTGCAGGTGAACGCCCCAGGAACCACGTCCGTGTCCGTCCTCGAGACCCTCGCCGCCGCAGGGGCGACGCAGGTCGAACCGGGCCACGGCCTCACCGGGACGACGCCGCTGCACGCCGCCCACGACCTCATCGAGGAGCCGGCCATCGCCTACGTCTCCGAGGTGTCGCACCTCTGGAACGGCGACGCGTACGTGTTCGGCGGCGGCCTCTACGTCGACCCCGTGCTCGGCGGGACCACGACGAGTGCCCTGATCGTCGGGGAGGGAGCGGACACCGCATCCGCCCCCGAACTGCTGGTCGACATGCCGGCTCCGGAGGCCATCGACTACTACGCCACGATCCCGCTCTCCGGGCGCACCGTGCAGCCGGGGGACACCGTGCTGTTCGGATTCCGCCCGCAGGTCTTCGTCACCCGCGGCCTCACAGCGGGCATCGCCGGGCTCAGCACAGGAAACCCCACCGTCGCAGGCATCTGGTCGGCCGACGGCTCCGCACCGATCACGACCGCGGCGGCGCTCGCCGCATCCGGGAGGACAGCATGACCCCCACCACCGCTCCGCAGGACACGACGGTGAAGCCGCTTCGGCTCGACGGCATCACCAAGCACTTCGGCGGCATCGTCGCCATCAAGCGCTTCGACCTCGAGATCGAGCCTGGCGAGATCGTCGCCCTCGTCGGCGACAACGGCGCAGGGAAGTCGACGCTGGTCAAGATCATCTCCGGCATGTACCAGCCGACCGACGGCGAGATCTGGGTCAACGGCGAGCGGGCCAGCTTCCGCGACCCGTCGGACGCCAGGAGCAGAGGAGTCGAGGTGGTCTACCAGGACCTCGCGCTCGTCGACCTGCAGCCGGTCTACATGAACCTGTTCCTCGGCAGAGAACTCCGGCGCAAGCCCTTTGGAACGCTCGACCGCAAGACGATGGCCGCGCGCACGCAGGCGCTCGTCGACGAACTGGATGTGCGCATCCCGTCGGCGCGTGCCACGCTGAGCGACCTCTCCGGCGGCCAGCGCCAGGGGATCGCGATCGCCCGGGCCACCCACTGGGCCAGCAGCCTGGTCCTGATGGACGAGCCGACCGCCGCCCTCGGCGTCGCGGAGACGGCCAAGGTGGAGGAGCTGATCCTGAAGCTGAAGGAGCGCGGGGCCGCCGTGCTGATCGTCAGCCACAACATGGAGCAGGTGTTCCGGGTCGCCGACCGCGTCTCCGTGCTGCGCCGGGGAACGCAGGTGGGCACCAAGCGCATCGACGAGACCAGCCACAACGAACTGGTCGCGATGATCACGGGGCTCAGCTCGTGAGGGGCGCACCCGTCGCCGGCCACCGGATGCGCGCGGAGATCGCCGAGCAGCCCGACCGCTGGCTCGACCTCCTCGACGCGCGCGCGTCGATCGACGCCGCGGCAGAGCTGATCGCGTCGCAGCGGCCGGAGCTCCTGGTGTTCGCGGCGCGCGGATCGAGCGACCACGCCGCGATGTACGCCCAGTACCTCGCCCACAACCTGCTGCGCATCCCGGCGATGCTCGCGACCCCGGCCAGCGTCACCGGCTTCGGAACGCAGCTCGCCTTCCCCCGCTCGGTCGCGCTCGCCGTGTCGCAGTCCGGCAGCTCTCCCGACCTGCTCGCGACCGTCGCCTCCATCGCGGCCGCCGACGTGCCGGTGATCGCCTTCTCCAACGATCCGGGCAGCGCGCTCGCCGGGGCCGCCGATGTTCACGTCTCGCTCGCGGCGGGCCCGGAGACGTCGGTCGCCGCCACGAAGACGTACACCGCAGAGCTCCTCGCCCTCGCGCTGACCCTGCACCGCGCTGCCGGAACCGGATGGCCGGAGCTCGACGAGCGCGTGCGCCGCATCGCCGCCTCCGTCGCGGCCGACCTCGCCGCTCCCAGTGCTGTGGACGCCGCGGTCGCCGCCCTCTCCGGCGTCGACAGGGTGATCGTCGTCGGCCGCGGATACTCGATGTCGACCGCCCGCGAGGGCGCGCTGAAGCTGATGGAGACGAACGCGATCGCGGCATCCGGATGGAGCGCGGCCGACGCGACGCACGGCCCGCTCGGCCAGGTGGTCCCCGGCTCGGTGGTGGTCGCCCTCACCGGCAGCCCGGCCGGACGCGACTCCGTCTTGTCGTTCGCGTCAGCGGCTGCCGCGCTCGGCGCGCGTGTGATCGAACTCGGCCCCGGCCTGGTCGACGGCGCCGCCGTGCACCTCCCGCTGGACGAACGGGACGACGAACTGCTTCCCCTGCGCGAGATCGTGCCGCTGCAGCGCATCGCCCTGGAGCTGGCACTCGGCCGCGGCCTCGACCCGGACAACCCCGCCGGCCTGAAGAAGGTCACGCTGACCGTCTGACGCCCCCTCGGCCGTTCCCCCACCGCCCTTCGAGTTATATAGTTAATGCATATAAACCAACTCGAAGGACGCACTCTTTTGCCACGCACCGGCATGTTCGCCAAGGATCACCCGCACTACAAGTGGGTCGCGCTCAGTAACACCACCCTCGGGATGCTGATGGCGACGATCAACTCGTCGATCGTCATCATCTCGCTCCCCGCGATCTTCACCGGCATCAAGCTCAACCCGCTCGAACCGGGCAACGTCTCCTACCTGCTCTGGATGCTGATGGGCTACATGCTCGTCACCGCCGTGCTCGTCGTGATGTTCGGGCGGATGGGCGACCAGTTCGGGCGTGTGAAGATCTACAACGCCGGGTTCGTCATCTTCACCGTGGCCGCCATCGCGCTGTCGCTCGACCCGTTCACCGGCGGCCCTGCCGCCATGTGGCTGATCGTGTGGCGGTTCGTGCAGGGCATCGGAGGCGCGGCGCTGTTCGCGAACTCGACCGCCATCCTCACGGATGCGTTCCCGGCCAACAAGCGCGGGTTCGCCCTCGGCCTCAACCAGGTCGCGGCCATCGCGGGAAGCTTCATCGGCCTCATCGTCGGCGGGGTGCTGGCCGAGATCGACTGGCGTGCGGTGTTCTTCGTCTCCGTACCGATCGGCATCGTCGGGACCATCTGGTCGTACAAGTCGCTGCACGAGGTGGGCCAGAAGAACCCGGGCAGGATCGACTGGATCGGCAACGCGACGTTCGCGGTCGGCCTGATCGCCCTGCTCACCGGCATCACGTACGGCATCCAGCCGTACGGCGGAAGCTCGCAGGGCTGGGGCAACCCGTGGGTGCTGGGCTCGATCATCGGCGGCATCGTGCTGCTGGCGGCGTTCGTCCTGATCGAGCTGCGGGTGAAGTCGCCGATGTTCGACATGCGGCTGTTCCGCATCCGGTCGTTCTCGTCCGGCATCTTCGCCGGATTCCTCGCCGCCATCGGGCGCGGCGGCCTGCAGTTCATGCTGATCATCTGGCTGCAGGGCATCTGGCTGCCGCTGCACGGGTACAGCTACGAGTCGACGCCGCTCTGGGCCGGCATCTACATGCTGCCCATCACGGTCGGCTTCCTGGTCGCAGGGCCGATCTCCGGCGCGCTGTCCGACCGGTACGGCTCGCGCGTCTTCGCGACGGTCGGCCTCTCGCTCGTGGCGGTCACCTTCGTGGGCCTGCTGCTCATCCCGGTGAACTTCGACTACTGGCAGTTCGCCGTGCTCACCGGCCTCAACGGCATCGGCTCCGGCCTGTTCTCGTCGCCGAACCGCACCTCCATCATGAACAGCGTGCCGGCGAACGAGCGCGGGGCAGCATCCGGGATGGCGGGCGTCGCCCTCAACGCGGGAAGCTCGCTGTCCATCGGCATCTTCTTCTCGCTGATGATCGCCGGCCTTTCCGTGGCCCTGCCGACGGCGCTCACGAACGGGCTCACCACGCACGGCGTCCCGCACGCCGTCGCGACGCAGATCGGCGCCACCCCTCCGGTCGGCAGCCTGTTCGCCGCGTTCCTCGGCTACAACCCGATCGCGAGCCTGCTCGGGCCGACGGGCGTGCTCAGCAGCCCCCACGTGGATGCGGCCACCCTCACCGGCAAGGAGTTCTTTCCCCAGCTGATCTCCGGACCGTTCCACGACGGCCTCGTCGTCGTCTTCATCGCCGCCGCCATCATGAGCATCATCGGAGCTATCGCCTCATTCGCAGGCGGCGGCAAGTATGTTCATGAGGAGAAGATCGCAGAATCCCGGGCGGTCAGCGAAGAAGGCGAGGAAGTCGGTGCGAGCCGCGCATAGCGTCAAGGAACGACCGTGGTGACCGAGAAGGGGCGGTCCGTGGACGGACGCTCCGCCCTGAACGACGACGACCTCGCCGGACGCCTGGCGCTCGCGGTCGGCCGCCTCAACCGCCGGATGCGCTCGTCCACCGGCGACCTGAGCCACGGCCAGCTCTCCGCGCTGTCCACCATCGTCCGCCGCGGGCCGCTGCGCCCCGGCGAGCTCGCCGCCATCGAGGTTGTCGCCGCCCCGACCATCACCCGCGTGGTCGCCGACCTCGAGTCGCGCGGCCTGGTGCAGCGCGAGCCGGACCCGGACGACGGCCGCTCGTCGTTCGTCAGCGGCACCGAGGCCGGCATCGAGCTGCTCCTGCGCGCCCGCTCCGACCGGGCCCGCACGGTGCAGTCGATCATCGCCGAGCTGACACCGGAGCAGGTCACAGCGCTCGCGGCGGCCCTGCCGGCGCTGGAGGCTGCTGCGCACGTCTCCTAGCGGCGTCGGCCGTCGTCGCGCTCCGTACCCACCGGCTACGCGCGCTCGACGGGTGCCTGGAGTTCGGTGACCCAGTCGGGACCCGGCTCGTGCCCCGCCGCCTCCAGGTAGACCTCACGCGTCGGACCGGTGATGCGATAGCCGTCCGCGGAAAGCTGGTCGATCAGGGCCATCCAGGAGTCGCCGATGCCGGACATGTCGCCCCGGTGCAGCCGCGTCGCCGCCAGCGGGACGGCGGGAAGCTCGACCACGTCGTAACCGTCGCCCGGTTGCGGTGGATTCTCGGCGGGATACGAGATGGAGACCGCCATCCCGCCGTCGTCGAGCGGTTCGTACCAGAACGTGGAGGGGGCGAGAAGGGGACGCCCTGCCGCGGTCAGCGCCTGGTCGAGCGCGCCGATCAGGGGCCCGACGACGGGGCCGACCTTCTCCGGCCCTGTGCCGGGCGCCGTGCCGCTGACCGCATAGACGGTGACCGCATCCAGCGGCCGATACTCGATAGGTGTCGACATTCGTGCTCCTTCGCAGCGCAACGCAGTGGCAGCGTTGTCCCCCGAACATACCGGTCGGCGGCCGTCGGCGTCGCGTGCACCGGCCGCCTCGTCAGACCGCGAAGACCGCGACGGTCACGGCGACGCCGACCGCCACGAACACCGTGTCGCGCGCGCGCCAGCGCGACGGGGCGCGCTCCGTGCGGGTCGGGTGTGCGCCGAACGCCCGCGACTCCATCGCCAGCGCCATACGCTCGGCGTGCCTGATCGACGACGCCAGCAGCGGCACCACCGCGGCGAACGCGCGCCGCACGGCCGCGACGGGACCCCATCCCCCTGCGACGCCGCGCACCCGCTGGGCCTGCCTGATCAGCGCGAGCTCGCTGCCGAAGCGCGGCAGGAAACGGTAGGCGGCGATGGCCGTGTATCCGATCCGGTACGGGATGCGCAGCTGCGCGACGAGTGAGCGGGCCAGGTCGGGCCCGGTGGTGGTGAGTCCGCCGACGAGCGCGAGGGACACCAGCGCGCCGAGCCGCAGCGAGGTGGCGAGGCCCACCGCGAACGCACCGACGGTGTAGTGGAACTCCCCGACGGAGAACAGGATGCGCTGGTCCGCGACCCGGGAGGCGTCGGTCCAGAGCCCGAAGCTCAGCGCCATCACCAGCACGACCGCGGGCAGCACGAGCAGTAGCCCGACGACGATCGACGGACGCAGCCGGGCGCCGACGAGGATGAGCAGCACGGCGATGACGATGAAGATCAGCGGCGTCAGGATGTCGCGGGTGAACAGCAGCGCCACCCAGGCGGGGACGACGGCGGCCACCTTCGCGAGCGGGTTCAGGTGGTGCAGGAAGCGTCCGGCGGGCGCGGCGGTGGTGCCGTACGGATCGGTGGAGAGGAAGGTCACGGCGCATCCCCTCCCCGCAGGTCGGCGAGCCGGGTGACATGGCTCCAGCCGGGCACTCCGCTGAGCGCCCTGGCGAGCGGCGGCTGCCGCAGCCCGCTGCGTTCGAGCAGGGCGGCGTCGGCGAGGATGTCTGCGGTCGGTCCGTGGGCGGCGAGCGCGCCGTCGACGAGCACCGCCGCGTGCGTGGCGTACTCGGCGACCAGCTGGAGGTCGTGGGTGACGATGATCACCGTGGTGCCCTGCTCGTTGAGGTCGGCCAGCATCGCGAGCAGCTCGGTGGCGCGCTCGCGGTCCTGGCCGAACGTCGGTTCGTCGAGCACGAGCACGGGGGCGCCGGCGATCAGCGCGGTCCCGACGGACAGCCGCCTCTTCTGCCCTCCGGACAACAGGTATGGATGCGCGTGGCGGTGCCCGGCGAGATCGAGCGTGCCGAGCATCCCGTCGACGCGGCGCGCGATCTCGTCGGCGGGGGTGCGTCGCACGCGCAGGCCGTACGCGAGCTCGTCCTCGACGGAGTCGGCCACGAACTGATGCTCGGGATTCTGGAACACGAACCCGATGGCCGCGGTCAGCTCCGCGACGCTCGCGCGGGCAGGGTCGATCCCGCCCACGGACACGGTGCCGCGCGGCGGCCGCACCACCCCGGTGATGGCCTGCACGAGCGAGGTCTTCCCCGCGCCGTTCGCGCCGAGCACCGCGACGAAGTCGCCGCGACCCACCCGCAGCCGCACGTCGCGCAGCACGGTGCGCTTGCCGCGCCGCACCTCCAGTCCGCGCACGTCGACGGCGGGCTCGGTGGGCGCCTCGGGGCGCTCGGGCCGGTGGCGCTCGCCACCCGCGAACGCAGCTCCGGCACCCGCCACCACGTCCGCCAGCTCCTCCGCCGTCACCGGCAGCCGCTCCACGTCCCACCCCGCCGCCCGCAGCCGCAGCCCGGCGAGCGTCGCCACCGGCAGCCACACGCCCAGCGCCGCCAGCTCCTCCGCACGCTCGCGGAACACCGTCGCGACCGGTCCGTGCGCCACCTGCCTGCCCGCAGCATCCAGTACCATCACCGTGTCCACCACCGGCATCGCCGCATCCAGGTTGTGCTCCACCAAAACCACCGCCCTGGTCGAACCCGGCCCGGTGAGCGCGGCGAGCACCGCGTAGACCTCTTCCGCTCCGGCCGGGTCGAGGTTGGCCGTCGGCTCGTCGAGCACGAGCACCGGAGCCTCAAGGGCGAGCGCGCAGGCGATGGCGAGGCGCTGTTTGCCTCCTCCCGAGAGTGTGTCCGGGTTGTCGCCCCTGCGCTCCCACAGCCCGACGGCGCGCAGCGCGGCCTCCGCGCGGGCGAGCACCACGTCGGCAGGCACCAGCTGGTTCTCCGGGCCGAAGCAGACCTCGTCCAGCACCGTCGCGGTGACGAGCTGCGCATCCGGATCCTGGAACACCGTGCCGACGTGCTCGCTCAGCTCGGCGACCCGCGCATCCACGGTGTCGACGCCCGCCACGAGCACCGACCCGTCGAGGGTCGCGGGGACCGCGTGTGGCACCAGGCCGTTGAGGGCGAGGGCCAGCGTCGACTTGCCGCAGCCGCTCGGACCGAGCACCAGTAGCACCTCGCCGGGGTGGAGATCGAACGTCACGCCGTCGGGCGTCCACTGGTCGGCACCATCGTGCCGGATGCGCACCCCGCGCACCGACAGCGGCGGGGACGCGGGCTCGGGGGCCACGGCGCTCAGAGCGACAGTGTCGGCGATGGCGCGGCGAGTAGCGGCAGCGCGTCCGGGCCGGCGTCCCCGCTGCTGCCGCGCCGTGTGCGCACGACGGGCAGCTGCAGTCCGCGGCCCGCCCCCGTGCGGTCGAGCCCGGCGGCGACGGCGCGGCCCGCCCAGGTGAACAGGATCGGCGACACCACGAACAGGCCGATGTGCAGCACCTGCACCCAGGGCTGGCTCTGCTCCGCGCCCTGCGCGATGTACACACCGATGCCGAACACCAGCCCGGCCACCGTCACGGCCGCGTAGAACAGCCACGCCCTCCAGTAGCGGTAGAGCGTGACCGCGAACGGCAGTTCCTGCAGCAGCCCGATCGACCCGGCCGCCATCACCGCCGCGAAACCGATCGGCTGGAACGGCACGGAGACCAGGCCGGCGATCACCGAGGTGATCAGCGCGACACCGCCCCGGCGCAGCAGGGCCTGGGCGATCACGCCCGGCAGGAAGTACACGCCGATCACCGCGCCGTAGAACATCGGCGCAGCGGCGGCGAGCGTGCCGGAGATGTACGCGCTGATCGAGAACACGATCCCACCGGCGACACCGATCGCGGCGCAGGTGAGGAGGAGTCGGGTGCTGGTGTTCTTCATGTCCCCACCAGCGTAGATGAGGTAAGGATTACCTTACAAGCGCGCCTCCGGGCGGGAGAAGATGTTCACGAGGTTGCAGTCGGGGTCGCGGACGATGGCGGAGCGGTTGCCCCACGGCATCGTCGTGGGTTCCATCACGACGGCGGCGTCGGCGGTGGCCGCGTCGGCGCCCCCGATGTCGTTCCGGATGCGCGCGAACTCCGCATCCACGTCCTGCACCTGGAACTCGATGATGACGGAGGCGTTGCTGCCCGGGCGCGGGGCGCGGTCGCCGAGCATGGCGACGGTCGCTGTGCTGCCGATCGCGAGCGTGGCGCTCTGCGTGCGGAACTCGGCGAACACCGGCGCGGGGCGCGCGGCGGGGGTGCCGGTGACGAGCTCGTAGAAGTGCGCGAGCCTGTCGACGTCGTCGGTGATGATCCTGATCGAGGCGAAGTCCATGAGGGTCCTTTCGAGGGAGTCCGGCCGCGATCCGGCCGGTTGACTCCATCGTGGGCCGCCGAGGCGACACCGTCCTGTCGGTGTTTAGCGGGAGTTTCAGTCCGCGTCCCGGCCGAGGCCGACAGTGCGCAGCTCGCCGTACGGGATCTCCAGGTCTTCCGCCCGCAGAGTGCGCTCCGGCGCCCGTTCGCCGGTCGGGGTCGCCCGCACGATCCGGTCGCCCTTGAACGCCCGGATGCCGTCGCGGAGGCGGCACCAGCCGATCAGATACCAGTCCGTTCCCTTGCCGACGTAGCCGAGCGGCTCCACGTCGCGCACGGTCTCCGCCCCCGCGCGGTCGCGGTAGGCGATCGTGAGCACGCGCCGGGAACTGAGCGCACCGCCGAGCATGTCGCTGAGCGCGGACGGCGCATCCCGGACGGGACCGTCGTCCAGTAGGTGGATGCGCGCCGCGAGCTCGGCGGTCCGTGCGAGCCCGCGCTCGTCCATCACCGCCGCCACCTTGCGCGCCGCGGAGGCCGCAGCGCTGCCGAACGGGCTCGCCGCGAGCATCCCGAGCCCGATGCTGACGGCGAGCGCCTCATCCGGGGTGAAGCCCAGCGGCGCGAGGGTGTGTGCCGGGTCGATGCAGTATCCGCCCGTGCGGCCCTGCTCCGCCCAGATCGGCACGCCGGACTGCTGCAGCGCGGACAGGTCGCGCTCGATCGTGCGCGTGCTCACCTCGAAGCGCTCGGCGAGCCACCGCGCGCTCCGCGCCCGCGGCGCGACCGCCCGCAGCTCCTCCACCAGCGCATACAGCCGGTCCGTGCGGTTCATGCGTCGACGAAGACCGGGCTACGCCGGCGGGTCATCGGAGGGCGTCGACGGGGGACGGCGGCCGCCGTTCATGCCGGGCCGCGCAGCGATCACCGGATGCGCGCCGGTGTACCCCTGCCGCTCCTGCGCGATGGCCAGGATGCGCTGACGCTGCGCGAACCAGCCGATCACCAGCAACGGGATGATGATGACGAGCGACGCGACCGTGTATGTGCCCGTGGGGTAGTCGAACGCCATCAGCACGACGACGGCCACCAGGAACGCCAGCGTCAGGTACGCCGTGAACGGCGCCCCGAACAGCCGGAAGGCCGGTCGCTCGAGCTTGCCCTGCAGCGCCCACCTGCGCAGCTGCATCTGGCAGATCACGATCATGCCCCAGCTGGTGATGATGCCGAGGGATGCCACGTTCACGACGATGTTGAACGCCTCCTCCGGCACGATCAGGTTGAGGAACACGCCGAGCACACCGATGCAGGCCGTGAGCAGGATGCCGCCGTACGGCACTCCCCGCTTGTTCATGCGGCCGGTGAACCTCGGCGACGCCCCCGTCTGCGCCATCGAGTGCAGGATGCGCCCCGTCGAGTACATCCCGGCGTTCAGGCTGGACAGGGCGGCGGTGAGCACGACGAAGTTCATGATCGAGCCGACGATGGCGCCCAGCTCCGGCGATCCGAGATGGCTGAAGAACGTCACGAACGGGCTCTCGTCACCGCTGTAGACGTGGGAGGGGAGCAGCAGGGCCAGCAGCAGCACCGAGCCGCAGTAGAACACCGCGATGCGCAGCACGACGCTGTTGATCGCGCGCGGCATGATCTTCTCCGGATGCTCGGTCTCGCCCGCCGCGATGCCCACCAGCTCCACGCCCGCGTACGCGAACACGACGCCCTGCACGAGCACGATCGCCATGCCGATCGTCGCGATCCCGTGCGGCAGCAGGCCGCCGTTCTCCGCGAGCATCGCGATGCCGGTCGCACCCTGGTCGGTCGGCCAGCCGAAGGCGAGCACGACGATGCCGATGATGAGGAACGCCACCAGGGCCGTCACCTTGATCAGCGCGAACCAGAACTCCATCTCGCCGAACACCTTCACCGAGATGAGGTTGAGGCTCACCACCACGATCAGTGCGATGAGCGCGAGCAGCCACTGCGGCACCGAGGAGAATGCGCTCCAGTATTTGACGTAGAGCGCGATGGCGGTGGAGTCGACGATGGCCGTCATCGCCCAGTTGAGGAAGTACATCCACCCGGCGACGTACGCCATCTTCTCGCCGTAGAACTCGCGCGCGTACGACACGAACGAACCGGACGACGGCCGGTGCAGCACCAGCTCGCCGAGCGCGCGCAGCACGAGGAAGGCGAAGAACCCGCACAGCGCGTAGACGAAGACGAGGATCGGGCCGCCCTGTTCGAGCCTGCCGCCCGCCCCGAGGAAGAGGCCGGTGCCGATCGCGCCGCCGATGGCGATCATCTGCACCTGCCGCGGCTTGAGGCTCTTGTGGTAGCCCTCCTGCTCGCTCGAGAAGTCCTGAACCGCCTGGCTCATGTCGCCGATGTGTTCGCGATTGTTCTCCAGCTCGTCGGCCGGGTCGTGCTGTGTCATGTCGAGCCCCTCCGTGTTTCAGTTGTTCACACTAGTGAACGATGCGGCGTCAGGCGACAGCGAGCATCCCGGCCGCCGCGATGGCGAGCGCCAGCCCGACCCACTGGATGGGGGCGATCCGCTCCCGCAGGACCACGGCGGCGAGCACGATGGTCCCCGCCGGATACAGCGCGATCAGCACGGAGAACGCGGCGAGATCGCCGAGTCGAAGGCCGACGAGCATCACCACGTTCGCCACGGTGTCGAGCACCCCGCAGGCGAGAGCGAACGGGAGCCCGGGCAGCCAGCCGGCGGCGAGGGTGGGCCGCGCGTCGGGGGCGACCGCCGCATCCGGTGCCTGGCGGGTGGCTGCGCGCGCCCGCCTGGACCTGGCCTGCAGCGCGACCAGCCCGATCACCGCCAGCATGATGGCGCCGTTCACGCCGCGGTTCAGCACGAGGGGAACGAGCCCTGACGATTCCGGAGTCTGGTCGATGATGATCAGGAACGCGCCGATCATCGTCCCCGAGCCGACCGCCATCAGGATGCCGCGGACGCTCGGCCGCACCGCCCCCTTCTCCGGCACGAACCCGACGAGCACCACCGCCACGAGGGCCACGCCGAGCGCCGCGTAGCCGATCGGCGCGAACTGCTCGCCGCCGAGCAGCCCCCAGGTCATCGGGACGATCGCGGACACCAGCGCGGTGAGCGGGGACAGGATGCTCATCGGCCCGATCGCGAGGCAGGCGTACAGCAGCGAGATGGCGACGGCTCCGGTCACGCCGGAGAGGGCGCCCCAGCCGATCGCGGCAGCCGACCACTCTCCACCGAAGACCGGCAGGGCGATGAGCAGCAGCACGAGCCCGGACAGCGCGCCGATCGCCGTCACCCTGAGCGCGCTGATCCGCCGGGAGGCGATCCCGCCGAGGAAGTCGGCGGACCCGTAGACGAACGCCCCGACCAGCCCGAGGACGACGGTGAGCATCAGCTCCCGGCGAGCCGGTAGACGTGCAGCACGGCGCCGCTGTCGAACCGTTCGAGCTCGGCCAGCTCGAACGACCACTTCTCCCTGTCGTCGGGGAAGATGCGCAGGCCCCCGCCGACCATCACCGGGTAGGTGAGCAGGCGCAGCTCGTCCACGAGACCCCAGACCAGCAGGGAGCGCACGAGGGTCGCGCTTCCCGCCACCAGGATCGGGCCGCCGTCGCCCTCCTTCAGGTCGGCGACGGCCGTGCGCACCTCACCCTGGATGCGCGTGGCGTTCCAGCCGAGGTCGCCCGTGCCGCTCGCGGCCACCAGCTTCGGCATCGCGTTCATCTTGTCGGCGAACTCGCCGTCGCGCCCCGGCCAGGCCGCGCTGAAGCCTTCGAACGTCTTGCGTCCGAGCAGAAGGGACTCCGCCTCCATCGTCTCGCGCAGTTTGAACGCGTACAGGGCGTCCGTGCCGTACGGCATCGTCCATCCGGCGTGCGGATGCGTCGGCTCCCCTCCCGGGGCCTCGACGACCCCGTCGAGGGTCATGAACTCGGTCACGATCAATCGGCGCATGTGGCCGATGGTACCGCTGTTGCGGTCAGCGGCACTGCCCGGCGGTCGCGATCTGCTGGTCGCTCGGCCGCCCGTACGCCTGGATGCCGGAGCCGTCGTCGTCGAAGCCCATGCTGATCGCCCACGCGGTCGCCCACATCTCGTCGTCCGAGTTGAACACCGGCCCGGTGAAGAGCGTGCGGCACTCCGGGCGCACCACCTGCGAGTGGCCCACCTCGTGCGTGATGAGTGCTTTCGCATCCACGTCGCCCCGCGACCAGCCGTCGACGGTGTCGAAGTTGAGGTCGATGGTCGCCCAGCCGCCGTCCCCCTCGTGATACATGGTGGTGCCCGAATACCAGCCGGTGCCGTAGCCGCCGACCACCTGGTGCCACTGGAAGTCCAGGTTGACGCCGTGCGCGATGCTCCGCGCATACGCCTCGATCGCCGCGTGTGCGGGGTATGCCGGGTCCTGCTTCGCCGCCTGGCCCGCTGCCTCCGACGCTGCGACGGCGTCGGACGCACTGATGATCGCGGGCAGTCCCATCCCGGAGAAGCTGACCGAACCGGATGCTCCGGCCAGCGCGTGCGTGAGGCCGATCCTGCTCTCGTACGTGGCGTCGACGGCCGCCTTCATGGTGGCTTCAGCGCGCGCCTTGACCTGGCCGTAGACGGCCGTGCCGGCGGTGCCGACCTCCTTCTGCGCGGTCTTCATCGCCGCGAGCTCCGCCGCCCGGGATTTGAGGAGAGCGACTTCGCCGTCGGTCGATGTCCGGATGAGCAGCAGTTCCCGGATGACGGTCAGTGGCCAGAGGTCGGACGGACGGGACGGCACCGGTGTGACCTCCTCCGGCGCGTAGGTGAGGTCGTTGCTCGCGGAGTGGAGGTCGTTGTCCGCCTTCTTCAGCGCATCCAGTGCCGCGGCGCTGACGTACCCTGTGTGGGGCTGCGCGACGAAGCTGTCGACGGCGCTGGTGGTGACCTTCGCCTTGTCGATGGCGGCGCCGCGCTGGTCGGACACGTCGGTGAGCGCGTGGGCGACCTGCACGGACTGCTGGTTCGCCACGGTGAACCTGGCCTGGGCGAACACGGACCAGCCGTACGCCGCGCCGGAGACGACACCGGCTCCGAGCAGGATGGCGGCGGTGGCGACGATCCAGGGCCGGGCGCGCCGGCGTTCGCGGGGGCTGGTGGTCGGCGCGGTCGGGTGCGCGTCCGCGTGCGCGGTCGGGTGCGCGGCGTCGTCGGTCATGGTCCCCCTTGGTTTCCCCCGTGGTCGAGCTTCCACAAGCTATCAAAACCGGGGTGTTTTCCACAGATCCGCGACGGCCAGGTTTTCGTCGGTCCCGCTCGTTACGATCAGGGGATGAGTTGGAACGCGGAACACCCCTGGGAGCCGGACGAGCGCGACGCGCCACCGGAGTATCCGGAGGAGGCGTTCCCGCCTGACGACGCGTACCTCGGCGGTGCGGTGGAGTTCGGTGGTGCGGTGGAGTTCGGTGGTGCGGCGGCGGGGGCCGCGACTGCGTCGGCGCGCGTGGCGGATCCTCGGCGGGAGGTCCGCGCATCCACGGCCAAGTTCGCGAGTCCGGCCGAGGCGCTGCACACGGTGTTCGGCTACGACTCGTTCCGTGGGGAGCAGGCCGAGATCATCGACCAGCTCGTCGGCGGCGGCGACGCCGTCGTGCTCATGCCGACGGGTGGAGGCAAGAGCCTCTGCTACCAGATCCCGTCGCTCGTGCGCGAGGGCACAGGCGTCGTCATCTCGCCGCTGATCGCGCTCATGCAAGACCAGGTGGATGCGCTGACCGCCGTCGGCGTGCGCGCCGCCTTCCTCAACTCCACCCAAGATTCCGCCGAGCGGTCCAGGGTCGAGAACGCCTACCTCTCCGGCGAGCTGGATGTGCTCTACGTCGCGCCGGAGCGGCTGTCCTCCGAGGCGACAAAGCGGTTCCTCTCCGGCGGCAAGATCGCACTCTTCGCCATCGACGAGGCGCACTGTGTCTCCCAGTGGGGCCACGACTTCCGTCCGGACTACCTGGCGCTGTCCGAGCTGGGGGAGCGCTGGCCGGAGGTGCCGCGCATCGCCCTCACCGCCACGGCCACCGAGGCGACCCACCGCGAGATCACCGAGCGCCTCGGCATGCAGAAGGCGGCGCAGTTCGTCGCGGACTTCGACCGTCCGAACATCCAGTACCGCATCGTTCCCAAGGTGGAGGTGCGCAAGCAGCTGCTCGACTTCATCACCACGGAGCACCCGAACGACGCCGGCATCGTCTACGGCCTGTCGCGCAACACGGTGGAGCGCACGGCCGAGTTCCTCAGCGCGCGCGGCCTGAACGCCCTCCCGTATCACGCGGGACTGGATGCGCGGGTGCGCGCCCAGACGCAGGCCAGGTTCCTCCGCGAGGAGGGCGTGATCGTGGTCGCCACCATCGCGTTCGGCATGGGCATCGACAAACCCGATGTGCGGTTCGTCGCCCACATCGACCTGCCCAAGTCGGTCGAGGGCTACTACCAGGAGACCGGGCGCGCCGGCCGCGACGGCGTGCCGTCCACCGCCTGGCTCGCCTACGGCCTGCAAGACGTGGTGCAGCAGCGGCGCATGATCGACGACTCGCCCGGCGACCTCGCCCACCGCCGCCGCATGACGCAGCACCTGGATGCGATGCTCGCCCTCTGCGAGACCGTGCAGTGCCGCCGCGTCAACCTCCTGAACTACTTCGGTCAGCGCGCGGAGCCGTGCGGCAACTGCGACACCTGCCTCACCCCGCCGGAGAGCTGGGACGGCACCGTCCCCGCCCAGAAGCTGCTGTCGACCGTGGTGCGTCTGAAGCGCGAACGCAACCAGCAGTTCGGCGCGGGCCACCTCGTCGACATCCTGCGCGGCAAGCGCACCCCGCGCGTCGAGCAGCACGGCCACGACGCGCTCGCCACCTGGAGCATCGGCGCCGACCTCAGCGAGAGCCAGTGGCGCGGCGTCGTGCGGCAGCTCATCGCCCAGGAGCTGCTGAAGCCGGAAGGCGAATACGGCGTGCTCGCGATCACACCGCAGAGCGCCGCCGTCCTCGCCGGGGACCGCCCGGTCGTGCTGCGCCGCGAACCGGACCGCCCGGAGCGCCCGGCCCGCGCCGCCCGCTCCGCAACGGCGGCCGCCGACCTCGAACCGGCAGACCACCCCCTGTTCGAAGCCCTCCGCGCCTGGCGGGCAGAGGCGGCCAGATCGCAAGGCGTCCCCGCATACATCGTCTTCGGCGACGCCACCCTCCGCGCCGTCGCCTCCGCGAAGCCCGCCACTCTCGGCGACCTCGACGGCATCACCGGCATCGGCGCCAAGAAGCGCGAGGCCTACGGCGAGGCCCTGCTGGAAGTGGTGGCGTCGGCGTAGGCGGCGCCTTCGTAAAAGCGGACGTCCCGCGCCACCTCCGCCGCGTTCTCCGTCGGAACGGAGGACGCGGCGGCGTGTCGCGGGACATGTCCGGCTGAACGCCGGTCAGCGGGCAGGGCGGCGCATCCGGAGCAGGAGCAGGACGGTTCCGAGCAGCGCGGCGGCGAGGGCCGCGAGCAGCGGGACCGTGACCGACGAACCTGTCGCGGCGAGTCCGGCAGGGGTGTTGTCGGCCGGGGAGGTGACCGCCGGGGTCGTGCCGGGTGGAGTGGTGCCCGGGTCCGTGCCTCCCGGGGCGGCGGCTGCCGTTACCGTGATGGCCATCGAGCCCGTGACGCCCGAGGTCAGGCCTGTCACCACGATCGTGTGCGCGCCCGCTGGCGTCCCGCTGGGGATGCTCACGGTCGCCGAGATCGCGCCGGTTCCCGATGCCGTGAGCGTCGCCAGCTTCACCGGCGTCGAGTGCAGCCACACCTCGACCGTCTCGCCCGCCGTGAACCCGGAGGCCGTGAGGCTCAGCGCGCCGCCGACCGCCACCGTCCCGGACGACAGCGTCACGGTCGCGGGTGTGGTGCCCGGCTCACCGGGACCGCCCGGCTCACCGGGTCCGCCCGGCTCACCGGGTCCGCCCGGCTCCGTCACCACCGTGCACGCGATGGTGCCGGCGCGCAGCGCGTGGCCGTCGTCGTTCGTGTCGTCCGACCAGATCACCGGCTTGTGGCCGTCGACGCACTCCGCCTGCGGGGCGATCGCGAAGCCCTCGTTGTTGAAGTTGGGCATCCCGGTCGGCCGGGCGTACGTGGTGTCGACCGTGAAGTGGCCCGCGTCCGCACCCGTGGATGCGATCGTCAGCGTCTCGTGCTGCCCGTCGCAGGTGTCGTCGCAGACCGCCCACAGCTTCTGCGTCTCCTGGTCGAACTGCAGTTCCATCACGCCGGGCATCCCGCTCACGATGGTCGCGACCCTGGTGAATCCTGTGCCGGACTGGTCGAGCGCGTACGCGTAGATGGAGCCGTTCGCTTCGAGGCCGGTGAAGAACAGGCCGTCGCCGTGTCCGGGGTACGACGCAGGGTCGTAAGCCGCTCCGGTGTGCTGGTCGGCGAACCCGTTGGCCGTGAGGTACGCATCCGGGATCCAGGTGACCGCCTCGAGGCCCAGGTTCGGGCCGACCGCCGGAAGGTCGGCGGTGAGGTTCCAGTCGGCCGTCGCGGTGAGGCTCGTGCCGGGCTGCGCCGGGTCGAAGCGGAGGATGGCCGGGCGGCTCACGCCGTTGTTGGCGTTGTTGCGCTCGGTCGAGACGAAGATGCCCCCATCCGGACCCGTGCCGGTGATGGTGACGCCCTCCGAGTCCGGGTCGCCCGTGCCGTCGGCGTAATGCAGCGCCTTGCCCGCTGCCCAGCCGTTGGCCGTGTCCGGTGTCCACACCGTGCCGTTCTAGAGCAGGCGGTACAGGGTGCCCGGCCCGTTCTTCACGGCCCACAGCACGCCCGGCGCGCTGGTTCCGGACGCCTGGTAGTAGAGGCCGCTCATGTTGCCGCCGAGCACGGTGGCGTCGTCGGCGGTCGCGATCGTCGATCCGCCCGGCCACGGGGTGAGCTGCACATCGCCCTCGCACGCGTTCGGCGCGTTCTTCGTGGAAGCAGCCGTCGTGGCGAACGCGCCGGTGCCGTTGGGGCAGCGCCCGTAGGTGGTGGCGGCGTGCGCCGTCCATTCGTACGAGTCGACCAGGGTCGTGCCGTCCGGTGCGAAGAGGCGCGCGGAGTCCGCCCCTCCCAGTCCGAACGCCGCATCCACGTCGGCCGTGTAGTAGCCGCCCGCCGCGACGACGGTGCCGGCGGGGATCGGGAAGGCGTCGCTGTCCTTGTTGTCGCGCAGGATGTACCCGGACAGGTCGACCGGTGCGGAGCCGTTGTTGATGAGTTCGATCCAGTCGGTGGCGTCGCCGTTCGACTCGACCTCGTTGATGGCGACGGGGACGCTGCAGTCGTTGGCGGCGGCCTTGGTCGGCGAGGTGGTGGTGGTGAACGCGCCGGAACCGTCCGGGCAACGGCCGTAGGTGGTGGTCGCGTGCGCTGTCCAGCTGTACGAGTCGACCAGTGTGTGGGATGCGTCGTACAGACGGGCGGAGTCCGCGCCGCCGAGGCCGAAGCCGAGCAGGGATTCGTCGACGCTGAGGAAACCGCCGGCGGCGATGGTCGACCCTGCCGGAAGCGGAACGGCCGTGTGGGTGTCGTCGTTGTCGAGCAGCGACCAGCCGGTGACGTCGACGGTGGTGGTGCCCGTGTTCATCAGCTCGACCCAGTCGCCCGGCGTTCCGCCGCTCGACTCGACCTCGTTGATGACCACCGGCGATGGCGCGGGGGCTGCGGATGCGGGGGCCGCGACCGCGACCAGGGGAGCTGTGGCGAACGCTGCGGCCACCAGGGCCGCCATCGTTCCTCGCCAGTGAGTGCGCAAGCGTGTTCTCCTTCTGCGACGACGGGGGAGCGCGCATCGACGGCGACCGCGAGGCGACCGCGGCTGGCGCGGCTCACCGGATGGATGCGGCGCGCCCGGGTGCAGCTCGCGCGCCGCTCCGACGTGGATGCGAACACTCGCAGCTTCGTGACGCTGCGGGAACACGGGATGAACGGCTCGCGAACGGCGGATGACGCGCATCCATCGAGTCTGAGGTTCTTCACATCCGCGGGCTCGGGTGGCGTCGATGCAGGCGAGCCCGTCCCGCCCTCAGTACAGCGTCTCGTGGCGGGCGAGCTGGTCGACGAAGGTGGCGATGCGGCGGGCGCGGGTGTCCGCGCGTTTGGCCGTGGACACGCGGAAGATGATCGCGAAGCGGTTCTGGCCGCTGATGGTCTCGAAGAAGGACGCGGCCTCCGGGTTGGCGGCGAGGGCGGCGGCGAGGTCGTCGGGCACCGTCTTGTCCGACTGGCGCTGGTAGGCCGCATCCCAGCGGCCGTCGGCCTGCGCGCGCTCGATCTCGCGCATCCCGTGCTCGGTCATCGCGCCGGATTCGATGAGCGCCGCGACGAGTTCGCGGTTGCGCTGCGACCAGATGCTGCGGCGGCCGCGCGGGGTGAAGGTCTGCAGGAAGTGGGTGTCGTCGAGGCTGTTCCTGCGGCCGTCTATCCAGCCGAAGCAGAGGGCGCCGTCGACCGCCTCCGCGTAGGTGGGGCTCGTGTGGCCGGAGTTCTTCTTCGCGATGGCGAGCCGGACGCCCGCTTCCGTGTCGTGGTTCTGCTGCAGCCAGTCCCGCCAGGCTGCCGCGTCGGGGAGGTACAGGATGCTGTGTTCGGCCATACCTGAATACTGCCCGGAAAAGTACGGGGTGGCTGTAACGAAAGCGACGGTGTACTGTCCCGGTTCTGCGGGACGATCAGGGAATCTTTCCTGGCCGTCTCGTGTTATCAGAATGTGGACTGAAGCGACGATCTCGAAGGGAGACGCGATGGCACGAATGATCGAAGAGCTCGAGGATGAGACCGGCGCCGTAATCAAGTACAAGAGGCACGTCAACGGGCGTGGCCTCGTCGCGCCCACCGCGCGTGTGGCGGAGTCGGCGTTCATCGACGCGACCGCATACGTCGAGAAGGACGCCCGCGTCGGACTCGACGCATACGTCGGCGCCGGCAGCTGGATCGACACCGGTGCGACGGTCGGCGACCGCACCTTCGTGGGCGCGAACGTCCACGTCGGAGCCGGATGCGTGATCGGCAGCGGTGTGCGCATCGGCAGCAACGCCAAGCTGGGCCAGGCCGTCATGGTCGGCAACGGAGCGCGCATCGACCGCGACGCGCAGGTGGAGGCCGGCACGGTGATCGAGCTCCGCGGCTCCGCCGCAGCCCGCGCCGCCCTGTCGGCGCCCGTGCGCCCCGCGGTGCAGCACGCTCGGAGGGACGCCACCCGCCGCGCGGCGTAGCGCCCCACCCCACGAGATACCAGTAACTGTCGCGCATCCCGCGCGTTTCGCGACAGTTGCTGGTATTTCGTCTGTCTGGGGGTGTCAGTCGCGGGATGCGGGCAGGTCGCCGGGGGCGGAGGCGGCCGTGGGGGTGGTGCCGTCCTCCTCGGGGAGGGTGGGGCCGCCGCCCGCGGCCGCGCCGCCCGCGCCGCCCGCGGCCGGCGCACTCGCCTCGCCGAGCGCGCGCGTGCGCGAGCCGGCGGCGAGCACCAGCACGCCCGCGACCGCCGCGCCGACCGCGAAGGCGGTGGTCGTGCCCGCGTGGTCGACGAGCACGCCCGCCACCGCCGCCCCCACCGCGACGCCGAAGTTCACGGCGGTGTTGGTCCAGGTGGTCGCCTCGGTGCGCACGTGTTCGGCGGTGAGCGCGTCGGCGAGCAGGTACGCCGTGATGACCGTCGGAGCGAGGAACAGGCCGAGGCCGAACAGGATGACGCCGAGCGTGATCTGGTCGGGCGCGAGGGCGGCGATGGCGCTGACCGCGACGAACGCGATGCTCAGCACGGTGAGCCGGATCGCCAGCGCAGGCTTCCAGGCGCGGTGGCCGTAGACCAGCCCGCCGACCGCGCTCCCCGCCGCCAGCAGGGCGAGCAGGATGCCGGACGCCGCCGCCATCGACCGTTCGGCGGTGAACGCGGGCACGGCCGTCTCGACCGTGCCGATCACCAGGCCAACCCCTGTCAGCGCGACCAGCACCGTCGGGAAGCCGCGCTGCCGCAGCGGGCGTTCGTGCGCGTGCGCGGTCGTCGTCGCCGCGCCCTTCGCGCGCACGTGCCTGTGCAGGCAGAACAGCGCGGTCCCCGCGAACGCCACACCGGCCGTCGTGAAGAGCGCCGTCACCGGCCCGGCGACGAACACGAGCAGCCCGACCAGCAGGGGGCCGGTGGTGAACAGCAGCTCCTCCGCCACCGCATCCAGGCTGTACGCGCGGGGCAGGATGCGCGCATCCGGGGCGATGGACGCCCACATCACACGCATGGTCGACCCGAGCGGCGGCGCGAACACACCGGCGACTGCCGCGAGGACGATCAGCAGCGCGGCCGGGGCGTCGGCCAGGCAGCCGAACGCGGTGGCGACAAGGGATGCGGAGAACAGCACCCCCATCACCAGCAGCGCCCTGGTGGGCCCGAACCGGTCGACGGCCCGCGCGCGGGTGGGGGAGGCGATCACGTTGGTCACGCCGAACGCGCCCGTGGCGGCGCCTGCGGCGGCGAAGGTTCCCGTCGACGCCTGCACGCTGAGCAGCAGCGACAGCGAGACGGTCGCGAACGCGAGCCGCCCGACCAGCGCGGAGCCGAACAGCGCGGCGGCGCCCGGGATGCGGAGGACGTCGGCGTATGACTCGCGGCTCACTGCGCGTCTCCCTGCGCCAGCTCGAATAGCGCCAGCGTCGCCGCCACCCGGTGGGTTCCGGCGGTGCCGCTGGGCTGGGCGGCGTCGGCCAGGACGATGCCCGCCTCCCGCACCAGCGCCTCCACCTTGCGGTACGCGGCGTCGTCGATCGAGAACTCCGCGTCGGTGAAGGTGGAGCGCGTGTCCGGCGCCTGCAGCACGGCACGGCGGGCGAGCTCCGCGCTCATGGCGAGGAACAGTTCGGGGGCTCCGGCCATCCCGAGGCGCTCGCCGCTGGTGGGATCGTGGCGGTAGCGCTTGGCCTTGCCGCCGCGGATCGCGACCTCCTCCACCACGTCGACGAGCCCGGCGTCGTGCAGCCGCCGGAGGTGGTAGCTCACGTTCGCCTGGGTGTCGCCGAGCTCGCGGGCGGCCTCCGCCGCGCTGAGGGCGGCGCCGCCGAGGAGCGAGAGCAGCCGCAGCCGCAGTGGATGCGCGAGAACGCGCAGGTCGCGCAGCTCGCGCGGCGCAGACGGGTGCGTCTGGGTGTTCTGGTCGGTCACCCTGCCAGTCTGGCCACTCGCGCAGCAACTGTCAAACAGTTCTTTGGGAGTCGAGTCGCGCCGCTAGCCTGTCCAGGCAGTCGCTCCACCCCTCCACGTGGTCGGCTGCCGCCTCCTCCGACGCGAAGCCGTCGTGCACGACGGTGATCGTCGTGGCACCCGCCGCGCCATCCGCCGTGCCGCCCTCGCCCGCCGCCGGCACCACCTCCACCAGCGTCACCGCCACGCGCGTCTCCTCCGCCTCCCCGTCCCAGCGCCAGGTCAGCTCCAGCCGCTCCGGCTCCACCGCCCGCAGCACCGTCCCGGATGCGCCCATCGCCGTCGGCGCCGACCGGATGCTCCACGCGCCGCCCTCGCGCGCATCCATCGTCGCCGTCGTGGCGAAGCGGGGCGGCCAGAACCACGAGGCCAGGGCGTCCGCGGAAGTGAACGCCTCCCAGACCAGCGGCCGGTCCGCCGCGACGGTCTTCGTCACGCGCGCGCTGTGCTCGCCCGTCGCGTCGCTCTGCGCACCCGTCGCATCGCTGTGCTCGCCCATGGCATTCCGTCGCTTTCCATGCATTGTTGTGGACAGAGGCACAATCGGCACCCCCGCGATTGGAGCATTCCGCAAACCAGTCGCGGCGCATCCGGCTGCGGTTTGTAGGCCGCGCACCGACGACTTCGCGAACGGGGATGCTCGTCGTAGCGTGACGATATCCCGCACGAGAGCGAAGAGGAACCCTGATGGTCGATACCGCCGAGCGCACGACTCCGTCCGCGAAGAAGCCGACCGCCCCGGTGGCGGACCCCCGATCGGCAACCACTCCGCCCGGCGATCCGTCCGCGCGTGTCGACGTCGAGGCGCTCGGGCGTCAGCTGCTCGGCGACTGGGCCGAGATCCGGCTGGCGTCCCGCGAGCTGTCCGGCCGTCCGGAGATGCAGAAGGTCGAGGGGCTCAGCCTCAACGACCAGCGCGCCCGCACCTTCGAGCAGCTGAAGCTGCTGGTCGAGAACGGCCAGGTGCACCGCGCGTTCCCGAAGAGCGTCGGGGGCGGGGACGACAATGGCGGCAACATCGCCGGCTTCGAGGAGCTGGTGGTCGCCGACCCGTCTCTGCAGATCAAGTCCGGCGTGCAGTGGGGGCTGTTCGGCGCCGCCGTGCTGCAGCTCGGCACCGCCCAGCACCACGAGAAGTACCTGCCGGGGATCATGTCGCTGGATGTGCCTGGCGCGTTCGCGATGACGGAGACCGGGCACGGCTCCGACGTCGCCAGCGTCGCCACCACGGCCACCTACGACGAGGAGACCCAGGAGTTCGTCATCGACACCCCCTTCCGCGGGGCGTGGAAGGACTACCTGGGCAATGCGGCGAAGGACGGCATCGCGGCCGTCGTGTTCGCGCAGCTCATCACCAAGGGCGTCAACCACGGCGTCCACGCCTTCTACGTGCCGATCCGGGATGCGGACGGCGCGTTCCTGCCCGGTGTCGGCGGGGAGGACGACGGCCTCAAGGGCGGTCTGAACGGCATCGACAACGGCCGCCTGCACTTCACCGGCGTCCGCGTCCCGCGCACCGACCTGCTCAACAAGTACGGCGACGTGGCGGAGGACGGGACGTACTCGTCGCCGATCAGCAGCCCGGGCCGCCGCTTCTTCACCATGCTCGGGACGCTCGTGCAGGGTCGCGTCTCGCTCGACGGCTCCGCTGTCAACGCCGCGAAGGTCGCGCTGAAGATCGCGATCACCTACGGCAACGAGCGCCGCCAGTTCACCGCGGGAAGCGACACGGATGAAGAGGTCATCCTCGACTACCAGCGCCACCAGCGCCGCCTGCTGCCGCTGCTCGCGACCACATACGCGGCCGGGTTCGCGCACGAGGTGTTCCTGCACAAGTTCGACGACGTGTTCAGCGGGCGCGCGGACAGCGACACCGACCGCCAGGACCTCGAGACCATCGCGGCGGCCCTCAAGCCGCTGTCCACCTGGCACGCGCTCGACACGCTGCAGGAGGCGCGGGAGGCGTGCGGGGGCTCCGGCTTCCTCACCGAGAACCGGCTCACCTCCCTGCGCCAGGACCTCGACATCTACGTGACCTTCGAGGGCGACAACAACGTGCTGCTGCAGCTCGTCGCCAAGCGTCTGCTCACGGACTTCTCGCGCAAGTTCGCCAAGGCGGACACCGGCGCGCTCGCCCGCTACGTCGTCACGCAGGCGGCGGGCAAGGCCTACCACGGCTCCGGCCTGCGGTCGGTCGCGCAGACGGTCAAGGACTTCGGATCGACCGCCCGCGCCGTCAACTGGCTGCAGGAGCCCGCCACCCAGCGCGAACTGCTCACCGACAGGGTCGCGACGATGATCGCCGACGTCGCCGGCAAGCTGCGTCCGGCATCCAAGCTGGGCAAGAAGGCGGCGGCCGACCTGTTCAACTCACAGCAGAACGAGCTCATCGAGGCGGCCCGCGCCCACGCGGAACTCCTGCAATGGGAGGCGTTCACCGACGCCCTCGACCAGGCTCCGGATGCGGGGACCCGCCAGGTCCTGACCTGGCTGCGCGACCTGTTCGGCTTCGGGCTGATCGAGAAGCACCTGGCCTGGTACCTCATCCACGGTCGTCTGTCTCCGCAGCGCGCGCAGGCGGTCACGGCGTACATCGACCGGCTGCTCACCCGCCTCCGCCCGCACGCCGTCGACCTGGTGGATGCGTTCGGTTACGGGCCGGAGCACATCCGTGCGAAGATCGCGACCGGCGCAGAGGCGGAGCGCCAGGCGGAGGCCCGCGCCTACTACGCGGACCAGCGCGCCTCCGGCACGGCCCCCACCCCGGAGAAGTCGCCCAAGCGCTAACGGCCGGGAGCGAGGAGCGCGGCTGCCGGCCTACAGCAGCCCGAGGGCGCGAACGGCGTCGCGCTCCTCGCGGAGCTCGGCGACCGAGGCGTCGATGCGGGCGCGGGAGAACGCGTCGATGTCGAGGCCGTCGACGATTCGCCACGCGCCGCCCTCCGAGCGGACGGGGAACGACGAGATCAGGCCGGCCTCCACACCGTACGAGCCGTCCGAGACGACGCCGGCCGACGTCCACCGTGAGCCTGTGCCGTCGACCCAGTCGCGCACGTGGTCGATGGCGGCGCTCGCCGCGGAGGCGGCGCTCGACGATCCGCGCACCGCGATGATCTCCGCCCCGCGCTTCGCGACCCGGGGGATGAACTCGTCCGCCAGCCAGCCCTCGTCGACCAGGTCGGTCACCGGGCGGCCGTTCACGGTGGCGTGGCTGATGTCCGGATACTGGCTGGCCGAGTGGTTGCCCCACACGATCACGCCGTCGATCGCCGACACCGGAACGCCGAGCTTCACCGCGAGCTGGGCGACCGCGCGGTTGTGGTCGAGTCTGGTCATCGCCGTGAACCGGTCCGCCGGCACGTCCGGGGCATGGGCGCCGGCGATCAGCGCGTTCGTGTTCGCCGGGTTGCCGACCACCAGCACGCGGACGTTGGATGCTGCACCCGCGTTGATCGCGGCGCCCTGCGGACCGAAGATGGCGCCGTTCGCCTCGAGCAGGTCCGCGCGTTCCATGCCGGGGCCGCGCGGGCGCGCGCCGACCAGCAGCGCGATGTTGACGCCGTCGAACGCGGCGGTGGCGTCCTCGGTGACGCTGAGGTCGTGCACGAGCGGGAACGCGCCGTCCTGCAGTTCGAGCGCCGTGCCCTCCGCGGCGGCGCGGCCCTGCGGGATCTCCAGCAGCCGCAGGCGCACGGGCACGTCCGGCCCGAGCAGCTGCCCGGACGCGATGCGGAACAGGAGGGCGTAGCCGATCTGCCCTCCCGCCCCGGTGACCGTGACGGTGACGGGGGCTAGGCCGGTGGTGGCGTCTGCGGTGTTCTCGGGGCTCGCGGTGCTCATGCCGCCAGCCTATGACGGGCCACCAACCCGTACTACCGTGGCGGGCATGACCTTCAACCCGAACGCCGACATCAGCGGTGGAAAGACCAAGCGGCGCGGGCGCACGGCCGGGATCGCGGCCGGTGGCGTCGGGCTCGGCGCCGTCGCCATCCTGCTGCTCTCGCAGCTTCTCGGCGTCGACCTCACCGGGTTCGTCGACGGCGGGGCGTCGCAGAGCCAGACGCAGCAGATCGGCACGGGGGAGGAGCTCACCGACTGCCAGACCGGCGCGGACGCCAACGCGCGGATCGACTGCAGGATGAAGGGGGCCGCCGCATCCATCGAGGCGTTCTGGACCACCGAGATGCCCGCGCTCGGCGGCTCGTACACCTCCCCGCAGTTCGTGCTCTTCACCGGCCAGACCGGCACGGGATGCGGCGCTGCGTCGAGCGCGACCGGCCCGTTCTACTGCCCGACCGACCAGACCGTCTACGTCGACACCGCGTTCTACGACGAGCTGCGCACCCGCTTCGGGTCGAGCGGCGGCCCGCTCGCCGAGATGTACGTGGTGGCGCACGAGTGGGGTCACCACATCCAGAACATCGGCGGGATCATGGATGCGCACCCCAGCCGTTCCAGCGGCGCGGCCTCCGACAGCGTGCGGCTGGAGCTGCAGGCCGACTGCTTCGCCGGGGCGTGGGCGGGCGCGGCGTCGACCACGAAGGACGAGAACGGCGTGCCCTTCCTGCAGCCGATCACCGAGGCCCAGATCCAGGATGCGCTCAGCGCGGCCTCCGCCGTCGGAGACGACCGCATCCAGCGCGCATCCACTGGCGACATCCAGCCGGACACCTGGACGCACGGATCGTCCGAGCAGCGGCAGCGCTGGTTCTCCACCGGGTTCCAGAACGGCGCGGCGTCCTGCGACACGTTCTCGGTGCGGGCGGGCTCGCTGTAGCCTCGGGCGTATGCGCACTTTCTACCCCGAAATCGAGCCATACGACTCCGGCCTGCTCGACGTGGGCGACGGCCAGCAGCTCTACTGGGAGACGAGCGGAAACCCGGACGGCAAGCCGGTGGTGTTCCTGCACGGCGGCCCGGGCGGAGGCACGAACCCGAACCAGCGGCGCGCGTTCGACCCGGAGAAGTACCGGATCGTGCTGTTCGACCAGCGGGGCTGCGGCAAAAGCTTGCCGCACGCCAGCGAGCCGGAGGCCGACCTCAGTGCGAACACCACCTGGCATCTCGTGGCCGACATCGAGAAGCTGCGCGAGCACCTCGGCGTGGAACGCTGGATGGTGTTCGGCGGTTCGTGGGGGAGCACGCTCGCGCTCGCGTACGCCGAGACGCACACCGACCGGGTGACCGAGCTGGTGCTGCGCGGCATCTTCACGCTGCGTCCCGCCGAGCTCGACTGGTTCTACGAGGGAGGGGCGGCCGCGCTGTTCCCGGACCTGTGGGAGGGCTTCGTGGAGCCCGTGCCCGTCGCCGAGCGCGGGAGGCTCATCCGGGCGTACAGCAGGCTGCTCAACGATCCGGACCCTGCCGTGCACATCCCGGCGGGTGTCGCGTGGTCGCGGTGGGAGTCGTCGACGATCACCCTGCTTCCCCGGCCGGATGTGGTGGAGAGCTTCACCGAGCAGCAGTACGCCGTGGCGTTCGCGCGCATCGAGAACCACTACTTCATGAACGGCGGCTGGTTCGAGGAGGAGCAGCTGATCAGGAACGCCCACCTGCTCGCGGACATCCCGGCCGTGATCGTGCAGGGCCGGTACGACGTGTGCACCCCGGCGATGACGGCGTGGGATCTGCACCGTGCGTGGCCGGAGGCCGACTTCCGCATGATCCCGGATGCGGGTCACGCCTTCGACGAGCCGGGCATCCTGGATGCGCTGATCGAGGCCACCGACCGGTTCGCCGGGTGAGTGCGATGCAGACCGTTCTGCGCAATGTGCGGCCATGGGGTGGGGAGGCGTCCGACCTCCGGATCGCCGACGGCGTGATCGTCGCCGTCGAGCGGCACAACCCGACGGCGGAGGCCGTGTCCGGCGACCCGGGCACCCGGTTCATCGAGGGCGACGGGCTGCTGGCCCTGCCCGGACTGGTGAACGCGCACGCCCACCTCGACAAGAGCTGGTGGGGCAAGCCGTGGGTGTCGTACGGCGGCGAGGCCACCACGCAGGGGCGCATCGAGCACGAGCGGGCGCACCGGGGCGAGCTGGGCATCCCGAGCGGCGAGAGCACGCTGGCGCTGCTGCGCGCGCTGGTGGAGCAGGGAACGACGGCGTTCCGCTCGCACGTCGACGTTGACCTCGGGGTCGGGCTGGACGGCATCCGGGTGGTGCGGGAGGCTGTCGCGGCGCTCGGCGTGCCGGTGGCGCTGGAGATCGTGGCGTTCCCGCAGGACGGCGTGCTGCGCAGGCCGGGTGTGCTCGACCTGCTCGACCGTGCCGCTGCGGAGGGCGCGGAGCACATCGGCGGCCTCGACCCGGCATCCATCGACCGCGACCCCGTCGGTCAGCTGGACGCGCTGTTCGACATCGCAGACCGGCGCGGCGTCGGCATCGACATCCACCTGCACGACGGCGGCGAGCTCGGCGCGTTCCAGTACGAGCTCATCATCGAGCGCACGCGCGCGACCGGACTCGCCGGGCGGGTGAACGTGGCGCACGGCTTCGCCATCGGCGAGCTGCCGGAGGCGCGGCGGCGGGCGCTCATCGACGGGATGCGCGAGACCGGCGTGTCCATCACCACGGTCGCCCCGATCAACGCGCCCCGCCTGCCGCTCGCCGAGCTGCGCGCGGCCGGCGTGCCCGTCGGGCTCGGCACCGACGGCATCCGGGATCTGTGGGGACCGTACGGGGACGGCGACCTGCTGCGGCTGGCGGCCAGGCTGGCGCAGCTGTCCGGCTTCCGCCGCGACGACGACCTGGTGGATGCGGTGCGCGTCGCCACGAGCGACGCCGCGTCGTTCGTCGGCAGGGCCACCCACGACCTCACGGTCGGCTCGGTCGCCGACGTCGTGCTTCTCGACGCCCAGAACGTGCCGGAGGCGCTCGTCGCCGCGCCGCCCCGCGCGCTCGTCCTCGTCGCGGGCCAGGAGCTCCCCGCCTGACCCAAAAATCGAGTCCGAACTTGTTCACGCCCCGCCTCGGCGTGTCGCGTGAATAAGTTCGGACTCGATTGTTTCGGGGTCAGCCGGCGAGGACCGCGAGGGCTCGGCGGAGCGTGGTGGACGACGTGGTCATCGTGTACGGGAAGTAGACGACCTCGACGCCGACGGCGGCGAACTCGCGTTCGAGGCGCAGGCCCTTCTCCGTGCCGCGCCAGTCGTCGCCCTTGAAGAACACGTCGAACTGCAGTTCGCGCCAGGTGTCGAGCTTGTCCGGCACCGTCTCGGCGACCGCCTCGTCGACGAAGCCGATGTTCCGCACGATCTCGAGCCGCTCGGCGAGCGGAATGACAGGGTCGATGCCTTTGACCTGCCGCAGCATCTCGTCGGACACGACGCCGGCGATCAGGTAGTCGCACTGGCTCTTGGCGTGCTTGAGGATGTTGAGGTGTCCGATGTGGAACAGATCGAACGCCCCTGCTGCATAGCCGACGCGTCGGGTCACGGGCTTCGCCTTCCGGGTTGAGGTTTCCTCACCTATTCTGTCGAATAAGTGAGAATTTGTCACCCCATCCGCGAAACTCGCTCCGTCGAGCTAGTGATGCGTGCTCAGCAGCACCCGCGCGATCCTCCCGGTGAGCGGTTCGATCTGTCCGAGCGATGCCACATACGCCGACCGCCCGCGCCCGTACGGGTCGAGGATGTCCCCCTCCACATACCCGCGCCTGGTCGCCGCCCCGCGGTTCGCGACGGCGGCGCTCGGCCGGTGCGATGCCGCCCACGCCGTCAGTTCCCGCGCGGTGACCGCAGCAGGCTCGGGATGCGCGTCGGCGGCATCCGCGAACTCCGTCAGCGTGAAGGCCCTCCGCACCGCGCCCGGCGCGGCACCCACCGCCCACTCGCGGTGTTCGCGGGTGGCCGTGAGGATGAGGTCGGCGGAGGAGAGCAGCGCGCGATCCGCCTGCCGGGAGACGAACTGGTCGCTCTCGATGCCCCGCTCGGCGAGGAGTTCGTCCATCGGGGAGGAGATGCCCCATCCGGTCATCGCGTGCGTGCCGGCCGAGCTGACGTCGAAGCGCTCGTCGCCGGCGAGGGCGTGCGCGAGGAGCAGATCGGCGGCGGGGGACCGGCAGATGTTCCCCGTGCAGAGCGTCAGGATGCGGAAGGTCGGTGCTGGCACCCCACCATTCTCGCGGACCGCCGCGATGGATGCGCTTACCACGCGACGCAGGGGCCTTCAGGCTGGCAATCCCCTGAGAGCGGTGGCCCTCTAAGTGGGTCTGTGAGAGCGCTTCACCCCTGTGTTTTCCTCAAGAAAACGTTTGTTGGCCAATCTGAATGGCGCGCTATCTCGCGGATCGCGCCACCCGAATGGGGGGTCGCCGATGGTGAGAGCAATCGTGAGACACGCGGTACGCTTATTGATTTATGTTTCGCGCGGGCGTATCCCGTCTGCTAGCGTGCTCAGCAGCATTTCAGTAGTCGTTGGTCTCACCTACTGTTCCATCCCCACAACGACGAAAGTTTGGACAGACGTATTGATGATTCGTCAGCCTGCCCACCGTAATGAAACCCCCAAAAAGAACCGCAGACTCGGATACGGGATCGCCGCCGGCGCTACCGTCGTGGCTGTTGCGGCCTTCGGGCTGCCCGCGCTTGCAGCGACCGCAGCTCCACTGAGCTACCAGGTCGGTCAGCGCATCGTCGCCGACTCCCTCGACCGCACCCAGCCGAACGGCTGGGGTGCAGCCCAGGTCGGCGGCAGCTACTCCCTCAGCAGCAGCAAGTCGTTCTCCGCCGACGGGAAGACGGGCGTCATGGCGCTCCCCCGCCCGGGTTCGTCTCTCACCGCCGCGCTTCCCGCGGTCAGCGCCAACGATGTGACGGCGTCGACCACGATCGACGTGCCGCGCATCCCGACCAGCGGCAACGGCGTGTACGCCGGTCTGCAGCTGCGCCTCGCAGCAGGGTCGTACTACCAGGCCAACGTGCGCGTCGGCGCCGGAGGGAACCTCACGCTCACGATCGTGCGCGTCAACGGTTCCACCGCCAACCAGACGACGGTCGCACCCGAGGTGCGTGTCGCCACCGGCCTGAAGCCCGGCGCCAGCGTTCAGCTCGAGTTCCAGGCGACGGGCACCAACCCGGTCGCTCTCTCGGCACGTGCCTGGCAGAACGGCGCGGCCAAGCCCAACTGGCAGGCCACCGCATCCGACAGCAGCGCTCAGCGCATCCAGCGCGCGGGCAGCATCGCGGCCTGGTCGTACCTGTCCGGTTCCACCGCCGCCCAGAACGTCGCCTTCGACAACCTGAGCGCGAGCACCCTGGTCCCCGTCACCACGACGACCCCGGCTCCCGCCCCGACGAAGCCGCCGACCACGACGCCCGCCCCGGCGCCGACCACTCCGGCCCCGGCTCCGACCACCCCGGCGAAGCCGGTTCCCCCGACGACGCCCACGCAGCCGACCCAGCCCACGCAGCCGGCGCCGTCAGGCGACCCGTCGATCGACACCACCGGGATGCGCGTCGCGGCAGGCGCCGCGGCCATCGGAAGCACGGCGTACGCCGTGCCGGCCAACGCGGTCGTCGTCTCGCCCTCCGGCTCCGACTCCGCGGCGGGCACCGTCGCTGCTCCGTTCCGCACGGTGCAGCGCGCGCTCGACGTGGCACCGTCCGGCGCGACCATCGTGCTCCGCGGTGGCACCTATCACGAGTCGGTGAACGTCCCCTCCGGCAAGGCCATCACCGTGCAGTCGTACCCGAAGGAAGCCGCCTGGTTCGATGGCAGCTCCGTGGTCGGCGGCTGGGCGAAGTCCGGGACGACCTGGGTCGCCTCCGGCTGGAACCACGTCTTCGACGCGAGCCCCACGTACGACCGCGGAGCATCCGACGGCACGGCAGCGGGCTGGCAGTGGCTGAACCCCGCATACCCGATGGCCGCGCATCCCGACCAGCTGTTCGTCGGCGGGGTCGCGCAGACGCAGGTCTCCAGCCGCGCCGCCGTCAAGCCGGGCACGTTCTTCTACGACACGGGAGCCAAGGCACTCGTGATGGGGTCCGACCCGACCGGCAAGGAGGTCCGCGCGAGCGACCTGCAGAAGGCCATCTCGGTCGGCAGCACCGGCTTTACCCTGAAGGGTGTCGGCGTGCGCCGCTACGCCCCGTCCGTCCCTGACATGGGCACGGTCACCGACTACAAGGGCGGCGCGACGTTCGAGAACGTCTCGTTCCTCGACAACGCCACCACCGGTGTGTCGGTCGGCGGTTCCGGCAACACGTTCCGGCAGGTGACGGCGGCCCGCAACGGCCTGCTCGGCATCCACGCGAACAACTCGGACAACCTCAAGCTGACCGGTGTGCTCGCAGCCAACGACAACAGCGAGCACTTCAATACATCGCCCGTCAGCGGCGGCGTGAAGATCACCCGGTCACGCGGGGTCGACGTCCGGTCGAGCGCGTTCCTCAACAACGCCAGCCACGGCCTGTGGTTCGACGAGTCGGTGTACGGGATGACCGTCGCGGGCAACGACTCGCTCAACAACGTCGGAAACGGCATCGTCATCGAGATCTCGGCCACGGCCAACCTCGTCGACAACGTGGTGTCCGGCAACCAGAAGTCCGGCATCAAGCTGAACGACGTGAGCAACGCGCAGGTCTGGAACAACACCATCTCGAACAATGTGCGCAACCTGGACATCACCCAGGACTCGCGCCGCGGGGCGAACGCGTCCGACGCCGGTCACGACCAGCGTCAGGCCTTCCCCGACCCGACGATGACCTGGATCACCGGCCCGATCTCGATCAGCAACAACGTGATCTCCGGTGGCTCGGGCAACTGCCTGCTCTGCGTCGAGGACTACTCGCACCAGTTCTCTGCGGCCCAGATGAAGATCACGGCGGACCACAACCTGTACCGCCGCCCGTCGGCCAACGCGCCGTCGTGGGCAGTGATCTGGTCCCGTGGGGCCGGTGACCCGGCGATCTACCCGACCTTCTCCGCCTTCACCGCGGCGACCGGTCAGGATGCGCACAGTGTGCTCCAGGAGGGTGCGGCGTCCGCGGCACCCACCCAGCTCACCGGCATCGCCGCGGCGCTCACCAGCGTGCCGACCGGTATCCCGGCCGCGCTGGCCTCCCTGGCGGGCAAGCCTGCAGGAAGCGTCCACCTCGGGGCCTGGTAGCCCGGGGCTCCACCCCGCAGCACTCGAGCCCAGGGTTCTTCGCCTCACGACACCGTCGTCAGGTGGGAACCCTGGGCTCGCTGTCGTCGGGGGCGGCTCAGACCGGGGCGGGCACGTCGGCCAGCTCTGCGCGACGGCGGCGCAGATCGCGGGACACGAACCAGAGGTTCGGGATCACCTGGCACAGCAGCACGCTGACCGCGGAGCCGACGATCGGCCCTCCGGCGCCGATCACGCCGATCAGCCACCAGGAGAGGCCGAGGTTCAGCGGGATGCTCGCGAGGATCGGCCAGACCTGGAAGGTGAGGCCGCGCTGGTCGGTCATGTACATCCCGACCGGGTACTTGGCTGCCTGCAGCGCGACGAACACGACGAAGCCGCCGATCAGCCACGGGTCGAGCGTGAGCGCGTCGCCCGCGATGAACTTCGTCAGCCAGGGCGCGAGCACGGCGAGGGCCAGCCCGATGGCGAGGCCGCCCGCGAGGAACCAGATCGTCGGCTTGAGCGGGGACTCGACCCTGCGCTCCGAGCGGGCGCGCGCGTAGATCGGCCAGAGCGCGACGCCGGCCGCGGCGATCGTCTGCACGGCGAGGCCGAACAGCTGGGAGGCGAGGTTGTACTGCGCGAGTTCTGTCCCGGTGGTCAGGTGGCTGAGCAGCAGCCGGTCCGTCTGCATCGCGATCGGCAGCGCCACCATCTGCACGAGCATCGGCCAGGCGACGCCGATGGCAGGCACGCCGGGGTAGCGGCGGGGGAACGGCACCTCGCGCAGCGCGGCTCCGACCTGTGGCTTGATCATCCTGGCCGCCACCAGCAGGCAGATCAGCGACGCCAGCCCGTTGGCGATGTAGGAGAGGATCGCGATGAAGCTCCCCGCGGGCGCTGACAGCGCCACCAGCGTCGCGATGCCGAGGAACATCGCGGGCGCGACCACGGCCTGACTCGCCACCTGGGTGCTCGTCTTGCCCAGCCCGACCAGGATGCGCGAACCGACGCTCAGCGGAAGCACCAGCCCGAACGTGCCGAGGCAGAGCATCGCCGCAAGACTGCCGCCGTCCGGGAGCAGTCCCTGGCCGAGCAGCAGCGGCCACCAGCCGAGCAGTGAGATGACGATGCCGATCCCGATGATCGTGGCGCCGGACAGCAACAGGATGCGGAACGCCGTCGTCAGCGTTCGCCGCACCACGGGGTCGCTGCGCGGGTCGGAGGAGCCGGCGACCGCGTTGATCGCGACGGCGGCGATGCCGAGGTCCGCGAACGGCAGCAGGGCGGGGAGCGCGGCGAGCAGCCCGTATTGGGCGTACGCGTCGGTGCCGAAGTTCTGGATGATGAGGCGGCTGTTGACGATGCCGATGATGCCGGAGACGCCCATCACGAGCACCTTCATGACGGCCGTCGATCCGACCGACTTGAGCATCCCGGTGCCTGCAGCCCTCGCGTGGCTCATCGGGCCACCGGATGCGCGGGGTCGTCGAACAGCAGGCGTCCCGCCGCGATCCGCCCGTCGACGGCGGGCAGTGTGGCGAGGATGTCGGCCTTGGCACGATCGGCGTCGACGGCGGCGGCGATCGCCCCGGCGATGCGCGCGGCGCTCGCGTCGGACGGGAGCACCCTGTGCCGCTTCTCGCGCAGCCAGTCCGCGATGCCGGTCTCGTCGGTCGTCACGATCTCGCAGCCGTGCGCGAGCGCTTCGACGATGGGCAGGCCGACCTGTTCGCGCCAGCCGGGCATCCTGCGCGACGGGAGCACCAGGGCGTGCGCGGTGCGGAGGTGCGCGTGGATCTCGGAGCGGGGAGGGTCGACGTGGAGGGTGATCGTCGGGTCCGCGGCTGCTGCGGCGCGGGCGTCGTCGAGCTGGCTGCCGGTGCCGAGGAGGGTGAGCCGCGCATCCGGCCTGCTCTCCCGGACGAGCGGCCAGGCGGCGAGTACGTCGCTGAAGCCTTTGCGCGCTCCGAAGTTGCCGAGGAAGACGACGCTGTTCCTGTCGCCGTTCGCGGTGTCCGCGTCGTCGACGCAGGGGCACGGGCTCGGCAGCGCCTCGACGGTGGAGTGGCGCCGCGGCTGGGTGCGGAACGACTGCGCGTACAGCCCGTGCGCCCCTGCCGTTCCGAACACCGCGTTGTCGACCCTGCGCCAGACGTACTCGGCCAGGAGGCGCTCGATGCCGCGGCGCACGCGGGTCTTGAAGCGCGGAGGGGTGGTCGCGAACGGGTCGAGGTTCTCGATGGCGTACGTCGCGACGGTCACGCGGCGGCCGCCGACGATGCGGCGGAGGCCGATGGCGAAGAGGGTGACGGCGGTGCGGGGCAGCGCATCCAGGTAGAGCGGCTCGTTGATCTCGAGGTGGGTGATCCTGCTGGTGAGAGCGAGGCGCGCTGCGGCGATGGTGCCGGCCTGGGCGAGCTCGAGGCCGTCCGTGAGGTCTTCGTCGAAGTCGTAGCGTTTGCTGCGGAAGACGATCGCCGCAGGCTCCAGCTCGCGCGCCCGCTCCAGGTGCACGCTGCGCACTTGGTCGTAGAGCCGCACACGGGGGTGCTGCAGGCTGGTTGCGGTGGCCATCTCGTCGAACGTCCTTCGGCCGGCGAGGGTCGGTTCGCTGGCTCTGTCGAACGAGCTTAGGACGAATCCGGATCAATAACGAGCATTTCTCATCAAATGTCCCCTGCTTGTGGGGGGCGCATCCCGGTGGGCCTATTGTGGGTGGCACCATGACAGCCGCAGAGCGAATCGTCGTGCAGCAGTCGTTCCCCGACCCGCGGCCGACCACGAACCCGTACATCATCATGCTGCGCGACAGTCTGCGCTCGACCCCCGACCTGGAACTGCGCACGTTCTCCTGGAAGAAGGCGCTGCTCGGCCGGTACGACGTGTTCCACGCCCACTGGCCGGAGATCCTCGTCGCCGGCCAGAGCAAGCCGAAAGCGCTCGTCCGGCAGGCGCTGTTCGTGCTGCTGATGTGGAAGCTCGCCCTCATGAAGACGCCCATCGTCCGGACCACCCACAACCTCCACCTGCCCACCGGCATCTCCCGCCGCGAGCACGCCCTGCTGCGCTGGTTCGACGACAGGACCACCCTGCGCATCCGGCTGAACCCGACCACCGAGTTCGCGCCGGGCGTCGAGTACGCGACCATCCTGCACGGCCACTATCGAGACTGGTTCGCCGCATATGCGAAGAGCTCCCCGCAGCAGGGACGGGTCGGCTACTTCGGGCTGATCCGCCGCTACAAGGGCGTCGAAGAGCTGCTGGATGTGTTCGCCGCCGTGCCGGGGGACGACCTCCGGCTCGAGGTCGCAGGCAAGCCGTCGAGCGACGAACTCGCCACCTCCGTCCTCGAGCGCGCGGAGCGCGACCGCCGCGTCGACGTCACCCTGGCATTCCTGCACGACGCCGAGATCGTCGAGCTGGTCTCGCGGGCGGCGCTGATCGCTCTGCCGTACCGCGAGATGCACAACTCCGGAGGCGCCCTCACGGCGCTGTCGCTCGACCGCCCGATCCTCGTGCCGGACAACCCGACGACGGCGGCGCTCGCCGAGGAGGTCGGCCAGGCGTGGGTGCACCGGTACACCGGGGCGCTGACTCCGGATGCGCTGGCCGCCGCCATCGCGGATGTCGCGGAGACGCCGCCGGCGGGCAGACCGGACCTGAGCGCGCGCGACTGGGCGAAGGCGGGCGAGCAGCACGCGGACGCCTACCGTCAGGCGATCGCCCTGGCGGGCAGCAGGGCGGCGAGGCGACGCTCGGTCAGTGCGTGAAGCGGGCCTCGCGCACGAGCCCGCCGCTCGCTGCGACCTCACCGAGTGACCGCAGGCTCAGCCCCTTGTCCGCGTAACCCGCGGCGACGGCCGACACCAGTCGCCCCTTGTCGAGCTCGGGCGCCGGCCCGTCGTCGACCCCGTCGACCGCGTCGGCGAACCCGTCGTGCCCGAGGATGATCGCGCCGCGCTCACCCTGCACGGCGAGCCGCAGCCGTTCCTCGGTCGATGTCGTGCGCCAGTCGGCGAGCGTCGGCCCCCACAGCACGGGGGTCATCCCGGCGGCCCTGGTCGCCCGCCAGATGCGCATGTTCTGCGCGCCGTACGGCGGGCGGAACCAGCGCACGGGGACGCCCGCCGCGTCTTCGAGCTCGGAGCGGCTGTCGCGCATCCTGGAGCGGATGCTGTCCGGCGGGAGGGTGGTGAGGCGCCGGTGGTCCGGGCCGTGGAGGGCGATCTCGTGACCGGCGGCCACCACGTCGCGCAACAGCGCGGGCGCGCGGCGGACGCGGGTGAGCAGCACGAAGAACGTGGCCGTCGCTCCGGCGTCGCCGAGCGCGGCGAGCACCTTCTGCGTGTCGCCGTCGACCGGCCCGTCGTCGAAGGTGAGCGCGACGAGCGGTGCGTCCGTCCGCACCCGCATCACGGAGCCGACCGGCGCGCCGACGCGGCGCACGGCCGTGACGCCGCCGTTGCGCAGCCTGTGCAGCGCGCTCATGCCGCGGCCTCCGTGCGCGCGTACTCCTGGTAGACGCCGCCGAACGCTCCCCAGATCATCCCGAGTCCCCGGTATGCCGCCCGCGAACCGCGGGCCTGATGCCGCAGGGAGCCCGTCACGATCCCGAGCGCGACCCTCAGCACCCCGCCGACGACCCTGGCCGCGCCGCCCGCGACCGCCCACAGGCGCGCGGCGAGCATCCCGCCGGCACCGTCGGCGAGCCGCAGGCGCACCACGGCCGCCGAGTTGCCGTGACTCCACGCGCGCCGCAGCACCCACCGCCTGTTCTGCCGAGCGGGAGGGACGAGGTCGGTGATCACGGACTCGTTGCACCACACCATCCGGAACCCGGCGTGGTGCAGCTGGCGGCTGAACAGGGTGTCCTCTCCGCCGCTCAGACCGAGATCGACGGCGAACCGCACTCCGCTGCTGCGCACCTGATCGAGGTCGAGCAGCAGGTTGCCCGCCGCGGCGACGTCGATGTCCGTCCCCGTCGGCAGCGAACGCCGGGTGAAGAAGTCGCCGGCCTTCAGCCACGGGTCGAGCGGTCGCTCGAACGCCGCGACCACCCTGCCGGCCACGGCGGCGGCCTCCGACGCCTCCCAAACCCGCACCAGCTGGGTCAGCCACCCGGGATGCGGCCGCTCGTCGTCGTCGATGAACGCCAGCAGCCGCGACCCGGACGCCTCGTCGATGGCCCGGTTGCGCACGGCGGCGATCCCGGGGTGCGGCTCGACGACGTACCGCACGCCCTCCACCGCGGACGCCGCCGCCCTGCCGCTTCCCTCCGGGTCGTTGTCGACGGCGAGCACCTCGACGGTGTAATCGCTGTCGTCCTCCGCTTCGAGAGCGCGTCCGTGCGCGACGAGGGCGGGCAGCAGCTCGCGCAGGTCGTCAGGGCGGTGGTATGTGGGCACCGCGATCGTCAGTTTCGGCACAGGGACAACCTATCCACAGTCGGCCGCGTTCGTCTGCCCCGGGCCGGGCAGCACCCCCGTGATAGCATCCGCGGATGGTCGGACAGCTCGCGGTCGTCGTGGTGAACTACGGCTCGTCGTCCCTGCTGCGCGCCAACCTCGTCCCGCTCGCCGACGCCATGCCGGAGGCGCGTTTCGTCGTAGTGGACAACTTCTCCGACGCCGGCGAACGCGCCGCCGTCGTCGCTCTCGGCGCCGAGCGCGGCTGGGTGATCGTCACGCCGGAGGGCAACCTCGGTTTCGGGCTCGGGATGAACGCGGGCGTCGATGCCGCGCGCGCGGCCGGTGCGAGCAGTTTCCTGCTGCTGAACCCGGATGCGACCATCGCGCGGGATGCGGTGGAGACGCTCGCCGCCGCTGTCGCCGCCGAGCCGCTTGCCCTGCTGGCCCCGCGCATCCTGCGGCCGGACGGGTCCGTCTGGTTCGACGGGTCCGACCTGGATCTCGGTGACGGGCGGATCACCGCGACGCGCAAGCGGGCCGTCGCCGACGATCCGCGTCTCGAGCAGTGGCTGTCCGGTGCCTGCCTGATGGTGTCCGCCGAGCTGTGGGATCGCATCGGCGGGTTCGGCGACGGGTACTTCCTGTACTGGGAGGACGTGGAGCTGTCCTATCGGGCGCGCAGGGCGGGGGCGAGCGTCCGGGTGGTGGATGCTGCGGTTGCCGTGCACGCGGAGGGCGGCACCCAGGGCGACGGACTGGAGAGCGCCGGCGCCGCGAAGTCCGAGGGGTATTACTACTTCAACATCCGCAACCGGCTGGTGTTCGCGTCGCGGAATCTGGATGCGGCGACTGTGCGGCGATGGAGGCGGGCGAGCCTGCCGATCGCGTGGGAGGTGCTGCTCCAGGGCGGGCGGCGCCAGTTCGCGCATCCGGTCGCTCCGCTCCGGGCGGCGTTCACCGGTGTCAGGGACGGGTTGCGGGCGTCCCGAAAGAAGTGAGAAACACTCGCCCCCCGAAGAAGGGGGCATTCAATGAGGATTTCTCGGATTAGACTGGCGGGGCAACAGCAGCCCGACGCTGAAGCGATCCTTTCCACCCGTGGTGTGCCCCGACTCGGTCCAGTCGGAGCGCGGACCGTGCCGACGTCGGCGAACCGACGGCCGGAGACGGCCAGACACGACGGGGAGCGGAAATCCGATGGGCGCAGGGGGAAAGCAACTCAGCATCGCACTGGTCGGGACGCGTGGCGTCCCGGCTCGGTACGGCGGGTTCGAGACGTGCGTCGAAGAGGTCGGAAGCCGGCTCGCCGACCGCGGCCACAGCGTCCGGGTCTACTGCCGTCGTGTGGAGACCGCCGACGGCGAAGAGCCGCAGGAGGAGCCGGCGAGCTACAAGGGCATGACCCTCGTGCACCAGGGCGCCATGCGGCGCAGGTCGCTCGAAACCCTCAGCCACACCGGACTCTCGGTCGGCCACCTGCTCACCCATCGGACAGACGCCGCGATCGTCTTCAACGCGGCCAACTCGCTGTACCTGCCGATGCTGCGTGCCGCGCGCATCCCGGTCGCGACCCACGTCGACGGACTGGAGTGGCAGCGCGCCAAGTGGGGTGCGATGGGCAGGCGGTACTACCGCTTCGCCGAGTCCGCCGCCGTCCGCTGGTCGGATGCGCTGATCGCCGACGCGCAGGGCATCGCCGACTACTACACCACCGAGTTCGCGGCGGGCACGAGGCTGATCGCCTACGGAGCGCCGACCGTCGCGGGAGCCACCCACCGCCTCGGCGAACTGGGCCTCGCACCGCACGGCTATCACCTGGTCGTCGCCCGCTTCGAGCCGGAGAACCACGTCGACACCATCGTGGACGGTTACCGGAGGAGCGACGCGAAGCTGCCGCTCGTCGTCGTCGGCTCCGCGCCGTACGCCGAGGAGTACACCCGCAGGGTGCGCGCCCTCGCGGACGACCGGGTGCGCTTCCTCGGCGGCGTCTGGGACCAGGAGCTGCTCGATCAGCTCTACGCGTCGGCGTACACCTACCTGCACGGCCACTCGGTCGGCGGAACGAACCCGTCGCTGCTCAGGGCCGTCGGGGCCGGCACGCCGACCATCGCATACGACGTCCCGTTCAACAGCGAGGTGCTCGGCGACGCAGGTCTCTACTTCTCCGCCGCCTCGGACCTCTCCGGCACGATCGGGTTCGCGGAGGCGGCCGTCGAGCAGCACGCCGCGCGCAGCACGGCTACCCGCGAGCGCGCGAAGCGCTACGACTGGGATGCGGTCGCCGACGCATACGAAGCACTGTGCAGCGACCTCGTGGAGCGCAGGGCGGTCAAGCCGAAGCGTCCCGTGTTCGGGCAGCGCGTGAACGGGCAGAGCAGACTGGCCTCCGTGGCCGTCCCGGCAGAGCGGACCAGCTGATGAGCGCCGGATCGGCAGAAGCGGCAGCAGCGGGCGCCGCTCGCGAGAGCTACCTCGACGTGGTGCACCGCCTGGCGGCGGCGCAGAAGCCGGCAGCACGGAGCGCGCCGGCGTACTCCCGCTACGTCAACCGGCGCATCGGCCGCTACCTCGCCGCGTGGGCGTACCGCGCAGGACTCACCCCGAACGCTGTCACGGCCATCAGCGCCGTCTGGACGTTCGCGGCCATCGCCATCCTCGTCGTCTTCCCTCCGTCCTGGTGGGCCGGGATCACCGTCGCCGTGCTGCTGCTCGTCGGCTACGCGTTCGACAGCGCTGACGGACAGGTCTCCCGGCTCACCGGACTCAGCAGTCCGGCGGGCGAATGGCTCGATCACATGGTCGACGCGACCAAGGTGGTCACCATGCCGCTGGCGCTCGCCGTCGGCTTCTGGCTGCACGGCTCCGTGCCGACCTGGTGGCTGCTCATCCCCGTGGCGTTCTCGATCGTCTCGTCCGTGCTGTTCTTCGGCATGATCCTGACCGAGCAGCTCCGCCGGCAGCGCGGGCGTGCATCCATCGCCGCCGACGCCCCTGGGCGCCCGTCGTGGATGCGCGCCATCGCGGTCCTGCCGATGGACTACGGCGTGCTCTGCCTCTCGTTCGTGCTCCTCGGCGCACTGCCGCTGTTCCTGGTGGTGTACACCCTGCTCTTCGCGGCCACGACCGCGTTCCTCCTGCTGGCGGCTGCCAGCTGGTTCCGGGAGCTGCGCGCCCCGGCCAACCCCGACCAGCACCTGGCAACCGACCAACGCCAGAGCACCGAAGAAGGACGATCATGACCGACGCAACAGAGGCCACCAGAGGCCCGGACCACCACGTCCGCAACCGCATCACGCTCATCGTCGTCGGCAGTGTCGCCGTTGCAGCGGTGGCAGCCGGCCTCATCGTCGCCGGCATCCACGGCGCACAGCCGGGCGGCCCAGTGCCGAACGCGCTGCAGCCGGTGGCGACGCAGCAGGCCGCGCCGTCCGACACCCCGGCGACCGGCGGGTCGAGCGGCACAGCGACGCCCGCGCCCGGCGGCACCAAGAGCGAGGCTCCCGCTGCCCGCAGCGACGAGGTCAAATACGGCCAGAAGGTCGCGGAGACGGTGAGCACCAAGCAGCAGGCGAAGACGCCGGCCGGTCTCACCGCCGCCGTCACGAAGCTGGAGGCGTACACCGCTACCGCATCCCGTGCAGGCGAGGTCAGCGGACCGTCGGTGAAGGCGACGATCACGCTCACGAACAACACGGGCGCTGCCGTGCCGCTCACCGCGGTCACGGTCAACGGATACTACGGAGACGACGCGACACCGGCGGCCAGGGTCGACAGCGACAAGGCCACGAAGCCGTTCGGCTCCGAGCTCGCGCCCGGCGCGACGGCGACGGCCACCTACGTCTTCACCGTGCCGGACGACGCGAAGACGGTCACCGTCACCCTCGCCGACGCCGCGGGCGCCAAGCTCGTGGTGTTCACCGGAGCGCGCTGAGCGTCAACCGATCACCAGCAAATTCAGGTCGGAAACGCGGACACGACGCGTCAGCCCTCGCTGGCGCTTCCGCACGTACGGAGGGCGCCAGCGACTCGCCGACCGAAAGTCCGCTCGAACGGACTTTGGGCGCCGGCCGGCCGGAATCTCCGCGCGAGCGGAGCCGCCCGCCCTGCTACTTGTGGGTGGGCACCGACTCCGACGACTCTGCGGAGTCCGCGTCGTCCGCCGCTGCTGTGCCGGCGGCGGTGGACGATGCCCTGGTCGGCAGGCCGAAGCGGCGCTGCGGCTGCTTGGCCGCCGGGTAGTACACGTCCCTGTTCTTCTGCGCGCTGACCCGGTTGAGCACGATGCCCAGCACCGTGACGCCCGACTTCTCCAGGGAGTCCATCGTCTGGGTGAGCTGCTGGCGGCGGACGTGCGTGCGGTCGACGACCACGATCGCTCCGCCCACCTGGCGGGCGAGGATCGCGGCGTCTGCCACCGCGATGAGCGGGGCCGTGTCGATCACGACCACGTCGTAGTCGGCGACCAGGCGGCCGAGCAGTTCGGTCATCGCCCGCGACGACAGGAGCTCGCTCGGGTTCGGCGGGATCGGACCGGAGGTGAGCACGTCCAGGCTGCCCTCGCCCCAGCGCTGCACGACGTCGGAGAACTCCGCCCGGCCGGCGAGCACGGAGGTGAGGCCGGCGTCTCCGACCAGCCCCGAGTAGTTGGCGACCATCGGGCGGCGCAGGTCCGCGTCGATGAGCAGGGCGCGCTGGCCGGTCTCCGCGAGGGCGAGCGCCAGGTTGGTGGCGATCATCGACTTGCCCTCAGCGGGGATGGACGAGGTGACCACGATGCCCCGCGAGGGGGAGCCCAGCGTGACGAACTCCAGGTTCGACCGCAGCTGCCGATAGTTCTCCGCCGAGTTGGACAGCGGCTCGACGGCGAGAACGGGACGCGGATGCTTGCCCCGCTCTTTCTGGATGGAGCCGAGCAGCGGAGCCTGCGTGACGGCGGCCGCGATCTCCGCGCTGTGCACGCGCGTGTCCAGCGTGGCCCTGAGCACGAGGATCAGCACGCCGACGATCAGGCCGAGCAGCAGCCCGGTGACCACGTTGAGGCGGGTGTTCGGCGATGACGGGTCTTTCGGCTCGCTCGCGTTCTCGATCACCCGGACGGACACCGTGGTCTGCCCCTCAGCGTTCTTCGGCGCGATCTGCTCGACCGTCTTGCTGAGGCTGGCGGCGACGGCGTTCGCGATCTTCGCGGCCTGCGCGGGGTCGGGGTCCGTCACCGCGAGTTCCAGGATGACCGTGTTCTGCGGGGTGCTGACGGCGATGGCGTCCGCGAGGCCCTTGGCGGTCACATCCAGGTCGAGGTCGTCGACCACCGGCTGGAGCACGACGGGCGACTCCGCCAGCTGGGCGAAGGACAGCATCTGGTTCTGGGTGTACGTCGAACCCTGGCTGAGGTCGCTGGCCGACCCGCCGAAGTTCAGCGAGAAGTAGAGACCGGAGGTGGCCGTGTACACCGGCTTCGCGATCTGTGACAGACCGAAACCGGCGAGGCCGCCGACGATGGTCGCGACCACGATCACGTACCAGAACCGCCGGAATGCGGTGAGGTACTGGTGCGTGTTCATGGACGGGCCTCCCAGGGAGTCGGATGTGATGGCAGGCGCCGCTCGCTCGCCGGGCAGCGAGCGGTGGATCGCTCGGGTGTCTGGCGGACGGCGGACGCGGTCGGGCGTCGTTGAAGGCATTCTAGGCGGCACTCCTCACCGGAGGACGCGCGTCGGTGCGAGTGTGACGCGGGTGCTCCTCCGAGTGGCCGTCCAGCATGACTCCCGCGGAATTGAGGGGGAGCAGCTGCGTCGTCGCTGCGAGTCCGGCGACGAACCACACGAAGATCGAGTACTGGGTGATGAGGGCCACCGTCGCGAAGGCGGGGATCTGGGCGACCAGCGCGATCGTCGCCGGGCTGGCCTTGCGCCTGACCAGCAGGATGATGCCGCCGGCGAGAGCGACCAGGATGCCCAGCAGCACGATCACGCCGTTGGTGAGCCCGGTCAGGATGAGCTGGCTGTCGATCGAGCGGAAGTCCCCGAAGTAGAGGTTGCCCGCCGAGTTCTTCTCGGCGGACGACGCGACGCCGATCGGGTTCATCGTGCCGATCAGTGAGAGCAGGTCCCCCCGGTAGTTCGCGCTGTCGCTCGCCTCGGAGCCGGCGTCGTCGAACACCGCGGCGACCAGCGGGAACAGCACGGCGGAGACGGCGAGCATCACGGCGACGAGCACGATCCTCGCCTTCCTGGTGATCGCGTCGCGCATGAACAGGATGCTCAGCACGAGCCCGAGCAGCGCGCAGATCATCCCGATCCTGCTGAAGGTGAAGACGGTCCCGACCAGCATCAGCAGCACCATGCCCGCGCGCACCCAGAGCCGGAACGGCGCGGCCAGCGTGAGCGGAACCGCCAGAGCCAGGCTGGACCCGAGTGCGATGGAGTGGCCGAACGCCCCCTCGGCGCGCGGGACGCCGCCGCGCTCCTGGATGCTGCCCCAGATCGTGTAGAGCGAGTTGCCGGCGTGGATCTCCACGAACGGGTTCCAGTGCGTCAGTCCCTCGATGACGGCGAGGAGGGCGACGACGGTGAAGATGATGGCGATGGCGGCGTGCAGCCAGCGCGCATCCACCTTCAGCGGAGCGAACCGGCCGACCAGATAGGCGATGACGTAGTAGGTGACGATGCTGAACAGCGCGCTGACGGCGATGGATGCGCTGCCCGTGTAGAGCGAGCACACCGCGGCGACCACCACCAGCACAACCAGCCCGTCCACCCAGCTGAGCCGGAGGCGCGGGATGGGCAGCAGAGCGGCGAGCACGAGGAGCCCGGCAGCCGTCGCGGGAGGGAGGTAGTAGTTGCCGTTGAAGCCGACGTTGACGCCCAGCCAGATCGGCACGAAGGCGAGCACGCAGATCCAGACGCAGACGGCGAGCCTGGGCGAGCGGCGGAGCACGAGGAAGCCGACGAAGGCGACCACCAGCGCGAGCGCCAGCAGGAGCGACCTGTCCACGACCGGACCGGTCAGCGCCGCCATGTGAAACATCCTCATCACCCCCTTCCGCCCATGTTAAGCCAGCGGGCGCCGCAGCGCCCGTTCGAGTTCGCGAGCGCCGGTCGTCAGCGCGTGCGAGCGTTGCCGCGCACGATCGCGGCGATCCTGCGGCGGTAGGCGCCCGGGCTGTGCCGGCGTTCGGCCGTCTCGGCGTCCGAACCGACGTTCGCCCTGGTGTCTTCCCAGTCCGCGATGGTGCCGACCAGGGCGTCTGCCAGCGAGTCGGAGCTGCCGGGGACGACCGTGGTGGCCGTCGCGTATCCCGCCGTCGCCTCGAGGAGACCGCTGGTGGCGCTCGCGATGACCGGACGGCCGCTCAGGATGGCCTCGACGGCGGTGTTGCCGAACGGCTCGTCGGCGCGCGACGGCACGAGGACGACGTCGCCGCCGTGCACGTACTCCCACACCGACGGCTGGAACCCGCGGAAGCTGACCCTGTCGCCGAGCTTCTTGTTCTCGACCTGCTCGCGCAGTGCCGTCTCATACCACTCGTAGCCGGGGAACACCGCTCCGACGAGGTCGAGCGTCGCCGGCACGCCGCGGCGGTTGAGCTCGGCGATCGCGTCGATGGCGACGTCGACGCCCTTGCGGGGAGAGAGCCTGCCGATGTACGTCACCCGCAGGTCGCCGTCGATGCTCGCCCGCACGGGCGTGCGCTCCGGCGGGCCGGGGACGGCGTTGTACACGACCTCCGCGCGGCGCTCCAGCGACGGGAACGACCCGCCGAGCACGCCGACGCTGAATCTGCTGTTGGCCACGATGGTGTTCGCGAGCAGCAGCGGCAGCGCCAGGATGCGCCGGAGCAGAGGGGAGGCGGAGCTCTCGCCCTCGTGCACGTGACAGAGCACGGGCACGCGGGCGAGGCGTCCGAGTCCGATCCAGAGGGGCACGGTGACCGTGTTCACGTAGACGAGGGCCGGACGCTCCTGGCGGAGCATCCGCATCCCGTCGACGAGGCCGCGGACGGCCGTGCCGACGAACCGCACGAAGCCGAGGGGGCGGAGGGCGCTCTTGCGCACCACGGGTGCCGCGCACCTCCTGACCCTCGCCCCGCGGGCGACGACTTCGGGCAGCAGCGGGCCATCGTCCGGCACCGTCACCACCACATCCCAGCCATCGTCCACGAGGGCGGTGACGCTCTCGAGGAGCACCCGGTCGGAGCCGTACAGCTCCGAGCTCGGGTGCGCCACGAGAACCGTGCGCCGCGTGCGGTTCATCCGGTCGTTCACTGTGCGGGCACCACCACGAAGTCATCGAAACGGGTGGTGACCGGGATGTCGGTCGCCGTTCCGGAGACGTAGGTGCGGAGTCCGGTGAACCCGGCGGCCTGGAGGGCTGCCGTCGCATCCGTGGAGGTCAGCTGCCAGGCAGCGGGCTCCGTGGTGGATGCGGACCACACCTTGGCCCTGATCGTGGTCGGCGACGTGCCGATCACCTGCAGGTGGATCTTCAGCTTGTCACCGGCAGCAACCGTCAGGTTGGGGACGTTGAGCGCGGACAGGGTCGTCGAACCCTGCATCAGCTGGAGCTGCACGGCACCGGTCGACTTGACCCATGCCCTGGCCTCGTAGTCGTTCGTGCCGATCATGCGGCCGATCGCCGAGTAGTAGATGCCGCCACCGGTCGCCGCCTTGTCGGCGGAGACCGTGACCGTGACATCGGCACTCGTCTGGGTGACCGTTGTCAGCGTCGCCGTCTTCGTCGTCCCGGCGGCTGCGACCTGCTGGCCGACGCCGTTCGCGACGTTGAAGCTGGTGGCTCCGCCGGAGAGCGTCCACGCCCCACCCTTGTCCGCCGTTCCCCAGCCGTTCGCCACGGAGCGTTCGAACGCATCCTGGGCGAGGGCGTTGGGGGCCGGGTTGGTCGCGGTCACCGCGCGGGTGGTGGTGGCCGTGCCTCCCCGGTTGTCCGTCACGGTCAGGGTGATCGTGTACGGGCCGGCTGCAGCGTAGGTGTGCGTCGCGGTCGCTCCGGTACCTGTGGCTCCGTCTCCGAAGTTCCAGGCGTACGAGGCGATCGTGCCGTCCGGGTCAGCCGAGGCCGAACCGTTGACCGAGACCCCGAGGTTCGTCACCGTTGCGGTGAACGACGCGGTCGGGAGCTGGTTCGGCGGGACGGTCGTGGTGACCTGGTGCGAGACCGAGGTCGACAGACCCTGGTTGTCCGTCACCGTGAGCGTCACCGTGAACGTGTCGCCGGTGGCGTACGTGTGGGTGGCCGTCGCTCCGGTTCCCGTCGCTCCGTCTCCGAAGTCCCAGGCGTACGAGGCGATGGTGCCGTCCGGGTCGTTCGAGGTCGAGCCGTCGAACGATGCGCCGAGGTTCGTCACCGAGGAGGTGAACGCTGCCACGGGCGGCTGGTTCGGCGGTGCGGCCTGAACGGCGACACCCTTGGTGATGCTCGCGGTCGCGCCCTTGTCGTCGGTCACCGTCAGCTTCACGGGGTATGTGCCCGTGTCGGAGAAGGTGTGCGTCGCCGTCGCTCCGGTCGCCGTCGCTCCGTCACCGAAGTCCCAGGCGTACGAGGCGATGGTGCCGTCCGGGTCTGACGAACCGGATGCGTCGAAGCTCGCGTCGAGGAACGTCGCCGAGGAGGTGAACGCTGCCACCGGCGGCTGGTTCGGCGGTGCGGCCTGGACGGCCACGACCTGCGTCACGGTGCCCGTCCCACCCTGGTTGTCCGTCACGGTCAGCTTCACGGGGTAGCTGCCGCTCTGGAGGAAGGTGTGGGTGGCCGTTGCGCCCGTTGCGGTGTCACCGTCTCCGAAGTCCCAGGCGTACGAGGCGATCGTGCCGTCCGGGTCCGTGGACGCCGTGCCGTCGAAGCTCGCGTCGAGGAACGACGCGGAGGAGGTGAACGACGCGGTCGGCAGTTGGTTCGGCAGGGTGCCGGACGTTCCGAGCGAGTAGTGGTTCGCCACATCCTGAGCGCTCAGCACGCTCGGGTAGACCGCAGCCTCGTCCAGCGTGCCGCTGAAGTACGGTCCGGTGGAACCCCAGGTGTTGTCGCCGCCGATGCGCCAGTATCCGCTGTATGCCTGCGCCTGCGTCTGCGGGTTGGTGCCGACGAGCTGGCCGTCGACGTAGAGGGCCATGCCGTTCGGTCCCTGCGACGCCACCGCCTGGTGCCACTGGTTGTTGTTCAGCGGGTTGGGCGATGTGATGGTGTTGGCCTGACCGGTCCAGACGCCGAACACGATGCGGCCGTCGTCCTGCATGTAGACGTGGCGGTCGTAGTTGCTCGACAGGCCGGTCTGCCGGTCGCCGAAGCCGATCAGCTTTCCGCCCTTGGTGGTGGTCGTCTTGAACCAGATCTCCTCGGTGTACACCGAGGGGTTGGCGAACTGCTGGTTGCTCGTCACGATGCCGCCGGACGATCCGGAGTTGTTCGTGTTGAACCGCACGGCCTTGTCAGCCGTGCCGGGCAGGACGCCGCTCTGGTTCTTGGTGGTCGCGGTGCCGGAGTACGTGCCGTTGTTGGTGTACGCGTCCGCGCTGTTGGCCACAGAGCCGCTGGTCTCGTCGAGGCGCCAGAAGATGTCCGGGTTGCCGTTGTAGACGGCAGCTCCGTATGCATCCGCGGGAGCGGGGGCGAGGGGAGACGGACGACCGGATGCGACGAACTGGTTCACCACGGTGCTGCGGTCGAGGACCGTCGGGTAGATCGACACCTGACCGATGTCACCGGCGAAGTAGCTGCTCGCCGGCTGGTTGGGCCATCCGCCGATGTTGTCACCGCCGATGCGCCAGTAGCCCTGGTAGTTCTGGCCGCTGGTCACGTCCGTGCGGCTGCCGACCTGCTTGCCGTCGAGGTACAGCCGCATGCCGTTGGCGCCGAGCGACGCGACGACCTGGTGCCACTGCCCGTCGTTGTACGAGCCGGAGCTGTTCAGCGTCGCGACGCCTCCCGGGTAGACGCCGAACCAGATCTTCCCGCTGTTGTCCATGTAGACGTGACGGTCGTAGCTGCCGGACTGCCCGGTGTTCACGTTGCCGAAGCCGAGGATCTTGCCTCCGCTGGTCGACGTGGTGCGGAACCACGCGGACGCCGTGTACGTGTCAGGCGCCTGGATGGCGGTCTGCGTGACGGCCAGGCTGGTCGACCCGTTGAACGTGCTGGCGGTGGTGCCCGTGATCGGGCCGGCTGCACCCTGGGTGACGGCGGTCTCCTGCACGTCGTTGAACCCGATGTGGTCGAAACCGGTGGTGCCGCTCGACTCGTCCAGCGGCCAGTACGAGGATGCTCCCGCCTGCGTCACCGAGTCGGAATACGCGCCTCCGCTGTTGGTGGCCGCGACCGTGATCGCGTTGGTGTCACGCGATGTGGTGTTGCCGAACGGGTCGAACACCTTCACGTGATAGATCGGATGCGATCCCGGCGTGAGCCCGCTGTCCACGAACCCGATCATCGGCCGGGTGTAGAAGTTGGAGCGCACGGTGGTCTGGTAGACCGGCGTGGTGCCCGCATCCCGGTACACCTTGTACGTGAGGTAGCCGTTGTCCATGTCGTACGTCGCCGCGAAGCTGACGCGCACCTGACCGGCGTTGAAGGACGCGGCCGTCGGGGTGAGCGGGATGCCCTGCGGGCCGACCTTGTTCGGCGCTGCGCTCGACACGGCGAAGCGGGTCAGACCCTGCTGCGCGATGCCGTTGACCGTCGGGAACTCGCCGCCGTAGACGACGTACTTGTCGTTGCCCGCGACGCTCCAGGTGGCCTGGCTCTGTCCGGTGAAGGTGCCGACGGACCACTTGGGGAACCAGTCGAGCAGCGACGGAGACGGGGTGCCCGCCCAGTTGAAGTAGCCGTACGGGTCGGCCGTGATCGTGCCGGTCGCCGCCTTGCTGAAAGCGATCGAGTTGTAGAACGTCCAGGTCGGGCTCGTCTGCGGGAAGCCGCCGATGTTGCCGCAGTAGTGCGGGTGACCCGCGACGTACAGCGGGCCGTCGTTCTGGGCGAAGATCGAGTACGTGTCTCCGTGGCAGTCCTCGACCCAGTTGATCGCGCCGGTGTTCGGGTCGGCGGAGAAGCTGCCCTCGAGGTTGCCGCCGGCGCCGAAGACGTAGCCGGAGCCGTAGACGCGGTCTGCGGTCGTGTACAGCGACGTGATGCTCGCCTGCGTGCCCGCGTTGCGCACGGTCTGGTTGGCGGCGAACGGCAGGATCGCCGCCGTGCTCGCGTCCACGGCGCCGAGGCCGTAGTTGGCGACGCCGCCGAGGTTCTGGAAGCGTCCGCCGACGATCAGCTTGGAACCGTCCTTGGTCAGCGCCAGCGCATCCACGGGGGCGTCTGCGTTGGCCTGCCAGTTGAGGGTCGAGCCGTCCGTCGCGCTCACCGCTCCGACGTACGCGCGGGCGACGCCGTTGATGCTGGAGGCGTCACCGCCCGTGTACACAGTGGTGTTCGAGGCCGCGACAGCGCGGGTCTGGCTCTCCATGATGGGGCGGAAGGCCGTCACGATGGTGTTCGTCGCCGTCGAGAACGCCGCGAGACGGTAGTAGCCCTTGCTGTCGATGGAGGTGAAGTCGCCGACCACGTAGATGCGCGACCCATCGGGGGATGCTGTGATCCCGAGGGCCTGCGCGTTCAGGTTCGGCGCGAAGGGGAGGAGGCTGCCCGTGGTGATGTTGTAGGCGAGCAGGTTGTTGCGGGGGGGTCTCGTTCGTGCCCGCCGGCGAGCCGTAGGGCCGGGCGGAGGTGAACTTGCCCGCGACGTACACCGTGTTGCCGACGACGACCTGAGCCCACACGACGCCGTTGATCTGCGGGGTCGGGAGCACGTCGTCGGTGACGGTGGCAGGGGTGGCGGGATTCGTCGGGTCTGGTGGAGCACTGTCAGCGGAGGCCGGCGATGCGATCGCGAGTCCTCCGAAGACCAAGCCCACCGCTGTGACGATCGCGGTCAGGATGCCCAGCGAGCGAGCGCGTGGGCGGAGTTCTGTGGTCATGACAACCTCGGTGTCTGTTCGGGTCGGGTTGGGGGTTGTTGTGAGAGCAGGCCCTGGCGCGTCAGTACGCGCCGACGGGATGGGTGAGCACTTTGACCGTCCGCCACATGATGACCAGGTCGCCGGTGAGCGACCAGTTCTCCACGTAGTAGAGATCGAGTCGGACGCTTTCCTCCCAGGAGAGGTCGGAGCGTCCGTTGACCTGCCACATGCCGGTGAGACCCGGCTTGATGTACAGGCGACGGTGGACGTGGTTCTCATATCCCTCGACCTCGGAGCGCAGCGGCGGCCGCGGTCCGACAAGGCTCATGTCGCCGAGGAAGACATTCACGAGCTGGGGCAGCTCGTCGAGCGAGTACTTGCGCAGGATGCGGCCGACGCGGGTGACGCGCGGGTCGTCCTTGAGCTTGAACAGCACGCCGTTGCCGTCGCTTCTCGCCTGCAGTTCGGCGAGGCGCGCTTCTGCATCGACGCACATGGAACGGAACTTGAACATCCGGAACGTCTCGCCGTTGCGGCCGACGCGCTCCTGCGAGAACACGACGGGGCCGTTGTCGTCGAGCTTCACGAACAGCGCGACGGCGAGGAAGACCGGGGAGAGCAGGGCGAGCGCGAGGCCGGAGGCGAAGAAGTCGAACGCGCGCTTGAGCACGTGCTTGCCTCCCTCGAACTGCGGGATCTCCACGTGGATGAGCGGCAGCCCCTCCACGGGGCGGAAATGGATGCGCGGGCCGGCGACGTCGGTGAGGCGCGACGCGAGCACCAGCTCGGTGGCCGTGCCCTCGAGCTTCCAGGCCAGGGTGCGCACGAAGTCGCCGCCGGTCAGCGACTGGCCGGCGACGATCACGGTGTCGACGCCCAGGCGGGCGGCGGCGTCCGCGACGCCGTCGAGATCGGAGACCACGGGCACCTCGCGGTCGGGGGCGGCGATGCGCTTCTTCATCGCCGCGTCCTTCTTGGCGCCCTTGCGCTTGCCCGTGTCGAGGGATGCGCCGACCACGTGGTAGGCGGCGCCCGACTTGTTGTGGATCTGCCGCACGACGTAGTCGACGTCGGAGAACCCTCCGACGACGAGTGCGCGGGAGAGGTAGTGGTCGAACATCCGCTGGCGGATCAGCCACTGCCGCCACAGCCAGCGCGACGTCAGCACGCCGACGACCCCGAGCGGGAGCGCCAGCACGAAGTAGCCGCGGGCGATGTCGACCTTGGCGACCAGGAAGACGATGGCGAGCAGACCGAAGGTGAGCGCGCTGGCGTTCACGACCCTCTTGTACTCCGCGACGCCGACGCCGACCACGCGCGGGTCGCGCGAGTGGTTGACGGCGAGGGCGAACATCCAGGTCGCCGCGATGAGCATGGACAGCGTGAAGTAGTCGGTGCGGTATCCGGCGAACTGGGTGCCGGTGTCGTCGAGGCCGAAGCGCAGGAACATCGCGCAGAGCGTGGACGCCAGGATGATCGCGGTGTCGGTGATGAACAAGCGAGCGCGGTACTGCCGCGCCCAGGTGCGCTCAGAGCTGCGGCGCTGGGTCGGGGCGGCCGAACGGCCGATGGTGGTCAGGCGTGGTTTGAGTACGGTCATCGGAGCGCCCTCCCCGCGCTGCTGATGGATGCACCGACCGAAGAGCCGACGACGGCTGGGGGAAAGCCGTGGTCTCGAACGGCTTCACCGCCGCCGGCCCCGCTGATGAGGGTCGTCCCGTTGCTCCGCGCGCGCCGAGCGGCCCTCTGTTCGAGGGGGTTGAGCGAACGGGTCGCTCGACGTGGCGGATGCGGGTTCACGGGTCGTCCCTGCGTGTGTCGGGTTGGTGCTTTTTCGGGTGGCGTGAACCGGTGAGTCCCACTCGTGAGACCGACGAGCTTGTTCAGCGAACGGAAAGTGACTGTTTCTCACCTATTCACAAAAGTGAGATTACATCGTTTTTTCAGGTTCGCGTGAGCCCTCTATGGGGGTGATTATTACTCATCTTTGCGTGCGGGCGCTCTGAGGCGCGCCGGAACGGGACTCTCAGGCCCGTGTTTTCGCGTATTCCGACCCGGAACGGGTGCGTTCGACGAGCCCGAAATCCACCAGATACCGGCGCAGCAGAGCGGGGTCGTCCCCGAACCGCAGCAGCCGCTCGGACAGCTCGCGCTCGTCCACCACCTCGGAATCCCCGAGCACCGCGGAGGCGACCAGCGCCAGCAACTCCCGCCGCTCCCCGGCGTTCGCCGGGAACCGGTCGATGCGTCCATCCGCGTCGAGGAACCGCTCGACGCCGGTGCGCGGAGCCCTGCCCCGTGCATCCCGTCGCTGCGCATCCCGGAGGGCGTCGGCGAACACGGCGCCGTCGACCACCAGCGCGCCGTCCTGCTCCACCACGACCCCGGATGCGGTCAGCGCCGCCAGCGCGCGCCGCCGCCGCGCGGGCGACAGCCCCGCGCCAGCCGTGCCGGCCGCGCCTGCGCCGCCCAGCACCACCTCCGCGAACACCACCCGGGCGTCCGCGTTCCCCAGCGCCGCCACGATCCTCCGCCAGTCGCCCACGTTATCCACACCCTCCAGCGATCGAGATACCAGTAACTGTGCCGCATCCCGGGCGTTTCGCGACAGATAGTGGTGTCTCGTCGGGTGTCGGAGGCGGGAGGTATGGTCGGGGTATGTGCGGACGGTTCGCGATGGACAAAGAGACGGACGACATGATCCAGGAGTTCGTCGCCGAGGGCGGCGACTTCCGGGACTGGCGGCCCAGCTGGAACATCGCGCCCACCGACCCCATCCCGATCTTCCTGGAGAGCAAGAAGAACGACGAGCCGAGCGTCCGACGGCTCGAACTGGCCAGGTGGTCGCTCGTGCCCTCCTGGTCGAAAGAGCTGAAGACCAAGGTCCCCACCTTCAACGCCCGCGCGGAGACCGCGGCGGAGAAGCCCATGTTCAAGGCCTCCGTCGCCTCCCGCCGCGCGATCGTGCCGGCCATCGGATACTACGAGTGGCAGACCGATCCCGTCACCAAGAAGAAGACGCCGTACTTCATCCACCTGCCCGACGGCGAGCTGATGGGTTTCGCGGGGCTGTACGCCTGGTGGGCAGACCCGGCCAAGGAACACGGCGACCCTGAGCGCTGGCACCTCACCGCCACCATCCTCACGGCGGACGCTGTGCACACGCTCGAGCACATCCACGACCGCAACCCCGTGCCGCTGCCGCGCGAACTGTGGGACCACTGGGTCGACCCGACCGTCGTCGGAGACCAGGCGCTGCTCGACGAGGCCGTGCGCGCGGCCGTCGGCGTCGCCGAGTCGCTCGCTTTCGACCGCGTCGGGCCGGTGACCGGAGACGGGCCAGAGCTCATCCGCCCGATCGACTGACTGGGGCCCGGCCGACCGCTCCGACCCTACAGTTCCCCGCGGCGCGCGCCCGCCCACAGGTCGACGCCCGCATCCACGGCCAGCTCGTCGATCTCGGCCAGCTCCTCATCCGTGAACGCGAGGTTGTCCAGCGCCCCGACGTTCTGCTCCAGCTGGGCGACGCTGCTCGCGCCGATAACCAGCGACGTCACGCGTTCGTCGCGCAGCGCCCAGGCGAGCGCCAGCTGCGCGAGCGACTGGCCGCGCCGTGCCGCGATCTCGTTGAGCGACCGCAGGCGCGCCACCGCGTCGTCGGTCAGCCAGTCCGCGTCGAGCGAGCTGCCCGCAGCGGCGCGCGAGCCGTCCGGGATGCCGTTCAGGTACTTGTCGGTGAGCATCCCCTGCGCCAGGGCGGTGAACCCGATGACGCCGAAGCCGGCATCGCCCGCCGCATCCAGCAGCCCCTCGTTCTCGATCCAGCGGTTCAGCATCGAGTACGACGGCTGGTGGATGAGCAGGGGCGTTCCGAGTTCGCGCAGGATCTCGGCGGCGCGGCGCGCATCCTCTGCACCGTAGGACGAGATGCCGACGTACAGCGCCTTGCCGGAGCGGACGGCGGTGTCCAGTGCCTGCATCGTCTCCTCCAGCGGAGTCGACGGGTCGGGTCGGTGCGAGTAGAAGATGTCGACGTAGTCGAGGCCGAGCCGCGACAGGGACTGGTCGAGGCTCGCGAGCATGTACTTCCGTCCGCCGCCGCCCTGGCCGTACGGACCGGGCCACATGTCCCAGCCGGCCTTCGACGACACCACGATCTCGTCGCGGTACGGGCGCAGGTCGTCGCGCATGATGCGCCCGAAGTTCACCTCTGCCGCGCCGTACGGCGGGCCGTAGTTGTTGGCGAGGTCGAAGTGCGTGATGCCGAGGTCGAACGCCCGCAGCACGATGTCCCGCTGCGTCGCGAACGGCCGGTCGTCGCCGAAGTTGTGCCAGAGACCGAGGGACAGCGCTGGAAGATCGAGCCCGCTGCGCCCGGTGCGGCGGTACTGCATCCGGTCGTAGCGCTCGGGGAGGGGGTGGTAGGCCATGCTTCCACTTTTCCGTGTGCGGGCCGTCCTGTCCAACAGGCCGCGGTGATCCGATTCAGGGATGCGGTCGCTGAATCAGCCTTTGCTGCCGCTGCGCCTCAGCCAGCCGATGATCGCCGTGATGACGAACAGGATGAGCCCGATGATCGCCAGCCACAGCAGACCCTTGATCGCGAAGCCCAGGATCGCGAGCACAGCCCAGACGACCAGAAGCACGATGATGAGAGTGACCATGCAGGCAACCTAACTCCGCGCACCTGCGCCGCGTCAAGGTCAGCGTCTGGCTTTGCGAGCCGCCCTGTTGCGCGCGAGCACCCATCCGACCACGCCGCCGACCACGAACACCGCCACCACCAGCACCCACGTCGGCATCCGCAACTGCGCCCACAGCAGGTAGATGGTGGCCTGGTCGTTGCCCACCCCGTTCTGAATGGCCACGATCAGCAGCAGCACCACCAGGACGATGGCCAGCCACTTCCGTTTCAGAAACCGAACGACGGCGTTGTCCCTGCCGCCAGCATCCTCAGCACTCATGCGCTCAGTATGCTCGCAGGCCGGTCAGCCGCGCAGCGCTTCCGAGACTTTCACGCGAGCGCCGGTCCGCAGCAGCGAGTTGGAGTACACCCGGGCGCCGAGCGCGATCACCACGGCAGTGGATGCGACGAGCAGCACGAGCGACAGGATCGGCTCCCACCACTCCGCCGTTCCCAGGAAGATGCGCACCGGCATCCCGACCGGTGCGGCGAACGGCACGTAGCTCATGATCGCCATCACGGTGGGGTTGTCGTTGAAGAAGATCACCAGGAAGTACGGCACCATGATGAGGATCATCACCGGCGACGTCACCGACCCGATGTCCTCCGAGCGGGAGACGAGCGAGGCGGCCGCCGCGTAGAGCGCGGCCAGCAGCACGAAGCCGATCACGAAGAACACCACGAACCAGGCGACAGCCGGCCCGACGGTGCCGAGCAGCACCTGCTGGCCGGTGACCATCATCCCGAGGATCGCTGCGATGGCGATGGCGGCGATCTGGCCGAGTGCGAGGACGCTGTTCCCGACGACCTTGCCGGCGAGCAGCACGCGGGCGCTCACCGTCGACAGCAGGATCTCCACGATGCGCGTCTGCTTCTCCTCGACGACGCTCTGGGCGATCATCGTGCCGAAGGTCACGGCGGACATCATGAAGACGATCCCGAAACCGAGGGCGATGATGTAGACCAGGGCAGCGGGCTGCGCGGACGGGTCGAGCAGTTCCACCTCCGGCTGGATGCTCAGGGCGGCGAGCACGCCCTGAGGCGCGCTGTCGAGGCCGATCACGGTCACGGGCGGCGTCCCAGAGCCGGGGACCACCACGGCGGACACGTCGCCGGAGCGCAGCAGCTCCTCCCCGGCGGCGCGCGAATCGACCTGCACGGGATCCAGGCCGTCCGCCCCGCCGACGACCTGCTCGGCCGACCCGACGACGGCGACCTTCGTGGAGCTGTCGCTCCCGCCGAAGATGCCGCCGAGCAGCACGGAGGCGAGCACGAGCAGCACGAGCACGGCCGCCGAGACGACGAACGACTTGCTGCGCAGCCGGGTGACGATCTCCCTGCGGGCGACGAGACCGACCCCGGATGCGAAGCCCGGGGCGGGCGGGGTGGTGCGCGTGGACGGGGTGCCGGTGGATGCTGATGCGCTCATTTGCCGATGGCCTCTCGGAAGATCTGTGCAAGGGAGGGGTTCTGGGGTCCGAAGCTGACCACGCCGCCGTCGGCCGTCGCCCGCTTGAGCACGGCCTGCGCCGTCGCGTCGTCGGACTCGAACAGCGCGTATCCGCCGTCGAAGTCGAGCACGGTGACACCGTCGAGCCCGCGGAGCCAGCCCGCGTCGCCGGAGACGAGCAGCTCGTAGCGTCCGCCGCCGTGCTCGCGCCGCAGTTCGTCCGTGCCGCCGGAGACCTTGACCTCGCCATCGGCGATGATCACGAGCTCGTCGCAGAGCCGCTCGACGATGTCGAGCTGGTGCGAGCTGAACAGCACGGGAGCACCGGAGGCCGCGTAGTCGCGGAGCACGCCGACCACCACATCCACCGCCAGGGGGTCGAGGCCGGAGAACGGCTCGTCCAGCACCAGCACCTCGGGGTCGTGCACGAGGGCGGCGGCGATCTGCGCCCGCTGCTGGTTGCCGAGGCTGAGGCTCTCCACCAGATCGCCGGAGCGCTCGCCGAGACCGAGCCTGTCGAGCAGCGCGTCGGTATTGCGTGCAGCGGCGGCGGCGCCGAGACCGTGCAGCCTCGCCAGGTAGACGAGCTGCTCCGCGACCTTCATCTTCGGGTAGAGGCCGCGCTCCTCCGGCATGTAGCCGAAGCGGCGGCGGTCGTCCGCGGTGAGCGGCTGGCCGTCGAGCAGCACCGTGCCGCCGTCCGAGGCGAGCACGCCGAGGATGATGCGCATGGTCGTGGTCTTGCCCGCGCCGTTGCCTCCGACGAAGCCGGTCATGCGCGCTCGCGGCACCGTGAAGTTCACGTCGCGCAGCACGAGGCGGTCCCCGTAGCGCTTCTCGACGTTCTGGATCTGCAGCATTGTCGCCGTCCCTTCCGTGGTCGATTCCACGCTACGGATTCGCGGGCGAGCACCGCATCCACCTGCCGTCGTCCGCCGCTCGGCGGAGGGCAGGCGGGTCAGCGCCCGGCGCGGGTCAGCGCCCGGCGAGCCCGTTCTCGTAGGCGAAGATGACCGCCTGGATGCGGTCGCGCAGCCCCAGCTTGAGCAGCACTTTCGAGACGTGCGTCTTCACGGTGGCCTCGCCGAGGTAGAGCCGCGCGGCGATCTCCGCGTTGGACAGGCCGCCGGCGAGGAGGCCGAGTACTTCGCGCTCGCGGTCGGTGAGGTCGTCGACCGCGGTGCCGGTGGCGGTTGTCGCACCACCCGCCAGCGCTCCCGCCTGCCCATCGCTGAACCGGCTGATCACCTGGCGGGTCACATCCGGAGACAGCAGCGCATCCCCTCTGGCGAGGACGTGCACCGCGTTGACCAGCTCCTCCGGCGACGAGTTCTTCAGCAGGAACCCGCTCGCGCCCGCCTGCAGTGCGGTGAAGAGGTAGTCGTCGCGGTTGAACGTGGTGAGCACGAGCACGCTGGCGGCGAGGTCGGGCCTGGCGACGATCTGCCTGGTCGCCTCGAGCCCGTCCATGCCGGGCATCTGCACGTCCATGCAGATCACGTCCGGCTGCAGTTCCTCGCAGAGCCGCACGGCGGTCTGGCCGTCGCCCGCCTCGCCGACCACCTCGATCGCGTCGTCCGACTGCAGGATGATCCGGAATCCGGCGCGGACGAGTTCCTGGTCGTCGGCGAGCAGTACCCGGATGCTCACCTCATCACCTCCGCGGCGAGCGGGAAGCGCGCGCGGACGAGGTATCCGCCGCGGCTGCGCGGACCGATCTCGATGCTCCCTCCGACGGACGCGACCCGTTCGCGCATCCCGAGGTGCCCCATCCCGGCCCCGGATGCGGTGGCGGAGCGTCCTGCGCCGAGCCCGGTGTCCGACGCCTCCACTTCGAGGCTGTCGTCGGTGTATCGGAGCCGCAGCTCGGCGGTCGCCCCCGCCCCGCCGTGCTTCCGGGTGTTGGTGAGCGCCTCCTGCGCCACGCGGTACACACAGAGCCCGATGGTCGCCGGCACCGCCCTGCGGCTGCCGATGACGTGCAGCCGGGTGGGCAGGCCGGCGCCGACGGCGTCGTCGACCAGTTCGCCCAGCTGGTCCACGCCGTGCGTCGTCGCCGCGTCGCCTGCGGGCGCCGCCTGGTCATCGCGCAGGGCGCCGAGCAGCAGCCGCAGCTCGTCGACGGCGGTGCGCGCACTCGACTCGACGTTCAGCAGCGAGGAGCGAGCGGCGGCGGGGTCGCGGTCGAGCACGAGCCGCGCTGCTCCCGCCTGCACCCCCATCACCGATACGTGATGCGCGACGACGTCGTGCAGCTCGCGGGCGATCCGTACCCGTTCGAGCGCGATGGCCTGCTGCTGGGTGCGCTCGCGCTCCTCCGCCAGTTCGAGTGTCAGCGTCTCCAGCTCGTGCCTCGCACGCGCCGACCGGAATGCGGCGTCGCCGAAGTAGTACGCGCCGCCGAAATAGAGCAGGTTGATGATGATCTGGATGAGACCGAACGCGACGTACGGGGAGAGTGTCCCCTCGCGCGACAGCTCCGGGACCACCGAGCTGATCCCGGCGGTGACGATCAGGTTCCAGAACAGCCAGACGAACATCGCGGCGATGATCGCGAGTCGCAGCACCGTCGCCAGGGTGCGCCTGCGACCCCACGCGCCGAGCGTGTAGACGGCGATGAACAGGGCGATGTTCGAGAACAGGTACTCGCCGACCCGGAACTCGCCTCCCCACCAGAACGCGACGGCGGAGCAGATCGCGACTGCTTCCGGCCAGCGCCGCCGCACGGCCAGCGGCGCCCCGCTCGCGACGGCCCAGACGATGCTCACCCACGCTTCCGAACTGCCGTACATCCCGGTGCGCTGGTAGAGGAACACCGAGCCGATCATCGCGGCGGTCAGGACGACGGCGAGCACGACGTCCGCTCGCCGGCCACGGGCATCCGGGGCTGGACGGTGCCACTCGCTCGCCGGCGCGGCCAGCAGTCGTGGTGATGCGCTGGTCATCCTCCAACGCTAGCGGTGGATGCGCGGCGGCGGATCCGTCGTGCGGGGGAGGCGGCGTCGGTCCGGATGCCCAGCCGCAGCCCATCGTCGGGGGTCGAAGGCAACGGCGCGAACCCGAGCCGCCGATAGAAGGCCTGCGCCCCGGTGTTGCGCTCGCCGACCCCGAGCTGCACACCGGGGACGCCCGCATCCGCCAGCTGGCGCAGAAGCGTGGCCATCAGCCTGCGCCCCCAGCCCTGTCCCTGTGCCACCGGCAGGAGGTCGATGTGCAGGTGGGCGGGGAACAGCTCGTGGTCCGGGCCGATCAGGTGCGAGGTGGAGTGGCCGACCAGCGCGAGGCTCTCGGTCGGCGTGGTCGGCGGGTCGACCAGTGGATGAGCGGCCGCGAACCGTGGGAGCCACTCGCGGCGGTACCGCTCGGCGAAGACCACGCTGTCCGGGGTCGCGACGATGTACCCCACCGCCCGGCCGCCGATGTCGAGGACGTGCGCGTGCTCCGGTTCGAGCTCGAGGTACGGCAGGAGGAAGATGTCGGCGAGCAGTCCGTCGTCGGCGTACTTCCCCGTGGCGTCGCCGCCGGAGTCACCCGTCAGGAGGCAGACTCTGGACAGCGACGCCACATCGCCCGGGGCATATGGCCGGATCACGCACGGTCACCGGGAGGGAGGTCGGCGATCACGTTCCCGAGACTCGCGCCTGGCCGGTGGGCATCGACCACTGCCCAGAACGTCCGAAGGAGGATGGCCATGGTCAGGCGGCGCCGAGGGCGGCCCTGAGACTCGGCGCTGTCGCCATCGACGCGCGCGCGGCGTCAGCACTGAGGCCGCGCAGCAGCATGAGAATGGCGATCTTCACCGAGCCGTCGCTCTGGGCCAGCGTCTCCGCCGCCTCCGCCGGGCTGCAATCGGTGACGAGCATGACAGTGCGCTCGGCGCGTGCACGCAGCTTCTCGTTGGTGGCACGGAGGTCGACCATGATGTTGCCGTACGTCTTGCCGAGCCTGATCATCGCGATGGTGGAGATCATGTTGAGCACGAGCTTCTGCGCCGTGCCCGCCTTGAGCCTCGTGGAGCCCGCGATCAGCTCGGGGCCGACGACGACCTCGATGGCGTGGTCGGCGACGCGTCCGATGGTGGAGTTGCTGTTGCAGGCGATCGCGACGGTGAGCGCGCCGATCTCCGCCGCGTACTCCAGGGCGCCGACCACATACGGGGTGCGACCGGATGCGGAGATCCCGACCACGACATCCATCGCCGTGAGTGCGATGCCGCTGAGAGCGTCCGCCCCGCCCTGCGGGTCGTCCTCGGCGTTCTCCACCGCGGTCCGGATCGCGCCGTCCCCTCCCGCAATGATCCCGACCACCAGGGAGGGGTCGACGTTGAACGTCGGAGGGCACTCGCTGGCGTCCACGATGCCGAGCCGTCCCGGGGTGCCGGCTCCGATGTAGATGAGGCGACCGCCGTCGCGCATCCGGGCGGCGATGTCGTCGATGGCCGCTGCGATGGTCGGCAGCACCACGGCGACCGCGGGAGGGACGCTCTCGTCGTGCTCGTTCATCAGCTCGACCAGCCCCGCTGTGCTGAGCATGTCGAGGTCGCGTCCGTCTTCCACGATCGCTTCTGTCGTGAGCGTGGAGAGCTCGGCGAGGAGGAGGTCGTGGGGACCTCGCGCTCTGTTGAGGATGTCAGACACGGATGGCATACCTTTCGTGGGGAAGGTCACGGCGGGCGGCGAGGATCGCCGCTCCGTCCAGCGACGATCCGGAGGGGCGGCGCGGGGACAGGTGGCGGCGGCCCAGCTCGTCGAGCAGCCTCCGCAGGAACTCGGGGTCGTCGGTGAGCCCGCCGATCACGGAGACAGGAGAGCCGGGGGTGGCGACGGAGGCCGCCGCTGCGGCGAGGTGGTCGATGGCGGCATCGACGATGCCCTGCGCCACCTGGTCGCCACCTCGCGCGTTCGCAAGGACGACGGGGGCGAAGGAGGCGAGCGCGCGTGCGACATCGCCGCCGCCCATGATCGCGCGCGGAAGGCCGACGAGGTCCCCGGCGATGGAGGCTGCGTCCTCTTCGAGCGCCGTGCGCGGCCCGCGGCCGTCCGCCGCCCTGAGTGCCGCGACGAGGCCGGCCTGGCCGATCCAGCGACCGCTGCCCTCGTCGCCGAGCCACGGGCCCCAGCCGTCCGAGCGCCGCGCACTGCCGTCGTCTCCGACCTCGAAGGCCACCGCGCCCGTCCCGGCGATGAGGACCGTCCCCGCTGCTCCGTCGAACGCGCCGATGTGCGCGGTGAGCACGTCGGAGGCGATGGCGACGCCGAAGCCCCAGAGTTCGCGAGCGCGCTCGGCGGCCCGGCGAGCGGCATCCCTGTCGGAGTCGGCGCCCGCTGCACCGATGGCGAGTTCGGTGACGCGAGCCAGCTGCTCCGCGCCCAGCGACGCGACGAGGGGGGCGATGGCCGCGATGGCCAGCTCGGCGCCCCCTTCGGCAGCGAGTCCGGGGAACCCGTGGCCGCGGACCTCGGTGGATGCGCGCCCGGCGTCGAGCCGCACCCGGCAGTTGGTCTTGCCGAGGTCGACCGCAATGTGGCTGCGTACGGCTTCTGTGCTCACGTCGTCCTTATCCATCGGTGATAGAGACAATTTACATGGATCAGCGATCCAAAGTAAATGATTGACAAACGGCCCGGCGCGTCGATAGCGTGACTCGCCAAGCGTGAAAACGAGCGGAGGGAGCCGACATGGCGAACGGTGTCATTAGTGTCGTCCCTGTGAGCATCCAGACCAACATCCAGGCGCACGTCGAATCGTTCCCGCCCACCATGCGCCGCGTCGCCGACGCGATCCTCGAGCGGCCGCAGATCGTCGTGGAGAACACGATCACCGAACTCGCCAGGGCGTGCAACACGTCCGAGGCGTCGATCGTGCGCTTCTGCCAGTCGCTCGGCCTCACCGGCTACCCGCAGCTCAAACTGCAGCTCGCGGCGGAACTGGGCAAGGAGTCCGCGGAGTTCGGCAGCACAGGCTCCGGCACATACGGCGCGGACATCAGCCCGTCCGACACGCTCGCCGAGATGGTGTCGAAGATCGCCAGCAGCGAGATCCTCGGCATCAGGGAGACGGCGGACAGCATCGACATCGCGGTGCTCGAGCGAGTGGTCCGCAAGGTCGAGCGCGCCAAGCGCGTGGTCGTCTTCGGTGTCGGGGCGAGCAACGCGGGCGCACAGGACCTCGCGCAGAAACTGCTGCGCATCGGGCACATCGCGCTCGCTTTCACCGACGCGCACGACGCACTCGTGTCCGCCGCGCTGATCGGAGCGGGGGATGTGGCGATCGGCTTCTCGCACAACGGCAAGACCAAGGAGACCAACGCCTTCCTGCGTGGCGCCCACAACGGTGGGGCGTACACCGTCGCCATCACCAACGTCCCCGATTCGCCGCTCTCCGAGCACGCGGACGACGTGCTGCGCACCGCGGTGCGCGAGACGACGTTCCGCTCCGGCGCGATGGCGAGCAGGATCGCGCAGCTCACGCTCGTCGACTACATCTTCGTCGGCGTCGCCCGCGGCCGGTACGACCGCACCGTGCAGGCGCTGAAGAGCACATACGAAATCGTCAGAGAACTCCGAGAAGAAAACTGAGCGCTGCCTCCATCCGGCGTCCCCCGTGCGTCGGTGCGATGCCGCGCGCCCACGGAAGGATAACCATGACAACCCAGCGCGCCCGCACCGGCGTCGAGATCGCCGCGGAGGATCCCGGACTGCTCGGCGGCAGGCGGATCGGCCTGCTCACCAACTTCACCGGCACGACACCCGACCTCGGCCGCACGGTCGACGCCCTGGTGGAGGCCGGTGCTCCGGTCACGGCGCTGTTCGGGCCGGAACACGGGCTCAACGGTTCTGTGCAGGCCGGCGAGACCGAGACGAGCACACACGACGCCCGCACCGACCTGCCGATCATCGAGACGTATCTGAAGTCGGGCGACGAACTCGATCGCCTGATCGAGGACTCCGGTGTCGACACCGTCGTGTTCGACATGCAGGACCTCGGAGTGCGCTACTACACGTACATCTGGTCGCTCTACGACTGCCTGCGGAGTGCAGCGCGCACCGGCGTGCGGTTCGTGGTCCTCGACCGCCCGAACCCGCTCGGTGGAGGCGTGCTCTCCGGACCGGGGATCGACGTCGCCGGGTTCGGCAGTTTCGTCGGGCGAAGCGACGTGCACCAGCGCCACGGGCTCACCGCCGGCGAGCTGGCGCGGCTGTTCAACACCAGGGATCTGCCCGCCGACGGTCTCTCCGCCGACCTCGACGTCATCCGGATGGAGGGCTGGGACGCATCGGCGGACTTCGACGCCACGGGGCTGCCCTGGGTGCCGCCATCTCCGAACATGCCGACGCTGGATACCGCGTACGCCTTCACGGGGACCGGCATCTTCGAGGGGACGAACGTCAGCGAGGGCAGGGGCACGACGCGGCCCTTCGAAATGCTCGGGGCGCCGTACATCGATGGCCGGTTCGCCGCGCGGTTGCGGGATGCTCGCATCCCGGGAGTGCTGTTCCGCGAGCTCTGGTATTCGCCGACGTTCCACAAGTATGCGGGGGAGACCGTGCGGGGGGTTCAGCTGCACATCGTCGATCGCAGCGCCTTCGATCCGGTGTCGACCGGCCTCGCGATCCTGGACGCCGTTGCGGAGCTCTACCCGGACGATTTCCGGTTCCTGGAGCCCGGCCAGCGGGTGGAGTCCGGCGAGCACGGGTACGCGATCGACCGTCTCTGGGGCTCCTCCGCGCTGCGCGATGCCGTCCACGCCGGTGAGCCGGCGGCAGTCCTGAATCCGGGCGTCGTGCCCGTCCAGGACGTCTACGGCGACGATGTTCTGCTCTATTCGCGCGTTTCGTCCGTGTAACGAGCGCGTAAATGATTACCGCATCTATGGCGGTGGTTGAAAATACTTGACATGGTTCCATCAATGAAGGTAATTTCGGTCCAAGGCCAGGATGCGCCGGCACACCGAAGTGAAAAGGCACGAGGAGATTCGATGCAGCAGTCCACGTCCACCGCGACGATCCGACCCTTCCAGAGCGGCGACGGCCCCCAGATCGCCCAGGCCTGGACGGCCGCTGCGTCGGCCGACGGAATCACATACGACCGGTTCCGCGACATGTTCCTGCTCGACCGCAACTTCGACGCATCCGGCCTCCTGGTGGCCGAGGCGGACGGCGAGATCGTCGGAGCCGCATACGGGGTGCACCGCCGGATCGCCGCCGACGGAGCCGACCTCGAGCCGGACTCCGGCTGGGTGCCGTTCTTCTTCGTCACCCCGGGCCACCGCAACCAGGGACTCGGAGCCGCACTGGTCGGCGGCGTCATGGAGTGGCTGGCGAACAAGGGCGCGAAGACCGCGTACTTCTCCTCGTACACGCCGAACTACTTCCTCCCCGGCCTCGACGCCGCCCGCTATCCGGACGCCGCCAGGCTGCTCGCCAAGCTCGGCTTCACCACCCAGTACGAGTCCGTCGCAATGGACAGGACGCTCAACGACTACGAACTCCCGGAGCGCATCCGGGAGAAGGTCGCGTCCCTCAGGGCGGACGGCTGGACGTTCGGCTCGCCGACCGGGGACGACCTCGTCGACCTGATCGACATCGCCGGCTCCCGGTTCAACCCCGACTGGTCGCGCGGCATCCGGGAGGGCGTGCTCGGCGGCCAGCCGCTCGAACGCATCATCTCCGTGCGCAACCCGGAGGGCGTGATGCTCGGCTGGGCGATGCACGGCACGTACGAGAACGTGCTCGAACGCTTCGGGCCGTTCGGCGTGCTGCCGGAGAGCCGCGGGACGGGCCTCGGCGAGATCCTCCTGCACCTGACCCTCGAGCGGATGCGCGCACTCGGCGCCCACAGCGCCTGGTTCCTCTGGACAGAGGAGACCTCGGCGGCAGGGTACCTGTACGCCAAGACCGGTTTCACCGTAACTCGCACCTTCGCGATCCTGCACGCGCCGCTCGCTGCCTGAACAGCAGCGTCCACCCCACCGAGAGGAAAACCATGAGAACAGCACTGTTCGGCCGCAGAGGCCGAATCGCCCAGGCGGCACTCGTCGTCGGGGCGGCAGCGCTCGCGCTGTCCGCCTGCAGCGGTACCGGTTCGTCGGGAAGCGACGACGGCAAAGTCACGCTCACCTTCCTGAGCCACTACGGTCAGGACCCCATGAAGAGCGGCATGACCAAGATGATCGACGAGTGGAACTCGTCCCACCCGGACATCCAGGTCAAGCAGCAGACGGTCAACTTCGACGACCTCCTCACCACGCTCAACGTGCGTCAGACCGGCGGCAAGGGTGCCGACATCATGAGCTCGTACTCCCTCTGGGGTGGCCAGCTCGCCGCGAACGGTGTGCTCGACAAGCCGTCCGCCGAGGTCGCGAAGGACATCAAGGACAACTACAGCGAGGCCGCGGCGGCATCCGTCACCGGTGCGAACCAGGTGTTCGGATATCCGACGGAGTTCAACACGTACGTCCTGTATTACAACAAGAAGATCCTCGCCGACGCCGGGTACGACAAGCCGCCTGCCACCTGGGATGAGCTCAAGGAGATCGCGAACAAGACCACCAAGAAGGACGGCTCCGGCAACTATCAGGTGGTCGGGCTCTCCCTCATCCAGGACGGCGACAACCAGACCGCCCACCCGTTCCTTTCGTTGCTCGATTCGGCGGGCGGCAAATTCCTCGAGCCGAACGGCGACTCGGCACTGAACGGCAAGGCCAAGGAGACGATGCAGCTCGAGGCCGACCTGGCCAAGTCCGGGGCGACGACCACGTCGATCATGCCGACGAAGACCTTCCCGACCAACGGCGTCGCCATGGCGATCCAGGCCGGCTGGTGGATCGGCAGCCTGAAGACGCAGATGAAGGACGAGTACTCCAACGTCGGCACCGCTCCCGTTCCCGGCCCGGAAGCAGGGGACAAGGGCTCGCTCGCGTACTCCTTCTTCACCGGGGTGAACTCGGGCAGCAAGCACAAGAAGGAGGCCTGGGAGTTCCTCACCTGGCTGAACTCCAACAAGAACAAGGAGGGCGTCACCGAGATGGGTGACTTCCTGGCGACGAACGGCCTCATCCCGCCGCGCAAGGCCGACGCCGACATCCTCGGCCCGAAGCTGCAGGCAGAGGATGCGAACCTCACGCCGATCTACGACGCGGCGAGCTACGCGATGGCCGAGTCCAACGCCGCCAACGCGTACAAGGCGAAGACCTCGCTGCACAACGCACTCAACGAGATTCTTGTGAATCACGCTCCCGTCGATCAGACCTTCAAGAACCTGACCGCCGAGATCGACCGCAAGTAGCAATCCGGTGGGCAGGGCCGCCCCCGCGGCCCTGCCCACCCCCTCAGAAGCAGCCACACAGGCGGAGACGACATATGACTGGAATGTACGCGAGCGCGACGCGCGAAGCGGCGAGCCAACTGGGCGACGCGGAGCTCTCTGCGCCGTCCAGGGTGAAATCCCGGAGGTTCAGGAGGGAGGGCAGGGCCGGCTACCTGTTCCTGGCGCCGTCGCTGCTGTTCTTCCTCGTCTTCCTGATCCTGCCGTCGTTCTTCGCGATCTTCCTCTCCCTCTCGCAGTGGGGAGGGTACGACCTCACCCAGATCAAATTCATCGGGGTGGAGAACTACTCCGACATCCTCAACTTCAACAGCACGTTCCTGTCTCCGATCCTGGTCAACACGTTCGTCTTCGCCGCGCTGTCCGTGATCCTCGCCGTCGCCGGTTCGCTCCTCGTCGCCCAGTGCATCGAGCGCCTCCGCTTCCAGGGTTTCTGGCGGTTCCTCTACTTCCTCCCCGTGGTCGCCACCGTGGTCGCGATCGGCAACGTGTGGAAGATGATGTACCAGCCCTCCGGCCTCATCAACGGCCTGCTGAACGCGCTGCACATCAACTCGATCGGCTTCCTCTCCGACCCGAAGATCGCACTGCCCTCCGTCGCCGTCGTGCAGGCGTGGGCGTCCATCGGCGCCGCGGTGCTCATCCTGACCGCTGGAATCAAGTCGATCGACCGCACGGTGTACGAGGCTGCCGAGATCGACGGCGCCAACAGCTGGCAGACGTTCTGGGGGATCACGCTCCCGCTGCTGCGGCCGTCGCTGGTGTTCGTCTTCATCACCCAGGCGATCGCCGGACTGCAGTCGTTCGCGCTCATCATCGTGATGACGAAGGACGGCGGGCCGGTCAACTCCACGAACGTCGCGGCGTTCGAGATGTACCAGCAGGCCTTCAAGTTCGGTGCGTGGGGCACAGCGAGCGCGATGGCGATGGTGCTGTTCGTGATCATCTTCATCATCACCCTGATCCAGCTCTGGGTCAGCCGACGTTCAGGAGACGACGACTGATGGCTCTGCGCAACAAGCGGGTACGCACGCCCTGGCTCTCATACACCCTGGTCGCCATCGGCGGTGTGCTGATGGCGATGCCCTTCCTCGACATGCTCTTCAGCTCGTTCAAGGGCCCGGGCGAGTACGGCGTGCTGCCCTACCACTTCCTGCCGCAGGACTTCACCTGGAGCAACTACAGCGCCGCCTTCGACCAGCTGCAGCTCGGGCGCCTGTTCATGAACAGTGTGATCGTGACCCTGGTGGTCACGGCGTCCGTGCTCATCACGTCCGCGATGGCGGGCTATGCGCTCGCCAAGCTGCGCTTCCGCGGGAGGGATGTGATCTTCCGCTTCATCCTGGCGACGATGATGCTCCCGCCGTTCCTGCTGCTGATCCCCGACTTCCTCATCATGGTGAACTGGCCGCTGGTCGGCGGGAACAACATCCTGGGTCAGGGGGGAGACGGCGGTATGACGACCAACATCGTCTCGCTGATGCTCCCGTTCCTGGTGAGCGGCTTCGGCATATTCCTGATGCGGCAGTTCATGGTCGGCGTGCCGAACGAGATGCTCGAGGCCGCGCGCATCGACGGCGCGGGCGAGTGGAGGCTGTTCTACAACATCGTGCTTCCGCAGGCCAAGCCGGTGGCGATCACGCTCGGCCTCATCACCTTCGTGGGCCAATGGAACGACTACATCTGGACGTCGCTGATCGCGTCGACCAACTCCGATCTGATGACGCTCCCTGTCGGCATCCAGCTGCTGCAGAGCTTCATCGACCCCAACCGCACGATGCCGATCGTCATGGCCGGAATCGTCATCAGCACCATCCCGGTGCTGATCATCTTCCTCTTCTTCCAGAAGTACTACGTCCGCGGCGTCATGCTCAGCGGCATGAAGTGACGCCGGCACGACGTGACCAGCGCGAACAACGAGAAACGGAGCGAAACGTGAGCAGGACAGTCCTCGCCATCGGCGGGCACATCGGAGACATGGACCTCACGGCGGGGCCGACCCTCGCCAAGATGGTGCTCGACGGAGACCGGGCGATCATCGTCGCGTGCACGTACGGAGAGCGCGGCCATCCGGCGCTGAGCCCGGACGAGTACCGCGTGCAGAAGGTGCGGGAAGGCGAACAGTTCGCCGCGGACATCGGCGCCGAGTTCCGGGTGCTCGACTACTCCGACGGCTTCCTGCCCGACGACGACGAGGCGGCCGGCCAGCTGGCCGACATCATCCGGGCCGAGAAACCGGACATCATCATCACGCACTGGACGAAGAGCATCCACCGGGATCACGAGCGTGCGGCGATCATCGCCGAGCGCGCCAGGTTCCTCGCCTCTCTTCCTCTCGACAGCCCGCTCGGGCGGCATGGCGTGAAGCAGTTCCTGCACGCGGACAACTGGGAGGACGCGGAGGGCTTCCAGCCCGACCTGTACGTGCCCATCCCGCAGGAGGCCTTCGACATCTGGCGCGCTGCCATCCAGAACCAGGCGTTCGCGCGCGGAGAGACGTACGGCTTCCGCTACATCGACTACTACACGGCGATGATGTCGGCGAAGGGCTGCCTCGTCGGCACGGAACGAGCGTGCGGGTTCACCGTCGGCGGCAGTTCGAAGTTCGAGCTCGCCGGACCGTGAGCACTGCCGCGCCTGCCGAGAGCGTGACCAGGAGGCACGCGATCGCACACGACGCGTCGCACTACCTCCTGGTCCCGTCGGCAGTGGAGACGCCCGGCACGGTGGCCGAGGTGGTCGAGCTGATGCGCCGAGTACGCGAATCCGGCGCATCCCTCACCTTCCGTTCCGGCGGCACCAGCCTCAGCGGGCAGGGGTCGACCGCGGGCGTGCTGGCCGACACCCGGCGGCACTTCCGCGTCATCCGGGTGCTCGACGACGGGATGCGCGTCAGCGTCGGCCCCGGAGCGACCGTCAGACAGGTCAATGCCGTCCTCGCCCGCCACGGACGCAAACTCGGGCCGGACCCGGCGAGCGAGGTGGCCTGCACCATCGGAGGCGTGCTCGCCAACAATTCGAGCGGGATGGTCTGCGGCATCACGCAGAACTCGTACCGCACGGTGGAGTCGATGGTCGTCGTTCTGGCGAGCGGCACCGTGATCGACACGGCAGCGCGGGACGCCGACGCCGAGTTGGCCCGCGCGGAACCCGATGTGCATGCCGGGCTCTCCGCGCTGCGCGAGCGGGTGCTCGCAGACCCGGCGTCCGTCGCGACGATCGAGCGGCTGTTCAGCCGCAAGAACACGATGGGCTACGGCGTGAACGCGCTGCTCGACTTCGAGCGGCCTGTCGACATCCTGGCCCATCTGATGATCGGCAGCGAGGGCACCCTCGGCTTCATCTCCTCCGCGACCTTCCGCACGGTGCCGGTGCTGACGTCGGTGGCGACCGGCCTCGCCGTGTTCCGCACGCTCACGGAGGCGGCGGCAGCGACGAGCCTGCTCGCCGACGCCGGCTTCGCCACCGTGGAGCTGATGGATGCCACCTCGTTGCGCGTCGCGCAGCAGCTCCCCGACTGCCCGACCGACATCGCCGCGCTCCCCGTCGACCAGCACGCCGCACTCCTCATCGAGTTGCAGACGGAAGACGACGCGGCGCTCGCGGCCGAGCTTCGCCGCACCGAGGCCACCGTGGATGCTCTGCCGGTGGTGCATCCGGTCCTCCTGTCTCAGGAGCCCGCGCGACGCGCCTCCCTCTGGCACCTGCGCAAAGGGCTGTACACCGCGGTCGCCGGAGCGCGCCCGTCGGGAACGACGGCGCTGCTGGAGGATGTGGTGGTGCCCGTCGAACACCTGGGCGCGTTCTGCGACGGCCTCATCGAGCTGTTCGACAGGTTCGGCTACGAGGACTCCGTGATCTTCGGTCACGCCAAGGACGGAAACGTCCACTTCATGCTGACCGAGCGGTTCGACCGTGCGGAGTCGCTCGACCGTTACCGCGCCTTCACGGAGGCGATGGTGGATCTGGTTCTCCTCTTCGGCGGCTCCCTCAAAGCCGAACACGGCACGGGCAGGGTGATGGCACCGTTCGTCTCGCGGCAGTACGGCGACGAGCTCTACGCCGTGATGTGGCAGATCAAGCGACTGCTCGACCCGACAGGGATGCTGAACCCCGGCGTCCTGCTGTCGGACGATCCAGGCTCCTACCTCCGCGACCTCAAGATCACGCCCGCTGTCGAGGCCGAAGTGGACCGCTGCGTCGAGTGCGGATACTGCGAACCGGCCTGCCCGTCGCGTGACCTCACCCTCACCCCGCGCCAGCGCATCGTCCTGCGGCGCGAGATGGCCGACGCGGAGCGGGCCGGCGACACGGCTCTGCTCGAACGACTGCGCGACGACTACGAGTATCAGGGTGTCGAGACCTGCGCCGTCGACGGGATGTGCCAGTCTGCCTGCCCGGTCGGCATCAACACCGGCGACCTGGTGCGGCGGCTCCGCGCTGAGACGGCGGCGCGGCCGGCGGCGGCCGTCTGGGGCGCCGCATCCCGTCAGTGGGGTGCCGTGACCGTCGGCGCAGCAGCCGCCCTCACGGTCGCCAAGGCGCTGCCACCCTCCGTGGTGAAAGCCGCGACCGTGCTCGGGCGCAGCATGCTCGGCGACGAACAGGTGCCGCTCTACTCGGCCGAACTGCCCGCCGGAGGCGCGGCACGCAGGCCGCTGGCCGCCGCCGATCCTGTCGCCGTCTTCTTCCCCGCCTGTGTCGGCACCATGTTCGGCGCGCCGCGTGGTGCGCTGTCCGCCTCCGAGGCGTTCCTCGCACTGTGCGAGCGGGCGGGAGTGTCAGTGACTGTCCCGGACGGAATCGGATCGCTCTGCTGCGGGACCCCGTGGAAGTCCAAGGGCTACACGGCGGGGTACGACCGGATGTCCGACAGCGTGCGGTCTGTGCTGCTGGAGGCGACGGACGGGGGCCGCCTGCCCGTGGTCTGCGACGCGAGCAGCTGTACGGAAGGGCTGGCGCTGATGGCGGCGACGGCGGGGTTCACCGTCGTCGACAGCATCGCGTTCGCCGCCGAACGCCTCCTGCCCGCGTTGTCGGTCACGGAGCCGATCGGTTCGATGGTCGTGCATCCAACGTGCTCGTCCGCCCAGCTCGGCATCGACCAGGAGCTGGCGGCGATCGCATCCATCATCGCCGCCGAGGTCGTCACGCCGGTCAGCTGGAGCTGCTGCGGGTTCGCGGGCGACAGGGGGCTGCTGCATCCTGAGCTGACCGCCAGCGCGACAGCGGCGGAGGCCGCCGAGGTGACATCCCGAGATCACGACGCGTACGCCTCCACCAACCGCACCTGCGAGCTCGGGATGACCAGGGCCGTCGGAGCGGACTACGAACACATCCTCGTCCACCTGGAACGAGCGACCAGGCCACCCGCCTGACCGGCTTCCGCCCCGTGCGTATGGCGCGATCGCACGGGGCGGAACATTCTTCTGCCCGCTTGTCGCGCGAATGGAGTCTCCATGCAGAACCCGGACATCGGCGACGACGAGGCGCTTCTGCGCCTGGTCAACAGTGTGATCTGGCCCGGCTTCCGCGGGCGCACCCTCCCAGGATGGGCGGAGGACGCCCTGCGCGCCGGGCTCGCCGGGCTGGTCTACTTCGAGCAGAACATCGGAGGGCCGGAGGAGGTCCGTGCACTCTCTGCGCGCATCCACCAGCTGAACCCGGCCGCGGTGATCGGAGTGGATGAGGAAGGCGGCATCGTCACGAGGCTCGAGGCCCGCGACGGTTCATCGACGCCCGGCAATGCGGTGCTCGGCAGGGCGGACGACGTGGCCACGACCGAGGCCGTCTCGGCCTGGACGGGCGCCATCGTGGCGGCGGCGGGCATCGACATCGACCTCGCCCCGACCGTCGACGTCAACGTGGACCCGCGCAACCCGGTCATCGGCGTCCGCTCGTTCGGCGCAGATCCGGAGCTCGTCGCCCGGCACACCGCCGCGGCCGTCCGGGGCCTGCAGTCGGCCGGTGTCGCCGCGTGCGCCAAGCACTATCCCGGCCACGGAGACACCTCCACCGATTCGCACCTGGCGCTCGCCGTGAGCAATGCCACCGACCAGCAGTTCCACGAGGCGCACCTGCGCCCGTTCGCCGAGGCCGTGTCCGCGGGAGTGAAGGCCGTGATGACCGCGCACCTCCGGGTGCCACAGCTCGGCGACGAGCCCGCCACCCTCAACCCCCGCGCGCTGGGCCTTCTCCGCTCGCTCGGCTTCGACGGCGTCATCGTCTCCGACGCCCTCGACATGGCTGCCATCCGCCACACCGTCGGGATGGGACGGGGAGCGGTGCTCGCGCTCCTGGCCGGGGTCGACCTGCTCTGCATCGGCAACCCCGTTCAGAACCCGCAGCACCCGGACGGCCCCACCGACGAGATGGAGTATCTCGACGTGCGGGATGCGCTGGTGGGCGCAGTGCGTTCCGGCGAGCTCCCCGCCTCCCGCGTCGCAGAGGCGGCTGAGCGCGTCGCCGCGCTGTCAGTCTGGGTGCGTTCCCAGCCGCGCGCGGCAGCAGCACCCCCGGCACCCGACCTCGACGCGATCGTCACCGCCTCCATCCGGATCGTGGGGGCCGCGCGTCTCGCCCCCGGCCCGCTGACCGTCGTGGACGCGCGAACCAAGCGCAACATCGCCGTCGGCGCCCAGGCCGACCATTTCACCCGCGCCCTCAGCAGCTACCGCGAGGTCGAGCGCGTCTGGCTCACCGATGCCGGGACGGCGGAGGACGCCGCCCGTCGCGCCGCCGACGTCCTCGCCTCCGCGGCCGCACCCGTCCTGATCGTCAACCAGGTGCAGAGCAACGCGCTGGAAGCCGGGGTCGTGGATGCGGTGCTCGCCCGCCGCCCGGAGACGGTGGTGATCGTGGCAGGCTGGCCGGGGCCCGGTGAGCCCGGCGCGGCGGCGAACGCCGTGTACGCGTACGGCTCGGCGCGCGTGAACGCCGCCGCGGTGGCGAGGGTGCTGTGCGGCTGAGTGCGGCGGCGCGCCCCTCGCACGCCGCTCACCGCAGCAGCGCCTCGATCATGTCCTGCCCCAGCCGGGCGGCGACGATCGCGTCGAACGTGTACACCACGTAGCGGCCGCGTCTGCTCGACGTGATGAACCCGGCCTCCCTCAGGATGGCCAGGTGCCTGGACACCTCCGGTGCGCTCAGGTGCCACGCCTCTGCGAGGTCCGCCGTGGTGTGCGGGCCGCGGATGAGGCTTCTGGCGAGCCGGAGCCTGATCGGGTTGTCGAGGGCGTGCAGGCGTTGCTCGATCACGTCGATGGCGGTGGTAGACGCGGACGTATCGCCCGCGGTCACCGGATATTGGATGACGGGCGACCACTTCGGGGCGTGCACCACGAGCAGATGAGGGTGGCCGAGCACGCTCGGAAGGAAGGTGATCCCAGCCTCGCCCGCCGTGGTGGAGGCATCCTGCAGCTTGTCGACCACGATGCGCGTCGCCGCTTTGTCGGTGGTCACCGCGGGAGAGAGCACCTCCAGCATGCGCGGCAGGCCCGCGGTCGCCAGCAGGTCGTGCTTGACCCGCGCATCGGCGGCCAGCGCCGGCCGGAGGCGCCGCCACAGCTCGCCGAAGAACGCCGAGTCGCAGTCTTCGAGCAGCTGCCGCATCATCGCCCTGGCGCGCGGAGGGTCGGACAGCACGAAGTCGACGAACGCCAGCTGGCGCGGCCCTCTGGCGAGCGCTCGTTCGCGTGCCACCTCGCGCGCTCGCGCATCCACGAGCGGCGAGCCGAGCTCACGGTGGAGCGGGAGGGTTCCGCAACTGCTGGTCAGCAGGGCTGCGGACACCCAGAGTTCGTCGTCCAGCGCGTCGACCGCATCCAGTTCGTCGCCGAGCTCGGTGCCGGGGTGAGCGGGGAGGAACATGTCGGCGCGGGAGGTGCGCCAGAGGAAGTCGGCGTCGATCAGCCGTTCGAGGAGGTGCGGTTCCGTGGATGCGGCCACCGCAGCGACCCACCCCTGCTGGGCCGGATGGTGGGCTGGCTCGACGAGGAGGTGGATCGCCGACGCCAGCTCGGCGAGCGGGGACGGGGAGAACCGGTAGTCCTCCGTGCCGATCCTGCTGACGTCGATCGAAACGCTCATGCCGAGATTGTCCCAAGAACCACGCGCGATCCTGCGACCGATTGACGATAACGGTCAATCCAAGCGCGCTCAGGGTAGGAAACGTCGATCGTGTGAGTCATGACTACGGCACCTCTCCGACTCTCCCATCGCCTCAGCGCCCGCCTGGCCGCCCTGCTGCTGACGCTCTCACGGCTCTCCGCCGGACGGCGGACGCGGTCACTGGAGAGTGCCCGGCTCCTGGCAGAACGGCTGGACAGCGCCGACGCGCTGCGCAGCAGCGCCGAGCGCAGACGGCTGTGGCTCTGACAGCAGCGAGAGCGCGTGCGTGATCGTGCGGGCGTCCCGTTCGATCGCGCCCGCCATCGCTGCGAAGGCTTCGCGCGTCCCGCCGTACGGGTCGGCGATATCGGCCTCCTCGCCGTTGACCGCGCCAGGGCGGGACGATCGAGCGAGATAGGCGGCCCGCACCAGGCCGGCGAACGAGTCGGCCTGGGCGGCAGACGGATGCCCGACCAGCGTTGCGAACTCCCGGAAAGTGAACGTCCTGCGAAGAGCGCTCGGCTCGCGGTCGAGCAATTCGCCGCGGTGCGCTCTGGTCATCGTCAGAACGAGGTCGCTCTCCGACAGGATTCGCCGATCCACCTGCCGGGGAGCGAACGATGCAGAGTCGATGCCGCGCAGGGTCAGCTCGGCGGCGGAGAGCGGATGGATCTGCGCGGCCACGAGAGCCGCCGTCCCTGCACTGACGACCTCGATGGACGTGACGTGCGCCGTGTGCAGGCATCGCCGCAGGACCAGCTCTGCGAACGGTGAGCGACAGATGTTCGCTGTGCACACGACGACGACGCGCGCAGCCGTCATGAGCGCCTCCGCTTGGGGTCGAGGGCGGTCGGCTCCGGCCGGGGGGTGTCCTGCCCGCTTCCGAGCCTGCCCGCCCTCCGGCTTTTGCGCGAACGGTCACGCCCCGCGGGGACGGAGCTCGACTGGTACCCGTAGTAGCCCGCCTTGCTTCGCGATGCGTCGAGCCGGTTGAGGACGAGCCCGAAGAGCTTGGCGTTGACGAAGCGCAGATTCTCCAGTGACTGGGCCAGCTGATCCTTGTGGAGCCGCCCATCGGCGCTGGCCACGAGCAGGACGCCGCTGACGAGCGTCGCGAGAGCACCCGCATCCGACACATCGATGAGCGGCGGGCTGTCGACCACGATGACTTCGAAGTGCTCGCGCATCTGTCCCAGCGCGCGCTCCATCGCCGCAGACGACAGCATCTCGCTCGGGTTCGGGGGCAGGATGCCCGCCGTCAGCACGGAGAGCCCCGTGAAACCGGCGACAGGCTGGACGGCGTCTGCGAGGGGGATGCGTCCGGTCAAGACGGTGGTCAGGCCGACCGAGCCTTCGAGGCCGAACGCCTTCGCGATGACCGGGCGACGGAGATCGGCGTCGACGAGCAGCACCCGCACGCCGGACTCGCCGAGCACGATCGCCAGGTTGGCTGCCGTCGTGCTCTTTCCCTCGCCGGGAATCGACGAGGTGACGAGCACGGAGCGCACGCCGCCGTCGACGTTCGCGAACTGGAGGTGCGTCCGCAACTGGCGGAACGCTTCGTGGCGCGCCGAGTAGTTCTGACTCGGCCGGAGCAGCAGGTCCTGCTGGCCGGACTCCGTCGTGATAGCTCCCAGGACGTTGGCGACCGCTGCCTGTTCCACGGCTTGCCGACCGCGCAGCCGGGTGTCGAGACGATCGACGACCAGCGCCGCCCCGATTCCGCCTGCCGCCCCGAGGAGCAGGCCGGCCGCGAGGTTGCGCAAGGTGCTCGGCTCGAAGGGCGAGCGCGGAACGTCCGCATCGTGAACCTTCCGCAGACTGACCGGCTGTTGCGTGTGATCGTTCGTCGCCTCCAGTTCGCCGACGAGTTTCACGAGCTGGTCGGCCGTGACGTTCGCGATTCGTGCCGCGCGGCGCGCGTTGTAGCTCTCTGCGCGGATCTCGATCAGGACGGTCTTCGGGGGCGACGTGGCGCTGATCGAGGTGGCCAGGTCGTCCGCGGGCAGCCCGGTCTCCGCTGCGACGGCATCCAGGATCGTGGGGCTCGTGGCCAGGGCGACATAGGAGGCGACGCGGCTCTGCGCGAACGCGTTGCCCTGGTTCAGGTCGCCCACCGACTCGTTGCCGTGGACGGCGACGAAGAGCTGGGACGTCGCGGCGTACCGGGGCGTGGTCAGCATCGTGACCGATTGAGCGGCACCGGCCGCCGCGAGCACGACGAGCAGGATGAGGAGCCAGCGCCGACGGAGAATTCGGAAATACTCTTTGAGATCCATCGCGTCCTTCAGTGGTTCAGTGGTTTCAGTTGGCCACGCTCGAAAGCGTCGACCGGGCGAACGGGCTGGGTCGTCCAAGACGCGCTCGCGCACACGCCGAGCAGCAGCCACAGGAGCGGGGTCGAGAGGTCGGGGAGGCTGACGGACTTCGCGATCAGCAAGGCCACCAGCGACCAGAACGCCGGCTGAGCGGCCGGCGTCCCGAGAGCCCCGCGAGCCACGGAGAACGCGAAAGCCGCGAATGCCACCACGCCGATGACTCCCACGCTCGAGATGAGCATCGTCAGCAAGGACGACGGGCGGTTGACACCGAGTCCCACTCCGATGCCCCCGGTCTCGGCTGCCAGGCGGAGGGAGAAGAGGTCGGATGCGGTGCGCGTCAGATAGGAATCGCTTCCGACCTTGCCGTTGACGATCTGGTCGATCCAGCCGATGGTCTGCGCCCCGAATGCGACAGCGGCGGCAGCACCGACGATCACCGCGAAGAGCACGTACGGCACGCTCCTGCCGTTGCTTCTGATCAGGTGCACGAAGATGGCCACGGCGGCGAAGGCCGCGAACACCACGACCCCGACAGCGGCCGTCCCCGAGGACGACAAGCCGAGATTGACGACGGCCAGGGCACCGAACCCGGCGTACAGCACCCGGCCCCAGCCGCGGGATCGGGCGGCCGCGACCGCGAAGAAGGCCGCGGCCCCGAGCGAGAAACCGGCGAGTTCGGACGGCTCGTTGAAGATGCCGCGCAGGCGCGAACTCCCGCCGTCGGAGGTGTCGGAGTACAGGACGTTGGGGTTCGTGTCGAAGAACTCGCGCGGCCAGGCGATTCCGGCCATCGAGAATACGGCACTCAGGGCGGAGAGGCCGGTGCCGATCGCCAGCGGCACGGCAGCCACCGTGGATCTCGCGCCCGACCTGGCCAGGAAGAGCACCACCAGCGCGCCGACCAGCACGTAGACCGCCTGCGCGAGCGAGGAGACGCTGAAGGCCAGGCGTGCCGGCGCCACGACGGCGTTGTCGATGCCGTCGCGCGGTGACAGGACGGCCATTCCGGCGAAGAGCTTCGGCCCGACGATGGTGACGACCAGCGACCAGAGCACGAACACCAGGAGCATCGACCGTCCGCGGCCTGCGCGTATCCGGCGACGATCGAAGAGAAGCGTCACGGCGGCCAGCAGGCCGAGAAGGGCGAACGGTGTCAACGCGTTGCCGGCGACCACGACGGCGGCCGATGCAGGGAAGGCGGCGGATGCCGCCAGGACGTAGACGAGGAACGACGGCCGGCAGAGGAAAGCCACGACAGCGGCCAGCACGAACAGGGCACCGAGCAGCGTCACGCCGACCTCCTCTCTTCGCGCACAGGCTAAACTATGACATATTGAGTGGGTGATGACTTCGACTGGGGTGTGCAATCCATGACCCCAGATGGGCAGACTCCATTGCGCAGCACGACCGCCAGGGGCGGGATGGTCACTGCTCTGGCGAGTTGGGGACGTTTCCTGCTGCAGTTCGTGACGGTCATCGTCGTCGCGAGAGCGCTGGGCCCGGCCGCGTACGGATTCGCCGCTATCGTTCTCGTGTTCACGACACTCGCCGAGGTGATTCGGACCTCTGGACTCGCGAATGTCGTCATTCAGCGCGGAGGCTTCGACAACGCGGTCACCAGTGCGCTGCATATCGTCGCGATCGCCGTCGGGATGGTGGGCGGCTCCGTCACCTCCCTCGTGCTGTGGTGGGCGACCGGAGCTCCCGGACTGTCACTGGTGCTCCTCGGTTCTGTGCCCGTGCTGGCCGGCGTCGCGACGATTCCGGCCGCTGTGCTCGGCCGTCGGCACGCGTTCCGGCGCCTTGCGCTGGCTGACGTGCTCGCCGCGGTGGTCGGTTGTGCGACGGCGATCGTGGCGGCGGCGGGCGGCGCGGCCGAGAACGCCCTCGTTCTCCAGGCGATCGTCACCGCCGGTGTCCTGGCGGCAACCCTCGCGATCATGGGTCGCTGGCAACCAGGACGCCCGGCGACGTTGTCGCAGCTGCGCGCGGACCTCGTGTTCGCCGGACACTCCGGGGTCACGCAGCTGCTCCGATTCGTCGCTCAGAACGCCGACCGCGTGACCGTCTCGGTTGTTGCTGGGCCGGCGGCCACCGGGCTGTATGCGCAGGCGACCCAGCTCGTCGCTCTTCCCGTGTCCCAGATCGCCGCACCACTCCAGCGGGTCGCGCTGCCCGCGCTGAGCCGGTTGCGGTCGAATCCTGAGCGATTCCGGCGGGCTCTCCGCTCGATGGCATCGCTCGTCGGGCTGAGCGTCCTCCCTGCCCTCGTGGGGTTGGCCGCCGTGGCCGACCGGGTCATCCTGCTGCTCTTCGGTCCGGCCTGGGCCGGTTCCTCCGTGTATTTCCGCATCCTGGCGATAGCGGGCGCGGCGAACGTGGTGATCTTCCTCTCATCGTGGGTGCTCGTCTCCTGCGGGCTCGTGCGCCTGCAGTCCCGCGTCACCCTCGGCACGGCGGCGGGGACGATCGCACTGATCGCCGTGGGCGCGCCATTCGGAACGGTCGGGATCGCGATCGGCGTCGTGGCCTCCGCCTTCCTCACCGCGGCAGCCGTGGTGGTCGCCTGCCATCGAAGTGGGTGCGCCAGAGCGGGCGACCTCCTCGTCCCCTTTCTTCCCGGCGTGATCGCCAGTATCACTGTGGGAGCTGCGGCGCTCGCCGCGGACAGCGCCGTGCCAGGCACCGGGATACTCGCCCTCCTCGGCACGGTGTCGGCGGGGCTGGTCGCCTGGGCGCTGACCGTCGCGTCACTCCGCCCTGCCCGGCGGTCCGTCGCCGGGCTCTTCACCGCGCTGCGCACGCACGACGAAACCACCACACCGGAGGATGCACGATGAGCAACGGCCGACGATCCCTGATCTACCTGGGCTGGCAAGGGAACGACAACTTCGGAGACGAGCTCCTCTATGACTCGTGGCGTGCAGCTCTCCACGATCGCCTGGAGGTCACGGCGCCGCTCACCCTCGGCCGGTACCTCGTGAAAGAAGCGGGGAAGTACGCTCGAGCGCGCACGCGACTTGCCGGGCGTGAGCGACTCGTGCTGCTCGGCGGCGGCACGACCATCGGCTTTCGCACGTGGGCGGAGCATACGCGGCTGGCTCGCCGGATGTTCGGTGCGTCGGGAACGCTCGTGCCCGGTGCGGGAGCCGCCGAGCGCGGGGATCGCTTCCTGCTGAGTCGGCAGCCGCACGATTGGGCGGCCTGGAAGCGCGAACCCGACGTGGCTCTCTTCGGCGTGCGTGGCCCGCTGACCGCCCTCGAGTGCTCTGACCAGTGGGAGCCCACCGCAGTCCTGGGTGACCCGGCTCTGCTCTATCCTCGGCACGTCGACGTCACGTCCAGCCCGCTGAACACGGTGGGCCTCTGCCTGGGCTCGGAGGGCACGAGCCGCTTCGACGTGGCGGAGGTCGCGCGAACTGTCCGCGGTGTCGCCACCGAGCTCGGCGCGACCGTCACCGTCTTCGAGGTGACGTCGGCCGACAGGCCGGTGACGGACGCACTTCGAGACCTTCTCGGCGCCGACACCCGAGTCGTCGGCTTCGACGGCGATGTTCGAGCCATGATGACGGAGATCGCACGCTGTCGATTGATGGTGTCCGAGCGGTTGCACGGCGTCGTGGCGGCAGTTGCCGCCGGAGTCCCCGCCGTGCCGTTGGCGTACGCGAGCAAGTGTGACGATTTCTGGTTGAGCGTGGCCGGCGTGCGTGCGGCGATCAAGCCCGGCGTGTCCGGGGACCGGCTGGCCGCCGAGCTTCGGCAGAGCCTGGATTCGGAGCGGTCGGCACGGATCGGTGCCAGCGTCCAGCGCCTCGGAGACGCGCTCGACCGGTCCGCTGACGCCATCAGGCTGTGGATGGCCGGCTGCCTTCCAACCAAGGAGTTGCTGCGGATGCGCGCGGCAGATTTCGGTGCAGTGAGTGCTGCCGAACTGACCTCTGACTAACGTTTCAGAATACTAAAACGATACATAATCAAAGCGTTGAAAGCGTAAAGTCTGATCACTAACGTAGTGATGTCTTACACATTTGCCCACCCGTCGGGCAAGCATCACGAAGGCTTTCATGTACGCCACTACCGGCACTCTCTTCACGCTGTCTGGCGACCCTCTCCGCCGGCGGGACGCATGACAGGCCTCATCGCGCACGAGTGGATCGAGCGCGTCGGAGGTGCCGAGCGGGTACTCGACTCGTTCGCCGACATGTATCCATCGGCAGACCTGTTCTGCCTCTGGAACGATGCGCCAGAGCGGTTCCCCGGTCGCCGGGTCGCCGAGAGCGCGCTGTCGCGAACGCCGTTGCGCCGCAACAAGGCCCTGGCGATGCCGGCGATGCCCTTCGTCTGGCGCAGGATGCGCGGGAGGGTCGAGTACGACTGGGCGCTCGTCAGCTCCCACCTGTTCGCCCACCACGCCAAGATCTCCACCGTTCCGGCCGAACGGAAGTTCGTCTACGTGCACACCCCGGCACGCTATATCTGGTCGCCCGACCTCGATCAGCGCGGGCGCAGCCCCCTGGTGCGGGCCACTGCTCCGCTCTTCAAGCCCCTGGACGTCCGGCGTGCACGGGCGAACGTCAACATCGCGGCGAACAGCAACTTCGTTCGCACGCGCATCCAGGACAGCTGGGGCACGGATGCGACCGTCACCCACCCTCCCGTCGACGTCGCGCGACTGCAGGCGACCACCGATTGGCGTTCGAGGCTGAACGGGTCGGAGCAGCGCATTCTCGACGCGCTGCCCGCCGAATACGTGCTCGGCGCCTCGCGATTCGTGAGCTACAAGCGCCTCGATCTCGTGATCGAGGCAGGTCGGGCCTCGAATACTCCGGTGGTGATCGCCGGCTCCGGGCCGGAGGAGCACCGCCTGCGCGCCCGCGCCCAGCAGTCGGGAGTCCCGACCCAGTTCGTTCGCGCCCCCTCCGATGCCCTGCTCGCGGCGCTCATGCAGCGGGCCTCCGTCTACGTCTTCCCCGCCATCGAAGACTTCGGGATCATGCCGGTGGAGGCGATGGCTCTCGGAACCCCGGTGGTGATCAACGCGATCGGGGGCACCTCCGAGTCGGTCGTCGACGGGGTCACCGGGGTGGCCGTGCGCGATTTCGACGACAGGAGCCTGCTCAGGCAGGCCGTGGCGGAGGCCGCCGGTCTGAACTCGGACGCTGCCCGCGCTCACGCCAGGACGTTCGACACCGCTCGCTTCGAGGAGGCGATCCGCGCGTGGATGAGCCCGACGTCCGCATGATGACGCGTCGCACGATCAGTGTCGTAGTGCCGGTGGGGCCGAACATCGAGCACCTGCCGGCGCAACTGGATGCCCTCAGCGCGCAAGCCGGACAGCACAGGTTCGAGCTCGTCCTCAGCTGCAATGCCGGCCCGGTTCCCGGGCTGAGCGACCTCCGGCTGCCGCGCGGGGTCGAGCTTCGCGTGATCGACTCGTCGGCCGTCGCGGGGCCGAGCCATGCCAGAAACGCCGGGTGGCGCGCAGCGTCCGGTGAGCTGATCCTGTTCTGCGACGCCGACGACGTGGCGAGCCCCGGATGGGTCACCGCGATGGTCGACGGGCTCGGAGACGCGGACATCGTGGGCGGAATGCTGGAGTTCGATCGACTGAACCCGCCTCGGCTGGGCAGCTGGGGGCGCATCGCTGTCACCGGGCTACCGTCGAAGTTCTCGCATCTCTCCTTCGTCCCGAGCGGAAACCTCGGCGTGACACGGGAGGCGCTCGACGAGCTCGGCGGCTTCGACGAGGCGTTGCCTCGGAGTGAGGACGTCGACTTCTCCTGGCGCGCCATCGCGGCTGGTCGCCGACTCGGCTTCGCGCCGGATGCGATCATCCACTGTCGTCGTCGCGAGACGTTCGCCGCTCTCTTCCTGCAGGGGCGCGCCGATGCCGCAAGCGACCCGGAACTCTTGAAGCGTCACGCGAACGCCGGCGCCCGGTGGACCGTCCGGGACCTCGTGCGGGAGGCCGGCGGTGTCGCAGCGGCGGTCGTCCAACTCCCGTTCGGTTCAGCGCTGAAGCTGGCGACGCGGCTCGGCCGGTTCACCGGCCATCTCCAGCGCCCCACGATGCTCGCGATTCGAGGGTGACCGTGTCGGTCATCGTCAACGGCGCTTTCCGCGGGCAGGTCGTCACCGGTCAGCAGCGGTACGCGTCCGAACTCGCTGCTCGACTTCCGTGGAGGGAGCTCGCCCCCTCCTCCCGTGCCCAGCGGCATCCCGTCTCCGCGTGGCTCTGGTCGCAGAGCGTCTCGGCGAGGCTTCGGCGCGACGACCTCCTGGTCACCCTGACCAGCAGGGGACCGATCTGGTCGTCACGACAGATCCTCGTGGTGCACGACCTGTTCGTCCTGGATCACCCGGAGTGGTACAGCAGGAAATACGGCTGGACGCACGCTCCGATCCTCCGCGCGCAGCTGCGATCCGCTCGCGGGATCGTGGCGGTGTCCGAGCCGACAGCCGAGAGAGTGCGCGAGCTCGTCGGTCCTGGCACGCCCATCCGGATCGTTCCGAACGCTGCGGCCGACGTTTTCCGTTCCGTCCCCGATGGTGCGCCCGGCGCGGTCTCCGAGCGCTTCGGTCTGGTGCCGGGAACCTTCCTCCTCGCGGTGGCGAGCACCGACCCGCGGAAGAACCTTCGGACGATCATCCAGGCGTACCGCTCCCTGCCGGAGGAGTGGCGCCTCGGACATCCGCTCGTGCTCGTCGGTGGACAGGCCGCGCACGTCTTCGCCGGAACCGACCCGGTGCGCGAGGCACCGGACATCCGGCAGTTGGGCTACGTCGACGATGTGACCCTGGCTGCCCTGTACGCGGCCGCCGGCCGGGTGCTGCTGCTCAGTCTCGATGAAGGGTTCGGGCTCCCGGCGGTGGAGGCGCTCGCGGCGGGCGGGCGCCTCCTGGCCTCGGACATCCCTGCTCTGCGGTGGGCGTGCGGCGGCGACGCGCTCTACGCACCGCCGCGCGACGCTGCCGCGATGGCGCGGGCGATGCACGACCTGGATGCGGAGCCGATCTCCGACCTGTCCAGCCGGCGCTTCAGCTGGGAGGCCAGCGCGGAGGCGCTCCACGAGTTCGCTACGAATCTCTGCGGCTGACCGCGCGCACGACGAAGGAGGGGCAGGCACTGTGCGGCCGCCCACCTACCGCCCCGGCGGCGCCGTGCTCCCGCGCACGATCAGCTCCGGCACCGGGAACTCCGGACGGTCCGGCGGGCTCGTGCCTTCGATCTCGGCGAGCAGGAGGTCGATCGCGACCGCGCCGAGGAGGCTGAAGTCCTGGCGGACGGTGGTGAGCGGCGGGCTGAAGTGTTTGGCCTCCGGGATGTCGTCGAAGCCGACCACGCTCAGATCGCCGGGGACAGAGAGGCCGAGGTCGGCGGCGGCGTGGATGAGGCCGAGGGCCATCTGGTCGTTGGAGGCGAACACCGCCGTGTAGTCGCGCGGGCGCAGCAGCTTGAGGCCGACGTCGTAGCCGAGGTCGGAGGTCCAGTCGCCGAGGGCGGGCGGTGGAGGTGCGATGTCCCAGGCCGACATCTCTTCGAGGAAGCCGTGCATCCTCTCCTCCGCCTCGTTCCAGTCCTGCGGACCGGCCAGGTGCAGGATGCGCGAGTGGCCCAGTTCGAGCAGGTGGCGGGTGGCGAGGCGGGCGCCCTCCCGCTGGTCGAAGGCCACCACGCGTTCGCCGGGGGCATCCCGCCACTGCAGGCTGATGAACGGCACCCGGATGGAGACGCGCTGCAGGGCTTCGTGGGCGCGCTGCTGCGGGGCGATCATCACCACGCCGTCCACGCCATGGGCGAGGAACGTGTCGAGCGCCGCCGCGAGGCTCTGCTCGTCCTCGCGGGCGAGCGTGGCAGAGACGATGGCGTAGCCGCGGGCCCTGGCGGCCTGGTCGACGGCGGCCGCCGCGCTGAACGGCCCGTAGTGCGAACGCGCCGTGACCACGACGCCGATGGTCGTGAACCGGGAGGTGGCGAGCGCGCGGGCGGCGCTGTTCGGCCGCCAGGCGAGGTCGTCGATGACTTTGCGCACCTGCGCCTCGGTGGACGGCTTGATGTAGCGCTCGCCGTTGAGCACCCGGGAGACCGTCTGCCGGGAGACGCCGGCGAGCCGCGCGATGTCGCGGATGGACAGCGGGCGCGAAGAGTCGTCGTCGACTTTGTCCGTCATGCGCGCTCCGGGTTCTGGCGGTGCGACGCGACCGTCTGCACACGCGGTGTGCTGCTGATCTTAGGGGGCGCGGATGCTGTCCTGCTGTTCGCGCGACCACACGGATCGTGAGCGAATTGCGTCGGGGTGCTTGACGCCTGGGGGAGAAGGGGCATAACGTCTTACCGTTCTGGGACCGGTCACATATTTGGGACCAACCTAGCGGATGACGAGGGAGTCGCACAGATGGACGACGGATTGCGAGGAAGCGATTTGCTCCATGACGCCGCTGAGCTTCACCTCTCCCCAACGCTGACCGCCCCGGTCCTGCTGGACACCGCGCGCGACGGGCGCCCGGGCCACCACCTTGCTCGAAGGGAATCACAGTGAGATTGAAGAGAATTGCGATCGGGGCCGTCGCCATCGGCGTCGCCGTCATGCTGGCCGCCTGCTCCGGCGGCCGGCCGGGGACCGGAGGCGACGCAGGAAGCAGCGACAACAAGGGCGCCCTGGTCGGCGTCGCCATGCCGACCAAGGTGTCCGAGCGCTGGATCGCCGACGGCAACGCGGTGAAGAGCGACCTCGAGAAGAACGGATACAAGGTCGATCTCGAGTACGCCAACAACGACATCCCGACCCAGGTGCAGCAGGTCAACACGATGATCACCAAGGGTGCGAAGGTCCTGATCATCGCATCCATCGACGGTGGTTCGCTCACCGACCAGCTGGATGCGGCAGCCAAGGCCGGCATCAAGGTGATCTCGTACGACCGCCTCCTCACCGGCGACAAGAACGTCGACTACTACGTGTCGTTCGACAACTACAAGGTCGGCGTCTACCAGGCCAACTCGCTGCTCACCGGTCTGGGTGTGCTCGACGCCGACGGCAAGAAGACCGGCGCCAAGGGACCGTTCAACATCGAGGTGTTCGCCGGAAGCCCCGACGACAACAACGCCACGTTCTTCTACAACGGCGCGATGGACACCCTCAAGCCGTACATCGCCGACGGCACCCTGAAGGTCGGCAGCGGCCAGACCGCGTTCAACCAGGTCGCCATCCTGCGCTGGGACCCGGCGACCGCCAAGGCCAGGATGCAGGACCTCGTCGCGAAGTCGTACTCCGGTGGAGCGGCCGTGCAGGGCGTGCTGTCCCCGTACGACGGACTCTCCGACGGCATCCTGAGCGCGCTGGAAGGCGCGGGCTACGGATCGGGCGGCAAGAAACTCCCGATCATCACCGGGCAGGACGCCGAGGTGGCGAGCGTCAAGCAGATCATCGCGGGAACCCAGTACTCGACGATCTACAAGGACACCCGCCAGCTCGCCAACGAGGCCGCGAAGATGGCGAACGACATCCTCACCGGCAAGAAGCCCGAGGTCAACGACACGAAGAGCTACGACAACAAGACCAAGGTCGTGCCGAGCTACCTCTTCCAGCCGGTCGTCGTGACCAAGGACAACTACCAGAAGGTCCTCGTCGACAGCGGTTACTACAAGGAATCCGACCTGAAGTAGCCCGCAGGGCATGAACAGGGGTGGGCGCGGCGCCACAGCCGCGCCCACCCTCTCGCGAAGAAACAAGGGAGACCATGTCCGACACGATCCTCGAGATGCGGGGCATCTCGAAAACCTTCCCGGGGGTGAAAGCCCTCCAGGATGTCTCGATCTCCATCGAGGAAGGTACCGTCCACGCGATCTGCGGTGAGAACGGCGCAGGCAAATCGACGCTGATGAAGGTGCTGTCCGGCGTGTACCCGCACGGCACCTTCGACGGTGAGATCCTCCTGAACGGAGAGCCGGTCGAGTTCAAGTCGATCAACGACTCCGAAGCGGCAGGCATCGTCATCATCCACCAGGAGCTGGCACTGTCGCCGTACCTCTCGATCGCCGAGAACATCTACCTCGGCAACGAGCGGCAGCGCGGCGGGTTCATCGACTGGAACGAGACCAACGTCGAAGCGGGCAACCTGCTGCGACGCGTCGGCCTGCGCGACAACCCGATCACCAAGATCAAGGACATCGGGGTCGGCAAGCAGCAGCTCGTCGAGATCGCGAAGGCGCTCTCCAAGGAGGTGCGCATCCTGATCCTGGACGAGCCGACCGCCGCGCTCAACGACGACGATTCCGCCCACCTGCTCGACCTCATCCGGCAGCTGAAGGATCACGGCATCACGTCGATCATCATCAGTCACAAGCTCAACGAGATCAAAGCGATCGCGGACAAGGTGACGATCATCCGCGACGGCCAGACCATCGAGACGCTGGACATGCGCAGCGACGACCCGAGCGAGAACCGCATCATCAAGGGGATGGTCGGCCGCGACGTCGCGAGCAGGTTCCCCGACCACGTCCCGCACATCGGCGAGGAGCTGCTGCGCATCGAGGACTGGACGGTGCACCACCCGCTCGACCGCGCCAGGAAGGTGGTCGACGGCGCCAACCTGATGGTCCGCGCCGGCGAGATCGTCGGCATCGCCGGACTCATGGGCGCCGGACGCACCGAGCTGGCGATGAGCGTGTTCGGGCGCAGCTACGGCGTCAACATCAGTGGCCAGGTCTACAAGCGCGGGGAGCCGATCTCGGTGAGCACGGTCTCGAAGGCCATCGCCAACGGGATCGCATACTCCACCGAGGACCGCAAGCGGTACGGGCTCAACCTGATCGACAACATCCAGCGCAACATCTCGATCGCGGCGCTCGACAAGCTGGTCGACTGGCTCAAGTTCGTCAACGAGCTCAAGGAGCGCGCGGTCGCGGACGACTACCGCAAAAGCATGAACATCAAGACGCCGAGCGTGTCGACCCTGACGGGCAAGCTGTCCGGCGGCAACCAGCAGAAGGTCGTGCTCTCCAAGTGGATGTACGCCGATCCGGATGTGCTCATCCTCGACGAGCCGACCCGCGGCATCGACGTCGGAGCCAAGTACGAGATCTACACGATCATCGACCGGCTGGCCGACGCGGGCAAAGGCATCATCGTCATCTCGTCCGAGCTGCCGGAGCTTCTCGGCATCTGCGACCGGATCTACACCCTGAGCGAGGGCCGCATCACGGCGGATGTCCCCCGCGAGAAGGCAACCGCCGAATACCTCATGCAACTCATGACCCAGGAACGCGAGAAGACCACAGCATGAAAGCCCTCAGCACGGCCCTCAACTATCTGACAGGTCAGCTCCGCCAGATCGGCCTGTTCATCGCCCTGATCGTGATCGTGTTGTTCTTCCAGATCACCACGGCGGGCATCACGCTCGCACCGATCAACGTCTCCAACCTCATCGTCCAGAACAGCTACATCCTGATCCTCGCGGTCGGCATGGTGATGGTCATCATCGCGGGCCACATCGACCTCTCGGTCGGCAGTGTCGTGGCGTTCATCGGCGCGATGGCCGGTGTGATGATCTCGGAGTGGCACCTTCCGTGGCCGCTCGCGGTGGTGCTCTGCCTCGTGCTCGGCGCCATCGTCGGCGCCTGGCAGGGCTACTGGATCGCCTACTTCGGCATACCGGCGTTCATCGTGACGCTGGCCGGGATGCTCGTCTTCCGCGGTGCGGCGCAGATCGCCCTCGGCAACCAGCAGATCTCGTTCTTCCCGAAGGAGTTCCGCGCGATCGGCTCCGGCTTCCTGCCCACCTTCGGCACCTCGGGGTACGAGCCGCTGACGCTCATCCTGGGCCTGCTGGCCTCCATCGCGATCGTCGCGAGCGCGGTGCGTCAGCGTCTGGTGCGCCGCAAGTACGACCTCGAGGACGAGCCGATCTGGTGGTTCGTGCTCAAGGTGGTCTTCCTGGTGCTGCTGGTGCTGATCGTCACGCTGCTGCTCGCCAGCTACAACGGGACGCCGATCGTGCTGATCATCCTGGGCGCCCTCGTGGTCGGGTACACGGCCGTGATGAACCGCTCGGTGTTCGGCCGCCACATCTACGCGATCGGCGGCAACCTGGCCGCCGCCCAGCTGTCCGGTGTCAAGACCAAGCGCGTGACGTTCCTGCTGTTCGTGAACATGGGCGTGATCTCGGCGATCGCGGGCCTCGTGTTCACCGCGGGGCTCAACCTGGCCAGTCCGAGCGCGGGCACCGGCTTCGAGCTGGACGCCATCTCGGCCGTGTTCATCGGAGGCGCAGCGGTCACCGGCGGCATCGGCACCGTCCCTGGCGCGATCATCGGTGGTCTGATCATCGGTGTCCTCAACAACGGGATGTCGATCCTCGGCGTCGACAGCGACTACCAGCTGCTCATCAAGGGCCTGGTGCTGCTCGCCGCCGTCGCGTTCGACGTGTACAACAAGCGCCGCTCGGTCGGCCAGTGACCCGGTGAGGCCAGGAGCGGGAACGCTCCTGGCCTCACGGCGTCGTTCACACCTCGAGCGACAGGTCCAGCGTGTTCCCGTGCACGGGGTCGCCCCCGCGCACCAGCACGTACCGGTGCCGCACCACCGCCTGATACGTCACCAGCGGCCCCTCCGGTTCGAGGTCGGCCGGCTCCAGCTGCTTCTGCTCCGGCAGGCGCCGGTTGAGCGCCAGCAGCGCGGCCGCGACCTGATCGGCGGGCACCGGGGACGCCTCTGCGTCGAAGTACGCCGCTTCCGCGCTGCCGACGGCGACCGTGGAGTCGAACACCGTGATCGCCACCGCCGCCCTGCTCGCGATGTTGCGCGAGTGCCGCGCATCCGGTGACGACACCCAGCAGATCCGGTCGGCGTCGAGCGGAGCGAAGAACACCGGGGTGACCCACGGCGCACCGGATGCGTCCGTGCTCCCGATCACGCAGTAGCGGTTGGCGGCGAGGATGCCCTCGATGGCGGGACGGTCGGTCATGGTCGTCTTCTCCTTCGCTCGGCGGCGGGGCTGAACTCAGTCTGCTTCCGGCTGCTGCTCCTGCGCAGCGGAGTATTGCCGTGTGGCGCGTTCGCTGCTTGGATCGGTGCGACGAGAGGGGCATGCCATGGCCTTCGGTGAAGTGATTCCCTACTTGTACTACGACGACGCGGATGCAGCACTCGACTGGCTCGAGCGGGTGCTCGAGTTCGGGCCGTCGACGCGTTGGCGCCTGGGCGGGCCGTCCACCAAAGAGGCCGACATCCTCGTCGGGGAGAGCCGTATCTCGGTCTCGGGCCGGCCGCCGCGTATCGGCGAGGGCGCCGGCGCTTTGCTCATCGTGCATGTCGATGACATCGACGCCTATCGGGCACGCGTCGCAGCGGCCGACGGCAATGCTCCGATCAGCGCCGTCCAGAAACAACCGTACGGGCCGCTCACCTTCACCATCGTCGACCCGTGGGGCTACCGGTGGAACTTCTGGCAGGGTGAGTCCGACCCGCCCGCCGACGCCGCGTTCGGCGAAAAGGACGACTTACGTGTCACGCTGCCGGTGACGAACGACTGAACGGCCGTCAGTCAGCCTGCTGTTCCGCGCTGGCGGGCTTCCGGACGAACAGGGCGAGCACGATCACCCCGAGCGACAGGATGGCTCCGGCGAGGAACGCGAGGTGCGATCCGGCGGCAGCGGCGGCGGGCGACGGCAGGTCGGGGTCGGCGTTCGCCGTGGAGGCGACTCCTGTGGCGTAGAGGGCGACGAAGATCGCGGTCCCCGCGGCTCCCGCGACCTGCTGCAGGGTGGCGATGGTTGCGCTGCCGTGCGAGTAGAGGCGGGGAGGGAGCGAGCCGAGGGATGCGCTGAACGCGGGGGTGAAGAGGAACGCGAGCGACAGCATCAGCACGATGTGGGCGCCGAGGAGCACGACCCAGGATGAGCCTTCGCCGAGTCCGAAGGCGAGGGTCCACAGCGCGACGGCCAGGCCGATGGAGCCGGGGATGACCAGCGGGCGCGGGCCGAAGCGGTCGTAGAGGCGGCCGACGGTCGGGCCGGCGAGGCCCATCAGGAGGCCGCCCGGGAGCAGGATCGCGCCGATCCAGAGCGGTTCGAGGCCGAGCGTGTACCTGGCGAACTGGGGGAGCACGATGAACGCGCCGAACAGGGCGACCATCGCTGCGGTCATCATCGAGACGGAGACCTCGAAGTCGCGCGAGAGGAACGTGCGCAGGTCGAGCAGGGCCGAGTCCGTGCGCTGCAGCACGAGCTGCCGCCAGCCGAAGAAGCCGAGCGTCACAAGGCCGACGGCGACCGGGATCCAGGGCTGCACCGCCGCCCCGCCGACGGCTGCCGCGCCGATCTGGCTGAGTCCGAACACCAGGGCGGAGAACGCGACGGCGGACAGGATCACCGACAGCACATCCAGGGGCACCTTCCTGGTCTCGGAGACGTTCGGCACCTTTCGAACGCCGATGGCGAGCATGACCAGCGCGATGGGCAGCATCACCCAGAACAGTCCCTGCCACGGCAGCACCTGGATGAGGGCGCCGGAGACGATGGGACCGACGGCGGGCGCCACCGACATCACGATCGAGACGCGCCCCATGATCCGTCCGCGGTCGTCGGCCTGCACGACCGTCATCACCGTGGTCATCATCAGCGGCATCATGATCGCGGTGCCGACCGCCTGGATGACGCGACCGACCACGAGCAGCTCGAAGGCGGGGGAGAGGGCGGCGACCAGTGTGCCGAGTGCGAAGCTCGACATCGCGACCGTGAAGACGGGACGGGTGTCGAGCCGCTGCATCAGCCAGCCGGTGATCGGGATGACCACGGCCATCGTGAGTGCGAACGCGGTGGTCAGCCACTGCCCCTGCGTCGCGTCGATGTGCAGGGATTCCTGGATGCGCGGAAGGGCGACACCCATCATCGTCTCGTTCAGGAACACGACGAAGACGGCGGCGAGGAGGAGGGCGAGCACTGTGCGGTTGCGGGCGGCCAGTGGAGCGGAGGCCAGTGAGGCGGCGGCCAGCGGAGCGGTGGCCGACGATGTGGTCGCCTCCGCCCGGTCGATGGTGTCGGTCATGTCAAACTCCCTTGATTGATGTGCTGCAAAAAATAAAGCACACTGCAATTAATGAAGTCAAGTGGTAGAGTGACATTCATGACGAACCAGCACTACGGGCAGTTCTGCGGTCTGGCGCGCGCGGCGGAGATCGTCGGCCAGCGCTGGACGCTGCTCATCCTGCGCGACCTCAGCGTGGGGGCCCGCCGATACTCCGACCTGGCGAGCGGCCTCCCGGGCATCCCGACCAACACCCTGGCCTCCCGGCTGAAAGACCTGGAGGACGAGGGGATCGTCGCCCGCGTGGCGCCGTCGGGGGCTGAGCGTTCCGTCGTCTACGAGCTCACGCCGCGCGGCGACGAGCTGCGCCCGGTGCTGGATGCCCTGTCCCGCTGGGGAGCGGCAGGGATGCGGACCCCGCGCGAAGGGGAGATCGTCACCACCGCATCCATCACGGCCGCACTGCGGGTGGCGGCAGGGGACGGCGTCGTCCCGCAGGACTGGGACAGCGCGTACACGGTGCGCGTCGGCGACATCGAGGCGCACGTCGTCATGCGCGACGGCGCCATCCGGGTCGGTCAGGGCCCGGCGGAGCAGCCGGACCTCGTGATCACGGCCGGCCCGCAGATCCGGGATGTGATGGCGGGCGAACTGGACGCGCCGACAGCCGTCGCGACCGGCGTCGTGCAGCTCGAGGGCGATGCGTCGCTGTTCGAGCGGTTCGCGGCGACGCTGCGCGTGCCATACAGCCCGAACGCGGCCTAAGCCGCGAGCAGGCGAGCCTTCAGCGAGTCGAACTCCGCCTGGCTGATTGTCCCGTTGTCGAGCAACGTCTTCGCCTTCGCGATCTCATCGGCGGGCGACGACGTGGAGGCGACGGTGCGGATGTACGCGTCGGTCTCCCCCTGCGCACTCTGGACCTCGGCCATCTTCCTGCGGGCCATGCTCGGTCCGCGCGCGATGAGGTAGACCAGCGCGGTGATGAACGGCACGAAGACCAGGAAGATGATCCAGATCGCCTTCAGCCAGCCGTTCAGCTCGTGGTCGCGGAAGATGTCGGCGATGATCGAGAAGAGCACCATCAGGTACGAGATCCAGACGAAGATCCAGAACGAATACACCACGAAATCCCAGAAGTTCATGATCATGCCTCCGTGTGCTGGCGACCGCCGTGGGTTGTCACGGCGTAGATGATGAGCACGTCCATTGCGATGACGATCGCCGACCACCACGGCTGGGCCGGGATGAGCACCAGCTGGCCGAGCGCGCTCAGCACGGCCAGGATGATGGCGACGATCCGCGCCCACGTCTGACCGGCGAACAGGCCGCCGGCGGTGAGGACGATGAGGATGCCGATGATGAGGTTCCACCATCCCCATCCGGAGATGTCGAGCAGGAACAGCGTCCCGTGCGAGACCACGTAGTACGGGTCGGGCGCGAAGATCGCGACGATGCCCTGGAGCACGCTGAACAGGCCGGACAGCAGCACCACGACCGAGGCGAAGACGCCCCAGGAGCTGTTCATGCTCCGGTCGGCCGTCGTCATGCTGCCGCTCCTCTGGCTTCCGGGCCGTTCGTGGGCCGCTGGACGGGCGCGGCGCTCTGCAGGGCCGCCGTGATGTCGATGGAGTGCGTTGCCGGAGTGCTGACCGCTGCCGGGTCGATGTGTGACATGGATTCCTCCGATGACCGCAGTTCGAGCGAACTGATGGTGCCGAAAGTAGTGGGGCACGGTTCGGGCGGCATCACCCCCGGGGGATGAGATCGGCCGTCTACTCGCTCCTTTTCTTCTCACACCTGATCCACCCTGTTCACCGAGATCAGTTCCACCGTCAGGTCGGCCAGCATCGCGAGCACGCCCTGGAGCCGTGCCTGGTCGGGGACCTCCCCGAGCAGGTACGTGTTGCCGTCCTCGACACGGGTGACCGTGAATCCTTCCAGCGCTTCGATCAGCGGAAGGCTCAGTGTGCCTTTCACCACGATCTCGAAAACCTCGGTGTGCACCGCTGACCCTCCCAACGGGCGTCGGCCGGAATCGTCACGTTCCCCTCATGGTCCGCGCGTCCGGCGTTCGCGTCATCATCCTCGGAGGGTGATGCCTGCGCTGGCCGGGAGCAGCGCCGCGTGCCACACTGAGAGGATCCCCAGGAGGGCGGCGACATGCTCGCAGGCCGATACGTACCGACATACGCTGTGGACAGACCGCAGCTGCTGCATGAACTCGATGTCGCCCTCGAACACCCGCTGACTCTGCTGGTCGCCCAGGCGGGCTCGGGCAAATCGGTGCTGGTGAGTCAGTGGGTCGAGTCGCATCCCGAGGTCTGTTTCGCCTGGATGGACGTGGTCGGGGCCGACGGGGACGCCACCGTCTTCGGCGCTCACCTCATCGACGCGCTGGTCGAGAGCAGCCCGGCGTGCGGCGACATCGCCTCCATCGTCCTGGGTGCCGGGACCCCGTTCGGCCGCGGGTTCGTCACGGCGCTCGTCCCGAAGCTCAGCGCGACGGCGCAGATCGTGATCGTCCTCGAAGACCTGCACCACCTGAGCGAGCCGGCGCTGCTGGCCGAGCTGGGCGAGGCGGTCGCGCTGCTGCCGCCCAACATCCACCTGCTGATCACCAGCCGCTCCGACTCTCCCGTGGCGTGGACGGGCGTTCGGCTGCGCTACGAGGTCCCCGAGCTGCGGCAGGCCGCGTTCGCGATGTCGTACGACGAGTCAGCGCAGCTGGTGGCCGCGATCACCGGGCGCGAACTCGACAGAGCGAGCGTCGCGACCCTGCTGGACAGGACGGAGGGGTGGGTGGCCGGCATCCAGATGGCCGCGATGACCCTGCGGCTCCGCCGGGACTCCACCCAGTTCATCGCCGAGTTCGGCGGCTCGGACCGGCTCGTCGCCGACTACCTCACGGGAGAAGTGCTCGGCGCGCTGCCTCCCGGCGACCGCGAGACGCTGTTCGAGCTGTGCGCTCTCGACTATTTCAGCGCCGAACTGCTCACCGACCTCGGCCTGGGCGAGCGCAGCTCCGACCTCATGGGCAGGCTCGAACGCCAGTCCCTCTTCCTCGTGCCGCTGCGCGACTCCCGCGAGTGGTTCCGGTTCCACCAGCTGTTCCGCGACCTGCTCCGCTACCGGATGCGGTCGGAGGCGCCGGGCACGGAGGCCCGGATCCTGCAGGGCGCCGCCGCGTGGCACCGTGCTCACGGCGACGAGGGCATCGCGGTCGAGTACCTGCTCAGGGCGCACGACTGGGAGAGCGCGATCGACGTCATCCTCGACTCGGCGGTCGAGGCGATCGAGGCGGCGGACGTCGGCTCCCTCGCGCGCTGGCTGGGGGCGCTGCCCGCCGACGTGCTCGCCGAGCGGGTGGATGTGCAACTGCTGCTGGGCATCCTCACCGGGATGAGCGGGGACGCCGGTCTGGCGGAGAACCGCCTGCGCGCCATCGCCGACCGGCCGGAGAGCACGCTGTTCGAGCGGGCCTGCGCACAGACGTTCCTCTCCGCGCTGGTGCACTGGGGGCACCGGCCGGAGGTGGCCATCGCCTGCGCGGAGCAGGCCCTGGCATCCATCGAGCGGGTCGGGGACGTGCAGAGGCCGAGCAGGCTTCCCGGCGTCGACGCCATGACCACGATCGCCATGCTCTCGCTCGGCCGCGCCCACTTCCTCGTCGGGAACTTCGCCCAGGCCCGCCACTGGCTCACCGCGGCTCTCGCGACGGACGGCGCAGGGCACTCCGTCTGGCGCATCGCGGTGCTCGGCTCGCTCGCCCTGCTGAGTGCGTGGTGCGGCCGCACCGGCATCGCCGACCGCTACGCAGAGGACGCTCTCGCCCTCGCCCGCGAGACGAACAACTGGCGGCATCCGTGCACGGCGGAGGCGCACCTCGCACTCGCGTTGACCGCGATCGAGCGTGTGGAGCCCGGCCGTGCGAAGGCCGAATACCGCGAGGGGTTCGCCCGCATCGCGGCGACCGGTCGCCGCCAGCTCTCCTGGGTCGCATACGCGGCGATCTGCGACGTGGTCGACCTGGCGGAGAACGACAGGCTCCCCGGGCCGCCGACGGGTCCGGCGCCGCCGGTCGTCGCCGACCGCCTCCTGGCCAGGCAGAGCAGGTCGCTCCGGCTGAGCGGGGCGCCGGACGGTGCGAGGAGACTCTCGGACCGCTCAGGCGTGACCACCACGTCCGTGGTGTTCGAGGATGCGGCGGCCGAGCTCGCCCTCGGGCATCCGGATGCGGCCAGGGAGTTCGTACGGCATCTCTCCGACCTGCCGGATGCTGCCGAACCACTCGGCAAGGCCAGGGCGCTCATCCTCGAGTCGTGGTGCTCGGCGGCTGTCGGGCTGGACGACAGGGCCGACGGCCTGCTGTCCGAGGCGATGGACATCGCGGACAGGCACGGGCTCGTCCGGGTCTTCCTCCAGGCCGGCACGGTGGTCGTCCGGCGCGTGGAGCACCTGGCCGACGGGCTGTTCCACCCCACCTGCCTCGCCGTGCTCGCTGCAGCCGGCGACCATCCGGATGCGTCCGGCGAGCTCGAACCGGCCGGAGCGTTCACCGGTCGCGAGCTGGAGCTGATCGCCCTGCTGCCCACCCGGCTGACCAACACCGAGTTGGCGGCGAGGTTCGTGATCTCGGTGAACACCGTGAAGACGCATATGGCCCACATCTACCGCAAGCTGGACGTCGCCAATCGCCGCGACGCCATCGCGAAGGCGACGCAGTACGGGTTGATCGGCAGAGCGGCGACCGTGCTCGAAGCGTCGCGCTGACGTTCGCCGGTCAGCGCGTCGGCGGCGGGGGCGGCGGTGTGCTCGTCGTGCCGTCGCTGCCGCCCATGTTCATCCGCGGCTCGCTGTGGCGGGGCTCGCGGCGGTCGTCGTCGACGGCCCGGTCGGCTGCCGTTGTCCGGTCGGCCTCCACGGTCCGGTCGGCGTCCACGGTCCTCGCACCGTTCCTGTCCGTGCGCACGTCGGGGTCGACCGCGTCGGCCTTCGACAGCTTCTCGTCGACCGATGCGCGGGCGTCGCGCGCCTCGGCGGCGTGCGCCTCGGCATCGCGGCGTCGCCGTTCGGCTTCGACCTCCGCCTGCTTCGCGTCCGCCTCGGCCTGGGACGCCTTGGCCTCCCGTTCGCGCGCGGCGAGGTCGTCGTCGCGGGCGGCGACCCGGAGCTCCTCCGCCCGGTGCCGGTCGAGTTCCTGCTTCCGTCGCCGTCCCGCTGTCATGGCGATCACGACGATGATCGCGATCACCACCACCACGACGACGATCAGGATGATCCATCCGGTTGTGTTCATGTCGGGTCATCGTACGCGCGCGGCTCCGGCGGGCTAGTGGGTGGCCCGGATGCGCATCGCGTCCAGGCCACCCACCGCCGCTCAGTTCAGGACGAACCGCTGGGCTGGAGCCCCGTTGCACACCCAGATCCGCAGCGCCGTCCCGTTGGCGGTCGCGCCGTTCGGGGAGTCGAGGCAGTATCCGGATGCGGGGTTCAGCAGAGCCCCGTTTGCCTGCGGCACCCAGTGCTGGCCGCCGACGTTGTTGCAGTCGTACAGTTCGACGCCGGTGCCCATCACCGTGGAGTTGCCGTCGATGTCGAGGCAGCGGCCGATGGTCCGCACGCTCTGGTCGGCGGGGTTGTACGTCCACTGCTGGTCGCGCGCCTCCGCCCGGCCGCCCGGTGCGCCGGTGACCACGTTCTGGCAGGTCCAGAGCTGCACGACCCCTCCGTTGCCGTTCACGTCGTCGCCGGCGACGTCGACGCACTTCGACGCGGCGCCGGCCACGGGGTAGAGGATCGGGGTCGAGACGGTGAACTTCTGCGCGGCGGCGCCGTTGCAGGTCCAGATCCTCAGCGGCGTGCCGTTGGCCGTGTTGCCGTTCGGCGCATCCAGGCAGAGACCGGATGCGGGGTTCTTGATCGAGCCGTCGGCCTGCGGGATCCACTGCTGGCCGCCAGCACCGTTGCAGTCGTAGAGCTCGACGCCCGTTCCGAGGGTCGTCACGTTGCCGTCGACGTCGAGGCAGCGGCCGAGCGTGTTGAGCGTTCCCTCACGCAGCGCGCTGCCGACCCAGTGCTGATCGGCGGCGAGGGTCTTGCAGTCCCACAGCTGCACCGTGGCGAGGTTGCCCCCGACGTCGTCCCCTGCCACGTCGACGCATTTCCCGCCGGGCCCGACGATGGTCCTCCCCGGACCGCCGCCCGTGCTCACGCCCTGGTAGTTCTGGGCGACGATGTTCGTCTGCACGGCGTTCTCGGTGGCGTCCGTCGCGTATCCGCTGGTCATCACGCCCTCGAAGAAGGACTGCGTGCCGCGGTTGGAGTTGTCGCCGCCGGCTCCCAGCCCGATCGAGCCTTCGAGCTTCATCGGCTTCCAGGTGCTGCCGAACCGGTCTGTGCCGTCCGGCAGGGCGCCGTTGTACCAGGTGGAGAGCCCGCCGGACTGCGCGTTGCCTCCCTTGAGCGCGAAGGTGTCGACGCCGTTGTTCTTGAGCACGGCGGTGACGAATTTGGAGGCGTTGCCCTGGTTGGGCGTCCACACCGCGGTCTTGCCTTGGAAGACGCCCTCTTCGAGGTCGGCCTGCACCCACGGGCCGTGCCCGGTGGCTCCGTTCGCGCCGAGGGTGGAGAGGTTGAGCGTGTCCATGTGCCCTGCGCCGGTGTCGACGGTGTCGGTCTCGACGTTCCCGAAGTCGGAGCAGCACGCGCTGTTGACGTTCGTTCCGCTGGCGACCATGTACATCGACTCCGGGCTCGCGCCGCGTGCCGTGCCGATGGTCACCGTGCTCGACCGGCGGTATGCGACCCCCGGGGGAAGGTAGAGGCCGTATGCCTTCGTCCCGGCGACCGTGATGGGCAGCGCGCCGGCGTCCGCCGGGGCGTTGGCCGCTCCCTGCTCGCCGGCCGGGGCGGGCGTGAGGTCGTTGTGGTTGGGGGACTGGTCGTACACGATCGGGATGACGCAGGTCGTGCCGGAGCAGAAGGTGTCCTGCTGCGTCGCGTCGGCGTATCCGCCTGCCGAGAGCACGCCGATGTTCCTGGTGGCGCCGTCGGAGGCGCGCTTCACCTGGTAGAGCGGGCCGTTGTACGAGGCGTAGAGGGCGCGCGCCGGGCTGTACGCCGCGACGCAGGGCGTTCCGCCCGCCGCGTAGATGTCGCACGGCCCGTCGCCGGCCGCCGAAGCGGGGGCGGGGGCCGCCAGAGGGGAGAAGACGAGGGCGAGTACGAGGGTGAAGAGGCCCAGCGCGGCGGTGAGATACCGCTTGCCGGTCGTCGTTGAGACGGTGTGCACGGTGTTTCCTTCCTTTCCAGCGTCGTTGCTTGCAGGAGCTTCATCGTTAAAGCATTGGCGAAAACGAGTGCTTTAACGATTAAACAGAGTGTACGGCCCTCGAGCGTCAGCCCGCTACCCCTCCCGTGCCGGCCGGCGCGACCGGGACGACGACCGCGTCGGCCTCCGTCGCATCCTGAGCCGTGCATCCACAGGACTGCCGCAGCACCAGGTCGACGCCCACTTCGTGCCGCTGCCAGCCGTCGACCCCCGCCATGATCTCGAACAGCCGCTCGCTCGCGATCCGGGCGATCCGCTGCGCGGGCACGCGCACGGTGCTGATGCTCGGCGTGGTCACCCGCGCGAGCCCGAAGTCGTCGAAGCCGACGATCGCGACGGCGCCCGGCACGTCGATGGATGCGCTCCGCAGCGTCGTCAGCGCGCCGAACGCCATGTCGTCGTTGGCGGCGACGATCCCGTCGAACGCGGAGACGCCGTCGCCCAGCTCACGCACCGCCGTCACGCCGGATGCCTCGCTGAGGTCTCCCTCGATGACCAGCGACGCATCCTCCACGCCGTGGGCGCGCACCGCATCCAGGAATCCGTCGCGCCGGTCTGCGCCGGTCTGGTGATCGAGCGGACCGGAGAGGTGGAGCAGTCTGCTCCTGCCGTGCGCCGTGATCAGGTGCTCGGTGATCGCACGGGATGCCGCACGGTCGTCGATGCCGACGGTCACCGCCGACGGCAGGTACGGGAAGTTGCCGATCATCACGACGGGCAGGCCGCTCGCGATCAGGCGCTCGACCGTCGGGTCGTCGATCGCCGCGCTGGTGAGGATCGCGCCGTCCGCGCTGTTGGAGCGCATGACGCGCTCGTACGCGGCCAGCCCGTGCTCGTTGTCCGGGTTCGTGGAGACGAGCAGTTGCACGTCGTTCTCGTTGGCGACGGAGGACGTGCCCTCGAGCACCAGCATGAAATAGCTGTGCCCGAACACGTGCGTCGCAGTGGTGGGGACGATCAGCGCGATGGTGCCTGCGTGCTGGCTGCGCAAGGCGCGGGCGGCCGAGCTGGGCACGTAACCGAGCTCCGACGCGGCGGCGAGCACGGCCTTGCGCGTGTCGTCCCCGATGCGCGGCTTCCCGGCGAGGGCCATCGAGACGGCTGACGGGGTGATGCCCACCTTCTCGGCGATGTCGCGAAGGGTGACGCGCCTGGCGCTCGCCCGTTCTGGCATGTCCGGTTCCTTCCCGTGGGGGCCTCGCCCGTGCGATCCTTACCGTATCTCATGACGATTCTGCTGCCCCGGTGACGATCTCCCGGATGGTGCGCGCGGCGAGCTTGGGCGTCCTGTCCTCCCTGCAGAGCCCGTTCGCCTCCTGCATCGTGTCCGTCAGCTGCGTGTAGCAGGTGCCGGCGAGCACGGTGCTGGCCTGCACCGCCCGGTAGAGGGAGCGCAGCCGCTCCTCGAACTGCTCGTGCGTGTCTGCCGTCGAGTACCCCCAGCTGTCCTCCGCTGCAGGGCCGCTTCCCGCGGCGAACTCGATGCCGCCGAACTCCGTCAGCATCAGCGGGGCGTCGTCGCGCAGCGCATCGGTGAGCACCATCGCCCGCCCGCACGGGCCGATGCCGTGCCGGAGGGCGTCGCGGGCGGCTCCGTCGAGGTAGCGCGACCGCACCGTCTCCGGGTCCGCGTCGTAGTCGTGCACGGAGAAGATGTCCGATTCGAGGTGCTCCCAGCCGTCGTTCGTGATCACCGGACGCGTCGGGTCGAGTGCCCTGGTCAGGTCGGCCAGGCCGCGGGAGAACGCGCGCTGCGCCGGCGAGTGCGCGATGTCCTGCACGCCCCAGCTCTCGTTCAGCGGCACCCAGGTGATCACGGAGGGGTGCGACCGGTCGCGGTCGACCGCGCGCATCCACTCGCTGGTCAGCCGCTCGACCGCCGTCGCGGAGAACACGTACGCCGCCGGCGCCTCCGCCCACAGCATCAGCCCGAGCCGGTCCGCCCAGTAGAGGAAGCGCGGGTCCTCGATCTTCTGGTGCACCCTGGCGGAGTTGAAGCCGAGCGACAGGATCAGCTCCACCTCGTGCAGGAGCGCCCGCTCATCCGGCGCGGCCAGGTGCGACTGCGGCCAGTAGCCCTGGCTGAGCACGGAACGGAGGACGACGGGACGGTCGTTGAGCAGGAAGCTGCCGTCGCGCGCATCCACCGACCGCAGCCCGAGGTAGCTGTAGACCGTGTCCGAGCCGCCGCCCGCCGACTCGACGGTGACCGTCGCATCCACGAGGACGGGCGAGTCCGGCGACCACAGGATGCGGTCGCGGTCCTGCCCGTTCCGCAGCCGGGGCACCGTGATCTCGCCGACGTGGCGTTGACCGACCACTGCGGTGGTGAGCTCGGCGATCGTCTCGTCGCCCAGCAGCAACCGGACGCGGCAGCGCGTGCCAGGCGCCGGCGGCCGGTTCAGGTTCACCTCGAACGCGACCGCTGCACCCGGCACATGCGGGGTCAGGTGCAACTGCTCGACGAACACCTCGGGCGTCGCTTCGAGCCAGACCGGCTGCCAGATCCCGGTGGTGCGCCGGTACCAGATGATGTGCGCGTCCTCCTGCCAGTCCTGCTTGCCGCGCGGCTGCTCCACGTCGGCGGCCCTGTCTTCGGCCCGCACCGTGATGAGCTGCATGCCGCCGTCGACGATCGCCGTCGTGATGTCGAGGGTGAACGGCGTGTGACCGCCCTCGTGGCTGCCGACCGGGATGCCGTTCAGCCACACGCTCGCGCGGTAGTCGACAGCACCGAAGTGCAGCAGCACGCGGGGCCGGCCGGAGGAGTAGCCCGCTTCGAGCACGTCCTCCCACGACACCTCTCTCTGGTACCAGACCACGTCGTGGAACCGGTCGTCTCCGACCCCGGATGCCGGGCTCTCCGGTGGGTACGGCACGGCGATGGTCCCTGCCAGCCGGTGGCCGGCGGCGTGCCAGCCCTCCCGCTCGCCGACCTCGGCATCGTCGTACGCGAAACCCCAGGTGCCGTCGAGTTCCGCCCAATCCTCCCTGAGCAGCTGCGGTCTGGGCCGCGCGACGGTCAGCGCGCTCGCCCGGAGCGTCCCCGCCACGCTCAGAGGCCTTCCGGCAGTGCTGCCGCTTCGCGCGGGAACGACGGCGCTGCCTCCGTCGGCGTGCGCAGGAGGGACCCGTCGTCGCCCTCGCTCAGCTCGATCAGTCCCATCCTGCGCAGGAAGGGGGTAACCCCGGCTGCCGGGTCGGCGAACGTCTCCGATGTCGCGTCGTGCGAGGTCTCCGGATGCAGCACGAACTCCTCGACGTTGCGCCCACCGGAGGCGAACGACCAGTCGACGAAGTCGAGCAGCGGCCACCAGGTGAGGCCGCGGATGTCCACGCCCTCCCCGTGCAGCGTGCGCACGGTCTCCGTCGCGGCCTCCAGCCAGTCGCGGCGCACCCGCTGGGTCCCCTCGATGCTGGTCTCCGTCACCAGCATCGGCATCCCGTACCGCTCCTCCCAGCGCAGCAGCACCGTGCGGAGCCCGTCCGCCCAGCGGTTCGCGGTGACCTGCCTGGTGGCCCCGTCGACCACCTCCAGGATGCGCGGGGTCAGGTCTGGGTAGTAGTTGACGCCCAGGATGTCGATGGCGGGTGCACCGGAAAGCAGCTCGGCCAGGTGTTCCTCTGCCGCCCCGTTGCCGGTGAGCCAGTCGTGCAGCGGGTGCGCGGCATCCACTCTGCCCAGGATGAGGTCGGTGGGCAGCGTGGACAGCGAGCGCAGCAGCTCGACCTCGGCCAGCAGCGCGTCGTCCGTCGTCTCGTAGAGCTGCGATGCCTCGACGTGGACGACGACGGCGCCGGGGTTCGCATCCCGGATCGCGGCGACCGCCCGCTGCACGCCCCTGGCGATCCCGACCGCCACGGTCGTCCAGCCGTCCCAGCCGGTCAGCGCGGGCGGCCAGACGCCGCGCAGCCCGCAGAACGACGCCGTGGTGATCGGCTCGTTGAGCGGCGTGATGTGGTCGACCACTCCGCGATAGCGTTCGGCGAACGCCCCGGCGAACTCCGCGAGCGCCTCCGGGAACACCGGGTCGGCGAACGAGCCGTCGAGCCAGGTCGGCGTCCCGTAGTGCACCAGGTCGGCGATCACCGTGAGGCCGAGCTCGTTGACGGCGACGTCGATCCGCTCGTCCAGAGCGCTCCAGTCGAAGCGGCCAGGGGCGACGTGCACGAGCGGCCAGCTGACCCCGTAGCGCAGACCGGTCGCCCCGAGCCCGGATGCGGTGGCCAGGTCCTCCCGCCAGTGCTCGTCGTGCCCGGTGAGGGCGAACTCGTTGAGCGCGCCCATCGACGAACCGGGGGCCGGATAGACGCAGGTGTCCTCGATGCCGATCAGCCAGCGCAGCCGGTCGTGGGGGAAGCCTTCGATGAATGTGGTCACTTGAGTCCTGTCGTTGCGACGCCGGCGACGAAGTATCGCTGCGCGAGGAAGAAGGCGATGGCGATGGGGAGCAGCGAGATCACGGCTCCGGCCATCAGCACGGCGTGGTCGGTCACGTGCTGTCCGCCGAACAGCGCGAGTCCGGCGGGGAGGGTGCGCATCTCGGAGGTGCTGGTGACGACGAGCGGCCAGAGCAGGTCGTTCCAGAGCGCGGTGAAGTTGAGCACGGCGACCGTTGCGATGGCCGGCTTCGCCAGCGGCAGGATGATCTGCCAGTAGATGCGGAGGTGTCCTGCCCCGTCGATCCTGGCGGCCTCATCGAGGTCGCGCGGGATGGAGACGAAGAACTGACGGAACAGGAAGATGCCGAACGCACTGGTGGCGCGCGGGATGATCAGCCCCTGGTAGGTGTTCAGCCAGTCGAGGTGGAACAGCTCGATGAACACCGGGATGAGGGTGACCTGGAACGGCACCATCAGCGTGACGAGCACCAGCCAGAACGCGATGTTCCTGCCGGGGAAGTCGATCCTGGCGAGCGCGTACGCGCACATCGAATCGAACAGCAGGGTCAGCAGGGTGGTGACTCCGGCGAAGACGATCGTGTTGAACACCAGCAGCAGGAACGGCAGCTGCTCCCACACGCCCTGGTAGCCGTGCAGCGTCCACTCGGTGGGGAACAGGCTGGCCGGGTTGCTGAAGAGGTCCTTCTCGGTGCGGAACGACGTGGACAGCATCCAGATGAAGGGGACGAGGGCGAGCACGAGCCCCACGCCGACGAAGATCCACTTCGAGACGTCCGCGAAGCGGGTGGATGGCCGGACCGTGCGCCGGCGCAGCGTGTCAGTCGACATCGTTGTACCTGAAGATTCTGAGTTGGAGGGCGGAGATGACGACGATCACGAGGAACAGCGCCCACGAGATCGCCGCCGCGTATCCGGTGTGGAAGTTCACGAAACCCTCGCGGAACAGCAGGGTGACCAGGGTCTCCGTCGAGAACAGCGGACCGCCTCCCGTCATCACGTAGACCAGGTCGAACAGCTGGAACGACTGGATGGTCATGATAAGCGTCGCGAATAGCATCGTCGGCCGCAGTGCGGGGAGGGTGATGTAGCGCAGCAGGTTCACCGCGCCTGCGCCGTCGAGCCTGGCCGCTTCGTAACGCTCCGACGGGATGCCCTTGAGGCCGGCGATCAGGATGATCATGACGAATCCGGCGTTCTTCCAGATGTTCACGAAGATGATCGTCGGCAGGGCGAGCTCCGGCGACTGCAGGAACCCGACCTTGCCGAGGCCGAGCGCCGACGTGATCCCGCCGATGAGCCCGAGTTCGGGGTCGAGCAGGAACCGCCAGACCAGGCCGATCGAGGTCAGCGAGACGACGGTGGGGAAGAAGAACGCCGACCGGATGATGCGGGTGCCGAGTCCTTCCGCGGCGAGGGCGAGCGCCAGCGCGAGGCCGACCACGACGATCCCGACCACGGAGATGACCGTGATGAGCGTGGTGTGGATGAGCGCATCCCAGAATCGTGGGTCCTGGGTGAGCTTGATGTAGTTGTCGAAGCCGACCCAGGGCTGGTCGTCGGCGCCGATGGTCCAGTCGTGCAGGCTGTACCAGAACGACACCAGGATCGGCCAGAGCACGAAGACGCCGAGGATGAGGAAGCTAGGAGCGATGAACAGCAGGGCGGGGCCTGCGCGGAAGCGCCTGCGCCTCCGCGGCTGCTCCCCGTGTGCGGTGGGGCGGGCCCGGGAGCCGTCGTGCGACTCCCGGGCCCTGGTGATGACGGTCATTTGCTGGAGCAGCCCGTGAGTTCGTCGATCTTCTTGGATGCGGTGGATGTGCCGTCGTCGATGCCGGTGCCTCTGGTGAGGCTGCCGATCAGCGGCACGTACGCGTCGGAGTCGACCTGGGTCGCGTTCGGCACCTGCGGGAGGTAGAGCCGCGAGTCCGGCACCTGCGACGAGAACACCTTCACGACCGGGTTGGCCGCGAGCTCCGAGTCGTCGGCGAGGTCGGTGCGCAGCGACGGGAAGCCGGTCGAGAGCGAGAACTTCTTCTGCGCGACCTTGCCCGTCCAGTACGCGAGGAACTCCTGCGCCTCCTCCGGGTGCTTGGTCTTGGCCGAGATCGCGAGCGGCGCCGTGGAGCCGAGGGTCACCGGCTTGCCGGACGCGGCGACGGGCACTTGCACGATGCCGAGGTCGATGCCGGCCTTCTTGTATCCGGGAGCCGCCCATGGCCCGTTGATCTCCATCGCGGCCTTGCCGGCGGAGAAGAGGGCGTCCGCTTCGGCCCCGGTGAGGCCGACAGGGGAGATCTTGTCGTTGACGACGAGGTCGACCCACGGCTTCAGGCTGTCCCGGCCCTTGGTGCTGGAGAGGACGCTGCAGTTCTTCGCGTCGACGATGTCGCCGCCTTCCAGCCACTGCAGCACCGGCCACATCTGGATGGTGTTGTTGTCGGCGAGCACGAGCCCGTACTTTCCGTCCGTGGTGAGCTTCTTGGCCGCCGTCTTGAGCTCGTCGACCGTGGTGGGCGGGGTGACGCCCGCTGCGGTGAAGAGCGCCTTGTTGTAGTAGAGGCTGAGGGTGGCGTAGTTGGCGGGCACCGCGTAGAGCTTGTCGTCGTACGTGAACTCGTCGACGAGCGCCGGCGCGAACTTCGAGACGTTGATCGTGGTCGCGGAGTCACCGGTCTTGGTGATCGGCAGCACCGACTTGGTCTTGACGTACTGCGCGATGACGTTGGGGTCGGAGGCCGGGGCAGCGATGTCCGGGCCCTGTCCGGTCATCCACGCGGACGGCAGCTTCTGCTGGATGGTGTCCCACGGCTCGGCCGACATGCTGACCGTGATCTTCTTCTGCGAGGCGTTGAAGTCCTTGACGATCTGTTCGTAGCCCGGTGCGTCTCCACCGGTGAATCCTGTCCACACCGTGAGCTTGACGGGATCGCCGGAGTTGGAGCCGCCACCGGAGCATCCGGTGGCGAGCAGGCCGACCGCGGTCGCGACCGCGACGACCGCGAGCTGTTTCTTGTAGCGCATGGAGTCTCTCCCTTGAGCGAAGGTAACGATGATCGGATGAATGGTGCTTCATCGTTAAAGCAGATAGTAGACGACGAATGCGACAGAGCACAATGCAGTCGATCTGCGGTGGGGGAGAGACGTGACGGGGGGGGGGGGGGGGGGGGGGGGGGGGGGGGGTGTTTTCCCCCCCCCCCCCCCCCCGCCCCGATGGCACTGCTAGGCGACGACCGCCTTCTGGTTCTCGTTCTGGTGGTCGGCGGCCGAGTCGACGCGGATCTTCCGCGGCTTGGCCCGCTCGACGACCGGGATGACGACGCTGAGCACGCCGTTGTCGTAGCTGGCGCTGATGCGCTCAGCATCGACGTCGTCGCCGATGGTGAACTGGCGCAGGTATGAGCCGAACGGCCGCTCCTGGGCCAGCCAGCGCGAGTTCTCCCGGTTGGCGGCCGACCGCTGCGCCCTGATCGTCAGAAGGTGACCGTCGACATCCACGTCGACCGAACCGGGGTCGACACCGGGGAGGTCGGCGTTGAGCACGTACTGGTCACCCTCGCGAAACAGGTCGACGGGCATCAGCCGCGGCTGCCTGCTGGTGTCGAACACGCTCTGGGCGATCCTGTCCAGCTGGCTGAAAGGATCAAATGACATCGACATGGTGAGATTCTCCTTCCATCGGTGTGGCGGCACGGTGCCGCCGGGTTGTGTTCGTGGTGTCGGCATGGCCAGGCGTCCTGGCCCGGTGTCACGGTGGTGACCGGATCGATGCGCGCGGCTCCGGTGCTCGCGGTCCGCCGTGCGGATGCGACGTCGTCCGCCGATCGGGATGCGCGGCCGCGTCCCGCGACCGAGGAGCGTCGGCCGTCGTCGCCGGCGCATCCCAGAAGCCGGAGACGATCTGCTCGAACTCCGCATTCACCCACTCCTGATCGGAGCAGAGGATCTCCGCGAACTCGTCCGCCGTCTGCTCGACCACGTCCGCCACTGTCACGGTTCATCACCTCCATACCTGTCGTCGCGTGCCGCCGCGAAGCCGGATACCGAGGCCCGACTCCGCGACCCAGAAAGGATGTGGATCAGTTGATGCATATGTTTTACAACACTGTTCGATGGCTCGCAAGTGCTCCGAGCGCGCCTCCTCACCCCGGCCGGAACCGGGGGAGAACGCGTCCCTGCGGCGGCGCTCGACGAGCGGGTGTGGGTTCGGGCAGAATGGCGATCGACATCGAGACAGGGGGACTGTGATGCCGACACTGACGGGACCGAAGGTCGAGCTGGGGGAGCTCTCACGGCTCCCCGCCGGACCCATCCTGGTCCGGCTGAGACGCGTGCTGATCACGACGGGCATCGCGGCGGTCGTCTACACGATGCTCTGCACGGGCAGCGTCGGCGCCTGCTCGGACAGCGGCGCATCGGATGGTGTGGTGCAGACCACTTGCAGGAACATCGCGCTGCGCCCGAGCTGGTTGGTCTACGCCGCCTTCGCAGTCATCCTGTTCGTCGTGATCGGCAGGATCGCCCGCAACTCGGCGACCGTCACGGATGCCCTGCGTCTCCTCGACCGCGCCGCCGGGCTGATCATCGCCATCGCGCTCGTCTCCGGCGCCATCGCCCTGACCTGGATGATGCTGTTCCCGACCGACACGCTCGCCGACGGTGGGACGATCGTCTTCCCGTTCCCGTTCGGCTCGCCGGAGCTGACGGTCACGCACCAGCCGTGACGCTCACGCGGCCTGCGGCCTCTGGTCAGTCCGCCAACAGCATCCCGAACCACGGCTCGACGACCGCGGCGATGTCATCGCTGTCGATGTCGAGCTCGGGGAGGTCGACGAAGTGCCTGGCGATCGTCATCCCGAGGATGCTCGACACCAGCACGGCCGCGCGCAGGCGGGCGTCGTCGCGGTCGCTCGTGCGTGCCAGGTTGTCGACCCGGTCTTCCAGATAGTCGCGCATCACTGTCGCCGCCTGCGGCGAGGTGAGCATGGAGCGCACGAGAGCCTTCGTGTGCGGTGGCAGCTCACGCAGCCGGAGATCCAGGACCTCCGCCAGGTGTTGCGGCACCTGTTCGGCGCTCAGGTCGGGCGCCGGCCGGACCGCCAGGGCGAACAGCGCCTGCTTCGAGCCGTAGTGCTGCAGCACGAGCGACGGGTCGACGCCCGCGCGCTGCGCGATTCCGCGCACGGTGGCGCCGTCGGCGCCGCGCTCGCCGAACTCGGCCTGTGCCGCCTCGAGGATCTTGGCGGCGGTCGCCGCCCGTCGCTCTGCCCGCGTCATCGGCTCATCCACGGCATTCACTCTACAACGGTTGAGTGAAAGTGGTACTGTTTCGCTCAACAACAGTTGAGTGAAACGAGAAGAACATGGACACACACACGACCAGCCCGAACAGGACCGTGCTCGTGATCGGCGCATCCCGAGGGTTGGGGGAGGCGATCGTCGAGGAGTACGTCGCCCGCGGCTCCCGGGTCGTGGGAACCGTGCGCGGCGACGCGCCGACGCCCCTGCACGCCTTCGCCGAGCGGGCGGGAGACGCGGTCGAGATCGAGCACGTCGACATCACCAAACGGGACGAGGTGGATGCGCTGAGCAGGCGTCTCTCCGGGCGCACCTTCGACCTGCTGTTCGTCGTCGCCGGTATCGCGCTCGTCCCCCGGAGCGCCATCGCCGCCGACATCCTGGACGACGAGTTCGAACGGATGATGTACACGAATGTGCTCAGCGTGATCCGCACCGTCGAGGCGCTGGACGACCTGGTCGCGCCGGACGGCACCATCGCCGTCATGTCGTCCGGACAGGGGAGCGTCGCCAACAACCGCACCGGCGGGTTCGAGGTCTACCGCGCCAGCAAGGCGGCGCTGAACCAGCTGATGCGCAGCTACGCGGCCCGGCACGACGGCGAGGATCGCACGCTCCTGCTGACAGCCCCCGGCTGGGTGCAGACCGACATGGGCGGCTCGGGCGCGACGCTGCGCATCGAGGAGAGCATCCCGCCCCTGGTCGACACGGTGGATGCGCAGCGCGGTGCGGCCGGCCTGCAGTACCTCGACAGGAACGGGGAGACGGTGCCGTGGTGATCGGTCACTGGGTGCTCGGACGCTTCGGAGAAGTCATTCGTTCTGTGTAGCAAGACCCGTCGAGCGACGGATGAGGGCCGCGCAGCCGCCCGGATAGCGTCCGGGTATGCCCACCGTTCCCCTCCGCACCGCCGTGCTCGCCGCCCTCCCGACCGCGCCGCAGCGTGTGCTGCTCGCGTCCACCGTCGCCCTCAGTGCGCTCGCGCTGGTGATGCCGTTCCCCGGAAGCCTGAGCGTCGTCGCCACCAGGTGGCTCGTCGCCGTCTCGGCGGGCGTGCCTGGCGTGGGCCTCCTCTCGGAGGTCGCGCTGGTGGCGCTCGCCGCCGGAGTGGCCGCAGCCATCGTCCTGAGCTGGCGACGGCAGCCGGCCGCCCGGGTCCGCGTGGTCGCCCTGGTCGTCTCGGTCGGGATCGCGTACGCGGCGAGCGAGTCGATCAAGCAGCTCGTCACGGAGCTGCGCCCCTGTCAGCGGTGGCCGCTGGCGGAGGAGTGCGCGCCGCTCGGCGACTGGTCGTTCCCGTCGAACCACGCGACGCTCGCGTTCGCGGCCGCCGCCGTCATCGCGGTGCTGTCCCGCCGCTTCGCAGTAATGGCTGCGGCCTTCGGATGCGCGGTCCTCGTCGCATTCGACCGGGTCGCGCAGGGCGCCCACTATCTCCACGACGTAGCGGCCGGCGCGGTTCTCGGTCTCGGGATGGTCGTGGTCGCCCTGGTCTGCGCCGCCCTGTTCCTGCGCTGGAGGCCGTCCGCCCGTCAGCGCGACCGGGATGCGAGCACGTAGGCCGGCACGGCGACCGCGGCCACCACGATGTGCATCACGACCAGCGCGAGGATGGCGGTTCCCGCCGCGCCCGGCATGAACTGGAACACCGCCAGCAGGATGTCCGGGATGAACGACAGCAGCAGCACCACGGGGACGAGGATGGTGAGCATCCGGCGCGGATCGCGCGCGTGACGCTCCACCAGGCGCCAGCCGATCCACCCTGCCAGGATGCCGAGGATCGTCATCGAGACGTACGCGGGCACGGAGAGTCCGCCGAAGTCGGCCGGGGCGCCCGCCGCTTTCGCGATGGTCGCCACGACGGCGTTGAGCGCGATCGCGATGGCGACCGCGACGACGAGGATGACCGCGACGCGCGGCTTCGAAAGTGCCGCCACCGGTGCTGCGGTGGCCGAGGTTGTTGCCATGACTCCTCCAAACGGTCGGGGGAACGAGCGCCTATTACGGATACGCCGTTCTCGTAATTGGTTACGGTACTCTTAAGTACCGTAAATCGGCAAGCGATTTACGGGAACACCCGAACCCGGAAGGTAGACTCCTCTCCCATGTCCGCCGACGCGACGCAGCCCTCCGGTCGACCCCGGGACTCCGGGCTCGAGCACCGCATCATCGAGGCGACCCAGGATCTGCTGATCGAGCGGGAGTACGTCGGCACGACGATCGCCGCTGTCGCGGCGCGTGCTCGCTGCGGCAAGTCGGCGATCTACCGCCGCTGGGAGACGAAGGTCGATCTGGTCGTCGCCGCCGTGCGCGCGACCCAGACCAGGCTCGACCCGCAGGACACCGGCTCGCTGCGCGAGGACCTCCGCCGCACCGCGATGCACTTCGCCGGCTCCGACGAACGCTCCGGCCGCATCCTGGCCAGCCTGCTCAGCGCCCTCGGCAGCGATCCGGACCTCTATCAGGCCGCCAACCGCGACGTCGGCAGTCCGCCGGCCGCTGCGCTGAGGGAGGTCATCGAACGGTGGATCGCCAGAGGAGTCGTGCCCGCCGACGTCCCGGTCGCCCTGATTGCGGGGCTCGTGCCCACCGCCGCGTTCGGCAGCGTCGTGCTGCGCAAGCAGTACCTCGACGAGGAGGCGGTGACCGAGCTCATCGACCGGGTGGTCCTGCCCGCTCTGGGGCAGCCGACCGGATCGGCGGAGCGCTCGACCCCGTGAGCCGCGTCAGCGGTCGAACTGCTCCCAGTGCCCCTCGCTGATCACCTCGACACGGCCCCCGACCACGGCGATCGCGGTCTGATCGTCGATCGCATACGACCGGCCCGGGATGCGCTCGGCCCAGCGCCGCGCGGCCTCGAGCGTGTTCTCCGTCCAGCCCGGGTAGTCCAGGTGCGGGAAGATCGAGAAGTCGACCAGGCCGAGCGTCTCGTCCGGCCCCTCCGGCTGCCAGTCGAGGAACTCCGTCCCCACGCGCGGAGTCAGCACCATGCTCCCGGCACTCACTCCCACCCAGACGGTGTCGACGAGTTCGGGCAGCATCCCGGCCAGGCCGGACTGGAGCATCCACGTGGAGAGGTATCTCGCCTCCCCGCCGTCGACCAGCAGCACATCGGCGTCGCGCACCCAAGGCATCCACCGCTCCTCCGCGATGCTCGGCAGCGCCGTCAGTTCGAGCACGCCCACCGACTCCCAGCCGAGTCCGACCAGCCCGCCTTCGCCCTCCCAGCGGTCGGCCGTCGACCTCCACACGCTCTCCGGGCTGCAGAGCGGCTGCCCCCACTGCGCGGTGGGGATGAAGAGGGCGCGGCTGTCGGCGATCGGCTTTCCGAGCATCCCGATCAGCGATGCGCGGATGCTGTCGTTGGTGACCCCGCCCGATGTGAGCAGCAGCTTCATCCTCGTCCCCCGTCCGATGCCTGGAATCCTAACTCGTGACGTGCCGCCGGAAGATCCAGTCGACGGTGCCCCGCCAGGTTTTCCGCAGCTCGCGGTTCCGGCGCCACTCGCGCCAGGTGAGCCAGATGATCACCACATCCAGGATGGTCAGGACGACCACCCCGACGGACGGCGCCGTGACGAGCTCGTACACCTGGAACACCACGAACACACCGAGCGCGGCCATCGCCCACGGGTAGACGCGCCGGGATCCGACCAGCAGCGCGACGACGATCGCCAGCTTCACCACACCATGCAGCACCAGGTAGGCCGCGATGAACATCTGACTCCCGGTGTGCAGGTGAGAGACGCCGTGCACGAGAAGGTTGGCGACGAGGTCGTGCGGATCCTCGGTGAGTTCTCTCGACGTGGCCGCGTGGGCGGCGGACTTCACCTGGCCGGGTGTCACGAAGAGCAGCACGATCCCGCCGATCGTCTCCAGGAGTCCGTCGATTCCTTTGAAGAGCACCCCGACGAGGAACACCAGGTCGAGTACTCGCTCCCTCATCGTTCCCCCGCTTCTCGGATGCGCCGTCAACAACCATTGTCGGCGATCCCCTGGGCGGAGCAGAACGCGCCGTCACACCGCCTCGAGCACAACCGCGGATCCCTGACCTCCACCGCCGCAGATGCCCGCGGCGCCGAGCGAGCCGGCTCCGAGCGCGGTCAGCCTGCGTGCCAGGTGACCGACGATCCTGGCTCCGGATGCTCCGATCGGGTGACCGAGCGCGATCGCGCCTCCGTGTGTGTTGACGATAGCGGGGTCGACGCCGAGCTCGCGTGTCGAGTGGACGGCGACGGCCGCGAAGGCCTCGTTGATCTCCACGGCGCTCAGTTCCGTCGACGAGAGTCCCGCCGTCGTCAGGGCGGCATGGATGGCACGGGCGGGCTGGGCGTGCAGCGAGACGTCCGGGCCGGCGACGAACGCGTGCGAGCGGACGCGGGCGATGCCCGCGATGCCGCGAGCCGCCGCGGCTTCCGCGCTCATCAGCACCACGGCGGCTGCGCCGTCCGTGATCTGCGACGAGTTGCCCGCCGTGATGGTGCCGTTTGCGCCGAAGGCCGTCCGCAACCGGCCGAGGGACTCCACCGTGGTGTCGGCTCGGAGCCCGTCGTCTGCCGTGACGATGACCTGGCCCTTCCTTCCCGGAACGCCGACAGGGACGATCTCCGCGGCGTGCGCGTCGGCCGACACCGCCAGCCGCTGGTGCGACGCCGCCGCCCACGCGTCCTGCTCGGCGCGGTCGAGGCCGAGTCGCGTGTTCCCGTCCTCCGTCGAGGAGCCCATCGACCGTTTCTCGAACGCGTCGGTGAGGCCGTCCCGTTCGAGGGTGTCGACCAGCTCGATCGCACCGTACCGGGAGCCCGCCCGCGATCCCGGCCAGGCATGGGGTGCGAGCGACATCGACTCCTGGCCGACGGCCACGACGATGGAGGCCTCTCCCGCGTCGATGAGCCTCGCACCGTTGACGACGGCCTCCATCCCGGACAAGCACACGGCGTTGAGTGTCATCGCCGGAACGGTGAGCGGGATCGCGGCTCCGACAGCGGTCTGGCGCGCCGGATTCTGCCCCGCCGCGGCCTGGAGCACCTGCCCGGCGAACACCGCATCCACCTCGGCTGCGGCGATCCCGGCGCGCTCGAGCGCGCCGCGGACGGCGGTGGCTCCCAGCTCGGTCGCCGGGACGGCGGCGAACTGTCCGGTGTACCGGACGAACGGGGTGCGCGCGTACCCGACGATGAGTGCGGTCACGCGGACACCACCCCGGCGGAGAAGACGGGCTGCGACTCCGGCAGCGTGAACGCCGCCGCCGTCTTCTCCCGCAGCTCGGCCTCCGTGACGCCGGGCGCCGTCGCCCGCAGCACCAGCCCGGCGGGGGTGACGTCGAAGACGGCGAGGTCGCTGATGATCCGGTCCACGACCCCTGCTCCGGTGAGTGGCAGATCGCAGGTGGTCACGATCTTCGGGGTCCCGTCCTTGGAGACGTGGTCGGTGAGCACGATGACCCTGGGCGTGCCGGCGACCAGGTCCATCGCGCCGCCCATCCCTTTCACCAGACGGCCGGGGATGGTCCAGTTGGCCAGGTCGCCGTTGGCTGCGACCTGGAGAGCGCCGAGAACGGCGGTCGATACGTGGCCGCCGCGGATCATCCCGAACGAGGTCGCCGAATCGAAGCAGCTGCCGCCGTCGAGGAGCGTGACGGTCTGCTTGCCGGCGTTGATGAGGTCGGCGTCCTCCTCGCCCTCGTAGGGGAAGGGGCCCATTCCGAGGAGGCCGTTCTCGCTCTGCAGGGTCACCCGGACGCCCGGCGGCAGGTGGTTGGCTACGAGCGTCGGGATGCCGATTCCGAGGTTGACGTACTCGCCGTCGCGCAGTTCGGAGGCCGCGATGGCCGCCATCTCGTCTCTGGTCCATGCCACGGTCTTCTCCTCCTACGCGTCCGCGGTGATCCGGGGCCGGACCGTCCGCTGTTCGATGTCCTTGACCCGTGGCCGCGCGGTCACCAGACGCTGCACGAAGATGCCGGGGGTCACCACGGCATCGGGGTCGATCCAGTCGTCCGTCACCTGTTCGGCCTCCGCAATGGTGATCCGCCCGGCGGTCGCGACCAGCGGGTTGAAGTTGCGGGCGGTGCGGCGGTAGACGAGATTGCCCTCTCGATCCGCCAGCCAGGCGTGCACCAGCGCGACGTCCGCGACGATCCCGCGTTCCAGGATGTACGGCTCGCCGTCGAACAGCTCGACCGGCTTGCCCTCCGCCACCGGTGTGCCGACGCCCGTCTTCGTGTAGAAGCCGGCGATGCCGGCGCCACCGGCGCGCAGCCGCTCCGCGAGCGTGCCCTGCGGGGTGAACTCCACTTCCAGGACGCCGTCGAGGTACTGCTGGGCGAACAGCCGGTTCTCGCCGACGTACGAGGCGATCACCCTGGCGACCTGCCGGTTCTCCAGCAGCAGCCCGAGGCCCTTCCCGTCGACGCCCATGTTGTTGGAGACGATGGTGAGCCCGGTCGCACCCGTGTCCCGCAGGGCCTCGATGAGGTCGGTGGGGTTGCCGCTCAGCCCGAAGCCGCCGACAGCGATCACGGACCCGTCGTGCACCACCTCGTGCAGCGCCTCTGCGGCAGTGCTCCAGATCTTGGACGCGCCGGACACGTCACTCCGTCCGGCGCTCACTTGATGGCCATCGCGTTCGGCGGGGAGCCGACGCCGCCGAGCAGGTTGAGCGGTTTGCAGGTGAGGAGGAACTCGTAGACCCCGTCCGCCGCGCAGTCCGCGGCGAGCTCGTCCAGCTTCCACAGCTCGCCGAGTGCCATGCCGAGGAGCGCGATCAGCGGGCGGTGCAGCATCCCGCTGTGGTCGACCCCGCGGGGCGGTGGCTTCTCGCCGGGGGTGCGGAAGTCGCTGTCCAGGACGGGGTCGGCCTCGACCGCGAGGTTGTCGGCGGCCACGAGGGCGATCTCGTGGTCCCACAGCCAGCGCAGCACCTCCTCGCGCTGTGCGAGCCCGGGCGACTGACGCCACGGGGTCCGCAGCCGCTCCTCCGGCGTCTTCGCGAGGTATTGCTCTGCCCAGCCCGTGCGCAGGAGCAGGAGGTCGCCGCCGTGCCACGACACGTTCTGCCTGGCGGCGATGTCGTCGAGCATCGCCGCATCCACGACGATGGTCGACGCCGGATCGTACGGCTCGCCGATCGCGGTGAAGTAGCGGGGCAGGTCGAGCAGCACGCCCCGGCCCACGATGCCGGCGTCCGCCCAGGTGTGCACCCCGAGCTCGATCGAGCCGGCGGTGTTGTCCGCGGAGGAGAAGCCGTTGTAAAAACCGTGCTCGGGATGCCCGATGTGGCGCAGGGCGTCGATCTGCGACGACGACTGCAGATAGAAGGAGTCGACGTAGTCGTCCCTGTGCCATTCGTTGTTGGAGAAGATGTGGTGCTCGAGCGGCCGGCGGGTGCCGGTGGGATACGGCTCGAACGCGGTGATCGGGTGGTCGAGTCCGAACCGGCGGCCGGTGCGGACGAGACGCGCGGCGTCTGCGACGCGGTCGGGGGTCAGGAAGTTGATGGTGCCGAGCCGGTCGTCGGCGCCGAAGACGCCCCAGCTCGAGCGGGGAGGAGTCGCGGTGGCGAGCTCGTCATAGGTCGGGATTCTCATGTGGTCGTCCGTCCGGGATGCGGCGGAGCTCGTTGGTGAGCGCCGCCGTCGTGTTCAAGAGTGCGGTGATGATGGGCGAGCCGGCCGTGAGGTCGGCTTGCGGGTCTGCGCCGAGGAGGCCGACGGTGGCGGCGATCCCGTATTCGTCGAAGACAGGGGCCGCGAGGGAGAAGACGCCGCCGGACTGCGGGGTGATGCAGTATCCGGATCGCCTGGCTGTGTATACGGCAGCTTCCAGCTCGGCCCGTTCAGCGGACGTCGCCCCCTCCGTCACCCAGCCGAAGGCGCGCTCGTCGTCCAGGTGGCCGAGGAAAACCCGCGTCTGGGCGGCCGTCGCGTCGAGCTGGGAGCCGGCCCGCACGGTGACGACGGCGGTCCTGCTCCTGTCCTCCTCGACCAGTGCGACGACCGGGCCGCGGGCTCCCCAGAGGCTGAGCACCGCCGTCATGCGGACGGCGGCGCTCAGCTCGGCGAGGTACGGCGGCGCGATCTCGGTCACCCGGCGCCGGGTGAGGGCGTGGATCCCGAGTTGGAGCATGAGCCCGCCGAGGGCGAACGACCCGCGCCTCGCCCCGCGCTCGAGGATCCCTGCCGCAGCGAGCGACGCGCAGTATCGATACGCCGTGGTGCGGTTCAGGCCGAGCCGCTCAGCCACTTCTGCTGCCGTCAGATCGGTCGTGTGCGGACCGAAGAGGGAGCAGATCTGGCCGACGCGGGCGACCGCCTGGATGTCGGATCCGGATGCTTCGCCACTGCCTTCGATGTTCGCCATGCCTGAAGCGTAGTTCAGGGTGTGGACATCGTCGGGGCGGAAAGACCCGAGCGCGGGGCGGGTGATCACCCGGCGAGCCAGGTGGTCAGCTTGGTGGAGGTCTCGTTGAAGTTCTTCGCGTACCAGTCGACGTCCTGGAGCACAGTGCCTCCCTTGTTGACCGGACCGTAGACCTGGACCTGCTTGGTGTACTGGTCGAGTTTCGGCTTCGCCTCCTTGTTCACCGGGGCGACGCCGAGCAGCTCGGAGATCTTCGCGACCTGCTCCGGCTCGACCACGCTGGAGATGAAGTCGACCGCCGCCTTCTTGTTCGGCGCTCCCTTGGGGATCGCGAAGGCGTTGAGCGCAGCGACGGTCTCGTCCCAGACGATGGTCAGCTTCATCCCGCTCTGGAGCAGGGGCACCAGCCGGGAGTCCGGCAGCAGGAACATGTCGACCTGCTTGGACTGGACCGCCTGCTGCAGCGCTCCCACGTTGGGCGCGAACGTCGTGACGTCGCGGATCTCGCTGAGCTTGTCGAGCGCGCGGTCGACGTCGAGCGGGTAGAGGTCGTCCGGCTTAACACCGTCCGCCAGCAGCGGGTACTCCAGAATGCCGTTCTGCAGGTTGGTGACGATGCCGCGCTGCCCGGGGAACCGCTTCTTGTTGAAGAAGTCGGCGACGGTCTTCGGGCCGCCGTTGGGGAAGGCGTCCGTGCGGTACGCGATCGGTGTGGCGTTGATCCAGTTGCCGATATAGCAGTCGCCCACGGTGCCCTTGACGAGCTGGCTCTGGTCGACCTTGGACAGGTCGAGCTTCTCGAAGAGCGTGCCGCAGTTCTGTTGCGCGGCGTACGGCGCGGTCGCCACGACGTCCCACTGCACGGAGCCGCTGTCGACCTGCGCCTTCACCTGGGCGACGTCGGGCGGCGAGGTGTTCACGAACGTGATGTTCGGGTGCGCAGCGGTATACGGCTTCTGCCAGGCCTGGATCTGTGCGTCCTGGCCGGCGCCGCCGTAGCCGACGTACGTGATCGTCGCGGGCGCGTCCGCCTTCGCGCTGGTGCTGCTGGGGGCGCCGGCGCTGCCGCCTGCGCATCCGGAGAGCAGGGCGGTGACCGCGAGTGCGGCGACGCCGATGGGCAAGGTCCTGGATCTGGACACCATTGTCGTTTCCTTCTTTGTCGGGTGGTGCTGGTGGGTTCGGTGCGGGAGGGGGGTGGTGCGGTGCGCCGCGGTCAGGCGGCGACGATCCGCTGGCGTTCCGGCTTCCACCAGGCGGTCACCTCGTCGCCGAGGAGCACGGTGGAGTCGAGAGCGTCGATGCGGGCCCGGCCGAGCTGTCGCGTTCGGCCGAGCTCGAGCATGGCGGTGCGATAGGAGCCCATGTACTCCAGGTCGCGGACGGTGGCGCGCACGGTGTTGCTGCCGGCGGGAACATGGGCGGCATCGAGGGTGATGCGCACATCCTCCGGCCGCACGACCACCGCCGCGTGCGCGTTCACGCCGGGATGGTCGGCGACGGTCGCCGGGTCGACCGCCCAGGATTCGCCCTCCCAGCCGACGCGTGCGCCGATGGATGCGTCCGACAGGTCGAAGACGTTGGAGTCGCCGAGGAAACGGGCGGTGAACAGCGTGTCCGGCCGCCGGTAGAGCTGCTCAGGAGAGCCGACCTGCTCGATCTGCCCGCTGTTGAAGAGCGCGATCCGGTCGGAGAGGTTCATAGCCTCCTCCTGGTCGTGCGTCACGAAGACGAAAGTGGAGCCGACCTCGCGGTGGATCCGCCGGATCTCGGTCTGCAGCGCCCCGCGCAGGTTGCGGTCGAGTGCGCCGAGCGGCTCGTCGAGGAGCAGCGCAGCCGGGTTGAACACGATCGCCCTGGCGAGTGCGACGCGCTGCTGCTGTCCCCCGGAGAGCTGCGACGGATAGTCGCCGTCGCGCCCGGGAAGCTGGACGAGCTCCAGCACGGCGGCGACCCGCTGAGCGATCTCGGCCTTCGGGACCTTGCGCTCCCGGAGCGGGTACGCGATGTTCTGCGCCACCGTCAGATGTGGGAAGAGCGCGTAGTTCTGAAACAGCATCCCGAGGTTGCGCTTGTGCGGAGGCAACGATCCGACGTCGGTTCCGTTCAGTGCGATGGTGCCGGAGGTCAGCGTCTCGAATCCGGCGATGAGGTTGAGCGTCGTGGTCTTGCCGGAGCCGCTGGGGCCGAGCAGGGTCATGAACTCGCCCGGCTCGATCGTGAGCGAGATGCGGTCGACGGCCGGGGCGGCATTGCCGTACTGCTTCGTCACGTCCGCCAGCCGGATCCGGGTGCCCTGACGGGCGGTCGTTGCTGCCGCCGACCGAACGGCGGTTTCCTGGGTCGAGAGGGTCAAGGCGGTCTCCTAACGGGTCTTCTTCTTGCGGCTGCCGACGATGAGCGGCACGAGGAAGATGATGGTCACCGCGACGACGACGAGGCTCGACGAGGCGGAAATGGTGGGGTCGAGCTCGAACGTGACGCTGTTGTACATCTGCACAGGGAGCGTCTGGAACGTGGGCGAGCGCAGGAACAGGGCGATCACGACCTCGTCGAACGAGGTGACGAACGCGAAGATGGCTCCGGTGAGCACGCCTCGGCTGATCAGCGGCATGGTCACGGTGAGGAACGACCGGAACGGCGCTGCCCCGAGAGAGGCGGAGGCGCGCAGCAGATTCGCGTCGAACCCGCCGAGCGCCGTCGACACGGACACCAGCACGAACGGCACTCCGAGCGCCGCGTGGGCGAGCACGTAGCCGAGCAGGCTCCCGACCAGGTGCCACTGGAGGAAGGAGATGTACACGGCCACGGCCACGACGATCGCCGGGGTGACCATCGAGATCATCAGCAGCGTGCGCAGGAAGCCGGCGAACCTTCCAGCCAGCCGGTCGAGCCCGACCGCGGCCGCAGTCCCGACCACGGTCGCGATCAGCGCGGCCAGGATGGCCACGAGGAAGGAGTTGCCGAGCGAGGTGAGCCAGATCGGGTCGGTGAAGAACTTCTCGTACCAGCGCAGGGAGAAGTCCGTGGGCGGGAATTCGAACGCGGACGCCGAGCTGAAGCTGAGCGGGATGACCACCAGCGTCGGGAGGATGAAGTAGAGGGCGACGGCCGCACCGATGACGATCAGCCACCAGGGGATCGGGTCGGTCCCGCGGTCGCGGCGGCGCCGGGTCCGCCCTCCGCGGCGCTGCGCTGCCGCGTCGTCGTCGATGCTCGGGGCCGCGTGCTCCTGCAGTGCGGTCATCGCTGCTCCTTCGTTGGGGATGTGCTGGTGACGCCGATCGCCGAGATGGTGCCGCCGAACCTGTTGGCCCAGGCGACCAGCGCGAGCGTGATCACCAGCACGAGGATGCCGAGGGCACCTGCTCCGGCGAAGTCGAGCAACTGCGTGGTCCGCTGGGCGAGCAGTTGGGCGATCAGCGACTGCTGCGGGGACCCGAGCAGCGCGGGAGTGACGTAGAAGCCGAGGCTCAGCGTGAACACCAGGATGAGCCCGGAGACGACACCGCCGCGGGAGAGCGGCCAGTAAACCTTCCAGAACGCTACGAGTGGCGACGATCCCAGGCCGCGCGCTGCCAGCAGCAGCCGGCGGTCGATGGCGCCCAGCGAGCTGAACAGCGGAAGCACCATGAAGGGCAGCAGCACCTGGCTCATCGCGATCGTGACACCGAGGACGCTGCCCTGGAACGCGATGTCGCCCGCTCCGAAGAACTCGAAGACGCTCTGCACCGGTCCGCCGCGCTGCAGCAGCACGATCCAGGCGTAGTTGCGCGCCATCACCGACGTCCAGAACGGGATGAGCACGATCACCAGCATCACGCCGCGCAGCCGTGGTCCCACCCTGGTCATCAGGTAGGCGTACGGGTAGCCGAGCAGGAACGCGACGATGGTCACGATCACCGCTGTGACCGCCGTCCGGCCGAGGACCGTGAGGGTGACCCCGTCCGTGAACAGTTTCGCGTAGTGGTCCAGTGTGAATTGGGGCGCGCCGAAGCTGCGCACCAGGCTCTGGCCGAGGGGCACCAGGAGCACCACGGCCAGCAGGCCGAGTGCCGGCACCAGGAGCAGCCAAGCCGGGCGCGGCCGCCGTGGCCTCGTCGTCGTCGTCATCCGTGTCATCCGTTCACCATCGCGCCGAGTTGCTCGGCGGCTTCTCTGAGCATCGCCACACGCTCCGCAGACTCGCCGGAGGCGGGGAGCATCGTCGTGGTCCCCAGGACGGCCATCGCCGCCTGGATGTCGTGGTCGCCGAACACCGGCGCCGCCACGGACGCCAGTCCGACCCTGCCGAGATCGGCCCAGGCGATGCGGTCGCGGCGGATGAGGGCCAGTTCGGCGTTCTCGCGCCTGGCCTCCTCTGCATCGAGTCCCGCGTGCAGGCGAGGGACAACGGTCGGGTCGGACTGGAAGGCGAGGAGCACTCTGGTCTGGGCGGCTTTGAGTTCGAGCGCCGCACCGACCCTGACCGTCAGCACGATCGTGCCGGCGTTCGCCTCCTCGACGTGGGCGACGACCGCGCCGGAGCGGCCGAGGAAGCTGAGGACAGCGGTCAGGCCGGTGGCGTCGGAGAGCTGTCGGAGCATCGTCGGGGCCAGCGACAGGATCTGCTGTCTGCTCGACACCAGTCCGGAGAGCTGGTCGATGAGGCGGCCGGGGCCGTACGACGCGCTGAGGAAGCCGGACGCCTGAAGCGAGAGCAGGTAGCGGTGCGCGGTCGTGCGGTTGAGGCCGAGGCGCTCCGAGACGAGGGCGGGGGAGAGCGTCCGCGTGTGCTGGTCGAAGAGGTCCAGGACCATCGCGGCGCGCTCGATCGACTGGATGCCGCCCCTGTCGGAATCGGGGAGGGCGATCGCCCGGGGCTCGTCGCCGTGTGCTGCAGTCTGCTCGATCATGACTCACCTCCTCGTCGAGGGTCGAAGCGTTGTCAGCGTTCAGTAAAGCAAGTAAATGTCCATAATGCAATCCACAATTTCGGATCATGAACATTCCGGATGAGCTAGAGCGCAGCGTTTTTCGAGACTTCCAGTGGACAAGGGCTGCTTTCGTCCGTATTCTGAACGAAAAGTACGTGATCCGAACACAAGGAGGTTCTCGGATGCTCGCCACCGATGACACGCCCACCCCGTCCCCCGCGCTGCTGAAGGTTCTCGAGGGAGCCGTCGATCTGCATGTCCACTCCGGCCCGAGCCCGTTCCCGCGCCGGCTCGATCACGTGGAGGCGTCGTACGACGCCGCACGCATCGGCATGCGCGCCATCCTGATCAAGTCGCACCACCACAACACGGTGATGGACCTGCTCGCGATGGGCGACCGCCTCAGGGAGGCGCCGACCCCGGCATATGGCGGGGTCGCGCTCAACTCGGAGGTCGGCGGCATCAACCCGTCGGCCGTCGCCGTCGCCATCCAGATGGGCGGTCGCGCCGTGTGGGGGCCGACGGTCTCGGCCGGCCAGCATATCCGCGCGCACAGCCACGACGACGGGTTCCCGACCGCCGGGTCGAACCTGGAAGAGAAGGAGGAGACGGTCTGGGCCGCCGACGGGAATGTCTCGGCGGAGACCGTGCGGGTGACGCAGCTGATCGGTCAGGCAGACATCATGCTCTCCGGCGGCCACCTCGACGCCGAGTCGATGAAGGCGCTGTTCGCGACCGCGAAGGAGAACGGCGTGCGTCGCCTGCTCCTGCACCACCCGGACTTCATCGTCAACGCATCGGACAACGATGTGGAGGAGATGATCGGCCTGGGCGCCTTCGTGGAGCACGAGTTGTCGATGTACCACCCGGGCGTCCCCGCCCCCGGTTTCCCGATCTCCCAGCTCGTCGACTGGATCGAGAAGGTCGGACCCGAGCACACGGTGATCGACTCCGACCTCGGCCAGAAGGGCAACCCGCTCCCGGTCGACGGCTACCTGTATGTGGTGCAGCAGCTGCTCGACCACGGGGTGAAGGAGCAGGACATCCGGCAGATGATCTGCCGCAACACGGCGTTCCTGCTCGGCCTCGAGGCGAGCAACCGATGAAGGCGGCAGAGAAGGTGATCATCAGCACGGCCGTCACCGGCTCGGTGAACGTGCCGTCGCAGAGCGATCACCTGCCCCTCTCCGCCGACCAGGTGGTTGCGTCGGCGCTGGAGGCGGTGGCAGCCGGGTCGGCCATCATCCACCTCCACGCCCGCCACCCGGATGGCCGCCCCGCCTGGGAGGCCGAGGTGTACGAGCAGATCGTGCCGCGCATCCTGGAGCAGACGGATGCGGTGATCAACATCACCACCGGCGGCTCGTCGGCGATGTCGATGCAGGAGCGCCTGGCCGGAGCCCTGCGATTCGCCCCGGAGCTGGCATCCCTCAACATGGGCTCGATGAACTTCGTGTACTCCGGGATCGCGGACAAGGTGACGGAGTGGAAGCACGAGTGGGAGCGGCAGTACGTGCTGAACACGTACTCCCAGCCGTTCATCAACTCCTTCGACCGCATCGAGTACACCCTGCGCGAGCTCGGAGAGAAGCTCGGGACCCGGTTCGAGTACGAGTGCTACGACATCGGGCACCTCTACACGCTGGCATACTTCGCCGACCGCGGGCTCGTGAAGCCTCCGTTCCTCATCCAGGGCGTCTTCGGCATCCTGGGCGGCATCGGCGCCGACCACGCGAACCTGACCCACATGGTGGCCATCGCCGACAAACTCTTCGGCGACGAATACGCCTTCTCGGCCTTCGCGGCCGGGCGCGCACAGCTGCAGTTCGGCACCCACAGCGCCTGGCTCGGCGGGCACGTCCGGGTGGGACTGGAGGACAGCCTGTGGATCGGCAAGGGAGAGCTCGCGACGAGCAACGCCCAGCAGGTCCGCAAGATCCGCGCCGTGGTCGAAGACCTCGGCCGGCCGATAGCGACGCCGGACGACGCCCGCCGGATGCTCGCGCTCAAGGGCGCGGACCTGGTCACGCTCTAAGCACACGGACGAGAAGGAACGAACATGACGATGTATGCCAAAGACGACATCCGCTCGCAGCTCGCCGTCGCGCAGCCGACGGCGCGCGCGATCGACCCGGCCACGCCGATCAAGCCGTCGCAGTGGATCGCGTTCCACGACCTCGAGTCGTCGTTCGTCGGGGAGGCCGGTGGCCGGACCTGGGTCGCGCGGGCCGCGAACCTGGTGATCGCGTACTCCGAGGCCAAGGCCGGCGAGGTTTTCTCGCGCACCGGGCAGCCAGACGAGTATGCGGTGCTGCTCTACTCCGACAGCGCGCCGTTGCGCATCACCGCCGGCGGCCGGACCGCTGAGGTGGTCGAGGAGGCGTTCGTCGCCGTGCCTCCCGGGGACAGCACGGTGGAGGTGCTGGCCGATGGTCCGGTCATCCGGTTGTTCTCGACGGTCGACGACGCCCTGCGCGCGACCGCCGTCAACGCCGACGCCTATGCGGAACCCGACCTCCGGGCGGCTCCTCTCGAGCCGTGGCCGGACCCGGTCGGAGGCTTCCGGCTGCGCGTCTACCTTCTCGCGGACACCCCGATCGCGGATGGCCGCTTCGGCCGGATCTTCCGCACGACGAACCTCATGGTCAACTTCCTCGCCGAAGAGCCGGGGCCCCGCGATCAGCACAAGCTCTCTCCCCACCACCACGACGACTTCGAGCAGATCTCGTTCGGCGTGAAGGGGCGCTTCGTGCACCACATCCGCTATCCGTGGGGACCGGACTCCGCCCAGTGGCGGCCAGACGAGCATCGCGAGATCGGCACGCCGTCGATCTGCATCATCCCGCCGCCAACCGTGCACACGACCCAGGGCGTCGGCGGCCATCAGCAGCTCCTCGACATCTTCTCGCCCCCGCGCGAGGACTTCTCGGCCTCCGGCTGGGTCCTCAACGCCGACGACTACCCTGCGCGGTGAGCATGCTGCCTCGATCGAGCATGTTCAAGCAGGCACTGTCCGTGTCCACCGGCCCCGCCATCGGCACCTGGGTCAAGCTGCCGGCGATGGAGAGCATGGAGCTCATCGCCCACGCCGGCTTCGACTTCGCGGTGATCGACCTGGAGCACTCGGCGATGAGCGTCGAGACCGCTTCCCGGCACATCGGGGTCGCCCTGCTCGCCGGTGTCTCGCCGATCGTGCGCATCCCGGCGCTCGACGGCGGTCTCGTGCAGCGGGTCCTCGACGCGGGAGCGGAGGGCATCATGCTCCCGCACGTCGACACGGTCGCTCAGGCGCGAGACGCCGCGGCGGCCGTGCGGTTCGCCCCCCTCGGCACCCGCGGGGTCGGAAGCACGAGCCGCGCCGGCGGCTGGGGTGCGATGCCGCGCTCGGAGTATCTGCGCTACGGCAACGAGGAGGTGGTGCTGATCGCCCAGATCGAAAGCGCAGCCGCCGCCCGCTCCGCCGAGGAGATCGCGTCGGTCGACGGGGTGGACGCCCTGCTGATCGGCGCCGCCGACCTGTCTACCGCCGAAGGCCGTACAGAGACCGACCCGGAGATCGTGGCCATCATCGAGACGGCGATCCGCGGCGGTCACGCTGCAGGTGTGCCGGTCGGCAACGCCGGGGGAGCGTCGGCCGCGTCGGTGCAGGCAGCCGTCGACGCCGGGTACCGTTTCACGATGATGAGCAACGACGCGAGTCTGCTCGGCGCTGCCGCAACGTCCGCGCTCGCCGCGGGGAGGACGGTCACCTATGCCTGACACCCGCCGGCCCGGCTCCCTCCCGGAAGGAACTGCAATGACCGTACCCTCTCGATCGCCTCTGCTCGCCGGCAAGGTCGTCCTCGTCGTCGGCGCCAGCGCAGGCATCGGCGCCGACGCGGCCCGGGTGTTCGCCGCGCACGGAGCGTCCGTCATGCTCGTCGCCCGCACGGAGGGCCCCCTGCGCGCCGTGGCCGACGAGCTCACCGCGGCCGGGCACGATGCAGCACACGCCATCGGCGACATCAGCGTCGCCGCAGACGTCGCCAGGGTCGTCGACGCCACCGTCGAGCGCTTCGGCCGGCTCGACGGCGCGTTCAACAACGCCGGCCTGACCCAGGGCGGCCGCCTGGACGAGGTGTCCGAGGAGGACTTCGACCGCATCCTCGCCGTCAACGTCAAGGGCGTGTGGCTGTGCCTCCGCGAGGAGCTGCGCATCATGCGGCAGGCGGGGGCGGGCTCCATCGTGAACGTCAGCAGCATCGGCGGTCTGCGCGGCAGCTCCGGGATGGGCGCATATCAGGCCACCAAGCACGCCGTCATCGGTCTCACCCGCACCGCGGCGCACGACAATGGGCCGGTGGGCGTGCGCGTCAACGCGCTCGCGCCCGGCCCCACGGAGACGCCCATGCTCGACCAGACCCGCGCCGCCATCCCCGGCGGGGTCGAGGCGCGCATCGCCGCCACGCCGCTGCGCAAGGTCGGCAGCGGGGCAGAGGTCGGCGAGGCAGCAGCCTGGCTGTTGAGCGACCTCGCGAGCCACATCAGCGGCGTCGTGCTGCCCGTCGACGGGGGTTTCAGTGCCTGACCACGCATCGCCTGACCCCGCATCGCACCAGAGAAGAGGAACCACCATGCCAGCCTCCGGCACCCTCCGGCTGCCCCCGCGCATCCACTTCGGTTTCGGCGTGCGCGCCCAGTTGCCGCGGGTGATCGCCGAGCACGGGAGCCGCGTGTTCGCCGTCGTCGACCCGATGCTCGCATCGTCGCCCGAGTTCCTCGCCGTCCTGGACGGGCTCGACCGGTCCGGCCTCACGGTCGAGGTCCACACCGACGTGCTGCCCGAGCTGCCCGTCGACTCGCTCACCGCATCCGGAGCAGCAGCCGCCGCGTTCGCCCCTGACGTGGTCCTCGGCTACGGCGGCGGCAGCGCACTCGATGCAGCGAAGCTGGTGGCACTGCTCGTGGCCCACAGCGGTGTTCTGAGCGACTACTACGGCGAGAACCGGGTGCCGGGTCCGGTGCTGCCGATCGTCGCCGTGCCCACCACCGCGGGAACGGGATCCGAGGTGACGCCTGTCGCGGTCGTCTCCGACCCGGCGCAGACGATGAAGATCGGCGTCTCCAGCCCGTATCTCGTGCCAGCGGCTGCCCTGGTGGATCCCGAGCTCACGCTCGGAGCACCGCCGTCCGTCACCGCGTTCTCCGGCATCGACGCCCTCGTGCACGGGCTCGAATCGTTCACGGCGGCCGACCTGCCGCTGGACTGGTCGGGGGACCTCCCCGTCTTCACCGGGCACAACCTGTTCGCCGACCGTCTCGCCCTCGACGCGATCCGCGCCATCGCCCCCAACCTCGCCGGCGCTGTCGCAGACGGCGGCGACCGGGATGCGCGTGAGCAGGTCGCGCTCGGCAGCCTGCTTGCCGGGATGTCGTTCGGCCCGAGCGGAACCCATCTCTCGCACGCGCTGCAGTACCCGATCGGAGCGTTGACCAAGACCCCCCACGGACTCGGCACCGGACTCATGATCCCGTACGTGCTTCAGGCGTGCGTGCCCGTCATCCCCGAGAAGCTGGCCGCGATCGACGCGGCCATGGGCGGAACGGAGACGGACACCCGGATCGCCGCGCAGGATGCGGTGGACCGAGTAGCCGACCTCTGCCGCACCATCGGCATCCCCGGCAGTCTCGCCGAGCTCGGCATCGAGCGCGACCAGCTGCCGCACATCGCCGAGCTGGCGCTGCGCTCGAAACGTCTCGTCGACATCTCGCCGATCGGCTCCGACCCCGCACTGCTGCTCGCCATCCTCGAGGCGGCCTACGCGGGCGACCGCGCCATGCTCGCCGCCCCCGTCCGCTGACCACCACCCTCCCTGGAGAACGCCCATGACCAGCACCCTCCCCGCGCCGACCACGGCCTCCCTTCCCCTCCTCTCCGACCTGTTCATCGACGGCGAATGGCGGCAGGGATCGGCCGGGACGACGTTCCCCGTCGTCGACCCGTCCGACGGCAGCACCATCGCCGACTTCGCCATCGCCACCCGCGAGGACTGCCTCGCCGCCGTCGAGGCTGCCTCTGCGGCGCAGGCGGCCTGGGCGGACACCCCGCCCCGGCAGCGCAGCGAACTGCTGCGCGCCGCATACGAGGTGCTCACCGACGAGGTGGAGCTGTTCGCCGAAATCATGATCCGCGAGAACGGCAAGTCGTACGCAGACGCGATCGGCGAGGCGAACTACGCCAAGGAGTTCTTCCGGTGGTTCGCCGAGGAGGCCGTGCGCATCCCGGGCGAGTACCGGCTCTCCCCTGCCGGAGACAAGCGCATCGTGGTCGACCGCCAGCCGATCGGGGTCTCCCTGCTGATCACCCCCTGGAACTTCCCGGCCGCGATGGCGACGCGCAAGCTCGCGCCGGCGCTCGCCGCCGGCTGTACGGTCATCCTGAAGCCGGCCAGGGAGACGCCGCTGACCGCCGCGTACGTGGTCGACGTGCTGCGCAGGGTCGGCTTCCCGGCGGGTGTGGTGAACCTGGTCACCCCGGTGCCGACCGGGCCGATCGTCGCCGAGATGCTCGCGCATCCTGCTGTCAGGAAGCTTTCCTTCACCGGTTCGACCGAGGTCGGCCGCGAACTGCTGCACGCCTGCGCTGACACGGTGGTGAGCGCGTCGATGGAGCTGGGCGGTAACGCCCCGGTGGTCGTCCTCCCCGGCGCTGACCTCGACGTGACGGTGCGGGAGTCCCTGCTGGCCAAGATGCGCAACGGCGGCTCGGCGTGCACTGCGGCGAACCGCTTCTACGTGCACTCCAGCATCCACGACGAGTTCGTCGCACGCCTGGCCGGCGAACTCGGAGCGCTGAAGGTCGGCCCCGGCCTCGACCGGTCCAACCAGCTCGGCGCCCTGGTCTCCGTCAAAGAGCGCGACAAGGTGGCTGCTCTCGTGGACTCGGCGGTGCGCGACGGTGCGACCGTCGTGCAGGGTGGCCGCAGCTCGGCGGTGGGTGCGTTCTACGACGCGACCCTGGTCACGGATGTCCGCCACGGCTCCGAGATCAACGCGAACGAGATCTTCGGACCGGTCACCGCCGTGGTGCGATACGACGACGTGGACGAGGCGGTGCGGATGGCGAACGACACCATCTTCGGCCTGATGGCCTACGTCTTCGGCGAGGAGCGGGAAGCCATCGCGGTCGCACGCCGCCTGGAGGCCGGCATGATCGCCATCAACCGCGGCGTGGTGAGCGACCCCGCCGCCCCCTTCGGCGGCGTCAAGCAGAGCGGGCTCGGCCGCGAAGGCTCCAGCGAGGGCATTCTGGAGTTCCTGGAGGAGAAGTACCTGGCCCTGACGGCGTGATGCGGGCACGTCACCGGAGCAGGTCGGCGACGGCCGCCACCCCAGCGCGGATCGACTCCTCCGACGTGTTGCCGAACCCGAACACCAGCTGCGGCGGATACGGGCTGTTCGTCGAGCGGTACGTGCTCATCCCGTAGAGCGCGACCCCGCGCGTGCGGGCCTCGTCGACGATCTGCTGCTCGTCCGCATCCGGTGCCAGGTGGGCGACCGCGTGGAACCCCGCCGCCAGGCCGGTCAGTCTCACCGTCGGCGCGTGCGCCAGCAGAGCAGAGGCGAGCGCGTCGCGGCGGGCGGCGTAGATGGTGCGCATCCGGCGGAGGTGCCGGTCGTAGCGTCCGGACTCGATGAGACGGGCGAGGGCGAGCTGGTCGAGCGTCGGTGCGCCGCGGTCGGCGGACTCCTTCGCGGCCGCCACTTCGTCTGCGAGCCAGGCCGGCGTCACCGTCCAGCCCAGGCGCAGGGCGGGCGCGAGTGACTTGCTCACGGTTCCGAGCGTGACCACCCGGTCCGGCGCCAGCCCCTGCAACGATCCGATCGGTTCGCGGTCGTAGCGGAACTCGGCGTCGTAGTCGTCCTCCACGATGATGCCGTCGCGGCGCACGGCCCAGGCGAGCAGCTCGCGGCGCCGCTCGGGGGCGAGAACGACGCCGGTCGGCCACTGGTGCGCGGGGGTCAGCACCACCGCGCGTGCTCCACTCGCGTCGAGCGCCGCCACGTCGATGCCGAGCTCGTCCACCGGCACGGGCACAGCCGAGCCGCCGACCGCCTCCGCCGCGCGCGTGACCGTGCCGATCGAGCCGGGATCCTCCACCGCCATCGTGGCGATGCCGCGCCGGGCGAGTGCGCGGAACGTGAGCGCGACGCCCTGGGCGAATCCCGCGCACACGACGATCTGGGCAGAGCGAGCGTTCATCCCCCTGACGCGCCGGAGGTACGCGGCGACCACCTCCCGCAGGCTCGGGTCTCCGCGCGGGTCGCCGTAGTCGAAGGCGGCGTTCGGGGCGCTCCTCGTCGCTTCGCGGATGGCCCACGTCCAGTCGTCGCGCGGGATCGTGCCGAGGTCGGGGACGCCGGACGCGAAGTCGGCGACCCGGGCGGGTGGGGTGTGCGGCACCCCGACGGTCGGCGCCTCCCCGACTCCCTCGACCGGCTCGACCGACTCGACTTGCACCGCGGCGACGCCCCTCCCCGACCCGGTCTGCGCGACGAGGTATCCCTCCGACCGCAACTGCTCGTAGCAGTCTTGGACCGTTCCCCGGGCCACGCCGAGGCTGGCGGCGAAATCGCGCGAGGAGGGGAGCCGTTCGCCCGTCGCGAGCCGCCCATCCTGGATCGCGGCCCGCACTTGCGACTGCAGCTGGGTGCGCAGGGGAACGCCGGAGTCGCGGTCCAGCCGGACCAGCAGCTCGGGACTCGAATTGGACCACTCCACCGCCATGCGAATGGATCTTACCGCCATGCCACCCCGAATTTAGGGTCGTTTCCATGACCACCATGAGCCTCGGCACCACCGCCCTTCCGCAGCGTTCCCCGCTGGTGACGCGCCCGCTCCTGCTGCGCTTCGTCTCGATCGTCGCCTGCTCTGTCGGCTTCTTCCTCCCGCTCGCCGCCGTGCCGCTGCTTGCGGACGCGACCTCGCCGGTCGGCGGCGGTGTCGCCAACGGCGCACTGCTCGCGGCGACCGTCGCCGGCGAGCTCGCCTCGCCGTGGTTGATGCAGCGGGTCGGCGCCCGGGCGGTCCTCGCGGTGGGGCTCGTGCTGCTCGGAGCTCCGACGTTCGTTCTGCTGTTCTCCGTGTCCCTCCCCGTTCTCGTGACCACCGGCGTGCTGCGGGGTCTGGGCTTCGCGCTGGCGATCGTCGCGGGAGGCGCGGTGACCGCGGCGATCGTCCCGGCCGATCGCCGCGGCGAGGGCCTCGCGCTCGCCGGGCTGGTGAGCGCCGTTCCTTCGCTGCTCGCGCTGCCGCTCGGGGTGACTCTCAGCGCCGTGGCTGGTCCCGGATGGGTGTTCGCGATCGCCGGGGCGGTGCCTCTGTTCGCGGTGGCGTCGGTCGGCGGGCTGCCCGGGCGCGCAGCAGGGGCGCAGACGGCGCAGGTCTCCTCGCGAACCTCCGGACGGTCGGGGACCGGCATCCTCGTGGGCCTGCGCTCCCCGGAGCTGCTGCGGCCGGCGCTCGTGTTCGCGGCCTCCGCGGCCGTCGCCGGGGTCGTCGTCACCTGTGTCCCCGGTGCGCTGACCGGCTCCGCCTCCGCTCTCGCTCCCGCCCTGCTGCTGGTGCAGCCGGCCGCGGCGGGGCTGGGACGCTGGCTCGCCGGCCGGTACGGCGACCGTCTCGGGCACCGCCGCCTGTTCCTCCCCGGCATCGCACTCTCGGCCGTCGGTATGGCCGCGATGGCGGCGACCGCCAGCGCTCCCCTCGTGCTCGCCGGCGGCGTGGTCTTCGGTCTCGGCTTCGGCACCCTGCAGAACAGCACCATCTCCGCCATGTACGAGCGTGCGGACGAACGGCAGTTCGCCACCGTCAGCGCCCTCTGGAACGCGGGCTACGACGGCGGTATGGCGGCGGGCGCGTTCGCGGTCAGCGCCCTCGCCGCCCTGGTCGGGCCGGCCCTCGCTTTCCTCGCGCTCGCCGTGGCGCTGCCGCTGGTCCTCACGCTCGTGCGGCGCAGCGCATCCGCCAGTGCAACCATCACCGCATCCACCACCGGTCCCACCCGATAACGCACCACCGACAGAAGGAGAACGACAATGGGAACACTCACGGTCGCGATGTTCATGACCATCGACGGATTCACCGAGCGGGCGGACGGCAGCTTGATTTCGCCGGACTGGTCCGACGAAATGCAGCAGTATTGGTCGGGCACGAACGCGCACGACGGCCAGCTGCTCGTGTACGGACGCACCGCCTTCGAGTTCAACGCGGCGTACTGGCCGACAGCTGACACCGCCGAGAACGGCGACGAGTACCGGGCGTTCGCCCGCACCATGAACCGCCTGCCGAAGGTGGTCATCTCGGACACTCTCGAGCAGCCGGGATGGAACGCCACCGTCGAGCGCGGCCCACTGGACGAGGCGGTCACCCGCATCAAGCAGCGCCATGACGGTGAAATCGTGGCCGTCGGCGGCATCTCCCTCGTCGCGGCCCTGACAAAGTCCGGCCTCGTCGACCACTACCGCCTGCTGCTGATGCCACGCCTGGCCGGCTCCGGCCGCTCCATCTTCGCCGACGGACTCCCCGCCACCGACCTGACGTTGGTCGGCTCCCGCCAGCTCGACACCGGCGCACTGCTGCTCGACTACGACGCGGGGCGGGAAGTGCGGCAGGGCGACTGAGACGACGGGCGCCGCCACGACTCCGGAGAGAGGTGACGGCGCCCGCGTTCGACCAGAGAGGTCAGAGGCTCGCGAGGAGCTTCTTCATCTCGGCGATCTCGGCGGTCTGCGCTGTGACGATCTTCTTCGCCAGCGCGACGGCATCGGTCGCCTGTCCCTTTTCGGTCTCGGCCGCCGCCATGGTGATGGCGCCCTCGTGGTGCTGGATCATCTGGGTAAGGAACAGCCGGGATGCCTCGGTGCCGGACGCCGCGGTGAGCGCGTCCATGTCCTGCTGCGACATCATGCCGCTGCCGTCCATGTTCATACCGCTCATGCCGGTCTCCTGCCCCCAGGCCCGGAGCCACCCGTTCATGGTGTCGATCTCCGGCTGTTGAGCAGCCTTGATCTTCTGCGCGAGCCCGGTCACCTGCGCGTCGACACCCTGCTTATTCAGTAGGGTGTCGGACATCTCGATGGCCTGCTGATGGTGGGCCACCATCTCCATCGCGAACGTGACGTCTGCGTGGTTGTGGTCGGAGGTCGCGGCGTCCGTGCTGGAGCTGTGGTCCATCCCCGGCATGTTCCCCATCCCGGAGCCGTCCCCGGAGGGGCCGGGCGTGCATCCGGCCAGTGCCGTTGCGGTCAGGAGGGCGCCGGAGGCGAGCGCGATCAGTCTGATGTTCATGTGGATTGTCTCTTTCGTCGTGTGGATGTGCAGATGTTGGGCAGGCTGAAGCACCACCGCGCGTGCGCGGCGGTGCTGCGTGCGTCATCTGCGGTCGACGGAGAGAGCCAGAAGAGACGGCGGCGACGATCCGATGGTCCTGGCGGCCGTCCGGATCAGGGTGGAGGGTGCGGCTTGCGTGCCGGGACCGAGCAGAGCCCTGGCCAGAGCGGGAGCCAGCAGCAGGATGGTCGCGGCGAGCAGCGCGAGCGTGCACACCATGACGGTCATGTCGTGCATCGGGTCGCAACCGCCGGCGGCGCAGGCGCTGGTCGTTCCCGTGGCTGACATCGCCGCAGGGAGAGCCCAGGGGGTCCGCGGCGGTTCCGTGAGACGGAGCCTGGTCCGCGACACCGGCCGCCACGTGGGACGCGGCGAATTCGTGCGGTTGGCTCACCGGTGTGCTGACCACGTGCATGGCCAGGATGCCCGTGACGATGCCCGCGACCGCGATCAGGAGGATGAACAGGCGGCGCCACGTGCGGGTGTTCATCGAGATGCCGTCGGCGAGCATGCGTTCTCCTTCCGCTGCCACGCTAGCGGCACAGTCTGGATGCGCGGCCGGGGCGTCGTCGGGCCAACAAAAAACCCCCGGCGAACCGGGGGTTTTCTCTGGTGGCTCCGACCGGCATCGATCCGGTGACCTTTCGATTTTCAGTCGAACGCTCTACCAACTGAGCTACAGAGCCTCTCGAGACGACCGATGCCGCCTCTAGACGGAAGCCCTTCCCAAGGGAAGGGCTTCTCGTCGTGGCGACCCTGACGGGACTTGAACCCGCGACCTCCGCCGTGACAGGGCGGCACGCTAACCAACTGCGCTACAGGGCCTCAATGTGAAGCTATTCAATTATATAGGACGCCGTTACCTTCAACGGACAGTGACCCCAACGGGATTCGAACCCGTGCTGCCGCCGTGAAAGGGCGGTGTCCTAGGCCGCTAAACGATGGGGCCGGAACGTCACGGATCGCTTTCACTTTCCGATGACCACCGACGAACAAGCATACGGAAACCCCCGGGCAAAAGCGAATCCTGCGTGCATCCCGGGCGGGTCCGGCTGTTCGGGATGCGCGGGGCCGGACCGCGCGCGCACCCAGCGGCGCGCATTCCACCCATTTCCGCCATCCCGCGACCATCCCGCGACCAGCCAGCGAATGGTCACGGTTTCCTCTCGATCGCGGGTTAGATTCGCTCTCGACGGCCGCCCGGGCTGTCCGTGCAGTCGCGCGCCGCCCCCGTCGATCTCCGTGTCTTCGAGCATCCACAGCCCACCGACCCTGGGCTCCCGGAGTGCTTGTTGCTAAAGTTGCACACGTTGACAGCGGGACCCGTGTGACTCATGTGACTCAAACGAGCACGAGCGAACGGGTTCGAGGAAACGATGAAGCGCACTGAACCGGTCTCACCCAGCCCCCGACGAGCCCCCGCCGCCGGGCGCGCCGGCCTGCTCGGCCGCACAGGCTCCATCCGGCACCGGATGCGCGCCCTGGTCGCCGCCATCGGCGTCGCGACCGTCTTCGCGGTCGGCGCCGTCGCTGCCCCCGCGTACGCGGACCAGTACCCGAGCTGGCAGGACGTCCAGAACGCCAAGGCCAACGCCGGAGCGGCCTCCGCGCAGGTCGACAGGATCAACGGACTCATCAGCCAGCTCAAGGGCGAGGTGGCGGCCACGCAGGCCGAGGCCGTCAAGCGCGGCCAGGAGCTGCAGGCGGCGGAGGCCGCGTTCGACGACGCCAACATCAAGGCCGACCTCATCCAGAAGCAGGCGGACGAGAGCCAGAAGAAGGCGGACGACGCGAGCGTTCAGGCCGGCAAGCTCGCCGCCCAGCTGTACCGCACGGGTGGTCGCAACCTCACAGCCAACCTCTTCCTGAGCGGCAACGGCGCCTCGAGCACCAGCCCGGACAAGCTGCTCTCCGACCTCGGCAGCATGTCGAAGCTGGTCGAGCAGTCCAACAGGGTCTACACCGACGCCAAGGCCGCTCAGAACACGGCGAAAGCGCTCGCCGCACAGGCCGTCGTGGCCAAGGCGGAGCGCGAGAAGCTGCGGATCGCCGCGGAGGCCGCGCTCAAGGCTGCGGCCGAGGCCGCGAAGGCCGCCCAGGACAAGCTCGCGGAGCAGCAGAAGCAGATCGTCGTGATGCAGGCGCAGCTCGCCGCTCTGCGCGACACCGTCAGCAAGACCGTCGCCGGCTACGAGGCCGGTGTCGCGGCAGCGGCGGCAGCCGCGGCTGCGCAGGGCTCCGGCGGACTGCCGGGCGGCTATGTCGGCCCGCAGGGCTGGGCCGTCCCCGCCGCCGGCCCGATCACCGACGGCTTCGGCTCCCGCCCGTCGCCGGGCGGCGTCGGCAGCACATACCACCAGGGCATCGACATCGGCGCGGGATGCAACTCGCCGATCTACGCCGCATATCCAGGCGTCGTCGAGTACGCGGGCCCCAACGGCTCGTACGGCAACTTCGTCCTGATCAACCACGGAAGCGGTGTGCAGACCGGTTATGCGCACATCCGCAACGGAGGGATCCTCGTCGGCATCGGCCAGTCGGTCAGTGCCGGCCAGCCGATCGCACGCGTCGGCACGACCGGCGCATCCACGGGGTGCCACCTGCACTTCGAGGTGCGCCTCGGCGGCGTGAAGATCGACGGGATTCCGTTCATGAGGGAAAGGCAGGCACCACTTGGCTAGCCAGAACGACAGGCCGCGGGTTCGCCCCGGCGTCATGATCGGCGCGGGCGTCATGGGTGTGGTCACCGCATCCGTCGGCGTCATCGCCGCGCCCGCCTTCGCAGACGACTACCCGTCGTGGAACGACGTGCAGCAGGCGAAAGCGAACGTCCAGAACCAGCAGGCGATGATCGACAACATCACCCAGCTGATCTCTGGGCTGCAGTCCTCGGTGGATGCGGCCCGCGTCGCCTCCGAGAAGGCGGCGGAGGCGTACTTCCAGGCGAAGGACGCCCTCACTGCGGCCACCAAGAAGGAAGCCGACCTGCAGAAGCAGGCTTCTGCCGCGGCGGAGAAGGCCAAGACCTCGCAGATGCGCGCCGGTCTGCTCGCCTCCCACCTGGCGAAGTCGAGCGGGGGCGGCGATCTTTCCGTCGATCTGATGCTGAAGGGCGGCGGCTCCGGTTCCGCCGCCGACAAGCTGCTCTACCAGCTGGGCACGATGAGCAAGCTCACCGCCCAGTCCAAGGACGTCTACGAGCAGGCCACCAAAGACAAGAACAACGCGGAGTCGCTGACCGCGCAGGCCAAGGTCGCCAAGACGGAGCGCCAGTCGCTGGCCGCGAAGGCCGACGACGCGCTCAAGGCCGCTCAGGATGCGCAGGCTCAGGCGCAGGCGGCCCTCGCCACCCAGCAGAGCAAGTCCACCGAGCTGGTCGCCCAGCTCGCCACGCTGAAGAACACGTCGACCCAGACCGAGGCCGCGTATCTGCAGGGTGAGCAGGTCAGAGCCGCACAGGCGGCTGCTGCCGCGGCGGCTGCGGAGGCAGAGCGCCAGCGGCAGGAGCAGGCGCAGAACTCCGGAGGCGGCGGAGGTGGCGGCAACGGTGGAGGCGGCGGTGGAGGCGGCGTTACAGCCCCCAGCGGCGGCGGCGGAGGCGGCGGCCCGGTCGCACCGCCGAACGGCAACGTCGTCGACACGGCGATCGCCTACGCGCGCGCCCAGCTCGGCAAGCCGTACATCTTCGGCGGAGAGGGCCCTGGCGGCTACGACTGCTCCGGCCTCACCATGAAGGCCTACGGGTACGCCGGCGTCTACATCGGCAGCCACTCGGTCAACAACCAGTACTACACCGCGGCCAACCGCGGCCAGCTGGTCTCGTACAGCGACAAGCAGGCGGGTGACCTCATCTTCTGGGGCGACGCTCCCGGCGATTTCTATCACGTCGGCATCTACATCGGCGGCGGCATGATGATCGCGGCCCCCACCGAGGGCGACGTCGTCAAGATCCAGTCCGTCTGGGGCTCCCCCTGGTACCAGGTCGCCCGCCCCAGCGCCTGACCACGCTCCTTAAATAATCGAGTCCGGACTTATGCACGCGACACGCCGCGGCGGGCGTGCATAAGTCCGCACTCGATTGCGTGGGGACTAGTGGCCCTCTTCGGCGAGCTTGGCGATGCCCGCCTCGATGATGGCGTTCGCCTCTGCGGCGTCGCCCCAGCCGTCGACCTTGACCCACTTGCCGGCCTCGAGGTCCTTGTAGTGCTCGAAGAAGTGCTGGATCTCGGCGCGGGTGCCCTCCGGGATGTCATCGACGTCCTGGATGTGCGCCCAGCGCGGGTCCTTGTACTGCACGGCGATCACCTTGGCGTCGCTGCCGGCCTCGTCGCTCATGTTGAGCACGCCGACCGGGCGCACCTTGATGCCCACGCCGGGGAACACCGGGTACTCGAGCAGCACGAGCACGTCGACGGGGTCGCCGTCGAGGCCCAGCGTGTTCTCGAAGAACCCGTAGTCGGTCGGGTAGACGAACCCGGTGTAGAGCACGCGGTCGAGGTACACCCGGCCGGTCTCGTGGTCCACTTCGTACTTGTTGCGGCTCCCCTTGGGGATTTCGATGATCGCATCGTATTCGGCCATGGTGTTCTCTCCTTGTGTCGAAAAGTCTGCAATAACGTTACTGGATGCACCTCAACGGTTCTCCAGGCGCCGAACCGCCCCGCGCCGAACGCCGCCCCCGTCTCACCCCGCCGATCGCGGACGCGCGGCGTGCGGTGCGCACCGCACTGGCAGCGGCGGCGGCGCTCGAAGCCCCGGATGCGCACGACGACCACGGGCCGGAGCGACCGCATCCACTGACCGCCGGCGCGCTGGTGCTCGTCGGCCTGAGCGGGGGAGCGGACTCGCTCGCCCTCGCGGCAGCGACCGCCTTCGAGGCGCCGCGCGCCGGATACCGGGCGGGCGCCGTGATCGTCGACCACGGTCTGCAGCCTGGCTCTGCCGACGTCGCCGCCGCAGCAGCCACCACCGCCCGCGGTCTGGGCCTCGACCCCGTGATCGTCGAGACGGTGACAGTGGATGCGGACAGCTCCGGTCCCGAGGCCGCCGCCCGTGCCGCCCGCCACGCCGCGTTCTCCCGGGCACGCGCATCCACCGGGGCTGAGCGCATCCTGCTGGCGCACACCCTCGACGATCAGGCGGAGACGGTCCTGCTCGGCCTCGCCCGCGGTTCTGGCCCGGGCAGCCTGCAAGGCATGGCGGCGGACACCGGCACACTGCTGCGCCCGTTCCTCGCGCTGCGCAGGGAGACCACGCACGCGTTCTGCTCTGACAGCGGGCTGACCCCGTGGGAGGACCCGCACAACGCAGACCCGTCGTACGCGAGGGTGCGGGTGCGCTCGACCGTGCTCCCCGTGCTCGAACGGGAGCTGGGTCCCGGCATCGCCGAGGCGCTCGCCCGCACGGCGGAGCAGCTGCGCGAGGACGACGACGCGCTCGACGGCCTCGCCCTCGACTGGGCGCTCGAACTGGTGACCCAGACCGACGACGGCGCGGTCGCCCTCGACGTGCGCGGGCTCGCGGCCGACCCTGCCGCCCTGCGCCAGCGGATCATCCGGCTGGTCGTCTCCGCTGAGTTCGGGGTGTCGCTCAGCCGCGCGCACACGCTCGCGGTCGCCGAGCTGATCACCGACTGGCACGGCCAGGGTCCGCTCAGCCTCCCAGGCGTTAGAGTTGTCAGGCAGAACGGGCTGCTCATGTTTTCCCCCAACTCTTAAGGACAGCACCTCCCTCATGGAACTCACGGACGTTCACGACGACCTGACCGAGATTCTCATCACCGAGGAGCAGATCCGCTCCCGTATCGCCGAGCTCTGCCGCGAGATCGAGCGCGACTACGCCGGTAAAGACGTCCTCCTGATCGGCGTGCTCAAGGGCGCTGTCATGGTCATGGCCGACCTGGCGCGCGAGCTGAAGATCCCGGTCACGATGGACTGGATGGCCGTGAGCTCGTACGGCTCCGGCACGGCGTCGAGCGGGGTCGTGCGCATCCTGAAAGACCTGGACACCGACCTGGACGGCAAGACCGTCCTGATCGTCGAGGACATCATCGACTCCGGCCTCACCCTGTCGTGGCTGCTGGCCAACCTGCGCTCGCGCGGCCCGGAGTCCATCGAGATCTGCACCCTGCTGCGCAAGCCGGAGGCTGCCAGGGTCGAGATCGACGTGAAGTACGTCGGGTTCGAGATCCCCAACCAGTTCGTGGTCGGCTACGGCCTCGACTACGCGGAGAAGTACCGCAATCTGCGGGGCGTCGGCATTCTCGCGCCCTCCGTGTACAGCTGATCCCGACCGGGCGATCACGGGTGTTCTGAACGCCCGGCGCGCCCAGAGCGAACACGCAGGCGGCGCACAGTCCCGTGGCGGTACTCTGGCTGCACCATGAACGTCAAGAAGATCTTCCGCGGGCCGATTCTCTACATCGTGCTGGCCATCGTCGCAGTGTGGATCGGCTCGAGCCTGATCACCATGTCGGGCTTCAAGGCAGTGTCGACGCAGAAGGGCCTCGAGCTCCTGCAAGACGACAAGGTCTCGAGCGCGAAGATCGTGGACGGTGAGAACCGCGTCGACCTGAATCTGAAGACGGCCGACAAGACGCTCGGCAGCCAGGTGCAGTTCTACTACGTCACGCCGCGCGGCGCCGACGTGGTCAAGGCCGTCGACGACGCCAACCTGCCGAAGGGCTACGACGACGAGGTCCCGCAGCCCAACTGGCTGCTCTCCGCGCTCGGCTTCCTCATCCCCGTGCTGCTGATCGGCGTGTTCTTCTGGATCATGCTGTCCGGGATGCAGGGCGGCGGCAACAAGGTCATGCAGTTCGGCAAGTCCAGGGCCAAGCTCGTCACGAAGGAGAGCCCCAAGGTCACCTTCGAAGACGTGGCAGGCTCCGACGAGGCCATCGAAGAGCTCGAAGAGATCAAGGACTTCCTCAAGGAGCCGGCGAAGTTCCAGGCGGTCGGCGCCCGCATCCCGAAGGGCGTGCTGCTGTACGGCCCTCCAGGAACGGGTAAGACCCTTCTCGCCCGCGCCGTCGCCGGTGAGGCCGGCGTGCCGTTCTACTCGATCTCCGGTTCGGACTTCGTCGAGATGTTCGTCGGTGTCGGCGCAAGCCGTGTCCGCGACCTGTTCCAGCAGGCCAAGGAGAACGCTCCGGCCATCATCTTCGTCGACGAGATCGACGCGGTGGGTCGCCACCGTGGCGCCGGTCTCGGCGGCGGGCACGACGAGCGCGAGCAGACGCTGAACCAGCTGCTCGTGGAGATGGACGGCTTCGACCCGAAGACCAACGTCATCCTGATCGCGGCCACCAACCGTCCGGACATCCTCGACCCTGCGCTGCTGCGCCCCGGGCGCTTCGACCGCCAGATCGGCGTCGACGCCCCCGACATGGTCGGCCGCAAGAAGATCCTCGAGGTGCACGGACGAGGCAAGCCGCTCGCCGCCTCCGTCGACCTCGAAGTGCTGGCGCGCAAGACGCCGGGCTTCACCGGTGCAGACCTGGCCAACGTGCTCAACGAGGCCGCCCTGCTGACCGCCCGCTCCAACGCGCAGCTGATCGACAACCGTGCGCTGGATGAGGCCGTCGACCGTGTGATCGCCGGTCCCCAGAAGCGCACCCGCGTGATGAAGGACCAGGAGAAGCTGATCACGGCGTACCACGAGGGCGGCCACGCTCTCGCCGCCGCCGCGATGCGTCACACCGACCCCGTCACCAAGATCACGATCCTCCCGCGTGGCCGTGCCCTCGGATACACGATGGTCATGCCGCTGGAAGACAAGTACTCGGTCACCCGCAACGAGCTGCTCGACCAGCTCGCATACGCGATGGGCGGCCGTGTCGCGGAGGAGATCGTGTTCCACGACCCCACCACCGGCGCATCCAACGACATCGAGAAGGCCACCTCCATCGCCCGCAAGATGGTCACCGAATACGGCATGAGCGCCGACATCGGCTCCGTCAAGCTCGGCCAGGCCAACGGCGAGATGTTCCTCGGCCGCGACATGGGTCACCAGCGCGACTACTCCGAGCGCATCGCCGAGCAGGTGGACGCCGAGGTGCGCACCCTGATCGAGAAGGCGCACGACGAGGCCTGGCAGGTCATCAACGAGAACCGCGCCGTGCTCGACCGGCTCGCCGCCGCCCTCCTGGAGCAGGAGACCCTCGACCACAACCAGATCGCCGAGATCTTCGAAGACGTGGTGAAGCTGCCGGAGCGCCCGCAGTGGCTGTCCAGCGACAAGCGCCCGATCTCCGACCTCCCTCCGATCGACTACCCGAAGGCCAAGGCGCCGATCGACGCCGGCGCCGTGGACGGTGGCGTCGACTCCGAGCCGCCGTCGAAGCCCAAGCGCGCACCCGTTCGCAAGCCGCGCCCGGCCACCGCGTAGAGCCGGCGCGCGCATGACCGGTTTCGATCGTCCGCGCATCGAGGCAGCTGTCGCAGAGATCCTCGCCGCCATCGGCGAGGATTCTGCGCGTCCGGGACTGGCGGCGACCCCGTCGCGGGTCGCCGACGCGTACGCCGAGTTCTTCTCCGGGCTCGGCAAGGATGCTGCCGCCGAGCTGGGCGACGCCGTGCCGTTGGAGACCGACAAGGCCGAGACGATCCTGCTGCGCGACATCGCGTTCCGTTCCGTCTGCGAGCACCACCTGCTCCCGTTCCTCGGCATGGCGCACGTCGCATACCTGCCGGGGGAGAAGGTGGTCGGCCTGGGGCGCATCCCGAAGGTCGTGGACACGCTCGCCGCCCGCCCGCAGCTGCAGGAGCGGCTCACCGAGCAGATCGCGGACACCATCGAACGCGGCACGGAGGCGCGCGGCGTCTTCGTGGTCCTCGATGCTGCGCACACCTGCGTGACCACGCGCGGCGCCCGGCAGACCGCGAGCACGACGGTCACGATGGCCGCCCGCGGCGCGTTCACAGAGCCGGCCGCGCGCGCGGAGCTCGTGGCACTGATCGGGCGTGGCATCGCGTGACGCTCATCATGGGTGTCCTCAACGTGACACCGGACTCCTTCAGCGACGGCGGCCTCTGGCTCGAACCGGACGCCGCCATCGCGCACGCCATCGAGCTGGTGGAGCAGGGCGCGGACATGATCGACGTCGGCGGCGAGTCCACCAGGCCTGGCGCCCTCCGAGTCGACCCCGCAGAGGAGCAGGCGCGCGTCGTTCCCGTCGTGCGCGAGCTCGCCTCCCGCGGCATCACCGTGAGCGTCGACACGATGAACGCGGAGACGGCCAGGGCGACGGCGGATGTCGGCGCCGCGATCATCAACGACGTCTCGGGCGGCCTCGCAGACCCCGGTATGCCGCAGGCCCTGCTCGACACCGGCCTGCAATACGTGGTGATGCACTGGCGCGGCCAGAGCGACTCGATGGACTCCCTCGCCCGCTACACGGACACGGTCGGCGAGGTGCGCGCGGAACTGTCTGCGCGCGTCACCGCGCTGCTCGACGTCGGCATCGACCCGAGCAGGCTCATCCTCGACCCCGGCCTCGGCTTCTCCAAGACGGGCGAGCACAACTGGCAGGTGCTCGCCGGGCTCCGCGCGTTCGAGACGCTGGGGTACCCGATCCTGATCGGCGCCTCGCGCAAGCGGTTCCTGAGCGCGCTGCTGCCCGACGGAGCTCCCGCCACCGACCGGGATGCGCCCACCGCCGTCATCAGCGCGCTCGCCGCCCGCGACGGGGCGTGGGCCGTGCGCGTGCACGATGTCGCATCCACCAGGATCGCCCTCGATGTCGTGCGGGCGTGGCAAGCTGGAAGCGATGACTAGGCCAGCTGCGACCCGACCGTCCGACGCGATCGTCCTCACCGGCCTGCGCGTGCGTGCGCACCACGGCGTCTACGACTTCGAACGGCAGAACGGGCAGGACTTCGTGGTCGACGTGACCGCCTGGCTCGACCTGGCGGCACCGGCGGCGTCCGACGACGTGGCGCAGACGGTCCACTACGGCGAGCTGGCCGAGGAGATCGCCGACGCCGTGCGCCGTGACCCCGTCGATCTGATCGAGACGGTGGCCGAGCGCGTCGCCGCCGTCGTGCTCGCGCATCCCCCGGTCGACGCGGTCGAGGTGACGGTGCACAAGCCGGACGCCCCGATCAGCGTGCCGTTCGGCGACGTGGCCGTGCGCATCCTGCGGGAGCGATCGTGACACCGGGAGGCGTGACGCCCCGGCCGCAGCGGATGCGCGTCGGCCACCCGGCCGTGCTCGCCTTCGGCGGCAACCTCGGCGACAGGGAGGCGACCATCCGCGCCGCCGTCGCCGCTCTCGAGGCGACGCCGGGCATCCGGGTGGATGCGGTGTCCCCGCTCTATGAGACGCCCGCCCTCAAACTCGACGGCATCGACCACGACGCCCCCGCGTACCTGAACGCGGTCGCCCTGGTCGACACGATCCTCGACCCTCTCGCCCTTCTCGACGCCGTCAACGCGGTGGAAGACCGGCTCGGCCGGGTGCGCGACGAGCGCTGGGGCGACCGGACCATCGACATCGACATCGTCGACTACGACGGCATCGTCTCCGACGACGAGCGCGTCACGCTGCCGCATCCCCGGGCCGCCGAGCGCGCGTTCGTGCTGGTGCCCTGGCTCGACATCGCACCGGATGCGCAGCTCACCGGCCACGGACCGGTCGCGGCTCTCGCCGCCCGCGCCACCGACCCTGTCCGCCGATACGAGGGGAGCGCATCGTGAAACGCACCACCCCCGTCCCGCTGATCGTCCTCGGCGTCGTCGCCGCGGTCGCCGGCTTCCTCATCGAACTGGCGCTGGCCGGGTCGGGGCTCGCGGTGTTCGTGCCTCCGCTCACCCTGCCGATCACGCTGGTGGCCGTCTCGATCATCGTCGTCGCGTTCGCCGTGCCGATCCGCCGAGCCGTCCGCGGCAGGAACGCCCGGCCGATCGACCCGTTCCAGGCGATGCGGATCGTGGTGCTCGCGAAGGCGTGCAGCCTGTCCGGCGCCCTGCTCACCGGCCTCGGCGCCGGCCTCCTGGTCTATCTGCTGAGCCGCGCGGTCATTCCGGCCGGCGGGACGATCTGGCTGACCGTCTCCACGACCGTCGGCGCCATCGTGCTGCTGATCGCCGGTCTGATCGCCGAATACCTCTGCACCATCCCACCCGACGACAAGAACGGCGATCCGGAGAATGTCCATGTCGAATCGTCTTGACCTGAGCGTCGGGGAGTGGCAGCGCGTCTCCCCGAAATACGTGGTCGTCGTGATCGTGAGCGCCGTCGTCAGCGGCGTGGTGCTTGCGGCGGCGGCGACCTTCCTGTGGCTGGTCGCGCAGTGGAGCTGGGGCTGGGTGCTGCTGGCGGCGGTGGTGGTCATCACGATCGTGAGCCTCATCATCGCGCCCCGCCGCGCCCGCTCCATCGGCTACCGGATGCGCGAGGACGACCTGCTCTTCCGCCGCGGCATCATGTACCAGCGCTTCGTGTCCGTGCCGTACGGCCGGATGCAGCTGATCGACATCAACCGCGGCCCGGTCGGACGCATCCTCGGCCTGGCCGACCTCAAGTTCGTGACGGCGGCCGCCTCCACCGGCGTGGTCATCCCCGGACTCCCCGAACCGGTAGCCGCCGACCTGCGCGACCGTCTCGTCGAACTCGCGGAGAGCAGGCGGGCAGGACTGTGAGCGCCCCGCTCAGCGCAGCGGAACGCGCCGCCGAACGGTTCACGGACGGCGAATGGCACCGCCTGCATCCGGCCACGCCTCTGCTGCGCGGTGGCATCGTCTTCGTGGCGATCCTCGGCTTCGTGCTCTCCAACCTGCGCGAACGCATCGTCGGCATCTTCATCGGGACGCCGGACTACGGCGGAGACCCGATCGACCAGATCTACGACCACGGCTGGGAAGGCTGGGCCCTCCTCGCGATCGTGGTGGTGCTGCTGCTCTGCCTGGGAGCGTTCTACCTGTCGTGGCGGATGCACAGCTTCCGCATCACGGGCGACGCGGTGGAGGTGCGCAGCGGCATCCTCTTCCGCACCCAGCGCAAAGCCCGGCTGGACCGCATCCAGGGCATCAACATCGTGCGCCCGGTGCTCGCGCGGATCTTCGGCGCGGCGAAGCTGGACATCAGCGTGGCAGGACACGACGCGAACGTGCAGCTGGCGTACCTCGGCTCGTCGCTGGCCGACGGGCTGCGCGGCGACGTGTTGCGGCTGGCGTCGGGGGTGCGTGCGAGCGAGGCGGAGAGCCGTCCGCCAGAGGTGACTGAGTCGTTCGGTGAGCCCGGGCCTCAGGGAGGCATGGCCGGTCCGGATGGTTCGCCGGCCGGCGTGCAGGGTGCCGCCGCGGCCGGAGGCGCCGTGTCCGGACTGGTGACCCGTCGCGTCAACGAGTTCATCGCGCCGGAACTCGACCCCACCGTCGCTCCGCCGCAGTCGGTCGTGAAGATTCCGCCGCTGCGCCTGCTCGGCTCGCTGGTGCTCAGCGGCTTCACCATCTTCCTGTTGGTGGTGGTCGCGTTGCTGGTGATCGGCGTATCCACGGGCCGGGTGTGGCTGCTGTTCGTGGTGCTGCCCGGCCTGCTCGGGTCGGCGAGCTTCTACATCAACCGCTTCACGAAGTCACTGCGCTATTCGATCGCGGGAACGCCGGACGGTGTGCGCGTCGGCTTCGGCCTGCTCAGCCTGAGCAACGAGACGCTGCCGCCCGGCCGCATCCACGCGGTCGAGGTGCTGCAGCCGCTGCTGTGGCGTCCGTTCGGCTGGTGGCAGATCCGGATCGACACGGCCGGCCACTCGAAGGAGAAGGGCGCGGCTGGGCAGCCGAACACCACGATGCTCCCGGTCGGCGACGCGGCCGACGTCGCACGGGTGCTCGGCCTCGTGCTCCCCGATTTCGCGACGGACGCCCACCGCGAAATGATCGTCGCCGGGATGACATCGCGCGGACGGGACTCCTACGTCGGAAGCCCGCGCCGCGCCGCCTGGGTGCGACCGCTCTCCTGGAAGCGCAACGGGTACAGCATCGTCGACGGGGTGATCCTGCTGCGCCGCGGCGCGGTGTGGCGCAGCCTGGCGATGGTCCCGCTCGCCCGCCTGCAGAGCCTCGAAATCCAGCAGGGCCCGATCGACAGGATGCTTGGCCTCGCCGGCGCCCGCCTGCACACGGTCTCGGGCCCGGTGCGGCCCAGGCTGGCAGCGCTGGACGCACCCCAGAGCGTCCACCTCTTCGACGACGTCGCCGCCGGCGCCATCGCCTCCGCGCAGTCCGACCGCAGCCACCGCTGGGCGGAGCTCCCGTTCGACCAGGCCGCCCCGCTGGATGCGCCGACGCCGCCCTCAACCCCCACCACAACCCGCGAGGAGCACCCGTGATGCAGCGTTCCGGACGACTCGGTCTCGGCATCATCGGCGCTGGGCGCGTCGGGCCGGTGATCGGCGCTGCGCTCGCGGGGGCTGGACATGCCATCGTCGGGGTCTCTGCCGTGTCGGAGGCGAGCAGGGAGCGGGCCGGGGCGATGCTGCCGAACGCGCCCATCCTGAATGTTCCCGTGCTGGTGGAGCGGAGCGAGTTGGTGGTCATCGCCGTGCCGGACGCCGAACTGCCCGGTCTGGTCGCCGGGCTCGCCGCCACCGGCAGCTGGCAGCCCGGCCAGATCGTCATGCACACCGCACCCGGGTTCGGCGTGTCTGTGCTCCAGCCGGCCGCTGCGGCGGGCGTGATCCCGATCGCCGTGCATCCCGCCGTCGAGTTCACCGGGACCAGCCTCGACCTCGCCAGGCTGGCCGAGAGCTACTTCGCCGTCACCGCGCCCGCTCCCGTGCTGCCGATCGCTCAGGCGCTGGTGGTCGAGATGGGCGGGGAGCCCGTGGTCATCGCCGAGAAGGACCGCGAGGCGTACGCGGAGGCCGTCGCGACCGCCACGTCGTTCTCCCGGGCGATCGTCGAGCAGTCCACCGGCATCCTGCGGGACATCGGGGTCGACAACCCTGGACCCTTCCTCAGCTCGCTGTTGCGCTCCGCCGTCGACAACGCCATCACGACGGCCTCGGCACCGGCAGCCATCGACCTGTCCGAGGTCTTCGACGAGCAGCAGGGGGACGATCGCGGCTGGTTCCTCCGCGGCGAGTAGCCTGGATGACTGGCCGTTCAACTCCGCGCCCGCCCGGCGCACCGGCCGTTAGGGGAGCAGATGCCTGACGTCGTGACCACCATTCCCGAACTGCGCGCACGGATCGCCGCAGGCCGAAGGGACGCAGCCCTCGAAGGCAGCGCTGACGCGCCATCCGGTCGCGTCGTGCTCGTGCCGACGATGGGCGCCCTCCACGACGGGCACCTCCGGCTGGTCTCGCACGCCAAAGACCTCGGCAGGATCGTCGTCGTCTCGATCTTCGTCAACCCGCTGCAGTTCGGGCCGGGCGAGGACCTCGACCGCTACCCCCGCACCCTCGACGCCGACGTCGCCAAACTCGCCGGCCTCGCCGACATCGTCTTCGCGCCGAGTCCGGCGGAGATGTACCCGAACGGCGCGACGGAGACCCGCGTCACCGCCGGCGCGATCGGCTCCCTCTACGAGGGCGCATCCCGGCCAGGCCACTTCGACGGCATGCTCACGGTCGTCGCCAAGCTGTTCAACATCGTCGGCCCCGACGTGGCCGTGTTCGGCCAGAAGGACGCGCAGCAGGTGCACCTCGTCGGCCGGATGGTCGACGAGCTGAACCTGCCGGTCACGATCGCCGTGGTCGACACGGTCCGCGAAGCCGACGGGCTCGCCCTGTCGAGCCGCAACAGCTACCTCGACCCGGCGGGACGCGCCGCCGCCGTCGCACTCTCCCAGGCGCTCGCCGCCGCGAAGGCCGCAGCCGTCACGGGAGCAGCAGGCGGAGTGGATGCGGTGCTCGCCGCCGCCCGCGCGCGTCTCGACACCGAACCAGCCGTTAAGCTTGACTATCTCGTGGTCGTCGACCCGGACTCGTTCCTCGCCGTCGCCGAAGGCCACCACGGCCCAGCCGTGGTGCTCGTGGCAGCCCGTGTCGGAACGACCAGGCTGATCGACAACGAGCGCATCAGCATCAGCTGAGCGGCCTCCTCCGCACGAACGAAAGACACTGATGACCGACGAGCAGACCCCCGAGCCTGAACTCTCCGCTGACGAGATCAGCGAGCAGAAGGCCGTCCGCCTCGGCAAGCGCGAGCGCCTGATCGCCGAGGCGAAGACTCCCGCGGGCGGCGCGTACCCGGTCGCTGTGCCCATCACCACGACGATTCCCGCCGTGCGCGCGAAGTGGGGTCACCTGCAGGCCGACGAGGTCTCCGGAGAGACCGTCGGCGTCGCAGGACGCGTCGTGCACCTCCGGAACACCGGCAAGCTGTGCTTCGCGGTGCTGCAGTCCGGCGACGGAACGCGCATCCAGGTGATGGTTTCGCTCGCGGCCGTCGGCGAGGAGTCGCTGTCCGAGTGGAAGGAACTCGTCGACCTCGGCGACCACCTCTTCGTCTCCGGCGAAGTGATCTCGAGTCGCCGTGGCGAGCTGTCGATCATGGTGGAGAGCTGGACCATCGCATCCAAGGCCCTGCTTCCGCTGCCGAACCTGCACAACGAGCTCAACGAGGAGACGCGCGTCCGCAGCCGTTACCTCGACCTGATCGCGCGCGACCAGGCCCGCAAGAACGTCATCGATCGCGCCAAGACCGTCGCCAGCCTCCGCAAGACGTTCTCGGAGCGCGACTTCATCGAGGTGGAGACCCCGATGCTGCAGGTGATGCACGGAGGGGCGTCCGCGCGCCCGTTCGTCACCCACTCGAACGCGTTCGACACCGAGCTCTACCTGCGCATCGCACCCGAGCTGTACCTGAAGCGCGCCGTGGTCGGCGGCATCGACCACGTGTTCGAGATCAACCGCAACTTCCGCAACGAGGGCGCAGACTCCACGCACTCGCCCGAGTTCGCCATGCTCGAAGCGTACGAGGCGTACGGCGACTACAACTCGATCGCCGACCTCACTCAGACCCTCATCCAGAACGCCGCGCAGGCGATCTCCGGTTCGCACGTCGTGACCTGGGCCGATGGCACCGAGTACGACCTCGGCGGGGAGTGGGATCGAATTCGCATGTACGACAGCCTGTCCGAGGCGGTCGGCGAAGAGATCACTCCCGCGACATCTGTGGAGAGACTGCGCGAGATCGCGGCTGTGGAGGGGATCGAGATCCAGCATCCCCTGCCGGGCAAGTACGTCGAGGAGCTGTGGGAGCACTTCGTCAAGGACACCCTGGTGCGGCCGACGTTCGTGATGGACTTCCCCGTCGACACCAGCCCGCTGGTGCGCGCGCACCGTTCGCGCGAGGGCGTCGTCGAGAAGTGGGACCTCTACACCCGCGGCTTCGAGCTGGCGACCGGATACTCGGAGCTGGTCGACCCCGTCGTGCAGCGCGAGCGGTTCGTCGAGCAGGCGAAGCTGGCCGCGCAGGGCGATGTCGAGGCGATGCGTCTCGACGAGGAGTTCCTGCGCGCTCTCGAGTTCGGCATGCCGCCGTCGGGTGGAATGGGGATGGGCATCGACCGCCTGCTGATGGCGCTCACCGGCCTCGGCATCCGCGAGACGATCCTCTTCCCGCTCGTCAAGTAGCGGCTTCCGCCCCGCCCCTCACGGCCGCTGGCGCAGGTGGTCGCGCGTGAGCGCATCCAGCTCGTCGTCGCTGAGTGCGTCGATCCGGTTGGCCTCTCGGCGGTCGAGGCGCATCCAGCGCACGAACAGGATGATGAGCACGGGCACGTCCGCGATTTCTGCGATGAACCACAGGAAGTCGCCGGACAGATGCTGGTCGTGGAGCGCGTTCGGGAACCAGAACGGCAGCGGACCCAGCACAGCGGGCGCGTGATCCAGGATCCCGTCGTTGAGCCGCAGGAGCAGCCCGGGCACCGCATCCAGCAGCATCTCGACGAACGCGAGCAGGAACTCCACCGTCACGAAGAAGCTGGTGCGGATGATCGAGTGGGCGGCGATCGGCAGCACCATGAGCATCCCGGCCAGCGGCACGACGACCGTGATCGACCACTCCGACCAGGGGTTGTCGCGCAGCACGGCGGCGAGCGGCGTCAGGAAGACGAGGAACACAGCACAGGCGAACAGCGGCGCGAACATCGCGTTCCCGAACAGGCGGATCGCGCGCGAGCGCAGGGTCGCCTCCAGCCTGCTCGCCCGGCGTCCGCTGAGGGCCAGGCGGGCCAGGGCGACGGGGCGGCCCAGGCTCATCAGTGCGGGCACGGCGAACAGCAGCAGGGCGATGCGGGTCGTGAACGCCCAGCGCAGCTCGGAGCTGTACGCGCCAAGGAACCCGAACGACACCCACGCGTACGAGCCGAGGCCGAGCGCGAAGAACCACACGGTGGGCGCCATCGGCCAGCGATGACCGCGGCGGCGGAGGGCCAGGATGCCGGCGATGTACAGTCCGGCAGCGGTCACGAGAGCGACGGCGGCGACCGGGTCGAAGCGCCAGGTGGTGAGGAAGACGGTGACGGGTGGCGTGATGGTCTCCGTTCTCAGGTGCAGGAGCTACCATTATCAAGTTATGAATGATGTCGTAGCTGGGATCGTGTGGTCACTCGCACCGACCGTCCTCGTCGGTCTGCTCTTCTGGCTGATCATGCGCGCCATCGTTCGCGCCGACCGCACGGAGCGCAAGGCGTACTCGCGCATGGAGGCCGAAGAGCGCGCACGCCGCGGCCTCGCGCCCAAGGCGTAGCTGCGCCGCGTCGCGAGTACCCTCGCGGCCTTCCCTTCGATACGGTAAGCGATAGGGCCTGCACCTCAGCGTGCCCACACAATCGGTAGAGGGGATGCGCGCCGATGGACGCAGGGTTCCTCACCACCGCGATCGTCGTGCTGCTGCTGCTCGTCGACTTCATCATCCGTGTGATCGCCGTGATCGTCGTGCCGCGCAACCGCAAGCCGACGTCGGCGACCGCCTGGCTGCTCGCCATCTTCTTCATCCCGTACATCGGCGTGCTGTTCTTCCTGCTGATCGGCTCGTACAAGCTGCCGAAGAGCCGTCGCGACAAGCAGGCGGAGATCAACCAGTTCATCATCGAGAGCACGGAGGGCATCGAGCGGGTCAGCCGCGACCATCCGTGGCCGCCGTGGCTGGAGTCCGTCGTCGCCCTCAACCGCAATCTCGGGGCGATGCCGCTCGTCGGCGGCAACACGGCCAGCCTGAACGGCGACTATCAGGCGTCACTGGATGCGATGACGGAGGAGATCCGGGCAGCGCGCCGCTATGTGCACGTCGAGTTCTACATCCTGAGCTGCGACCAGACCACCAAGCCGTTCTTCGACGCGCTGGAGGATGCCGTGAAGCGCGGCGTCTCGGTGCGCGTGCTGCTCGACCACATCGCGTCGTACCGCACCAGGGACTACAAGCAAACCACCAAGCGCCTCACCGACATGGGCGCATCCTGGCACCTGATGCTGCCGGTGCAGCCGTTCCGCGGCAAGTACCAGCGGCCCGACCTGCGCAACCACCGCAAGCTGCTGATCGTGGATGGCCGGGTCGGCTTCATGGGTTCTCAGAATGTGATCGACCGCAGCTACAACAAGAAGTCGAACATCCGGCGCGGACTGAAGTGGAAAGAGCTGATCGTGCGCTTGGAGGGGCCGATCGTCGCCGGTCTCAACGCGATCTTCATCACCGACTGGTACAGCGAAACCGACGAACTGCTCCGCCGCGAGACGGAGCCGATCACCGACGACCTCACCGCGAACGCGCTGGATGCCCAGGTGGTGCCGTCCGGGCCTGGGTTCCCCGGCGAGAACAACCTGCGCCTGTTCCTCGCGCTGCTCTACTACGCGCAGGAACGCATCGTGATCACGTCGCCGTACTTCGTGCCGGACGACGCCATGCTGATGGCGATCACGACCGCGACGCAGCGCGGGATCGCGGTGGACCTGTTCGTGTCGGAGGTCGGCGACCAGGCGTTGGTCTACCACGCGCAGCGGTCGTACTACGAGGCGCTGCTGCGCGCCGGCGTGCGGATCTGGATGTACAAGAAGCCGTACATCCTGCACGCCAAGCACTTCACGATCGACGACGACGTGGCCGTGATCGGGTCGAGCAACATGGACATGCGCTCGTTCCAGCTGAACATGGAGGTGTCGCTGATGGTGCGCGGCCGCTCGTTCGTGGACGAGATGCGGGCCGTCGAGGACGGCTACCGCCGGGACAGCCGCGAGCTCACGCTCGACGAGTGGATGAAACAGCCGCTGCGGTCCACGGTGCTGGACAACCTCGCGCGGCTGACCTCGGCGCTGCAGTAGCCGCATCCGGGCTGGCGAGATGCCACTATCTGCGCCGCATCCCGGGCGTTTCGCGACAGTTGCTGGTATCTCGCGTTAGCCGCGCGGCTTGAGGCGCACGGTGGGGAGGTCGGGAGCGGGGAGCGCCCGGCCGTCGTAGCCCGCGACGGTGCCGAACCGGCCGTGGGCGTCCTCGTCGTCGATCACGTCGCGCATCCACTCGGAGCGGAACTGCACGACCTCGTCGTGCCCGCGCCCGATGAAGTTCCACCACATCACGATCTGCTCGTTGAGCGGCTCACCGCCGAGCAGCACCAGCCGTGCCCCGCCGTCGCCGACGGTCACGGTCACTGCGTCGCGTCCGGGCGCGAGGTAGGCGAGGTGTGCACGCGGCACAGGCACGCCCGCCACGGAGACGTCCCCGGCGTCCACCAGGATGCCGTGCTCGAACGACGCGTCGAGCGGCACCACGATCTCCCCGGCGCCGTGCACGAGCAGCTCCGCGCCGAGCAGCGGGCTGAACACGGTGGCGTCCGTCCCGCTCCCCGCGAGCTGTCCGACGAACGTGCGCACCTCCGCGGCGCCGAGCTGCCCGGCGACCGGCACGTGGTGCTCGAAGAACGGCTCCGTCGCGCGCGACCGGTCCGGCAGCGCGACCCACAGCTGCACGCCGTGCAGGCGGGTCGTCTGCGGCGTCGAGACCTCGGAGTGGCTGATCCCGCGTCCCGCGGTCATCAGGTTGAGCTCGCCCGGTCGCACCATCGCGTGGCTGCCGACGCTGTCCCTGTGCTCGATCTCGCCCTCGAACAGCCAGCTGACAGTCTGCAGGCCGGTGTGCGGATGCGGAGGGACGCGCATCCCGCCGGTCGCCGAGACGTCGTCCGGACCGTAGTGGTCGATGAAGCACCAGCCGCCGATCAGCGAGCGGCGGCGCTGGGGGAGCGTGCGGCGCACGTTCATCGCGCGCGGGCCGCCGAGCGGCACATCCCGCGGTTCGAGGATCTCGACGGCATCGTCTCCGATGCGCGGCTCGTCGTCGACGAGCACCTCCGCCGGGTCGCGTTCCAGGTTGCTCACACGTGCATCCTAGAACGCGCACAGCCACGAACCACCTCCGGCTTCCTAGAATGAGAGCGTGCATCGAACTCTCGCGGCGAGCCGCGCAACCGTGGCCGTCGTCGGCGTGCTCCTGGCCGGCCTGGCACTGACCGGATGCACGGCAGCGTCCTCGAAACCCGTGGAGGACTACGCGGGCGAACCGAAGGGTGTCGAGGCCCCCGCGAGCAGCGCGGGCGGTGCCGCGTGGGCCGTCTGGATGAAGGACGGCGACCGGTTCGCGATCGTGCTCTACGGCAGCTCGACCTGCCCGCCGACCGTCGCATCGGTGTCCGTCACCGCCAGCAATCAGCTGAAGGCGATGCTCGAGCCGGCCCCCGGCGGCGTCTGCACGCGCGACTACGTGCCGCACACCACGATCTTCGAGACGCCGTCCGGGGTGACCACCACCTCCGACGTGACCATCACTCTGCCGGACACGACGCTCACCCTGCCCGGCCTGCGGGGCTGAGGCTGCGCATCCCGGACAGTCGCGGGAAACACTGTCACGCCCACGGCGAACAGGGGCTATAACGGCGCCCTCCGGTGGTTACTCTCTTTGTATCGACGCCAACCCTGCAACGGCGTCTGAGGAGTAGACATGTTCGAGAGATTTACCGACAGAGCCCGCCGCGTCGTCGTCTTGGCCCAAGAAGAAGCCAAGATGCTCAACCACAACTACATCGGGACGGAGCACATCCTGCTCGGCCTGATCCACGAGGGTGAGGGTGTCGCCGCCAAGGCGCTCGAGTCGCTCGGCATCTCGCTGGATGCCGTTCGCGAGCAGGTCCAGGACATCATCGGCCAGGGCCAGCAGCAGCCGACAGGGCACATCCCGTTCACCCCGCGTGCCAAGAAGGTGCTGGAGCTGTCCCTGCGCGAGGCGCTGCAGCTCGGCCACAACTACATCGGCACCGAGCACATCCTGCTCGGCCTCATCCGTGAGGGAGAGGGCGTCGCCGCCCAGGTGCTCGTGAAGCTGGGCGCCGACCTCAACCGCGTGCGCCAGCAGGTCATCCAGCTGCTCAGCGGATACCAGGGCAAGGAGCAGGTCCAGGTCGGAGGCAACGATCAGGCCACCGCGCAGGCAGGCAGCCAGATCCTCGACCAGTTCGGCCGCAACCTCACCCAGGCTGCGCGCGACAACAAGCTCGACCCGGTGATCGGACGCGAGAAGGAGATCGAGCGGGTCATGCAGATCCTGTCGCGCCGCTCCAAGAACAACCCCGTGCTGATCGGTGAGCCCGGCGTCGGAAAGACCGCAGTCGTCGAAGGGCTCGCCCAGGCGATCGTCCGCGGCGACGTGCCGGAGACGCTGAAGGACAAGCAGCTGTACACGCTCGACCTCGGCTCGCTCATCGCAGGCTCCCGCTACCGCGGTGACTTCGAGGAGCGCCTGAAGAAGGTCACCAAGGAGATCCGCACCCGCGGCGACATCATCACCTTCATCGACGAGATCCACACCCTCGTGGGCGCAGGCGCTGCCGAGGGCGCGATCGACGCGGCCTCCATCCTGAAGCCGCTGCTCGCCCGCGGTGAGCTGCAGACGATCGGCGCCACCACGCTCGACGAGTACCGCAAGCACTTCGAGAAGGACGCGGCCCTCGAGCGCCGCTTCCAGCCCATCCAGGTGGCCGAGCCGTCGCTGCCCCACGCGATCAACATCCTCAAGGGGCTGCGCGACCGCTACGAGGCGCACCACAAGGTGTCCATCACCGACGGCGCGATCGTCGCGGCGGCGAACCTCGCCGACCGCTACATCCAGGACCGCTTCCTGCCGGACAAGGCCATCGACCTGATCGACGAGGCCGGAGCACGTCTACGGCTGTCGATCCTGTCGGCCCCGCCGGAGCTGCGCGAGTTCGACGACAAGATCGCCGCGGTGCGCTCCCAGAAGGAAGCCGCCATCGAAGACCAGGACTTCGAGAAGGCCGCATCGCTGCGCGACGAGGAGAAGAACCTCCTCGGCGAGCGTCTGCGCCTCGAGAAGCAGTGGCGCTCCGGCGACGTGAAGACCACGGCAGAGGTGGATGAGGGACTCATCGCCGAGGTTCTGGCCCAGGCCACGGGCATCCCGGTGTTCAAGCTCACCGAGGAGGAGTCCGCACGCCTCGTCTTCATGGAGAAGGCGCTGCACCAGCGGGTCATCGGTCAGGAGGAGGCCATCGCGGCACTCTCCAAGACCATCCGCCGTACGCGCGCCGGTCTGAAGGACCCGAAGCGTCCGTCCGGTTCGTTCATCTTCGCCGGCCCCACCGGTGTCGGTAAGACCGAGCTGGCCAAGGCGCTCGCCGAGTTCCTGTTCGACGACGAGTCGGCCATGATCTCCCTCGACATGTCGGAGTACGGCGAGAAGCACACGGTCTCGCGACTGTTCGGTGCTCCTCCCGGATTCGTCGGCTTCGAAGAGGGCGGCCAGCTCACCGAGAAGGTCCGCCGCAAGCCGTTCAGCGTGGTGCTGTTCGACGAGATCGAGAAGGCGCACCCCGACATCTTCAACTCGCTGCTCCAGATCCTGGAGGAGGGACGTCTGACAGACGGTCAGGGCCGCGTGGTCGACTTCAAGAACACGGTCATCATCATGACGACCAACCTCGGCACGAAGGACATCTCCGGCGGCCCCGTCGGTTTCCAGATCGAGGGCGACCCGACCACCGGATACGACCGGATGCGCGGCAAGGTCTACGAGGAGCTGAAGAAGAACTTCAAGCCCGAGTTCCTGAACCGTGTCGACGAGATCATCGTGTTCCCGCAACTGTCCAAGCCGGAACTGCTGCAGATCGTGGACCTGTTCATCAAGCGCCTCTCCGACAGGCTGCTCGACCGTGACATGACGATCACGCTGGAGCAGGCCGCCAAGGAGCGCCTGATCGAGGTCGGCTTCGACCCCACCCTCGGAGCCCGTCCGCTGCGCCGCGCTGTGCAGCACGAGATCGAGGACCGTCTCAGCGAGCGCATCCTGCACGGAGAGCTCAACGCCGGCGACCACGTTCACGTCGACTTCAAGGACGGCGAGTTCGTGTTCACGACGGAGGCCCGCAAGGAGCCGATCGGCGCCGGCGTCAACGCCGCGGCCGCCATCGGCACGGGGCCGGCGACGCCGGACCTGGCCGCATCCTCCGAGTGAGGTAGCCGAACCTGTTGTATCCCGGGAGCGGGGTCGCCTGAATGGCGGCCCCGCTTTCGCGTGTGCGTGTGTTCGTGTGCGCGTGTGTTCGCGTGTGCGCATCCGGATGCGGCGGGTCGCTAGGCTTGGGCGGGTGAGTGGTTCAGACAGCGCCGGGTTCGTCATCCGCCGGGCGCGTGCCAGTGACGTGATGCGCATCCAGGAGCTCGTGGAGCCGCTGGTACAGCGACGAATCCTGCTCGGCAAGGATGCGGTGGTGTTCTACGAGTCGCTGCAGGAGTTCCGGGTCGCGGAGACGCCGGATGGTGAGCTGATCGGCTGCGGGGCGCTGCACGTGATGTGGCGCGACCTCGCCGAAGTGCGCACCCTGGCCGTCTCCGAGGACTGGTTGGGCAGGGGCATCGGCCACGCGCTGCTGCGGCGGCTGGAGGACGACGCCAGGGAGCTGGGCCTCAGCCGCCTGTTCTGCCTGACCTTCGAGGTCGCGTTCTTCGAGCGCAACGGGTTCGAGGACATGGGCGGTGAGACGGTCGACCCCGAGGTGTACGCGGAGCTGGTCCGCTCGCACGACGAAGGTGTCGCGGAGTTCCTCGACCTGGCTCGGGTGAAGCCCAATACCTTGGGAAATACTCGTATGTTAAAGCGGCTCTAGCGCGTTGCCGCGGCATTCGCCGTGGCCGCCGCTATCCTGCAGGCATGTCGACGTTCAAGCATCCTGTCGGCCCGCAGCCGAGCACCGTCTATTGGCGACGCCGGCTCATCCTCGCCCTCGGCGTGATCGCCGTGATCGTCGTCGTCGTGCTGATCGTCGTGCGGCCCGGCTCGTCCCAGGGCACGCCGACGCCGGCAGCGACGAACTCGAAGCCGGCGACCCCTGGCGCGGACGGCACGAGCATCCCGACCGAGAACACGACGGCGAGCGGCCAGCCCTGCAAACCGGCGAACGTGAAGGTGACGGCGAACACCGACGCGAACACCTACGCCGCCGGCGAGCTGCCGAAACTGACGGTGTCGATCACGAACACGGGCACGGTGTCCTGCAAGATCGACGCAGGCACGGCGCAGCAGGTGTTCACGATCACCAGCGGCACGGAGACGTACTGGAAGTCGACAGACTGCCAGTCGGACAAGGTGGATGCGGAAGTGCTGCTGCAACCCGGCAAGACGGTGTCGTCGCAGACGCCGATCGAGTGGGACAGGACGCGCTCCGACCCGGCCACGTGCCAGCAGACGCGCGAGCAGGTTCCCGCCGGCGGGGCGTCGTACCACTTGACCACGTCGGTGTCCGGCATCGAGTCGGCGGAGTCGAAGCAGTTCATCCTGAACTGAGGCCGCGCCGGTTGCGGTGGCGGTTGCGGTTGGGGCGGCGGTTGCGGCTGGGGTCGCGGTTGCGGCTGCGAGATGCCAGTAACTGTGGCGGATCCCGGGCGTTTCGCGACAGTTAGTGGCATCTCGCCAGAATGGCGGCCCCCGCGGGTCAGAACGCGGCGTCGAGCTCCCGCTCGCGGTCGGAGATTGCGGCGGTGAACGCTACGCGGAGGGCTTCGCGGATGCTCTCGCTGCGCGCATCCACCCGGGTGGTGAAGCCGAGGCGCGTGGCCTCCGCCGCCCGTTGCTTGCCGCTGGCGACGGGGCGGATCTCGCCGGCCAGGCTGATCTCGCCGAACGCCGCGAGCGTGTGCGGGATGGCCTTCTCGTTGGCGGCGGACGCGATGGCGAGTGCGATGGCGAGGTCGGCGCCCGGCTCGGTGAGGCGCACGCCGCCGACCGTGGAGACGTAGACGTCTTTGTCGCCGAGGCGGATGCCGGCGCGGCGTTCGAGGACGGCGAGCAGCATGGCGACCCTGGAGGAGTCGACGCCGTTCGTGACGCGGCGCGGATTGGGCGCTGTGGTGGCCACGACGAGGGCCTGCACCTCGACCGGGAGCGGACGGCGCCCCTCCATCGCGACGGTGACGCAGGTGCCGGAGACCGGCGTGGTGGTGCGGCTGAGGAACAGCCCGCTCGGGTCGGCGACCTCCACGATGCCGTCGCCCGACATCTCGAAGCAGCCGACCTCGTCGGTGGGGCCGAAGCGGTTCTTGAGCGCCCGGACGAAGCGGAGCGCGGTCTGGCGGTCTCCCTCGAACTGGCAGACCACATCCACCAGGTGTTCGAGCAGGCGCGGCCCGGCGATGGAACCGTCTTTGGTGACGTGGCCGACGAGCAGCACGGGCAGGTTGCGGTCTTTCGCCACCCGGATGAGCGTGCTCGCGACCTCCCTGACCTGGCTCGGTCCGCCCGCGAGACCCTCGCCGTTGCTGCTGGACACCGTTTGCACCGAGTCGACGATGACGAGTCGCGGGTCGACGGCGTCGATCTGGCCGACGATGGTGGCGAGGTCGGTCTCCGAGGCGAGGAAGAGGTGGTCGTGCATCGCCCCGGTGCGCTCCGCGCGCATCCTGACCTGGCTCACCGACTCCTCCGCGCTCACGTAGAGCACGCGCGACCGGGCGCGGGCGGCGCGGGAGGCGACCTCGAGCAGGAGGGTGGACTTGCCGACGCCGGGCTCTCCGCTCAGCAGGATGGCGGCGCCGGGCACGATGCCGCCGCCCAGCACGCGGTCGAACTCGGCGATGCCGCTCGGCCAGTGGCTGACCGTGGCCGTGTCGATGTCGGTGATGGAGCGGGCGGCGCGGTCCGCCCCGATCGAGACGGGCTTGAGCGCGCGCAGGACGCCCGTCGGCGCCGTGGCCTCCGTGACGGTGCCCCACTCCTGGCACTCGCCGCAGCGGCCGGCCCACTTGGCCGTCGTCCAGCCGCACTCCGTGCAGCGATAGTTGAGCTGAGCCTTCGCCACGCAACCTCCTCGATCCGGTTTCACACTACGGGGGACCACCGTCATCGGGCGGAGGATCGCGCGGACTGTGGGCAACTGCTGGCCAGTGTCGGTTGTGAGGGGTTCAATAGGCGGCATGGCGAATCTGACCTTCACACTGGCGTCCGGCCGCAAGCTCGGCGTGACCGGGCTCGGCGATTCGATGGCGGAGCGCATCGTGGTGTTCTGCCACCCGGCCCCCGGGTCGTCCGTCTTCGACCCTGATCCGGATGCGTCGAGCACCAGGAACGTGCACATCCTGGCGTTCGACCGCCCCGGCTACGGCTCGAGCGACCCGCTGCCCGCCGGCACCTGGCCGAGCATCACGCAGGCGGCGGACGACATCGCCGAATACCTGCGGTCGATGAACAGGGACGAGTCGAGCATGGGCGTCAACCGCCCGAAGACCATCGGCATCGCGGGCTGGTCGGCCGGCGGCCGCATCGCCCTCGCCTTCGCGGCCAGGCACCCCGACATCGCCGACCGCGTCGCCATCATCGGCACGCCTGCCCCGAACGACGCGGTCGAGTGGATCGACCCGCAGTTGCAGGCCATGTCCGACCACCTGGCGACGCTCGAACCGGATGCGGCGCTCGCCCAGCTGAGCGGAATGCTGCAGCCGCAGGCCGACGCCGTGAACGCCGCGGACCAGGAAGCCGACGTGCCTCTCGACCTGCTCGGCGCATCCCCGGTCGACGACGCAGCGCTCGCCAGGCCGGGCGCCCGTGACCGCCTCGGCCGGATGCTCAAGGACGCCTTCCGGCAGGGTCCTGGCGGTGTCGCGGCCGACATCCTCAGCTACACCGCCCGCCCGTGGGGCTTCGACCTCGCCGACATCGCGGCGAAGACGCTCATCGTCAACGGCCAGGCCGACCCGCTCGCGGGCAACGCCCACGCCAGCTGGTACCAGAAGGCGATCCCGGATGCGCGGGTCGAGATGATGCCGGGCGCCGGTCACCTCGTGGTGATCCCCGCGTGGGAGCGGGTGCTGTCGCACCTGGCGCCGGGCACGTCGAAGGGGTGATGGCAGCGGGGCGGGAAGGCGTTGTGCTGCGCCGCCCCGGGCATCCACTGCCGGTCAGCTGCGGTCAGCTGGCCTGCGCATCCGGTAGCTGCTGCGGTTGCTGCGTCGCCGCGGTGACCGGACGGCGCGGGAACCGGCGCACCACGTGGGCGGTGACGGCCGGCAGGAAAGCGGACGCCCACACCCGGTAGCCGCGGTCGTTCGGGTGGAACAGGTCTTCGGCGAACTGGGTCACGATGCCGCGCAACCCCTGACGCTTCATGGTGTCGTGCAGCGGGACGACCGTAAGCCCGCGCTCGGCGGCGACGCGGCGCAGGATGGCGTTGCCGACGGCGACCTTCTTCTCGTTCCACGGCAGGTAGAAGCAGGGCAGGTCGGCGACGATCGCATCCTGGGGGACGGCGTTGAACACCTTCCGGATGCCCTCCTCGAACAGGTCGGGATCGAACGCGGCGATGTCGTTGGCTCCGATGGCGACGGTGACGATATCCGGTTTCAACTCGGCGAACCGCGGCAGCTGATCGGCCACGGCGAGAGCGACGGTGGCGCCGGACACGCTGAGGTTGACCATCCGGACCGAGCGCCCGGTCGCGGCCTTGATGTGGTCGGCGATCACGCCGACGTAACTGTTGCGCGGGGCGGAGGCGCCGATGCCCTGCGCTGCACTGTCGCCGATGGCCACATAGAGCAGCTCGCCCTCCACCTTGGCCGCATCCCGCCACCACTTGGAGTGCACGGGCAGCGTCTCGTTCAGCCGGACCCGGCTCGCCTCCAGCGTGTCCTGAGCCTTCCTGACCCGCGCCCACGCGAGAAGCCCGACCGCGACCGTGGAAACACCGGCACCGACAGCGACACGACTCTTCGTTCCCATTCCCAGCACTGTACTCGCGCGCATCCTGACGCGCGCTGGTGGTGCGCTGACCGTTCGCTGTCGATTGGCGGTCGGCGGGGCGTTCGCGTACGATAGTCCGCGGTACCGTGTCCGAGCGGCCGAAGGTGCAACTCTCGAAAAGTTGTGTGGGTGAAAGCCCACCGTGGGTTCAAATCCCACCGGTACCGCCACGAAAACCCCTGGTTAGCCAGGGGTTTTCTGCTTTCTGGGCCGTTGCTCCCGCGCGAAGAGCGGAGACGCCAGTCGGCGGGCACGTGGTCACAGGCCGTCAGCTCGTTCGGAGAGCCCCTCGCTGTGCCGATTCGTTGTCGATGATCGCCCGGCTCTGACGCTCACCGCTGCGCGAGCACCGCGGCGAGCTGTGTTGCGATCTCGCGCACGACGTCGTCGACGGAGGTCTCCGGATCCGGGGCCGACGCCATGGAGAGGAGCATGATCGCGGAGATGACGTGGGCGAGGACGGGCGCGTCCGCCGGGGTGCTCGCTTCGTGTCTCAGCAGTGTCTCGCTCAGGAGCTCTTCGGTCCGCGTGACGATGTCGAGCGCGGCGCGGTGGTGGGGCTCGTCGGCATCGCCGAAGGCCATCTCTTTCAGGTAGGTGCGTCCGTTGTCGATCTGGACCCGGTTGCAGGCGACGATCGGGCGGGCGACGGCGAGCAGCGCTTCGAGCGCATCCGGTGCTGTTGCGGCCGCGGCCCGCCCTTCCTCGAGCGCCTCGGCGTAGTGGGCGTTCTGGACGAGCAGGAGGAGTTCGCCCTTGGATTTCGCATAGAGGAACACGGTGCCGGTGCCGACATCGGCGAGCTCTGCGATCTGCTGGGTGGTGACGTCGTCGACCCCGTGCACGGCGAACAGCTCGGAGGCTGCCGCGGTGATGCGGTCCAGTTTGGCGCGCTTGTTCCGTTCGCGCCGCCCCAGTTCGGCGGTGACGTCGCTCATTTCGGGTTCCTTCGACGTGGTCGGTCGGCTCGGAGACGAGTTTAGTTGCCGCCGGCAGTCCTCAACTCCGGGTAGAGGACCTCGATGGGCGCGGCGAGGCCGGACTTGATGCGGGCGCTGATGTCGTCGGCCACGACCTCGTACGCGCCGGCCTCGACGGCGTCGTACACCGCGGCGACAAGGTCGCCGGGCAGCATCTTCGGGCCGTCCGCCTGCGCGGCCATCCGGGTGTCGACGTATCCGACGTGCACTCCCGTGACGAGCACGCCGAGCGGGTCGAGTTCCAGCCGCAGCGAGTTGGTCGCGGACCAGAGTGCGGCCTTCGACGCGCTGTACGTCCCGCCGAAGGCGTACCAGCTGGCGACAGAGTGGATGTTCACCAGGGCAGCGTCGTCGGCCGCGATCAAGGTGGGGGCGAACGCGCGTGACACGCGCACCGGGGCGAAGAAGTTGAGCTCCAGGTTCGCGCGGAGGTCGGCTTCGGAGATGTCGAGCATGCTCGCCGTCGGCGGGACCCCTCCTGCGTTGTTGATCACCACGGTGACATCGCTCGCCGCGCTGACGACCGCTTCGATGGAGTCGGCGTCCGTCACGTCGAGGGGGAGCGGGACGATGCGATCGTCCGTCCACGTCTGGGGGTTGCGCGCGGTCGCATAGACCTTGGATGCACCGCGGTCGAGGGCGGCACGGACGAATTCGGTGCCGATGCCTCCGTTCGCGCCTGTGACGAGGACGACGGCATTGGTGAGCGATGGCATGAGTGTTCCTTGACTGTCGGGGTAGCGGTGCGGGTGAGGGGTGCTGCGGCGGCTAGGCGCCGAGGAAGTCGACGGCGACCGGCGCGAATTGCTCGTGGTACTGGAAGATCGCACCGTGGCCGGAGTCCGGGTAGATGAGGAGCTCGGAGCCGGCGATGCGCCGGTGGAGGTCCTCCGAGAGGACGGAGGGCACCATCCGGTCGTTGTCGCCGTTGGCGATGAGCGTGGGCTGCGTGATCCGTGACAGGTCGGACGGGGCCGATCTGCCGAACCTCTGGATGGCTTTCAGCTGGGTGTGGAACGAGGAGAGCGAGATGTCCTTGTCGCGGTCGGTCACGCGTTCCTCGAGTCGCCCGATGAAGGCCTTTCCCGCCTTTTTGCCCGTCGCGTTGCGGTTGAAGAAGAGGAACTCCTTGGGGTCGGACCGGGTGAGCGCGGCGCGGAGGATGTCCCAGTACGTGGTCCAGAGCACTTTGTCCATGTCCTTGCCGCCGCGCGGGCCGGTTCCCGTGAGGACGAGCCTGCGGACCAGGCCGGGGTGCTTCAGGATGAGGTCTTGCGCGATCATCCCGCCCATGGAGAAGGAGAAGACGTCGATCAGGTCGTATCCCAGCGCCGTGATGAACGCGTATGCGTCGTCCGCTGCGGCCTCGAGGGTCGTGGGAACCTTCCCGGAGGAACCGCCGACCCCGCGCTGATCGAAGGCGATGACGTGCCGGTGCTTCGCGATCGGGTCGACGATCCGTGGATCCCAGTTGTCGAGCGTTCCGGCCAGGTGCACGAAGAAGACGACCGGGATGCCGCCTGCCGGTCCCAGCTCCCGGTAGGCGACGGTCGTGTCGCCGACGCGGATGGTGCGTGTGGGGGCGTCACGGTATGCGGTGACGACGGGTTCCGTGCTCATGGTGGGCTCCTTCGGTGGTGGGTGACGATCAGCGGTCGGCGCGCGGCGACGGGCCGGAGATGGCGGCGACGGACTTGGCGCGAATGCCGCGAGCGAGCGAACCGAGTTCGGCGGGGATCTGGTCGAACGGGACGACGCGGCCAACGACCGGCCGGAGTACCTGCTCGTCGACCAGCGCCGCGATCTGCTCGAGCTGCGCGCCGTCCGCGCGCATGAAGAGGAACTCGTACGTCACGCCCAGGCGCTTCGCCTGCGTGCGAATCTTCCGGCTCAGCCCGGTGACGGCCGCCCGGAGCACGGGATTCATCCCGATCCGTCGAGCGAACGCGGGGTCAGGCGGACCGGCGATGCCGATCGCTGTGCCGCCGGGCTTGAGGATGCGCAGCGACTTCTCGAGGTTCTCACCCCCGAGGCTGTCGAGCACGAGGTCGTAACCGCTGAGTAGGGTTTCGAAGTCTTCTGTGCGGAAGTCGATCACCACATCCGCCCCGAGCCCGCGAACGAAGTCGCGGTCGGCCGCGCTGACGGTGGTGGCGACTGTCGCGCCGAGGTGCTTCGCCAGCTGGATGGCGATCGTGCCAACCCCTCCCGCACCCGCGTGGATGAGGACCTTCTGACCCGCATGCAGGTGACCTCGCTCGACGAACGCCTGCCAGGTGGTCAAGGCGACGAGCGGTAGGGATGCCGCTTCGATCATGTCGACGGAGGCGGGCTTGTGCGCGACATCGTCCTCGGAGACGGCGATGCGTTCGGCGAAGGTGCCGATGCGACCATCGCGCGGGCGGGCGAAGACCTCGTCGCCCGGGGTGAATCTCCGGACGGCGGAACCGACTTCGATGACCGTGCCCGCAAGGTCGAGCCCGAGCGTGTGCGGAAGCTGCAGGGGCACGATCTGCGTGAACTGCCCCTGCCGGATCCCTTCGTCCAGCCGGTTGAGCCCGGCCGCCTGCACCGCGACGAGCACGTCGTCCGGGCCGACGGTCGGCTCGGGAACCTCCGAGCGCTGGAGCGGCTCCTTATATGCGGTCAGGGAGAGTGCGTGCACGAGTGTGCCCTTCTTGACAGGATTAGTGATTGCACTCAATTATGAGTGCAGTCGGAAATTGTGTCAAGTGGGGCCGGGTGGAGAGGGCTCGGGATGCCGCAGGTGATGTGGGCGTCCTGGCCCACCCGTCAGGCGGGGCAGCGCTCGGAAGGGATGGAATTGACTCTTTTCTGACCGATCGGCAGGACAGCTTCGTTGGCGATCTGGATGTCGGTGACCGCGCCGTTCATCACGGCGAAGACGATCCAGCCGCCCTGGTTGTCCGTCAGGCCGTAGTAGGTGACGAGGTCGTTGTACGTGCCCGTCTGCTGGATGTTCGGATACGCGGCGAGCAGTTCCTCGGCCGTGGAACTGATACCGATGCCCTCAGGCGTCTTCGGGGTATTCGCGTGGTCGTCGGCGCCGGTTCCGAAATTGCCGAACTCGATGGCCGCGGTCTGGTCGGAGCCGTCGGCTGCGCCCACGAACCTGAAGCGGAGGCCGTTGGGGGCGAGCAAGAACGCCAGTTCTGGGACACAGATCGGGTCGGTGGCGTCGGAGAACGCGGGGATGATCTGGTGCTGCGCCGCGAAAGGCGTCCCGAGACTGACCGGACCGACACCATCGAAACGGATGGTCCAGGTGGACGGATCTGCCGGATCGTCGACGGGCGCCACCGTGGTGGGCGTCGACGTCGGGGTCGGTGTCTCGGTTGGCGTCGGCGTCGGAGTGGGTGTCGGTGTCGGCGTCGCGGTCGCCACCGGGGCCGGGTCGAGAAGTCCGGTGCCGAGGGCGTATGCCACCGTGCCGCCGGAGATGCTGACGGCGAGCAGCACCAGGGCCACGATCAGCGCTGTGCGTTTGTGGGCGGTGCCTGGTTGCGTTGCGGCCGCGTGCGTGACGACCAGGTCGCGGATCGCGGCCTTGCGGCGCGGGTCGAAGGTGGGCTCGGTGCTCATCGCTCTCCTCCGTTCGTCGTAGTGGGGTTCGTCGTAGTGGGGTTCGTCGTGGTGGGTTCCGTCGCGGCGGGACTCGTGGCAGGTTCCGCCGCGGTGGGGTCCTGCTGCAGCAGTTCGGTGAGCCGGGTCTTCGCCCGGGAGAGGCGCGATTTGACCGTGCCCGGCGCGATGCCGAGTGCCGCGGCGGCGTCGGCCGTGCTCAGCTCCTCCAGCACGCACAGCGTCAGGATGTCCTGGTCGCGTCGCGGCAGCGTGGCCAGCGCACGGCGCAGTGCCGCACGGCGGGAGTCGCGGTCGATGCGCTCGTCCACGGCGTCCGCGTGATCCGGCGCGTGCTCGGGCGGTGGCAGCTGCTCCAGCCCGGTGCGGTAGCGGCGGGATGCGCGCGCATAGTTGCGGAACACGAAGTTCGTCATCACCAGCAGCCAGCCGATGACCGAATCGTTCACCTCGCGCATCGCATCCCTGCGGCGCCAGGCCTCCAGGAACACCACGGCCGTCACGTCCTCAGCGTCGTGGATAGACGCCGTCAGTCGCATGGCCTGGCGGAAGACACGATCGTGGTGCAGGTCGAACAGCTCCCCGAACGCGTCGGCGTCACCGCCCCGCACGCGTTCGAGCACAGTCGGCTCGTCCAGTCGAATACCCCTCATATCTAAGTAGTGTCCGCGACGAACGTCGTGGTTCCCGGCGCGCGCGGCTCGTCGACCAGCGCTGCCAGGTCTTCGACGTGCCGGAGCGAGGCGACCGTCTCGCGGCTCGGGGTGTACTCCATCCCCCAGCGGCCCGTGTAACCGAGGTCGCGGAGAAGGCGGAACTGCGACTCCCAGTCGATCGTCCCTGTGCCCGGTTCGTGTCGGCCGGGGGTATCGGCCACCTGCACGTGACCGACCAGGCCGATGTCGTCGCCGACCTCGGCCGCGAGATCCTCGCCCATGACGAGCGCGTGGTAGGCGTCGAGCAGGAGGCGCAGCTGCGGGGAGCCGATCTCGCGCACGATGTCGAGTCCCTCCCTCGTCGACCAGAGGTACGTCCCGATGTGGTCGACACGCGAGTTCAACGGCTCGAGGAGCAGCGTGACCCCGCTGCCCGCGACGATCGCCGCCGCGCGCGAGGGCACGGAGACGACCGCATCGTGCTGGTCCTGCCGGGGCACCCCATCCCGCTCCTGGCCGGCCACCACCACGAGGTTGGGGGCGCCGAGCGCGATCGCGACCTCCAGCGAATCGCGCACCCCGTCGAGATACGGCTCGTGCGTGGACGGGTCGGTGAGCTGCAGCTGTGGGTCCACGATGAGCGACAGGAGCGTGACGCCGGTCTCGTCGAGTGCCGCCCGAATGGCCTCCACATCCTTGTCGCGCCATCCCCAGATCTCGACGGCGTCGAGACCGTGGGCCGCTGCTGCCCGGATGCGGTCGGCGGTCCAGTCGGCCGTTTCGGTGAACAGCCACTCCAGATTGGCGGCGATGGTGGTCACGGCGGTCTCCTGTCGGTGGTGCGACTCAGCGCGGTCGCTTCATCATTCCACCCGCTGGCGGAGGAACAGCGCTGCCCGGTCGAGCGCTTCCGCCGCCTCGTCCAGCACGCCGACGTATGCCTGGAACACGTGGGGCACGTCGGCGGTGACATCCAGGATGACGTCGACGCCGGCGTCGCGAGCGCGCTCGGCCAGGCGGACGGAGTCGTCCAGCAGGAGCTCGTTCGTCCCCACCTGCAGCAGCATCGGCGGCAGGCCGTGAAGGTCGGCGTGCACCGCGGGGGCGAGCAGTGGCTGGGCCGGGTCCTGGCCGGCGAGGTAGAGCTCGCCGGTGCGTCGCATCGCCTCGGCGGTGAAGAAGGGGTCCACGCCGTCCTTGGTGACCATGCTGCTCCCTGACCGGGTGTGGTCCAGGCCGGGGGAGAAGGCGACGATCGCCGCCGGGAGCGGCAGGCCCAAGTCCCGGGCGGCCAGGCAGGTGGTGACCGACAGCCCGCCGCCCGCCGAGTCGCCCACGAAGGCGATGGACGACGGCGGCGTGCCCTGGGAGAGGAGTTCCCGGTATGCGGCGACACCGTCGTCGATGGCGGAGGGGAAGGGATGCTCGGGCGCCAGGCGGTAGTCCAGCGAGAGCGCCCGCATCCCGGATCGGAGGACCAGCTGCGCCGTGATGCTCAGGGCGGTCGTCGGCGAACCGAGGATGAAGGAGCCGCCGTGGAAGTAGAGCACGGTGCCCGGGCGCTGGTCCCCCGCCGGTTCGACCAGCACGGCGTCTCGGTCAGCGAGGCGGGTGGGGGTGGTGCGGATGCCGCCCGGCACGGGGAAGGAGCCCATGAGGGCGGCGAACCCGGCCCGCATCTCGTCGATCGTCGTCGGATGCTGTGCTGGGGCGAGCCGCAGCTGCTCGGCGAGGGTTCTCCGTTGTTCCGTGGTCATGGTCTCTCCGATCGCGTGGATATATGCCGAGGCATGCAGTTATTAGACTATATGCCATGGCATACAAAAGCGCGAGCGACGACCTGGCCGCCTTCTTCGACGACCTCGTCCGCTCCGAGACGCGGTTGTACAACGCGGTCGACGACGCACTGCGCGCCGAGCACGGGATCGCTGCATCCCAGTTCGAGATGCTCCGCTACCTCGCGGCCAAGCCGGGCGCGCGGGTGATCGACATCGCGGAGAACTTCGTCGCCGGGGTCGGGGCCATCAGCAAGGGGGTGGACCGCCTGGTGCAGCGCGGCCTGGCCCGGCGCCACCCGAACCCGTCGGACGGGAGGTCGTCCCTGGTCAGCCTCACCGAGGAGGGGGAGCGCCTGGTCGACGAGGCGGAGGCGGTGTTCCTTGCGCAGCTGGATGCCCTCATCCCGATCCCGCGGGAGCGGCGGGAGGCCGTCGCGGCGGTCCTGTCCGAGCTGCGCGCTTCGCTGGAGGCAGCGAAGGCGGGCATCCCGGTGGGGTGAGGTTCGGCGCCGGCCGCAGCCGTCGTCGTCGTCGCTCAGGCGTACTCCGGCCGCCCTCCCACTCCGTACGTGAGGGCGACGATCCCGGTGCCGAACACCCGGGAGTCGAGCAGGTCGAGGGCGAAGTCGAGTCCGCGTTCCGGGAACAGGCGCTCGCCCTCGCCGACGATCACCGGGAACTGGATGAGGTTCAGCTCGTCCACCAGCTCGTTCTCGAGGAGCCAGCGGGCGAGCGCGGCGCTCCCGACCACGAGCAGCTCGCCGCCCGGCTGCGCTTTCAGCTCGCGCACGCGCTCGGCGACATCGCCGGAGATCACGGTGGTCTTCTGCCAAGTGGGGTCCGACACCGTGCTGGAGACCAAGTACTTCGGCTTCGAGCTGATCGCGGCACCGAAGCCGTCGTCGTCGCTGCGGGCGCCCCAGTACGTCTCGAACAGGCCGTAGGTCTTGCGGCCGAGGAGGAACGCATCCGGGCGTCGCCAGGTGTCGAGGATGTACTGCACCGCCTCGTCGTCGCCCAGCGGCAGCGCCCAGCCGCCGCGGGTGAAACCGGGGTCCATCTCCTCGTTGTTGCCGCCGTTCGCCTGGGCGACGCCGTCCAGAGTGACCTGCAGGCTGATCGTGAGTCTCATGTCGTGTTCCCTTCTCTCAGCTGGGGATGCGGTGGTCCCCACGGTAGTCTGCGATCGTGAGCGAGCTACCGCCTTCTCTGTTCGACGTGGACGACGCGTCCCGTCCGCTCGCCGATCGGCTGCGCCCGCACACCCTGGCAGACGTGGTCGGCCAGGACCACCTGCTCGCCCAGGATGCGCCGATCGGGCGGATGGTCGCTGCGCAGCGACTCGTGTCGATGATCCTGTGGGGACCGCCCGGCTGCGGGAAGACCACCATCGCGCGCCTCCTCGCCGAGCAGACGAACCTGGCGTTCGAACCGCTCTCCGCCACGTTCTCCGGCGTCGCCGACCTCCGCAAGGTGTTCCAGGCCGCGCAGCGGCGGCGCGAGATCGGGCAGGGCACGCTGCTGTTCGTCGACGAGATCCACCGGTTCAACCGGGCGCAGCAGGACTCCTTCCTGCCGTACGTCGAAGACGGCACGATCGTGCTCGTCGGAGCGACCACCGAGAATCCCAGCTTCGAACTCAACGGCGCCCTCCTGTCCCGCTGCCAGGTGTTCGTGCTCAAACGCCTCGACGACGCGGCCCTCGGCATCCTCATCACGCGTGCGGAGGAACTGCTCGGCGCACCGCTGCCGCTCGACGACGACGCCCGGCAGGCCCTCATCGCGATGGCGGACGGCGACGGCCGCTACCTGCTGAACATGATCGAGCAGGTGCAGTCGCTACCAGCACCCGTGGATTCGGCGGCGCTCGCGGCGGCCGTGCAGAAGCGCGCCCCGCTGTACGACAAGTCGCAGGAAGGGCACTACAACCTCATCTCCGCCCTCCACAAGTCGATGCGCGGCTCCGATCCGGACGCCGCTCTGTACTGGCTGGCCCGGATGCTCGCCGGCGGAGAGGACCCGCTGTTCATCGCCCGCCGGATCACCCGGTTCGCCACGGAAGACATCGGGATGGCCGACCCGAACGCGGTGCAGCAGGCGCTCGCCGCGTGGGACGTCTACGAACGCCTCGGCTCGCCGGAAGGCGAACTCGCGATCGCCCAGGCCGTGCTCTACCTGGCGACGGCGCCGAAGTCGATCGGCGTGTACCGCGGGTTCAGCAGGGCGAACGCCGCGGCGAAGCGCACGGGATCGCTGATGCCGCCCGCGCACATCCTGAACGCCCCCACCCGGATGATGAAAGACCTCGGCTACGGCAAGGGATATCAGTACGACCCGGACACCGAGACCGGCTTCTCCGGCGCGAACTACTTCCCGGACGACATGGCCCGCGAGACGTTCTACGAACCGACCGAGAACGGGTACGAACGCAACGTCGCGGAACGCCTCCGGCAGTGGGCGAAGCTCCGCGATCAGGGTGCAGGGGGCGGGAAGGCCGCCGCCGACGACTGACCGGATGCGGGAGAGCGAGATCGCGCACCGCTAGCCTTCATGCGTGGGCTTCTCTCTGCTGGGTCTGATCATGGCGCTCGCCGTGCTCGCTCCCAACCTGCTGCTGGTGTGGTTCCCGCCGCTCTCCCCGATGCCGGAGGCGCGCGTGCCCCGGCTGCTCGGGTGGCTGGAACGCGCGGGGCAGGCGCTCTGCCTGGTCGTCCCGCCGATCACCGAGCCCGGCGAGCTGGTCGGCTGGTGGGCGGTTCCCGCGCTCGCCGCGCTGTCGGGCTACTACGCCCTGTGGGCGCGGTACCTCGCAACGGGGCGAGCGGGGGAGACGCTCTACCGGCGCTGGTGGGTGATCCCGGTCCCGATGGCCGTGCTGCCCGTCGTGGTGTTCCTGAGCACGGCGGCCTGGCTCGGCAACCTCTGGATCGCCGCGGCGGCGCTGGTCCTCGCGGCCGGGCACATCCCGGCGTCGTTGATCATCGCCCGGCGAGTGCAGCCCGCCACAGGTCGTACAGTTCCTCGCTGACCTCCGGTGCGGCGACCAGCACGCCGCCGGTCGCGGGGAACACGGCTGGTTGCCCGTCCTCGCCGAGCACGACCGCCCCGGCCTCCGCCGCGATGAGGCAGGCGGCCAGGTGGTCGATCGGGCTGAACCGGTGGATGACCGCGCCGACCCCGCGCGCCGCCGCCGGCCCGAGCAGGGTGAGCGTGCCCGAACCCATCACTCGGAGGGTGCAGAACCGATCGGTGAGCGCCTGCGCGAGCTCGCGCATTCCCGTCCAGGCCTGATGCCCGGCCAGCTCGCTGCCGACCACGCCTCCCGAGAGGGAACCGCCGGGGGCGATGGCGATCGCTTTGCCGTCGCGACGAGCGCCGTCACCGGCGATGGCGTCGAACAGCGCGTTCTGCCACGGGTCGGCGACCACGCCGACGAGGGGCACGTCGTCCAGGGCGAGCGCGAGGGAGAACGCCGTCCACGGCACGCCGTTGGCGAGGTTGGTGGTGCCGTCGACCGGATCGAGGTACCAGGTCGGGCGGCCGGGCGCAGGCTCGCCGCCGTACTCCTCGCCGACGAACGCGTGATCCGGGTACCAGGCGGAGATCCGCTCGCGCACGTGCCGCTCGATCGACTGGTCGAGCTCGGTGACGAGGTCGGCCGGGTTCGCCTTGGTGGAGACCTCGGTGATCCTGCTCGTGCGGATCTGCTCGGCGGCCCAGGCCCCGAGCTCGCGGGCGCGGTCGCGGGCGTCGACGAGTTCGGCCGGGGTCATCGCGCCACCTCCGCACGGGAGGAGACGGGCTGCGACCGCATCGCCTGGAGCCGGTCGAGCCGGTTGGTGGTGACGGTGTCGACGCCGAGGGCGAAGGCCGCCGCGAGGTCGGCCGGGTCGTCGATAGTCCACGCGGTGACGGTGAGGCCGAGGTCGTGGACCGCTCGGACGAAGGCGTCGCCGGCGATGGCGAAGGGGATGTTGATCGTCACGGGAGCGAGGCTCGCGATGTCGTCGGCGGTCGGTGCGATGGGCGCGGCCCAGGGGTACCAGATGCGCGCATCCCGGTCGAGGGAGCGGATGGTGCGCATCCCGTCGAGGTCGCCGCACCAGTCGACGGTGATCCCGGATGCCGCGACGACGGCGTGCGCGGGGGCGGCGAAACGCGCCTCCTCCATGTCGATCACCAGCCTGCTCTCCGCGTCGGCGAAGAGCGGCAGCAGCTCGGCGAGCAGGGGAGGCCGGTCGTCGGCCGCTCCGAAGGACGCGAGGTCGGCGGTCGGCACGTCGTCGATCGCGCGGTGATCGTTCCAGAGCCGTTCGAGCGTCGGATCGTGCAGCACGACCACGTCGCCGTCGGCGGTGAGCCGCACGTCGATCTCGACCACCTCTGCACGTTTGTCGAGAGCCGACCGCACGGCCCGGATGGTGTTCTCGCGGAAGACCGACGAGTCGCCGCGGTGGGCGCAGGCGCGCGGGGTCATGCGACCACCGCCTCTGCGCGCTCGACCAGACGGCCGTCCCTGTACAGGAGGGCGGACTCGACGGTGGCGAAGCCGACACTCCCCAGCTGCGGCGGCTGGCCGGTGACGTACGCGTTCAGCGTGATGTCGTCGCGGCGCAGCCGCAGCTCGTGGAAGTGACCGTGCGGCACCACCCGCTCGACCACGGCGCGCACCCCGCCGGGCACGGGCGCCTGCGTGAACACCACGTCCTCCGGCCGGATGCCGACGACGCCGGGGCCCTCCACGACGCGCGAGCCGTCGAACGAGCCGTCGAAGCGGTTGAGCGAGCCGATGAAGGTCGCGACGAACTCGGTCGCCGGGCGGGCGTAGAGTTCCGTCGGCGTCGAGAACTGCTCGATCCTGCCCGCGTTCATCACCGCGACCCTGTCCGAGATGGAGAGCGCCTCCTCCTGGTCGTGCGTGACGATGACCGTGGTGATCCCGAGCCGCTGCTGCAGGTCCCGGATGTCCTCGCGCACCTTCACGCGCAGCTTCGCGTCCAGGTTGCTGAGCGGCTCGTCGAGCAGCAGCACGTCCGGCTCCTGCACGAGAGCGCGCGCGAGGGCGACGCGCTGCTGCTCGCCGCCGGAGATGCGCGGAGGGCGCGAGTCCCGGTGGTGCAGCAGGTTGACCAGGGTCAGGATCGCATCCACCCGTTCCGCGATCTGCGCGCGCGACAGCTTGCGCAGCTTCAGCGGGTACGCCACGTTCTTCGCCACGGTCAGGTGCGGCCAGAGCGCGTAGTTCTGAAACACCATCGCGCTCGGCCGCTTGTCCGGCCCGAGCCGCGTGACGTCGCGGCCTGCCATCGTGATGCTGCCGGCGTCCGGGGTGAGGAACCCGGCGATCATCCGCAGCGTGGTGGTCTTGCCGCAGCCGGACGGCCCGAGCAGGGAGACCAGTTCGCCGCTCTGCACGGTGAGGTCGAGGTCGTCGATGATGGTGCGGCCACCCAGCGTCTTGCTGAGCCCGGAGAGACGCAGGCCGCCTGCACCGGAGCCGCCGGTCGCGGCGGAGAGGGAGGTCACGGAGTGCTCCTTGTTCGTGAGTCGGACGGTCATTTGAGTTGGAAGCCTTCGGCGAGCTGGCCGCCCATCACGTGCTTGCGCACGGTGAGCAGCAGCACGACGGAGGGGATGGCGAGGAGGATCGAGAAGACGGCGGCGACCTGCTTGGGGAAGTTGAGGACGAGGCTGTACATCTCGGTCGGCATGGTGAGGATGTCCGGTGCGCCGACCAGGTAGGTGCCCTGCGCCTCGTCGAACGCCGCGAGGAACGCCATCACGGCGCCGACCAGGATGCCTGGCAGCGCCAGTCGCAGCGTGACGGTGAAGAACACGCGCGCCCGGGATGCTCCCGCGTCGCGCGCAGCCTCCTCCAGCGAGCGGGGGACGGCGGAGAACGCGGCGGCCGGGATCCACGTCATGAACACGATCGTCCCGAGCAGCTGCACCACCACGACGCCGGCGATCGTGTTCATCAGGCCGAGCGCGTAGTAGAGGGAGGCGAGGGTCGCGAACAGCCCCATCCGCGGGAACGCGTTCGTGGCGAACAGGCCGATCAGGAAGAGCCGGCGACCGGGGAACTCGAACCGCGCGAAGGCGTACGCGGCGGGCAGGCAGACCACGGCGGAGACGAGCACGACCACCGGCGTGATGAGCAGCGAGTTCTGCATGGACGAGCCGAGCGCCGGATCGCTGAACACCGTCGACCACCAGCGCAGCGTCCACGAGTCTGGAAGCAGGTGCGGGTACGTCCAGGTGTCCGCGAATGCGTGGGCGCCCAGCCAGAGCAGCGGACCGAGCACGAACACCAGCAGCACGATCGCGAACAGCGTGGCACCGGATGCGCGGAGCACGGCGGAGACGGCGCGCGGCATCAGATCCTCCCCTCGCGGCGGGCGCTGCGGAAGTTCGCCCAGACGTACAGCGCGCCGATGCCCGCCGCGGCGAGGAACACCACGAAGGCCATCACGAGCGACTGCTGCGGCTGGTTGTACGAGGTGAAGTAGCTGGCCAGGGCGACGCTGAGCATGGTCGGAGCGTTCGGGCCGGTGAAGTACGGGACCGTGTACGAGCCGATCACGCCGATGGCGGTGAAGGTGACGGCGATCACGATCGGGACGGCACTCATCGGCAGCAGGATGGTGCGCACGATCCGCACGGTGCCTGCTCCCGCATCCCTGGCCGCCTCGATCAGCGCGTCGGGAACGGACTGCAGCCCGGACACGATCATCAGCACGGCGAACGGAAGGGACGTCCACGCCGAGCCGATGACGATGGCGGTCGCCGTGTACGCCCACACCGGGCCGTCGACGCCGACCTGCGCGAGCAGGCTCCGGAGGAAGCCATCGGCGGAGTAGAAGGTGAGAATGGCCCAGGAGGCGATGACGACGGGGATGAACAGCGGCACGATGGCGATGGCGGACAGGAACCGGGCGAGCCAGCCGCCGCGCAGCCGCAGGTACAGGCCGATGCCGCCGGCGAGGACGACGACGATCGCGGTGCTCGCGACGGTCACCCCGAGCGTCAGCCCGAGGTCCTGCCAGAACGCCTCGGTGGCGAACACGTCGCCGTATGCGGCGAAGGTCGGCAGGGCGCCGTCCGCGTGGTGCACGTTCTGACCGACCGCAGCGATGACGGAGTTCAGCCCGCCCGTGAAGCCGACGCTGAACGCGAGGGCGAGCACGACGGGCACCCCGACGAACAGGGCGATCACCACCACGGGAGGCAGCGCGAGCAGGAAGCCGGTCACCGCGGACCGCCGCGCCGTGCTGGCGCTGCGGACCGCGGTGGTCGCCGCCGGGGCGGCGGTGACGGTGGCCATTACTTGCCGGGGACCTTCTGCGCCCACGCCTTGTTCATGTCGGCGGCGGTGGTGGCGAAGTATGCCGGGCGGAGGTTGGCGATGTCGGCGTCCTTGAACTGGTCCTGCACCGAGGACGGCAGCTTGTCGAGCGCGATCACCGGGTATCCGGAGATGCTGTCTGCGACGAGGGCCTGAGCATCCGGGGTGAGCAGCCAGGACACCAGCTTCTCTGCTCCCGCCTTGCGCGGGGTGGCGGAGGGGATGCCGAGATAGCTGGCGCCGCCGGTCAGCGACGGGTCGGAGATCTGGGTGTACGCGATGTTCGCGGGGATCTGGCCGTTCTTGTGGCCGGTGACGAACTGGTCGCTCCACACCGGGGCGATCGAGATCTGGCCGCTGGAGAGGAGGTCGAGCACCTGGTTGTTCCCGTTCGGGTACACGCCCTTCTGGTACACGTACGGGTTGAGGCTCGCGAGCGTCGCGAATCCCTTGTCCCAGTCGCCCTCGACCTCGGGCGCCGAGCCGGTGACCAGCTTGGTGCGGTCGGCGGCGGAGACGTTCTGGTCGAGCACGGTCGTGACGAACGACTGGCCGCTGCCTCCCGTGTCCGGGGAGTTGTACGTGAACTTGCCGGGGTGGGCCTTGATCCAGGCGAGCAGGTCGTCGAGCGTCTTCGGCGGGGTGGCGACGGTCTTGGTGTCGTACGCGAGCACGACACTGGAGCCGCGGTAGGGGATGCCGCCGTTGCCGCCGGCCGTGACGAGGTCCTTCGGAACGTCCTTCAGACCGGGGACCTCGGTGCCGGAGACCTTCTCGAGCAGCCCGGATGCGGCGACCTGCGAGACGAAACCGGCGTCGACGAGGTCGTAGCCCGGGTCCTTCTTCTGGATGGTCGCCGCGGTGAGCTTGGCGACGGTCTGCTGGTCGTGCAGCCCGTGCAGGTCGAAGTCGACGGACACGCTGTATCCGGGGTTGGCCTTCACGAACGCGGGGATGAGTGTCTTCTGCCAGAGATCCTGGATGTTGGTGTCTGCGCTGAGGAAGACGGTGAGCTTCTTGTCTGCGCCGTCGGTGGACGACGCGGCCGAGCTGCTCTGCGCGCAGCCGGCGAGGGCGAGCCCGATGGCAGCGACGGCTGCCACGGAGGCGATCAGGCGAGGGGTTTTCACGGAGCACTCCTGAGAGGGAAGGGGGTGGAGGGGTGTTCGTCCTGGTCGTCGGGGCGAACACTCGTCACGCTAATCGGGGATGCGCGTTCTTGGCGATAGTTGCGCAGCACCTTTCAAATGAGCGCCAGATACTGTTCATTCGGCGTTCATATGAGCGAAAATGAGCACGGCGAGACTGAGGTTCGCCCGCCACGAGAGAAGAGAACATGCTCACCCACCAGCGCGAAGCTGCCATCGTCGACCGCGTCCGCAGAGCAGGGAGCGCGACGGTGGACGAACTGTCGCAGCTCCTCGCCGTCAGTGGCACCACGATCCGCCGCGACCTCGAACGACTCGAGATCGCCGGCAGCCTGCGCAGGGTGCACGGGGGAGCCAAGCCGGCGGAGACGCCGGACGACGAGTATCCGGATCTCGACCCGGACGCCGGAGAGAAACTGGTCGTCGCCGCTGCGACGGCCGACCTGATCGGCGACGGCCAGGTGGTGCTCCTCGACATCGGCCACACCACGCTCGCCATCGCGCGGCAGCTGAAGGACCGTCCCGTCACCGTCGTCACGAACAACCTGTGGATCCTGCGAGCGCTCGGTGACGATCCGACGTGCACGCTCATCCTGCTCGGCGGCGCGGTCGGCTCGAAGCCCGGCACCGTCTCCGGCCCGCTCACCGAGCAGATGCTGGCGTTGATCCACGCCGACGTCGCCGTCATCAGCAGCGGGGGCATCCGCCCGGACGGCTCGGTCGTCACCGACCTGAATCAGGAGGCGGGCATCAAAGACAGGATGCGCCGGGCAGCCGACCGCAGCATCCTGGTCGCCACGTCGCTCAAGTTCCCCGGGGAGGGTGTCTACCGCATCGCGTCCATTCGGGACTTCGAGTCGGTCGTCACGACGCCAGGGTCAGGCACGGCCACGCTCGAGGCGGCCGCCGAGCACGGCACGCGGATCGTGCTGGCCGAGTAGGCGGCGCCCGCGAACGGGCTCAGCCCTCGCGCAGGTAGGTGCCGAGCTCCGGTCCGGGGTTGAGCGCGCTGTTGACGATCCCCTGGATGGCGAACTCGCTCGCCCCGGCGAGGTCGACGGCGGTGGGGTCGAGGAGCCACTGCAGCTGGAGACCGTCCATGACGGCCAGGATCGAGGCGGCCGCCTTGTCGATCGTCTCGGGTTCCGTCAGGTTCTCCTGGGCGCAGAGGGCGCGGAAGGCAGCGTCGACTTCCTCTCGGAGCACGCGGTAGCGGTCCTGGAAGAACGCCTTCGCGGGGTGGTCGTCGGTGACGGACTCGGCGGAGAGCACGGTGTACACCTGCACGATGCCGGGCCGGAGAGCGTTGCGCTGCGCGGTCGCGACGAGGTGCGCGAACAGGGCGGGACCCCGGGGGACGTGGCGGTCCGGCAGCTGGGCGACGTCGTCCTTGTCGCGGAACTCGAGCACTTCGAGGAGCAGGTTCTGCTTGGAGCCGAAGTGGTGCAGCACGCCCGCGTGGGTGATGCCGACCTGCTCGGCGATGTCGGCGAGGGTGCCGTTCGTCGAACCCTTGGTTCCGAAGGTCTCGATCGCCGCGCGCAGGATCTCCTTGCGCTTGCGTTCCGTTTCCGGGCGTGGACTGGCACTGCCGCCGCTTGTTGCCATTCCTATCGCTTCCTTCTCGTGCTGGTTGCGAGCGAGCTTACCACTCAGTAACCTTGCCCCAACTTGCTTTCTGTCCAGTAAGCAAGTTATCGTCAGCGACATTCCACGCACCACAGGACACAACGGATGTGTCCGCCACGAAGGAGAAGCAATGAGGCTTAAGAAGTACTTGATCACGGCAACCGCGATCGCCGCGTTCAGCGCGATCGCGCTCACCGGCTGCTCGTCCAGCGGCTCGTCCACGGCGAACGGCGGGAGCGGCGGCTCCCTCACGATCGCGAAGCCGGACGGTTCCGCAGTGCTCGCCACGCAGATCAACAACCCGTTCATCAGCACAGGCTCCGGCCAGTCCCTCGGATACAACCGGATGATCTTCGAGCCCCTGGCGATGGTCAACCCGGTCGGCAAGAACGAGACCACCCCGTGGCTCGCCTCGAAGGTCGAGTGGAACGCGGACTACACGCAGCTGACCGTCACGCCCCGCGCGGACGTGAAGTGGAGCGACGGCAAGCCGTTCACCGCGGACGACATCGTCTACACCTTCAACCTCATCAAGAGCACGCCGGCCCTCGACCTGGCCGGCCTGAAGCTCGCTGACGTCAAGAAGGACGGCGGCAACGTCGTGCTCAGCTTCACCGAGTCGAAGTTCGTCAAGCAGGGCGACGTGCTGCAGACCGCCATCGTTCCCGAGCACATCTGGAAGGGCATCGCAGACCCGACCAAGGATGCGGTCAAGGACGCCGTCGGCACCGGCCCGTACACGATCAAGACCTTCTCGTCGCAGGGCGTCGTGCTGAAGGCCCGCACCGACTACTGGGGCGGCAAGGTCCCCGTCGCCGAGCTGAAGTACCTCGAGTACAACGACAACACCGGCCTCCTCCGCGCACTGCAGAACGGCGAGACCGACTGGGCGCAGATCTTCATCACCGACTACCAGAAGAACTACGTCGACAAGGACAAGAAGCACAACGTGTTCTGGGGTGCGAACATCCTGAGCCCGGACATGATCGTGGTCAACACGACGAAAGCTCCGTTCGACAACGTGGCGTTCCGCAAGGCGGTCAACATGGTCGTCGACCGCACCGCGCACGCCGAGAAGGCGCGCAGCAACGCGGGTCCCGAGCTGAAGAGCGTGACCGGCATCCCGCAGCCGACGGGTGACCAGTACATCGCCCCCGAGTACAAGGACCAGAACTTCAAGATCGACGTCGACGGCGCCAAGAAGGTCCTCACCGACGCCGGTTACACCTGGAAGAGCGGCGCGCTGATCGACCCGTCCGGAAACCCGGTCTCCTTCACCCTGCAGGACCCGCAGGGCTGGAACGACTACGTCACGGGCATCCAGCTGGTGGCGACGCAGGTGAAGAACACGCTCGGTGCTGACGCCAAGGTGGCCACCCCGGACGCGGACACCTGGACCACCAACGTGGCGACGGGCAACTTCGACGCCGTGCTGCACTGGACGGGATCGGGATCGAACCCGTGGCACATCTACGACGACGTGATGAACGGCGCATACCTGGAGCAGGCAGCGGGCGGCAAGGTCGCTGACAACTTCGGCCGTTACAACAACCCGGAGGCGACCGCGCTGCTCAAGGAGTACGCGCAGGCCTCGGACGACGCATCGCGCACCGCGGCCCTCAACAAGATCCAGAAGATCTTCGTCGAGGACGTGCCGGCCATCGCCATCGGAACGCACCCGCAGCTCGGCGAGTACAACACCCGCAAGTTCACCGGGTGGCCGAGCGAGTCCGACCAGTACGCGACGGCAGACCCCACGCAGCCCTGGGCTGTGCAGGTGGTCATGAAGCTGAAGCCGGCTGCCAAGTAGTCCCCAGCGCATCCGGGGCGGACGACGGACTCACCTCCCGAGTCCGCCCCGGATGCTTCGCGGCCAGCAAGAAAGCGACAAGCACATGACAGACAGCCTTCTTTCCGTGCGCGACTTTTCGGTCGTGTACGACGTCGATCCCCCTGTGCGGGCGGTCAAGAACGTCACCATCGACATCAAACGGGGCGAGATCGTCGGCCTCGCCGGGGAGAGCGGGTGCGGGAAGACCACGCTCGCATACGGCGTGCAGCGACTCCTCCGTCCGCCGGCGGTCATCACCGACGGAAGCGTCGTGTTCCACGACAAGAGCGGCGACGACATCGACATCAACGCCCTCGAGGTCGAGGAGATGCGCCGGTTCCGCTGGGACAAGATCTCGATGGTCTTCCAGGGGGCGATGAACGCCCTCAACCCGGTGGCGACCATCGGCGCCCAGCTCGAGGACGTGTTCATCGTGCACCGGCCGGAACTGAGCCGCGCCGAACGCAAGAAGGCCGTCGTCGAACTGCTGGAGATCGTCAAGGTGGGCGGTCAGCGGATGCGCTCGTACCCGCACGAGCTGTCCGGCGGTATGCGCCAGCGCGTGATGATCGCGATGGCGCTCGCCCTCCGGCCGCAGCTGATGGTGATGGACGAGCCGACGACCGCTCTGGATGTGCTCGTCCAGCGCGAGATCCTGCGCCAGATCTCCCAGCTCAGGCACGAGTTCGGTTTCTCCGTCGTCTTCATCACCCACGACCTCCCCCTCCTGCTGGAGATCAGCGACAGGATCGCGATCATGCGCGAGGGCGAGATCGTCGAGCTCGCGACCGCGGAGCGGATCTGGAACGACCCGCAGCACGAGTACACGAAGAACCTCCTGGCGTCGTTCCCGCGCCTGACCGGCGAGAGAGGAGTGGTCGCGCGATGACGACCCTCGAATTCAGGAACGTCACCAAGGTCTACAACGTCCGCGGTTCCGGACAGCTCAGAGCGCTCGACGACGTGAGCTTCACGCTGTCGTCGCACCAGACCATCGGCCTGGTCGGCCAGTCCGGCAGCGGCAAGTCCACGATCGCCAAGATCCTGACCCAGCTGGAGACCCCGACGAGCGGCGATGTACTGCTCGACGGCGTCCCGATCCCGCGGAGCGGACGGCGGCTGCGGAGCTACCGCCAGCAGCTGCGGATGGTGTTCCAGGACCCGTTCGCCTCGCTGAACCCGTCCCACTCGATCCGCCACCACATCGAGCGCCCGCTGCGACTCGACAACGTCGTCCCGCGCTCCGAGGTGGACGCGGAGGTGCGGCGGTTGCTGCTCCGCGTGCGCCTGGATGCTGACGCCGTGATCGACCGCCGCCCGCACGAGCTCTCCGGCGGTCAGCGGCAGCGCGTCGCCATCGCCAGGGCGCTGGCATCCCGCCCCGCCCTCCTGGTGGCGGACGAGCCGGTGTCGATGCTCGACGTGTCGATCCGCCTCGGCGTGCTCAACCTCCTCTCCGACCTGCAGAGGGAGGAAGGGCTCGGCGTCCTCTACATCACCCACGACCTGGCCACCGCTCGCCATTTCAGCGACGAGATCATGGTGCTCAACCAGGGCAGGGTCGTCGAACGCGGGACGGCGGACGACGTCATCCTCCGTCCGAGCGACCCGTACACGCGCGAACTGCGCGCCGCTTCGCCGGACCCGGAGAAGTTCTTCCGGGAACTGTCCGCCCAGAACTCGGGAGGTGCGCGATGAGCGCAGAGACCCAGACCCCCGTCGACAAGACCCCGGTCGACCCGACCCTCGTCGGCACGACCGCCGCCCGCACGGAGCGCAGCGGTCCGCGCATCCCGTGGCGGTTCATCGGCGGCCGGGTGGCGTTCTACCTGTTCACGCTGTGGGCAGCCATCACCGTCAACTTCTTCCTTCCGCGCATGATGAAGGGCGACGCGGTGTCGTCGTTCATGGCGCGCAGCCAGGGGCAGCTGACCCCGGAGGCGGAGAAGGCGCTGCGTGCGATGTTCGGCCTGGACACCTCCGTGCCGCTCTGGCAGCAGTACCTCGACTACTGGAACATGCTGCTGCACGGCAACCTGGGCGTCTCGATCTCCACGGGCATGGCGCCGGTGGGGGATGCGATCGCGTCCGCCCTGCCGTGGACCCTCGGACTGGTGGGCGTCGCCACGATCATCTCGTTCGTGATCGGCACCAGCCTCGGCGCGGTCATCGGCTGGAAGCGCGGCAGCGGCCTGGACGCGTTCGTGCCTGTCACGACGTTCCTCGGCACCATCCCGTACTTCTGGCTCGGCCTGATCTTCATCGCGATCTTCTCGACGACGCTCGGCTGGTTCCCCGCCGGGCACGCGTACGAGGTCGGTGTCGAACCCGGCTGGAACGCCGAGTTCATCTCGGAGGTGGTCTCGCACGCCGTGCTGCCGGTGGCGACCATCGTGGTCGTCTCGCTCGGCGGCTGGGTGCTCGGGATGCGCAACATGATGCTCACCGTGCTCGACGAGGACTACATCACGGTCGCGCAGGCCAAGGGCATGCCGAACCGCCGCGTGCTCTGGCGCTACGCCGCCCGGAACGCCGTGCTGCCGCAGATCCAGAGCTTCGCCCTCGCGCTCGGCTTCATCGTGGGCGGCACGCTCGTGATGGAGATGGTGTTCTCGTATCCCGGCATCGGCCTGCTGCTGCTCAACGCGACGAACGCCAAGGACTATGCGCTGATGCAGGGCATCTTCCTCGTCCTGGTGCTGGCGGTGCTGGTTGCGAACATCATCGCGGACATCGCATACGCCATCCTCGACCCGCGCACACGTCAGACGGAGGCCTGATCATGACCACCCCCGCAGAGAGAACATCCACGCTCGCGCAGCCGGTCGGCGTCGGAGCCCCGGAGACGGCGGCCGTCCTGGCCGGTCGTCCGCAGCAGGGCAGCGAGAGTCCGGAGAAGAAGACCTTCTGGTCGCAGCTCAAGCTGTCGCTGGCGATGTTCAGCAACCCGAAGTCCGCCACCGGGCTCATCATCCTCGGTGTGTTCGTGCTGGTCGCGATCTTCGCCCCGTTGATCGCCCCGTACGACCCCCAGGCGCAGAACCTGAGCGCGACACTTCAGCCGCCGTCGTTCCAGCACCTCCTCGGCACGACCCACATCGGCCAGGATGTGTTCAGCCAGCTCGTCTACGGCACCCGCGGCGTGCTCGTCGTCGGGTTCCTGGCCACGATCATGGCCACGATCGTCGCGATCGCGGTCGGCGTGACCGCCGGATACCTGCGCGGCTGGAAGAGCGAGGCGCTGTCGGCGCTGTCGAACGTGTTCTTGGTCATCCCCGGGCTCCCGCTGATGATCATCATCGCGTCGCAGTTCCAGGATCCGCCGCTCGTCGTCATCGCCGCGGTGCTCGGTCTCACCGGATGGGCGTGGGGAGCGCGCGTGCTCCGCGCGCAGACCATGTCGCTGAGGAACCGCGACTTCATCCAGGCGGCCAGGGCGAACGGCGAACCGCTGCACCGCATCATCCTCGTGGAGATGCTGCCGAACCTGCTGGCGCTCATCGCGTCCAGCTTCGTCGGCACGATGACCGCGGCGGTGCTCGGCCTGACGACGCTCGCGTTCATCGGCGTCATCCCCGTGTCGAACCTCAACTGGGGCACCATCCTGTTCTGGGCGCAGCAGAACAACGCCTTCCCCGACTACTGGTGGTGGTACGTCCCCGCCGGTCTGTGCATCGCCATCCTCGGGGTGGCACTCTCTCTCGTCAACTTCGGCATCGACGAGTACGTCAACCCCCGGCTGCGCTCGGCCGGTGAGCGCGCTCGCGCCATGAAGCGGAAAGGTCTGAACATCAACGCCACCGTCACGGAGGTCCGCACCTCGCGGGGAACCACCTCGCCAGGAACCACCTCGGAAGGCACTGCCGAATGACATCGACCCTGCCGGCAACAGAGGCACGGCCCTCCGGTTTCGTCCCGTACCGGGATCCGTCGTTCACGACGGCGGAGCGGGTCGACGACCTGCTCAGCCGGATGACGGTGGAGGAGAAGATCGGGCAGATGCTGCAACTGGATGCGCGCGACGACCTGCAGGACCACATCCTGCGCCGCCGCGCCGGCTCCATCCTGCACACGTCGCCGGAGCGCATCCTGGAGGCGAACAGGCTGACGGCGGAGACGCGGCTGCAGATCCCGCTCCTGGTCGGGGAGGACTGCATCCACGGCCACTCGTTCTGGCCGGGCGCGACGATCTACCCGACCCAGCTCGGCATGGCAGCGTCGTGGGACGCCGACCTGATCGAACGCGTGGCCAGGGCCACGGCCGAAGAGGTGGCGGCGACCGGTGTGCACTGGACCTTCTCTCCCGTGCTCTGCATCGCCCGCGACCTCCGCTGGGGGCGCATCAGCGAGACGTTCGGCGAGGACCCGTACCTGATCGGCGAGCTGGCGAGCGCGATGGTCCGCGGCTACCAGGGCGACGGCCTCGACGACCCGACGGCGATCCTCGCGACGGCGAAGCACTTCGCCGGATACTCCGAGACGCAGGGCGGCCGCGACGCGAGCGAGGCGGACATCTCGCGGCGCAAGCTGCGCAGCTGGTTCCTTCCCCCGTTCGAGCGCGTGGCCCGCGAGGGCTGCCGCACCTTCATGCTCGGCTACCAGAGCACCGACGGCGTGCCGATCACGGTGAACGACTGGCTGCTCAGCGAGGTGCTCCGCGGCGAGTGGGGCTACACCGGAACGCTCATCACCGACTGGGACAACGTCGGCCGCATGGTCTGGGAGCAGAAGGTGCAGCCCGACTACGCGCACGCGGCGGCCGCCGCGGTGAAGGCCGGCAACGACATGATCATGACGACGCCGCTGTTCTATGAGGGGGCCCTCGAAGCCGTCGCGGCGGGGCTGCTCGCCGAAGACGACTTCGACGATGCCGTCGCGCGCATCCTGACCATCAAGTTCGATCTCGGACTCTTCGAGAACCCGCGCCTGCCGCAGGCCGAGCTCGACGCGGTGGTCGGCAGCGCAGAGCACGCCGACCTCAACCTCGAGATCGCTCGCCGCTCCATCGTGCTGCTGGAGAACGACGGCACCCTTCCGCTGGCGTCGTCTGCGTCGTCTCCGCTCCGCGTCGCTCTCGTCGGACCGCTCGCCGACGACGCCCAGACGCAGCTCGGCGACTGGGCGGGAGGCTCCGGCCAGGCCGGGTGGCTCGACGGTCAGCCGCGCGAGATGATCACCACCGTGCTCGACGGGCTGAGCGCGATCGACGGCTGGACCGTCGAACATGCTCGCGGGGCGGACATCCTGACCCTCGCGCCCGACCCGCTCGGCGCGACGTTCCCGGACGGGCAGCCCAGGCCGCCGCTGGTCGTGCCGTCGCAGCCGGACCAGCGGATGCTCGACGAAGCGGTCGCCGCCGCCGAGGCATCCGACGTGGTCGTCGCGGTCGTCGGCGACCGCATCGAACTCGTCGGCGAGGGCCGCTCGACGGCGACGCTCGAGCTGATCGGCGGCCAGAATGCCCTGCTCGACGCCATGATCGCGACGGGGAAGCCGGTGGTCGTGGTGCTCCTCGCCTCCAAGCCGCTCGTGCTTCCTCCGTCGGTTGCGCAGGCCGCGGCCGTGCTGTGGGCGGCCAACCCGGGCATGCTGGGCGGCCAAGCCATCGCCGAGATCATCGCGGGACAGGTGGAGCCGTCGGGCCGCCTCCCGATCTCCTTCGCGAGGCACGTCGGCCAGCAGCCGACGTACTACAACCAGCTCCGCGGCCAGCACGGCGACCGCTACGCCGACCTCACGCAGGCGCCGGCCTGGGTGTTCGGCGAAGGCCGCTCGTACACGACGGTCGAGTACGCGGACCTCACCGTCGCGCGCACGGAGGTCGGCCTCCAGGACGACATCGTCGCGGAGGTGACGGTGAGCAACACCGGGCAACGCCCCGTCCGCGAGACCGTGCAGCTGTACGTGCGCGACCTCGTCACGAGCGTCAGCTGGGCGGACAAGGAGCTGAAGGCATACCGGCACGTCGACCTCGCGCCGGGCGAGTCCGCGCGGTTGGGCATCCGGCTGCCCGTCGCCGAGTGCACGATCGTGGATGCTGCGGGGCTGCGCCGCGTGGAGCCCGGCGCGTTCGAGGTGCTCGTCGGCCCGTCGTCGCGGAACTCCGACCTGCTGGCCGCGGGGTTCGAGGTGCGCTGATCACGAGGTCATCGGACGTCGGCGGCATTCGTTTCCGCCCGCGTCCGGGGGACCCGCTTGGCGTACCCTCGGGGAGATGAGGGGTGCGACTCGGGCTCACGGTGTGCGGCGCATCCTGGTCGCGTGCGGCGCGTCGGTGCTCGCCGTCGCCGCGGTGGTCGTCGCCCCGGCGGGCGGCCAGCAGTCGAGTTCGCTGGTCCTGCACCAGCTGGCCTCGCTCGAGGGCAGCGCGGTGGACGCGGTCATCTCCGAGCATCCCGACCAGATCCTCGAGCTGCTGAACTCCTTGCCCCGGCAGGCGGCACGGGAGTGGCCTGCGTTGCCGGCGGCAGCGCGCAGCCGGCTGGAGCGCGACCTGCCCAGCCTGGTCGGAAACCTGGACGGCGTCTCGTACACGGTCCGCGACCGGGCCAACCGGCGTGCGCTGACCGAGCAGCTGGCCGCGGCCAGGGCTGCCGTCCAGACGCACCCGTCCGGGCAGGCTGGGCTGCTGAGCCTGGCGGCGTACACGGCGATCTCCGCCGCGCTGCACGCGAAGACCCACCCGTCGCGACATCTGATCGAATTCGTTCCCGGCGTGCGCCCGACCGCGGCCATCGCGGTGGGGAACCCGGAGACGGCGTCGATGGTCACCTGGGCCGTTCCCGGCATGGGCACGTACGCCACAGACATGCAGCTGTGGGCGCTGGCCGCGCAGAACCTGTGGGGTTCGCAACGGGATGCTGCTGCTCCGGCCGATCACGCGGTCATCGCCTGGATGGGGTACGTCGTGCCGCCGGTCGGCATCGACGCAGCACTGGGCGAGTACGCGACGCGAGGGGCTCCGGAGCTCACCGAGGCGATCCAGGGTCTGGCCGCCTCCCGTTCCCACGATGCGCCCACCCTGAACGTGGTGGCGCACTCCTACGGCACGACGATGGCAGCGGACGCCCTGGCAGACACACCGCTCGGATTGAGCACCTTCGTGATGCTCGGATCCGCCGGGGTCGAGGAGCGCATCCCCACCGCAGCCGCCCTGCACGCGGGAGCGGTGTTCGCCGGAGAGGCGGCAGCAGACGCGGAGGCCGGGCTCGGCAGGGCGAGCCGCTCCGACCCTCGCTCGCCGGCGTTCGGCGCCCACGTGCTCCCCGTCGACGGCGACCGGGCGGCCGGACTGGCAGCCGTCACCGGCCACGCGCCGATCCTGCACTCGGCGTACAACGACGACATCCGGTCCGCCGTGTGGACGGCGATCCCCGCCCCGCAGGACAGGCAGAAGGCCTTCCTGGCGCACCTGGCCGAGCACGGCTACCTCGACGTGGGGACGCAGTCCCTCCGCGAGGTCGGCCTGGTCACCGCGGTCGCCCGTGCGCCGGTCCCTGTCCCCGGCGGTACTCTCGCAGGGTGGGAAGGACCGCCATGACGTTCACCGCACTGCACGACCAGGACATTCCGCTGCTGCTGCCGAACGCGTGGGACGTCGGCTCGGCGCTCGCCTTCGTCGCTGCGGGCTTCCCCGCGGTGGGTACGACGAGCTTCGGGGTCAACGCATCCACCGGCCGGCCGGACGCCGGGGGCGCGAGCAGGGATGCGACCGTCGCGCTGGTCGGGATGCTCACCATCCTGCCCGTGCACATCTCCGCGGACATCGAGGACGGCTACAGCGACGACCTGGCCGAGGTGGCCGACTTCGTGGCGGGGCTCGGCGTCGCCGGGGTGAACCTCGAGGACTCGGCGGACGGGCGGCTCGTCGACCCCGGCATCCCCGCGGCGAAGATCGCGGCGATCCGGCGCGCGGCCCCTGACGTGTTCGTCAACGCCAGGATCGACTCGTACTGGTTCCACGAGGACGACACGGTCGCCGCCGTCGTCGAGCGGGCGAAGACGTACGCTGACGCGGGTGCCAACGGGATCTTCGTGCCGGGCGCCTCCGACCCGGCGACCATCGAACAGCTGGCCGCCGCCATCCCGCTCCCGCTCAACGTGCTCGTCACGCCGGGCCTGTCGCTGGCCAGACTCGGGGAGCTCGGCGTGCGGAGGGTGAGCACAGGGTCGCTGCCGTACCGCGTGGCGATCGACGCGGCGGTGGAGGTCGCTGCGGCCGTCAGGGACGGGCGTGCGGTGCCGTCGGCGACGTCGTACGCAGAGTCGCAGCAGCGGCTGCTGGACTTCGCGGCGCTGCGGAGAGCGTGAGCGGGAGCCGTTCAACCCTGGCGGGCGGCCCTCCGGTACGCGACCGGTGAGGTGCCGTACACCTTCCGGAACGTCCTGGTGAAATAGTTCGCGTCGTGGAAGCCCATTTCGGCGGAGATCTCTCCGATGCTCGCGTCGGTGAGGAGGAGTGCCCTCGCCGCAGACACCATACGCTGATCGCGGAGGTAGTCGCCGAGCGTCTTCCCCGTGTACTCCTTGAACTGCCTGCGCAGGGTCGACTCGCTCATGTGGGCGAGCGCGCACAGCTCAGGGAGGTCGGCGGTCGCCCTGCCCGTGCGGTCGATGTGGTCCATGACCCGCTCGATGCGGGGGTCGTGCGCGCGCGGGGCGATCCGCCGGCGCTTCGTCGTCTGAGGGGTCACCGGGGCAGAGCCGGTGTGCGCTTCGGCGAGCAGAGTGCCGAGGATGAGGTGCAGATGTCCGGTGGCGAGGAAGCTGCGGGCCGGAGTGGCGTGCCGCCAGACCTCCTCGGCTGCCTCGAAGTGCGCGAGCATCGTGGCGTCGTCGGCCGGGTGACTGACCATCGGCACGGAGAAGGCCTCGGCGAGCAGGTCGTCGCCGCCGACGGTGAGAGTGGTGGCGAAGCGCACGGAGATGAACGAGAGGTCGGGCGACGACGACCGGCACTCGAGGTCTGTGCCCTCCGGGATGAGGCAGACATCGCCCGGGGCGACCGCGCGGTCGTCCCCGTCCACGGTGAAGACGCCGTGGCCGGAGGTGATGAGCCTGACCATCGAGTACGGCACGATGTCCGGCGGGAAGTGCCACCCCATGGGGAAGTGGTAGCGCATCGCGTGCACGACGGTGAGCCGGGGACCGGGCGGCGCAGTGGATGCGCTCGCCGCGGTCCCCGGCACGGTGTTCCGGCTCTCAGTCAAGCAGTTCTTCCTGGGTCAGTTCGCGATAGTACATCGCCTGCAGCCCGTCCGCCCAGGACGAGGTCGGCGACGTCTCGTAGAGCAGACCGATCCTGCCGTTGCCGAGCTGGGCGAGCGACGAGTATGCGAACAGTTCGCTCGCCCCCGTCAGCTCGTGCTGATTGATCCACTCGATGCGGTACTTGGCCGCGCCGTCCGGATATGTCCCGTCCGCATGGATGAGCCCGACGTTCGCGACCCCGTGCACCCGTGAGCGGGAGGTGGCGGTGACCATCACGAACGCCGGCTGCGCCGTGCCGGTCGTGGGCGAGACGATGGTGCCGGCCAGCCGGAGCGACGACACCTGCGAGTTGACGCCCTGGCTGTTGTCGCCGAGTGCCGACTTCACGTCGCGCCAGGTCGCCCCTCCGTCCGTGCTCGTCGCCGTGACGACGAGGCCGCCGCTGCCCGAGGTGTTGCGCACGAACGCCTGGACGCTGCCGTCCGGCAGCTCGATCGTGGTCGCCTCGTGCAGCCCGAGGGAGGTCGGGATGGGCGCACCGTGCGTCCAGGTCTGTCCGGCGTCGTCGCTGTAGATCACCTCGGTCGTCGTCGCTCCCGTGCCCTGGTAGTACACGGGCACGATGAGCCGTCCGGCGTGCGCACCGGTCTGCAACTGCGTCGCGTTGCCAGGACCGGTCGTGTAATAGTGCGAGTTCTCCCGCTTGACCATGTCGGAGACGATCTGGTCGGCCTGCCAGGTGAGGCCGTCGTCGGTCGACACCACCTGGAGAAGGTAGCTGGTGTTGTAGAGCTGGAACACGGAGTCCTCGTACGGTGCCTTCATGGGAACCTGGGGACCGCCGCCCGCCGTCGACTTCTGCTGCACCGTGAGCGCTGTGCCGTTCTGGTAGAGCACGAGTTCACGGTCGATGGTGTAGGTCGTGACGGCGCCGAGCGACAGGTTGCTGTCGTCGACGGCCGTGCCGCTGGCGGTGTATGCGCGGGGAGTTCCCGAGAGGTGGTAGATCGGGAACCGTCCGGATGTATCCGGAGTCCCATTCACGTCGGCGACGTAGTCGAACCGGCTGCGATCGGTGTTCAGGTTGATGTTGCCGGTCTTGCCGTCCGCGTTGCCCTTGACGTTCTGACTGGACAGGAGGAGGTACTTCCTCGCTCCGATGGTTGCGAATCCGTCGCCGTATGCGACCGTCCTGTTGCGGCCTCCCGCCGCCTGGCCGGCCGAGTTGACGTTGAGGAATTCGAAGACGCCTCCGTTCCAGGCGAACATGTCGATCAGCAGCACGATCTTGCCGGTGTTCTTCGTGTCCTGCACGATCGCGCCGTCGATGACGGATGCACTCGACTGCTTGTAACCGGACTCGTCCGCGTAATCGCGCATGTGCAATGCGGAGGGCACGACGGGCGTGCTCCACCCGGACGCCGCACCCTGGCTCGCCGCGTTGGCCTTGCGGCGGACCGCTGCGTCGATGTTCTCGGCCGAGTCCCCGGTGGAGCCGTAGTTGGCGTCGGTGCCCGCGATCAGCGAACCGGCCGCCGTGTTCAGCAGGAACGGGATGCGGAAGAAGTCCGATCCTGTCGCATCGCCGCGGGAGAACGCCTTCGTGCCGTCCCACACCCCCGACGTGATCGAGGCCAGTTGCGACTGCGTGTACGTCTGCGGAATGAAGGCGACGTACGCGATCCGCCCAGAGAACTTCGCGTTGTTGGACGAGTTCGCGAGGCCGGAGGGTGCCCCTCCGATCGTCAGGTAGGTGAGGGCGTTGATCTGGGTCGTGGTGTTGAACCAGGACGCGAAGTTCGGGAACTGGGTGGTCGTCGAACCGTCGATGCTCGTAGTGGTGCGGCCGGTGGTGCCTCCTGCCGTGGCGTTCACGCTGTACGCGAAGGTGTGCCATCCGCCGAGGAGGGCCGGGCCGTTGAGGTTGGCGTTCATCCCGGACGGGAAGTCGACGCGGACCTTGTTGGTGCCGCTCACTCCGTTGGCGAGAATGGCGCCGTATGACCCTGCCGCAGTGCCGGACCCGCCGGCCACCACGACCTGGTTCGTCGCGGACGAGGTCTGGAAGCGGACGAGCAGGGTGCCGCCCTGGCTGTTGCGCAGGCGCGTCACGCCCGTGCTTCCGACCTCGACCGTCCTCGTGCCGTCGAAGACCTGGTCGTCTCCGCGGAACTCGTTCAGGAAGCCGTTCGTCCCCGCCGACGCGAGCGCGCTCGCGAGGGCGGCGTCGTCGACGGGGGCACCCGCCGCGGGACTGGGGATGAGCACGGCGGCGGCGGCGACGCCGACGGCCGCGAGTATCCCGGTCCATCGCGCTCCCGGTTTCGGGGTGCGTTTTCTGTCGATCAATTGGTCCTCCTGACATCGGTGTTCAGCGAGTGCGTGGCATACACGGTAAGCGGGATGCGCGGTCTCGCACCATGTACTGGGCGCCGATGATTAGCACGATTCGGGCGACTTTCCGGCGTCGGGCGTGCCAGAGGTGCTTTTATCGGTTCCGCGTTTGACCCGTTGGACATCTGACGTCTAACGTCAGTCTTAATTGCTCCACCTCTCAACGACGAAAGGAACCACATGGCATCACGCAGTAGCCGCATCGTTGCGATGCGCCGTTCCGCGCTCACCCTGGCCGCGATCGCCTCGATCACCGCCCTCACCGCGTGCGGGTCGTCTGCGCCCCAGACGGCGCCGACGACAGAAGGACCGCTCTCCGGAGACGTCGTGTTCTGGCACAGCTTCACCCAGGGCCCTCGCGCGGAGTACATGCAACGGATGGCGAAGGAGTTCGAGAAGGAGCACCCGGCCGTCCACATCACCATCGAGACCTTCAGCTGGTCGGAATTCCAGACCAAGTGGACGACGGGACTCGCATCCGGTCAGGTCCCCGACCTGTCGACCGCCCAGCCGAACCAGGTCGTGCAAATGCTCAACGTGGGAGCACTGGAGCCGGTCGACGACGTGATCGACAAGGTCGGCCGCGAGCGCTTCGCGAAGTCAGCGCTCGGGGAGGGCCAGCAGGGCGGGAAGTCGTACTCTCTCCCGATCTACTCCCACGCGCAGGTCATGTGGTACCGCACCGACCTCCTCAAGGCCGCGGGTCTCGAGGTGCCGAAGACCTGGGACGACCTCAAGAAGGCAGCGGTCGCACTGACCGACGCTCCGTCCCAGTACGGGCTGTCGGTGCCGATGGGCACCAACGACATGATGGGGACGCGCTTCCTCAACTTCTACCTGCAGTCGGCAGGGGAATCCCTGCTCGACGGCAAGGGGAAGGCCAACCTGACGTCGAAGGCAGCACTCGACGGCATCCGGTACTGGGTCGACATGTACAAGAAGACCTCTCCCGAAGGCAGCGTCAACTACAACGTGCTCGACCAGGCGACGCTGTTCTATCAGGGCAAGACCGCTTTCGACTTCAACTCCGGATTCCAGATCGGCGGCGTCGCCACGGCATCGCCGCAGCTGGAGAGCTCCATCGAAGCGGCGCCGCTGCCCCGGCTGAAGGCCAGCGACCCGGTCTACGGCGGCGAGACGAGCAACATCGCCACCGTCGTGTGGAAGAAGAGCGACAACAAGCCGGCGGCGAAGGCGTTCCTCGAGTTCCTCTACCAGGACAAGGACTACATCGATTTCCTGCACTCGGTTCCCGGTGGGATGCTGCCGGCGCTCTCCGACATCGAGAAGAACCCCGCGTACCTCGACAACGCCACGATGAAGGCGCACGCCGACAGCATCGCGGTCATCACCAAGGCGGTCCCGATGGGAACCGCGATCGGGATGGAGAAGGGCCCGCGCGTGCAGGCGGGCATCCTCACCAGCCAGGGCGTGATCGAGAAGATGTTCCAGGACATCGTGCTCAACGGCGCTGACGTGAAGAAGGCCGCCCAGGGCGCCGAAGACAAGCTGAACGCGCTGTTCGTGTCAGCAGGCGTGAAGTTCTGATCGTCCTCCGGAGGCCGCCGCACACGGCGGCGGCCCCCGGACCGTCCCGAGGTCATCCATGCGAACCGCAACTTTCCGCGCCACCAGGCTGCTCTTCGTCCTGCCGTCCCTGCTGGTCGTCGTCTCCCTCCTCCTCTATCCCGTGCTCTCGAGCATCGTCTACAGCTTCACGAACAAGAACCTGCTCCGGCCGGACGCCGAGTTCATCGGCATCGACAACTTCACCGCCGTGCTCAAGGACGCCGAGTTCTGGGCGGCGTTCGGCACCTCCATCCGCTGGACCGTCGCATCCATCGTCGGCCAGCTCGTCATCGGGTTCCTCGCAGCTCTCGCGCTCAACCGCATCCGGCACCTGACCGGGCTGTTCCGCACGCTGCTGATCATCCCGTGGGCGTTCCCTGCCATCGTGATCGGCTTCAGCTGGCGCTGGATCCTCAACGATGTCTACGGCTTCCTCCCGAACCTGCTCACCGATCTCGGCATCACGTCGTCGAACGTGAGCTTCCTCTCCAACCCGGACACCGTGTTCTGGGCGGTGGTCGCCATCAATGTGTGGTTCGGCGCCCCGCTGTTCATGGTCAACATCCTCGCGGCGCTGAAGACGGTTCCGCGGGAACAGTTCGAGGCCGCGACCGTGGACGGGGCCGGCATCGTGCAGCGCTTCCGCTTCATCACGATGCCGCACCTCAAGAAGGTGATCGGACTGCTCATCATCCTGAGGACGATCTGGGTGTTCAACAACTTCGAACTGCTGTTCCTGCTCACCGGCGGAGGCCCGGCGGGGATGACGACGACGCTGCCGATCTTCGCCTACCGCACCGGATGGGGGCTGCAGCAGCTCGGCGTCGCCTCCGCGGTGACCGTGCTGCTGCTGGTCTTCCTGCTGGTCCTCGCTGCGCTGGCCTTCCGATCGCTCAACCGCTGGGACAGGGAGGACGCCTCATGAACCGTCGAATCATCCGCCGCTTCTCCGCCGCGCCCGCGTACGTCTTCCTGAGCGTGCTCGCCATCGTCTCGGTGTTCCCGCTGCTCTGGATCATCACCTCCAGCTTCAAGAGCTCCTCCGAGCTGGCGAGCAACACGACCGGCTTCTGGCCGCAGGCGTTCACCGTCGACCACTACGTGAAGGTGGTCGCCGACCTCGGCATCCTGAACAACCTCGGAAACAGCCTGATCATCTCGGTCTCGACGACGCTCATCACGATCGTGGTCAGCGCGACCGGCGCTTACGGGATCGTCCGGTTCTTCCCGAAGGTGGGGCAGCGGCTCACCCAGGTGCTGATCAGCACGTACATGTTCCCGCCGATTCTGCTGGCCGTTCCCTATACGGCGATCATGATCTCCCTCGGCCTCATCAACACGTACGCCGGGCTCGTGCTCGCCTACCTCTCGTTCTCCATTCCGTACGCCGTGTGGATGCTCACCGCCTTCTACCAGACGGTCCCGTTGGAGATCGAGGAGGCTGCGCAGGTCGACGGCGCCGGCCGATGGAGGGTGTTCGCCACCATCGCGTCGCCGATCGTCGCCCCCGGCATCGTCGCGACGGCGATCTACACCTTCATCAATTCGTTCAACGAGTTCCTGTTCGCGCTGCTCTTCATCAACGAGTCCGCTCGAATGCCCATCACGGTGGCGCTCTACTCGCTGAGCGGTTCGGAAGTGCTCGACTGGGGAGCGATGCTCGCCGCCTCCGTGGTCGTCGTGCTGCCGTCCGTGATCTTCTTCCTCCTCATCCAAAAACACATCGCAGCTGGGCTCTCGGAGGGGTCCGTCAAATGAACGACATCGAATCACGAACCATCCGCTACGGACTCGTCGGCGCCGGATACTTCGGCCTCGCGCTCGGCCGCGCGTTCACCCGACTGCCCGGCGCGCGCATCACCCGCGTGTTCGACCCGCGCCATGCCGAGCCTGCCGCGGCCGAGTTCGGCGCCGACGTCGCCGAATCGGTGGCTGAGCTCTGCCAGAGCGACGAGGTGGACGCAGTCATCGTCGCGTCGCCGAACTGGGCACACAAGGAGGCCGTCGTCGCGGCGGCGCAGGCGGGGAAGGCGATCTTCTGCGAGAAGCCGATCGCTCTCTCCTACCGCGACTGCACCGAGATGGTGGATGCGGCGGCAGACGCGGGCGTGCTGTTCATGGCAGGACACGTCATGAACTTCATGACCGGCGTGCGGCTGGCGAAGAGGCTGATCGCCGACGGCGCCCTCGGAAGGGTGCTGTTCTGCCGCGCCGTGCGCAACGGCTGGGAGGAGCCGCAGCCGTCGATCTCGTGGAAGAAGAAGCGCGAGCTGTCCGGCGGTCATCTGTACCACCACATCCACGAGCTGGACGTCGTGCAGTTCATCATGGGCCCGGCCAGGACGGTGACGATGGCCGGAGGGAACGTCGCGCATCGTGGCGAGCAGTTCGGCGACGAGGACGACATGCTCCTCATCACCCTCGAGTTCGGAAACGACACGTTCGCGACCCTGGAGTACGGTTCCGCGTTCCGGTGGCCGGAGCACCACCTGCTCATCCAGGGCACGCTCGGGGCGGTCATGATCGACATGCAGCATCCGGGGGTGACCGTGCGCATCGAGGACACCGAGACGAAGCACCTGCTTCACCGCACCGCGGAGGAGGACGCGCAGCGCGCCGAGATCTACGCGGGGAGCGAGTCGGACGGCGCGATCATGTACGGAAACCCGACCACCGTCCCGCCGCTCTGGTTGAGCGGCGTCGTGGAGGAGGAGACCACGTACTTCCACGGACTGCTGCGCGGCAACGTGCCGGAACCCGAGTTCGCCGCCCTCACGGACGGCACCGCCGCCAGGGCGGCCATCGCCACCGCGGACGCCTTGAGCCTCTCCCTGACAGAGGGGCGCAAGGTCGCTGTGGAAGAGGTGCTGACTACCCGCGTGTAGCCGGCACCAGCCGGCCGTTCTCCCGGCGCGGGAGGTGCAGTGGGTTCGCGTCGTGGAGTTCGGCCGGCAGCACGCTCTCCGGGGCGTTCTGGTAGGCGACCGGGGTGAGGAAGCGGCGGAGCGAACTGGCGCCGACCGAGCTGTGCAGCGAGCCCGTCGTGGCCGGCCACGCTCCGCCGTGGTGCTGGGCCCATCCCGTCGCGACACCGGTTGGCCAGCCGTCGAAGACCAGCCTTCCGCACCGGGGCGACAGGATCGCGGCGAGCCAGGTCACGTCCTCGTCCGGCGCCGAGCGGATGGTCGCCGTCAGCGAGGCGGGCAGGTGGCCGAGCGCGGGGAGCAGGTCGTCGCCGGCGGTGTACTCGACCACGACGGTCAGGGGGCCGAAGCACTCGGCGAGCAGCGCATCCGGGTCGGCGAGGAACGCCGCGATGTCCGCCGTCACCACGGCGGGGCGCGCGTCCGCGTCTCCTGGCCCGCGGGAGACCGCGAGGTCGTCGCGCCGGGAGAGCGCGGACACCCGCTGCTCCAACGCGCTCGTCATGCCGTCGGTGAGCAGCGGATGCGCGGGAGCCGACGCGAGTTCGCTCGCCACCGCTGCGGCGAAGCCGTGCCCGGCCGGGACGAACACCAGGCCAGGCTTGGTGCAGAACTGCCCGGCGTCCCTGGTCACCACCTCCACCAGCCCGGCGGCGAGGGAGGCGGCGTCGGCGCTCGCCGCGGCGGCGGTGATGACGACCGGGTTGATGCTGCCCAGTTCGCCGTAGAACGGGATGGGCTGCTGACGCGACGCCGCCACCTCGAAGAGGGCTCTGCCCCCGCGCTCGGAACCCGTGAACGCCACCGCGGTGACGAGCGGGTGACGGACGAGTTCGACTCCGGCCTCCATGCCCTCCACGAGGGTGATGGCATCGGGGTGGATGCCCGCGGCGGCCAGCGCCTCCCTTGCCAGCTCCGCGGTGCGGCGGGAGAGCACCGGGTGCCCCGGATGCGCTTTGACCACCACGGGACACCCCGCCGCGATGGTGGACGCGGTGTCGTTGCCGAGCACCGAGAACGCGAACGGGAAGTTGGAGGCGGTGAACACGGCCACGACGCCGAGCGGGCGCAGCATGCGCCGCAGGTCGGGGCGCGGAGGAACCGTGGACCGGTCGGCGCGGTCGACCGCCGCTTCGAGATAGCCGCCCTCCTCGATCACCTCGGCGAAGAAGCGCAGCTGGTTCGCGGTGCGCGTGACCTCGCCGGAGAGGCGGCCGGGCGTCAGGTGCGTCTCGGCCGCGGCGATGGCGACGAGTTCGGCGCTCGCTCGCTCCAGCGCGGCGGCCAAGGCGACGAGGGCGGCGGCGCGCTCCGAGCGGGTGGTGGCGGTGAAGCCGGACGCGGCCGCGGCGGCGACCGCCTCCTCCACGGGGGTCGGTCCTGGCATCAGAACGCCGAGAGCCCGGTGAGCGAGCGGCCGATGACGAGCGTGTGGATGTCGTCCGTGCCCTCGTAGGTCCTCACCGACTCCAGGTTGGCCATGTGCCGCATCACCGGGAACGCGCTCGTGACACCGTCACCGCCCAGGATCGTCCGGGCGCTGTGCGCGATGGTCAGCGCCTCGCGCACGTTGTTCAGTTTGCCGACGCTGATCTGCACGGGTGTGATGGCTCCCCGCTCCTCCAGGCGACCCAGGTGCAGGGCGAGCAGCATGCCCTTCTCGTACTCGACCAGCATGTCGGCGAGGCGCTGCTGGATGAGCTGCTTCGAGCCGATCGGTGAGCCGAACACCTCGCGAGACGTCGCGCGCTCGACAGCGACCTCGATGCAGCTGCGGGCGGCGCCCATCGCGCCCCAGACGATGCCGAACCGCGCCTCGTTGAGGCACGTGAACGGTGCGGACAGTCCGACCGCATCCGGCAGCTGCGCCGAGGCGGGGACACGGCACGCGTCGAGGTCGATCTCGTACTGCACGGAGGTGCGCATGGAGAGCTTGTCGTCGATGATCGTGGCGGTGAAGCCGGGGGAGGCGGTGTCGACGACGAAGCCCCGGATGCCGTCGTCGGTGCGCGCCCACACCACGGCGACGTCCGCGACGCCCGCCAGGCCGATCCAGCGTTTGCGCCCGCTGATCAGCCAGTCGTCGCCGTCCCTGGTGGCTGTGGTGGTCATCGCGGCGGGGTCGCTTCCGCCCTGCGGCTCTGTGAGCGCGAAGCAGCCGATCAGCTCGCCGCGGGCCATCGCGGGAAGGAGGGCCTTCTGATCGGACGAGCCGAACCGCGAGATGGCGGTCATGGCGAGCGAACCCTGCACGGACACGAACGTGCGCCACCCGCTGTCGACGGCCTCCAGCTCGTGGCAGACCAGGCCGTAGCTGACGGCTCCGGCCCCGGCGCAGCCATCGTCGGGGAGGTGCATGCCGAGGAACCCGGCGGCGCCGAACTCGGCGATGAGTTCGCGGCGGAAGTGCCGGTTCTCGAAGTCCTCGTCGACCACCGGGAGCAGGCGCTCGCGGGCGAACGTGCGCGCGCGCTCCTGCCAGCCCAGCTCCTCGGCGGTGAGGAGGGGTGCGAGGTCGAAGGTGTCGGAGAGGGCTGTCATCGGGGTTCCTGTCGGTGGGTGCGGGGGTCGTCGTCGGGTGTGGAGTGGCGGGGGGTCGGGGCGGCGGCGGGGAGCCAGTCGGCGTCGGCGTGCTGGCCGAGGCCGGGCGCGGTGCGGCCGGGCCGAGGAGGCGAACCGGCCAGGTGGATGGGGTTGGCCGGCTGGCGGCCGCCGACCTCGCCCCGGTCGTCGACCAGCTGCTGCACCGGATGCGCGCCGAGGCTCTCCGCGAGCGCCACGGCCTCGGTGATCGTGTTGACCAGCCCGGCCGGCACGTCCCTGGCGTCGAGGCGCTGTTTCCAGTGCGCGGCCGGAGCGGTGCGGAGGACGGACTCGAGTTCGCGGCGGAGTGCATCCCGGTGGCCGACGCGCTGCGCGTTGCTGCGGAAACGCTCGTCGGCGGCGAGGTCGGGGCGGCCCAGCTCGTCGGCGAGGGCGGCAAACTGGCGGTCGTTGCCGACCGCGATGACGAGCTCGCGGTCCTGGCAGGCGAACAGCTCGTACGGGGCGATGCTCGGGTGCGCGTTGCCGAGACGCCCTGGGTCGATGCCGGTGGCGAGCGCGCCCGACGCCTGGTTGGTGAGGGCGGCGAGCAGGGTGCTGAGGAGGTCGACGTCGAGATGGTCGCCGAGTCCGGTCGTCTCGCGGGTGCGGAGGGCGAGCAGGATGCCCGAGAAGGCGTTGAGCCCGGTGAGCACGTCGACGAGGGCCACGCCCGCTTTGGTCGGAGGTCCGTCTGCCGCGCCGGTCACGCTCATCAGACCGCCGACCGCCTGCACGAGCAGGTCGTAGCCGGGGAGGTCGCTTCCCGGTCCGAACCCGGTGATCGAGCAGTAGACGACACCGGGGTTAGCCGCGCGGACGGCGGCGTCGCCGAGGCCGAACCGCTCCATCGTCCCCGGGAGGAAGTTCTCGATCACCACATCGGCGGTGTGCGCGAGGCGGCGGGCGGTGGCGAGGCCCTGCGGGGTGCGCAGGTCGCAGACGGCGGAGCGCTTGGAGCGGTTCACGCCGGAGAAGTACGTGGAGTCGCCGTGCTCGTCGGTGGGCGGAAGCCAGCGGCGGGTGTCGTCGCCGAGCGGGCTCTCGATCTTGACGACGTCCGCGCCGAAGTCGGCCAGCATCATGGTCGCGTACGGGCCGGCCAGGATGCGCGTGAAGTCGGCGACCCGGATGCCCGCGAGCGGTGCCCCGGGGAGTGGCACCCCGGCGAGTGGCATCGGCGGCTCGTGGTGCGTCATGCGTGCATCCAATCAGACATCCTTGTCTTATTGCAACGTGGAAATATTTATGGGACACTCAGCCGACCGCGGTGGACTCCCTGCGCACGAGGCTGTACGGCGCGTGGTCGGTGCGCGGCTCGGCCTCCGGCTCGTCGAGGCGCCGCAACATGGCGACGATCGCCAGCCGGGCGATCTCGTGCAGGTCGGGGGAGATGGTGGTCAGCGACGGGGCGGAGAACGCGGCCTCCGCGGTGTTGTCCCAGCCGACCACCGCGATGTCGCCCGGCACGGAGATGCCCGCCTCGCGGAACGCCCGCAACGCGCCGATGGCGAGAAGGTCGTTGGCGCACACCAGCCCGTCCAGGCCGCCGAGGGGGTTGGATGCGCCGGATGCGCCGCCCGCGCCACCAGCACCCAGCCGCTCGATCAACTCCTTCGTGCGCTCGTAGCCTTCCTCGCGCGAGTAGTCGCCGTCCGGGCTCGACTGGTCCCAGCGCGACACCGTGACGATGTGCGCCGGGTCCGCAGTGAGTCCTGCTTCGTCGAGGGCTTTCTGGAAGCCCCGGATGCGGAGGTCGGCCGGGGCCGCGCCGATCGTTCCGACTTTCACGTTTCCGAGGAAGCCGAGGGTGCGCCTGCCGCTTTCGATGAGGCACATCGTCGCGTCGTAGCTGGAGCGGACGTTGTCGACGACGACGCTGTCGATCCGCTCGCTGCGGAAGCGCTCGCCGAGGAGGACCAGCGGGGTCGAGCCGCGCTCCGCCTCGAAGCGTTCGAGGTCGATCGAGAGGGGGCTGAACAGGATCCCGTCGGTGAGGATCGTGCGGAATCCGGCCGCCACGCGCAGCTCCCGCTCGAGCAGGCCCCTGGTCTCGTCGATCACCACGTCGTAGCCGAACCGTTCCGCCTCGGTGACGACGGCGTGGGCGAGCTGGGCGAAGTACGGGTGGGAGACGAACGGCACGGACAGGGTGAGCAGGTTGCTCCGTCCGCTGCGCAGTTGCCTGGCCGCCAGCTGCGGGCGGTAGCCGATCTCGGCGATCGCCGCTTCGACCTTCGTGCGGGTCGCCTCGCTGATGTACTTGTGCCCGTTGACGACGTTCGAGACCGTGCGGTACGAGACGCCGGCGAGCGCGGCCACGTCTTTGATCGTGGGTGCTCCCGATCGTCGGCCCGGTGTCTGCTCGTCCATACTGGTCACGGTCACATCGTAGGGGAGCAGATTGTTGCAACGTTGACACATTTGCATGTTTCCACGTTGCAATATTTTGGAATGTCTGCTTGAGTGTCTCTGCAGAGCAGCTCGCCACACCCCCGGCGCCAGCTCTCCGGCATTCACATTCCGGCCGGAGCACCGTTTCGCACACCACATCGAGGCACCCCCTCCTCGAAGCGCCCAGCGGCCACCGACCACGAACATCCATTCAACGACGAGGAGATGATCTGTATGACAGCAGGCACCCAACGGCGGCCGAAACGGCTGCTGGCAGTCGCAGGAGCTGCGGCACTCAGCCTGATCGCACTCACCGCGTGCACCGGGACCAGCGAAGCGCCCGCCGCGGACGGCGGAGGCATCGGAACGGCCAAGAAGCACGTCAAGATCACGATGATGTCGAACGACGCGTTCGCACAGCAGTGGCAGGACCAGCTGGTCCCCGAGTTCAACAAAGAGTTCCCGTACATCGACGTCACCATCGACGCCGTGCCGTACACCGAACTGCTCGCGAAGGGCCTGCTCAACGGCACGGACCCCGAGCCCCAGTACGACCTCATCACGCTCGACGACCCGTGGACGCCGCAGCTGGCGAACGCCGGGGTGCTGCTCGACCTCAAGAACGACGCGAAGCAGTGGACGGACAAGGCGTACGACTGGGCCGACTTCAACGCGGCGCCCCTCGCATCCAGTGAGTGGGACGGCAAGCAGTACGGCGTCCCGCTGCGCTCCAACATGCTGCTGATGTTCTACAACAAGGCGCTGTACGCGAAGGCCGGTCTCGCAGAGCCCACCCCCGAGCTCACCTGGGACCAGTACCTGAAGGAGGCTCCGTCGCTGGTGCAGGACACCGACGGAGACGGCAAGGTCGACTCGTGGGCGGTCGGGCTCACCTGGATGCGTGGAGTGCTCTCCCCGCCGGTCTGGCAGGCCGTCCTCAACTCCAACGGAGGCGCTCTGTTCGACAAGAACATGAAGCCGACGTTCGACACCAAGGAAGGCGCTGCCGCGTTGCAGACGCAGGTCGACCTGCTCAAGTACGCGCCTCCCGGAGCGACGAACTACAACTACACCGAGCCCCTGGATGCGTTCCGCCAGGGCAAGGTCGCCTCCATCTTCACCTGGGGCAGCGCGTACAAGAGCGCCGCCGTCGACCCGGCCGTCACGAAGCTGACGCCGGACCAGGTGGGCATCCAGACGATGCCGGCCGGTTCGGACGGGCCGAGCACGCACCGCGGCATCTGGAGCGGTTCGGTCTTCAAGAACTCCACGCACCCGGAGGCGGCCTGGACGTTCCTGCAGTGGATGACGTCGAAGAAGGGCGAGGTCTGGACGACCAACACCCTCGGATCGTTCCCCGCCCGCAAGTCGACGCTCGCGACCACCCCCGAGCAGGCGTGGCTCTCCCCGGTCTTCACGACCATCCAGAGCGCGTACGACGTGGCGGAGAAGGGCCAGATGTGGCGGCCCCGCAGCCCGGAGTCGAACGCGATCCAGGAGGTCCTCGCCGACCAGACGAGTGCAGCCGTCCAAGGCCAGGCGTCGTCGGAGGACGCGCTGAAGAAGGCCACGGATCAGATCAACAAACTCCTGAAGAAGTAGGAACATGACGGTCGAACTCACGAGACAGCGTGTGGACCGCGCTCGTCGCGTCTCGCGGATGCGGGACATCTTCAGCAGATGGACGTTCATGCTGCCGGCAACGGTGCTCCTCGCCGCTGTCCTCGCATATCCATTGCTCTACACGCTGCAGATCAGCTTCTCGAAGTTCGACCTCGCAACGTTCTCACCGACCGAATGGGTCGGTCTCGAGAACTACACGGCTGCACTGCAGAACGAGACGTTCCAGAACTCCCTGGTCGTCACCGGCATCTACCTGGTGCTCGCTCTTCCGCTGCAGATCGTGCTCGGTTTCGGGATCGCCTATCTGATGAACGCCGAGTGGAGAGGGCGTGGCATCGTCCGCGCCCTCTTCCTCATCCCGATGGTCGTGGCCCCCGTCGTCTCCGGCGGGATCTGGAAGATGATCCTCGACCCGCTCTGGGGTGTGGTCGGGTGGTTCCTCGGCCTGTTCGGGATCCCGCCGATCGACTGGTTCGGCAACGCGACCATGTCGATGATCAGCGTGGTTCTCATCGACACCTGGCGCTCCGTGCCGTTCGTCGCCCTGATCGCCGCCGCCGCGCTGCTCGCGCTGCCGAAGGACGTGTTCGAGGCGGCCAAGGTGGACGGGGCCAACTGGTGGCAGACGCTCAAATCGGTCAGCCTCCCCATGCTGGGCCCGATCATCGCCGCGACCTTCGTGGTGCGCTGGCTGGGGGCGGTGAAGATGTTCGACATCATCCTCGCGACCACGAACGGCGGCCCGGGGGAGGCGACGAACGTCGTCAACCTCTTCATCTATCAACAGGCGTTCCGATTGCTCAAGTTCAGCGAGTCGTCGGCGATGGCGGTGATCGTGCTCGTCATCACGATGATCCTCACGTTCGTGTTCCTGCTGGGCAGCAAGAAACTGGAGGACAGACTGTGACCACGATCACCAGGGACAGGGAGAGTCTCAGGGAGCAGACGAAGCAGCCCAAGACCTCCGCCATCGTCCGGCGACGCCGCAGCGAGCGAGCCCGCATCTGGTCGGGCGTCATCATCTGCGCGCTCTTCCTGCTTCCGCTGCTCTGGATGCTCCTCACCTCGTTCAAGCAGCAGAGGGACATCTTCACCACCCCGCCGACGATCTTCTTCGATCCGACGCTCAACCAGTACGTGCAGGCGTTCGTGCAGGGCGGCCTCGGCCCGAAGATGATCAACACGATCATCGTGGCGGGCGGGGCGGGCATCCTGTCGCTGGTCGCCGGAGCGATGGCCGGCTACGCGCTCTCCCGCCTGAAGATCAAGGGCGCGGCCACGATCGGCGTGCTGATCCTTGCGTCACGCGGTGTTCCGCCGATCGCCCTGGCCGTGCCGATGTTCCTCGTGGCCCGCACGCTCGGGATCACGGACACGCACATCACGCTGATCCTCGCGTACTGCTCGTTCGTCATCCCGTACGTGATGTGGCTGATGCGCGGGTTCTTCCTCGCGCTGCCCAAGGAGCTGGAGGAGTCGGCGATGATCGACGGCTGCTCCCGGATGGGCGCCTTCTTCCGGATCATCGTGCCGATCTCCGCGCCCGGACTCATCTCCACCTTCATCTTCAGCATCATCCTGGCCTGGGAGGAGCTCCTCTTCGCCCTGGTGCTGACCAATCGCAAGGCCACGACGCTCCCCGTCGCCATCGCCGGGATGGCGGGCGACACGGAGCACGGCGCCAACTGGGGAGCGCTGTCCGCAGCCGGCATGCTCACGGTCGTGCCCGTCGTGATCCTCGCCCTCCTCGTCCAGAAGTGGCTGATCCGCGGCCTCGCCGACGGCGCCACGAAGGGCTGATCCCATGAACGACGACAGACAGAAAGGCCGGAACGAGTGAGGCTACCTCTCAAACAGGTGGAGCCCGGTGGCGAGAGCGTCATCGAGCGCGAGATCACCGAGACGACGGAGCTGTGCCTCCCATCGGGCAAGCTGAACCCGGCGGCGGTCGGCTGGACGCGCAGGGCGCTGCACAGGACGGGGTTGCCGGGCTGGGGGCGCAACAAGCGCTTCGAGTACTGGGCCATCGTCACGCCGACGTCGATCGTCACGATGAACATCTCGCACCACGACTACCGCGCGAACGTCTCCGTCACCCACCTCGACCGCGCCACGTACACCGAGATCCGGCAGGGTGGGAACACCTGGTTCCCCGGAGCGGGCGGGATGCGCGACGAGACCAATCGCGAGCCGATGGAGGGCAGCCGCAACGACGTGCTGGTCAGGATGACGCCGCGCGGGGTGAACACCGTGCTGCACGCCGAGTCTGCGCGCATCTCGGTCGACCTGCGCATCATCGGCGAACCGGATCACGAGTCGATGGGCGTCGTCGTCCCGTGGAGCGACCGCGTCTTCCAATACACGAAGAAGGACAACTGCCTGCGCGCGCAGGGCGTGATCGTCGTGGACGGCGTCACCCACCACATCGAGCCGGACGAGTCGTACGCCGTGCACGACCGCGGTCGTGGCCGCTGGCCCTACTTCACCTTCTGGAACTGGGGAGCAGGCAACGGCCTGAGCGCGGACGGGCGGGAGCTCGGGCTGCAGTTCGGCGGCAAGTGGACGGACGGAACCCCGTCGACCGAGAACTGGATCCGCGTCGACGGCCGCCTGCACAAGATCAGCTCGCACCTCGACTGGCGCTACGACCCGACGGCGTGGCTGCGGCCCTGGACCCTCACCGGTCCCGGCGTGGAGGTCACCTTCACCCCGGAACACCACTCCCGGCACGTGTTCGACCGCTGGATCGTGATGAGCAGGGCGGACAGCTGTTTCGGCCACTACTCCGGGCGGATCACGCTCGAGACCGGCGAGGTCGTCGAGTTCGCGGATGTCTTCGGCCACGTCGAGGAGGTCGAACGCCGCTGGTGACGCACCTCACCCGGGCCTTCGGGCCCGCACCGACCGCTCCGGACGCCACTGCGTAGGTCCACTTCCGCAGCCGGAGCCGAGCGGGGCGCTGTACCGATATGCGGCGCCCCGCTCACCACAGCACCACAGCACCACCTTCACAGCACCACCACCCGCACCGATCGGAGACCGCACCATGTCAGTGAAGACCACGCGCCAGACTCCCGCCGTGCTCCGCGTCAGCGACGCAGCACTCGCCATCGCCTCTCCCCGCTCCGGCGACGACCAGGGTGGATGCTCGGCCTGGCTGAGCGGGCCCGCCGGTTCCGGCACCGCCCGCATCCTGCGCCTGGAGGGCGACGCCCCGCATCCGGACATGATCGTGGTCGACTACGCGTCGTCCGGCGGCCTGCACAGCAGGACCTGGGTGCTGCACAGCGTGATCGGCGAGCTCGGCGTCTTCACGCTGCTCGCCGAGTCTCCGACATCGTTCCCGGCCAGGGCGCACGCGCTCATCGGCTGAGCATCACCAGCGGTTGCGCACGTCTTCCGCCCAGCCGAGCAGCCCGTCGATCCGGATGCGCCCCTGCGCGATGTCGACCCATCCCGAGTAGTGGCCGAAGCACTGGTGGCCGCGACTGCCGAACACGACCAGTTCCGTCGAGCTCGTGTGGTCCCAGAACGGCACGAAGGTCACGTCAACACTGCTGCCGCGGATGCGCCACGGCGCCAGCCAGTCCCGTTCGTCGTACTCCCAGTCGAGTTCTTCGCTGATCTTGTGCAGCACGCCGTCGACGAGCACGCCGTTCTCCGTGGAGCCCGTCCCGTCCGTCCACCTCCCGCCGAGCTGCAGGCCGATCGTCCTCCCGTCGACCACACCGGATGCCGCGCCCCAGTTCCACCGCATCCGGTACGGCCAGCGCCCTCTGCCGTGGTCGAGCACGGCCCAGCTCTCGCCGGACGGCAGCTCCACGCGCGTGCCGTCGATGTCCAGCCAGCCGGTGGCGGGGCGCGCGACGTCCTTGACCGTGTACTGGAAGCGCTTGTGCGACCAGGGGACGACGACGGCGAGCACCTCGTGTCCGTCCGGACGCTCGGCGGTGATGTCGAAGGCGACGCCGGGTGCTGTTCCCCGCAGGCGCGTGCCGCCCGGCAGCTCGTCGATGTCGATGGACAGCGAGCGGGTGCGCGCCCTGGCGGACGACGCGCCCAGCCGGGCAGGGAGGGTCGCGCTCCCAGCGAGGGGGGAGACGGCTCCGCGTTCGACGGTCGCGCCCGACCGGATGTCGTGGGCCATGATCCCGTGCACCGCCGCGTAGTCGAGCGACGAGACGGTGAGAGACACGATGTGCGTCGGCGTCGTGACGGCCCAGTACTCCCAGCGCTTGTTGCGGCCCCAGACGGTGCGGCCGTCGATGCCGGACGTGTCGTGCAGCGGTGTGCGCGACCAGCCGACCGAGCGGCGGTCGAGCCGCCCATCCGCGAGGCAGAGCGACACGGGCTCCGTCAGTTCACGCTCGACGATTCTGTGACCCATCCTGGACTCCTTCGTGTGCCGGCAGGTTCGGTGGGGCGACGAGCGCGAACCGCGCGGCCAGCTCCCGGGTGATCGTGCGGACGGTGTCCGCGTCGGCCTTCAGCACGGTCCGGTCGGCGGTGAGGAGGCCGTTCAGCTCGTCCTCCACGTCGGCGAGCTGCGTGTACACGATCCCGGACAGCCCCTCCGCGATGGCGGGAAGCACCTCGTTCCTGTGCAGTGCGGCGAACGCATCCGTGAACGCGGAGACGGACGGGAGTCTGCGATAGCCGAACTCGCGGTCGCTGAACGCGTGCCCCGCGAGGCGGAGGCTGTACCCGCCGTACTCGGACACGACGACGGCGCGCCCGTCGCGGCCCCAGCTCCTGGACGGCCGGATGCGGCGGAAGTAGACGTGCAGGCTGCGCAGGTCGCCGCCGCCCTGGTCGTGCCAGCCGCTCGCGTGGTCGATGACCCTGTCCTGGTCGAGCGACCGGATGCGCTCCACGGCGTCGAGGGCGTCGAACTGCCCCCAGCCCTCGTTGAACGGCACCCAGGCCACCACGCTCGGCACGCTCGTCAGCAGCGTGACGGTCTCGGCGAGCTCGCGCTGGAACTCCTCGCGCCCCGCGGCATCCTGCCTGCCGAAGACAAGATGCCGCCGGTCGTCGATGCGCACGGGCAGCAGAACCGGTGCGGTGATGACCGCCGGGTTGTACCGGCGGCCGCCGTTCACCATGTCCTGCCACACGAGCATCCCGAGCCTGTCGCAGTGGTGGTACCAGCGCAGCGACTCGACTTTGATGTGCTTGCGCAGCATCGTGAAGCCGAGCTCCTTCATGCTCTGGATGTCGTGGATGAGCGCGTCGTCGGAGGGTGCGGTGAGCAGGCCGTCCGGCCAGTAGCCCTGGTCGAGGACGCCGGCGTGGAAGTACGGGCGGCCGTTGAGGAGCAGCCGGGGCATGCCGTTCCCGTCGCGCTCGACGCCGACGGAGCGCATCCCGACGTAGCTGGTGACGCTGTCGGTGCCGAGTCGCACCTCGAGGTCGTAGAGGTACGGATCCTCCGGGCTCCACGCACGCACGTCGTCGACGGGGAGGGTGATCGGCTCGCCCGGCCTGCCGCTGCCGCTCGACACCACCGCGCCGTCGGCGGTCAGGACGACCGTGGCCTCGGTGGTCGTCGAGGCGGCGCTGCCGATCACGGTCACCTCGACCGTGGCGTCCGCGAGCAGCGGCCGGATGTCGAGCCGCTGCACGTGCACCGCCGGCACGGACTCCAGCCAGACCGTCTGCCAGATCCCGGACTGCGCGGTGTACCAGATGCCCCCGCGGCGCAACGCCTGCTTGCCGCGGGAACGGTGGCTCGTGTCGCTGACGTCGACCACGTCGACGGTCAGTACGTGCTCGGCCTCGTCGGACAGAGCGGAACCGAGGTCGATGCAGAACGGCAGGAACCCGCCGGAGTGCCCGCCCACCCGAACGCCGTCGAGGTACACGACGCAGTCCTGGTCGACGGCCCCGAAGTGCAGCAGCACCCTGTCCTCCGCGAACCCGCTCGGGATGCGCACCGTGCGCCGGTACCAGAGGTGCCGTCCAGGAAGCAGCTGCCGCCCGACGCCGGAGAGCTCCGCCTCCGGGGAGAACGGCACGAGGATGTCTCCGTCCCAGTCCACCGGATGCTCTGCGCTGTCGGTGATCGCGTACTCCCACCGGCCGTTGAGGTTGAGGTAGCTGTCGCGCACGAGCTGCGGTCGCGGGTACTCCTGCAGCACGGCATCCCGGTCGAGGGAGTCGGCCCACGGCGTCCTCAGGCTCACGAGCGGCCCCACTTCGCGCGCACGGCGACGAGCACGGGAACGAGCACGAGCACCACGGCCGCCGTCGCGAAGATCTCCGGACCGGGCACCGGCTGCACGACGCCGAGCGAGGTGTACGTGTTCGCCGCACCGGAGATGACAGCGGCACCGAGGAACGGACCGGCGATCATCGGGATCATCACCGCGAGGATCATCCGGATGCCCTGCACGGCACCCGCACGGTCGGCCGGGGTGTGGTCGCGGGTCATCGCGGAGACCGTCGCCAGTGACGCCATCATGCCCGCCATCATCACCGTGGCCGCCGCGATGACCAGCGGCAGGTCGCGCGCGAAGGTCATGGCGATCAGGCCGACAGCGAAGACGCCGACGGCGGGGAGCAGGAACCTGGCCTTGCCGACCCTGTCCATCACGCGGCCGGCGACGATGCTCAGCGCGGACGCCAGGATCAGGACAATTCCGAGGGCGAGCGCGTACGACTCGATGCGGAGGTAGCGCTGCAGATAGATGATCACGAAGGGCAGGAACACCTGGGTGCTCGTGCCGATGACGGCCCAGATCGCCAGCGTGAGATAGAGGGCGGGCTGTCGCCTGACCGTGCTCGGGCGCAGACCGTGCACCACTGCGCTCAGGATGCGCTCCCGCCTGGCCGGAACGCCGCGATCCCGGATGAGGAACCACGACAGCGCGCCCGTCGCGATGGTGATGATGCCGACCACGCCGAAGAACAGCTTCCAGTCTCCGGCGCGGGTGAGGCCGTCGAGCAGCCCGAACACCAGCAGCATGGCGATCAGCGGGAGCACGGCGAGCACGCCGTCGACCCTGCCCCGGTTGGCCGGAGCGGTGGAGTCTGTCACCCACGCGCTGAATGCGGCGTCGTTGGCGCCGGAGCCGAACGCGCTCATCACGCAGTCGAGCAGCACGATCGCGACGATGGCGCCGATGAGGGCGGCCCCGGTGGGAGCTTCAGCACCGGACGGGGCTCCGACGAATCCGAACGCGGCCGTGCAGATGCCCCAGGCGACGTAGCCGACGGCGATGAGCGCGCGGCGGCGACCCATCCGGTCGGACCAGGCTCCGACAAGCAGTGTGGCGACGGTCGCGGCGACCGCGCTCGACCCGACCAGGATGGCGATGACGTTGGGGTCGGGGGAGATGGTGTCGTACACGTACACGTTGAGGTACATGTTCTCGACGGTCCAGGCCAGCTGGCCGACCAGACCGACGACGACGAGCGCCAGCCAGGTCCTGCCGCCGAGGACGGGACGGGTCGCGCGGGTTGCTGCGGGGGCTGCGGGTTCGGTTCGTGGACCCATCACATCCTCATCATCGAGAGTTGCAACGTGGAAATAACTATCCAGACCATAGCAACAAAAGCGGCCGCGAGCGGACATCCCTCCGCTCGCGGCCGTCCGGATCAGCTCACCAGGTGCTGTCGCCGCGCACGGTGACTTCGTAGCCGCCGTCGACGAAGATCACCTGTCCGCACAGGTGCGAGTTCTGCTCGCCGGCGAGCCAGACCAGCAGCTCGGCGGCGACCTCGGGGCCGAACGGCCCGTTGAGGGGCATCGGCACCTGCTCGTTCAGACGGGCGCGGCCCTCCGGGGTGGCGACCAGCTCCGCGGTCATCGGGGTGAGGACGACGCCGGGGGCGATGGCGTTGAGCGGGATGCTCGCGCCCGCCCACTCCGGTGTCGCGGCGTTCCGGCGCAGCCAGCGGGCGAGCGCGCGCTTGCTCGACGAGTAGATCTGGTGCGCGGTGGCCGGGGACTCGGCGAGCACGGTGGCGCGGGCGAGCGCATCCTCCTCGGTGCCGTCGAGCAGCAGGTCGACCAGCGTTTCGTCGTGGCTCTGCAGCGAGGCCATCGACGCCACGGCCACGGCGCGGGGAGCGCTGGAGGCGGCGAGCAGCGGGCGCAGCCCGTCGAGCGTCGCGATGGCGCCGTAGTAGTTGACGGCTGCGGTGACGGGGATGCCGGCGCTCAGCCCGGCGACGGCGAGCACGCCGTCGAGCACTCCGCCGGAGAGCTCTGTCGCCTTCTCGACGAGCGTCGCCCGTCCCTCCGCGGTGGAGAGGTCGGCGGAGATGTCGGTGCCGGCGAGGTCGGCGCCGATCACGCGGTGTCCGCCGGAGCGCAGGAGTTCGGCTGTGGCCTTGCCGATGCCGCTCGCGGCTCCGGTGACGAGGTAGGTGCGGGTCATTTCTCTTCTTTCTCGGGTGATGCGGGTGTGTCGGTCTGAGGCGGTCGTGCTGTGGTGGCTGCGGGGTCGGAGACGCCCGCAGCGTATGCGACGGCCTCGTCCCTGAAGCGCTGCAGGAGGCGGCGGAAGTCGTCGCGGTCGCGGTCCGGCCAGGTCTGCAGGAGGTCGGCCATCATGGCGTCGCCCGCGTCGACCAGGGCGTTCGCCGCAGCGGTGCCGTCCTCCGTCAGCCGGAGCAGTGTCGCGCGGGAGTCCTCCGGATCGTCGCGCTTCTCGACGAGCCCGTGCGCGCCGAGCCTGGCGCTCAGCTTCGAGATCGCTGACGCTCCGACGTGCAGCCGGGAGGCGAGGGTGGATGCGCGCTGCTCGCCGTCCCTGGCCAGCAGGGTGATGGCGACGATCGCCGTGGTATCCAGCTCGACGCCGACCCGGCCGGCGAGACCCCGGATGAACGCGCCGGACGACCAGAGCGCGAAGACCTCGAGCAGTGCGGCCAGCTGGCCGGAGCGATAGGGCAGCCCGGGGGTCGTGCCGGGAACCTCATCCACTGCCATCGCTGCCGCCTCTCGAAATGCTGTCTTGAGGACAGTATATCCTCCGTCCGGGCGGATGGGGGCGGCGATGGCTAGACCAGCGTTTCCACCCGGATCAGCTCCGTGCGGGCCACGACCTCGCGGTGCACGTCGGCCAGTGCCACTCGTCTCGGGTCGGTCAGGTACGCCTGCAGTGCTGCGTCGTTTGGCAGATGGATGACCTGCACCTCGAGCGGGGCGTCGCCGTCTCCGATGCGGCGCACCCGGCTGACCACCCGGCCTCCATGCTCGGGCACGAGTGCGAGGACCGTGTCCTCGTAGCGGGAGAGGGCGTCGTCATTGCCGTCGGACGCCCAGAGCAGGACGCACAGTTCAAGGCTCATCGGCACAGGATAGCCGCGCTCCGCATCGGCGCGCTTGACACCTTCCGGCCGCATCCCTAGCCTGAGAGCGCGACGAAATAAGTCGTAAATTTAACGAAACTTTTCGTGACGACGTGGTCAGAACAGTGAGGTCAGAACAGTGGGATCAGGCAACGAGAGCTCCGGACGTCCACCCGGTTTCGTCTCCATCGACGGTAGCGGATTCCTGGACGGATGGGGGCGTCCCATCCGGTTCACGGGCGTCTGCATCGGCGGATGGCTGAACATGGAGAACTTCATCACCGGCTATGCGGCCAACGAGTCGCTGATGCGCGACAAGGTCGCCGGCGTGATCGGGGCCGACCGAGCCGGCCGGTTCTTCGAGCGGCTGCTCAGCGCGTTCTACGGAGAGGCCGACGCGGAGTTCCTGGGCTCGCTCGGCATGACGATCGTCCGGATCCCGGTCAACTACCGCCATTTCGAGTCGGACGCCGACCCGTTCACGATCCTCCCCACCGCGTTCGACCACCTCGACCGCGCGATCGAGGCATCCGGCCGCCACGGCATCTACTCGGTCATCGACCTGCACGCCCTCCCCGGCAGCCAGAACCACCACTGGCACTCCGACAACTCCACCCACGAGCCGCACCTGTGGCAGCACCCGCACTTCCAGGACCGGGTTGAGAACATCTGGAAGGCCATCGCCGAGCACTACAATGACAACACCTGGGTCGCCGGATACAACCTGATGAACGAACCGGCGGACGAGTCCCGTGTCGTCGTCGGCCCGCTCTACCGCCGCCTGTTCGAGGCCGTGCGCGCCATCGACCCCGACCACACCATCTACCTCGACGGGAACACCTACTCCACGGAGTTCGACATGTTCGACGCGGAACCGTGGCCGAACACCGTGTACTCGCTGCACGACTACGTCGCGGCGGGGCTCGGCCGCGGAGGCGACTACCCCGGATACACGGACGGCACGTACATCGACGCCGACTACGCCAGGCAGAAGTTCCTGCAGCGCTCCGAATACGCCAGGCGGACGGGCACGCCGATCTTCGTCGGAGAGTTCGCTCCCATTTACACCGGCGACGAGCGCACGGACGCGATGCGCAGGCAGCTCCTCGCCGACCAGCTCGACCTCTACCGTGAGTTCGAGGTCAGCTGGACCAGCTGGATGTACAAAGATCTCGGCAGGCAAGGTCTCGTCGCCGTGACGGAGGACTCGCCGTACCGCCGCCGCTTCGACGCCTTCGTCGCCAAGAAGAACCGCCTCGCCGCCGACCAGTGGGGCAGCGACCGACTCGGCGGCGACGGCGTCCGCGAGGTCAGCCAGGCCGTGCAGGACCTCGCCGCGCGCGAATTCCCGGCCTGGACGCCGTACCCGTGGGGCCGGTTCGACACCGTCGCGACCGTGCTCAACAACATCCTCTTCGCCCAGCCGCTCGCCGACGAGTACGCCGAGCTGTTCCGCGGCCTGACCGACGACGAACTGGATGCGCTCGCCGACTCGTTCTCGTTCGAGCAGTGCGTTGTGCGCGAGAGCCTGCTGGATCAGCTGGTGGGCGGTCAGGACCAGCCGACCGTCCCCACAGCCTCCGCCGGTCAGGCCTGACGCCGTGCGCGCCATCGTGCTCCGGTCTCCGGACGCCGATCCGCTGCTCGAAGAGGTGGAGCTGTCGGCGCCGCGTGCCGGGGAGCTGCTGGTCCGCATCGAGGCCGCCGGTGTCTGCCACAGCGACTACCACTACATGACCGGCGACCTCACGGCGCCGCTGCCCCTCGTGCTCGGGCACGAAGGGGCGGGCATCGTCGAGGAGGTCGGTGCAGGCTCGTCCGGCAGGTTCGCCGTCGGCGACAGGGTGGCCCTGCTGTGGCGTCCGCGCTGCGGCACCTGCGCGGCGTGCATCTCCGGAAATCCGGTGCTCTGCGAGCGTGGCCCCGTTCAGGCCGGGTCGGGCGGGCTGCCGGACGGCACGAGCAGGCTGTCGCTGCCGGACGGCGGAACGCTGCACCACCTGATGGGGGTCTCCTGCTTCGCCGACCGTGTCGTGGTCAACGAGAACGCGGCCGTTCCCGTGCCGGATGGGGTGCCGCCCGAGGTAGCGGCGATCTCGGCCTGCGCGGTGATCACCGGTGTCGGGGCGGTGTTCCACGAGGTGCGGGAGGCGGCAGGGCGGCCGCTGCTCGTGCTCGGCGCCGGAGGGGTGGGGCTGTCCAGCGTGATGGGCGCTGCCCTCGTCGGCGCGCATCCACTGATCGTCATCGACGTCGACGATGCCAAACTCGCACTCGCCCGCGACCTCGGCGCGACGCACACCATCAACGGTCGCGACGAGGATGTGGTCGCTCGCGTGCTCGAGATCACCGGAGGCGCGGGCGTGCCGTGGGCGATCGAGGCCGTCGGCCGAGCGCAGACCCTGGAGCAGGCCGTGGAGTGCGTCGCGCCGGGCGGCACCCTGGTCGCCGTCGGCCTGGGAGCGGCGGGCGCCGGATTCCAGGTGCCGCTCAACCAGCTCGTGCAGCGGCAGAAGCGCGTCGTCGGCTCGCTCTACGGGTCGAGCAACCCGCAGCTCGACCTGCCGAGGATCTTCGCCCTCTATCTCGCGGGGAAGCTGCCGATCGACAGGCTGATCGGCGACCGCCTCCCCATCACCGACTTCGCCGAGGCGTACCGGCGGCTCACCGCCGGTGCTGTCGGGCGGGGCATACTCGTGCCGTAGGGCACATCAATCGAAGGAGATTCACTCGATGGTCCGATCACAGGGCTGGTACGGCGGCGACGGCCGCGACCCGTACATCCACCGGGCGTGGATGCGCAGAGGCGTGCCGGATCACGCGTTCGACGGGAGGCCGCAGATCGCCATCGCGAACACGGCGAGCGACCTGACGCCGTGCAACATGCACCTCAACGAGGTGGCCGAATACGTCAAGCAGGGAGTGTGGGAGGCGGGCGGCGTCCCGGTTAACGTGCCGATGGTGTCGCTGGGGGAGACCCTGGTCAAGCCGACGGCGATGCTCTGGCGCAACCTGGCCGCGATGGCCACCGAGGAGATGCTGCGCGCCAATCCGATCGACGCCGCCGTGCTGCTCGGCGGCTGCGACAAGACGATCCCCGCCCTGCTGATGGGAGCGGCGTCCGTCGACATCCCCGCCGTCGTGCTGCCGGGCGGCCCGATGCTGAACGGCTACTTCCGCGGGGAGCGGATGGGCTGCGGCACCGGTGTCTGGCAGCTCTCGGAGGAGGTCAGGGCCGGCACGCTCAGCGAGGCGGAGTTCGAGGCGACGGACAAGAAGATGATCCGCAGCAAGGGGCACTGCAACACGATGGGCACCGCATCCACGATGGGGTTGATGGCCGAAGCCCTCGGCATGACGATCCCCGGTGTCGCGGGCACGCCTGCCGCGGACAGCCGCCTGCTCGAAGCCGCCCACGCGTCCGGCAGGCTCGCGGTCGAGCTCGCGCTGGAGGACCGCCGCATCTCGCAGGTCATCACGAAGGAGTCCTTCCACAACGCGATCGTCGCGCTCGCCGGGATCGGCGGATCCACCAACGCCGTCGTGCACCTGCTGGCGATCGCCGGGCGGCTGGGCATCGACCTCACCCTGGAGGACTTCGACAGGATCGGCGGCCAGGTGCCGCTGCTCGTCAACCTGCAGCCGGCGGGCGCATACCTGATGGAGGATCTGTTCCGCGCAGGCGGCTTCCTCGCGGTGCTCGACCAGCTCACCGATCTGCTCGACCCGGCGGCGCAGACCGTCACCGGGCGTCCGCTCACCGACTACCTCGGCGGCAACCAGGTGTGGGACAGCGGCGTGATCACGCTCCGCGACGACCCGCTGCAGGACGACGCGGGTATCGCGGTCCTGCACGGCAATCTCGCCCCGCGCGGCGCGATCATCAAGCCGGCCGCCGCGACCCCCGAGCTGCTGGTGCACACCGGGCGGGCCGTCGTCTTCGACTCCATCGAAGACGCCCACGCGCGCCTGGACGACCCGGACCTCGACGTCGACGCGGACTCCGTGCTCGTCCTCCGCGGCTGCGGGCCGAAGGGATACCCCGGAATGCCGGAGGTGGGCAACATGCCCATCCCGCAGAAGCTGCTGAAGCAGGGCGTTCGCGACATGGTGAGGATCAGCGACGGACGTATGTCCGGAACGGCATACGGCACCGTCGTGCTGCACGTCGCCCCCGAGGCGGCCGCCGGCGGACCGCTCTCGCTCGTGCAGGACGGCGACCTGATCTCGCTCGACGTGCCGAACCGGCGACTGGAACTCCTGGTCGACGGGGCGGAGCTGGCGGGCAGGACCGCTGCCCAGCGCGAGGTCGACGGCTTCGCGACGGCAGACCGCGGCTGGCAGAAGCTGTACATCGAACACGTCCAAGGAGCAGACACCGGCGCCGACCTCGACTTCCTCGTCGGGTCGAGCGGCTCGGTGGTCACGAGGGAGTCCCATTGAGCACCGAGAACACCGCCACAGCCCGGCCGCACACGGCCATCGCCAGGGTGGAGGCCGGCGGCGAGATCGTCTGGGCGGTCCGCCGCGGTGAGGAGTACTCGCCGCTCGGCCTCACCCTGACCGAGCTGCTCCGGCTGCCTGCTCCGGATGCGCGCAGCGCCGTCGAGCGCGCATCCGGCGGCGGCATCGTGCCCGCCAGGGTGCTCGCGCCTGTCGATCCGCAGCAGGAGGTCTGGGCCGCCGGTGTGACCTACCTGCGCAGCAGGGACGGCCGCATCGAGGAGGCGAGCGACGGGACACCGTACGACAAGGTCTACGCCGCCGAGCGCCCCGAACTGTTCTTCAAGGCGACGGGCGCGCGGGTGATCGGGCCAGGAGGGAACGTCGGCGTCCGCGCGGATTCGCCCTGGAACGTGCCGGAGCCGGAGCTCGGCCTCGTGCTCGACGCCCACGGCGGGCTGTTCGGCTACGTGCCGGGTGACGACGCGTCGAGCCGGTCGATCGAGGGGGAGAACCTGCTCTACCTTCCGCAGGCCAAGGTGTACACCGCCGCCTGCGGGCTGGGTCCGGAGATCGTCCCGGCCTGGGAGGTGGCGGCGCCGTTCGCGATCGGTCTCGAGATCAGCCGGGGTGGCGAGACGGTCTTCAGCGGCTCTGCGTCGACCGATCAGATGGCGCGCACGCTCGACGACCTCGCCGACTGGTTGTTCCGGGGGCTGGACTTCCCCGACGGCGTGATCCTGCTGACCGGCACCGGCGTGGTGCCGGATGCGGACTTCACGCTGCTGCCCGGCGACGAGGTCGCCGTCGACATCGCCGGGGTCGGGCGCCTGGTCAACGGGGTATCGCTCGTCGGCACCCAGAAGGAGGGAACGCGATGACAGCATCGGACACGATCACCGTGGACGTCGAGACCGCCATGACGGACGCGGCAGCCGCCGCCCCGCAGCTGGCCCTCTCGACCCCCGCCGCGCGCGCCGCCTGGCTGCGCGCCATCGCCGACCGGCTGGATGCCGACGCGGACGCCCTGGTCGACCTCGCCGCGCGCGAGAGCCACCTGACCACGCAGCGCCTCACCGGCGAACTGGTGCGCACCACCTTCCAGCTGCGCCTGTTCGCGCAGACGGTCGAGGACGGCCGCTACCTCGACGCGACCATCGACCACGCCGATCCGGACTGGCCGATGGGCGCCCGCCCCGACCTGCGCAGGGTGCTCCGCCCGATCGGGCCGGCTGCCGTCTACGCGGCGAGCAACTTCCCATTCGCCTTCTCCGTTGCCGGTGGAGACACCGCGGCGGCCATCGCGGCGGGAGCGCCGGTGGTCCTGAAGGCGCACCCCGCGCATCCGGAGCTCAGCCGGGCGGTCGCGGGGCACATTCTGGCTGCACTGGACGAGGCGGGGGCACCCGGCGGCACGTTCGCGATCGTCGAGGGCAGAGAGGAGGGGCGCACACTCGTCCTCGACCCGCGGCTCGCGGTCGCGACCTTCACCGGGTCGCTGTCCGGCGGGCGCGCGCTGTTCGACCTGGCAGCATCCCGGCCGGAGCCGATCCCGTTCTACGGCGAGCTCGGCAGCGTCAACCCCGTCTTCGTGACGCGGGCGGCCGCTGCGGCCCGGGCGGAGCGGATCGCCGACGGCTTCGCGGCGTCGATGACGCTCGGCGTCGGCCAGTTCTGCACGAAGCCGGGCGTCCTGTTCGTGCCGGAGTCGTCTGCGCTCCAGCAACTGGTGGTGGATGCGGTGCGCGCGAGCAACGGAGGCCCGATGCTCTCCGACACGATCCGCGACGGCTTCTACGGCAGCCTCGACCCGCTCGCCGGTCGCGACGGCGTCGACCTCCTCGCCGGGTCGGCCGAGCGCGGAGACCAGCCGACGCCGACGGTGTACGGCACAGACGTCGCGACCTTCCTCGCGCATCCGGAGGAGCTGCTGGAGGAGCACTTCGGGCCTGCCGCCCTGCTCGTCCGCTACGGCTCGGACGACGAGCTGCTCGCCGCGGCTCGCAGCCTGAACGGCCAGCTCACCGCGACGGTGCACGGCGAGGACGACGACAGCGTCGGCGACCTGATCGAGCTGCTCGCCGCGAAGGCGGGCCGCGTGCTCTGGAACGGCTGGCCGACCGGCGTGTCCGTGACGTACGCGCAGCAGCACGGCGGGCCGTACCCGGCGACGACGGCGCCGCACTTCACCTCGGTGGGCACCGCATCCATCGGGCGGTTCCTGCGGCCGGTCGCCTACCAGGACACTCCGGATGCTGCGCTGCCGCCCGCCCTGAAGGAGGCGAACCCGCTGGGCATCCCGCGCCTGGTGGACGGCACGATCCAGCTGCCCTGATTCAGCCGGCGTAGTCGGGGAGTGCGACGCCGCGCACCCCCGGCTGCGCGGCGAACACGGCCCCCGCCTGCGGCTCGGCGTCGTCCGGAAGGTGCTGCCTGGACGACGTGATGTAGAGGGTGTCCAGGTCGTGCCCACCGAAGGCGGCGGCGCTGGTGTTCGTGACGCCTGGCACGTCGAGCACTGCCGTCAGAGCTCCCGTCTGGTCGTAGCGTCGCACGGCGCCTCCTCCCCAGAAGGCCACCCAGAGTCCGCCGTCCGCGTCGATGGTCATGCCGTCCGGCGATCCGGCGACGTCGTCGCCGATCGTCACGAGCGGGCGGCGATCGTGGAACGAGCCGTCGGTGCCGTCGTAGTCGAACACATCCACCCGCCTGGTGTCCGTGTCGACGTAGTAGGCGACCGACCCGTCGGCGCTCCACTGCAGGCCGTTCGAGATGGTGGCGCCGGTCAGGGCAACGGAGGTGGTGGTGTCCGGTTCGAGCCGGTAGATCGCGGCGGCGCCGGGCGTGGCGTCGTAGGCCATCGAGCCGCAGAAGAACCGGCCGAACGGATCGCAGCCTCCCTCGTTGAGCCGGATGCCGGGGTCGGTCAGCACGTCGGGCAGGCGCCGGTCGAGGGAGAACTCCTCATCGAACAGCGAGAAGCCGTGCTCTGTCGCCACGATGAAACCGCCGGAGGCCCTGCGCCGGATCACCGCGGCGACAGGGCTGCCGACGTCGTAGCGCCGCGGGCGCTCGAACGACGCGAGGTCGACGACAGCGCCGGCGAGCATGTCGACCACGAGCAGTCGCTGACCCACCCGGTCCCACGACGGCCCCTCTCCGTGCCAGGTGACCGGCGCCGTGACCTGTTCAGCCCTCACTGCCAGCCTCCGTCCATGACCCACGTCTGCCCGGTGGCCAGCCGGGAGTCGTCGGCCGCCAGCCACAGCATCAGTCTGGCGATATCGGCGGGATACAGGAGCTCCGGCACGCACTGAGCGGCGAGGATCTTCTCGTGCTCGGCCTCGCCGACCCAGCTCTCCAGTTGTCTGGGTGTCATGATCCAGCCGGGGATGATGCAGTTCACCCGGATGCCGTCCGGCCCCAGCTCCCTGGCCAGCGTGCGGGTCAGCCCCTCGATGCCCGCCTTCGCCGTGATGTAGACGGGAAGGTCGACCAGGTCGATGTGCGCGCTGATCGAGCCGAGGTTGATGATCGAGCCGCCGCCCGCGGCCTTCATCAGCGGCCAGACGGCCTGCGCGGCGAAGAAGTGGTGGCGCACGTTCACGGCGATCCCGTCGTCCCACCCGTCGAGGTCGATGTCGGCGACCGCGCGCCTGGTGTCGTTGGCGGCGTTGTTGACGAGCACGGTCGGCGGCCCCACCCGAGTGGATGCGGCGTCGACCGCCCGCTGCAGAGCCGGCACGTCCCGCACATCGACGCGCTGAAAGTACGGCTCCGGGTCTCCGCGCTCTGCGATGGTCGCGGCGAGCTCCGCCGCCGCAGCCTCGTCGATGTCGATGAACGCGACCCTGGCGCCCTGTGCGGCGAGCTGGGAGACGAATTCGGCGCCGAGTCCCGTCGCTCCTCCGCTGACGAACGCGGTGCGGCCCGCCAGGGACGGGTAGCGGGCGAACCGAGCGTCGGTGATCGTCATTGATGCCCTTTGCGATGTAATGTTTCCAGATCAGAGAGAAAACTATCTGAACCGCCACACTAGGAGGTCGCGCGCACGTCGTCAACCGCTCAGGGCGGCGGACGCGGCGCGGCAGCGGCCGCGGATACGATGAGGCTCATGGGAAACGACGCCACCGGTGAAGCGCCGCCGACGCGGGCAACCCTCTCGGAGGTCGCGGCGCTCGCGAAGGTGTCCGTGGCCACCGTCTCGAAGGTGCTCAACGGCCGGACCGGCGTCTCGGACGACACCAGGGGCCGCATCGAGGCGCTGCTCGACGAGCGCAACTACAACCGACGGCTGAGCGCCCAGAGCACGGCGCCCCTGATCGAGGTCCTCTGCTTCGAGATCGACAGCCCGTTCGGTGGCGCCGCCATCGTCGGCATCGAGCGTGTCGCCCGCGAGCACGGCATCGGGATGGTCGTCACCGGCTCGGAGGAGTCGCACCTCCCCGGGCCGGACTGGGTCGACGGCGTGCTGCGCAGGCAGCCGCTCGGCATCATCCTGGTCGCGGCGCTCTTGCCGGAGAAGGACAAGGCGCGGCTGCGCAGTCGCGCCATCCCGATCGTCATGATCGATCCGTACGGCGCCCCGGCGACGGACGCACCCTCGATCGGCTCCGCCGACTGGAACGGTGCGTTCCTCGCCACCCAGCACCTGATCGGGCTGGGGCACGAGCGCATCGCCATCGTCACGGGTCCCGACAGCATGATGGCGTCGACCGCCCGGCTCTCCGGCTATCGTGCAGCACTGGATGCGGCCGGCATCCCGGTCAGGCGGGAGTACATCCGGCCCGGCAAGTTCCACCGGGACGACGGCCTCACGGAAGCGCGCGATCTGCTGTCGTCCTCCGAGCCGCCCACCGCGATCTTCGCGTCGAGCGACCTGCAGGCGCTCGGCGTCTACGAGGCGGCGCGCACTCTCGGTCTCCGGGTGCCGGACGACCTCTCCGTCGTCGGTTACGACGACCTCTCCATCGCGCAGTGGGCCGGCCCGCCGCTCACCACGGTGCGCGTCCCGCTCGCCGAGATGGCCGAGCAGGCGACGCACCTGGTGACCAGGCTGCGTGACGAGCCGGAGCTCGCGTTCAGCAGGATCGAGCTGGCGACCTCCCTGGTCGTGCGCGAGAGCACTGCGCCCCCGCGCGTCTGACCCACCCCGGGTGAGGCGCGCTTTCGCGCGCCCTGATCGCGAAACGTTTCCAAGATCGACGTAAAACTTGACTTCCGTTTACCCTCGTCATTACATTCATCCCCAGTGGTAGGGCGCGCCCCGCAGGACGCGTCTCGCGAAAGACGACGAGGTCTCCCCGACCTCGGCGACCTTCGATCCCCGCCGGGTCCCCTGGCCCGGCGCTCACCCGGACACGCTGCTGTGTCCGCGACGCAAGAGGACTGACATGCGATTCAGATTCACATCGAAGACAGCGCTTCGGTCGATCGCCGCCCTGACCGTTGCAGGGCTGGCGAGCCTCGGACTCGCCGCCTGCTCGGGGTCGAGCCAAGGCGAAGCAGGCTCCGCGACCAGCGGGACGATCAACTGGTGGGGCTGGACCCCGACGAACACCGACGAGGCGAAGGACTTCATCGCCGCGTTCAACAAGAAGTACCCGGACATCAAGGTCAACTTCAAGCTGATCGGCATTTCCGACTACCAGGCCGCGATGCGGCCTGCGCTCTCCTCCAACAGCGGGCCGGATGTCTTCGACCTGCAGCCGGGAGCATACGTGCAGCAGTTCGGCACATACGCCAAAGACCTCACCCCCGTCGCCGAGAAGGCGCTCGGCAGCGATTGGAAGTCCAAGATCGCCAAGATCGCGGTCGACGGCCTCACCGCCAAGGGCAAGCTCACCGCTCTGCCGATCGGCTCGTCGTACGCCGGGTCGCTCTGGTACAACGCCGAGGTGTTCGCCGCGAACAACCTGCAGCCGCCGAAGACCCTCGACGAGTGGAAGAAGGTCTGCCAGACGCTCGAGGCCGCCGGCCAGGGCTGCTTCGCCCAGGGCGCATCCCAGGAGGGCTTCGACCAGGACACCCTGCAGGCCATCTCGAACTCGGTCGAGCCCGGGTACTGGACCAAGGCATCCAAGGGCGACGCCAAGTGGGACTCCCCCCAGATCGTGCAGACGCTGAAGATCTGGAAGGACCTGTTCGACAGCGGCATCATGCAGAAGGGCGCGCTGGGCGCTCAGCAGTACCCCGACATCAACAACGCCTTCCTCACCGGCAAGTACGCGATGGTGATGATGGGCAGCTGGTACACCCAGTACGCGACTCAGGATGCGATGACCCAGGCAATCTCGGCGGCGGGTGTCGCCGGTGCGAAGCCGTTCGCCATCCTGCCGCTGCAGTTCCCGGATGTGGCGGGCAAGGGGAACACGAGCGAGATGTTCGGTGACGCGGACTACGGCCTGGCCGTCGCGGCGAAGTCGAAGCACAGCGCGGCCGCGGAGACGTTCGTGCAGTGGATGGCGACGAGCAAGGAGGGCCAGCAGGTCGTCGCCGACCGTCTCGACACCACGCCCGTGCTGAACGGTATCGCACCGGACTTCACCACCATCAAGTTCGTGAACGACGCCACCCAGTCCGGGCCGGTCAACGACTACCTCAAGAGCATGGCGTCGATCAACGAGCCGCGGTTCGCCCTGCTGAACGCCGACATCGAGAACGCCTTCCTCGCGGCGGCGCAATCGGTCGGCAGCGGAAGCGCCACCCCGCAGGCTGCTGCGAAGACCCTGCAACAGGCAGCGGACGCCGCGAAGGCAGCGAACGGATGACGGTCACCACCCAACGGGTGGACAGCGCGGTCGGCTCACCGAGCCGGCCGCGCCGCCACCGCGGGCGCATCCAGGCGCCGGGACTGCCGTGGATCCTCCCGGCCTTGGTGCTGAGCGCCGGGCTCATCTACTACTGCATCGGATACACCGGGTTCCTCTCCACCCTCAACTGGGACGGCGCGAGCCCCGACCCGCAGTCCATCGGGCTGAAGAACTACACGAACCTCGTCAACGACCCGGTGTTCTGGAAAGCCATCTGGCACACCGTCTCGTTCTTCGTCGTCACCTTCGTGGTGCAGACGGCGATCGGCGTGCTCTTCGCCGTCATCATGCACTCGCGCATCCGGCTGGCGGTGGTCTACAAGGTGATCATCTTCGTGCCGGTCGTGCTGGCGCCGGCCATCATGGCGCCGGTCTTCCGGCAGATCTTCGCCGCGGACGGACAGCTCAACTGGGTGCTCAGCCACATCGGGCTCGGTTTCCTCGCGCAGCCCTGGATCGGCCAGGACTCGACGGCGCTCCCGGTGATCATGGCGATCACCATCTGGCAGTGGACCGGGCTGACCTTCGTGCTCTACTACGCGGCGATGAGCCAGATCGACCCGTCGCTGCTCGAGGCCGCGCGCATCGACGGTGCAGGCAACATCCGCACCCTGACGGCGATCATCTGGCCCAGCCTGCGCGGAACGACGCTGGCGCTCGGCATCCTCAGCGCCATCGGAGCGCTGAAGACCTTCGACGTGCCCTGGCTGGTCACCGTCGCCGGGCCGAACAACTCGACCCAGTTCCTCGGCACGTACATCTACCAGATGACCATCCAGCTGGCGCACGTCGGCTACGGAGCAGCGCTCTCGATCGTCCTGCTGGTGATCGCCCTCGTCATGGCGATCGTCCTGCAGGTCGCGGGGCGCGAGAAGACCGGAGGACGCTGATGTTCGAGGTTCGCCGCTGGTGGAGCAAGGGCCTGCTGCAACTGCTGGCGACCGCCCTCGTCCTGCCGTACCTCTTCCCGCTCATCGCGATGGTGCAGGGCTCCTTCGCCGGAGACGGGTGGGGCAACTACCGCGATGTGCTGCAGGTGCCTGGATTCTTCCGGTTCTTCCTGAACAGCGCGATCATCTCGGCCGGCGTCATCGTGCTCGTCTACGCCGTGACGATGCTCGCCGCGTACGGGTTCGCCAAGCTGCACATCCGGTTCCGCGAGGTCTACTTCTGGATGCTACTCGCCTGCCTCACCCTGCCGGAGGTCGTGCTCCTCACCCCGCTGTTCACGACGACCCAGGCCATCGGGCTGTCGAACACCTACTGGGCGGTGATCCTGCCCCTCGCAGCGCTGCAGGTGCCGTTCGCCGTGCTGCTGACACGCAACTTCATCAACGGGCTCCCGGACGAGATGTTCGAGGCGGCCAGGGTGGACGGTGCGACATCGATGCGCGGATTCCTGCACCTGATCATCCCGCTGACCAGGCCTATCGCGGCGGCCGTGCTGATCTTCACGCTGATCGGAGCATGGAACGACTACCTGATGCCGCTGGTCTTCCTGCAGTCGCAGGAGATGCAGACCATCACCCTCGTGCCGCAGTTCTTCGTCGGCGAGTTCAGCAACGACCAGACCAAGATCCTGGCCTCCGCCGTGCTCACGGCCATCCCGGAGATCGTGGCCTACCTGTGCCTGCAAGGCATGTTCGAGCGCGGCCTCTCGGCCGGTGCCATCAAGTGAACCAAACCCTAGGAGTGAAATGCCACTGATCCAGGTCGACCTCGACCGCACCATCTTCGACACGGCGCACGCCGCCATCGGCGACGCGATCCACGAGGCGCAGATCGAGGCGCTCGGCATCCCGGCCGACGACCGCTTCCAGGTCTTCCGGCCGCACGGCGACGGCGAGCTGAAGTTCGACGCCGGCTACAACGGCGTGGACAGGCAGAGCCTCCTGCTGATCCAGGTGACCGCCGTGCACATGTACCCCGTTGCGGTGAAGCGCCGGTTCTTCGAGGCCGTCGTCGCCAAGCTCGCCCCGCTCGGCATCCGCCAGGAGGACGTGCTCATCTCGCTCGTCGAGAACGGCTTCGAAGACTGGTTCGCGGGCAAATGAGCGCGCAGGCGTTGCGCTACGACAGCGCGCCCATCACGGTGCTGTTCATCGGCGGCACGGGAACGATCAGCGCATCCAGCGTGCGGCTGGCGGCGGAGAGCGGCATGGCCGTCACCGTGCTCACTCGCGGGGCGAACGCGGCGGGGCGGACGCTGCCGGACGGTGTGGAGCGGCTGACAGGAGACATCGCGGACGACGCCTCCGTCCACGCGGCCATCGGCGACCGCAGCTTCGACGCCGTCGTCAACTTCCTCTCCTTCACCGAGGACGACGTGGCCAGGATGGTCGCTCTGTTCTCCGGGCGCACGCGGCAGTACGTGCACATCAGCTCGGCATCGATCTACGCCAAGCCGGTGCTCGTGACGCCCATCACCGAGTCGACGCCCACCGGACCGAACCCGCCGCTGCCGTACGCGACCGCCAAGTGGCGGGCGGAACTGGCGCTCGCCGCTGCGCACCGCGAGCACGGCTTCCCCGTCACGGTGATCCGCCCGTCCCACACGTACGACGACGCCAACCCGCCGCTGCCGGGCGGCTGGACCGTGATCGACCGCATCGCGCGCGGGGCGGAGATCCCGGTGCACGGCGACGGCACATCGCTGTGGACGCTCACGCACGCGGAGGACTTCGCGCAGGGACTCGTCGGGCTGCTCGGCAGCGACAGGGCGATCGGCGAGACGTTCCACATCACCGGGGACGACGTGCTCACCTGGGACCAGATCTACACGCTCTTCGCGACAGCGCTCGGCGTCGAGCCCCGCCTGGTGCACGTGGCGAGCGAGCTGTTCCCCGTCGTTGCTCCCGAGTGGTTCTGGTCCGGCGAGTTCGTCGGCGACCTCGGGCACTCCGCCGTGTTCGACACCACCAAGATCCGTCGCTTCGTCCCCGGCTTCGCTCCGCACCTGACGTTCGAGCGGGCCGTGCGCCGGATGCTCGACTGGCGCGCAGCGCATCCGGCGTCGACGGGCGGGGATGCGGAGACGGAGGCCGTGCTCGACAGGGTGGTGGATGCGTACCACGCGGCCAGGGGTGCGTTCGCCGACCGTGCACCAGCGCTCGCGGAGGCCGCCCGGTGAGTCTGCCCGTGCATCCACTCGGCTCGACAGGGCTCGAGGTCACCGCGCTGTGCATGGGGACGAGCCCGCTCGCGAGCATGCCGCAGCTGTACGGCTACGACGTGAGCGACGAGCGGGCCGTCGCCACCATCGACGCCGTGCTCGACAGCGACATCCGGTTCATCGACACATCCAACGGCTATGGCGAGCACGGAGAGGCCGAGAAGCGCATCGGCCTCGCGCTCGCCGCACACGTCGGCCTTCCTGGAGACTTTGTCCTCGCCACGAAGGTCGACCCCGACCCGGTCACCGGAGATTTCTCCGGTGACCGGGTGCTCGCCTCATACGAGGAGAGCCTGCAGCGGCTCGGCCTCGACAGGGTGCCGCTGCTCTACCTGCACGATCCGGAGCGCATCCCGTTCGAGGACGGCGTCGCGCCTGGCGGTCCCGTCGAAGCCCTGGTGCGGCTGAGGGAGGAGGGCCGCGTCGACCACATCGGCGTCGCGGGCGGCCCCGTCGGTCTGCTGGAGCGGTATCTCGCCACCGGCGCCTTCGAGGTGGTGCTGAGCCACAACAGGTACACCCTGCTCGACCGCTCGGCGGAGGCCATGTTCGTCGCTGCGCGGGAGCGCGGCATCGGCGTCGTCAACGCGGCGCCGTACGGGGGAGGGATGCTCGCGAAGGGTCCGGACGTGCAGGCGAAGTACGGCTACGGTGAGCGCGACGACCACGTCGCGGAGGCGGCCAGGGCGATGGCAGACGTGTGCGCGAGTCACGGCGTCCCGCTCGCGGCCGCCGCCCTGCAATTCTCGCTGCGCGCGTCGTTCGTCGATGCGACCGTGGTGGGGGTCTCGTCCCCGGAGCGGGTCGCCCAGACCATCGAGTACGCCGGCCTGCCGATCCCGGATGCGCTCTGGGCGGAGCTCGATGCGCTGGTCCCTTCGCCGGAATACTGGCTCGGCTGAGTGGAGGGACCAACGTGAACGCGCTCCGCATCGGCCTGCTCGGGGCGGCGGGGATCGCGCCCCGCTCGATCATCGCCCCCGTGCGGCGGAGGCACGACGTCGACCTGGTCGCCGTCGCCTCCCGGCACGATGCATCCGGATACGCGGCCCGTCACGGGATCGCGGCCGCGTACGACAGCTACGACGATGTGATCGCAGACCAGACGATCGACCTCGTCTACATCGCTTTGCCGCCGTCGGAGCACGCGCGCTGGACGATCGCGGCGCTCGAAGCGGGCAAGGACGTGCTCTGCGAGAAGCCGATGACGATGGACGCCGCCGAGGCGCGCGCCGTGCTGGCGACGGCCGAGCGCACGGGACGCCGGGCGATCGAGGCGTTCCACGATCACTACCACCCGCTGCAGGACTGGTTGCGCACGTTCGTCGGCTCCGGAGCTCTCGGGGCTCCCGTCGAGGCGACGGCGACGTTCACCGGCGCGAACCCGTTCGACCCCCGGTCGCTCCGGCACGCGCCGGAACTCGGAGGAGGGGCGCTGATGGATCTCGGCTGCTACCCCATCCACTGGTTGCGCAGCCTGTTCGGCGAACCCCGGGTGGTGGCGGCGTCGGCAGAGCTGAACCCGCTCGGAGCCGATCTCAGCATCGAGGCGGCCCTGTCGTTCGCGGGAGAGGTGCGCGCCACGGTGGTTGCCAGCATGAAGCCGGAGGTGACGCTCGCGTCCACGCTCACCGTGGTCGCCGAGCGCGGAACGCTGCACATCGACAATCTCGTCTTCCCGGCGGCCGGCCACTCCATCGTTGTCGAACAGAACGGCGTCACGCGCATCCAGACCGTCGCCGGTCTCGACACGTACGATCACCAGCTGGCCGCGGTGCTCGACGGGCTCAGGACCGGCCGCCCCCTCGCCACCGAGGGGGCGGACTACGTCGGGAACATGGCGGCCATCGATGCCGTCTATGCCGCCGCGGGTGTCCGCTGAGCGACGGGCTCAGCGACCCGCCAGCGACCCGCCGATGCCTCCGACGCTGAAGTAGCGGTTCAGGAAGGCGAAGATCAGGATGGGCGGCACCATCATCACGACCGCCACCGTCATCACCGGTCCCCAGTCCGTGGCGTTCTGCTGGAAGAAGGTCTGCAGGCCGATCGGCAGTGTGTAGTTCTGTTCGGAGCGGAGGAAGATCACCGCGACGAGGTAGTCGTTCCAGGAGAGCAGGAACGAGAAGATCGCCGTCGACAGGATGCCGGGGAGCGAGTTGCGGAGCACGATCCGGAGGAACCCGGTGAAAACCGAACAGCCGTCCATCCAGGCCGCCTCCTCGAGCGCCATCGGGATGGAGTCGAAGTACGCCGCCATCATCCAGGTCGCCACCGCCAGGGTGCCGCCCACGTACAGGATGATGATGCCGCCGAGGCTGTCCACCAGCCCCAGGTTCGCGAACAGGATGAACAGCGGGATGATCGAGGTGATCACCGGCAGCGACTGGATCACGAACAGGCCGAGCGAGTATCCGGAGACCAGGCGCCCGCGTCCGCGAGACAGGACGTATCCGGCAGGGGCGGCGACCACGATCGCGACGACGACGGTGATGAGAGCGACCAGGACGCTGTTGCCCAGCCAGGCGGCGACCCCGGTCTCCGAGAACACCGTCGCGTAGTTGTCGAGGGTGAGTCCCTGCGTGCTGCTGCCGAAGGCCGGCTGCAGGGAGAGGAAGATCACGGCGGCGAGCGGAACGAGCACGAGAGCGGCGATCAGGAGCAGGGCGGAGAACCGCAGCCACTGGATGCGCCCTCCTGTCGTCTCGGCGGTGGTGGTGGTCACGAGATGTCGACCTTTCGAATCCGTCGGTAGAGGAACACGGAGATCACGACGAGCACGAGCGTCATCAGGAAGGCGATCGCCACCCCGGGCCCGGTCTGGAAGTTCTGGAAGACCGTCGAGTACGCGAGCACGACGAGCGTCTGCGTCGACTGCAGCGGGCCGCCCCCGGTGAGGAGGAAGACCGTGGGGAAGTCGTTGACGCAGAAGATGGTCATCAGGATCCAGCTGATGAAGGTGGAGCGCGAGATCATCGGCAGCGTGATGTGGCGGAACGTCTGCCAGGGTCCTGCGCCATCCACCCGGGACGCCTCATAGACGTTGGCGTCCACCGACGCGAGCGCCGAGCTCATCATCATCATCATGAACGGGAAGCTGATCCACACCTTGAAGATGCACACGGTGATCTGCGCGAGCGTCGGGTCGGCGAGGAACAGGGTGTCGCCGAGACCGAGCGCTTTGGTCAGCATCGGCAGGGGGCTCTGCGGCGTCGCGACGAGCCAGTTCCAGGACATCGCGGAGACGACGATCGGCACGACCCAGGGGAGCAGGAGCAGCACCTTGAAGATGCCGCCGCCCGGGGTGCGCGGCCGGAGCAGCAGGGCGAGCGCGAGTCCGATCGCCCAGCTGCCGAAGACGCCGACGATCGTGAAGACCACCGTGAACTGCGCCGCCCGCCAGAACTCGGGCGACTGCAGCACCGTGACGTAGTTGGCCAGGCCGACGAACTCGCCCGCGTCGATGAGGTCGCCGTTCCGCAGAGACTGCAGGGCGGCGTAGACAACGGGATAGGCGTTCAGCAGGACGAGCAGGATGAGCGAGGGGAGCGCGAACAGCAGCAGCGTCCACGAGACGCTGAAGCGGCGGCGGGGACGTCCGGCGCCGGGTGGGCGGCCACGGCCGGACGAGCCGACCCCGCTGCGCGCCCTGTCGACGGATCGCCGCAGAGTTTCGGTGGACATCGCCACTCACTTCATCCCGGCGGTGATGGCCTTCTGCAGGGTGCTGAGCGCATCCTTCGGAGTGACCTTGAGCGAGAGGATGCTCTGCGCGAACGTCGACATGGCCGGGGTGCTGTCCACGAGGGCGACGTTGGGGAAGAGCGCGTCGTTCCCCGGGGCGGCCCACGTCTTGCAGACGGGCTGCCAGACGTCGACCATCTTGGCCGCGTTCGCATCCGCGCGGAACTCCGGGGTCTCGGCGATCGAGCGCAGCACGGGGAGGCCTGCTCCCGTGCTCGTTGTCCAGAGCTGCTTCATGTTCTGGTAGTAGTAGGTCAGGAACGCCTCGGAGCCCTTCTGGCTGGGGGTGTTCTTGTACATCATGATGTTGTTCGGGAAGTAGAGCGCGCCCTTGGTGCCGTTCGCGCTGACCAGCGGGTCGCCGACTCTCATGTCGTCCTGGACCGTCCCGCCGAGGATCTGGGCGAGGGACGGCGCCTCGAACCCCATCGCGAACTTGTCGTTCTTCCACTGCGCCTGCGCGTTGCTGCTGGAGTAGCTCACGCTGCCGGGGTCCATGTAGCCCTTCTTCACCATTTCGACGATGAACTCGAGCGCCTGGATGTTCTGCGGCGTCACGCAGTTCGGCTTCTGGTCGTGGTCGAAGAGCCCTCCGCCGTTGTTGATCATCAGCCCGACGATGCCCTGCGCGCCGTTGCCCTGTGCGCCGGCCGCGATCCCGTAGCCGAAGATGCCGATCTTCTTGAGCGCCTCGCAGACGTCCAGGTACGACTGCCAGTCGGTGGGCGGCTCGACGCCGGCCTTCTCGAGCAGCGACTTGCGGTACCAGAGGACGCGCATGTCGAGGTTGTACGGGAGGGCGACGTACCCGCGCGACGTCTTCATCGTGTCGAGGAGGCCGGGGAGGAAGTCGTCGTACAGGCCGTTCGACTTCCACGACTCGAGCAGGTGGTCCGCGTACGCGATCCGGTTCTGCTGCGAGAACTGGAACGCCTGCGTTCCGCTTCCGCTGCTGACCGCCGGGCCCGTGTTGGATGCGACCGCCGAGGCGAACGTGGTGGTGAAGTTCGCCCACTGCACGGCCTGGTAGCTTGCGGAGGGGAGCCCGCTCTTCGGCTTGTATCCGAGGGTGATCTTCTTGTCGAGCGGAGTGAACTGGGTGTTCCCCCACGGCATGTTCCAGAACTTGATCGCTCCCGAACCACCTCCTCCACCGGCCGGTGCGCACGCCGCGAGCGCGGCGAGAACGGCGACTCCTCCGGCGCCGGCGAGCAGTCCGCGGCGGGAGACCGTCAGGGGGTTGTCGAACCCGGGCATCGTCTTCTCCATTCCCGGCAGCTTTGCCGGTGGTCATCGTTGAGTGATGGAGTGCCGACCCGCCGGCCCCTGGAGTGCAAGAAATTGCGCAAAAGAAGCATTCAGGGCGAAGCGACGGTGCGATCCTCGCACAGTCAATACAACGGATGCAACCGATTCAGATCGCGAAAACTTGCGCAAGTTGATTGTATGTATATGCTCTGATCATGTCCCCAGAGAAGAAACGGGAGCGGCAGCCGACCCTGTCGGACGTCGCCACCGTTGCCGGCACGAGCGTGCCGACGGTCTCGAAAGTTCTGCGGGGCGGAACGGACATCTCTCCGGCCACGCGAGACAGGGTGATGTCCGCGATCCGGGAGGTCGGATACGCGAAAGGCGCCCCGCGCCCACGGGCCAGGCCGGTCTCCTCCGAGGCTCCACCGCTCATCGACCTGGTCGTCAACCACGTCGACGGCAGCTGGGCCAACCGGGTGCTGGTCGGCGTGGAACGGGCGGCCGCCGCCGCCAACGTCGACGTGGTCATCACCATCGCCCGCGGGGACGGCGACTGGGTCTCCCGCCTGCTCCGGCGGCCGTCGCAGGGCGCCGTCATCGTGCTCGTCGATCCGACGGATGCGCAGCTCGCCGCCCTGTCGGCCGGCGGCGTCCCCGTCGTCCTCGTCACGCCGATGAGCAGGCCGGCCGCGCCGGTGCCGAGCGTCGGCGTCACCAACTGGGAGGGCGGTCGCACCGCGGCAGAGCACCTGCTGGAGCTCGGCCACACCAGCTTCGGCGTCATCGGCGGCGGACGAGACCACCTCTACAACACGGCCAGGATCGACGGCTTCCGCTCCGCCCTCCGCGAAGCGGGAGTGGCAGAGCCGGCCGTCGCGTTCGCCGACTGGAGCAGGCCACTGGCCGCCGAGCGTGCCGTCGAGCTGCTCTCGGCCGACGACCGGCCCACTGCCGTCTTCGCCTGCTCCGACTTGATGGCGCTCGGCGTGTACGACGCAGCGCGCTCGCTCGGCCTGAGCATCCCGGGCGACCTCAGCGTCGTCGGCTTCGACGACGGCCCGGAGGCCGAGTGGGCGACGCCCGCGATCACCACGGTGCACCAGCCGGTCGCCGAGATGGGTGCAGGCGCCGTCGGCCTCCTCTTCCAAACCCGCCAGACCCACCCAGACGACGAGCCCTCCCGTCCACCCCGCATCGAACTCTCCACCACCCTCATCCCGCGCGACTCCACCGCGAGACACCACTAACTGTCGCGAAACGCCCGGAATGCGCCGCAGTTACCGGCATCTCGCTAGGCCGTCTCGTATTCCCGGGAGAGCATCCGGTACGAGCGGGTGAGGAACGCCCCTGCCCCGAGCAGCACCATCACGAGACCGGAGACCAGGAAGACGAACGCGATGCCCCGGGTGTCGCCCTCCCCGAGCAGCCAGCCCCACGTCGCCTGCCCGTCGTCGCCGGCCATGTACGGGATGATGACGAACTGCGCGATCGGCGCGATCAGGAACGCCGTGATCGGTGCGGCGGCGGACTCCATCGCCTGAGCGAACCCGAACACGCGCCCCTGGCGCCGGAACGTCACCACCTTCTGGATCACCGTCTGCTCCGCCGCCTCGACCACGGGGATCAGCGTCATGTACAGCCAGATGCCGAGCGCGTACAGCCACCACCACTCCCGGATGGTGAACAGCGCACCCAGGACCCCCATCGCGATCACCACGAGCAGCATCGTGCGGATCGGGTTCGCGCCCAGCCCGAACTTCGCGACCAGCAGGCCGCCGATGATGAACCCCGTCGCCGTGACGGCGAGGACGATGCCCCACGCCTCCACCCGGAACAGTTCGAGCCCGTACGGGTCCATCAGCGCCAGATAGACGCCGCCGATCAGGTTGTTGAACGTGGAGAACACGATGAGCGCGAACAGGTCGGGCGCGCTGCGGATCGCCGCGATGCTGCCGCGGAGGTCGATGCCGGGCGGCTTCTCCCCGTCCGCGTGCGGTGCGTCCTCCGGGATGCGCAGGAACAGCAGGTGCAGCAGCGCCAGCCCGGTGACCGCGATGGCGATGACGAGCGTCCAGCCCATCCCGAGCATCCCGATGGCCAGACCGCTGAACACGCTGGTGACGATGAAGGCGAGCCCCTGCACCGTGCCGACCAGTCCGTTGGCGTTGGCGTGGCGCTCCACCGGGATGAGCAGGGTCACCGTGGTCGACAGCGCGATGTTGCGCATGTTCTCGATCACCGATCCGAACAGGATGATGCCGGCGAACACCCAGAACATCGGCCCGCCGAGGTCGAGCAGCGTCGACTCGGGGTAGAGCAGGTAGAAGACCCCGGCGATGCAGAACGACACCAGGGTGACGGCGCTCGCCACCACCATCACGGCGTGCTTGCGGTAGCGGTCGACGATCGAGCCGAACAGGATGGAGAACACGGCGACCAGCAGCATGTACGCACCGCCGACGATGCCGGTCGCGAGCACGGAGCGCGTCTCCAGGTACACCCAGAACGTGAGCGCGAACCAGAGGAAGCTCGTCGTGACGTTGGCGATCATCGTGTTGACGAGCACCTGCATGAACGTGCGGGTGCCGCCCGCCGGTGGGGAGGCGGACGTGACTGACGCGGCTGCTGACGGCTCCGTCATGCTGTCGAGGCTACGGGACGCGGCCGGTCCTGTCACCGGGTCGCGGCGTGTATTGAGCGGCGGCTGGTCCAGACGACGCGCCATGCAGGCAGAATCCAGGATCGGGCCGTGGGCCGAGACCTGGTGATCCCTCCTAGGCGTCGATCTGTCTTGATGCGCTCACGAGGTTAGGGTATGTCCCCCAAAAGTTTGCGCCGTCTCCGGCCGGGAGTGCGAGCGTCAGTGCATGGCCGAGCGCGATCGCCAGCCAGGCAAGGTAGGGAATCGGCGCGTACAACATGACGGGTATGCACAGGATGGCTACTGCAAGTGGCGCGATTGGACCGGCGGCGATAACCCACCGATCGGCAATCCGCGGGAGCACTGGTCGAATGAGATAACAACGCACGCCACTGCGCACGAGGTAGCCTGGACCAGCAGTGGAGAACAGCCGATAAGCGACAACGTGACCAGCTTCGTGCACAACCACGGAGACCAAGAACATCGCGAGTACGCAGGCGAGGGCGACGAATGCGCCCGATTTAGTGACGAGAGCGAGAGCGATAAGCCCTATCTCGCTGGCGGCTCCCATCTTCATCCCGGCGATATTGTGGCCAATGGAGTGAAGCGCGCCTCTCGCTACTCCCTCCGGTAACCGCCTGCTTCGGTATTGGGGCAATGCGATCGGCAATCGGAGCTGTCCGACCATGAGATACCGATGCTCGCTTATCAGTCCATACTGATACGCAAGCGCATATTGGCCCAGCGGGATGCGAACTCCCAAGTCGTCACTCACCCAGGCTCCCGCCTCCGCTCGCACTCCCTCAGTGCGGGACCAGTACCTTCTATGCGCGACGAACATCGTCTGCCGTGTGGTTTGCTGCAACCATCCGGTAGGTGCCAAGAAGCGCGATGGCGACTATGACTGTGACAGCGCTCATGGCCATCACTTCATTGGATTGCGCGACCAACGAGAGCGTCGTGGTCGTGCCGATGTAGATGATGGCCGCAGAGAAGCCGGCAATCGCGATGGACAGCGGTTGCTCATCCGTGTATGGCACGAGCGTTCCAGCGAGCAACGCTGCACTAAAGGCCAGTAGTGCCCTCGACAGAATCGCTGGCAGATCGCCAACCGCAACCAGTTGAAGAGCCAATTCGGCTCCAATGGCGGGGATGCTGATGGCACTCGAAAGAGCGAGATAACCGACGAGCTTCGGAAATATCCACCACGACCTCCTAGCTAGCAAATGGATACCGACCCAATGAGTTCGGAGGGTCCGACCTACCGCGTACACGCTGAGATAAAAAGGCATGACCGGAACCGACGTCGCCAAAGGTCGTGCAATGTCGTGAAGCAAGGGATTAGCGACCATGCACTGTACGACTGCAATCGCAGCGATGAGGGCTAGTACCGTCGTTACTGCCTGCGGAGACCGAACGGCCACCAGCACGTCCGCCCATACTGATGCACCGAACGGACCGTGAAAAGGTCGCGTCCGCGTGAAGAGTCGAATTGTCGACGGGCCGTCGCCTTGTCCATGAAGCGCAGCCGATGCAAGAGTCAGAACGGCCGCAATAATCGCCCAGACTGAAACGCCGATGATTGCCGCCACGTCGGGGTTTGCGACCGTGTTGGCTGCGATGCGATTTGGCAGCATCATGCGCCATGAGACTGCTTCTTCCCGAATTGGTCCCAGCGCGAAGACATCGCCGATCATCGAGAGGATTCCGAGCGCGATGACCGCACCTGCCGCGAGCGTGGCGCTGTACTGCTGGGGCAGTCCAAGGAACCTTCGGAGAAGTCCGCTCACGATCGTGAACAATGACACCGCTGTTAGCTGTACAACCAGAACGAGCACCGCAAGCGCGACGGCTGCCACGCTCACGCGGACCGGGTCACCGTACATTTTGGCGACGAGAACTAGTGCGACGGTCGAGAGCGCGCCACTGAGCACGAATCCCAGACACAGCAGGGGCGCCAACTGTCCAGCCATCGCCAGGCGTCGACTAATCGGAAGCATTTCAAGCAGTGTCTGCAGGGCTGTCCGTGCTGGCATCGTGACACAGAGGATCGCCGATACAAGCGTTGTGGTTAGTACGGCATTCCCAAATGCCGTGAAGAGGATATTCTTTCGCAGTTCCAGAGGGATAGCGGAGGAAAGCTGGCTGGCTGTAGCGAATCCAAGGACAAGGCCGAAAACGCACGCGAGGACGGTTCCGCCAATAGTGATGAGGGTCAGCTTTCGCTGACTGACGCGGAAAAGGCTGGCGACTTCACGCGTCCAAAGCTTTACCGTCGCGCGTGCAACAGTCGACGCCAACATCACTGAGTGCACTAGGCGAGTTCCTTATGTGAAGTCTTTCGGGATCGAAGGAGCGAGCTGAGCACTGAAAGGGTTGCGATCGCCAGAATGACTCCGACCATCCCGATACCGTTCGGCTCGAAGTTGAGTGCGGGCAGGTCGTTTTCCACTGTGAACCATGACGTGAACACGCCGGGGATGGTGACTGTGTCCTTCGACATCCACGCGAGGCCGACACTTGCGGCGATGCAGATCACGAGGATGGATGCTCCCCCGATGGTTCCGACGAGAGCTGCGAACAGGGCGTTGACGAATTTAGGCATGCTTTGTACTTCCAAAGAGGGTTTCGATTGATTCGCGCCGAGCATCATTGTCCTGCTCTCGCCCGGTGAACCGGAGGAAAACATCCTCCAAGCTATGTGATCCCGACTGGCGGTCGATGAGTTCCGACGGGCTGCCTAAAGCAACCGTGATGCCGTCATTCAGGATCGTGACTTCGTCGCAATCGCGTTGTGCTCGGAGCATGTCATGAGTCGCGATCAGCACGGAGCGGCCGCCAGATGCAAAGGAGACGATGAGGTCGCGGAGCACGGCAGAAGACTCTGGGTCCAACCCTCTGTACGGCTCGTCGAGGATAAGGGCTCGGGGCATATGCATGGTCGCGGCCACAATCTGTATTTTCCGTCTCATTCCGTGCGAGTACTCCGTGAGTTGCCGGTTGAGGTCGTTGTCGAGGCCTAGGGCTCGAACAAGCACGCGCGCGTGCTCCCCGTCCTTGCGCTTTCGCATCGCGTCGTGAAACTCGAGGTACTCCCTGCCCGTGAGCGCGCCGGGCAGGGGGAGATCGTCCGGGGCGAAACCCACCTGGTTTCGTGAGGCTTTGGCTGATATCGGTTTCCCGCAAACGACGACATCACCGGAAGTGGGATCGAGGAGGCCGGTGATGATGTGGAGACTGGTCGTCTTGCCGGAACCGTTCGGTCCAAGGAGTCCGTGTATCTTTCCTCGCTTCAAGGACAACGAGAAATCGCTGAGAACTCTCTTGCCACGATATGTCTTCGAAATATCGAATGCATCTAGCGTTACCGTCATCGTTCCAGTCTCCACATCGTCACAGTGCGCTACTTAGCGCAGTACACCTTCCACGTTCCCCCGGTGCTGAAGCTCGGCATATCCACGGCGGGATAGGCACCCTGACCTTGGCAGGCAGCCCACCAGGCCACCGCGAGGCCTGCCACGATGACGATGGCGATGGCGATCACGACGAGGAATACCCACCTATCGACGCGAACGCGTCCAAGCTGAATCGCCGCCGTTCCGCTTGCTGGCCGAAGGGTGGTGCGGGCGCCAGGGATAGACAGTGCACTCATACTTTTTCCTTCTCTTACTTGTAGCTCGAAGCCCCGGTTGTGGCCTCGTACTCGCACGTCTTCGCAACACGCGAGCGGGACTCATTACGAAACGTCAGATGAATCGCTATAAATTAGAAATGTCTAACTCAGATTGCAATGTCTATCACGAGTTTATTGGTTTAAGATATAGAATTCATAACACTTGTAGCGTTGAATGCGTCGAGTTGAGCCGGACGGCCATGGAGGGAAACTTCGTTCGGAGTATTCCCGAAAGCTCGCGCTGTTGATGAGCATTTCCGCCAATGAGCGCGGAGAGCCGCTCGCCTACGCGGGCATTGCCGTGGCGCTTCGTGACCGGGGCCTCGCTTAGTCGCGAGCTCGATGGTCGTACCTGCTTCATGGAAACGGTCCGCGTATCACGCAGCAACCTTGTTGAAAGCGCGGCGTGCGCTAGCAGCACTCGCGAATGAAGGTCATCGCGGCTCGCGAGCTGGGGTGTTCTCGAAGCCGCTTCGAGCAACTATTGAGCCACACCTTGGAGCAGGGCGCTGGCCGCCGAGCGCGCCGTCGAGCTGCTCTCGGGCGACGACCGGCCCACTGCCGTCTTCGCCTGCTCCGACCTGATGGCGCTCGGCGTGTACGACGCAGCGCGCTCGCTCGGCCTGAGCATCCCGGGCGACCTCAGCGTCGTCGGCTTCGACGACGGCCCGGAGGCCGAGTGGGCGACGCCCGCGATCACCACGGTGCACCAGCCGGTCGCCGAGATGGGAGCGGGCGCCGTCGGCCTCCTCTTCCAAACCCGCCAGACCCACCCAGACGACGAGCCCTCCCGTCCACCCCGCATCGAACTCTCCACCACCCTCATCCCGCGCGACTCCACCGCGAGACACCACTAACTGTCGCGAAACGCCCGGGATGCGCCGCAGTTGCCGGTATCTCGCTGCGCCGCCTCAGGGCGCGTAAGGGGCGGGGCCGTCGAGCAGGCCGAGTCGGGCCGCCTTGCGCACGGCGTCGATGCGGGAGGTGGCGCCGAGCTTGAGGTACATGTTGGTGGTGTGGCGCTTCACGGTGCCCTCCGCGATGTGCAGCTGCAGGCTGATGTCGCGGTTCGTGTACGCCTGCGCGATCATCCGGAGCACCTCGAGTTCGCGGCTGGTCAGGATGGCGTTACCGCCCGCATCCACGTCGTCTCCCGCCGGATGCGGGGTGGCTGGCGCGGGTCGCGCGCCGGAGACGATCATCGAGAGGTCCTCCCCGCTGATCTTCTTGGTGACGTAGTGACTCGCCCCCGCGCGCAGCAGCTGCCGTTCCAGGGCGACGTCGTTGTGCATGGTGAGCACGACCACCGCCACCTGGGGGTGGTCCCTCCGGATGCGCGTGATGGTCTGCTCGGCGGGGATGCCGGGCAGCTCGACGTCGAGCAGGAGCACGTCGGGCGCGCTGTCCGCGACGAGCCGGAGAGCGTCGTAGCTCGTTCCGCCCTCTCCGACGATGTCGAACGCGCTCTCCAGCAGCGCCCGGATGCCCTGCCGGAACAGGCTGTGGTCGTCGATGATCACGATGCTGCGACGTTCCGCCGTCATAGGCCGGCCTCCTGAACGGGGATGGTGAGCTCGACCCTCGTACCGACGCCGGGGCCGGGGTCGATGGTGAGGTCGGCCCCGATGAGCTCCGCGCGCTCCTGCGCGGCGACCAGCCCGAGAGCGCCGGAGCGGATCCTGTCGTGCTCGAACCCGCGACCGTCGTCGCGCACCGACAGCAGCACGCTCTCCGGCCGCCAGGTGGAGCGCACGACGATGCTGTCGGCGTCGGAGTGGCGGCGGGCGTTGTGGATGGCCTCGCGCACGATGATGAACGCCTCCTCCTGCGTTCCGGTGCCCAGCCGGAACGGCTGCCCGTCCAGCTCGACGATCACCGGAGGTCCAGCTTCGTCGAGGTCGGCGACGTAGTCGTCGAGCGCTTCGTCGAGCCGCTTGTCTCCCACGAAGTGCCGCAGATCCCTGGCGATGGCCCTTGTCTCGTCGAGCGCGCCGTCGAACAGGACCATGCCCTCCGCCAGCCTGGCCTGGGCGGCGCTGCCCTCCGGGTCGGAGAGGCCGCTGAGGTCGACGCGCTGCATCCCGGCCGCGATGCTGTGCGCGACCCTGTCGTGCAGCTCGCGGGAGATGCCGAGCCGCTCCTCGCTGTGCGCTACGGCGAGCCGTTCCAGCAGCACGTTCACGTATGCGACGGAGGCGGGGATGACGTTGCCCATGATGGATGCGTTGAGCGCCCTGGCGATCTCGTCGTTCCCCACGAGGTGGCCCACCGCATCCACCAGCACGCTGAGCGCCTCGTCGAACAGCAGCGTCGCTGCCTTGAGGCTGTCTACTGGATGCACGTTCTGGCGGGCCCGCTGCTCGCCCACCTCCGCTCCGCGCGACGCCTGCCGCGGCTCGGAGGGCGGCAGCAGCCCGAGGGACGCGAAGGTCTGAGCGAGGATGCGCTGCACCTGCGCCAGGAACTCGGCCTCGATGTACGAGTCGGAGACGAGGACGCTGTCCGCCGAACGCAGGGCGCTGGTCACGCGCTCCACGACGGCGGCGCGCGCCTCGGCGAGGTCGGCGTCGATCGGTCTCGTAGTCATCCTGTGCTTTCTATCACGGCGTGGCCGCCAGGCCCACGGCGAGCAGGTTGACCGTGTACTGCGACACCATGAATGCGCGATACGGCCGTCGCTGCGCACGCCGGTCCTGTCCGCGTCCGGCGATCGACAGGCCGCTGACGGCGACGGCGCACGGGCCGAGCGCTGCCAGCGACAGCAGAGCGGGATTGAGCGCGGCGGCCAGCACGCCCAGCCCGCCGATCGCCGCCGACCCGGTGGCGACGGCCACCCGCGCCGCCCGTTCGCCCAGTACGATCGGCAGCGTCCGCCGCCCGGCGATCCTGTCCCCGACGGCGTCGCCGAAGTCTTTCGCGTGCCCGACCACCGCGATCCACAGCGCCATCACCACCGCGAATACGGGCACGGCGGACGGGATGGTGCCGTGGAACGCCTCCGCGCCGGCCAGATAGGTGAGCAAGCCACCGGATGCGGCCACCGCCAGGGCGGGAACCGCCCACTTCTTCGCGGCGTGAGTACCGAGCGAGTACGCGAGGCCGAGGGTCAGCATCAGGACGACGAGCAGTACGAACACCAGGGTGACGTGCACGGCGATGCTGAGCGACGCGACGGCGAGCACCACGCACCACGAGCCGGCCGCGTTCGTCGTGAGCGCTCCGGATGCGAGCGGTCGGTGCGACCCGTTCGCCCGGTCCCCGGCGATGTCGCTGATGCCGTTCACGAGGTAGACCACCCACACGGCCAGGAACCACGACGCGCCCCCGACCACCGCTCTGACGACCGGGATCTCCCCGCCGAACGCCAGCATCCCGCCCACCAGGAACCGCAGGTTGAACACCCACAGCACGATGGGCCGTGCTTCGGTGTACGACCAGCAGAGGGTACGCAGGACGGAGAGGGGCCCGCTCGCCTCTGCGCGGACCCCGATGGTTCGGGTCACCCGCTCATCATGCGTACGCCGCAGCCCGCAGCACGATGCCGGAGACTACGACCAAAGTCACATCTTTGCCGCCCGCGCCTCCGGATATGCGACCAAAGTGGCATTTCGCTCGCCGTGGAGAGTTCGTACGTTAAGGGGGAGTGGCTTATTCGGCTTCGCCACTCTGGCACCGATGGCGCTACGTCTCGGGTGGCGCATGCGCGTCGCGCCGTATTGGGGGGAGCGGTCAGACACTGGGTGAATACACCCGGTGTCTGACCGGGGGCCCCGGGCGGCGCGCTGAGAGGCCGAATCGGGCGATCCTTGACGTCGTGACGGCAACGTGTGCGAAGCTAGCAACGTTGTAAATCCGTCCGAGGGAGGCGCCAGGTGGTCGCGACGCTGAAGGATGTCGCCGGGGCGGCCGGTGTCTCCGTGAAGACCGTGTCCAACGTCGTCAACGGGTACGAGTTCGTCAAGGCGTCGACGAGGGAGCGCGTCCTCTCCGCCATCGAGGAGCTCGGCTACCAGCCGAATCTGGCCGCGCGGAATCTGCGCGCGGGCCGCACCGGGGTGATCGGTCTCGCCGTCCCCTCCCTCAGCTTCAGCTACTTCGCCGAGCTGGCGGACGCCGTGCTCGAGGCGTCACGCAAGCTCGGCTTCGTCACCCTGATCGAGCAGACGGGCGGCGACCGGGATGCGGAACTCGAGCTGCTGCGCGGGTCGCGGCTGTCCATGCTCGACGGCCTGCTGTTCTCCCCGCTCGGCATGTCGACCGACGACGCGGACTCCCTGAACGTCGACTACCCGCTGGTGCTGCTCGGCGAGCGCATCTTCGGCGGCCCGACCGACCACGTCGTCATGCAGAACGTCAACGGCGGGTATGCGGCCACCGCGCATCTCATCGACTCCGGCCGGCGGCGCATCGCCGTGCTCGGCGCGCACGTCGCCGAGCGGGTCGGCTCCGCGTCCCTGCGGCTGGAGGGGTACCGTCGGGCGCTCGCGGATGCCGGCATCGACACCGGGGACGAGCTGGTCGTGTTCCGGGAGGGCTGGCACCGCACGGACGGCGCGGCAGCGACGCGCGAGCTGCTGGATTCCGGCACACCGTTCGACGCGATCTTCGCACTCAACGACGAACTCGCCCTCGGCGCCCTGCGCGTGCTGCACCAGGACAACGTGCGGGTGCCGGACGACGTCGCGGTGATCGGGTTCGACAACCTCATCGAAGGTCAGTTCGCGATGCCGAGCTTGAGCACCATCGACCCCGGCCGCGCCGACATCGCCGAGCGCGCCGTCGCAGCGCTCATCGAGCGCATCGGCGACCGTGACGGGCACATCGGAGCGCCCAGGATGATCGAGGTGCCGTTCACCACGGTCGCCAGGGAGTCCACCCTGTCGATGTCGGCGGTCACGTCGGCGCACAGCAGCTGACGGACGGGGTCAGTGCGGGTCGACGGCCTGGTCGGCGGAATGCGCACCGTAGAAATCGGATTGCTTCCGCATGATCGTCCGCATCCCCGCATCCGGCCCGACACCGTAGACGGTGCCGGTGAAGTCCAGTCCGCGCTGGATCGCCCAGATCTCGTCGTGACGGTCCGGCGGGAGGATGACCGCCGGGTCTCCGACGGCGACCCAGCCGATCGGGACGACGGCGCCGGGCTGCAGCGTCGTGTTGACCTGCACGACGCCGTGGATGCGGACCTCGGCTCCCGCAGCGACGGTGCTTCCGGGGAAGAGCGCTGCGCCGGTCGCGATGAACGCCTCGTCGCCCACCGTGCTCCCGTTGATGTGCGCGTGCGGACCGATCATCACGGCGGCGCCGACCAGCGCGGGATGCTCGGCCCTGCCCCGGATGACGGCGTGCTCCATGACGACGGTGTCCTCGCCGATGACGACTTCGCCGTCTTCTGCGCTGATCACAGCGCCGTGCAGGATGCGGGCGCCCGCCGCGATCCGGACGTTCCCCACGATGACGGCCGTCGACGCCACGAAGGCGGCGGGGTCGATCGAGGGTTCGGCATCGCGGTGTCTGACGAGCATTCGGCGACTCCATTCGTCGGTCGCGCCATCGAGGGCGTGAGACGCTAACGATACCGAACGTTGACATCCGGAAATGGTTCTTTCTATAATCCGATACAACGTTGAAAATTCAACGTTGTAAAAACCCGTGGATCGACGCCGTCGTCGGTCACTCTGAGAGGCATTCAATGAAGAAACTCATCGCGGCCGTCGCGCTCGCGGCGGGGGCGGCCGTCGCGCTGGCGGGCTGCTCAGGCTCCGGCACCGGCTCATCGTCCTCCTCCCACGTCGATCTGACCTTCTGGCACGGATACACCGAGGCAGACGGCAAGGTCCTCGATCAGATCGTCGACGACTTCAACAAGTCGCAGAAGAACATCACGATCAAGACCACCACCAAGACCTGGGCCGTCATCGGCGACACCCTCCTCCCGGCGCTCAGCGCGAAGAAGGGCCCGGACATCGTCGCCCTCCCCGCAGAGAACCTCCCCGTCTACGCCAGCAAGGGCGCGTTCGCGAAGCTCGACGACTTCTACGCGTCCGACAGCATCAAGAGCGCCAACCTCAACCCGCGCGCCGTCGAGATGGTGAAGGTCGACGGCTCGTACTTCGGCGTGCCGACCGGCTTCGTCCCGCTCTCCGTCATCTACAACAAGGGCCTGTTCGAGAAAGCCGGCATCACCACCTTCCCGGTCACCTGGGACGAGTGGGTCGCCGACGCCAAGAAGTTGACCGTCGACGAGAACGGCGACGGCACGCCGGAGCAGTACGGCCTCGCGCTGCCCGACCACGCCACCGTCGGCAACGGCGTCTGGGCCAGCCTGTTCTACGGCAACGGCGGAGACATCGTGAAGAGCGGCAAGTCCGTCGTCGACTCCGCCGCCAACGTGGAGACCCTGAAGTTCTGGTCGAACGCGGTCACCACCGGGCACATCTCGCCCACCGGACTCGACGGCGTCGCGTCCGACAAGCTGTTCAGCTCCGGCAAGGCCGCGATGGAGATCGGCGGCCCGTGGATGGCAGGGGTCGCGGCAGACGCGAAGATCGACTGGGGCATCGCGGGCATCCCCGCCGGCCCGAAGGAGCAGGCGGCGTCGGCCATCGGCATCAGCGCGGCCGTGACCGCGCAGGCCGACTCGACCAAGCAGGCTGCGGCCAAGAAGTTCTTCGACTACTTCTTCACCAAAGAGGTCGCGACGAAGTGGTCCCTCGGCTCCGGCTGGCCGCCCCTGCGCACCGACATCCCCGCCTCCGACGTGTCGTCGAACCCGGTGGTCGCGGCGCTGACGGCCATCTCGGGAACCGCCCGTCCGCTGCTGCCCGGCGTGGCCAACAGTGTGGATGTGCTCTCGGCGGTCGACGAGGCGACGCAGAAGTCGCTCGCGGGGGGAGACCCCAGCGATCTGCTGAGCGCGGCGTCCACCAAGGTCGCCCAAGCGCTGAGCAAATAGGCGCTGAGCAAGCGCTGAGCACGTAACAGAGCAGTTCCGACAACCCGGTAGCCGCCGCCCGTCCGGCGCGGCGGCTACCGCTGTGGAGACACCATGACAACGACCGTCAGACCACCCAAACGGGCCTACCGGCCTCCGGCGCCCCTCGGGGGTCGCGGACCGATCAGGACGCGCAAGGGATCGGCCCGCATCGCGCTGATCTTCCTGCTGCCGGCGCTGATCATCCTCACCGCCTTCGTCGCCTGGCCGATGCTCTCGGCGCTCCGCACGTCGTTCACCGACAGCAGCGGGTTCGGGCCGGAGCAGTGGGTGGGCTTCGGCAACTACGTCGAGATCTTCACGAACCCGAGCATCCTGGGCACGCTGTCGACCACCGCCCTCTACGCCGTGCTGTTCACGCCGACCGCGCTGATCGGGGCGCTCGCCCTCGCGCTGCTGCTCAACAACCCCCGGCTGGCCGGGCGCGGGTTCTTCCGCACGGCGTTGTTCGTGCCGTTCATCGTCTCGCTCGCGGTCGCCGCCTTCGCGTGGTCGTACCTGCTCGACCCGCAGGTCGGGCTCCTCAACTTCTGGTTGCGGTCGGTCGGGATCCAGCTCGGCAACGTCCTGCAGGACCCCGTGCTCGCCATGCCGACGGTCGTGCTGGTGGCCGTGTGGAAGAGCTTCGGCTTCTACATGGTGATCTTCATCGCCGGACTGCAGGAGATCCCGGTGAGCCTGTACGAGGCGGCCCGCATCGACGGTGCGGGCGCCTGGAAGCGGTTCACCAACATCACGCTGCCGCAGCTGAGCAACACGCTCGCCTTCGTCGTGATCTTCGCCATGATCGCCGCGCTGCAGGCGTTCGACCAGATCTACGTGATGACGGGAGGCGGCCCGTACCGCAGCACCCAGACCGTCGTCATGGAGATCTACCAGGAGGGCTTCAAGAAGCTCGACCTCGGCCTCGCGTCCGCCCTGTCGTACGTGCTGCTGCTGGCGACGCTGATCCTCAGCCTGGTGCAGTTCCGCTTCTTCGGCCGTCGTGAAAAGGACCTCAGCTGATGACCACTTCGACCATCCAGAACCGACGGGGAACGCTCACGCGGCCAGGCCTGCGCGTCGGCAAGCGCGCATCCAAATGGCTGCTGTTCGCGGCAGTGCTCGCGCTGACGCTGATCGTGCTGCTGCCCGTGATCGTCATCGTCTTCACGGCGTTCAAGCCGTCCTCCGAGATCAACGCGTACCCTCCGACGCTCGCGCCGGGCGCCTGGACGCTCGACAACTTCACGCGCATCTTCGCCGACCTGCCGTTCGCGAGGCTATTCCTGAACAGCTTCGTGTTCGCGGGAGGGGTGACGCTGTTCGCCCTCGTCTTCGACTCGCTGGCGGCGTACGCCCTGGCGCGGCTGGACTTCCGCGGGAACAGGGTGCTCCTGATCGTGATCGTCGCGAGCCTGATGATCCCGTTCCAGGCGACGCTCATCCCGATCTACCAGCTGGTCGGCAACCTCGGGCTGGTGAACACGTTCGCCGGGCTCATCCTGCCGCGCGCCGCGGACGCGTTCGGGATCTTCTTCCTCCGCCAGTTCTTCATCGCCCTCCCGCGCGACCTCGACAACGCGGCGCGCATCGACGGCGCGAGCGAGTTCCGGGTGTTCCGCAGCGTCGTGCTGCCGAACGCGCTTCCCGCCCTGCTCACGCTCGGCATCTTCACCTTCGTGAACAACTGGAACGACCTGCTCTGGCCGCTGGTCTTCACGACGACGCCGGAGATGGGAACCGTCACGTCGGGGCTCACGCTGCTGACCGGGCCGAGCGGGATCATCCCGTACGGCACGATGATGGCCGGCTCGCTGATCGCAGTGCTGCCCCTCGCCATCCTGTTCCTGATCGTCCAGCGCCGGTTCATCGAATCGGTCGCGACAACCGGATTGAAGTGACCGGCATGACCCGACAGACCCCTCGCTGGTTCGAGGACGGCCGCCTGCGTTTCGCGCTCGGCATCGAGGACACCTTCGTGCCGCAGACGCGGCCGGGCGAGCGTGCCATCGACGAATACGAGCTGACAGAGCACTACGAACGGTTCGACGACGACTTCCGGCTCGCGGCCGGGGTCGGTGCTGAGCTGCTGCGCTGGGGCGTGCCCTGGTACCGCGTCGCACCGGAGCCAGGACGCTGGGACTGGTCGTGGACCGACCGCGCGCTGGCGAGCATGGCGGACGCCGGGCTGCGGCCGATCGTCGACCTGCTGCACTACGGAACGCCCACCTGGCTGGACGACCAGTTCGCGCATCCGGACTATCCGCAGCAGGTCGCCGAGTACGCCGTCCGGTTCGCCGAGCGCTACGCCGACGTCGCACAGGACTACACGCCGGTGAACGAGCCGGTGATCCACGCGCTGTTCGCCGGCGAGTACGCGTACTGGCCTCCGTACCTCTCCGGTGCGCGCGGCTTCACCACCATCGCGGCCAACCTCGCGCGCGGCTTCGTGCACACGCAGCTCGGCATCGCAGAGGTGCTGCCCGGCGCATCCTTCGTCCACGTGGATGCGGCGATGACGTTCGTCGGCGCGGACACGGCCCCCGAACACGCGGAGGAGGCGGAGCGGCTCTCCGAGCAGGTGCACCTGGTGGAGGACCTCGTCACGGGCCGGGTGGACGACGGCCATCCGCTCGCCGTCGGCCTCCGCGCCAACGGGCTGAGCGACGACGACCTCGCCTGGTTCGCCGAGCACATCGTGCGGCCGGATGTGATGGGCGTCAACTACTACCCGCGCCACTCCACCGAGCTGTTCGAGGCGGGCGTGCACCACGCGGGCGGCTTCGCCGACCCCCGGCCATCGGTCGACAGGGGCGCCGCCGGGCTCCGGGATGCGCTGCAGTCGTACGCCGACCGGTACGGAGCGCCCGTCATGGTCACCGAGACCTGCGTCACCGGAAGCGTCGAGGAACGCATCGCCTGGCTCGACGACTCCGTCGCGCTCGTGCACCGGATGCGCGCGGAGGGGACAGACATCGTCGGCTACACCTGGTGGCCTCTCTTCGACATGTACGAGTGGACCTGGCGGCACAGCGAGAACCCGCGCGCCGACCACCTGCTCACGATGGGCCTCTACGACCTCGTCGAGACCGGCGACGGTCTCCTCCGCTCCCGGAACCCGGTCGCCGACCGCTATCGGCACCACGCCACGTCCGACCTGTCCGCCCTTCCCGCCCCGTCCGCCAGCCGCCTCACGCCGAACCCGTAACGGAACACATCCATGCACATCGCACACCTCACCATCAACACGTCGGCCAGGATCGGCGCCATCAACCCTCGGCTGTTCGGCTCGTTCGTCGAGCACCTCGGCCGCTCGGTCTACGACGGCATCTACGAGCCGGGCCACCCGCTGGCCGACGGCGACGGCTTCCGCACCGACGTCATCGAGCTGGTCAAGGAGCTCGGCGTCACCGCGATCCGGTATCCGGGAGGCAACTTCGTCTCCGGCTTCAACTGGGAGGACAGCGTCGGGCCGCGGGAGGAACGGCCGACCAGGCTCGACCTGGCCTGGCACACCACCGAGACGAACGAGGTGGGCCTGCACGAGTTCCAGCGCTGGCTGGACGCCGTGGGCAGCGAGCTCATGCTCGCCGTGAACCTCGGCACCCGCGGAACGCCGGAGGCGCTGGAGCTGCTCGAGTACGCCAACCTCGCGCAGGGCACGGCGCGCGCGGACCGGCGGGCGGCGAACGGACGCACGGAGCCGTTCGACGTGCGCATCTGGTGCCTCGGCAACGAGATGGACGGCCCGTGGCAGCTCGGACATCGCTCTGCCGACGACTACGGCAAGGTCGCCGCCCAGACGGCACGCGCGATGAAGGCGTTCGACCCCGACCTGGAGCTGGTGATCTGCGGCTCGTCGAGTTCGTCGATGCCGACGTTCGCCGAGTGGGAGCGCGTCGTGCTCACCCACGCGTACGACGCGGTCGACTACATCTCCTGCCACGCGTACTACGAGAACACCGGCGACCTGGCGAGCTTCCTCGCATCCGGGATCGACATGGACCACTTCATCCGCAGCGTCACCGCCACCGCCGACCACGTCAAAGCGGTGCGCGGCAGCGATAAGACCATCAACATCTCGTTCGACGAGTGGAACATCTGGTACAACAGCCGCTACGAGAACGTCGACAAGATCACCGGCGTCGACAACTGGCCCGTTGCCCCTCGCCTGCTCGAAGACGAGTACACGGTGGCGGATGCTGTGGTGTTCGGCAGCCTGCTCATCACCCTGCTGAAGCACGCCGACCGGGTGACCAGCGCCTCCCTCGCCCAGCTGGTCAACGTGATCGCGCCGATCATGACGGAGCCGGGGGGCGCATCCTGGCGCCAGACCACCTTCTTCCCGTTCGCGGCGACGGCGGCCAACGCCACCGGCATCGCCCTCGACGTGACCCCGGTGAGCGACAGCTACCCGACCGAGCGTTTCGGAGACGTGCCGCTCGTCGACGCCGTCGCGAGCCTCGACGAGAGCACGGGCAGCGTCGCGGTCTACGTCGTCAACCGGGCCGTGGATGCCGGGACCTCCCTCGAGATCGACCTCCCGTCCCGCGCGCACCCCGGCACATACGCGGTCACCGCGCGCACGCTGAGCGACGCGGACATCACCGCCTCCAACAACCGCGAGAACCCGGAACGCGTCGTCCTCGCCGACAACACCACCGTCAGCACGGACGGAGGCGTCCTGCGGATCGACCTGCCCGCCGTCTCCTGGACGGAGATCCTGCTCACCCCACAGAACCCGGTCACCGCTTAGACCCTTCCCACCCGTAGAACCTCCCCACCGGTAGAACCTCCCACCCCCAGCACGCTTACCCCCTCAGGCGTGACGGCGCGGACCGCGTCGGCACTGCGCCACGGATTCCCGCGACGCGAACTCTCAGATCGGAGACACACGATGATCGGATCCACCGGGGGAGCGGCCCAGCCGCGAACCTTCCGCCGCCGGATGCTGGCGGCAGCTCTCACCGCGGCAGCAGTCGCCGTGTTCGCCCAGGCGGCGATCGCCCCTCCCGCCGAGGCCGTCACGACAGGCAACGGCGCGCTGGTGTACTCGCCCGCGGCCGGGACGTCCTTCAATCCGGAGGGCGGACGCGCGGCGGGAACCACCTACGCCAAGAACATCGTCCTGAAGAACAGCGGAACATCCAACGGCACCCAGCTCGTCACCTACGACCAGCTGGTGCTCGTCGGCGGCAAGCAGGTGTACCCGATCTACCGGAGCACCGATAACGGGACGACGTGGACGCACCTCACCGACGTCGTCCCGAACAACGACTTCCCGACGCTCGCGCGCACGTCGCAGCCGTTCCTCTACGAGCTTCCCCAGCAGGTCGGCAGCCTCCCCGCTGGCACGATCCTGCTCTCCGGCATGATCATGCCCACGGACCGGTCGAGCAGCAGGCTCGTCGTCTACAAGAGCGCGGACCACGGAGCCACCTGGTCGTATCTCAGCACCATCGACACCGGCGGCCCGGCCACGTACGACCCGTCTCCCACCTCCACCACCACGACGGTGTGGGAGCCGTCGCTGATCGTCGACGGCAACGGAAAGCTCGCCGCGTACTTCTCGGACGAGCGGCAGAAGGCGAACGGCGTGCTGCAGGCGGTCTCGTACCGTGAGTCCAGCGACGGCGGCCTCACCTGGGGTGCGCTCGGCAACGTGTCCGCTCCGACCAACCAGAGCGACCGGCCGGGCATGATCACCGTGACGAAGCTGCCGGACGGCCGCTACCTCGCCACGTTCGAGGTCGTCAACCGGCCGAGCCAGACCAACAACACGGCGCCGGTGTACTTCAAAATCTCTCCGGATGGGGTCACCTGGTCGCCCAGCACGAGCATCGGCACGCAGATCGCCCTCGCCAACGGGCGCGGGATCGGCTCGTCCCCGTACGTGAAGTGGGTGCCGACCGGCGGCCCGAAGGGGATGGTGGTCGTCGCATCCAAGTGGGGTCTCGATGCCTCGGGGAACATCAGCGGCGGCCAGGACTTCTACGTCAACTACAACCTGGGTGCCGGACCGTGGGAGCGGCTGCCGATGGCGGTCACCTACGACTCGACCGACACGGCGGGCGGCACATTCTCCGGGTTCGCGCAGAGCTTCGACACCAGCGTCGACGGGCGCACGCTCTACCAAGCGACGAACGTGGAGAACGCGGCGACCACGTACAACGACATCCGCGTGGGTTCGATCCCGCTGGATGCGCAGCAGTACGAGGCGGAGAAGGCGGCACGCACGTCCGACACCTCGCTGGTGACCGATGTGAACGCCGCCAACGGGAGCAAGGTCGGCAACATCAACAACAGCACGAGTGCCGTCACGTTCACGGTGCGCGTTCCGAGCGCGGGCTCGTACACGCTCAACGTGCGCTACGACAACGGAACAGGTGCTGCGAGCACGCACAACGTCTCGGTGAACGGTGGGACGGCGTCGAGCATCAGCTATCCGGCGACGGTCGACTGGGGCCGCTTCGGCTGGGCGCAGAAGACGGTGACGCTGAATGCGGGCGCCAACACGATCGCGTTCAGCAAGGGGACGTCGTATGCGGAACTCGACCAGCTGCAGGTCTATCAGCCGAGCGCGCAGCTCGACTCGCAGTTCCGGATCGTGAACCGCAACAGCGGCAAGCTGCTGGAGATCGCTTCGGCGCTCACCACCGACGGCGCGCTGGCCGGCCAGTGGGCGGACACCGCGAACCCCACCCAGATCTGGAACGTCCACCCGGTGACGGGAAGCACGCAGCTGTTCAACGACAACAGCGGCAAGCTGCTGGAGATCCCGGGCGCGCAAACGGGCAACGCTGTGCAGGCGGGTCAGTGGGGTCCGACGGGGAACGCCACCCAGAACTGGAACCTCACGACGAGCGGCGGCTACTGGACGCTGACCAACGCGAACAGCGGCAAGCCCCTGGAGATCGCCGGCTCGTCCACGGCGAACGGCGCCGCCGCCCAGCAGAACGCGGCGACGGGCGCCGCGAACCAGCAGTGGCAGTTCGTCCGCGAGGGCATTCAGTAGAGAGTGTGGAGTAGGGAGTAGGGAGCGGCCGCTCGTACGCGGGTGGCCGCTCCGCTACGCCCCCACGTATGCCGCCAGGTGCTGCCCGGTGAGCGTCGACTTGGCTGCCACCAGCTCCGCCGGCGTGCCCTCGAACACCACCAGCCCGCCGTCGTGGCCGGCGCCCGGGCCGAGGTCGATGATCCAGTCCGCGTGCGCCATCACGGCCTGGTGGTGCTCCACCACGATCACCGACTTGCCGGAGTCGACCAGGCGGTCGAGGAGTCCGAGCAGCTGCTCCACATCGGCCAGGTGGAGGCCAGTAGTCGGTTCGTCGAGCACGTACACGCCGCCCTGCTCGGAGAGGTGGGTCGCCAGTTTGAGGCGCTGACGTTCCCCGCCGGAGAGGGTCGTGAGTGGCTGGCCCAGGCTCAGGTAGCCGAGTCCCACATCCACGAGCCTGCTCAGGATGCTGTGGGCGGCGGGCGTGCGCGCCTCGCCGTTGCCGAAGAACTCGTCGGCGGTGGTGACGGACATCGCCAGCACCTCGCTGATGTCCTTGCCGCCGAGCTGGTATTCGAGCACGGAGGCCTGGAACCGCTTGCCTTCGCAGACCTCGCAGACCGTGGAGACCCCGGCCATGATGCCGAGATCGGTGTAGATCACGCCAGCGCCGTTGCAGTTGGGGCAGGCGCCCTCGGAATTGGAGCTGAACAGCGCGGGCTTCACGCCGTTGGCCTTCGCGAAGGCCTTGCGGATGGGGTCGAGCAGGCCGGTGTACGTGGCGGGGTTGCTGCGGCGGGAGCCGCGGATCGCCGCCTGGTCGATGGAGATCACGCCTTCGCTGGCCGGGATCGACCCGTGCACGAGCGAGCTCTTGCCCGAGCCGGCGACGCCGGTGACGACCACGAGCATCCCGAGCGGGATGTCCACATCCACGTCGCGCAGGTTGTGGGAACTCGCGCCGCGGATGGCGAGTGTGCCGGTGGGGGTGCGCACCGTGTCTTTGAGGGTGGCGCGGTCGTCGAGGTGGTGGCCGGTGAGGGTGTCGCTCGCGCGGAGGCCGTCGAGGCTGCCGGTGTATGTGATCGTCCCGCCCGCGGTGCCCGCGCGCGGCCCGAGGTCGACGACGTGGTCGGCAATGGCGATCATCTCCGGCTTGTGCTCGACCACGAGCACGGTGTTTCCCTTGTCGCGCAGGCGGAGCAGCAGCTCGTTCATGCGCTGGATGTCGTGCGGGTGCAGCCCGATCGTCGGCTCGTCGAAGACGTAGGTCACATCGGTGAGCGACGAGCCGAGGTGCCGGATGATCTTCGTGCGCTGCGCCTCTCCGCCGGACAGCGTGCCCGCAGGCCGGTCGAGGGACAGGTAGCCGAGGCCGATCTCCACGAACGATTCGAGGGTCTGCCGCAGCGCGCTCAGCAGGGGAGCGACGGACGGCTCGTCCAGCCCGTTCACCCAGTCGGCGAGGTCGCTGATCTGCATGGCGCACGCGTCGGCGATGCTGATGCCGCCGATCTTCGACGAGCGGGCGGCCTCGCTCAGCCGGGTGCCGCCGCAGTCCGGGCAGGTGGTGAACGTGACGGCGCGGTCGACGAACGCGCGGATGTGCGGCTGCATCGCCTCGCGGTCCTTCGACAGCATCGACTTCTGCAGCTTGGGCACCAGACCCTCGTAGGTGAGGTTGATGTCGCCGATCTTCACCTTGACCGGGTCGCGGTAGAGGAAGTCGTGCAGCTCTTTCTTCGTGTAGTCCTTGATCGGCTTGTCGGCGTCGAGGAATCCGGAGCCCGTGAAGATGCGCACGCTCCAGCCGTCCGCTGTGTACCCCGGGATGGTCAGTGCACCCTCCGCCAGCGACTTCGTCTCGTCGAACAGCTGGGTGAGGTCGATGTCGTTGACGCTGCCCATGCCCTCGCAGCGTGGGCACATCCCGCCGGTGACGGTGAAGCTGCGCCGCTCCTTCGTGGTGGCCTCTCCACGCTCGATGGTGATGGCGCCGGACCCGGACACCGACGCGACGTTGAACGAGAACGCCTGCGGCGACCCGATGTACGGCTGGCCGAGCCTGCTGAACAGGATGCGCAGCATCGCGTTCACGTCGGTGGCCGTGCCGACCGTCGACCGGGCGTTCGCCCCCATCCGCTCCTGGTCGACGATGATCGCCGTGGTCAGCCCGTCGAGCACATCCACGTCGGGCCGGGCGAGCGTCGGCATGAAGCCCTGCACGAACGCGCTGTACGTCTCGTTGATCATCCGCTGCGACTCGGCCGCGATGGTGCCGAACACCAACGAGCTCTTGCCGGAGCCGGAGACGCCGGTGAAGACCGTCAGCCGCCGTTTCGGAATCTCGACGCTCACGTCTTTGAGGTTGTTGACGCGCGCCCCTTGCACGCGGATCAGGTCGTGACTGTCGGCGCGGTGTGCGGCGGTCGGCGCGTCGGTGCTCATGGTGCGATCTCCATCTTTCTGGCTGTGCGCCTCATCTTAGATGCCACAGAATTGCACGTATTCAGCGGGTTTACGAGATGCCAGAAACTGTCGCAACACGCCCGGGATTCGCGACAGAAACTGGTATTTCGCGGGGTAAGCCAGGGGTATGCCGAACCTGAACGCCGAACGCATCGGCTCCGTCATCCGCGAGCACCTCCCCGAGTTCGCCGTCCCCGGTGCCCTCAGCGTGCGACCGGGCTACCTGCTGGCCGACGGGTGGATCACGGACACCCCGGCCATCGTGGTGACGATCGCACGGGATGCGTCGCTCCCCACCGTGCGCGACGCCCTGCCCGCCGAGGTGGATGGCCTCCCCGTGGACGCGCGCGTTGCGTCGGCGGCCAAGGAGCGCATGCTGACCGAGCCCGCCGCCTTCGCGCGCACGGCGGGGCCAGCGCCCGATCGCGGCGCGGTGCCGGAGTTCGCCGACGAGTACGAGCTGACGGGCGCGGCCGCCGCGCCCGGCGCATCCATCGTCCCCGGCGTCGACTTCGCCGCCGCCGCCAAACCCCAGCTCCCGTACGCACCTCCGCCCGGCGGCGCCCTCGCCCCGGTCTCCGGCACCATGCGCGTGACGCTGAGCGCGAGTCCGGACTCCGGCTGGCCGACGCTCGGCGCGTTCCTCTCCGGGGTGCGCGAGACCCTCACCGTCGGCCTCTACGACTTCACCTCGCGGCACATCCTGCAGACCGTCGAGACCGTCCTCGCGGGCCGAACCGTGCGGCTCGTCCTCGATCATCCCGCCAAGAATCCCACCGCCGACCAGACCGACGAGCAGACCGTCGCGGCACTCACCACCGCCTTCGGCGACCACCTCACGCAGGCGTGGGCGCTCTCCAGGATGGACCCGCTCGCCGCCGCCTGGATCTTCCCGTCCGCGTACCACATCAAGCTCGCCGTGCGGGATTCGTCCGCCGTCTGGCTGTCCAGCGGCAACTGGAACAACTCGAACCAGCCGGACATCGACCCGGTGACCACGCCGGCCGACGCCTCGGCCGCCCGCTCCGGCGACCGCGACTGGCACGTCGTCATCGAGAACGAGCAGCTGGCGCGAACGTTCGAGGCCTTCCTGCTCAACGACCTCGCCGTCGCCGCGCAGCACCAGGCCACCACTCCGGCCGCCGGGCCTGTCCCGGCCCTGCTCGCCCCGCTCGCGACCACGCCGCCGTACCAGCGCTTCTTCGCCGCAGACACCGCCGAGCGGCAACTGACGGTGACGCCGCTGCTCACCCCGGATGCTGGCAGCTACGCCCCGCACATCCTGGACCTCATCCGGAGCGCCACGACATCGCTGCTGATGCAGTTCCAGTACATCGAGCTGCCGAAGACGGTCGCGGACGCCCCCGCCGAGTTCCTCGCGCTGATCCACGCGGTGATCGACCGGCAGCAGGCCGGAGTCGACGTGCGCATCATCATGAGCCAGTTCGAGACGGCCGGCTACCTCGAGAAGCTGCAGGCCGAAGGCCTCGACGTCGTGAGCAGCGTGAAGCTGCAGAACAACGTGCACAACAAGGGCATCGTCGTCGACGGCCGGGCCGCGCTCGTCAGCAGTCAGAACTGGTCGCCGGCCGGGACGCTGACCAACCGGGATGCGGGCGTGATCCTCGAAAACGCCGAGATCGCCGCATACTTCACCCAGCTGTTCGAGCACGACTGGGCCGTGCTGGCGTCGCGTTCCGTCGCGCCGGATTGACGCGCGGCGGAGAGCTGCCGAACCGACGCCCGAGGATGCTCAGAGCAGGCGGGCGCACGCATCCCGGTACCGGGCGTACGCATCGGCCACCGCCCCGTCGCCGGGAACGACAGGGGGGCCCGGCGTCGCGGCCGCCGTGCCCACGGTCCACAGACCGGCACCGATCGCCGCCAGGGCAGCAGCACCGCGCGCGGAACCGCCGTCGCCCCGCACCACCCGGATGTCGGCGCCCACGGCCGCCGCGAACGTCTCGCACCACTCCTCGGAGCCCGTGACACCGCCGACGATGCGGATCTCCCGAGGACGCCCCACCACAGCCGAGACGGCCTCGACGGCGTCCGCGCACCCGAACGCGACGCCCTCGACCACCGCGCGCGCGAGGTGCTCGCGCCCGTGCCGCGCATCCTGGCCGACGAACGCCGCCCTCGCGGCGTCGTTCTTCACGGGCACGGTCGCTCCGAACATGAAGGGCAGGTAGGTCAGTCCATCGCTGCCGGGAGGGGCGAGCCTGGCCGCCTCCCCGATCGGACCGCCGCCGAGGATGGCGCGCTCCGCCCACCGGATGCTCGCCCCCGCCGCGTACAGCGACGACATCACCACGAAACCGTCGCCGGTCGCCGCCCCGAAGACGAACCCACCTCCCGCGACCGGCTCCGCGGACAGTCCCATGATCTGGGCCGCCGTGCCGACGTTCACGCTGAGAACTCCGGGGGACACCACACCCGACCCGAGCACCGCTGCCGGGACGTCGCCTGCTCCGGTGACGACGGGCGTTCCCGCGCGCAGGCCGGTCGCTGCCGCGGCCTCCGCTGTGACGACGCCGGCCACCTCGCTCGATCCCAGCACGCGCGGGGCGAGTCGCGGGTCGGCCCCGGATGCGGTCCACAGGTCGTCTGCCCACTCGCGTTCGTGCACGTCGTAGAGGAGCGTGCCCGCAGCGTCGGTCTCGTCCGTCGCCCACTCGCCCGTGAGCCGGAACCGGAGCAGGTCCTTCGCCAGCACCAGACGCGTCGCCGCGCGCATCCGCTCGGGGTGCCGCTCGGCGAACCAGGCGAGTTTGGGCGCGGTGAACGCGTCGACGACGCCGTTCGCCGCCCGCCGCCCGAACGCGGGGTCCGCCTGCAGCCGCCTGGTCTGCTCCGCCACTCGTCTGTCCGCCCAGGTGAGGGCCGGAGCGACAGGCCGATCGTCCGCGCCGACCAGGAGCAGGGAGTGCATGTGGCCGGACATCCCGACCGCCAGGATGGACGAGGCATCGACGCGTGCGAGCACGGCGTGCAGGGCGGTGACGGCCGCATCCCACCAGTCGTCCGGGTTCTGCTCGTGCGCCCCTGGCTCCGGCGAGGCGGTCGGGTACTCCGCCGACGCCTCGGCGACGGGACGCCCCGTCGCGACATCCAGCGCCAGCACCTTGACCGTGGTGGTGCCGGCGTCGATGCCGACGACGAGGCCGTCCTGGTGTGCGGTCACGGGGTCAGGCTGCCCGTTCGCGCTGCGTCGTGAAACCGTACTCGCGCAGGAAATCGAGCGACTCCTCCGCGACGCGGTCGAAGTTGGACAGGCCGATGCCCGCCGGTTCGCCGACGCCGATCTGTCCACCCACCTGCCAGCCCTCCCACTCCACGCTCACGTAGCCGTCGAACCCGATTTCGCCGAGGGTCTCGAACGTCTCCCGGAAGTCGACGAGGCCGCCGCCGAACCAGATGTGGTTGCAGTTCACGATGGTCGGCAGGCCGACCTCGTCCTTGATCTGCACGATATCGATGTATTGCGCGAGCCGCTTGACCGCCTGCGGCACGGTCATGAACGGTTTGACCGCGACGTAGAACGCACCCGTGTCCATCGTCATCCGGAGATTGGATGCGCCGATCTCCTCGAACATGCGCTCCACCGACTCCACCTTGTTCAGGATGGTGCCCTGCAGGAGCTCGATGCTGACGTTGAGGTCGAGCTTCGCCGCATAATCGCACACCTCGGTGATGGCTTCCTTCGCCTGGCGCCAGGCGTCCTTGCGGCTGAGGAGCACGTTGAGGGGCGGGTCGTAGTACCCGTCGCCGAGAAGGGTGCAAGCGGATTTCGCTCCGAGGACTTTGGCGGCGTCGAGCGCCTTCTTGAAGCTCTCGATGCCGCGCTCGCGGTCGTATTCGCGCGGACTGACGAACGTGGTGTGGTTGGCGACGTAGCCGATCTCGATTCCGGCGGCGTCCGCCGCGGCCTTGGTGTCGGCGAGGCGCTGGTCGTACTCCGCCTTCGGGCCGTTCATGAGGTGGCCGAGCATGAAGTCGACCGCGTCGTACCCGTAGTCGGCGACCTTGGTCACCGTCTCCGCCGACGGCAGGTCGCCCCAGGAGTTCCACGCGGGACCTGCCGCCTCCAGGCGACCCCAGGGCATGTTCGGCCAGACTTCGAAACTGATCTTCATCTCGTTCTCTTTCTCTTGTTCCTGATCGTGGTCGTGTCTCGGTCGTCGAGCGACGTCAGATGTGCGGGATGCGCGACCGGAACCGGTCGGCCAGTGCGCTGTTGTGGTCGAGCGCCCCCGGCATGCCTGCGCTGAGGTAGATGTCCGGGTCGACGCCGGACGCGGCCTGCAGCGACAGCGCCTGGACGATCACGGCGTTGAGCAGGGCGATTCCGACCGCGCTCGACCCCGGACCCGCTTTCGGCAGGCCAGGGGCGATCGGCACGAGGGCGTCGCCGGGCGGGCAGTGGTTGTCGAGCACGATGTCGGCGACGTCGTGCAAGCGCGGTCCGGCACCGGTTGTCGAACGCGCGTATGCCACCGAGGTGATCGCGATGACAGGCAGGTCGAGCCGTTTCGCCGCCCCCGCCACCTCGATGGGGAGGGCGTTCGATCCGGAGTTCGACACCACGAGCATCGCATCCACTCCCGGACGGATGGGATAGTGCGCGAGGATGTCGTCCGCGTGGCCAGCCTGGCGCTCCAGCTCGGTGCTGCGCTGCGCGCTGACATGGAGCATGTAGTCGTCCTGCAGGATCGGCGAGATGCGCGCGGATCCTCCGGCCCGGTAGAACGCCTCCTCCGCGAAGACGTGCGAGTGGCCGCTGCCGAACACGTACAGGATGCCGTCGCGCTGGAAGACGTCCGCGACCGTCTCCGCCGCTCGGCAGATCGCGTCGGACTCCTCGCGAGCCGCGACGGACAGCACTTCCTGCACGCGGCGGAGGTACAGGTCGGAGGTCCTGGTCTCGTCGGCGGCGATGGTCATTTCGTCGCTCCCGAGATGAGTCCGCCGACGAAGTACTTGCCGACGAAGAGGAACAGGATGACGGTGGGCAGAAGCGTGGACACGGTTCCGGCCATCACGAGACCCCAGTTGACCGTGTACTGCCCCACCAGGGCGCTCAGCCCGATCGGCAGCGTCTTGAGGGTGTCGCTGACGACGAACTGGGAGGCGAAGACGAACTCGGTCCACGAATACACGAACGAGTAGACCGCGACCGTCGCAACGCCGGGCGCCATCAGCGGGAGCACCACCTGCACCATCGTGCGGACCGGGCCGGCGCCGTCGATCGAGGCCGCCTCGTCCAGTTCGGGCGGCACCGAGAAGATGAACCCGCGAAGCAGCCAGGTGCAGAACGGTGCGGTGAACGCGACGTTCACGAGAACGAGCCCGGCGTAGGTGTCGATCAGGCCGGCTCCGGCGAGCGTCCGGTACAGGGGCACGATGAGCAGAGTGCCGGGGATCATGTACGACAGCAGCACGATGCCCGCGATCTTCCCGCTGCCCGGCACGCGCAGACGGTAGAGGCCGTACGCGGCGGCGAGAGAGACGATGAGCGTGACGACGGTGGTCGCGACCGCGACGATCACGCTGTTGCGCAGGTACACGGCGTAGTCGGTGGTGACGAACAACTGCTCGAAGTTCGACAGCGTGAAGGTCTGCGGCCACCAGGTCGGTGTTGCCTGCAAGATCTCCTGACGGCTCTTGAAGGCCGAGCTGACGACCCAGTAGATCGGTCCGATGACGACGATCGTCAGCACGATCATCGCGAGCGCGGCCGGGATGCGCCCCAGCCTCAGTGTCGGCCTCATGCGAAGTCCTTCGGTTTGGCGAACCGCACGAACAGCAGGCCCGCGATCGCGAGCACGATCACCGTCAGCACCGAGGCCGCTGCGGCCTCGCTGGAACGGAAGGCGCTGAACGCCGTGTCGTAGATGTAGACGGGCATCGTCGTGGTCGCGCCGGCGGGACCGCCCTTGGTGGTGAGGTAGATCGTGTCGAGGACGTTGAACGACCACAGCGATCCGACGAGACCGAGAGCGAACAGGACGGGCTGCAACAGCGGGAACGTCACGGACCAGAACGTGCGCCAGGCATTGGCGCCGTCCATCTTCGCCGCTTCGATGACTTCGTGTGGCACGGTCGCGAGCGCCCCGTAGATGACCACGGCGCTCAGCGGGAACCAGTGCCAGCTGTTGACGAGGATGACCGTGATCAGGGTGAGCGGGCCGTCCGCGAACGGGGCGCCGATGTCGATGCCGACCGCCGCGAAGATCTTGTGGATGATGCCGTAGTTGCTGTTGAGAAGCCACTGCCAGATCACCGCGACGGCGACGGTCGGGACGACCCAGGGCAGCACGATCCAAGTGCGGGCGCTCTTCGACCACCAGCCGCTGCGCTGCAGGAGCAGCGCCGTGGCGAACGCGAGGATCGTCTGGACGATCATGTTGACGACCAACCAGATCCCGGAGCGGCCGAGCGCCGCCCAGAACTTGTCGTCGCCGAGCACTTTCGTGTACGTGTCGAAGCCGACGAAGTCCGCGGGGCTGCCGATGACGCGCTGATCCTGGAGACTCGTGACGACCGCGTTCACCAGCGGGAACGCGATGACGAAGGCCATGATGAGGACGATGGGGGCGACGAGGACGTAGCCGAGCACCTTGGTCGAGGTGGTGGTGCGTCCGACGCCCGCCGACCGGGGGGGGGGGGGGGGGGGGGGGGGGGGGGGGGGGGGGGGGGGGGGGGGGGGGGGGGGGGGGGGGGGGGGGGGGGG